>CAVOVA010000007.1:0-127830 GCA_963699725.1 uncultured Thermoleophilia bacterium
CCCGCCCGTCGAGTGGGTCAAAGCGTGGCCAAGCGGATGGATGTTGTCACCGAAGCCGGCCGTATCGGGCTCGCCGTGCTCGACAAGGCGCACGCCCTGCTGGGAACCGAGCGGATGACGGTCCTGGCCGATGCGGCGCGTCGACTGTCCCGCAATCGACTGCCGCTTTGGACACCGGCCATGCCCGGAGCGGCAGCCAGGGTGAAACCGAAAAACGGTGGACGAGGCGGACCGGACGCGGCGGTCTATTTTCCGTCCTGCATCAACCGGACCATGGGTCCTGCCAGGGGAAGCGAAGCGGTCTCTCTGACTCGCATAACCGAAGAGTTGCTTCAAAAAGCCGGATTTGACGTCATTTATCCCGAGCGGATGAACCGGTTGTGCTGCGGCATGCCGTTTGCCAGCAAGGGCATGAACGTTGCGGCCGCGGACAAGGCCCACGAACTCGGCGAAGCCCTGCTGGCGGCCTCCGACAACGGCCGCCTTCCGATTCTCTGCGATATGAGCCCCTGTCTGTATCACATGAAGGAGACGTTGGATAAGCGTCTAAAGCTTTATGAACCGGTCCGGTTCACACTGACCTATCTTGTGGACAAACTCGAATTCGAAAAAATCCCGCAAACAATTGCTATTCACACGGTTTGCAGTGCCAAAAAAATGGGGATAGAAGCCGATTTTCGACGTCTGGCGGAGATGTGCGCCGCGAAAGTGGTTGCGCCGGACATCATCTGTTGCGGTTTTGCCGGTGACCGGGGCTTCACTGTGCCCGAGCTGAATGCCTTCGGACTCAGGCGGCTGAAACAACAGCTGCCGCCGGAGGTCAGCCATGGATACGCGACCAGTCGAACCTGTGAAATCGGACTCTCTGCACACGGCGGAATCGATTATACTTCCATCCTCTATCTGGTCGACCGTTGCACCCGGCCCAAATAAAAAAGGGATAAGCGTTCACAGGGCACCACATCTGCTTTGTTGCCGGGCACTTGAAGTACAAAAGTACGTCTGCGCGCCCGACGCCTTGCATCTGCGGCACCCTGTAAACGCTTACAATTAGGTGGTTTGAAGCGCATCGGACTTTGCAACCCTGTGAACGGTTACAAAAAGGGCGGCACCGATGCCGCCCTTTTTTGTTTATGAGAAAATAGGAGACCAGTGAACTTGTCGCGTGACCCGCGGATACCGTCTTCTTTCAGGAAAAGCCATGGCAGCGGCACCTCACTCCAAACTTCCGATGAACCCCTGCGCCATCGAAAGCTCGTAGTTTAAAGAGTAAAGCGTATCGACGATGGCGCATTGAAAATCATCGTCGGGCATCGAAACCAATTTGTCGTCATCATGAGGGCGAGGGCCTTTGATGACAGAATCGAGGCAATCCGGGCAGGTCACGTTGTATCCGGCAAACAGAATGAGGTTGCCGTTGAATACATGTCGTCTGAAGTTGGCTTCGTTCGCCAGGTGGCTGCAGACGCACCATGTTCTCGAGTGGCGATTCAATTCATTCCGAGAGGTGTTGCGGTTGCCGAACCGCAGATTGAGTTTAAAAAGGGGATCGAAAATCTGCCGCTGTAATTCCCTGTCTGTCAGGGCCGATGATTCCTTTTCCATTTTCAAGAAAGCCGCCTCGCCGCCCAGCATGTTGTTTTCGTTGCAGTCATGACAGAAAACATGGCTGTCGAAAACCACAAAGTACCGATTTCGCAGATAATTGGTGATAAATTTTTCAGGCGTATCGAGATGTTTGCAGATCAACCAAGTTTTAACGCCATTGTGCCGCTGAGGCAGTTCTATTTTCGAGTCACCGATCGAAACGAAGTGGCCGTTTTCTGTTTCAAATAAAAATGATTTTCCGATCGGAAGAGCCCCTGCAACCGTTTTTTTTCTGTCGTACCTGATAATACATCGAACCGTACGGTCGACGAACGCTCCCATTCAGCTACCTCCGCATTGGGTGTTGGGTGACAGCCATCTCGCCAAGACCATCGCTCACAGTCACAAAAAAAGCCAAGCCACCTGACAGGAGGTACCTTGGCTCTTTATCTGGAAATTCCAGGCAACCCGGCCGTCTTCGTAAGACCCGTGGCTTTCCGTCCCCCGATCACTCGGGGTTTGGCTTTGTGATCCACTTTAATTGTACTAAATTTTAACTGAAAATGACCGATTTGTCAAAATGAATGCCTGCCGATGGTATTCAGACTCTTTGTCTTGCACTTGCAATGTTGCATTTTCCATCTATCTTTATTACTAATAATCGTCTCAGATCGTTGGGCTTTTCCCCGCCGGGTCGTAGGCCGTGTCCTACCGGGAGGGGCAAATTTCGGCTCAAACCGAGGCGGCGGTATTATATTACCAAAGCCGCAGTGTGTATGGACGGAAACGAGTTAGTGCCCATCCACGGTTTTTTATAAGGGCACTGATTAGTTTCCGATCCAGAAATAAGCAATTTTCTGCAAGTTCAAGGAAATCAAGTTATTGCGCGGAGGCGTACTCGTGTACGCCGCACAAGCAATTCCGCCGATTGACGCCGAAATTGCTGAAAAGGGCCATTTATGGACGGAAACGAGTTAACCGAGAGGCATTTTATACCATCGGTTATCGTATCATCATTTTTTAACTTACAGACAGCGGTTGTTAATCCACAGAAAGAGGGCCTATGCGTTGGAAACAGTTTTTCACCCCCGTCAAATCAATGGACGCCCCCCAGGCTAAAGGTTACATCACGGGCAAGTCTTCGGATGATTATGCACTCTTAGACGTACGACAGCCGGGAGAATATGAATCCGGCCACATTCCGGGCGCCAAACTGGTTCCCCTGCCGGATCTCAATGACCGGTTGGGGGAGATCGATGCGGACAAACCGACCATCGTCTACTGTGCCAGCGGCGGACGCAGCCGGGTGGCATCCCAGATGTTGGTCGGTAAAGGTTTCGGTGAGGTCTACAATCTTTCCGGCGGATTCAAGGCTTGGGAAAGCGAGCGGGCGATCGGTGCGGAGGATCTGGGTCTCGACCTGTTCACCGGCAAAGAATCGCCCGAGGAAACGCTTGTCGTCGCCTACTCGATGGAAGCAGGACTGCGGGAGTTCTATCTGTCCATGATTCCATTGATGAAGAACGAGCCGGCCCGCGATCTTTTTGACAAGCTCTCCGCCATCGAGGTCAAACATCAGGATCGGATTTTCGACCACTACCGCCAGATGACCGGTACGGCGATAGAGCGCGACGAATTCGTGAAAACCGTGGTGACCCCAGCCGTTGAAGGCGGTCTGACAACTGGGGAGTACGTGCGCCTCTACAAGCCTGACCTGGAATCCGTGCCGGATATTATCGGACTCGCCATGGCCATTGAAGCTCAAGCCCTCGATTTGTACCGGCGGGCGGCAGACCGAAGCAACAATCCGGAAAGTCGAAAAGTGCTGATGCAGATCGCCGACGAAGAGCAGGCGCATCTGGCACAGCTGGGGAAGTTGTTCACTCAGATTTGAGTGGTTCTTGCAGTTGGAAACCCCGCTTGAGACCCATCAGGGTGAGTTTGTAAATTTGATTGATTGCGGAGGCGGTGATGAAAAAGCACCTGGTCTTGGCCGGCGGTGGTCACGCTCATATGATGACACTGGCCAACCTGAACCAATTCGTTGAGAAAGGCCACCGGGTGACGGTTATCCAGCCGTCGGCGTATCACTATTACTCCGGCATGGGCCCGGGAATGCTCGGAAAAACATACCGGCCTGAAGAAATTCGCTTCGCAACCAAGCACGTCGTGGAAAAAAAAGGCGGCAACTTCGTCTTGGGAAAACTCGCGCGGGTCGATAAGGAAGCAAAGACGGTCGCATTGGAATCCGGGGAGTCTCTGCAGTTTGACGTCATTTCCTTCAACGTGGGCAGTCACGTTCCCCAAACCCACATCATCGGCGACGGTGCCGATATCTTTACGGTCAAACCGATCGAGAAGCTCTTGGAAGCCCAGCAGCGGATCCTCGACCTGGTGTCACGCAGAAAGATCACCATCGGAATCATCGGCGGGGGACCTTCAGCCGTCGAAATCGCCGGCAACATCTGGCGTTTGGTCCGCGACAATGGAAACCACGAGCCCGAGATCATCATCTTCACCAGCAAGGGCCTCATGCCCGATCACCCGCAAGGGGTTCGCACCAAAGCCTATGCCTCATTGACGTCAAGGGGAGTCAAGGTCTTGGAGCAGAGCAGGGTAAAAGAGATCGATACCGGTCGAATTCGGCTGGACTCGGGCCAAGAGTATGAATTGGACATTATTTTCGTGGCCGTCGGTGTCAAACCGTCCTCGGTTTTTAAGGCGTCCGGCTTGCCGACCGGTCCGGACGGCGGACTTCTGGTCAATCGTTATCTTCAATGCACGGCCCATCCGAACATGTTCGGCGGCGGGGACTGCATCTACTTCGAAGAGCATCCCCTGGACAAGGTTGGGGTCTACGCCGTGCGCCAAAACCCGGTGCTTCTCAACAACCTGATGGCCGCCTTGGAAGGCCGTGACCTTCAGCCTTTCGATCCGGGCGGTGACTACCTGCTGATCTTCAACCTGGGCGACGGCACCGGAATCTTCAGAAAGAAGTGGCTCCTGTTCGGCGGCCGACCGGCGTTTATCGTCAAAGATTACATCGACCGCAAATTCATGCGCAAGTTTCAAGCCATCGAGTAATCCGGCCAGAATTTCCATTAGGTGAGTCTATTTATGGCCCAGTGACAATTGCGTGATCGCCTTAATACCATTTGATGCTCATCGTATGTAATACCTGTCGTCACCTTTTCTCCTTTTTGGGTGAAAGTGCCGTATTCCAATTGATATATCTTTCAATATTTTTACCGTTTTTGGCCGCGGGGTAATTCCGGGGTAATCTTGGCCGAAAATCGGATCAAATCCGATGATGTTATTTTGAAATCAAGGCTCCTTTTTAGGGGCCTTTTTGTTTTTGTCAGCATGATAATCCGACAACAACAGATCCATTGCATACCCTGGGCTGTGGACGTCTATTAGCGTAGCAAGCCAGATGATAAATCAATTCAAACTGACAGACCAACATATAGTGTTTGCTTTATTTCGTTTAGGTGGTTGTTCCGATGCGAATATTGCACCGGAACAAATAGCGTTGTCTCAATTAAGTTGGCAAGGATGTCACATGATAGATCTGGTAACCACACGGTTATAGTATGATATGGTGTGTTGTCATTAATAGATACGCTTGCGCAGGGCGCACCGGCGGAAGCTTTCGAAGCCCTCGAATTCAACACCGAAAACGATTGGATGATCCTTGATCCCAATTCACCTGCGATTCTTGATGCGTTCCGGGTGGAGGTCGCACTGCGCCAGGGCAGGCTCGATGAGGCGCGCCGGCTGAGCGTGGGCGTCGATTTCAAAGCCATACCTTTGATATGGTTCCTGTATGTCCCACAATCACACCGATCAAACTTGAGCTGGCCGAAGGCTCGGCAAAGGGCCTCGAAGCGGCCCATGCCCGTTTAGTGGAAATGGATGCGCAGATGCCGGCATCCATCGCCGGGAATATCCTTATCCACGTCCTGGCGCTGCTGGCGCTGGTTTACCATAAACATGGCCAGGAGCCCAAAGAGCTTGAAACGCTGGGCATCGCCCTGGCCATGGCCGAACCGGGCGGATGGGTCCGCGACTTCGTGGATCTGGGTGACCCAATGACCCAGCTGATGGAGCGCTTTTCCCAGGTCCATCCGGAGAATGTCCACGCCCACGACGCAATCCAGGCATTCCAGGTAGGTCAGTTGCCGAAGCGCGCCGGGACCGGATGCGGTGACGTGCGCCACCTCGGAGGGGACCGCCACCTGTCGGCCGGCGGCGTCGGTGATTACGCGGTCGGCTGCCGGCACGGCGGCGGCCGAAAAAAGCACAAGTCCCATCATCCAGTCCGACAAAACGGCAAAGCGGTCCGTCATCGTACCCGTCCTTTCCCGAATAAAAAAGCCACGCAAGCGTCTTTCCCCTGGCAGGGGCATCGGGCCTTCGTAGCTCTTTTGGATCGTAGACCGGTTCGCGGTGTTTTCTGCACCGCCCGCCATCGTGGCGGGCCGTTTCGATGCCTTTTTTCCTACGATGAAACGGCGCGCCTGTCAAGGCCTCGCCGATGCCGCCATTGTTCCATGCCCGGGCGGAAAGGGTTCGGATTGGAAAAAAGGGTTGACAGTCAGAATCCGTACTGCTACCCGATGAATGTCGACATTCGACATTCGACATTCGAATATCGAATGTATTATGCCCAACGGGATTGTCCGCCACTGGCGTCGAACCAAACGCTTATGCCGCACAACGTCATCCAAGCAGAGAAAACCGCATGAATCTCGCTATAATACCACGCCGTGGCTATCTTCAGGGACCAACGCCCATCGAACCGTTGAAAAAATTTTCCGCCGCTTTGGGCGGAAAAATCAATTTCTGGATCAAGCGCGATGATCTCCTGCCAGGCTGCGGGGGCGGCAACAAGACCAGGAAACTCGATTTTTCGTTTGCCGAGGCCATTGCATAGGGGGCCGACGCCGTCATCACCTGCGGGGCCGTGCAGTCCAACCACTGCCGGCTCACGCTCGCCTGGGCCGTCAAGGAAGCCTGGACTGTCATCTGGTGCTGGAAGAACGGGTAAAGGACAGCTACGATCCCAACGCTTCCGGCAACAATTTCCTTTTCCGCCTCTTGGGTGTGGAGAGCATCACGGTCGTTCCCGGCGGGTCCGACATGCAGGAGCGGATGTAGCAGGTAGCCGACGACCTCCGCGCCAAGGGGGAAAAAAGCCTACATCATTCACGGTGGGGCCTCCAATCCTACAGGCGCCACGGGGTATGCGGCCTGTGCCCAGGAGACCCTGCAGCAGTTGTTCGAGATGGGATTGGCCATCGATCACATGATCGTGCCCAGCGGCTCTGCGGGCACCCATGCCGGCATTCTGGCCGGCATGGAGGGCAACCGGGCCGGAATCCCCGTCTCCGGCATCAATGTCAGCCGCAGCAAACAGGAGCAGGAGGCGCTGCTACATGACCTGGCCGTCCGGACGGCGGAATGGGTGGGCGCCGGAAATTGCGTGCCTGAAAATGCCGTCCGCTGCTTTGACGCCTATGTGGGGCCCGGTTATTCCCTGCCCACCGACGGAATGGTGGATGCGGTCAGGCTGCTGGCCTCCACCGAAGCCATTCTCCTGGACCCGGTATATTCCGGCAAGGCCATGGTCGGATGCATCGATTTGACGCGGAAAGGGTTCTTCGAGGGATGCAAAAACGTCCTTTTTCTTCACACCGGTGGGTCACCGTCGCTTTATGCCTACCTGGAAAGTTTCATGAATCCTTTGTACGGACAAAAGCGATAGGGCGTTCATGCCTGAAGAGCTTGCTTTGCGCAGGGTATCTGAATGGACAGCACAGGTGCTGGCTTTAGCCCGCTACGGACACTCGATTTGGAAACAATTCGTCGATGCTGTCGGTGCCTTGAAAAATCTCAGCATTGAGCAGCGACAGCACACGCTGAAGATTATTGAGGGGTTTTTCACGCCGCAACCCACGGAGGAAAGTGTTACCCTGTAATCAAAAAAAATTTCAGATTTTTATTGTCCATATACAATTACACGGGAAAGGAAGTCCAAAAGACCCTTCGAGTCCCTGGCCAACTATTGCGGGATTCCCTGAGATTCACGGGCGGCGGGCACCGGTTCCGGCCCATTTCGTGTTGACTCTCCAACGGACGTTGAGACTATACTGATTTTGAGAGTGCTCTCAATTTTCCCGCTGTTCGTGCCGAGGAAGCCGAACGTGTTTCAAGATAGGGGACGCCGCCGGTGCGGTGAGCGGACCTGGCTGTCGACAGGCGGAACTGACGGGTGACGACGGGCATGGGTAGATAGATGACGCTTCAACCTTTCACTGGCAGGTTTACCCAGCAGGAGTCGATCGGCGAGGACGCCATCGCGGCGGCCGTGGCTGTGCTCAGGTCGGGGCGGCTGCATCGCTACAACACGATCGGGGCGGAGCTTTCGGAAGCCGCCCTCCTCGAGCAAGAATTTGCCGCCTACCAGGGCCGCCGCTATTGCCTGGCCTGTGCGTCGGGCGGCTATTCGATCCAGGTCGCCCTACGCGCCTCCGGCCTCAAGGCGGGCGAGCCGGTGCTGACCAACGCCTTCACGCTGGCCCCGGTGCCGGGCGCCATCGTCGGTGCAGGCGGCCGACCGGTGTTCATCGAGACCACACGAGACCTCGTTATCGATCTTGCGGACCTCGAGCGAAAGGCGGCGGCGGGCGCCCGCATGTTGCTGCTTTCGCACATGCGCGGACACCTGCCCGACATGGAGGCGGTCTCGGCCATCGCCGACCGGCATGGCTTGGTCGTCTTCGAGGATTGCGCGCACACCATGGGAGCGACCTGGGCCGGCCGCAAAAGCGGCAACTTCGGGTTGGCCGGCTGCTTCAGCACGCAGACCTACAAGCACATGAATTCGGGCGAAGGAGGCCTACTGGCATCGGACGACGCCGAGTTCATGGCGCGGGCGATCGTCATGTCGGGGTCGTACATGCTCTACGAGAGGCATGGCGCCGCTCCCGATCCGTCGGTTTTCGCCGACATCCGCCTCGATACACCTAACCTGTCCGGGCGGATGGACAATCTCAGGGCGGCCATCCTGCGCCCGCAGTTGGCGGTGCTCGATGGCAACATCGAGCGATGGAACGAGCGCTACCAGACCATCGAGGCCAAGCTGCGCGAGGCCAGCGCCCTCTATATTCCGCAGCGGCCACCGCAGGAGCGCTACGTTGGCAGCTCGATCCAATTCCTGGTACCGGGCATCGGTGCCGACGCGGCGCGTGCTTTCGTCAAGTCGTGCGCGGCCTTGGGTGTCGAGCTCAAATGGTTCGGCAACGAGGCGCCTGTGGCATTCACCAGCACACACAAGAGCTGGCGCTACCTGGAACTACAGGCGCTGCCGGTTACGGATGGGATCCTGTCCGAGTTGTTCGACATGCGCATCCCTCTCACCTTCTCGCTAAAGGATTGCGAGCACATCAGTACCATCATCGTGACGTGTTTGACGACTTTGTCGGACAGAAGGGCTGTTCGATGAGCGGCCTCCGCCGGATACCTCTCCCGCGCGAACGGAATCCACGGCGATTGTTCCGGCGACGGCCCAAATCGATGCCGTAACGTCGGCGGGGAGCGATCGCTAAAGATTCGCTGGATTTCAACGTAAACAATGAATGGAGGTTCAAATGGGTAAGAGCTTGAAAGTGTTGCTTGGCGGAGAAGAGAAAACCATGGGCTACCATCGAAAGGAGAAGGTTCAAATGGGTAAGAGCTTGAAAGTGTTGCTTGGCATTCTGGCCGTTTCGGCGCTGCTGATGACGGCGGGACAGGCCGCCGAAAAGGTGATCATCGGAACCTTCGGTGATCCGACGCCGACTCAGATGGCGGCGCACGACGGCAAGTTCGCGGCCGCGACCGGCTGGGACGTCGATTGGCGCAAGTTCGCCTCGGGGACCGACGTCATCGCGGCGATGGCCTCCGGCGACATCAAGGTGGCGGAGCTCGGCTCGTCGCCGTTTGCGATCGCCGCCACGCAGGGCGTCGACCTGCAGGCGTTTATGATCGACTACGTCATCGGCAAGTCCGAGTCTTTGATCGTTCGCAACGGCACGGGCATCAATACACTTGCCGATCTGAAAGGCAAGCGCATCGCCGTGCCGGTCGGCTCGACGGCCCACTTCTCGCTGATGGGGGCTCTGAAACACGCCAACATCGACGAGCAAGCCCTGACCATCATGAGCATGTCGCCGGACCAGATCGTCGCGGCATGGCAGCAGTCGGCCATCGACGGGGCGTTCGTCTGGCCGCCGGCGCAGACCGAAATCCTGCAGACCGGCAAGCGGCTGGTCGGTGCCGACGAGGTCGCGAGCTGGGGCTACCCGACCTTCAACGTCTGGGTCGTCAACACGGAATTCGCGAAGAAGAATAAGAAGGCCCTCATCGCGTTTATGAAGGCCAACGACGACGCACTTCAGGCTTATCTCAAGAACCCGGCTGCCTGGACGCCGGACTATGCCGGAGTCAAGGCCATCGCCGCACAGACGGGCGCGGATCCGAAGCAGGTGCCGGAAACCCTCCAGGGCTACACCTTCCTGCCGCTGGCCGAGCAGTTGAAGCCGGAATGGCTCGGCGGCGGAATCACCAAGGCAACGAAGGAAACGGCCGCGTTCCTGAAGTCGGCCGGTCGTCTTGACCACGTCCTGGACGACTATTCGAAGTACGTGACCGACGAGTACGTGAAGGACGCCGTTCGCTGATCGGCGGCGACCATCAATCCAGAATGGGCCCGGTCTCCGGAAGGGGACCGGGCCCATTCCGACAGCAAGGGGCCACCACAATGGGTCTCCAGATCAACAAGGCGTCGGTCGTTTATCCCGGCGTCGGCAGCCAGCCGCCGGTCGAGGCGCTGCACGACATCGACATCGAGATGGACGAAGGGGCTTTCGTCGTCACCATTGGTTCTTCGGGCTGCGGCAAGTCGACGCTGCTGAACCTGATCGCCGGATTCCTCGCTCCGACCAGCGGCGAGGTGCTGCTTGACGGCGCGCGGGTGGAGGGACCGGGGGCCGACCGCTCCGTGGTCTTCCAGAAGCATGCCCTGCTTCCCTGGCTGAATGTCCGCGACAACGTGGCCTTCGGACTGATGCTGCAGGGCCATTCCAAGGACGAGCGTTACGCCGCCGGGGACCGCTTCATCAACCTTCTCGGCCTTCGCGGGTTCGAGGACTCGCCGGTCTACGCCCTGTCGGGCGGCATGCAGCAGCGCGTCGGTATCGCGCGGGCGCTGACCTGCGACCCCAAGCTGCTACTGATGGACGAGCCGCTCGGCGCGCTCGACGCGCTGACCCGCGAGAAGGCGCAGGAGCTCATCCTGCACATCTGGAACGACACCGGGAAGTCGGTCTTCTTCATCACCCACAGCGTGGAAGAGGCGCTGTTCATGGGGACCAAGCTGATCGTGATGTCGCCGCGTCCCGGTCGGATCACCCATTGGTTCGACCTGCCCTTCTCCAAGAAATTCCTGGAGGGAAGCCCCGCGCGCACGGTCAAGGCGTCGTCCGAATTCATCGAGATCCGCGAGGAGGTGCTCGGCATCATCTTCGCGGACGAGGAGGTCGCATGACCGCCGACAGCACCAGGAACGGCAAGGCCGCCGGCCTGCTTGCCCGCCTGTCCCGCGGACGGCCGACGCGCCCCGGCGAGACCTACGGGGTCCCGGGGTCCGGCGACACCATGACGCTCAGCCTATCGACGATCGCTGTCCTGCTGTTCGTCTGGTGGGTCGTCACAGCGATGGGGTGGGTGAAACCGCTATTTGTTCCAGCGCCCCAGACCATCGTTCAGAAGTTCATCGTGATCTTTGGCAAGGGGTTCACCGGGACGCCGCTGTGGAGCCACATCCTCATCTCGACCGGACGGGTGTTCGGCGCCTTCCTGCTGGCCTGCGTCATCGGCATCCCGCTCGGCCTCGCCATGGGCATCAGTCCCCTTATCCGCGGAATCTTCGATCCCCCCATCGAGTTCTACCGGCCGATCCCGCCGCTCGCGTACCTGCCCCTTATGATCATCTGGTTCGGCATTGGCGAGACGTCGAAGGTGCTGCTGATCTTCCTGTCGGTGTTCGCCCCCGTCGCCCTCGGCGCGCGGGCCGGCGTGCGTTCCGCCGCCATCGAGCAAATCCACGCCGCCTATTCCTTCGGCGCCACCCGCTGGCAGGTCCTGCAGCACATCATCCTGCCGGCGGCCATGCCCGAGATCCTGACGGCCATGCGCATCGGCATCGGTTTCGGCTGGACCACCCTGGTGGCCGCCGAGATGGTGGCCGCGACCAAGGGTATCGGCTACATGGTGCTGGCGGCTTCGCAGTTCCTGCAGACGGCGATCGTCATCATGGGCATCGTCATCATCGCCGCCATCGCCTATCTCTTCGACCTTCTCATGCGTTTCATCGAGCGCAAGGCCGTTCCCTGGAAAGGCAAGATGTAAGCCCATTCGACCCCTGCGGAGTTGACATGTCGATCACCTATTTCAAGAAGGCCTCCCGCTCAGCCGAAACCGGGCGAGAGGACGTGCGGACAACGGAACAGTCGATGCTCGACGAGCTCGAAGCGGGTGGCGACAAGACCGCCCGTCGCTTTGCCCGTGACTTTGACAAATGGGAGGGCGAGGTTCTCGTCGCTCCGGAAGAACTGGAGGCGGCCAATCATTGCCGGGGTGATTCCCGGTTTGCTCATCGGCGCCTTCCTGATGGTCTGCGGTTACCTGCTGTCAAAAAAACACGGATACAAAGGCTCCGGCAGGAAAGCCACTTTCGGTGAAATACTCAAAGCGCTGAAAGACGCCATCTTCGCGCTCATGGTGCCGCTCATCGAGCTGGGGGAATTATACGGCGGGTTCACAACACCGACCGAAGCCGGCGTCATCGCCGTCATTCCCTTTTTGTTGGCCCTGCTGATTGCGCTGCTTTTCATCACGTTCATTCCGGGCATCGCGCTCTGGTTGCCCGGCCTGACCGGGCGGGATTTGCACAAACAAGACAGGAATTTTCCGATGAACGTTCAACCGGGCACGAAAAAACCCGTCGTGGGCGTGAGCGGTCACGTCGGCGCCGGACACGTGCACAGCCATTCCGGGTTCATTCAGGACGACTCCGCGGGCTTTGCGGCTGCGGCTTCCCTCATCGGCATGGCCTACCCTGCGGAAACGACGATTCGGCGCGTGACGGTGAAGGCCGATACCGTCGAAATCGTCACCGCAGGCGGTGGAGCGGGCCGTGCCTGTGCCAGAAGGGGGTTTACGCCCTTTGAGGCCGAACTGGCACAGCGTGCCGTCGGTTTGGATGGCCTGTTCAGTCAGGGCGTCGCTTTTCGCTGCATGGGCCGCGTCTACGGCCAGGGGGTTCTGGAAGCGCCGGTGGCGTTGCAGACGGCGGTATGTCTGGCGGTCATCGATACGTTTGCAAAAAACCATCCGGATGGGATTCTGGTCTCCGCCGAGGGCCGCCTCCGGGCCCACCGTGAAGCTGCCGTTGCCGGCGCCGCAGTGGAAGAGGTGGTCGCAGCCGGTGTGCGCGAACTCGGGGCTGATGAGCTCGCCGTCGGCGCAGCCCTGCTGCAGCGTGCCGAAGCGCTCCTCGTCGGCGCGCTCGACGGCCACGACCTCCTGCGGCGAGAGCCGCTCGGCGCGGATCTCCTCGTTGCGCACCGGGTCGCCGTCGAAGCGCAGGTGCAGCAGCGGGTCGAAGCGGTAGTAGTCCTTGGTGCGCGCGCGGCAGAAGCGCCCGATCTCCTCGAGCTCGTGGGCGGTGCTGCGCAGCGCCATCGCCTTCAAGCGGACCTTGAGGCCACCCTCGAGCAGCAGTTGAAGGCCGCGCACGAAGGCGTCGTAGGAGCCGGGGCGACGCGTGACCGCCTCGTAGGTCTCGCGCGTCGCGCCGTACACGCTCACCTCGATGTCGCGCGGCGGGTACTGGCGAAAGAGCTCGACGTGCGCCGGCGTGACCAGGCAGGCGTTGGTGAACACGCTGATGAGCAGCCCGAGGCGCTTGAGCCCCACGTAGATCTCGGTGAAGTCGTCGCGCAGCAGCGGCTCGCCGCCGGTGACCAGGCACCACAGGGCGCCCATCTCGGCGGCCTGACCGGCGATGTCGAGGACCTCGGCGGTGGTCAGCTCGGCGGCCCTGGCGGCGCGGTCGCCGGCCGGCAGGTTGATGTAGCAGTGCCGGCAGTCGTTGTTGCAGCGCGCCGTGAGCTCGAGGTCGAAGCTGAGCGGCACGCGCCTGCCGGCCATCTTCTCCCAGAGGCCGAACTCCTGGATCTCGAGGTGCTCAGGCACCGCGCGACCTCCGCAGGATCTCCTCCGCCTGCCGCAGCAGGGCGTCGTCCAGGCCGCTGCCACGATACCGCACCCGCACCGCCGACGCCTGCAGCGCCAGGCGCCGTCCTGCGTCGCGCGCGAACGTGAGCGAGGCGGCCGGCCGGCGCTCGTCACCCACCTGCGCGACCAGCGTCCAGCGTTCGAGCCGGCCCTGCGCTCCTCTCCGGATCGAACGCCGACGGCGCGAGCTCGCGGGAGACGGCGTCCCCCAGGGTGGCGTTCACGGGCACGCGCACGGTGACGCGCAGGCGCGGCCGCCGACGCGCGTACCAGTGCGCGCGGCCCACCCGTACGCGGCGCGCCTCTGCAGGCGCGCGCAAGAGCGTCCGCGCACGCCCGCACTCGGCTGAGCCTCCACCAGCGCCAGGCGCACGACGATGGTAGAGCCGCAGCAGGCCCTGCCGTGCTCGCGCTCGCGACTCCAGCGGCACGCTCCGCCCTGCCTCGCTCGATGGCGACGACCACGCCGAGCAGGTCGTCGTCGAACGCGATGCGCGTGCGACGCGACGCTTCGACGTCGCCATGCGCGTTGCTCGCGCACGTGTCGCGCACGCGATGGCGCAGAGCGACGTCGCGCGTCGGCCGCCCGGTGACGCACGAGCGGTGCGCAGCACGTCGCCGGACGCGCGTGGATGCAGCGCACGTGCCTGGACGCGAGGCGCGTCGCCAGCACGCAGTCTGCTGCGCGAGGTTCAGGCGACAGTCAAGCATTCGCCGCGCCGAACAGGCATGCGGCAGACCTGGCGTCGGACGTCGACGCGAACTCACGACCAGCTGGCAGCGGGCACGCTGACCGATCGAGCGCTGCAGGCGCCGTCTACGGCCGTCGGAGTGCGATCGCAAGCCGGCACTGGATGCAGGATGCGCTTGCGCCGTCCGAGTGCCCGTGGGCCGGCTCCTGTGCACTTGCACACGCCGAGCACCGCCTCCTCCGACCTGCTGCGCACCAGAACGGTCAGCTCGGGCCGCTGCCAAGCGCGTCTCTTTGCCTCCATGCATCGCCCCTGTCGCCGACGTCGAGTAACGTAGGTGCCACTATAGCACCCACGTCGGCGGCAAGCACTATGCGCGATGGTCGTCGAGGTAGGACTGGGAAGCGAAGGGTCCTAGGACTTCGCCGGCGCGTGCAGGGATCAGGGGAGCCCTTCTTCTTGCACTTGATGCTCGTCTGGTCCCTGCGTATTGTTGCCGAACTTGCAGCCGGCGAGCACCGCCTCCTCCGGCCGGCTACGCACCAGGACTATCAGCTCCGGCTTCTTCCAGTGTCTTCTTCACGGTCGTCATGGCTCGAATCGTTCTCCGGATGTCGTGACTGCGGGTCTGCCAGTACTCTTTTCGGCAAGTTTCGGAGATTCCATCCCTTTTCGTCGCTCATTGAGCCAGCCGAGGAAGCGCGCCTGGGCGTGCGCGACCTCGCAGAGGTACTCCACCGGGGTGTCCAGCGTGCCGTGCTCGGCCCACGACTTGGCCGGGCACTGCTCGCAGAAGCCGTGCAGAACGCAGGCCGCGCAGCGGCGCAGGTACTCGGGGTTGGTGGCGCGCAGCTCGCGCAGCGTCGCGAAGCTGTCGAGGGCGCCGGCGAGGGACGTGGCGAGGACGTCGACGGTGAGCTCGGGGGCGCGCACGCCCATGCACGGCTGCGCGCGCCCGTAGGCGTCGATCGAGATGCGCGTGGCCGGCGCCGCAGCGGAAGAGCTCGGCGCCGGGCGGGCCCATGAAGCGGGCGCCGAACTCGGCCATCTCGGCGCGGTACTTGGCCTCGTCGCGGGCCAGCGCTGCGACGACGTCGTCCGGCGAGAGGCGCAGCGACGCGATCAGCCGGTTCTTCTCCGCGTCGTCGCGGCGGTTGCGCAGGTCGAGCAGCACGACGTAGCCGGGCGGCTCGGTCATCGCCGGCAGGGTCGCCGCCCAGGCCTCGAGCTCGTCCACCTCCCCGCGCGTCGGCGGCAGCAGCACGCCCTTGACGATGAAGGGCACGCCGCGCTCGAGCAGCAGGTCCACCCCGCGGCGGAACTGGGCGTAGGAGCCGGGCACGCGCGTGACGGCCTCGTAGGACTCCGCGGTGCATGCCGTAGACCGTGACCTCGATCGGCTCGCGCGGCGGGATGCGCGCCAGCAGGTCGGCCAGGCCCGGCGTGATCCGCCGCGCGTTGGTGAAGAGCAGCACCGCGAGGCCGAGGCGGCGGGCGAAGAGGTAGAGCTCCTCGAAGTCGGGCCGCAGCAGCGGCTCGCCGCCGGTGAAGCGCACCTGCAGGCAGCCGAGGTCGGCGGCCTGCTGCAGGATCTCCTTCACCTGCCCGGTGGTCATCTCCCGGGCGCGCGCCGCCTTGTCCCCGGCCGGCAGGTTGATGCAGCAGTGGATGCAGTCGTTGTCGCAGCGCTCGGTGAGCTCGATGTCGAGCCGGGCGAGGCGCGAGAGGATCGGCGCCGAGTCGGCGGGGACGCGGCGGACGTAGTCCGTCACCGCGTCGGCTCCTCCGGCGCCGCGGCCAGCCTCTCCAGCTCGGGCACGATGGCGCCGCTCCTGTCGAAGCGCATCGTGAAGCAGGGCACCTCGTCCACGATCCGCTCCAGCACGTCCAGCTCCTTGTTCCACCACTCGGCGGTCACCAGCGGCCGGATGAGCGTGGCCAGCAGCCGCTGCCAGACCAGCTTGCGGTCGGTCAGCGGGATGATCTCGTTGCGCGCCGACTGCTCGAGGAACAGGATGGCGCGCAGCGGCGCCGCGGCCGACGAGACGTCGGGCACGTCGCCGTGGCTCCAGGTGCCGTGCACGGAGAAGCCGGGCGGGCCGCCGGCGTAGGCCTCGCGGCCAGCGGCGCACGATGTTGCGGTCGTCGCAGAGGATCTCGGCGCGCTCGCCGAGCGCGTCGCGCACCAGCTCCATGGTGGTCGACTTGCCGGCGTCGGAGTGACCGACGAAGAGGAACCCCTGGCCGTCGATGATCATGCCGCCGGAGTGCAGGTAGCAGGCCTCGCGGTCGGCGAGCAGGCGCGCCACCCAGATCTGGTCGCTCGGGAACATGGTCAGCGAGCCCAGGCCGCCGTCGCGCCACCACTCGCGGCCCATCTCGGGGTTGTACAGCTCGCCGAGCGTGTGGTCGTCGTTGAACACCGCCACGCGGTGCAGCTCGGGGTCGTCCGCCTGCGGCGCGATGCCCAGGTACACCCACGAGCCCGGCGCGCGGGTGATCGCCCAGGGCGGGCGCCGGTACACCTCTTCCCCACCCTCCAGGGCGGCCGCGAGCGCCTCCTCGCCGGGCAGGCCGAAGTGGTGCCGGATCACCACGGTGTCGGCCCCGGGACCCTCCACGGCGAAGCTCGCGAACTTCTCGTCGAGGGTGGCGTCCGTGAACGGCAGCTCGCTCTCCACCTGCACGGTGATGCCGGCGATCTCGTAGTAGCGGGAGTGCAGCTGGGGATCCCTTCGTCGGGGGCTCGGGGGCGTGACAGACCTGAACCTGATTGTCCGCGTTGCGCACGCGCGGGGTCAACTCGGCGAAAGCGAGCTCGCTGTTGCCGCCCTTCGCGCGAGGCCAAGGGCGCGAGGCCCACCGAGGCCCGTAGCTGGCCTCGGGACGATCTCGTCCGCTCGCAGCCAGAACATCCACCGTCACCGCCGACACGCAGACGTCGTCATTGCTCCCGGCGCCTGCCGTCACTTTCACTCCCCGCCTCTCACCACTTCCCTTGCGAGCGATGACCATTGGCCCTCGACCTTCGATCTCACGAGGCCGGCGCGGACTCCGCGAACTCCGATGGACCTGCAGGCCGTGTCCTGCTCCGCGGGGCGACGTCACCCGCGCGTCCGGGTCAATTCTCAGGGGATCCGCATCCCCAAGGCCCTGCTGGAGCAGACCGACCTGCACGGAGAGGTCGAGATCAGCGTGCGCGGCGGCTCGCTCGTCATCTCGGCGATCGCGCCGGCCCGTAGCGGGTGGGAGGCCGCCTTCAGCCAGATGGCGGCGAGCGGTGACGACCGCCTGCTCGACGGTGACGCTGCAACGGCAGACTCCTTCGACGCGAAGGACTGGGAGTGGCGGTAAGCCGCTTCGACGTGTTCCTGGTCAATCTCGATCCCGACCGTGGGCAGCGAGATCCGCAAGTCCCGACCCTGCGTCGTCGTCTCGCCGGACGAGATGAACCGTCACGTGCGCACGGTCGTCGTCGCGCCACTCACGACGTCACGCCGTCCCTACCCCTCCCGCGTCCAGGTCGGGTTCGGCGGCAAGGACGGCCAGGTCGTCATCGACCAGCTCCGCACCGTCGACAAGGCCCGTCTGGCGGCGCGCCTCGGCGCCCTGGATGCGCACGAGTCGGCCGCGGTGCTCGCGGTGCTCAAGGAGTTCTTCGCGCCGTGAGACAGGGCCGGCAGTATCCCGCGCGCCCCTTCAGACGGCGGCCGGCTTCTCCAGTTCGGGCCTCGAGGCCGGCGCGGACTACGATGGCTCGGCCCGCAGCCCCATCGCCAACGGCTTCAGGGGTGGTAAGGTGGTAAGGCGTACCTTACGCCCTTACACGATGGAGGCTGGCGATGACGAGCCGCGCGGTGAGCAAGATGACGAGCAAGAACCAGATAACCGTGCCGGCGACCGTGCGCGACGCACTCTGCCTCGAGAAGGGCGATTCCCTGGTCTTCGAGGTCGCAGGCGACGGGGCCGTCACGGTGCGCAAGGCCTTGCCGCTCGATCGGGCGTTCGCGGACGGCCTGCGCTCCCAGCTCTCGGAGTGGGACTCCACCGAGGACGACGAGGCCTACCGTGGCCTTTGAGCAGTGGCAGGTGGTCGTCGTACCGTTTCCCTTCACGGATCGGCCGGCCCGGCGCCGGCGGCCGGCCCTGGTCGTCTCCCGCGCCGAGGCGCTCGGCAACGTGATCGGCCACAGCGTGCTCGCGATGATCACGAGCGCCGGCCACAGCCGCTGGCCCCTGGACGTGCCCGTCTCGGACCTGGTCCGAGCGGGGCTGCCGGCGCCGTCGCTGGTGCGCATGAAGCTCTTCACCTTGGACGACCGCCTGATCGAGCGCCGCGTCGGCACGCTCGCGCCGCCGGACGCGCGCGCCGTGGAAGCCGCACTCGCGCGTCTTCTGGGCGGGGGCTGACGCGACTGGCGCCGAGTCCTGGATGCGCACAAGTCGGAGGCTGTGACGTCTTCAATGACATCAGTCGTGACGCCACCGGTGATGCCACATCCCCTATCTCCGACAGTCCGGACAGAGGCCGCCCGCCGCCCAGGCCCTCATGTCGCTGCGGGAACTCGCACGTCCAGACGTACGCTTGTACTCCTCGATGTACGCCGACCAGTACGACACGGTTTCGCATGTCCATGGCGCCTGGCGACCTGGCTTCGTCTTCCAAGCGGGGTATCGTCACTCTGGCGGTGTGGGCGAGTCGGACCTGCGACGCGACGGAACCCACGTCGCCTCTCCAGCCACGAGCGGTGCCCCCTCAGACCTTGCCGGCACCGGCCCTGGCCGCGATGTACCGGGCCCCGCGGGTACCGACGTACCAGGCGTCGGCCATCCCGGGCAGCGGGTCGTCGAAGAGGAACTTGCCGTCCAGGCGCACGCCGCGCAGCTGGCCCAGCCACTCGCGCACCGAGAGCTCACGGTGGAGCAGCTCCCGCGCGCTGGCCACCACGTCGGTGCTCCCGTGCAGCCAGCGCACGCCCTCGCGCTGGCGCGCCGCGGTCCGCGGCCGGCCGAGGGCGTCGGCGTAGGCGGTCGCCGAGAGGTCCACCCCACAGGCGGCGGCCAGCGAGTGCGTCCCGTAGTGCCGCGTGTTGATCTCCATCAGCTTGAAGCGCCCGTCACGCGGGTCGCGTTTGAACTCCACATGCGAGATGCCGTGGTACTGCAACTCCTGGAGCAGGCGCAGGCCCGCATCGGCGACCTCCGGCATCCACACGCTCTCGGCGATGCGCGTGCTGCCCTGCCCGCGTGGGTACTGCCGCAGGCGGCGCCCCGTGAACACCGCCAGGGGCTGTGAGCGTGCGTCGAGATACGAGCCCAGGTAGTAGAAGTCCTCGTCGGTGCCGGGGATGTACTCCTGCAGGAGCAGCGGCCCGCAGACGCGCGCCATCTCGTAGGCGGCCGACAAGAGAGCCGGACCGCCTACCTGCACGAGTTTGGCGCCGAGGTGACGGCGGCCGGCCTGCGGCACCGCCGGCTTGAGGATGGCGGGAAACGCGACCTGGCCGTTGAGGTTGTCGAGATCCCGGGCCGAGCGAAGATACACGCACTGGGGCACATCGACGCCGGCGCGGCGGGCGCCCTCGATCTGCTGCCACTTGTCGTTGGCGCGCGCCATCACCTCCCCCCCGGCGAACGGCAGCAGAAAGCCGGCGCCGAGTCGCTCGGCGGCTCTCGCTACCGGCACCACGTAGTCGTCTCCCGCCGGGAAGAGGACCGCCTTCTGCGGCAGCTGCGCCCCCAGGCCCAGCAGGGCGTCCATGAACCCCGCCTCGTCGTGATGCGGGTCGGGGGCGAGGATCTTGGCGGCGTAGCGAGAGGGCACCTTGTGGCCCGTGCGCGTGCAGTCCACGATGAGCACGGGCACGCCGCGCCTGCCGAGGTCGCGCGCGATCCCGATCGCGTTCTGGTTCAGGAACCTGCCGAGCACCACCACCGGCGGCGTGATCGCGGCAAGCTCGAGAAAGCGTGCGTACTTCACGGTCTCACCGCAGCCGGCTCCCCTCGGGGATGTCCGCGAACGTACCGCCCAGGGCGTTGGCGTTGGCCTTCTGGTCCTTGGCCGCGCTCACCGTGCCGTCACCCACGGCGACCTTGAAGACGGACAGCGAGAGCGTGCGCTTGGTCGCCTTGTAGCGCAGCTTGAGGAAGCCGCGGTAGGCGTCCGGAGGCGCCCAGCCGGCCTCGCGCGACGTGAGCGCGGGGATGGAGCCGACGCCGAAGGCGCGCGGCGCGGAGGCCGCCGGCGGGATCTGGATGTACGGCACCGCGCGGCGCACCCCCTTCCTCACGACCCTGACCATCGTGCGCCGGTAGACGTGCGTGTCTCCCGTGAGCACCATGTCGACACCGTACTTGGCGAAGAGAGCCCGCAGCGCGGCCGCCTCTGTGCGCCTCGACCCTGCGTACGGCTTGTTGGTCTTGCCATTGATCAGCGGGTAGTGCGTCACGACGACGATGGTCCGCCGGCCGCGGCCGGCGGTCACCGCCCGCAGGCGCTTCACCAGCCACGTCGCCTCGGCCGAGTTGGCGGTCGACCTCTCGGACACGTAGCCGATGTAGCCCATGTGCCCGGCGTAGGCGGTGCTCAGGAAGATCAGGTGGACCCCGTTGATCTTCTTGGCGTACCAGCGGCGGTCGGGATCGGGAATCCTCGGGTAGTTCGCGAAGACCTGGTTCCAGGCGCTGAGACGGGCGGGGACGTCGAGGCGGTCGTTGTCCCCGCCGGCGCGCCAGGTGACGATGGCGCCGCCGAGGCCGGCCCTCTCGGCCGCCAGGTACTTGTTCCAGCGCCCGACGGCCGTGCTCACGCTGGTGTCGGCGATGTCGTTGAGGGCGTCGCCGGTGCTGAGGGCGACGCGGGCCCCGGTCCGCCCGATGCCCGCGCACACGGAGCCGAACACGGCGGGCGGGGTGTCGCTGCCGCTGAGGTTGACGTCGCCGAAGACGGCGAAGGTTGTGGTGCGCGCGGCGGTCCTGGTCGCCTTCGCCGCCGTCGTCGCGGCCGTCACCGCCGGCACGGCCGTCGCTCCGGACGGCGCGGCGGCGTCGGCCGCGGGCGCGACCGACGCGCCCGGCCCCATGCCGGCCAGCCGCACGACCGCGAGAGCGATCACGACCACGAGCACCAGGGGGACAAGCCGCGACAGACGCCTCACCTCACCTCACCTCTAGGGGTCCAGCCGGGCGGCAACGAGATCGCCGTCGACCTGGGGGATCTGCACGGTCTCGTACACCGTCCAGGGGTTCCACGTGTTCGCGGGCGCGTTCCAGGCGATCCGCCTGACGGTCATCGTCAGGGTGGGGTGGCCGCCGGCGTCGCTCCCCGTGGAGAAGACCGAGTACGAGAAGCTCAGGCCGTTGTCGTACTCCTCACCGGTGGGATGGTAGGTGTCGGGCGTGCCGAAGTAGCCGGAGTCGTCGGCGGGCGAGTTGCGCTCGCCGAAGTAGCCCGCGTCCCAGTAGTCGTCGGCCGAGGTCATGAGCGGCTCCCCGCCGTCCGGGACGCCGTTGCCGTTGACGTCCACCCAGTCCAGGAACGGCAGGGCCGTGTCGACGCTGTCCTTCTGGAAGTTGGTGGGCGGCCCGCCCGCGCGGGCGTTGGTGACGTAGGTCTGGGTGGTGACCGGGACGCCGGACTGGTTGTGCAGCTTCTCCAGGTGCCGCCGGTAGTAGTGCGTGTGACCCTGCAGCACCACATCGACGCCGTGCCGGGCGAAGTAGGCGAGCAGCCGGTCGCGCTCCCCGTAGTAGTACATGTTGGTCGTGGTGACCGTGCCCGTCTGGTTGGCCTGCGAGTACGCACCGGACGTGGTGCCGTCGAGCATGGGATAGTGCATCGCGACCACGGTCCAGGGCTTGGAGGTGGCCAGGGCGCCGAGCAGCCAGTCGGCCTGCGCCGAGTTGGTGAACGTGTACCGGGTCCCGCCCACGGTGACGCTGCGCGAGCCGCCCACGGTCGGGCTCTGGAACCCGATCCAGCCCCTGTAGTTGGTCGCCGGGGTGGTGCTCGCGTAGAAGTTGTCGAGCAGCACGAAGTGCACGTCGCCGCGGTCGAAGGCGGAGTACGGAAGCCCGGCGGAGCTGTACACCCAGCGGCTCCAGCGGGCCGCGACGCTCGCCGAGTCGATGGCGTCGTGGTTGCCGGGCGCGGATGCGAACGCGACGCGGCTGGTCAGGCTCCCCAGGCTCCACTCAGGCGCGGCGCCGAAGCTCTGCCGGTTGTCGAACAGGCTGCGGAACTGGGTCTCGCCGTCGTCGGCGGCCGCTCCGTCGCTGCCCAGGTCCACCAGGTCGCCACCCGAGACCACGAGGTTGACGTCGTTCTCGCCGCGCAAGCTGGACAGTACCTCCGACCAGGCGCGCGAACGGCTCAGGCGGGGGATCGCGCTGTAGGGGCCGTAGGCTCCGTGGGCCGCGTCGAGGTCGCTGGGAACCAGGTTGGGGGTGGGCACCGCGCTCCGCGGGGTCTGGATGTCCGAGATGAAGGCGAACTTCAGGTGGCCGTCCGTGGTGGTCGGGGCGCGCAGCGGTAGCGGCCGCTCTGACGGGTACCAGCGCGAGCTGCCCCCGTAGGTCAGCCTGAGGCTGTAGTAGAGCGCCCGCGGAGCGCCGCCCGGGCCCGTCCAGCTGAGACCGCCGGGGAAGGCAAGGTCGGCCACGCCCTGCGTGTTGGTGCTCGCCGAGACGCTGCCGCCCGAGGTCGTGTCCTGCTGGGCGCCGCCGTCGGTGCCGACGTAGAGCGTGAGCGCGGCGCCGCTGCGGGCCGCGAACTCCCATGGCTGCGTCAGGCCGTCGAAGTAGAAGTCGCCGGTACCCTGGCCGTTCAGCGTCTCGCTCCAGCGCTCGACGACGGTGTGCAGGACGTAGCCTCCGCCGGCGCCGACCGCGAGCGAGGCCTGGCTGGCCACGGGAGTGAGGGCGAAGTCGACCGGCGCGCTGCGCGATGTCCCGCCGGCCTCGTTGCCCGCCGCAACGACGACGGTGTAGGCGCCTTCGGGCAGGCTGGAGCCGCCGTCGCCGGTGCCGTCCCAGTCGAGCGACAGGCCGCCGGCCTGCTGCGCCGTCGGCGGCCGGAGCGTGCGCACCGTCGTGCCGGCGGCGTTCTTCACGACCGCGGACACGGTGGCGGCGCGGTCCACGACGTAGGTCAGCGTGGTGTGGCCCGTCGCGCCGGCGCCGCCGTAGAAGGAGGCCGGCGAGACGGACAGCTCGGTGATCTCGGGCGGTGCCGGAGCGGCCTCCGTGACCGTCGCCGCCCCCGGGCTCATGGCGTTGGCCTGCCAGACCCACTGCGTGGGGTCGGTGCGGTAGTAGACCACGGCCTTGTAGCTGCCCGCGGGGACGCCCGTCGTGGAGAAGCTGGGCGCGTAGGCGGTCTGCCCGGGGACGGCGTCGTAGTAGCCGGCCGCGTACCAGGCGCCGGTCGTCTGGTAGACCAGCCAGACGCCGAACTGACCCGTGTCCACCGCCGGGGAGACCGTCCAGCCGAGGTTCTGCGCGCTGCCCGACGGCCACACCTCGGTGCCGGCGGGCACGGTGACGGTGAGCGTGAGCGCCGGAGCGGTGATCTGCGCGGCGCCCGGGGCTCATGGCGTTGGCCTGCCAGACCCACTGCGTGGGGTCGGTGCGGTAGTAGACCACGACCTTGTAGCTGCCCGCGGGGACGCCCAGCGTGGAGAAGCTGGGGGCGTAGTCGGTCTGCCCGGGGACGGCGTCGTAGTAGCCGGCCGCGTACCAGGCGCCGGTCGTCTGGTCGACCAGCCAGACGCCGAACTGGCCCGCGTCCACGGCCGGGGCGACCGTCCAGCCGAGGTTCTGCGCGCTGCCCGACGGCCAGCACCTCGGTGCCGGCGGGCACGGTGACGGTGAGCGTGAGCGCCGGAGCGGTGATCTGCGCGGCGCCCGGGGCTCATGGCGTTGGCCTGCCAGACCCACTGCGCTGGGGTCGGCGCGGTAGTAGACCACGACCTTGTAGCTGCCCGCGGGGACGCCCAGCGTGGAGAAGCTGGGGGCGTAGTCGGTCTGCCCGGCGGACGGCGTCGTAGTAGCCGGCCGCGTACCAGGCGCTGGTCGGCTGGTCGACCAGCCAGACGCCGAACTGGCCCGCGGCCACGGCCGGGGCGATCGTCCAGCCGAGGTTCTGCGCGCTGCCCGACGGCCAGCACCTCGGTGCCGGCGGGGACGGTGACGGTGATGCGCTGAGCGCCGGCGCGTCACGTCGACGGTGCCCGGGGCCAGGCCGTTGGCCGGCCAGGCCCACTGCGCGGGGTCGGTGCGGTAGTAGACCACGACCTGTAGCGTGCCGGCGGGCACGCTCAGCGTGGAGACGCTGGGCGCGTAGCTCGGTCGTGCCGGGGCGGCGCGCAGTAGCTGGCCGACGTACCAGGCGCTGGCCGGCTGGTCGACCAGCCAGATGCCGAACTCGCCGCGTGGCCACGGCCGGGGCGACCGTCCAGCCGAGGCTCTGCAGCGCTGCCCGCGGCCAGGCTGCTCGGTGCCGGCGGGGACGGTGACGGTGATGCTGCTGAGCGGCACCCGCCGCCACGTCGAACGCCGCCGCCAGCGTGCGCTCGTTGCCGGCGGCGTCCGTCACCGTGAGCGCGAACGCGTGCGGTCCGACCGGGAGCGTGTCGAGGCGCGTGCCGGTGCCGACGGGGAGGCCGTCGATCGTCGCCACCTCGCCGGCGACCCCCGACAGCGGGTCGCTGCTCGACCAGTCGCAGGTCGCGACGCTGCCCTGGACGTAGGATGCGCCGTCGGCAGGCGCCACCAGCGTGACCAGAGGCGCCGTGTTGTCGATCTTGACCTGGGCGCTCTGGGTGGATCTCCGTGTTGCCGGCGTTGTCCACGGAGTAGTACTCGACGTCGTGGACGCCGTCGGCGCTGATCGGGAAGCTCGTGCCCGTCTGCCAGGTCCCGGCGTCCACCCGGTAGCTGGTGTACGCCACACCGCTCTGCGCGTCGGTGGCCGTGAACGTGACGGTCACCTGCCCCCGGTGCCAGGCGTCGTCAGCCGAGCAGGTGGTGACCGGCGGCGTGATGTCGAGCTGCGTGAACGGCGTCGTGTTGAGCAGAACGGAGACGTCGTCGGTCGCCCAGTTGGGCACGGCCAGGTCGAGCCGGCCGTCGCCGTCGAAGTCGGCGACCGCTACCGAGTGAGGCTTGCCGCCCACCCCGACCGTGGTCTGCGGGTCGAAGGTGCCGTCGCCGTGACCCGTCAGGATCGAGAGGGTCGTGACGACGTTGGTGTCGTTGCCGTAGTTGCAGGCGGCGATGTCCAGGAAGCCGTCGAGGTTGAGGTCGGCGGCGATCGGTACCTTGGCGTACTGCCCGACGGCGTAGCTGGTCGGGCCGGTGAAGGCACCCGTTCCGTTCCCGAGGAAGATGTTGGCGTTGTTCGGGTATCGGCTGGTCACGCAGATGTCCTGATGGCCGTCGCGGTCGAAGTCGTCGAAGACGGCGCCCTGCGGGTACGGTCCCACCTCGAGGCTCCCGGAGACGGTCAATCCACCGTCGCCGTCACCCAGCAGCACGCTCTCGCTCGTGGCCCAGTAGTGCCCGACGGCGACGTCCACGTGGCCATCCTCGTTGGGGTCGCCCACGCCCAGGACCGTACCTCCGTCGTAGGGCAGCGGCGTGGTGGAGGTCGCAAAGCCGCCGGAACCGTTGTTGTAGAGCAGCCAAAGGTTTCCGGAGTCGTGCGCCGAGGAGTTCCACATCTGCGAGGCCACCAGGTCGAGGTCGCCGTCCTCGTCCAGGTCCATGGCCTTGACGTCGATGGGTTCGGTGCCGACGGCGATCGAGCGCACGAAGGTGAAGCCGCCTGCGCCATCCCCGCTCAGGATGGTCACCGTCTTCGACCAGCGATTGACGATGGCGACGTCGTCGTGGCCGTCGCCGGTGAGCTCGGCGACGTCCAGGCTGTAGGGGCCGTCGCCCCCCGAGGGGACCGAGCTCGCAAGAGTGAAGTCGCCGTGCCCGTCACCCTCCAGCACCGCGACCGAGTCGTCGCCCTCGCCGGCCACCACGAGATCGAGCCGGCCGTCGCCGGTGACGTCGATGGGCTCCACCCACGTCGGCCCAAGACAGGGCGCGTAGTCGGTCCGAGTGAACGTGGGCGGGCTGGCGGCCGAGGCGATCGCCGAGCAGAGCAGCAACACGGCGAGGACACCAAGCACTGCGGCCACGCCTGCGCCGACCTTGGTCACGGCAGTGCCAAACACACACCTTCGCCGGGCTTCGATCACCATGGCCTCTCTCTCAGTCGGCCCTGCCCCGGTACCGATTGTCTCCCAACGGGCTCCAAAGGTCGACAGCCGGCCGTTGCCTCGGTGGACAACGGCCGGCTGTCTGGACCTCCTCGCGCCGCCTCACGGCGTGGCGCTCTACTTCACGCGCATCGTGCGACTGAGGCTCGAGGTCGACGCCGCCCACGCCGTCGTCGAGCGGGTCGTCGCCCTGAAGCGGTACGAGCCCTTGGTGGTGAGGCGGAGCCGGAGCGTGTACTTGCTGTAGCTGCCGCTGTTCGCGTTGACCGCGCGCAGTCTCTTGATGAGGACCCACCGGCGCGACTTGTATCGATAGACCTTGACCGTCACGGTCTTGGCGCCCTTGCTGAAGCGCGGCTTGAGACTGCCGGTCACGCTGAAGCGGGCGCGGGCCCTGACCGTCCGCGGTACCCCGGGCCGGCCCAGCGCGGCGCGCACGCGGACCGTGATGATCTCGCTCACGCACGCGCCGTGGGTCGCGTCCCCGGCGAAGCGGAACTGGTAGTAGGTGAGCGCCGTCGTCTTGGCCGCGGCCGTGTACTTGCCCGCGGCGCCCGTCACAGCGGTGGGAACCAGCGCCCAGTCGGTCTTGTTGGCCGACCGCCAGAGCTCCAGCGTCTTGCCGTCGACCGGACTGCCGCTCACGACGTCACTCAGAGTGGCGCCCAACTTGGCATTCGTGCTCCACTTGACGGTGGCCGACCGCGGCGCGGCCGTCAGCGACGCAGGGGCGCTCACGTGGTAGGCGACGGTCTCGACGCGCTGATTGCCGGCCACGTCGGTGACCGTCACGACGAAGGTGTGCTGGCCGGTTGCGAGCGTGTCGATGACGGCGCCTTCGGCGATCGGCACGCCGTCGAGGGTCGCCCCTTCGCTCGCGACCCCGGACGTCCCGTCGGTCGCCGTCCACGCGCAGGCGACGCCGCCGTCCTTGGCGTACGCGCCGCCGTCGAGCGGCGCGCCCATCGTCACGACCGGGGCGGTCTTGTCGATCTTGACCTGCGCCGACTGCGCGGATTCCACGTTGCCGGCCGCGTCTTCGGAGTAGTACTGGATAGCGTGGTCGCCGTCGGCGCTGACCGAGAAGCTCGTCCCGGTCTGCCACGTGCCGCCATCCACCCGGTACTTGGTCTGCGCGACCTCGCCCACCGCGTCGGAGGGCGTGAGCGTGACGGTCACCGGAGCGGTGTGCCAGGCGGAGTCGGCCGACGAGGACGTGACCGGGGCCGACATGTCGATCTTCACGTGCGCGGTCTGGGTGGACTCCTGGTTGCCCATCCTGTCGACCGAGTAGAACTGCACGGTGTGGTCGCCCTCGGAGTCGATCGTGAAGCCCGTGGCGTACTCTTGCCACGATCCGCCGTCCACCCTGTACTCGGTCACCGCCACACCGCTGCCGGCGTCGGTCGCCGCGAGCGTCACGGTCACCGGGTCCTTGTGCCAGGCTGTGTCGGCGGAAGAGGTGGTGATCGGGTCTACATTGTCCGAGGCGTGGGGCGTCATGTTGAGCAGTACGGACACATCGTCGCTGGCCCAGTTGGGCACTGCGAGGTCGGGCCAGCCGTCCTCGTCGAAGTCGCCGACGCCGATGGAGTGCGGGCGCACGCCCACCTCGACGGTGGACTGGGCGTTGAACGTACCGTCGCCGTTGCCCGTCAGGATGGAGATGGTGGTGCCACCCGTCTCGCCGGCGCCCTCATCGCCGTAGTTGCAGATGGCGAGGTCGAGGTCGCCGTCGCCGTTGAGATCGACGGCCGTGGGCACCTTCGCGTACGCGCCGACGGCGTAGCTGGTCGGACCCGTGAACGCGCCCGTGCCGTCCCCGAAGAAGATGTTGGCGTAGTTCGGATACCGGCTGGTGATGCAGATGTCCTGATGCCCGTCGCCGTTGAAGTCGCCGAACACCGAGCCCTGCGGGTACGGGCCGACCGCGAGTGCGGAGCTCCACACGAGGTTGCTGACGGGCCAGAGGGTCGTCGGGTCACCCGGGAGCGGCGCCGTCTGCGGGCCCTTGCCATCGTTGAGCAGTACGCTCGTCGTGCTCGAGTAGCTGTGCCCCACGGCCACGTCCACGGAGTCGTCCTCGTTGAGATCCCCCACGCCGAGCACGGTGCCTCCGTCGAACGGCAGCGGCATGTCCACGGCCTTGAAGGAGCCCTTCCCGTTGTTGTAGAGCAGCCAGATCGCCCCATCCACGTGCACGACCGACGACCACATCTCGGTGGCGGCCAGATCGAGATCGCCGTCGTCGTCCAGATCGATCGCTTTGACGTCGATGGTCTCGGTGCCGACGACGATCGACCGCAGGAAGGTGAACCCGCCGGCGCCGTCGCCCTTCAGGACCGTGACCGTGTGCGATGCACGGTTGGCCACGGCGACGTCGAGCACGCCGTCGCCGGTCAGTTCGGCGACGTCGAGCGAGTACGGGTTGTCACCGCCGGTCGCGAAGGAGGTCGCCGGCCCGAAGTGGCCGTCCCCGTCGCCCGCCAGCACCGAGATGCTGTCGTCATCGCCGTTGGCGACCACGAGGTCCAGGTGCCCGTCGCCGGTGACGTCGATCGGCTCCGTCCAGGTGGGTCCAAGCCCCGCGCTGACCCCGTCCACGTAGAAGAGTGGCGTCGTGGCGGCTCGCGCCGCTTCCGCGGACCACATCAACATCGCGATCGCGGCCAGCAAGACCACGATACCGGCGCCGGCCCACGGCCGCGTCCGTATGACAACCTGTGGATTCATCGTGCCCCCCGCTCCTCATGTCCCAATACTGCGTCGCCCGCACTTGCCCGCACGGTGACTGCATTGTCGCACAAACGGCGTGTCTGGGCTGCGGTGCGCGTCGTCAGGGTGGACTACGCGCCGAGGCTCTCACCGTGCCCGAGGCACATCGCCCGCCTCCTGCTCGACGCCCTCGGGTTCACGGGCGCGAGCCGCGGCGCGTTCACCACGGTCCATCTGGGGGCTGTGCGGTTGCAGCGCGAGCGGTTCACGGCAGACGCGGACCAGTTCATGCAGACGCTCATCGATGTGGGGCGGAGTATCGCAGCTCCGCTCCGCATGGACGGACCACGCTGGATCCGCGCAGCCCCGGACGTCCTCGACGGCCTCCCGGAGAGCGCCCGTGGGGAACTCTCCCTGGACGACCCCCTACCGGGCCTGTACGAACTCGCACGCCTCGGGTGGCGCAAGGTCGATCGGTGCGCGGAGAAGGTCGTGAAGTCGCGCGGCGACACCGGGGGCCAGCGGGTCTGCGCGCCCGGCTCAGTCCCGGCCGGCGTAGTAGTGGTAGCGCTCTTCCCCACCACTCTGGTCGGCCACCGTGATCACGCCGAGCCTCGGCGCCGGCAGGAGGGCCAGGAAGTCCCTGGCCTCTTCGAGGATCGGGCGCCGCGTCTTGTCCATGTTGACGAGCAGGAGGATCCCGTCCACGGACCTGGCCAGGGCGGTCGCGTCGCCGACCGGCATGAAGGCGGGCGAGTCGATGAGGACGTAGTCGAAGTTCATGGCCGCCAGCGATGCAATGAGGTCCTGGAACCGCTGCGACGCGACCATCTCACCCGGATTCGGCGGTATGGGGCCGGACGTCAACAGCCACAGGCGCGCTTTGTCGCCGTAGTTGTCGTCCGTCGGCTTGGGGCGGTCGCCGTTGCCGCCCATGCGCACCTTGGTGCTGCTGAGCGGCGTCACGCTCTGCAGGGAGTCCTCGAGCGTCGCGATGCCGGCGACCACCGACGACACGCCCCTGGCGTTGCGCACCGTGAACAGGGCATGGACCCGCGGCCGCCGCAGGTCGGCGTCGATGAGCACGACCTTCTTGCCCGAGAGCGCCAGAGACGTCGCCAGATTGGCGGTGACGAGGCTCTTGCCTTCGCCCTTCTGCGCGCTGACGATCATGAGGATGCGATTCTCCGCGCCCAGGCTCACGAACTCGATGTTGCCGCGGAGGGCCCTCAAGGACTCCGCGGCCCGCCCTTCGGCTTCGGTGACCACCACCAGGGGGCCCTTCTGCATGCTCTCCCGGGAGATCGACGGGATGCGTCCCACGACCGGAAGGTTCATCATCTCGCCCACTTCCCGATAGCTGCGCAGGCGCGTATTGAGCTTCTCGCGAAGCACAGCGTAGCCGGCGCCCAGGACGAGCCCGAAGGCGCCTCCCATGATCGCCGACCGCATGGGCTGCGGCGCGTAGGGCGCGCCGGGCGGCGACGCGGGGATGGCGAACTCGAAGTTGCCCGTCGCCGTCGCCGAGAGGATCTCGAGGTCGCTGAGGCGCTCCTTCAATATGACGAAATCGGACGATGCCCGTTGCGCTTCGGTCTGGAATTCCTTCAGCTTCTGGGAGATGACCTGCTGAGCGGCGGCGATACGATCGCGGTCTTTCTCCACGCGGTACTGCACGAACTGCTCGGCGTACAGGTTGGCCACCTCCGCCGCCACCTGCGGATCGGGGGACGTGACCGAGATCGTGATCGTATTGCCGACGCCCGAGCTGGATTCGGCATCCGAGGAGCCGACCGAGGCGGACGCCGAGTACGACGCATCCGCCGTCGCCTTCGGAAGCTCGAGCCGGACGCGCTTCGCGATCTCCGGCCCGCCGATCATGGTGATCGCACTCTGAAGCTGGAGTTCCTGACCGACCGTGTTGCCGTAGCCGGAGCCGCCGAACGGGTCGGTGATGTCCAGTTGCGGCTCGTACAGCAGCAGCGCGGAGGCCTCGTACATCGGCGTCTGGGAGGATGCGTACGCGTAGGCCGCCACGGCAAACGCCAACCCTAGTATGAGGATCACCAGGATGTGCCGGCGCAGCACGGCAACGTAAAGCCTGTAGTCGATACCTACGGTCTGGTCGGTCGCCACTCTCTCCCCCGTCTTCCCGTCAATACTACTTCGGCACGTTGGCCCCGGCAATTGAGCCCCATGCACACCGTGGCCGGCCGGGGCGCCGGGTGGCAGCGACCTGTTGCCAACACTGGCTACGGCGGCGGCGTGCCTGCAGCCTGCGCAAACGATCCTGCACGCGCCTCGTGCTGTACACTGCCGCGTGAAGTGGGTGGTACCGAGGAGGTTTGCGTGCGCCGAGCGGGCTTGGCCGCCGCATTGTGTGTTCTCATCGTCGTGTCCGGCCTTGCGTACGCAGGCGCGGCGCAGGCGCGTGAAGGACCCCTCCTGCGCGGCATCTGCGACCCCGGGCTGCTCAGCTCATGGGAGCGCTCAGGACTCGGCGTGGTGCGCGAGTTCGACGAGCGCCTCGGCGCCGACGTCGTGCGCATCAACCTCGCGTGGAGCGTGGCCGAGCCGAGGCGCGGCGTGTACAACGCGGACTACCTCGCCCGGGCGGCGGCCGCGGTGGGCGCCATCCGCGCCCGCGGCATGCGGGCGATCGTCCTCGTCTACCACACCCCCCGCTGGGCCTCCGACCGTAGCCTGTGGGCCCGCCCGGTGACGGGCGACCGGGCGGGCGTCTACCACTCCTACTACCCCCCCGCCGTAGCTGCGCTCGACGAGTTCGGCGCCTTCGCGCAACATCTGTCGACGGTACTCGAGGGCCAGGTGCTCGGCTACTCCTGCTGGGTGGAGCCGAACCTGTGGACGTACCTGTACCCGCAGCGGACCTCCTCGGACTCCGCCTTCGCGGCGCATCGCTACACGCGGATGCTCAAAGCCTTCTCACAGGGCGTGCGTGCCGGCGACCCGACGGCCCAGGTGATCGCCGGTGAGACCAGCCCCACCGGCGACAACACGCGGCTGCGGACCAGCCCGCGGCGTTTCGCGCTACAGATGCGGCTTGCGGGGGCCGCGGAGCACTTCGATGTCTTCGCCCACCACCCGTATCCGGTGGCGGGCAACAAGCGCATCGCGCCCGCCGCGATGCCGCGCAACCCCAGCCACACCGTGTGGCTCGCCAACCTCGGCTCGCTGCTCGGGGTCTTCCCCGACAAGCCGTTCTACCTCACCGAGTTCGCCTACGCCACGGCGCCGAGTCACCTGTTCGGCGTCTGGGTGAGCGACGCGCAGCAGGCCGCCTACCTCAACGCTGCGTTTCGCGTGGCCTCACGGTACGACCGCGTCCAGCTGCTCCTCTGGTTCCCGCGCAAGGATCACGCCGCCGGCGCCTCCTATCGTGACCCGTGGGGCAACTTCTCGGGCCTGCGCACGCTACGTGGAGTGCGCAAGCGCGCCTACTACGCCTATGCCGGCGGCAACCAGCTCACCCTGAAGGCTCCGCCTTCCGTGCGCAGAGGGGCTACGCTGACCCTGCGCGGGCGGCTCACCAGTGAACGCATGGGCGCGCTCGCCGGCAAGTCGCTCAACGTCGTGGCGCGCCGGCCCGGCAGGTCCTGGGTCCTCGTCACCCGCGCGCGCACGCGCAGCGACGGCTCCTACGTCGTCAGAGTGCGCCCGCGGGGCAGCGCCACCTGGAAGGTGAGCTGGTCGGGCGTCGTGGCCAGCCCCACCGACTGGGTGCCCGTCAAGGCCCGCTGACCGGACGCCGGCCGCCTCGCGCGCCGGCTCAGGCGCCGGGCGCGTCCGAGAGCTCGATCCGCTGCACGCCGCCGCAGTTGCGCAGCGACCGCTCGGCAGCCTCCAGCGAGGCGACCACCTGCAACCCCGCGAGCCCGTCGGTGATCGGGCGCTTGCCGGTGGTCACGCACTCGATGAAGTGGCTGGCCTCGGCGAACAGCGGCTCGACCGTGTCGAGCTTGGGGGCGACGATGTCGCCGGTGCGGTACGACAGGTGGAACTCGCCGAACGTCTCCGGGTCCTTGTAGTCCACGCCGTGGTCGAAGACCTTGACCTTCTCCACGCTCTCGGTGTCGTCGTAGAGCGCCATGCGCTGATCGCCGACGATGACCGTGCGGCGCAGCTTGACCGGCGAGAGCCAGGCGATGTCGATGTTGGCGATCACACCCGAGGGGAAGCGCAGGTTGACGAAGGCGACGTCGGGGATGTTGGGCACGATGCAGCCGCGGCCGGTGACGTAGACGGTCTCCGCGGCCTCGCCGAGCCAGTAGTACAGGATCGAGAGGTCGTGCGTCGCCAGGTCCCAGACCACGCTCACGTCCTTCTGATGCAAGCCCAGGTTGACGCGCGACGAGGTGATGAAGTGGATGTCGCCGAGGTGGCCGCGGTGGATGAGGTCGCCGAGCTTGCGCACCGGTGGGCTGAACACGAACGTGTGACCCACCATGAGGGTGAGCCCGGTGCGGTGAGCGAGGATCACGAGCTCCTCGGCGTCCGCCGTGGAGCTCGTCATCGGCTTCTCGACGAACACGTGCTTGCCGGCCTCGAGCGCCGTCTTGGCGAGCTCGAAGTGGGTGGAGATCGGCGTGGCGATGACCACCGCGTCCACGGCGGCGTCGGCGAGAACCTCGTCGTAGCTCTGCGTGGTGGCCTGCGACGGGTTGCGGCGGCGCACCTTGTCGAGCGCCTCGGCGCGCGGGTCGCAGACCCACTTCACCGAGACACCCGGTACCTCCATGTAGTTGCGCAGGAGGTTGGGGCCCCAGTACCCGTGCCCGATGATCGCTACAGTCGTCATGCTGCCCCCGCGGGTCGTGCTCACGCGGCTCCGTGGCCCAGCAGCGCCGCCGGCACCGTGCGCAGGCACAGCGAAGCGTCCACCAGACTGTCGCGTGAACAGTCGTACAGAATGTCCTGGAACACCATGTCGTCGAAGCTGACGCGGCTCCGCCCGTCCACCTGCCACACACCGGTGATGCCGGGCTTCACCTCCAGCCGACGACGGTGCCAGGGCTGGTAGGCGGCGACCTCGTAGGGAAGCGGGGGCCGTGGCCCCACGAGGCTCATATCGCCGATGAACACGTTCCAGAGCTGCGGCAGCTCGTCGAGCGAGTAGCGCCGCAGCAGGCGACCGACGCCCGTGATGCGCGGGTCGTCGACCAGCTTGAAGACTTCCTCTTCCTCGCCGTCGACCGATTGCGTGCTGGTCTCCGCCTCGCCGTTGATGAGCGCGTGCATGTAGTCGCAGTGCGCCGACGTGTCGGCGCCGTTCTGCATGGTCCGGAACTTGTAGAACTTGAAGGCCCGGCCGTCGAGGCCGATACGCTCCTGGGCGTAGAGCACCGGGCCGCGAGACGTGATCTTGACCGCTACGGCGATAGCCAGCATCAGCGGGGAGAGCACGAGCAGCGCGCCGGCTGAGACGACGATGTCGAAGGTGCGCTTGACCGGAGCTCGGCGGTGCCCGCCCGGGCTGCGGTGCGTGCGCACCACCGGCGCCTCGAAGAGGTCGACCAGCAGGCGCCGGCCGGTCAGCGGGCGCAGGCGGTTCGAGACGACGTACACCGAGGCTCCGGAGCGCTGGCCGGCGGTGATGAGGTCGAGCGTCTGGGTGAGCGTGAGACTGCCGGCGTCGATGAAGAGCGCGCCGAAAGCCGGGCGGCCGGCATCCGTGCGCTTGCGCAGGTGCTCGTTGACGCTCGCGACCACTCGCTGATCCCTGCCGCCATCGACGAGGGTCATGCGGTTGAAGCCCTTGAGCATCGTGAGGCGTTCGCGCAGCGGTTCGGTACGGTACGGCCAGCCGACGACCAGGGTGCGGCCCATGTCTTCCCTGAACCGCCGGCCCAGGACGCGCGTAAGCACCACGGTGCGCACCAGTGCAGCGAAGAGGAAGAAGAGGGTGAACGTGCCGACGACGGTGATACGGGACTGAAACCCGATGGGCAGGTGCAGCAGGTACACGACCAGGGCGCTGATGGCGGCCGACCAGAGCATGGCCTTGGCCAGCGTGAGCAGGTGCAGAGCGCGCAGCGAGAGCAATTCGCGTTGGTACAGACCCATGGCCCAGAAGACGATGAAGGTGATCGCCAGCGGCACCAGCATGGACCAGTTGGGAGTAGAGGCCACTGCCCCGTTGGGCCCGATGACCTCGCCGCGGACCATCAGGGCGAGCCCGTAGGCGATGAGTCCGAAGCACAGGTCGGTGAAGAGGTACCAGCGTGCCGGGTGGAGGCGCGCGGGCACGGCGGACGCGGCTTCGCGCCCGACCGCAACGAGGCGACGTTCGACGACGGCGGCGTCAAACGATTGCTCCTGCCCGCTCGGCACCCTCATCGCCGTCATGGCTCGACCCCCCCTCTTCGCTCGTCAGCATCCCGGCGCCAGGTCAGGCAAGTGCCTGCTCCAGCGTCGCGACGACGTAGTTTCTTTGTGCTTGATCGATCTCCGGATACATGGGGAGCGACAAGATGCGCTCTGCCCGGCGTTCCGCGATCGGGAAGTCGCCCACGCCATAGCCCAGCCCCTGGTAGGCGGGCTGCACGTGCAACGGTACCGGGTAGTGTATCCCGGATTCGACGCCCCGCTCTCCGAGTCGCTGGCGCACCCCGTCCCTGTCGTCGACCATCACCACGTACAGGTGGTAGACGGCCTCGCTTGCCTCACTCCTATCCGTCACCCACACCCCGTGCCTTCCCACCAGCGCCGCATCGTAGTCCGTCGCCGCGAGGCGCCGCGCCTGGTTCCACGCCGCCAGGTGCGGCAGCTTGACCAGCAGCAGAGCGGCCTGCAGATTGTGCAGGCGGTCGCAGTGGCCGACCACCCGGTGCGTGTACTTGTCCTCCTGCCCGTGGTTGCGGTACAGGCGCACCGTCTCGGCGGCCGCGGGGTCGCTCGTGGTGACGGCGCCGCCGTCGCCCAGCGCCCCGAGGTTCTTGCCCGGATAGAAGCTGAACGCGGCGGTTTGGCCCATCGAACCTGCCGGCCGGCCCTTGTAGGTGGCGCCGTGCGCCTGGCAGGCGTCTTCGACGACCGCCAGGCCGTGAGCCGTGGCGACCTCGGCGAGCGCGTCCATGTCCACAGGCTGCCCGTACAGGTGCACGGGCACGACCGCGGTGGTGCGCGGCGTGACCGCGGGCCCGACGGCAGCGGTGTCCATGAGACCGTTGCTCTCGAGGCAGTCCACGAAGACCGGCGTGGCGCCGACGTGGCTCACGGCCTCGGCGGTGGCGATGAAGGTGTTGGCCGGCACGATGACCTCGTCGCCGGGACGCACTCCGGCGGCGATCAGCGCGAGCTTGACGGCGTCGGTACCCGAGCTCACCCCGACCGCGTGGCTGCAGCCGCAGAAGGCCGCGAAGGCCTCTTCGAACTGCGTGAGTTCGGGGCCCATGGTGTAGGCGGCGCGCTCGGTGATGGAGCGGAAGGCGGCGTCGAACTCGGCCCGCAACTCAACGGCCTGTTTCTTGAGGTCGACGAACGGCACGTGCATGGTCGCCAGTCCGTCGCCCCGGTGCTCGGTAGTGGCGCCCGCAAAGCCCACTTCATGCCCCCGGAATGGCTGGTCTACGCGCCCAAGACTACCCCCCCATGAAGACGGCTAAAAGGGGTAGATGCGCCTATGAGTTGCCACCGTTGACGACGTTGGCCGTCCAATTCGTCACCGCAGCACCCTCCTTCGAGGCTGAGCGGGACGCGCGACGTCGTTTCGAGCCTGCGGGCACTCAAGCGTAGCCAGAAATGGCAACAGTAGCGCGTGCACTGCCAGCGCATCCGCGTCCCCGATGCGCGGCGCGCAAGAGCCGGACGACAGGGTCGCGGTGTTCCCCGGGATGCCGCGCGCCAGAGCAGGCGACGCGACGGCCTTCACCCCTCGATTCAGCCGCGGCGCACGCGACGCAACGCCCCCCGGCTCTTCCGCTTCAGCCGGGCGCGCTCGTGCGCGGCGATCAGGACGGGGATCTGGTGCCGCCATTCCAGGGACTCCTCCATGCGCCGGCGGCCGAGACGCCCCATCTCGGCTCTGCGCGGCTCGTCCTCCGCCAGCGTCACGATCAGGCGCGCGAGGTCACCCTCGTCGGACTGGGCGTAGACGGAGGCGCCCTCGGCGGAGCGCCGGCCCTCGACGAGGTCGAACTGCACCGACGCTTTGCCGAGCGCCATGTAGTCCATGATCTTCGTCATCGTGGAGGCGTCGTTGAACGGCGTCTTGGGGTCGGGGTTCACGCACAGATCGCAGGTCGAGAGTCGCTGCAGCAGCTCCTCGTCGGAGACGCGTCCCGGGAACTCGACGTACTCGTCCACGCCGAGGTCGCGACTCAGCCGGCGCAGTCCCTCGACCGCAGGGCCGCCGCCGATGATCGTGAACGAGAAGTCCTGCCGGCCGAGGTCGTGGACGATGATGCGCACGGCGCGCAACAGGTGATCGATGCCTTCCTGCTCGCCCATGGTGCCGACGTAGCCCACGAGGTAGCGACGGCCGCGCTTGTACGCAGGGTCAGGCGGGGTCTCGACGAACCGCGACAGGTCTGGACCGTTGCGAACGACGAACACGTCCTCGGGGTGCTTGTGGCCGCGCGTCAGCGCCACGGCGCGGTACGACTCGTTGGTGGACATGACGACGTCGGCTGTGGCGAACGTCAGCCGCTCCGCGAGCCGCAACAGCTGGTAGAACAGATCCCTGCGGCCGTACTTGGCCTCGTAGAGCTCGGGCGAGATGTCGTGGTGATCGAAGACCACCCGGGTCCCGTAGAGGAGCTTGAACCAGCCGGCCACGAGGAAGAGCAGGTCCGGCGGATTGCACACCTCGACGACGTCGAAGCCGCGCTCGCGCCGGACGCAACGCGCCAGACGCCACTCCCGCCAGAGGGCGACCGCGTACTCCACCAGGTAGCCGCGCGGCGAGTCCGCCTCCAGGGGCATGTCGTGACGGTACACGTGGATGCCCTCGATGGTCTCGCGGCTCGCGGTCGCTCCCGGGCCCTTGGGCGAGATCACCGAGACCTCGTAGCCGGCCCCGGCCAGCGCTCGACACTCCATCCACACCCGCCGGTCGAACGGCACCGGGAGGTTCTCGACGATGATGAGGAGGCTACCAGCCGACGCCATGAGTCTCCCGTCCGGAATCGTCGCCGCGGAACTGCCCCGCCAGGTCGATGACGGGTCTGCCGTCGCCGCGGGACAACGCCTCGACGAAATCGCCGGACGCGTACGTGACGACGACCGTATCCGCCCACGCAACGGCGTCGCCGGCCGACTCCACGAGCAGCGCCTCGAAATGCGGCAGGTTGGCGTGGATGTACGCCAGGTTGGTCCCCATGAGGTGGGCGTGGTTCACGTCGCGGTCGTAGATGCGCACCTCGCACCCTTCGCCGAGGAGGCGCTTGACCAGCGGGACGGCCGGGCTCTCGCGCAGGTCGTCGGTGCCGGGCTTGAACGCGAGTCCCAGCACCCCGACGCGCTTGGGACGCGAGGCGAGCACCGCCTGGAAGGCCAGCTCGATCTGCTGGGCGTTGCTGAGCGGGACGCTCTCCAACAGCGGCACCGGCACGTCCAGCCGCCGGGCCTGGGCGAGCAGGGCGCCGACGTCCTTGGGCAGGCACGAGCCCCCGTAGGCGAAGCCGGGGCGCAGGTACACCGGCGAGACGTTCAGCTTGGTGTCGCGGACGATCACGTCCATCACGTCGCGGCCGTCGACGCCGAACGCCTTGGCGAGCCGCCCCACCTCGTTGGCGAACGCGATCTTGGTGGCGTGCCAGGCGTTGGCCACGTACTTGATCATCTCCGCGACCGCCGGCTCGACGACGACGACCGGCGCGGACACGGCGGCGTACAGGGCGCGCACCTGGCGCTCCGCGGTCGCGTCGCCGGTCCCGATGATGGTGTAGGCCGGGGTGTCGTAGTCGCGGATCGCGGAACCTTCGCGCAGGAACTCAGGGTTGAACGCCAGATGGATGTCGGCGCCCTCGGCGGCGAAGAGCTCGGCGCAGCGCGCGAGGGTGCCGGGCGGCACCGTGCTCCTCAGGACGACCGCGTGCGCCCTGCCGAGGGCTCTCGCGGCCGTGGCGATCTCGCCGCACACGCGCATCACGTACTGGAGGTCCGGCTCCCCGTTGGCGAGCGGCGGCGTGCCGACGGTGATCATGGTGATCTCCGAGCCCTCTATCGCCGCCTGCGCGTCGGTCGTCGCCGTGATGCGGCCGTCGGCCACGGCGCGCGCCAGCAGCACCTCCAGGCCATCTTCCACGATCGGCGAGCGCCCGGCGGCGACGCCGGCCACCTTCTCGGCGTTGACGTCCACGCCGATCACGTGGTGACCGTCCCGTGCGAGGCAAGCCGCGGTGACGGCGCCCACGTACCCCAGCCCGAAGATGCTGATCCTCATGAGTGGTTCGACTCCTTCTCCAGCAGTGCGGCCAGCGCGTGCAGCATCGTCGCCTGGCCCCAGTGCAGCATCGGGGTCCTGTTCACGACGAGCGGCCAGCGCTGGAAGTAGAAGTATCCATCGGCATCCTGCATGTTCTCGATAGTCCACGCCGCCACCTGCCGGGCGAGAGCCAGCGCGCGGTCGTCGCCGCGGGCCTCCGCGATCACCACCAGCGTCTCGATCGCCTGCGCGGCGCACTGGATGTCGACCGGCCACGTCCGGTCCCAGTAGTACCGGGGCGTACCGTCGGGGAGGAAGAAGTGGTTCGTGAAGAAGTCTGCGCCGCGGGCGAACGCGTCGCGGTACGTGTCGTCACCGCTCGCCCGCATGTAGTGCCGGAGCGAGTCCAGCACGTAGCCGGTGTGGAAGTTGTCGACCCAGTGCAGGTTCTCCGCTTCCCCGTACCACCAGGAGCCGTCGTCACGCTGGCAGCCCACCGTGTAGGCGATCGCCGGGGCGGCGACGTCCAGAAACCGCCGGTCCCCGCCGCTCGCCGCGGTGCGCGCGAGGGCTGCAGCCGCCAGCATGCTGGCGTTGTGCACACAGCGGTACGACGACGGGATGTAGCTGATGCAGGTCCCCTCGCCCTCGGGGCGACGCTCGAGATCGGCGACGATGAACTCCGCCACGCTGGTCGCCGCATTCTTGTACTCGACCTTGGCGGTGACCTCCCAGGCGTCCAGGAAGGCGTGGGCGATCAGGGCGGTCCACACGACCGTGGGCTCGCCTTTGGGCAGGTAGAAGACCCGCGACTGGTAGTCGAAATGGTTGCCCCAGCAGAGCCCCGAGTACCCCGGGCTCGCGGCCTCCAGCAGCCATGCCAGACAACCCTCGGCGGCGGCGAGATGGCGAAGGTCGCCGCCGATGCCGTACAGCTTGAGGTAGGCGCGGGCCAGGTACCCGACCGCCTTGGTGCTCGTCGCCGGCTTGATGCCGAGCAGAGGACGCAGGTTCCAGGGGAACCTGCGCACGCCCTGCTGCAGCACCTGCCGTGACAGCGGAGTGACGGCCAGCGGTCGCACCCACGAGGAGAGGCCGTCGAAGGGGTCGTACGCGGCGTAATCGTGGTCTTCCAGCCAAGCTTCGAGGCGGGAAGCGCTCTCCCCGAGCACGTCCGTGAGAGGCGCGTCGCTCACCCTCCCGTCTCCTCCGTCGCAAACGGCTCGACCGCCGCCGGAGAGTCCGCTCCCGGGCCGGCAGGCGCGAACCAGTCCGTGTCGGGCGCGACGGCGCCGCCCTGCGCGGCGCGCACCTGGTCGACGACGGCCAGCAGGCGGTCGGCCGCGCGCCGCGGCGTGAAGTGCAGGACCGCGAAGCGCTGGGCCTCGCGTCCCAGCCGTGCACGCAGGGCCGAGTCCCGCGCCAGCGTCTCGAGCTGGTCGGCCAGAGACGAAGGGCGGGAGTCGGGGGTCACGAGGCCGTGCACGCCATCCTCGAAGAAGTCGTCCACGCCGCCCACGGAGGCGGTGACGACACCCATGCCGTAGGCCATCGCCTCGAGCAGCGTCGCCGGCATGCCCTCACCATGGCTCGTCGGGAACAGGTAGATGTCGCTCGCTGCCATGAGCCGCCGCTTCTCCTCTCCCCTGACGTCGCCGAGAAGGCGCACGTGCGCCACGCCGCGCTCGTTGACCCACCGGGCGGCGCGCGGAAGGTCTGGGCCGTCCCCGGCGACGGACACCCTCAGGTCGAGTCCACGCCCCTGCGCGAGCCGAACGGCCTCCAGCGCCTCGTACACCCCCTTGTCGGCACGGATCCGCGACAGGAAGAGCACGTTCAGCGGCCCCTCCCGTTCACCCGGCGCCGCAACGGCGCCGGCGTTCGCGGCGCCCAGCGCGTCGTCGGCGACCACGGTCGTCGCCGTGTGCACCGGGCCCCGGTAGCCCCACCGGCGGAGCGCCGCGCGGAACCTGCCGGCAAGGACGATGACGGCATCCGCACCGAGGAACGACGCGGCGAAGGCGCGCCCGAGGCGACCGTCGATGGTCCGCTCGGTGCCGACCTGCCAACCGCGGATGAACACGACCACGCGCCTGCCGCGCGCCTTCGCCATGCGGACGATCACGCCGTCCCGGACCAGCGACTTGGCGTCCAGGCTGGGGTTGACGATGAGCACGCTACGGTCGTCGGCGCCGAGCTCGCGCCACAGACCGACGCCGTCCCCGGCGAGCCGCGCGCCGGCGGACAGTGGCCCGTGTTCGCCCGGACGCTTGCCGATCACGAACAGGCGGGTGTCGCCCGGCAGATAGGGCTCCAGGCGCTCGTAGAAGTGCGCGACCCCGCCTCCGCGGCGCACGTCGGGCACGGTGATGAGCAGCCTCGCGCGCGCCTCGCCCGGCCCGGGCATCGCCGGCGTCATCCGGCCGCCTCCTCGTAGATACCGGTCCAGCGGTCCACCATCTGTGGGACCGAGAAGCGACGTTCCAGGCGCGCGCGTCCTGCCTCGCCCAGACGGCGGCGCAACTCGGCATCCTCCCGGAGCCGGCGAAGGGCGCGGGCGACCTCCTGCGGGTCGCCGGGCGGCACGACGAAGCCGCTGACGCCATCCTCGACGACCTCGCGGTTGCCCCCGCTGTCGGTGCAGACCACCGGCAGCGAGCAGGCCATGTACTCGAGCAGGCTGTTGGAACAGCCCTCGGCGTGCCGCGCGGCGTTCGTCAGCAGCACGCCGACGTCCGCCGCCCGCACGTGCTCGAACACCTCGAGCCCGGCATCGACGAACGACGCGCTCCCCGCCTCGACCAGCGGGGCGGCCTGGCGCTCGAGCGCCGGCCGGTCGCCCCCGCCGCCGACGAAGACGAAGCGCCACTCGGCGTCGCCCCCGGCAGTGAGGAGCCGGGCCGCGGCGATGAGCGAGGTGAAGTCCTTGGCCGGCTCCATGCGGCCGGTCATGACGACGGTGAACGGCCGCCGCTCGTCACCCGCGACTCGGGGGGCGCCTGCCTCGAGACGCGCCAGCCGCCTCAGGTCGAAGCCGTTGTGGACCACGCGGCCACGCTCGCCTTCGAACCCCCAGGCCCGCAGCCCCGCGAGGCTGTTGGCCACGACGAGACGGGACGCGCGCATCGCCACGCGACGTGGCACCGCGAACCGCGGATTCACCGTGGCGTTGCGGATGGTGCCGTCGACCACGGGCACGCGGTGCGCGGCGGCCACCGGCAGCGCCGCAGAGGCGCTCATCCACTGCCACGTGTGCAGCACGTCGGGCCGCCAGCGACGCACCAGGCGCCAGAGGTCCGCAACGGGCGAGGGATCCAGCCGCCAGCGGCGCTCGCTCAGGTCGACCGACAGGCCGAGATCGCGGAGCACGGCGACGAACGGGCCGCCGCCCATCCCCCACACGCGCACGTCGACGCTCCCCGGCAGACTCTCGGCGAGCAGGGCCAGCTGCCGCTCGGCCCCGCCGTTGGGGAAGCTGTCGCGAAGCATCAGGACTCTCACGCTTCGCCCGCCTCGTGCCGCTGGTCGTCGAACAACGCGACGTACTGCGCGCACACGCTGTCGGCGCTGTGCGTACGAGCGACGTACTCGACGCAGCGCGCCCCGATCTCGCGACGAGCGGCCTCGTCTCGTACCAGCTCCGTGAGCATTCCGGCCATCGCCAGGCCATCACCATCAGCACAGGCGCCGAGCGCGCCGCTGCCGAGGAGTCCGTTGGGGTCGACGCTGAGCGACACCGTGGGCCTGCCGAGCGCCCAGCCCTCGAGCATCACGTTGGACAGTCCCTCCCACGCCGCGGTGTTGACCACCACGCGTGACCGGGCGATCAGATCGAGTGCCTCGTCGTGCGACGTACTGCCGACGACGGTGACGTTCGGCAAGGCCGCCAGCTGCGCCAACGCCGACTCAGCGGCGCCCGCCGACAGGCGGCCCGCGACGGCGAACCGCACGTCGCTCGCCGTCTGCGCGAGCTCGACCAGCTCCGCCAGGCCCTTGCGGCCGCGGTCCTCTCGGTGGACGTTGCCCACCCAGACGGCGTCGTGCTCCAGCGCGTCTTCGGGCGGTCGGTCCCCCGGGGCGGACACGATGTTCGGTATCAGCAGGTGCCGCAGGCCCATGCGTGCGCACAGCGCACTCTGGCCCTCGTGCTGGGTGATGATCCAGTCGGCAGCGTCGATCGCGCCTCGGCGGAAGTAGGCGTGCTCGAGCCTGCCCGCGATCGCCGCGGCTGGGCCCGAGCCCAGACCGTACGGGAGACGCGCGCTGTCTTCGAGGAGGTCCTTGTCGTTGGCCAGGCCGAGGAGCGACACCGCGCCGGCTCGCCGCGCCGCCCGCACGACGACCGGCGTGAAGTAGGCGCGGCCGCGCACGTAATAGACGTCCGCCTGCAACCCGAGCAGGATCCGGTACAGGTAGGGGGCACGGTACGTGACGGAGCGCAGGATGCGGACCCCTTTGCCCTTTCGCCATCCGGAGATGAGGCGCACGCCGGCGACGGTCTGTACCTCACCCTCATAGCCGGGCACGACCAGAGAGACCTCGTGACCGCGGGCGGCGAGCGACCGCGCCAGCAGCGCCACCTGGCGCTCCGCGCCCCCGGTGTGGCCGCCGAGAAGGCCCCTCTCCGAATGACTGACACAACACACCCTCACCCTGTCGACCCCCCAGGTCTGACTGGCCTCGACCGCCGCTCGTCACTGCCCCGCATAGCCCCGGTCGACACCTGTCCAAAGGGGTGTCGCAACGTGGGTTCGTGCTTAGGATACGGGCACGTTCGAGGACGGCGCAACACGCGGGTTCCGCGCACGAACCGGCCTGGCCGCGATCGTTGCCTGACGCGGGAACGCCGACTTCGGAGCTCATCCCCAGCCGCGGTGCCCTCTGCTACCATGAACGCCGGGCGATCCGGTCTCCGAGCGCGCCCACGAATACTCTGTCGTCGCGAGGGGAGAGTGCATGGCAAGCGGTCCGGCTGAAGCGGCCGTGGCAACATGAGCGTTGTGCCCCGCATCTCGTTCGGGATCATCGTGTTCAACGGCGAGCCGTTCACCCGCTACTGCCTGCGCGCCCTCTATCCGCACGCCCACGAGATCATCGTGGTGGAGGGAGGCCACGAGGGCACGGCAGCCGTGGCGACGCCCGACGGGCACTCCACCGACGGCACGCTTGCGGCCATTCACGCCTTCATCGCCGAAGAAGACCCCGACCACAAGGTCAAGCTCATCACCCGGGACGGGTTCTGGCCGATGACCGACGAACTCGGCCGGCGCCGCACCGCGCAGTCGCGCGCCTACGCCGAAGTGGCCACGGGCGACTACCTCTGGCAGGTGGATATCGACGAGTTCTATCTCCCGGAGGACATGACCCGCATCCTGGAGCTCCTCGCGACGCATCCGGAGATCACCCAGGTGTCGTTCCCGTTCATCGACTTCTGGTCGCGGCCGCACTACAGCCTCGGGTCCTCCCGGCTCCTGCGCAGGAACCAGGTGCACCGGCTGTTCAAGTGGGGCGAAGGCTACACCTACGTGACACACCAGCCGCCGATCGTCCATGACGACGCGGGGCGAGATCTTCGGACGGTCAACTGGGTGCGGCCGGAGACGACGGAGCGCATGGGCATCTTCATGCGTCACTACTCGCACCTTCTGCCCTCCCAGATGGAGCAGAAGGCGCACATCTACCGATGCCAGGACCCGAGCGGCCTCGGCGAGTCGCTCACCTGGTACGCGGAGAGCTATCTGACCCTGCGCCGCCCGTACCACGTGGAGCGACACTACTACTGGCCCAGCTGGCTGGAGCGCTACGAGGGGCCTCATCCGCCGCAGGTCCGCGCGATGATGGACGACATCGCCGCGGGACGACTCGACGTGCGGATGAGGAGGATCGACGACGCCGAGAGACTCCTCAAGAGCCGGTGGTACCCGCTGGGGGCCCAAGGCCTTCGTGCCGTCGAGCCGGTACGCCAACTGTGGAAGTTCGGCCGGCCGCCCGTGACGAACCTCCTTCGCGGGCGCCTCCCCAAGCGGTTGCGCGCAGCCCTTCGGGATCAGTCCGCCACGGCCACGGGCCGTGGCGGCGGAGCAGAAGCGGGCGGAGCGGCGTCGCCCACCGCACTCCCGACCCCGCCCAGGCGCGTCGTGTTCCTCGCCTCCGAACTGACGTTTCCACACGGCATGGCGGCCACCAATCGGATCGCGCTGCTGGCGCGCGCGCTGATGGATCAGGGCATGACCCCCCAGGTGTGGTCCGTGCTGCCCGGCGAGCGAGGCGCTCGCACAAGCAACGTCGTCGCCGCCGGCACCTCGGCGGATGGCGTCCCCTTCGAGTACCTCGCGGGCTCTCCCGTCAAGGGGCTTACCTTCCTCCGCCGACGAAGCGAGCAGTTGCAGGGTTGGGCGTCGGTGCCGATGCGGCTGCGGCGTCTGGCTCGAGAGCGCGATTCAGTGGTCTATCTCTATGAGACCGTGCAGTACTGGACCTGGTCGAGGCTGGCACTGGTCGTCGCCGCCAGGGCGGCGCGCCTCCCCGTCGTGATGGAGCTCAACGAGCGGCCCTGGTCGCTGGCCGACGAGAGGAGGTTCCTCGAGCAGCTGGTCTCGCCGCTCTACGGCGTCCAGGGGGTCGTGTGCATCTCGGAACACCTCCTGCAGTGGGCGCAGGCCCAGACGGCAAAGACCGGCGCGCGCCGGCGACTGCTTCCCGTCCCGATCCTCGTCGACGTCGCCGAGCAGCGCGAGTCCGACTACCCTTCCGGCGACCCCACCCTCGTGTTCGCCGCCTCGGCCGACTACCGTCAGACCATCGAGTTCATCCTCGACGCGATGGCGCACGTTTGGTCGCGGCACCCCGCCTGCCGCCTGCAGATCACCGGCGTGAGGCCAGACAGCGGGCGCGGCCAGTGGCTCCTGGAGCGCCGGCGACAGGGTGCCCTTGACGCGCGGGTGGAGTTGCCCGGCCTGCTGCCACGCGCGGAGCTTCTTGAGCTCTACGGCCGGGCGCACGGCCTACTGATACCGCTGTTCGACGACGTCCGCTCCTCCGCTCGGTTTCCCACAAAGATCGGCGAGTACCTGGCCTCCGGGCGGCCGATCGTCACGACCGCCGTCGGTGAGATGCCGCGGTACTTCGAAGATGGGGTCACCGCCTTCATCTCCACCCCGGACGACCCCCGGAGCTATGGCGAGAAGATCGCCGACCTGCTGTCCGACCCCGCCCTCGCGGCGACCGTGGGACGCGCCGGGCGCGAGCTCTGCCGACGGACCTTCGACTACCGCATCCACGGGCCTGCTCTGGCAGAGCTGGCGACGGCACTCGCCGCGTCGCCGGCGGCATCCGGCGACCATGAGCCGCAGGGGGCCGTCCATGACTGAAGAGGCACGCACGGAGGCCTCCCTGCGCCTGGAGCTGGATGGCGAGGGCCCGATCCCGGCCCTGACGGTACGCCATCCGGACCTGGAAGATGCCGAGTCGGCGGGCGCGCAGGTCAGCGTACTGATCGCCGGAGATGTCTGGTGCCCGGCTGATGCGAGCCTCTCCATCGAGCCCGAGGGCGTGCCGTGGGCGCCCTTCAACTCACGTGTGAGCGACCATGACGTCAGCGTGGTCAATCTCGAGGCCCCCATCTCCACGGCGGGCGCCGGTGACGCCAAGTCCGGCCCATCCCTGCGCTCTCACCGCGGCGCCGCTCAGGCGCTCAGGGCGGGTGGGTTCGCCGCGGTGAGCCTGGCCAACAACCACCTCCGCGATGCCGGCGATCGAGGCGTCCTCGACACCCTCGACGCCTGCTCGGCCGCCGGCCTCGAATGCATCGGAGCCGGGGCCGACCGGGGCGCGGCGCTGACGCCGCTCCTGATCGACGTCGGCGGGTTCACGGTCGGCATCCTCGCGGTGGCCGAGCACGAGTTCTCGATCGCAGGATCTCGGCGCCCGGGGGCCGCGCCTCTCGAGCCCTACTCCACCCCGGTGCGAGTCCGGGAGCTGTCTTCACAGGCCGACGCCGTCATCGTCATCGTCCATGGGGGGAACGAACTCTACGCGCTCCCGAGCCCGCGCCTCAGATCCTTGGCGCATTCCCTGGTCGCCAGCGGCGCGGGCGCGGTCGTCTGCCACCACCAGCACGTGTACAGCGGAGTCGAGGTGGTCGGTGGCGCGGCGATCGTCTACGGCACCGGCAACTTCTACTTCCCGCCACGCTTCTCCCGCAATCCGGGGTGGCGCAAAGGATATATGGTGAGCCTCGTGGTGAGCAGGAGCGGTATCGGGAGCTTCCGCCTGCTGCCCTACAGGCAGTCCGACCCCACGCCCTCGGTACTGCCCCTGACGGAGCGCGAGGCGGCGGAGGTGGCGACGGACGTGCTCTCCCTCTCGCGGACGATCGCCGAGGAGGATGCCGTGCAGCGCGAGTGGTCCCGCTACTGCGCGCGCCAGCGCACTCGCTACCTTTCCCGGATCCTGGGCCTGACGCGCCTGGAGCGGGCCGCCTTCGAGCGGGGGGTCTGGCCGTTCTGGCGGCTCCGGCGCGACGAACTGCCCACTCTCCTCAATCTCCTCACCTGTGAGGCCCACCGCGAGACGATGATCGACGTGCTCACGTCCGAGATCGCCGTCACCCGCACCGATATCCCCCCGGAGGCGCCGTGATGATCCACCCCGTCCATTGGTACCGCCTGTGGCGGCTCGGAGCGACGGCGAAGCTGCGGCGGCTTCGCGACATCCAGTGGGCGCCCGCCGCGGAGGTCGAGAGGATGCAGCACCAGAGGCTCGGCGACCTGCTGCGCCACGCTCACGATCACGTGCCGTACTATCGTGAGGTCCTCGAGCGATGCGGCGTCGTCGATGCCACCGGGGGCGTCGACCTCACAGCCTTCGCCACCGTGCCGTTCCTCGACAAGGACATCATCCGGAGCAGAAGCGAGGACCTGCTCTCCGACGACCTCGAGCAGCGCCCGTGGTTCCGCAACTACTCGGGCGGCTCCACCGGCGAGCCGGTGGCCTTCGTGCAGGAACAACGGGAGGACGACCACTGGTCGCGGGCCGTCACCCTCCTCTTCGACGAGTGGTCGGGCCGGGGACCGGGCGACAGATGCGCGCTGCTCTGGGGCTCGGAGCGCGATCTCTCCGGTGCGCCCAGCTGGCGTGTCCGCTATCGGCGTCGCACGCGGCGGATACTCGTCCTCAACGCGTTCGGCATGACGCCGGAGCACATGGACGAGTACGTCAGGGATCTGAACCGGTACCGGCCGCGCCAGATCCTCGCCTACGCCGGGAGCCTCTACGAGCTGGCGCGGTTCATTCGGGACGGCGGCCTCAGCGTGTGGTCACCCGCCGGGATCATGACCTCCGCCGAGAGCATCTACCCCGAACAACGGGCGCTCATCGAGAGTGTGTTCCGCGCACCCGTCTTCGATCGCTACGGCTCGCGTGAGGCGGGCAACATGGCGTGTGAGTGCGACCACCACCGTGGCCTGCACGTCTCCACCCCCACGCACTTGATCGAGTTGCTGCGCCCTGATGGGACGCTGGCTGGTCCGGGGGAGTCAGGAGAGATCGTCGTCACCTGCTTCGAGACGCTCGCCATGCCCCTCATTCGCTACCGGATCGGCGACCTTGCGACCTGGGCCGAGGGCCCGTGCGACTGCGGACGCGCCTGGCCGCTGCTCCAGCAGGTGAACGGGCGCGTGATGGACGCGTTCGAGATTCCCGGGAGCGGCACCATCGACGGTTGCTACTTCACCATGGGCTTCTTCGGCCGCGACTGGGTGAAGAAGTTCCAGGTCGTCCAGGAGACAGCTGAGCTCCTGCGCGTCTTCATCGTGCTTCGCGACCCGGCCACTCCCAAGGAGCGCATCGAGCAAGACCTCGCGCACTACGACGAGCACGCGCGCATCGTCCTGGGCCCGGCCTGCCGAGTCGAGTACGAGTTCGTGGACGCGATCACGCCCACGCCACAGGGCAAGCACCGGTACACCATCTCGAAGCTCTCCACGCAGGATGCCGGGCGCCGCCGTCAAACGGAACATCGTCCCTGACAGCCTGGTCCCGACGGCCTGCGGAGCCGACACCGACGGTCTGGGGTCGTCGCACCCGTGTCCGGCGTGTCGGGCTTCGCCGTAGTCAGATCGGGCAACGCGGAGGGTCGAGCACGTGATACAGAGGCGATTCACAGTGCTCCTCCTCACGGTCATCGCGACCTTCGCAGGAGGTGCGGCGCAGGCTCACGCCTGGAGCAACGGCCCAGAGGCCGGCAACGGCTTCGGCACCCACGATTGGGTGCTCACCGAGGCGCAACGCCTCGCGACGGCGCGCGGCGCCGACTGGCTCGATCTCACCGGGGCTCTTCCCTTGACGGACGACCCCGATACCCGATTCAAGGACTTCGCCCACCACCTGGTCGATATTCCCAACGGGATCGTCGGAACGGCTCCCGGACGCATCACGTACCTCTACCAGAGCGCGCTCGCCGCCCTCGCTGCCGGCGATGCTCGCGCCGCCGGCGTCGACGTGGCTCTGCTCTCCCACTACTACGCCGACATCTGCAACCCGCTGCACACCGGCCGCTCAGTCGCCGAGCGCCGCATGCACACGAGCTACGAACGCGCCGTAGGACGACTCACGGACACCATCGGCGAGAACCGCTCCTGGGTGACGGCCGACGGTTTCGAGCGAGTCACCAACATCCGCGCTCGCGCGCTCGCCTCCGCGACCAGGACCAAGAGGTCCTACGCGACGTTGGTATCGGCCTACCGCAGCAGAGGTTTCAATGCCACGGTGCGCAAGATCACGCGCCTCTCCCTCAGGCGGGCGGCCAACGAGCTCGCCGATATCATCACGACGCTGGACACGGCGCGCCTGCAGGACGTTCGCAGCTTCGGCGCCGCCGGCGACGGCGTCGCCGACGACACGGCCGCTTTGCGCGCCGCGATGAGAGCAGCCGCCACCGCCGGCAGCGGGGTCTACGTCCCAGCCGGAGCCTACAAGGTGAGCACGATCTCCATCCCCAGCGGGATCGTGCTGCAGGGCGCCGGGCGGTCCGTCTCCTGGATCAAAGGGGGCGTGCTGTTCGGCAGCCGCGACCTGGTCAGGGGGCTGAAGCTGGGTGATGTCGGGCAGCGCACGCACAACGCCGCCTCCGCCAGAGAGACGACGTTCGAAGACTGCCGTTTCCGTGGCACCGTCCCGATCATGCTCGGCGACGACCACAGTTGCAGCTACATCACGTTCCGCGACAGCGAGGTGGAGCGCTCCTTCGGAGGCTGGACCCCCGACGTCAGCCACAACAACATCATCATCGAGGAGTATTCGCCCGGTCCCTACGGGCACGTCGAGCACATCACCTTCGAGCGCTGCCAGGTGGGCGTGTCCAACGGCTCAGGCGGGCACGACACCGGGTCCCCCGGCGCCGGGCTCGTCGCCCACTGCAATCGCAGGACCCCGATCCGGCAAGGCTACAAGGACATCCGGATCATCGACTGCGTGTTCGAGGCGACCGACGAGTTCACGCTCGACTTCGACGACAAGGTCAGGGCCGACGGCCGTCACTCCAGCAGCAAGGTGCTCATCGAAGGCTGCACCATCAAGGGCGGCGGCGTCCAGGGTCCGCGCAAGTTCGCGTACACCATCTGCTTCGAAGCTCCCGAGGGCTGCGTCGTCCGCGACAACCTCATCTACCGCGGCTACATCAACACCTTCAAGATCTGCAAGAACGAGGACCCGGACCCCGATCGGCGGCCGCTGATCGTCGAGGGCAACACCTTCGACCTCACGGTGGACAACGGCGTCGACACCCCCGAGGGCGTCAGCATGATCCGCCTCCACGGCGACAACAACATCTTCCGCGACAACACGATCATCACCGACCTGTCTGACGACACCGAGGCCGGGGACGCGCCCGGTTCCATCCTCAAGCTGTACTACTGCCGCAGGAGCAAGGTCACCAACAACAAGGTCTATGACCGCGCCACCACGCGGAATCCTCTCCTCCTCCACCTCTACTCCGCCAAACGCAACGCGATCAGATCCAACTACTTCTGGAGCAGCCTGCCTACGGGTCTCAAGATCAGCAGACAAGCCGGCTCTGTGGCCAACCTCTTCACCGCCAACACCTACGATCACTGACCCGAGGCGGCCCCGGTCAGGGGCCTCCGCGCAGCGCCCCGTGAGCGGCGTGCTACGGGAGCGTCCGGATGACCCGGGCGGGATTGCCGGCGGCGACCGAGAGGGCCGGCATCGAACGCGTGACCACGCTGCCGGCTCCGATCACAGAGCCGTGGCCGATCGTGACTCCCTTGAGCACGATGGCGCCCAGCCCGATGAACACGTCGTCCTCGATCCGGACGGGAGCCGTCGCCCCGACGTTGCCACGCCGAGCGGCTGGGTCGAGACCATGCCAATCGGCGTCGACGATCGTCACGTTGGAGCCGCACAGTACGTTGTCGCCGATCACGATCTCTTCGGCCGCACAGATCACCGTCCCGGTGAAGCCGGAGTTGGCGCCGATCTCGACGCGGGCGCCACTGCCGATGGCGCTGACCATGCAAGGCCTGTCCACGCCCACGGGGTTCGACCACGGCACGGACCGAAAGACGCAACCTTCGCCGATCACGATGCGGCTGCGCCCGACGCGATGGAAGCGCGCCACGCCGTAGAAGCGACAGCCGGACCCGACCGTGACGCCCTCCCAGGCGGCTTCGACCTTCACTGCCACGTGCGACAGAGACGCCGCGAGACGCTGGGCGTCCTCCCGGAGAGCGGTACGCCGGCGAACGGCGAAGCGCCCCAGCATCGCCCCCAGCTCCCCACGTGTGAGACTAGCCAATCCCCTCACCTCCCTGCTCGCGCCGAACCGCTCCGCCGGCGTCGGCGACCGACGCCGCAGGCAGGGCCGCGCGCCGCTCCGATTCGCCCGCCGCGCCCGGCGCCGGAGCGGTCTCCGCTGCCGGGACCGCATGCCCGGCCACCTGTGGCAGCAAGACACCCGCAGCAAGGAACGCGAGGAACCACAGGTTCATCGGATACCGTGTCTGGTCCATGAATCCCCAGCCGATGAACGAGCCGATGCCGGTAGCCACGAGGAACGTGAACCAGAGGAGGCCGTACTCCTCCGCCCACGGGTCCGGGCGGAGGAACAGCCAGAAGGCTCGCGCCGCGTACGCGACAAGCAGCGCCGCGAAGACGGCGGCGCCGGCAAGTCCCGTGCGGTAGACGATCGCGATCCACGCCGAGTCCCAACTCCACTGCCTCATCATGTCGTACTGGGGGTCCTGCGCCGCGGTCACGAAGCCGCGACCGAGAAGGATGTCGTCATCGGCCACCAGCTCGACGGTGCTGGCAAGACGCGCGTTGCGGAGAGCGAGGCTGTCTGAGCTCCCGACCCCGCCGCCCTCCATCGCGTTCTGGATGCGACCCACGAAGTAGTTGCTCTCGGTCGGCAGGAGCGTCACCAAAGCCACGCCCACCGCCAGGACGACCGCACCGACGGCGATGGCGCGACGGAGCGCGAGCATCTCCTGACCGCCCTTGAGGAGACGCACGAGGATCGAGATGGCCGCCACCACGGCGGCCATGGCAAGCATCGTGCGTGTGTAGGAGATCCAGACGGCTACCAGATTGACGCCGATGATCAGGTAGGTCCACACGGTCCAGCGACGCTTCGCGAACGCGAACGCGAGGCCGAAGATGAGAAGAGGCGACATGAACGCGAACGTGCGCGTGATCACCTGGCCGCGGAACAGCGTCTGGAAGTACTCCTCGGCACTGTAGATCCGGATGTGCAGGCCCTGATGGACGACGAACAGCCCCGCGGCCACCGTGCTGACCACGACGATGGCGTTGAGAAAGCGCATCACCTCGGTGCGCTCCGAGTGGTACACGATGCCGCGCACCAGCAAGTAGCCCAGCAGCATGAAGGCGAGGCCCGACGCCTCGCCGATGGCGGAGCTCAGATCGGCGTGGCGGACGGCCGTCGCGAGAACGCTCAGGGCCACCACGCCGGCGAGCGCGATCAGCAGCAGTTCTTCCGGGAGCAGCCTGGGGCCGAAGGGAGGCGTGCGTACCTCCCCGGCCGCCCGTCGTGAGGGAAGCAGCCAGCCGGTGCAGACGGCCCACACGACGATGAGCCAGAGCATCGTGACCTCCACCGTGCTGAGCCGCCCCGGGATCCAGAATGGGCGCAGTTCCTCGAAGAACACCGATTGCCTGAAGAACTGGAGAAACGGGATCCCGAGCAGGAAGATCCGGCTCCTCGCGGACTGCCAGACGAAGTAGGCCACGGCGGCGAGCGGCAACAGCAGCAGGAGCGTCCTCACGCGTGCCCACCTTGGGACGCAGCGGCAGCATACGGCGTCGGCGCCGGCGGACCCCCGAGACCGAGCGCGTGCCGCACCGCGGCCGCCACTCGCTCGCGGCGGAAGAAGCCCATGAAGCTCTCGATGCCGGAGGCGTAGGCGGCGGGCGTCTCGGACATGAGGCGAAGCGTCTCCCGCCGCAGGTCTTCATAGGACCCCTCCGCATACGTGTGACCCAGGCCGAACGCCCGCGTGCGCCACGCCATGAGACCTCTCTCGGGCACCAGCACAGGGCGGCCGGCCTCCAGAGCCTGGAGCATCACGCCGCTCGAGACGTAGTGGCGACGGTACGGCAGGACGGCACAGGGCGCGGCGCGCATGAACTCGCGAGCGACAGCGAAACTCGGGAGATACGTATCGGTCTCGAGCAAGGCTCCTCTCCCGGCCAGACTCTCCCGAAGTCGCGCAAGCTCCCCGCTCTGGTCGTCGACCGGCGGCCGCGCACCGCAGTGTGCGAACCGAGCCTCGAGATCGACGGCGAGACGCACGACAAGCGGGTAGCCTCGCCTCGCATGTGCCGTGCCATAGTACACGAGCACGTCCGACTCAGGGTCTCGAGCGCCGAACTCGCGCAGGCGCCCCAACCAGGCACGTTCGGTTTCGTTCATCGACCAGTCCTCAACGTCGAAACTCGCGAAGATGTCGGGGAGCCATTCGTACGGCCGGCGGTGAGTCCCGACGAAGACCTCGTCCAGGCACAGCGCGGCGTCGAGCAGGCGAAAGCGCGGCATGAGACGTTCATGGAAGACGTAGGGGTCCGTGCGCCAGGCGACGCTGCCCCGCCGCCAGCGTCCGAAGCGGTTCCTCCACGGATCCGCGTCACGACCGACATGCACGTAGCGCGTATCACGCAGAAAGATGCCCACGCGGCGACCCGGAATGCACCGGCGCCGCGTCATCTGCCGCGTCAGCAGATCGAGATGATCGTCGGCCTCGGTCAGCACGGTGATCTCGGCGGCCTGCTCGGTCACCAGCCGGCACAACGCGTCCAGGCTGATGTCGCGGCCCCCTCGAGGCAGCGCACTGGTGTCCACGAGCTCCACCGGCCCGCGGCGGCGCAGCGCGCCCTCGAAGGCAGCGCGGGCGGGCGGGTCGAGGCCGCCGAGAGAACCGGCCACGACCACCCCGCAACCGGCGTCGCGCAGGATGTCCGCCAGCGCCTTGCAGTAGACCTGACGGTGTCCCCCCAGGGCGGGCGAGAAGATCAGCACGCGTGGCGTGAGCGCCATGGCCCTGCCCCGAGCGGCTACCGGGCCCGCTGCGCGGCGGTGCGCCAGGCGCCTCTCAGCACGGCGAACAGCGGCGCCGGGAGATGCGCCTTCAGCCACTTGCCCGGGTGCAGGCGGCGGGCCACCACGCCGGCGAGGATGTCGAGGCGGTGACGGTTGCGCCACAGGTACTCGCCCCAGCCGTATCCCTGCATGCAGCGGGCGCCGCGGCGCCGCCCGACCAGCGGCATGTACTCGGCGGCGCGCACGAAATGGGAGCGCCACAGGCGACGCAGCCGCGATGGCTCCACGGCGAGGCGCTCGTAGAGCAGGAGCGCCTGATTCATGCCGGTGATCGTGATGGCCGGCCAGTCGGTGAGCCATTCCTGTCCACCCTGCCCCATCAACGCGCACGGCTGGGCGATGTAGTAGCCTGCTCTGCCGGCCATGGCGTGGGCGAGGATCTTCACGTGCGGGAACAGGTCGTCGAGCGACGTGTCGGCCGCCGACACCATTGGGGAGTCGCTCATCCGCAGCAGGCCGGCGCAGCGTTGCCACTCCGTCCGCCGAAACACGCTGGAGAGGATCGACGTGTTGACTTCCACCGCATTGGACGTGCGCAGGTCGAAGATGTGCTCCCAGGAGTCAAGCCGCCTGCTCTCGGGCTCGCGCACGACGCACTCGTCGATGCTGGGCAGCCGCCCGGACCCTTCGTCGCGCAGGAACTCGTCGCGGACCGCCATCCGAGCGGTGAAGTAGTTGACATAGAAGTAGTCGATCTCGCCGTGGGCCAGCAGGGCCTGGGTGATGGCCTGCAGCCCGCCGTCGAGCACGAGATCGTCATCCCCGAGCACCCACGCGTACTCACCCGAGGCTCGTTCGACGGCCAGGAGGAAGTTGCGACTCCCCACGTTCTCGTCGTTGCGGAAGTACCGTATCGGATAGATCGCCGAGGCGGTCGCGACCACCGCCGGCGTGGCGTCGGTCGATGCGTTGTCCGAGACGACGATCTCCACCCGCTCGCCGAACGCCGCGCACTGCCGGCACAGTGACTGCAGCATCGGCTCGAGGAGCGAGGCGCGATTGTACGTGGGCACGCACAGCGAGAGCAGGGGATCGGCGCTCACGTTCCATCACCCGGCGCCGGGGCCGTCAGCTCGTCCTCCATCACGTCGGTCTCCCAGGCCAGGCGCGGCCGGATGGCGCCGATCCAGGGCCCGGTGTACTCCTGGCGCATCGCGCCGGTGTCATGCACCGTGAACGACACGACTTCGTCGGCGCGCACCTGCGGCCGCGAGCTGTCCTTGAGCACCCACGCGCTGACGCGATACATGCCGTCGTTGAGGAAGTTCCCGGGCACCGTGCAGACGGCGCGATACAGCCCGACAGGGTGCGGCCGGCACGACCAGCCGTCGTCGGCGAGGGCCGCCGACGGCGAGCTGTTGGCCGCGAAGACCGTGACCCCCGACTTGTCGTGCAGGTGCACCGCGGCCGAGAGCCGGTTGCCTTCTGCGAAGTTCCAGAACCAGATCTCGATCTGGATCTCCTCGTCGATGTCGACGTCCGCAGTGCTCTCGTCGCGCTGCGTGACGCGCACGGCATGCAGCTTGACCTGTTCCCCGCCCGGAGCCTCGTCCGGGTCGCTCCACAGCACGCTCCCCGAGACGTCGAGCCCTCGCGTGATGTACTCGCCGACGACGTCGCTCGTAGGGCCGGAGGCGACCACCCTCCCCGCGTCGAGCAGGACGGCGCGCGAGCAGAGCGTCGAGATCGCCCCCATGTTGTGGCTCACGAACAGCACGGTACGGCCCTCGCTCGCGACGTCGCCCATCCTGCCCAGGCACTTCTTCTGGAACTCGAGGTCGCCGACGGCCAGGACCTCGTCCACGATGAGGATGTCGGGCTCGAGATGCGCCGCCACGGCGAACGCCAGACGCACGTACATGCCGCTGGAGTAGCGCTTCACCGGCGTGTCGAGGTACTTGCCGATCTCCGAAAACGCGACGATGTCGTCGAACTTCTCGCGCACCTCGGAACGACGCATGCCGATGATGGCGCCGTTCATGTAGATGTTGTCGCGCCCCGTGAGCTCCGGATGGAAGCCCGTGCCGACCTCGAGGAGGCTGCCGACGCTGCCGACCAGCTCGGCTCTCCCCTCCGTGGGATGCGTGATGCGGGTGAGCACCTTGAGCAGGGTGCTCTTGCCGGCGCCGTTGCGGCCGATGATGCCGACCCGGTCCCCTGCCTGCACGTCGAACGAGACGTCGCGCAGCGCCCACATCAGCTCGGTGCGGCCGCCGGTAGAGGCGCCGCGGTGCTTGAGCCGGCGGAGAGGTGCAGCGGCCAGGTTGCCGAGGGCATCGCGCAACGTGGGGTTGTTGTCTTTGATGCTGCCGATGCGGTAGCACTTGCCCAGGCCCTCAATGGTGACGACGGTCTCGGGCATGCTCACACCACGTCCGCGAAGGTGCGTTCCATGCGCTTGAAGTAGAACAGCCCTCCGATCAGCAACGCCAGCACCACCACGACGGAGATGGCCATCGTGTAGCTCGGTGGCTGTTCACCGAGGATCGCCCAGCGGAAGCCCTGGATCACGCCGACCATGGGGTTCAGCGAATACAGCGTGCGAAGGATCCCTTCAGGCACCTTGTCCACCGGGTAGATCACCGGACTGAGGTACATCAGGAGCTGGACGAGGAAGGGAACGATGTACTGAATGTCGCGATAGAGGACGTTGAGCGCGGCGAGCCAGAGCGACACCGCCAGCGCCGTGGCCAGACAGAACAACGTGAGCAGCGGCAGCCACACCATCGTCCAGGCGTAGGGTACGCCGAAGATCGCCATGAGGACCAGCAGCATCACGAACGCGATGACGAAGTCGACGACACCCGCGAAGATGCTCGAGATCGGGATGACGAGCCGGGGGAAGTACACCTTGGTCAGGAGATTCGCCCTCGCCACCAGGCTGACGCTCGCGCGATTGATACCCCCGGCGAAGAGGTTCCAGGGCAGCAGAGCAGTGTAGCTGAAGACGGCGTACGGTACGTCACTGCCCGACTGGACGCCGAGGAGCATGCCGAAGACCAGGGTGAACACGACCATGGTGACCAATGGATTCAGCACCGCCCAGGCCACGCCGAGGACGGCCTGCTTGTAGCGGACGAGCACATCGCGCCAGGAGAGGAAGAAGAGCAGCTCGCGGTAGCGCCACAGCTCGCCCAGCTCCAACGCCGACCACCCCGTCCGGGGTCTGATCACCACACCCGGGCGCTTCGGTGTGGGCGTGTATGCGGCGGGTGTGTCGGTCGGCACGTCCACGTCCGACGCCCTACTCACGAAGCGCCCGCATCCAGTCGTACTCCGCCGAGAGGCCCTCGAGAAGGCCGACGGCGGGAGCGTAGTCGATGAGCTCGCGCGCCCTCGTCAGGTCGGCCCAGGTGTCCTGGACGTCGCCGGCCTGCTTCGCCTCGACACGGATGTCCGGCCGCGTCCCGGCCACGTCCCCGAGCATGTCGAGCACGTGAGTGAGCGACACGCGGGACCCGCCGCCCACGTTCAGCACGCTGCCGGGCGGTGCGGCGCCGGCACGAACGAGGGCCTCGACGATGTCGGCGACGAACGTGAAGTCACGCGTCTGGCCACCGTCGCCGTACACGACCAGCGGCTCGCCGGCGAGAAGCGCGCGGAGGAAGATGTTGAACGCCATGTCTGGCCGCTGTCGCGGGCCGTAGACGGTGAAGAAGCGCAGCGACACCGTCGGCACGCCGCGGCACGTCCAGTAGAGCTGCGCGAGATGCTCGCCGGCGAGCTTGGTCACTCCGTACGGCGAGATCGGCCGGCAGACCGCGTCCTCTTGCAGGGGCAGCGTGGGGCTGTCACCGTACACGGACGACGAACTGGCATAGATGACCCGCTCGACCGCGGACTCACGACACGCCTCGAGCACGAGTTGCGTGGCGAGCACGTTGTTCTCCGCATAGACGCGAAAGCTCTGACCCCAGCTCGCCCGCACTCCCGCCTGGGCGGCCAGATGATAGACCCGGTCGCATCCCCGGACCAGCTCTTCGAGCCTCGTCGCGCCGTCGCTGCCCGCCTCGGTCGCCAGCGAGTGGACATCAGTCTCGACGAACGTGTACCGGGGGTCGGCGAGGGCGAGGGTCAGATTGGCCTCTTTGAGCGCGCGCGGATAGTAGTCCTCGAACGAATCCACGCCCACCACCTGGGCGCCGTCGCGCAGAAGACGCTCCACAAGATGAGACCCGATGAAGCCGGCCGCGCCGGTGACCAGCACGCGCGATCCGGAGAGATCCACTGAATCCATCACTGCCCACAGCCCCGTCGATCGTTGCCCGCAGGCCCCGTCGGGTGCCTGTCCGAGGAGTCGGCCACGACGACACGCCTCAGCCGACCCGACTCGCCGACATTGTACCAGCCCGCTGCCCTCGCTGAGCCGGCTCGCGACACCCTGTGTAGACATCCACGGCAACGCGCGCTCCTGCCGAGCAGGCCGGCCACAGGTATCATGTGCGGGCGGCAAGCCTCGGGAGGGCGGATGTCCGGACTCATAGCTGTCTGCGTGCGCGACGCGGCGACCGATGGTCGTCTCCGCGACGTCCTCGAGGGCTGCGCCCGCCGCCTCTCACCTGACAACATCTCTCCCCGCCCCCCCTCGACCATGCTGTCGCCGGGTATCGGGTTCGCTGTGACGAACCCTGCTCCGGGCCTCTCTCTCGACGCCAACGGCGTCTGCCTGGGAGCCGTACAGGACGACCCGGCGACCTGGTCGCGCGTGGCGTCGCCGGTCCCCGACGGTTCCTACGTACTTCTTCGGCACAGCGACGATGCCCTTGAGCTGATCAGCGACGCGCTGGCGTCGCGGACGGTCTGGTACGTTCACACCGCCGAACTCTTCCTCGCCTCGACGTCCCAGCGGGCCCTCGTCTCTCTTCTCGGCGACTTTCAGCCAGATCGTGCGGCAGTGCTCTGGATGGCCACGTCGGGAACGCTGGGGCCATCGGCCTCGTGGGATCGCCGATTGAGCAGACTCCCGGGGGCGTCGACGCTGCGGCTCGATCGCCGGTCGTGGCGCCTGGACGTCACCAGCGAGCCGGTGACGTTCGAACCGGCGCGCCGCAGCGACGAGGAGCACGTCGCCGAACTGGGTGCGGCGATCCTCGACTCCTGCGCCGACCTGCACGTCGATCTGGCGGACTGGGTCCTGCCTCTATCGGGGGGGATGGACAGCCGGGCGCTTCTTCTGGCCCTTCTTGAGACGGGGAGGCGCCCGCGCTGCGTCACCTGGGGCCTGCGCAGCGCCGTCACGGATCCCGCCAACGACGCGGCCGTCGCCAGAGTGCTCGCCGACACGACGGGCGTGGAACACCTCTACTACCCCACCGACCACTCGGAGGAGGACGTCGGCGCGGTCCTGGATCGCTTCCTGGTCGCCGGCGAGGGACGCAGCGAGGACTTCGCCGGGTACACCGACGGCCTCGCCACGTGGAAGCAGCTCTTCGAATCCGGCGTCGCAGGCGTCATTCGCGGTGACGAGCCGGGGTGGGGATACCGCACCTATCACTCCGAGAGCTACGCCCGGCGCCGCGTCCACCTCCGAGTCCTCGCCGACTACCCCCCCTCCCATCTCATCCATCAGCTGGGACTGGAACCGCAGCCAGTCCCGTCCCAGCTGACGCGCCACGAGCGGGAGAGCCTCACGACCTACCGTGACCGGATCTACGAAGCCTATAATCTCCCCACCTTCTTCGCCGCCCTGAACGACGTCAAGACGCCATACGTGGAGATCGCCAATCCCTTCCTCACCCGCAGGGTCGTGAGCGTCGTGCGCTCGCTACCGGACCATCTCCGCGAACATCGCCGCGCATTCGCCGCCTTCGTCCGCGCCTACGGACCCGATGTGCCCTTCGCCACCAAGGCGGCGCCGGCCGAGCCCAGCGAGTACCTGGCGCGCCCGGGTCTGGTCACCGAGGTTCGGGAAGAGCTCGAGTCGAGCCGGGCGGAGAGTGTGCTGGACCGGGGCGCCCTCGATCGCCTCTGCGCCGCTCTCGACGCCTCCCCGAGGTTCGACGCACGGCGCGGGCTGCGAGCGGCCGCACGCAAGGTGATCCCCGACGAGCTCGCGCGCCGGCTGCGACCGAACGCGGCCATCCTTCTGAGTGCACGCGAGCTCGCCTTTCGCGTCTGCATCGCGAGCCGCATGGCGACGATGCTCACCGCCGACGCCGCGGCGAGCCCCGCATGGCGGGGCTCGGAGACGCGGCCGGAGGGCCACTGATGTCCGGGCTGATCGTCGCCTGCGCGCGTCCGGGGACCGAGCTGCCCTACTCGGCCGACGATCTGCGGCGCTGCGCCGCCCGCCTCTCGCCCGACAACCTCACCCCGCACGCCCCGCGGCTGCTGGCGGACCCGGGGCTGATCGCCGCCGTGGTCAACCCCATGCCCGACCTCCCGCGCGCGCCGGGCGCGGTCTGCCTCGGCGGGCTCGTCGGCGCCCACGACGGCTGGGACGCCACCGGGTCGCGGCGACCGGACGGCTCCTACGCCATCTGCCGCTTCGACGCCGAGCGCCTGGAGCTGGTGACCGACAACCTCGCCTCCAGGGCGCTGTGGTACGTGCTCCGCGGCGACGTCCTGCTCGCCTCCACCTCGCAGCGGGCGCTGGTCTGCCTGCTCGGCGACCTGCGCCTCAACGACGCCGCCGTCGCCTGGCTGGCCTCGAGCGGCACCCTGGGGCCCGACAACGCCTGGGACACGCGGCTGCGCCGGGTGCCGGCGGCGACGGTGCTCTCGCTCGACCGCCGCGCCTGGACCCTGAAGCAAGCCACGGAGTCGCTCGAGCACGAGCCCGAGCCGCTCCCGGACGCGGTCCATCTGCAGCGCTGGCGCGAGGCCATCCTCGAGACCTGCGCGGAGCTCGACGTCTCCCTCGACACCTGGCTCCTGCCGCTCTCCGGCGGCCTCGACAGCCGCACGCTGCTCGCCGCCCTCGTCGCCGGCGGGCGCCGCCCGCGCTGCGTCACCTGGGGCCTGCGCCGCTCGCTCGAGGACCCCGAGAGCGACAGCGTCGTGGCGCGACGTCTGGCCGCGTACTACGGGGTCGACCACTCGTTCTTCGCGACCGACCCCGGCGACGAGCCGCCGCGCGTGCTGATCGACCGCTTCCTCGTCGCCGGCGAGGGGCGCACGGACCAGATCGCCGGCTACCTCGACGGGCTCGCCATCTGGAAGACGCTGTTCGACGAGGGCGTGACCGGGGTCATCCGGGGCGACGAGCCGGGGTGGGGCGAGGACGCCTGTTTCTCCGCGTCCGACGTTCGACGCGGCAACCGCATCGAGGCGATCTCCGACTTCCCGTCGGGGCACCTCATCCGGCAGCTGGGACTCGCACGGCAGCCGCTGCCGGGATGGGTCGGGCAGCGGCCCGGTGAAAGCCTCGTCCTCTACGACTGCAGGCTGACCAGCAGCTACGAGTTCCCTCTCGATCTCGGCCCTCTCAACGACATCAAGTGCGCCTACGTCGAGGTCGCCAACCCGTTCCTCGGCGACCGGGTGGTGCGGATGATGCGCGCCCTCCCGGAACATCTTCGCCGAGAACGAAAAGGGTTCACTGCCGTGGTGGACCGTCTCGGCCCTCCCATACCGGCTGCGAAGCGCTCGGCGCTCGCGGGTTTGACGCCGGCCCTGCACGGCCCGCCCTTCCTCGATGAGATGCTCACCGAGCTGGCGTCGAGCGACGCAGAGCGCATCTGCGAGCGACGCGCACTCGACCTGGTCGCCGACGATCTCCGGCGCGTGAGGCCGACGTCGGCGAGCCGCAGTCTGCGTCACGCCGCGCGTACCGTCATGCCCCGACGCGTCAGGGCGTCCCTCAGGCTGAGTCCGAAGGCGAGTCTCGCCACCGCGCGCCTGGCGTTCCGGCTCGTGCTCGCGAGCCGCATGGCGACGATGCTCACCGCCGACGCCGCGGCGAGCCCCGCATGGCGGGGCTCGGAGACGCGGCCGGAGGGCCACTGATGTCCGGGCTGATCGTCGCCTGCGCGCGTCCGGGGACCGAGCTGCCCTACTCGGCCGACGATCTGCGGCGCTGCGCCGCCCGCCTCTCGCCCGACAACCTCACCCCGCACGCCCCGCGGCTGCTGGCGGACCCGGGGCTGATCGCCGCCGTGGTCAACCCCATGCCCGACCTCCCGCGCGCGCCGGGCGCGGTCTGCCTCGGCGGGCTCGTCGGCGCCCACGACGGCTGGGACGCCACCGGGTCGCGGCGACCGGACGGCTCCTACGCCATCTGCCGCTTCGACGCCGAGCGCCTGGAGCTGGTGACCGACAACCTCGCCTCCAGGGCGCTGTGGTACGTGCTCCGCGGCGACGTCCTGCTCGCCTCCACCTCGCAGCGGGCGCTGGTCTGCCTGCTCGGCGACCTGCGCCTCAACGACGCCGCCGTCGCCTGGCTGGCCTCGAGCGGCACCCTGGGGCCCGACAACGCCTGGGACACGCGGCTGCGCCGGGTGCCGGCGGCGACGGTGCTCTCGCTCGACCGCCGCGCCTGGACCCTGAAGCAAGCCACGGAGTCGCTCGAGCACGAGCCCGAGCCGCTCCCGGACGCGGTCCATCTGCAGCGCTGGCGCGAGGCCATCCTCGAGACCTGCGCGGAGCTCGACGTCTCCCTCGACACCTGGCTCCTGCCGCTCTCCGGCGGCCTCGACAGCCGCACGCTGCTCGCCGCCCTCGTCGCCGGCGGCCGCCGCCCGCGCTGCGTCACCTGGGGCCTGCGCCGCTCGCTCGAGGACCCCGAGAGCGACAGCGTCGTGGCGCGACGTCTGGCCGCGTACTACGGGGTCGACCACTCGTTCTTCGCGACCGACCCCGGCGACGAGCCGCCGCGCGTGCTGATCGACCGCTTCCTCGTCGCCGGCGAGGGGCGCACGGACCAGATCGCCGGCTACCTCGACGGGCTCGCCATCTGGAAGACGCTGTTCGACGAGGGCGTGACCGGGGTCATCCGGGGCGACGAGCCGGGGTGGGGCTACAGTGCCGTCCACTCGGAGACGTACGTGAGGCGCAGAGCGCACTTCGAAACGGTTCCGGACTACCCGCCGAACCATCTGATCCGGCATCTCGGACTCGCGCCTCAACCCGTTCCGGACTGGACGCGGAGGCGGGCCGGCGAGTCACTCGTCCACTTGCGGAACCGGCTCTACGAACGTCACTCGCTCCCCGTGCACCTGTCTCCGCTCAACGACGTCAAGTGCGCCTACGTCGAGATCGTCAACCCGTTCCTCGGCGATCGCGTCGTCAGAGTCGCCCGAGAGCTTCCGGAGAAGCTCAGCAGTCAACGTGACGGCTACAAAGCAGTGGTATCCGCGCTCGGTCCCGACGTGCCGACGGCCAAGCACTCGGCGCTCGTCGGCTCAAGCCGGCTGCTGTCGTCCAGCCAGGCCGTCATCGAGGAGCTTCGCAGAGAGCTGTCGTCGACCGACGCCGACAGGATCTGTGAGCGACGGGGCCTCGATCGCGTCGTCGCCGGGCTCCGCAAGCCGGGATCCGCTCCAGCGCGCCGGCGCCTCAGAAACGGCGTCCGCGCCGTGGTGCCCAGACGAGTGAGGGTGCTCGTCAATCCGGATCCAGCGTTGACCCTCTCCACCTTCGGCTTGGCTCTGAGGCTGCACATGGCCAGCCGGATGGCCGCCATGCTGACTGCCGACGCAGCCGCCCTGCGCGCTCGAAACGGTGTGCCTAGTCCACCGCCCCACGCGACCGGCGCCTGAGGCGGCGGCGCAGCGCAGTCGAGACGGAGCCGACGAGCGGCGCCGGATCATCGAATGCGATCACGGCATCGCTGCGGATGCGCGCCAGAGGCGCGAGCCAGTCGCCCAGGCCGAGCTGCCCCGCTCGCCACTCGTTCATCGAGTCCCTGGCCTCCCGCAGCAGATCACTCCACGCGACTCCATCCACCTGCCGCGGCCGCTCGATGACTTCGCCGGCGGCATCGCGATAGGCGATCTCGCTCAGATTGACGCCCGCCGCCGTCGCAAGACCCGCCCACAGGCCGTGGCGAGCGTTGATCTCGATGAACTTGAGGCGGCCGTCTCTCGCGTCGCGCTTGAACTCCACATCAGAGACACCTCGATAGCGGAGATGCCCGAGGAGCTGGAGCGTGGCCTCCGCGACCTCGTCGGACCATCGGCTCTCCGCGAGGCGGGTGTTGCCGAAGCCGCGCGGATGCTGCCGCAGCTTGCGCCCGGTGAACACCGCGAGCGGGCGACTGGCGGCGTCGTGGTAGGTCGCGGCGAAGTAGACATCGTCATCGCCGCCGGGGACGATCTCCTGGAGCATGAGGGGCCCGCATCCCCGGACGCGCCGGCAGGCGAGCTCCAGGTCTTCGCGGGATTCCACGACCAGGAGCTTGAGTCCCAGGGCGCGCTTGAACGCGAGCGGGACCGCGGGCTTGAGTACGGCCGGATAGACCATCGCCGCGGACACGGACTCGAGATCCTCCGCGGAGCGAAGGAACGCTGTCGCCGGCGTGGCCAGACCGGCCTGCTCGGCTGCCCGCACCTGGTGCTCCTTGTCGGCCAGGTGCCGCATCGCTTCCCAGCGACAGACGGGCAACGTGAAGGTCCCGTCCAGCCGCGCCGCCTGTCGCGAAACGCTGGCCACGAAATCGTCCTGTGCCGGCAGGACGACGGTACCTCCAGGGAGCCGGGTCGAGAGCGCGAGCATGTCGTCGACGAAGCCGTCTTCGTCGTAGTGCGGATCGGCGCAGCGCACCGCGTGCGCGTATCGCGAGGCGAAACCGAGCGCATCGGTCTGGCAGTCGACGGCCACGACCGGCACACCCAGCCTGCCCAGATCGCGTACGACGGTGAGACCCGTGCCGTTGCTCACCCCGAGCACGACAGCAGGGCGGAGGCCACCCCGCCCGTGGCGGGCCATACGACCGTTCACGATCGTGACCACGATGTGACGAGATCTTCCATAGGGACGCCTCCGCGCCGGCTTGTGCAGCACGTCGACGGCCCATCGCCCGGCCCGGCGTCCGCACGCGGTCATCCATCCGGCTGTGGCCGTAGAGTACGCTATCTCCCCCTCCACGGTCACGCGGCGGGACGCGTGCTGCGCCGCCTCAGGACCCTCGACGGCGACCGGCGCCCCGCTGCTGCCGCGCGGCCGCCGTTGGCTCACGGTCGCACCCGGGGCACGGCCGGCCGCAACGGGCTCTGGACCATCCTTGACCGCGACGCGGCCTTGTCACCACACTTACGCGACACAGCCGAAGGAGCCATCTCATGGCCGACGTGATCATCGCCTGCCCTCGCAGCGGTTCCCAAGCAGGCGCGGCGGAGCGCCTGCGGAATGCAGCCCTGCGCCTCGCGCCGCCGGAGTTGCCGACCCGCGAGCCACTGCTGCTCGAGTCCGGCGGCGTCGTAGCCGCCGTCGCGAACCCGACGGAAGAGGGCGTGTGGCTCCACGACGGCCGTGAAGACGCCACGGTGCGCGGCGCGGTGTGTGTCGGCGGCCTCTTCGGCACGCCCGGAGCATGGTGGCTGCCGGGTTCGGAAGCCCCTGACGGCACTTACGCACTGGCCAGGTGGGACGCGCGCACGGTCGAGCTCGTCGCCGACACGTGCGCCACTCGCACGCTCTGGTACACGGTCTCGGAGGACGGCTTCTTCGCCTCCACATCGCAGCGGGCACTGGTCACTCTGCTCGGTGGCTTCGACCTGCTGCCGGAGGCCGTCGCCTGCTTCCTCTCCACCGGCACGCTGGGGCCGGACGCTTCGTGGGATGCGCGCATACGCCGCGTGCCGCCGGACGCGCTCGCCGTACTGGACCGCGCGGCCTGGCGCGTCTCGGTCCACGAGTCCACCTGGCAGTTCACACCTCTTCCCGGCGACGATCGCGCTCAAGTCGCCCGTCTCCGGGACGCCATCGCCGCCACCTGCGGCTCCCTCAACGTCGACCTCGAGCGATGGGTCCTCGCTCTCTCGGGCGGGTGCGACAGCCGTGCCCTGCTCGCCTTTCTGGTCCAGAACGGGCTCCGCCCGCGCTGCGTCACCTGGACGACGCGTGCTTCGCTGCGCAAGCCCCTCTCCGACGCTTCGATCGCCCGGCACCTCTGCCGCCGCTACCACGTCGAGCACGAACTGCTGTTTCTCGATGACGGCCCCGACCTGGATACCACAGTGTCGCGCTTCGTCGCCGCCGACGAGGGGCGCAACGACGAGATCGCGGGCTACCTCGACGGATTCGCGCTCTGGCGCGGTCTCGTTGCGAAGGGCGCCGAAGGACTCATCAGGGGAGATGAGTCGTTCGGCCCACGGTCGCGCCCGATGGCCGCGGAGAGCGGCCGAAGGCAGGTCGGGGGCGCAACGCCGGCCGACTATCCCGAGAGCCATCTCCTGCGCAGTCTCGGGCTGGTCGAGCCGACGTGGCCGCAGCGCCTCCAGAGAACCGAAGGGGAAGACCTCCGCGACTACCGAGCGCGCATCAGCCAGCAGGGCTTCGTGCCCATCGTCCTCGCAGGGCTCAACGGCCCGAAGGCCCGCTACCTCGAGATCGTCAATCCTCTGCTGTCCCGAGCGGTGATGGGCGCCGTCCGCGCGTTGCCCACGGAGATGCGAGAGTACTCCCGGGCGTTCGGGAAGATCGTCGACGGGCTCGACCGCACGGTGCCGTATGCGCGATCCTCCTCCACAAGATCACCCTCGGACCTCTTCGCCTCGCACGAGTTCGCGGACGTCGTCGTCCGTGAGCTCACCTCGGGGGACATCGAGCGTGTGCTGCCCGGAGACGCCGCCCTCCGCGTGCTCGCTTCACTGACCGTGCCGAGGGCCGGCCCGACTGGTCCGAAGGCACGTACGAAGGCTCTCCTGAAGAGAGTCGGCGTCGCCCTCCCGATCCGCCTGACCGACCGCATCCACCCCCGCTACTTCGGGCCGAATCGTCTGTCTCCGGCGAAGCTCGCCTGGCGAGCCCTCCTGGCCAGCCGGACCATCTCGTTGCTGGAAGACGATGCCGGAGCCCTCGCTCGGTCTGGAGGCGCGACGGCGCTCCCGGGACCCAGGAGTCCGAGCGCACCCCGCTGACCAGAAGATCAGGAGGGGGCGCCCAGCACGAAGACCACCGCCAGGCCGACGAGGAAGACGAGCATGCCGGCTTCCACGACAAGCCCGCGGCGGCGGGCCTCGTCGTCGCTGCTGCCCGGCCGTACCGCGCCTGGACGGTCCGTGCCCCGTGTCGCTCTCATGGCCAGCCTCCTGCGCCTGCGCCCTCGGGCGCTCCTGTGGTGAGAGCATCGGCACGGACGGCGCCGGGCTTCATGGGACATCCGTCTGTCGCGGGAGGATCCCGCGCGGCGCGCCGGGACGAGGGTCGCGGCGCGGCAGGGGTGGTGGCCTAGGGTGCCTCGCCGCGAACCAGGGCGAGCAGCGCGTCGACGAGCTGTCCCTCAGGCAGCGTCTCGACGCGCTCGCCGTGGTCGAAGAGCACGCCCTCCCCCGCGCCGGCGGCGATGCCGTAGTCGGCGTGACGGGCTTCCTCCGGGCCGTTGACGCGGCAGCCCATGACGGCGACGCTGATGACGCGGCCGGCGAGGGCCGGATCCGCGCCGAGACGTCGCTCGACCTCTTCGGCCAGCCCCACGATGTCGACTTCCGTGCGCCCGCACGTCGGGCACGAGATGACCTCAGGACCGCGGCGCCGGAGGCCCACTGCGGCGAGGATCTGCCAGGCGACCCTCACTTCCTCGACCGGGTCGCCGGTCAGGCTCACGCGGATGGTGTCGCCGATGCCGTCGGCCAGCAGGGCGCCGATGCCGACGGCGCTCTTGATAGTCCCGCTCCACACGGTGCCGGCCTCCGTCACGCCGACGTGCAGCGGCGCCTCCGTCTTCTCGGAGAGCAGCCGGTAGGCTGCGATCGTGTCCGGTACCGACGACGACTTCACGCTCAGCTTGTAGGCGCTGAAGCCCCACTCCTCGAACTGGTCCGCCCAGCGCAGCGCGGCCTCCACGAGCGCGCCGGGAGTGTCCGTTGCCGCGCGCTCGCGCAGGTCGCGCGGCAGCGACCCGGCGTTGACGCCGACGCGGATCGCCACGGGCACGTCGCCCTCGCCCGGACCGGCGGGCACCCGGGCCCCTGCCGCCGCGGCCACGATCTCGCGCACGTGCTTCTCGTTCATCGTCCCCGGGTTGATGCGCACGCCCGCGGCGCCGGCCTCGATCGCCGCCACGGCCAGACGCCAGTCGTAGTGGACGTCGGCGATGATGGGCACGCGAGGAGCGTCGCCGGTCCCGATCGCGGCCGCCGGCTCCCGGCCCGCGAGCCCCGGTGCCTCGCGCACCACACGCGCGAACGCCGGGGCTTCCTCAGCCGTCGGCAGGCTCACGCGCACGATCTCGCAGCCGGCGGCGACGAGGGCGCGCACCTGGGCCAGCGTCGCCTCCGCGTCGCCCGTGCGCGTGCACGTCATGGACTGCACGGCGACGGGAGCGCCGCCACCGACGGGCACGGCGCCCACCAGGACGCGGCGTGCGCTAGGCACGGGCATCCCCGAGCGGCGGCGCCTGCTCCGCGGGCCCGCCGGCGCCGGAGAACCACGCCCAAGTCTCGGCGAGGCCGTCACCCAGCGTCGTCCCTGCCTCCCAGCCCAGCACCCAGCGCGCACGGCCGGCGTCCGCCCGCGAGTGGCGGATGTCGCCGGCGCGCGCGCCCTCGATCCGCCGTTCGAGTGACCTGCCGGCGAGGTCCTCGACAACGCTGATGATCTGCAGCAGGTCGGTCTCACGTCCGCTGCCGACGTTGAGCACGGAAGTCCCGGTCAGCGGCCGCCGCAGCGCGGCGAGCACGGCGGCCACGACGTCGGCGACGTACACGAAGTCACGCGTCTGCCGTCCATCGCCGTAGATAGTGACGGCGTGACCGGCTGCCGCGGCGGCCAGGAAGCGGCTGATGACGCCCGAGTAGGCGGAGCCGGGGTCCTGCCGCGGCCCGTACACGTTGAAGAAGCGCAGGCAGACGGCGGTGATCTGCCCGGCGTCCGCCGCCTCGGCGCAGACCTCTTCAGCGGCAAGCTTGGCGCCGGCGTACGGGCTGAGCGGACGGGCTGGGCCGGCCTCGGCGATGGGCATCTCTGCCGCGTCGCCGTACACGGCGCAGCTCGAGGCCAGCACGAACCGGTCCGCGCCCGCCTCCACGGCCTGGCGCAGCACGTTGACGGTGCCCCCGTGGGTGACGGAGTCGCAGCCCACGGGGTCTTCCACGGACTGCGCGACCGAAGGGACGGCGGCGAGATGGACGACCGAGGAGCAGCCGTCGACGGCGTCGCGCATGCGCACTTCGTCGCGGACGTCCCCGGCCAGCACCTGCAGCCCGGCGTCGTGCTCCGCAGCCAGACGCCAGGCGCCGTCGAGGTTCTCTTCCCTGCCCGTGCTGAAGTCGTCGACGACGCGCACATCGGAGCCGCTCGCGAGCAGGGCGTCCACGACGTGCGAACCGATGAACCCGGCGCCGCCGGTGACCAGGGAGAGATCGTTCATGGGACCATCCTACGGCACGATCCCGGCGCGCGCCGTCTACCCGCCGAACAGCCTCTTCACATCGTTGAACGTGAGGAAGATGAAGAGCATCACGAGCAGGACGGTGCCGAAGGCGACCATGCGCTCGAAGACCAGCGTGTCCAGTCGCCGGCCGCGGATCTTCTCGATCACGTTCATGGCGATATGCCCACCGTCGAAGGGCAGGATGGGCAGCAGGTTGATGAGGCCGAGGTTCAAGCTCAGGAAGGCCAGCAGGATCGGGTACCAGCTCTCCTGCACGGCCTGACGGCTGACGTCGACGATGCCGATCGGCCCTACTGCTCCGTCGGGGCCGGTCGCGCTGATCTTGCCGCTCAGCAGCCACCAGAAGCCGGTGAACATGCCGACGCCCAAGTCCTTGAAGCCGGTGAAGCCGAGCTTGACCGCCTCCACCGGACCCGGCCGATCCCGAGTGACCCCGGCGCGCACGCCCAGGTACCCGCTGCCGGGGGCCTGTGGGTTCTCGACGAGGGTGACCGAGACCGTGCGCTCAGGTCCACCGCCCGCGGGCCGGTAGCTGAGCGCGATCGTCTTGCCGGGGTTGGCGCGGAAGTAGGCGGACGCCTCGTCCCACTCCGACCAGGTCTTGCCGTCGGCGCCCACGAGCGTGTCGCCGACGACGAGCCCGGCGGCGGCCGCCGGCGCGCCATCCACGATCTCATCCAGGGAGAACGTCGCCCGGGGCACGCCCTGTATGGCGATGAAGAGGATGAGGATCACGACCGCCGCAGCGAAGTTCATGAGCGGACCGGCGGCGATGGTGAGATTGCGCTTCCAGATGGACTTCTTGTAGTACACGCGGTCGCCGGTGCCCTCGGGGACGTCCTCCTCCGGGAGCATCCCGCTGATCTTGCAGAACCCGCCGAGCGGGATGATGCCGATGCCGTACTCGGTCTCGCCCCACGTACGACGCAGAGCCGCCGGCGGGAAGCCGACGTAGAACTTCTCGACGCGCATGCCGAACGACTTGGCGGCGATGAAGTGGCCGAATTCGTGCACGGTGATGAGCAGCGCGAGGCCGAGGATCGCGACCACCCAGATCCACTGTCCGAGCAGCAGCGACGCGAGCACGGCGCCGCCGAGAAGAAGCGACCATGGGCTGAGCGCCCGCGGCGGCCTGTCGGGCGCTTTGGCGCGCCCGGAAGAGCCGTCAGCGCGCGCGGATGCTGCGGGCTGCGTCTCGCTCCCGCTCTCGTTCTCTGGCTTCAAGACCTCAGTCATGTGCGTACACGATACCCGTTCGAGGTTACGTGGAGGTTAACGCGCCAGTGAGCGCCACGGTTCGACGGTGACACCGGCCGGCCGCGCGGCTCCGAACAGGTCACGCAGGGCCGCCGGCGGCCTCGCGGGCGAAACGCCGCGCCTCGGCGTCACACTCATACACGTCATCCAGCGACGCGACGGGCTCGTCGGCGAGCCACGTGAGGCACTTCTCGACGACCTCGGCGATGCCGAGGAACGCGAGCCGCCCTCCGAGGAAGGCCTCGACGGCGACCTCGTTGGCGGCGTTGAGGACGATGGGGGCGGCGACCGTACGCGGCGGAGCGCCGGCGGCCGCCGCCTCGCGCTCGACGACCGTCGCCTTCTTCCCCGCTTCCTCGGCCAGCGCCAGGCAACGGAAGGTCTCCGCGTCCGGCCGCGCGAAGGCGATCTGCGTGGAGAACAGGTCGAGCCGCCGCACCTGCGGCAGCGCCGGGCGGTCCGGATAGGCGAGCGCGTAGCCGATGGGTGTGCGCATGTCGGGCACGCCGAGATGCGCGAGGATGGCGCCGTCGGAGAAGCGCGCCATGCTGTGCACCGTGCTGCGAGGGTCGAGCACGACGGTGATGCGCTCGTACGGCACGCCGAACAGGTAGTGGGCCTCGATCAGCTCGAGGCCCTTGTTCATCAGCGTGGCCGAGTCGATGGTGATCTTGGGCCCCATCGACCAGTTGGGATGCGCGAGCGCCTCCTCGGGCGTGACGGTCGCCAACTGTGCGGCCGTGCGGCCGCGGAAAGGCCCGCCCGACCCGGTCAGCAGGAGTTCCTCGAGCGCCCGCGGCGGGCCGGCGCATGCTCCGTCGACGCCGGCCTCTCCCCCTCCTGCGGCGATGCACTGGAACAACGCGCTGTGCTCGCTGTCGACCGGGAGGATCGTCGACCCGGCGCGACGGGCGGCGTCCAGCACGAAGGGCCCGCCGGCGACCATGCTCTCCTTGTTGGCGAGCGCCAGCGTGGCGCCGGCCTCGAGCGCGGCCATGGTGGCGCGCAATCCAGCGGCGCCGACCACCCCGTTGAGCACGGTCAGGGACGCACCCTCGACGTCGGCACGCTCCGCGGCGCCTGCGACCAACTCACGGATCCCGGCTTCGCCGGCGTGCACCGTGAGCCGCGGCGCCAGCGCCGCGGCCTCCGTCGCCGCGGCCGCGTCATGCAGGCACACCGCGCGCACCTCGTGCGCCAGCGCCTGCTCGACGACGCCGGCGGCGTCCCTCCCGGCCGCCAGCCCCACGAGGCGCAGCCCCGGCACGGCCGGCAGCACCTCGAGCGCCTGGCGGCCGATCGAGCCGGTCGACCCAAGGACAAGCAGGTGTCTGGAGGCCGCTTCAGTCACGGGCGCAAGGGTACCACGCCGCCCGCTAGAGGCGCGGCAGGCGGGCGAGGACGTCGGGCGTGGTCTCCAGCGGCGGCTTGCGCTGCAGGGCGTACCAGGGGGCGACGGAAACAGGCGGATACGACAACCCGCCGCACGCCGCCTGCAGATCGGCGGCGTCCTTCCCCTCGGTCTCCAGCAGATGCGCGACGAGGGTGGGCACCTCGCGATGGCGCCTGTAGTAGCTCACGGTCGCCTTTGGCAGCGGCGCCGCCGGGCCTCGGCACAGTCAGCTGGTACGTGTTGGCGGCGATCTCACCGGGCCAGTCGAGGTAGTAGGCCGCTCCCCAGGGATACACGAGCAGCCGGTCGCCCGGACGGCTCTCTCCGGCAACGTCTGCGGCGAAGCGTTCGAGCCGCTCGCGCTGCGCAGGGGTCACGGCGATGCCCTTCCAGGGCCCGGAATCCATGCGTGCCGAGAGGTCGTCCCAGCCGGCGGCGCCCTGCTGGAACTGGACCTGGAACGCCAGCGTCACGGCCACGACGGCGGCGAGACCGGCGAGCGCCGGCCACGACAAGCCCTGGTCGCGCCCGTGCCTCAGCGGCGCCATCCCCCATGCCAGGAACAGCCCGCTGGTCACCACGCCCGGGAACAGGCCGACGGCGGAGTGGATGAGGCCGTCGCCGCTCGTGTACGCGGTCATCGCCCCGACGAGCAGAGCCGGCGCCCACACCCACAGGAGGAGGCGGGCCCCGTCCACCCTCCGCTCGGCGGGCACGAAGAGGTACAGGTACGGGGCGGCCAGCGCGTAGACGATCACCGCCCCGGCGGCATGCAGCGACGAGGTGGCCGCCGTGAGCAGGAGCGCCGCGGGCGTGAGCAGGAGCAGCCAGCGCCCGGCGCGCGGCCTCCGCCGGTAGATCAGGTATGAGATCAGCGCCGCGCCGACGATGTACCACTGGGCGGCCACGAGCGCGATGAAACCCCCGGCGACCTCCGCCGCCTTGAACGTGCCGCCGAGCTGGTCGAGCTGCCGGGCAAGGTCGATCGTGTAGTCCCAGCAGCGCACGAGGTTCGCCCGGCCCGCCAGCGCGAAGACGGACACGCACGCGGGGACGACGACGAGCGCGCCTCCCAGGGACCAGGCGCTCAGGACCCGCCAGGCGCGCGCCCCGGACGGCTCGCGCTCGCGCGGCGGCAGGCGCAGGAACGAACCCTCCGCGATCATCGTCACCGCACCATCGCCGACCGAGAAGGCAAGGAAGACGGCGACGAACGGCGCCAGAAGCAGGACCGTGGGATAGGCGACGCAGGCGAGCCCGAAGGCGACGCCGCCCGCCAGCGCGTAGCCGCGCCCGCCGCCGAGGACGGCGACGGAGCCGAGCGCGGCCCCCGCGGTCAGCAGCAGCGCGCACAGCGTGTTCGCGGTGAGCTGCGGCGTCTCGAACAGGATGACGGTGACGAAGGGCGCGCCGACCAGGGCGGCGAGCGCCCACGGCAGTGAACGCCGCGCCACCAGGAACACGACGGCTGCCACGAGCACGCTGAGGGCGAGATAGAGATGACGCCCGTACAGCGCCAGACCGGTCACGTCGTTGCCGCCGAGGACGGCGTAGAGCTTGAAGAACGGGTACGAGAGCAGTCCGGCCGTCTGGACCAGGTTCTGCTCGTCCACGAACGGCCGGTCGCCCAACGCCCAGCGCCACGGGATCACGATGGCGAAGGCCTCGTGGGTCAGGTTGGCCCCGCGGAAGAGCCTCCACCAGGTGAGGCCGAGCGCCGTGGTGAGCACGGAGGCGGCGATCGCCGCGCCCGCGAGCGCGGCGCCGTTCGTCCGACCGCTTCGTGCGCCCGGCTCCGGGAGCGCATCGGAAGCATCAGGCGCAGGCCCGGTCATGATCCGATCGTCAACACGACCGGAGTGGCTGTCTCACTCCCAGGCATCAGTACGGATGGCGGCATCGGGGACGCCGCGATCAAGCAACTGCCCGCTGAGCGCCGCGAGCATCCCAGGCGGCCCGCTCACATAGAACGCGGGATCGTCCAGCGCCTCGATCGCCGACCACGCCGCGTCCACGCTCAGGACTCCGTCGGACGTCTCCGCGACGAGGCGGCACGTGAGCGACGGCACCTCCTGCGCGCGGGCCTCGGCCACCGGGCCGTACACGAAGAGATCGGGGGTCCGGGCGCCGTAGAAGAGCAGGACCCGCGGCGCCCGCCCTGGTTCCAGCGACTGCAGGAACGCGGTGAAGGCGGTCACGCCCGTCCCGCCCGCAAAGAGCACGGCGTCGCGCGACGGGTCGATGACGAACTCCCCGTAGGGCAGCTTCACCCAGACCTCACGCCCCTCCGCGAGCTCGTCCTCCATGCGCGCGGTGAACGGTCCCTTCACCGCGTACGTGATCGAGAGCCGATCCCGTTCGCGCGGTGAGCTCGCTATCGAGAACACGCGCGATTCCGGCCAGAATCCGCCCGGCTCGTAGACGTCGAGCGCGAGGTGGAGGAACTGCCCCGGCCTGAAGCGCGGCACCGGAGCGACGGGCTCCAACTCGACGGTGTACACGCGCTCGCCGTGGTCGGTGACGCTCGCGACGGCACAGGCGATCTTGCGGACGACGGCCATTCGCGCGTCTCAGCGATCCGCGGGACCCGACGCCCCGCCGTCCCCGCCCTCCACCGCCGCACGCTCGCCGTCCATGAAGCGACGGAACACCTCGATCATGTACTCCATGCGCGGCTCGTCGATGCCCGGGTAGACGCCGACGAAGAACGTCCGCGCCATGACGGCGTCGGTCGTCGCCAGGTCGCCCACCACGCGGCACTCGATGTCTTCGAAGGCCGGATGCCTCAAGAGGTTGCCGCTGAAGAGGTTGCGCGTCTCCACGCGGTTGGCCTCGAGGAACCTGGTGAGCTCGTTGCGCGTGAACCCGGCGTCCTCGCGCACGGTGATCACGAAGCAGAACCAGGACGGGTCGGTGTGCTCCGGCGCGCGCGGAAGCAGAAGGCGATCCGAGTACGCGCCCAGCGCCTCCAGAAGTCGCGCGTGGTTCTGTTTGCGCGCCGCGATGAACCCATCCAGGCGTGCAAGCTGTGCGCAGCCGATGGCCGCCTGCATGTCGGTCGCCTTGAGGTTGTAGCCCAGGTGGCTGTACACGTACTTGTGGTCGTATCCGTGCGGCAGACTGCCGAACTGCTGGCTGAAGCGTTTGCCGCAGGTGTCGTTCTCCCCGCCGGCGCAGTAGCAGTCACGACCCCAGTCACGGACCGACCGGGCGATGCGGGCCAGTTCCTCGTCGTCGGTGAGCACCATCCCGCCTTCGCCCGTGGTGATGTGATGCGCCGGGTAGAAGGACAGGGCGGCGAGATGCCCGAACGTGCCGGTGAGGCGTCCCCGGTGAAGGGAGCCCAGTGCATCGCAGTCGTCCTCCACGAACCAGAGGTCGTGCTCTTCGACAAGCTCCATGACGGTGTCGAGGTCGAACGGCACGCCCAGGGTATGAGCCATCATGATGGCGCGCGTGCGGTCCGAGACGGCCGCACGCAGCTGGTCCGGATCCGCGTTGTAGTCGCCCAGACGCACGTCCACGAAGACGGGCACCAGCCCGTTCTGCACGATGGGCGCCACGGTGCTGGGAAAGCCGGCCGCCACGGTGATGACTTCGTCGCCGGGCTTGAGCCTCCGCTCGCCGAGCTTGGGCGACGTCAGCGCCGTGAGGGCCACCAGATTGGCCGACGAGCCCGAATTGACGAACAAGGCGTCGGAAACGTCGAGGTAGTCGGCCATGCCGGCCTCGAACTCCTCCGTGAACCGGCTGGCCGTGAGGTAGAAGTCCAGGCTCGCATCGACGAGGCGCCGCAGCTCCTCCTCGCCGAACACGCGGCCCGCGTAGCGCACCGGGTCCTTCGTGGGATCGAACGGCCTGCCGGCATGACGTTCCTCGTAGAACGCCCCGGCAAGGTCCAGAATCTGCTGTCTGCTGTCTGTCATGCTCTCACCTCGAGCGTCCATGGGCGTCCGTCGCAGCGCCCGCCCACGCCAGACCCGCCGCACGGGCGGCGGACTCATAGGCGCGCAACTGGTCCTCGACCAGCTCGCGCGCGGCGCCTGCCCGCTGGTAGTAGTCGCGATACCACGCCGCAGTGTGTTGCACGGCCTCCGCGGCATCCCAGACGGGCGCCCAGGACAGCAGCTCTCGTGCCTTGCTGCTGTCGAGGCTCAACCGACCCGCCTCCGGCGGCTGCCCGGCGCTGTCCTCGAGGGTCGCCCACGATCCTGCTCCCCATTCGTCCAGGAACGCCTCGACGACCCAGCGGACGGATCGCGACGCGTCGTCATCGGCGGGACCGAAGTTCCACGGCCCGGTGAAGACGGCACCATCGCGCACGAGGCCGGCCGCGAGCCAGAGGTACCCGGCCAGTGGCTCGAGCACGTGCTGCCACGGCCGTACCGCATCCGGGTTACGGACGATGACGGGCTCGCCGGCCGCCAGGGCGCGCGCGCAGTCGGGGATGATGCGGTCGGGCGCCCAGTCACCGCCGCCGATGACGTTGCCCGCGCGCACGGACGCGACCGCTGCCGACCCGTCCGCGTCAAAGAAGCTCGCCCGGTACGAGGCCGTGACCAGCTCCGCGCAGCCCTTGCTGGCGCTGTACGGGTCGCGCCCCCCCAGCGGGTCCTCTTCGCGGAAGGCCCGCCCGGTCTCCGCGTTGTCGTAGCACTTGTCACTGGTGACGACGACGATGGCCGCGACTGCGTCGCAAGCGCGTGCCGCCTCGAGCACGTCGACCGTGCCCATGATGTTGGTCGCGAAGGTCTCGTGCGGTTCGACGTAGCCTCGCCGCACCAGAGGCTGAGCGGCCAGATGGAGGACGATCGACGGCCTCGCGGCCGCCATCTCCTTCGCCATGCGGTCCCGGTCGCGTACATCGGCGACGACGTGCCGCAGCCGCGCGCCCAGACCCAGCTCATCGAACAGGCTGGGTTCGGTCGGAGGCTCGAGCGCGTAGCCCGTGACCTCTGCTCCGAGTCCGAGAAGCCACGACGTCAGCCACGCACCCTTGAACCCCGTATGGCCGGTGACGAAGACGCTTCGGCCGCTGAACGCGCCGCCGAACATCACCAGGTCTTCCACGGCGCGGCGCCCGAGTCCCACAGCTCCTCGAGCGCGCGCTTGTCGCGCAGCGTGTCCATCGGCTGCCAGAAGCCGTAGTGACGGTACGCGGCGAGCTGCCCGCTCCGGGCCAGCCCCTCCAGCGGCTCCTTCTCCCAGAGCGTCTCATCGCCGGCGACGTAGTCGAGGGCCGCCGGCTCCAGCACGAAGAACCCGCCGTTCATCCAGCCGCCGTCACCCCTGGGCTTCTCGACGAAGTCGTGTACGGCAGTGCCGGCGTCGTCCAGTTCCAGGGCTCCGAAGCGACCCGGCGGCTGCACCGCCGTGACGGTGGCCAGCCTGCCCTGGGACTCGTGCACCGCCAGGAGCGCGGAGAGATCGATATCGGCGACGCCGTCGCCGTAGGTCATCATGAAGCGCTCACCGCCGAGGTAGTCGGCGACACGTTTGAGGCGCCCGCCCGTCTGCGTCTCCGCACCCGTATCCACCAGCGTCACGCGCCAGGGCTCGGCGGCGTTCTCGTGCACGACCATCTCCCGGCCGCGGAGGTCGAACGTCACGTCCGCGTTGTGGAGGAAGTAGTTCGCGAAGTACTCCTTGATAAGGTAGCCCTTGTACCCGAGGCACACGACGAACTCGTCGAACCCCTGCTCTCCGTAGATCTTCATGATGTGCCAGAGGATGGGGTGCTCGCCGATCTCCGCCATGGGCTTCGGCTTGACCTGCGTCTCTTCCGCGAGGCGGGTACCCAGACCCCCCGCGAGGATGGCTACCTTCATGCTCTCTCCCGTCCTCCCCGGTCCATTCGCGAACCGCGCGACCACTCACCCGGACACGACTCCCGTGGATTCTACGCCAACCGCCCGCCGTGCTGACAACGGAGCGATCTCCCGGGCCGCGGGCGGAGGTCTCGCTCTCCCGCGTCAGAACCCCAGGGCGAGGGTGAGCACGAAGTACGAGGCCACGGACGCGAAGATGAGCGCGTCGAAGCGGTCGAGCACCCCTCCGTGTCCGGGGATGCCCCGGCCGGAGTCCTTGATCTGCACGTCGCGCTTGACGAGGCTCTCGAAGAGGTCGCCGAGCGGGCCGGCGACGGCGATCACGGCGCCGAGGATCAGCGAGTCGGCCGGGCCGAGCTCCGTGTACAGGCCGATGAAGACGACGAGCAGCACCGTGCTGATGGCGCCGCCGGCGAACCCCTCCCAGGTCTTCTTGGGGGAGAGCACCGGCGCCATCGGCGTGCTGCCGAAGAACTTGCCGGTGAAGTACGCCATGGTGTCGCCTGCCCAGGTGCCGAAGATCACGGTGAGCAGGATGAGACCGTCGTCGTCCAGCGGCCGCAGCATGAGCGCGGCGCTGAATCCCAGGCCAAGGTAGAGCATGCCGAGGAGCGTCACCGCCATACGCACGGTCACGCCCGGCTTGGGGCCCGCCAGCAGGCCGAGAAGCGCGGTGAAGAGCACGCCGGCGCAGATCGCGCCGAAGACGGCGACCGGGCTGTAGTACCAGGCCATGGCGACCATCAGCGCCACGCCGAGCAAGCCGGCCAGGGGCAGCGGGCGGTACTTCTTGGTCAGCCGGTAGAACTCGTTGAGCCCGAGCAGGGCGAGGGCGGCCATGAGCGCGAAGAAGATGAGGCCGCCGTGGACCACGACGACGACGGCGACGACGCCGATGACGACGCCGGTGATGATGCGCGTCGTCATGACGCGCCCCCACCGCCGGTGGCCGCGGATTCGGCCGCGGCGCCGCCGTCGGCGGCGGCCCGGCGACCGCCGAACCGGCGCTGGCGCCCGGCGTAGTCGGCCAGCGCCGCGTCCAGGTCCTCAGGCCCGAACTCGGGCCAGAGCCGGTCGCTGAAGTACAGTTCGGAGTAGGCGCACTGCCACAGAAGGAAGTTGCTGATGCGCAGCTCGCCCGAGGTGCGGATGAGGAGCTCGGGGTCGTGCATCTCGGGGGCGTACAGGTGCCGCCGCAGGTCGTGTTCCGTGAAGGCCGGCCCGGAGGCGCGGCCAGCCGCGCCGGTCGCGTCCGCGCCTGCCGACGCCGCGTATTCGCCCGCGAGGCCCTGAGCGGCGTGCAGAAGTTCTTGCCGCCCGCCGTAGCCGAAGGCGATGTAGAGCGTCATCCTCGTGTTGGCGGCGGTCAGCGCTTCTGCCTCCTCGATGCGGCGCACCAGCTCAGGGGGCGCCCCCTCCCTGCTGCCGACGAAGCGCACGCGTGCCCCGCGCTCGTGCATGTCGGGTACCTGCGAATCTATCATCTCCACGAACAGCTGCATCAGCGCGTCGACCTCATCCCGGGGCCGGTTCCAGTTCTCGGTGCTGAAGGAGTAGACCGTGACTTCGAGGATGCCGAGGTCGAGAGCGTGCTCGAGCACGCGGCGAAGCGCCTTGGCGCCTGCCCGGTGGCCTGCGGCCACGGGAAGGCCTCTTCCCTTCGCCCAGCGGCCGTTGCCGTCCATGATGATGGCGAGGTACTTGCAGATGGCGCCGCCGGCCGCAGGCTCCACGGCGCCCGACGCCGATCGCAGGCGCCAGCGCGCCAGCCACTGCCGCAGCGAGGCCATGGGCTACTGATCCGGGGTCGGTGCGCGGGCGGTGGCCCGGCTCAGACCTCGAGGATCTCCTCTTCCTTGTGCTTCAGGAGCGCATCGATCTCGTGGACGTGGTCGTCCGTGTACTTCTGCAGTTCGTGCTCCGCACGCTTCTCCGCGTCCTCGCCGACGTCGCCGTCGTGCACGAGCTCCTTGAGGTCCTTCATGCAGTCGCGGCGCACGTTGCGCACGGCCACCCGACCGTCTTCGGCGAGGCGGTGGACCAGGCGTACGAGATCCTTGCGCCGCTCCTCCGTGAGCGTCGGGATCGGCAGGCGGATCACCGTACCGTCACTGCTCGGGTTGAGACCGAGGTCAGCCTCCATGATCGCCTTCTCGATGCTCCTCATGGCCGACTTGTCGTAGGGCTGTACGGTGAGAAGGCGCGGCTCCGGCGCGGCGATGTTGGCCATCTGCTTGAGCGGCGTGGACGTGCCGTAGTAGTCCACGTGGATGCGGTCGAGCAGGCCCACGCTGGCACGACCGCTGCGGACCGTGTTGAACTCGGTCCTGACGGCCTCGACGGCCTTGCTCATGCGATGATTGGCGTCGGCGAGCAGCTCTTTTTCCACCGGTCCTCCCTTTGCCGGGGTCAACTGCCGGCGGGCGTGTGCACCACGGTGCCAACGCGCTCGCCGGACAGCACGCGCACGATATTGTCGCCGGTCATCTTGAACACATGGATCGGCATGTGGTTGTCCATGCACAGGCTGAGCGCGGTCGTGTCCATCACTTTGAGCCCGCGCTCGATCGCCTGCAGGTGGGTGATGTCGGCGATGAATTCCGCCGACGGGTCCTTCTCGGGGTCGGCGGTGTAGACGCCGTCGAACTCCCGCTTGGCCATGAGAATGGCCTCCGCCTCGAGCTCCAGGGCGCGCAGGGCGGCCGCCGAGTCGGTGCTGAAGTACGGATTGCCGGTGCCCGCGGCGCAGATGACGACGCGGCCCTTCTCGAGGTGACGGATCGCACGCCGGCGTATGTACGGCTCGCACACGGCGCGGATCTCGATGGCGCTCATCACCCGCGTGTCGACGCCCTCGTCCTCCAGGGCGTCCTGGAGAGCGAGGGCGTTCTGGACGGTGGCCATCATGCCGATGTAGTCGCCGGTGGCGCGGTCCATGCCGCCGGCGGCGGCGGCCATGCCGCGAAAGATGTTGCCGCCGCCGACCACGATGGCGATGTCGACGTCGAGCGCGCGGGCGATCTTGATGGTGCCGGCGATCGACTTCGTGGTCGCCGGATCGATCGCCCGCCTCTCACTGCCCAGGGCCTGGCCGCTGAGCTTGAGCAGGACCCGGTGGAAGGCGCGGTTCGGAGGCTCGCCTTCCATCGGTCTCAGCCCGCGACCGTCGTCTCGCCCAGCTGGAAGCGCACGAAGCGGCGCACCTCGACGTTCTCGCCGATGACGCCGACGAGGTCGGTGCGCACTTGCTCGATGGTGCGGTCCGGGTCCTTCACGAACGCCTGCTCCATGAGACAGGTCTCGGCGAAGAACTTCTCGAGCTTGCCGCTGATGATCTTCTCGATCACGTGCTCCGGCTTGCCTTTGATCTGGTCGGATTCACCATAGATCGCCTTCTCGCGCTCGATCACGTCCTCGGGCACCTCATCGCGGCTGACCCAGATCGGCGAGGCCGCGGCAACCTGCATGGCGAGGTCGTGGGTGAACTCGCGGAAGGGCTCGCTGCGTGAGACGAAATCGGTCTCCACGCCGACCTCGACGAGCACGCCGATCTTGCCGCCGGCGTGGATGTACGAGTCGACGGCGCCGTCCTTGGTCGCGCGGGCGCTCTTCTTCTGCGCGGTGGCGAGACCCTGCTTGCGCAGCTCGTCCATCGCCTTCTCGAGGTCGCCTCCGGTCTCGGTGAGCGCCTTCTTGCAGTCCATCATGCCGGCTCCGCTCTTCTCGCGGAGCTCCTTAACCAGTGCAGCGGTGATCTCAGCCACAGCACGATCCTTTCGTAGGGTCGGCGTTGTTCTCGTTCGGGTGCGTCAGTCGGCCGGCTTCTCAGCCTCTGCCTGGGCCTTGGGCTCGGCCTTCTTGGCGGCCGGCTTCTTCGCCGGCTTGTCCTCGACGGCCTTCTCAGGTTTCGCCTCGGCCTTGGGCTCGGTCTTCTCGGCCGGCTTCTCGGCCGGGCTTGGCCTCGGCCTTCTTCTCGGCCGGCTTCTCGGCGGGCTTGGCCTCGGCCTTCTTCTCGGTCGGCTTGGCCTCGGCGGTCCTGGCTGGCTTTGCCTCGGCCTTGGGGGCGGCCTTCTTCTCGGCGGGCTTGGCCTCGGCCTTCTTCTCGGCCGGCTTCTCGGCGGGCTTGGCCGCTGCAGGAGCCGTCTTCTTCGGCTCCGCGGCCTTGGCGGCGGGCTCGTCGGCGGCCTTCGCCGGCGCCTCGGCCTCAGCCTTGGCCTTCTCCGCGTCGGCGGCCGCAGCGGCGGCCTGCTCGGCCGCCTCGCGCTCGGCGGCGGCGACGGCGGCGGCGACGGCCGCCTCCTCGGCGGCCTTGCGCTCGGCCTCGGCCTTCATCTCGGCTTCGGTGAGCAACTGGCGGCCCTGGGCCACGGCGTCGGCCATCACACGGATGATCAGGCCGCAGCTGCGGATCGCGTCGTCGTTGCCCGGGATGATGTAGTCGATCTCGTCGGGGTCGCAGTTCGTGTCCACGAGGCCGATGATCGGGATCTTGAGCTTGCGGGCCTCTTTGACGACGATCGCCTCCTTGCGGGGGTCGACCACGAAGACGGCAGCCGGCAGACGGTCCATGCCGCCCACGCCGCCGAGGTTCTGCTCGAGCTTGCGGAGGTCGGCGCGCAACTGCATCGCCTCACGCGTGGGGAGCAGGTCGAGCGACCCGTCCTCGGAGAGGTGGCGCAGCTCGTGCATCCGCTTGATGCGCTTGTTGAGCGTGGCAAAGTTGGTCAGCAGACCGCCGAGCCAGCGGTTGCACACGTAGGGCATGGCGACGCGCTCGGCCTGCTCCTTGATCTGCTCCTGGCACTGCTTCTTGGTACCGACGAAGAGGACGTGGCCGCCGCGCTCCGCGGTCTTCTTGAGGAAGTCGCAGGCCTCGTCGATGAGGACCGTGGTCTTCTGGAGGTCGATGATGTAGATGCCACCGCGCTCGCCGAAGATGAACTGCTTCATCTTGGGGTTCCAACGCCGGGTCTGGTGGCCGAAGTGGACGCCGCTCGTGAGCAGGTCCTTCATGCTCACCGTGTGCTGAGGTGCAGGCACGACTGACTCCTTCTGAAACGGTTGATGGCGGCGCGAGCCCGGCGCGGGAGCGCCGAAGGCGTGCGCCGCCTCTCTGTTCCGGCGGACAAGTCAGTGGAATCAGGCGTGGCGGGCGCTCGTGAGCGCCTCCCGCCCGACACCGCCACGGACCCGGGGGTCCGCCGGGTAGGCATGGATACTGGCGGTCGAGGATGATACCACACGAACGGCCCGAGGACCGCCGGCGTCACCCTATCGCGGCCGGCTCGATCTCGTCACGCAGCCTGCCTTTGAGCCTCAGGATGGCCTTGGTGTGCAGCTGCGAGACGCGTGACTCCGTGACGCCGAGCACCTCGCCGATCTCGCGCAGCGTGAGGTTCTCGTAGTAGTAGAGCGCGATCACGATCTTCTCGCGCTTGGGGAGCGCGTCGATCGCCGCCGCCAGACGGGACTTCATCTCGCTGAGGTCGAGCATCCGCGAGGGATCGCGGCTCTTGGGGTCCTCGATCGTGTCGATGAGCGACGTCTGGTCGCCATCCGAGCCCGAGATCGACCAGAGCTCGTCGAGCGCGACGATGCTGGTGTTGGAGATCTGCGTGAGCGACTGCTGGAACTCCGGTACCGAGATGTGCAGTTCTTCGGCGATCTCCTCGTCCGTGGGAGCGCGCTGCAGGCGGTTCTCGAGGATCGCGCACACCTTCTCGATCTCGCGCGCCTTGCTGCGCACCGAGCGCGGTACCCAGTCGAGCGAGCGCAACTCGTCGATGATCGAACCTTTGATGCGGGAGATCGCGTACGTCTCGAACTTGATCTCGCGATCCGGGTCGAAGCGTTCCAGCGCGCCGATCAGACCGAGCAGGCCGTAGCTGATGAGGTCGGATTCCTCGATGTGCGACGGCAGCCCGTTGCTCATCCGGCCGGCGACGTACTTGACCAGCGGTGAGTACGCCAGGATGAGGCGGTCCCGCGCCGCCTTGTCGCCCTGGAACTTGTAGCGTCCCCAGAGCTCCCTTACCTTGCCCTCGTCCATGCGGGTCATCATGGCTCGCCCTCAGGCTCGCGGGTGGTGAAGGTCGTAGGTGCGCCGCAGGTGGGCGCCGCTGACGTGCGTGTACACCTGCGTCGTCGAGACAGAGGCGTGCCCCAGGAGCTCTTGGATGGCACGAAGATCGGCACCCCTCTCAAGCATATGCGTCGCGTACGCGTGCCGCAGCATGTGCGGCGACGCCGGATCCATACCCGCAAGCCGGCTGTATTTTACTACGAGTCGGCGTACGTCGGAGGTCAAGAGGCCGCGGCCGCTCTTGGAGAGCAGGAGCGGCGCCTCCCGAAGCGGCTCCGCGGCGGCCGGTCCGGCGCCTCGTTGTCGCTCGAGTTCGCCGCGGCCGCGCTCGAGATACCGCCGCAGCGCCGCAGCCGCCTCGTCACCCAGCGGCACGACCCGTGTCTTGCCGCCCTTGCCGTGCACGATGAGCTGCGCCTGGGCGGCCTGTACGTCCGCGAGACGCAGCGCCACGAGTTCCATGCTGCGCAGGCCGCACCCGTAGAGCAGCTCGAGCACGAGCCGGTCACGGAGCGCCAACGGATCGGTGCCCTCGGTGGCCGCGAGGAGCGTGTCGACATCGGAGAGGCTGAGCACGCGCGGCAGGCGGCGGCGCCGACGGGGGCCCGGCAGGCTGCGCGCCGGGTCGGCCGCCAGCACGCCGGACTCGGTGAGGTGCCTCGTGAAGCCGCGCAGCGTCGAGAGCTTGCGCGCCAGGGTGGCCGGAGCGTACCCGCGCCGTCCGAGCTCGGCCGAGAAGGCGCGCACCTGGCGCCGCCCGAGATCTGACACGGTCAGATCGCGCTCCGCCAGCCATTCGAGCAGCTGCTGCAGATCCGAGGCATAGGACCGGCGCGTCGCCGCACTGGCGCCTCGCACTTCGAGCTCGCGCAGGAACGCCGGGCGCATGCCGGTGGGATCAGCCTTCGCCGCGGCTGCGTCAGTCGTCTCTGGCTGTTCGAAACCGCGCTCGCGCGGAGCTGTCACCGGGTACCCCCTGAGGCGCCCTAGGCTTCAACGCGCGGCGCACTCCTTCCTTCCCTGCTCCCCAAAAGACGCATGCGTTGAACGTGGTCCGCCGACGACCGCTCACGGCCGGCGACGAGAGCCCCGGGAACCGGCCTCAGGCTCGGATCAGGCGGTACCGTCCTCCCTCCACCCGTCGCGCCAACCCCTCCACCTCGAGCTCGCTCACGGCGGCCGCGACCTTCGGCGCCGGCAGCCGGCAACGACGAGCCAGCTCGTCGACGGTGAGCGCCGCCGTGCCCAGGGCGTGCAGAACGTCACGGATCGCGCCCCCACCGTGGTCAAGCACGAACGTCGAGTGCATGCCCGGCGTCGCGGGGGCGGCGTCCCGCCTCTCCGCCCCCGGACCCGGGTCGTCGGCCGCGATCGCGCGCAGCACGTCGGCGGCGCCTTCGCAGACCCGTGCGCCGTCCCGCAGCAGGAGGTTCGGCGCCGCACTCAGCCTGCGCCCCGCCTCGCCGGGCACGCACAGCACGTCCCGGCCCAGATCCGCCGCGAACCCCGCCGTGATCCTGCCGCCGCTCCGCACGGCCCCCTCGACGAGCACGACGCCGCGGCCCAGCGCGGCCATCACACGATTGCGGGCGGGAAAGCGCCAGGCTCTCGCAGGCACGCCCCACGTGAACTCACTGACGATGAGCCCTTCGGCCGCGACGGCGGCGTACAGACGGGCGTTCTCGCGCGGGTACACCACGTCGGCGCCGCACCCGAGGACGGCCACCGTGCGCGGGAGCACGACTGCGCACGCGTCCACCGCGGCGGTCTGCGCGATCGCGTCTATGCCCATCGCGAGCCCGCTCACGACCACCACACCGGAGCGAGCGAGATCGCCGCCGAGCATCCGCGCCATCTCCTCCCCATATGGCGATGGGGTGCGCGTGCCCACGACGGCCACGAGAGGAGCGTCGACCAGCGCCGAGACTCGCTCGCGCACCGCCGGCGCCGTCGCGCCGCCGCGCACGAACAAGCAGAGCGGCGGGTCATCGAGGTCGCGCAGCTGATCCGGATACAAGGGGTCGCTCCAGGTGACCACGAGATCGCCGGGTGGCCGCCGCTCAGCCCGCCGCAGGCACGCCGCGGGCCCGCCGTGCAGCGCCGCCGTGAAGCGCTGGGCCTCGCTCAGCCGCTCGGTCCGCCGTCGCGCGACCGCTTCGCCGGACGGCGGTGGCCCCGCGGGCGACGCGGTTCCTTCTCGGCTGCCGGCGTGACGCGACGCGAACGCCACGATCTCGGCCGGCGGTCGCTCGAGCAGCGCGCCGGTCGACCGGTATTCACGCAGCAGACGCCCGATGAGACCCGCCCGCCACGAGGCCAGCGTGCCCAGCCAGACACACATCGCCCGGGCGCCGGAAGGAGCGTCGGAACGGATGCGGCGGCCTGCGGCCGGCCGCGCACGCTCACCCATGCCCTGCGTCCATCTCACGGTAGCTGAGGCTCTCGCTGACGTGCTCCGCGGTGATGCCTTCCGAACCCTCCAGATCGGCGATGGTCCGGGCCACTTTCACGACCCTGTCGACGGCGCGGGCGCTCAGCCGCAGGCGATCGTAGGCGCGGTCGAGCCGCTTGGTCGCCGCGGGATCGAGGCGGCAGAACCTGCGCAGGAGACGAGTCGTCATGTGCGCGTTCGCGTAGACACCCGTTCCCGCGAGACGTGCGACCTGGAGACCGCGGGCGGCGACCACCCGCTCGCGGACGGCCGCCGAGGGCTCGGAGGCGCCGGGCGCCCGGCGCTCCCGCGGCGGCACCCGCGGGACCTCGAGTCGCAGGTCGATGCGGTCGAGCAGGGGACCACTCAGCCGCGAGCGGTACTGCCTCAGGCGGAATGCCGGGCAGGCGCACTCGCGCTCGCCGTCGCCGCTGTAGCCGCAGGGACATGGGTTCATCGCGGCCACGAGCATCAGCCGCGCGGGATACGTCACCGACGTCAGGCGGCGGCTGATCGTCACCTCGCCATCCTCCAGTGGCTGGCGGAGTCCCTCGAGCGCGGAGAGCCGGTACTCGGGGAACTCGTCCAGGAAGAGCACGCCCAGGTGGGCAAGGCTGACCTCGCCGGGCCGCGGCGTGCCTCCGCCGCCGACGAGCCCGGGCGACGAGATCGTGTGGTGCGGCGCCCGGAAGGGCCGCCGCACCACCAGCGGCTCACCCGGCGGCAGCAGGCCGGCCACGCTGTGTACGCGGGTGATCTCGATGGCCTCCGCGCGCGTGAGCGGCGGCATGATGCCGGGGATCCGGCGCGCGAGCATGGTCTTGCCGGCGCCCGGCGGACCGCTCATGAGCACGTTGTGAGCGCCCGCCACGGCGATCTCGAGCGCGCGCTTGACCAGTGCCTGGCCCACGATATCGGAGAAATCGGCGTCGCCGCGTGGCGCGGCCGCCAGCAGTGCGTCCAGGTCGGACGGCGGAGACGCCGCGTCGCCGCCGGCCTCGATCTGGGCGACCGCCTCCGCGAGGTTCGCCGCCGGGTAGACTTCGAGGCCCGGCACGAGGGCGGCCTCCGCGGCGTTGCCGACCGGCAGCACGAGGCCGCGGACGCCGCGAGCGCGCAGGCTCTGCGCCACCGCGAGCGCCCCGGCGACCGGCCTCAGACTGCCGTCGAGCCCGAGCTCGCCGACCGCCGCCAGCGGTCCGCGGCCGTCGGACCCGTCACTGGCCTGACCGGTCGCAAGCAGGAAGGCGAGCGCGATGGGAAGGTCGAACGACGGCCCCTCCTTGCGCAGATCCGCCGGGGCGAGGTTGACCGTGATGCGCCGCGAGGGGAACTCGAAGGACGAGTTGACGATCGCGGCACGCACGCGCTCCCGGCTCTCCTGGACCGCCGCGTCGGGAAGCCCGACGACGCTGAACGCCGGCGCTGCCGCGACGATATCCGCCTCCACGACCACCGGGTGCCCCTGAAGGCCGTTCAGGGCCTCGCTGGCGATGCGTGCGAGCATGCTACCTCCCTCCCGGTCGTCCGGCGCGCGGACCGGCCACCCGCCCGGGGTCTCATCCGTCGAGGGTGAACGCGCCGGGCAGATGCCGGACCGCCGGCGGGCGGCTGGAGGCGTCGACAGCGACGATATCGAAGCGCACGTCGCTCACGCCGCGCAACGCCCACGGGCGCGCCGCCAGCCAGAGCTCGCCGAGGCGAGCGACCTGGCGGCGCTTGCGCGTGTCGACGGCGTCCTCTGGCGCTCCGAACGACCCGGTATGCCGAGCTTTGACCTCGACGAAGGCGAGCACGTCGCCACGGCGCACGATGAGATCCAGCTCACCGCGGCCGATGCGCACGTTGCGCCCGAGAACCGTCCAGCCATCCCGCACGAGGTGGCGGGCTGCCGCCGACTCCGCGGCGCGACCGAACTGTTGGCGAGCGTTCACCGGGCCAGCGTAGAGGCCGGCAGCGGCGGCTCACATGGTGCCGATGGGGCCTCGCGGGTGACGTTGGCGATTGCCAACCCACCGGCGCGGGCCCTGCTTCCGTGAAGGCAGCGAAGGGCTCACCGGGGCGCGAGCCCCCGGGGACTCAGCGGTCAGTCGCGGCGTCCGGACCCAGCCCGAGCTGCCGGTAGGCGACGCTGTCGAACGAGAGGCGGTGCAGATCGCACACGCCGTGCTCCGTGATCGCCGCCCGGTGGGCGGCGGTCGCATAACCGACGTGACGGTCGAAGCCGTACGCGGGATAGGACTCGTGGAGCGTGCGCATCAAGCGATCGCGGGTGACCTTGGCAACGATGGAGGCCGCGGCGACGGCGGCGGAGAGCCGGTCGCCGCCGACGACCGCCCGGTGTTCGCAGGCGCAGCCGTGCAGGCGAAAGCCGTCGACGAGCGCAACGTCCGGCGCGGGCTCGAGCGCCTCGAGGGTGCGGGCGAGAGAGCCGAGATTGCAGCGATGCAGGCCGACTCGGTCGATCGTGCCCGGCGAGCACTGCACGACCACCACCTGGCGTGCGCGCCTCACGATCTCCGTGTACAGGACCTCCCGACGGGAGGCGGTGAGGCGTTTGGAGTCGTCCAAGCCGCCGAGGGCCCCGAGAGCCACCTCGTCCAGCACGGCGTAGTCGAGGCACACCGAGGCGGCGACGAGCGGACCGGCGAGACAACCGCGACCGGCCTCGTCGGCGCCGGCGACGGCGGCGCCGTCTGCGCCGGCGGCCGCGAGATCGAAGGCGAAACGATCGTTCACGGCCACGGCAGGCGTTCTACTTCACCACACTCTGGGCCCTTGCAGGCCGCGCGTCGCCATCAGTCGACGCCGCCGATGCGGGCCGGCGGCCAGTAGCGGGCGAACGCGTTGCCCACCAGCTGGCTACGCGGCACAGGGCCGAACTCCCGACTGTCGCCACTGTCGATGCGATTGTCGCCCATGACGAAGTAGCTGTCCGCGGGCACCTTGTACGGCTTCTGCAGCGACCACGGAAGGCCGTTGTCGAAGGGTTCCGAGGGCACGGCCTTACCGCTGACCTTGCGCACGTAGGGCTCGTCAAGGGGTTGACCATTGACGTACACGGCGCCGTCGCGCAGCGAGACCTCGTCGCCGGGCAAGCCGACGATGCGCTTGATCAGCACGGGACCCGTGAAGGGCGGGTGGAAGACGACGATGTCGGCGCGCTCGGGATCCGAGAACCGCCAGGAGAGACGGTCGACGAGCACGCGGTCACCGATCAGAAGGGTGTCCTCCATGGACTCGGAGGGGATCCTGTACGGCTTGACGAGAAAGGCCTGGATGAGGAGGGCCACGGAGATGGCGACCACCGCCAGCACGGCGTACTCGATGAGCGTGCGGCCCGTCGAGGCCTTCTTGCCGCCTTTGGCGGCCTGGTCGCCCGGGGCGCCCTGCGTGGTGTTCATCACCCTCCTGATTCGCCTGCGGGAGTGTATCAGAGCGCGCGCAGGCGCGAGAGCGGCCAGTACGTGGCGAGGCCCTCACCGACGATCGCGCCGCGCGGCACGGTACCCCAGTCACGGCTGTCGTCGCTGTCGGTACGGTTGTCGCCCATCACGAAGTAGTTGGCCGCCGGCACGCGGAACGGCTCCGCAAGAGACCATGGCTCGTGCATCGTGCTCCCCTCGATGGCGGCCTGCGCGACTGTCGGGTCGAGGTGGCCGTCGGTGCGGTGGACGTACGGCTCGGGTGCCTTCTTGCCGTTCACGTAGAGGCGCCCTTCCCTCACCTCGAGGACGTCGCCGGGCACGCCGACGACCCGCTTGATGAAGACGATCTCCGGATCCTCCGGATAGTGGAAGACGATCACGTCCCCACGCTGGGGGTCACGAAGGTGGAAGGTGACGCGGTTGACGAGCACCCGGTCACCCGGCCGCAGCGTGTCGAGCATCGACTCCGACGGGATGCGGTACGGCTTGATGAGCCACGACTGGACGGCCAGTGCGACGAGCACGGCGATCGCGATGACCGCGATGTACTCAGCGGCGCGCTTCACGGTGGAGACGGCCCCCGCCGCGACAGGTCAGCGCTGCTTCTCGCGGACCCGCGCCTGCTTGCCGACCTTGCCGCGGAGGTAGTACAGCTTCGCGCGACGCACGTCGCCGATAGCCATGACCTCGATCTTGTCGATCTTGGGCGAGTGCACGGGGAACGTACGCTCGACGCCGACGCCGAAGGACTGCTTGCGGACGGTGAATGTCTCGCGCACGCCCTGACCCTGGCGCTTGAGCACGATACCCTGGAAGACCTGGATGCGGTGGCGCGTGCCTTCGACGACCTTGAAGTGCACCTTCACGGTGTCGCCGGCCTTGAACTGCGGCACGTCCTCGCGCAACTGCTCGAGCTCGATGTTCTCGATGATGTTCACGGACCCTCGTCTTTCGTCAGAAAAGCGGCGGCTAGTCTAGCAGGGCGGGCCGGGCGGCGCAAAACCCGCGCCGGCCTTCGGCCACGAAGAATCATCTTACCGCTTTCGCACCTGTTCCGCTCGCCAGCGCTCGATGGCGGCATGGTGCCCGCTGCGCAGCACCTCGGGCACTTCCCAGCCCCGGAACTCAGCCGGCCGTGTGTAGTGCGGGTACTCCGCGCCGCCTCCGAGCTCCGGCGCGTGCGACTCGCTGACGATGCTGTCCGGATTGCTGATCGCACCCGGCAGCTTGCGCGTCACGGCGTCGAGGACCGCCATCGCGGCGATCTCGCCCCCGGAGAGTACGTAGGGGCCGAGCGAGACCCGATCGGTCACGAGGTTGGTGACGCGTTCGTCGATGCCCTCGTAGCGTCCGCACAGCAGCACGAGATCTCCGCCGGCCAGCTCCGTGGCGAGGGCGTCGTCCAGCTGGCGCCCCTTGGGCGTGAGCTCGACCACGCGCCGCGCATCCTTGACCTGAGCCGCGTCGCCGCCGAAGATCGCCTCCAGCGCGGCGCAGACCACGTCGATGCGCAGCACCATGCCCGCGCCGCCGCCGTAGGGCGTGTCGTCCACCTGCAGGTGACCGAGGGGCGTGTGGTCGCGGTAGTTCGTGAGCACGAACTCGTGGCCGAGGTCCACGGCGGCGCGGATGTGCACCTGGCCGAGATACCAGGCGAAGGCCTCCGGGAACAGCGTGAAGACATCGAAGCGCACGCGCGTCAGCCCTCGGACTCGTCGAGCAGGCCGTCGACGACGCGCAGCACACCGTCCTCCAGGGTCACGAGCTGATCGACGAGCGGGATGAGCACGTCTCCCCCGTCCGGCGGCCGGACCGCGAGGATCTCGTGGGCGGGTGTCTCGAGCACATCGCGCACGGTGCCGACGCTACGGCCGGACGCCGTCTCGACGGGCAGCCCCAAGATATCGCCGACGCGATAGTGAGGCTGTCGGTCGAGCTCTTCGCTGGAGGCGAGGAGCTCGAGGCCCTGGAGAGCGATGGCCTCTTCCCGGGTCGCCGCCAGGTCGAGAAGCACGAGAGGGCGCCGGTCCGTCCCGCCCACGCGCGAGACCGCGCAGGGCCGGGGCTCACCGGCGCCCTCACCAGCGACGTAGAAGTCCGTGCCCATCCGGAGCCTCTCGAGCCCGTCAGGCGTCAGGTTCAGATAGAGCTCACCCTTGAGACCGTGTGCCTTACCGAGGACGCCACAGGCCCACAAGCTTCTCTTGGTCATGATCCACGGCGCTCCGCGTGCGGCGCTCGATCGAGACGCCGCACCTCAGCCTCGTCACGCGCCCTAATCGACGATCTCCACGATGGCGCGCTTGCCGTCGCGGACGGCCGAAGCCTTGACGATGGTACGCAGCGCCCTGGCGATGCGCCCCTGTTTGCCGATGACCTTGCCGACGTCGTCCTTCGCCACTGAAAGCTCCAATACGACGGTGGTGTCGGTTTCCGTAGCCTCCACGTGGACCTCGTCTGGGCTGTCGACCAGCGACTTGGCCAGATACTCGAGCAGGTCCTTCAGCATCCCACTACTCCCTCCGTCGTCCAAGCGAAGACCTCTTACTTCTCGATGCCCTTGATGGAGAGCAGCTTCTTGACCGTCCGCGAGGGCTGCGCGCCCTCGCCCAGCCACTTCTTGGCCCTGTCCGCATCGATCACGATGAGCGATGGGTTCATCTGCGGGTTGTACTGGCCGATGGTCTCGATAGCACGACCGTCACGCCGTGTTCGGGAATCCACGACGACGATCCGGTAGATCGGGTTCTTGGTGCTCCCTACCCGGGTCAATCTCATTCGCACTGCCAACTGGTGTCACCCCCTCAGGGTAGTAGAACGGCGCGCTGCGACCATTGGGGTCGCAGCGGTGCGTGAACCTTATGCGACCCAAGTGCGGGCCGCAAGAATGTGCATGGTGCGGTGCCTCTTCTGTCGCATCGCACACAAGCGATGCAGCGCGGGCTGGCGAGCGGTGCGCCGACGGCGCCCCATTCGCTAGCTCCGCTGCGTAGGCTAGTCTACCCGCTCATGCCGGGCAGGCGAAACCCCTTCATCTTGCCGCTCGAGAACATCTTGAGCATCTTCTGCATCTCGCGGTACTGCTTGAGCAGGCTGTTGACGTCCTGGACGGAGGTGCCGCTGCCGGCCGCGATGCGCCTCCGGCGGCTCCCGTCGATGATGTCCGGGTGCCGGCGTTCCTGCTGCGTCATGCTGAAGATCATCGCTTCGATGCGGTCGAGCTGCGTATCGTCGACCTGCACGTTCTTCAGATCCTTCATGCCCGGCACGCCCGGCAGCATCCCGAGGATACTGGAGAGAGAGCCCATCTTGCGCACCTGTTTGAGCTGGTCGAGGAAGTCCTCGAACGTGAACTCGGCGCGGCGGAGCTTCGCCTCCATCTCCGCCGCCTGCTTCTCGTCGAGCGACTCCTCGGCCTTCTCGATGAGGCTGAGCACGTCGCCCATGCCGAGGATGCGGCTCGCCATGCGATCGGGGTGGAAGATGTCGAAGTCGTCGAGCTTCTCGCCGGTGCTGGCGAACTTGATGGGCTTGCCGGTGACGGCGCGCACGCTGAGGGCCGCGCCGCCGCGGGCGTCGCCGTCCAGCTTGGTGAGCACGACGCCGTCGAGGTCGACGTGTCCTTTGAAGGCGTCGGCGGCGTTGACGGCGTCCTGGCCGGTCATCGAATCGACGACCAGCAGAACGTTGTGCGGCTTCACCGCGTCGCGGATGTTGACGAGCTCGGCCATGAGCTCCTCGTCGACGTGCAGACGACCGGCGGTGTCGATGATGGCCACGTCGCCGTGCTGGCGCGCGTAGGCGACGCCGTCGCGTGCGATGTCGACCGGGTCCACGTCGGCGCCGGGCGCGTAGATGGGCACACCGACGCGTCCGGCGAGCGTCTGCAGCTGGTCGATGGCCGCCGGCCGGTACACGTCGGCGGCGATGAGCACCGGCGACTTGCCGTCCTTCTTGAGCAGCTTGGCGAGCTTGGCGCACGTGGTGGTCTTGCCCGAGCCCTGCAGGCCGGCCAGCAAGACGATCGTCGGGGGATGGCCGCTGAAGGCGAGCTTGGAGTCGCCGCTGCCCATGAGCGCAACGAGCTCCTCGTTCACGATCTTCACGACCTGCTGCGCCGGCGTGAGGCTCTCCATCACCTCGGAGCCCAGCGCGCGCTCCTTGACGTGGGCGACGAACTCGCGCACCACCTTGAAGTTGACATCGGCCTCGAGCAGGGCGAGGCGGATCTCGCGCATCGCCGCGTCGATGTCCTCGACGGTCAGCTTGCCGTGGCCCTTGAGGCTCTGCATGACCCCTTGAAGGCGGTCAGTGAGTGCGTCGAACATCAGCGTCTCCGGTCGTGTGGCGGGAGAGTCATGGTAGCACGGCGCGCGAAGCGGACTCCTCGCGGCGGGCGGAGGCGCTCACGCGAGGTCGAGCGCCCAGAGGTCGTGCAGCCCCCCGCGCCAGTCGACCACCCGCTCCACGGTCATGCCGAGCTTGCGTGCCACGCCCGCCGAGCGCCGGTTGTCAGGGAGGATGGCGGAGTAGACGCGTGGCAGGCCGAGCCCCTTGAGGTGCCCGACGACGGCGCCGGCGGCCTCCGCCGCGTAGCCGCACCCCCAGACGTCGCTGCGCAGGGCCCAGCCCATCTCGGGCAACAGATCGCCCTCGATACGGCTGATCTCCGGGCCGCAGTAGCCGATGATCTCCCGGGACGGGCGCAGCGCGACCGCGTACACGCCGAAACCGTCGGCGGCGTAACAGGCCACGACTGCCTCGATCCACGCGGCGGTCTGCCGGCGGGTGAACGGCTGTGACTCCCACCACAGGACGGCCGGGTCGGCGAACACCGCCGCGAGCCCCTCGAGGTCGGACGTCTCGAACTCGCGCACCACGAGGCGCGCCGTGGTCAGCGGCAGCGTCACCGGCCCGCAGGCGGCGCGTCGTCGCCGTCGCCGCCGAAGATCGCCCGCGCGAAGACGTCGGGCTCGAAGGGACGCAGATCCTCGAGCTGCTCGCCGACGCCGATGATCTTGATGGGAATGCCCAGGCTCTCGTGGATCGCGACCACGATCCCGCCCTTGGCGGTCCCGTCGAGCTTGGTGAGCACGACGCCGCTCACGTCGACGGCCTGCTTGAACTCCTGCGCCTGGCGCAGGCCGTTCTGGCCGGTGGTGGCGTCGATCACGAGCAGCGTCTCGTGCGGGGCGCCGGGCAGCTGCTTCTCGATCACCCGGCGCACCTTCTCCAGCTCGCGCATCAGGTTGACCTGGGTGTGCAGGCGGCCGGCAGTGTCGATGAGGACGACGTCGGCTCCGCGCGAGCGCGCGGCGGCGACGCCGTCGTACACCACGGCCGCGGGGTCGCCTCCCTCGGCCTGCTTCACGATCTCGCAATCGACGCGACGCGCCCACTCGCTCAGCTGCTCCACGGCGGCGGCCCGGAACGTGTCGCCGGCCACCATGAGCGGCGTCTTCCCCATCTCCTTGAGGCGCCAGGCGATCTTGCCGATGGTCGTCGTCTTGCCCGTGCCGTTCACGCCCACCATGAGGATGACCGTCGGCTGGTGTGAGACGTCGATGCGCTGGAGCTCCGGGTCGTCCGGCTGGAGGATCTCGGCGACCACATCGGCCAGTTCGTCCTGAAACGGCTCGCGCGCCTCGATCTTCTTGGCCGTGCAGCGCCGCTCGAGCTCATCGACGATCTTGATGGTGCCGTCGACGCCCACGTCGGCGGCGATCAGGATCTCCTCGGTCTGCTCGTAGAGTCGCCGGTCGACGCCCACGTACACGGCGCTCTTGAGCCCGTCGACCACGGCGCCGCGAGCCTTGCCGAGGTTGCGGCGCAGGCGGCCGAAGAGACCCCTGCGCTCCTCCGCTTCTTCTTCCAGCACCGCCGCCGGCACGTCCGCCTCGGCGACGCCCTTGAACACCTCGTGCCACTCCACTCCGCGTCAGTCTCCCGTCCGCGGCCGCCGCTCGGCGACCGTCCGTATCATGCCGGCGACGCGCCCTGGCCCTTCTGCGCCTTGGCGCGCTCCTCGCGTTCGATCTCTTCTTCGGCCATCCGCGCGCTGACCACCTGCGACGCGCCGTCCTGACCCATGGTGACCCCGTATAGCACGTCGGCCGCCTCCATGGTCCGCTTCTGGTGCGTGATGATCACGAACTGGGTGCGCTCGCGGTAGTCGCGCAGCAGTTGCACCAGCCGGCCGATGTTGACGTCGTCCAGTGCGGCCTCGATCTCGTCGAGGACGTAGAACGGGCACGGCCGCGCGAGCACGAGCGCCATGAGGAACGCGATCGCCACCAGAGCGCGCTCACCGCCCGAAAGCAGCTGCAGACGCTTACCGAGCTTCTTGGCCGGCTTCACCTCGACGGCGACACCGCCCTTCGGGTGGTCCTCGTCCGGCTCCACGAGCTTGAGCATGCCCCGACCGCCGGGGAACAGCACCGTCACCATGTGGCTGAACTGTTCCTGAACGGCGTCGAAGGTGGCGGCGAACTCCGCGTCCACCTGCGCCGAGAGCTCCGTGATGAGCGACTCGAGGTCGTCGATGGACTTCTCGAGGTCGCGCCGCTGCTCACGCAGGAAGGCGGCGCGCTCGGAGAGCTCCGCGCACTCCGCCTCCGCCAGCGGGTTGACCGGTCCGATGCGCTCGCGGCGACGCGTGAGCGCGAGGACGCGTTCCCTGAGGCCGGCCTCTTCCACTTCGTCGGCGGGCGGCGCGAACCCGGCCTGATCGAGCTGTTCGCTGACCTCGTCGAGGCCGGCGGCGAGCTCCGTACGGCGGTCCTCCAGGCGGGCCAGCGCCACCTGCACGCCCGTGCGCCGCTCGCCCGCGGCCTCGAGGTCGCGCCGCAGCTGCGCTTCCTGGTCCGCCAGCCGGCGCAGCTCGCCACGCTCCAGGCCGGCTCCTTCTTCTTCGCCGGTGTCCAGTTGGGCGATGAGGCGCGTAGCGTGCGCCCGCAGGGCGCCGGTGCGCGCCTGCAGGCCCGCGCACGCGTCACGGACGGCGGGGATGTCGTCCAGCCGCCGGTCGAGCTCCTCGAGACGCTCCCTGTCGGCCGTCACCCGTCGTCGAGCCGCCTCCCGGCGCTCGGCTGCACGCTCGGCGGCCGCGCGCCGCTCTTCGAGCTCCACCCGGCGACGGGTGACGAGCGCGAGCGAGCTCGAATGGGCCGCTTCCGCCTGGTGCAGTGCGGCCTCGGCGTCGGCGACGGCGGGGCGCAGTTGCTCCGTCTGAAGCAGCGCGTTCGCGGCCGCGGCGTCGGCGGCCTCCTTGCCGGCGGCGGCATCGGCCAGTTCCGCGGCGATACCCTCGACCGCGCGTCGGTCGCGCTGCACGTGGTCGTCGAGGTCGCGTCGCCGCGCACGCACCTGGGCGAGGAGCCGCTCCGCTGTCTCGGCGACGATGCGCGCCTCGCGCTCGGCCGCGCCCGCCGCGTCCCCGGCCTCCCGCGCCGCAGCGTGACGCCCGGCCGCGAGCGTGGCGGCGGCCTCCTCACGGACCTCACGGGCCGACACGGCGTCGAGCTTCTCCCCCAGCCGCTCGAGCGACGCGCGGCGCTCGAGCAGCAGGGCGGCGGGCACCCCGCTGGCCAGGCCCATCTGCCCGTCGGCCGGGCGGTAGAACTCGCCCTCCCGGGTAACGGCCAGGCCCGTGAACTCGGCCGGGACGGCGCGCAGGTCGTCGACGATGACGACGTCGGCCAGCGCGCCCTCCAGCCCCTCATGCTCTCCAAAGCTCACCTTGTCGGCGAGCGGCGCGGCGCCCGGGAAGCCGACCGACGGACGTCGCCGCGCCGGGACGACGAGGCGGACGAGCCCGATCCCGGCGCGCTTGAGCGCGTCCAGCAGCGACCAGTGATCGACCACCTCGGGCACGGCAAGCGCTCCCGAGAGCTGCGCCAGCGCTGCCGCAAGTGCGCGCTCGTAGCCGGGCTCGCACGTGACACTGCCGGCGAGAGAGACCGTACCGGGGAACTCGCCGGCGACCTCGAGGACTTCGCCGCCGACGTCCTCGATGTCGCGAAGCGCGGCGCGCAGGTGGTCGGCCTCGGCCTCGAGAGCACGCCGCTCGAGAAGCGTCGCGCGGTGCGCGTCGTCGGCCTCCCGCGCCTGACGCGACGCCTCGACGGCCGCGGCTGCCGCCGCGGCGGCCGTGGACCCGGCGGCGCGGAGCGCGTCGCGGGACACCGCCTCGGCGGCGACTGCCTCGCGCTCCTCGTCGGCCTTGATCCCCACCTCGGCGGTGAGCGCCTCGTGCTGCGCCCTGAGGCGTTGTTGCTCGCCGGTCAGCGCCTCGCGGCGGCGCTCGAGGCGGGCCGCCGTCGCCAGCGCGGTCTCGCGCTCGACGGCGATCCGGTCAAGCGCCCCCCGGCGCTCCATCAGCGCTTCCCTGACGACCTCCAGCTGGGCCGAGACCCCGGCGTGCTCGCTCTCGGCCGACTCGAGCTCGCCGGTCAGTCGGCTCTCTTCCTGCGGCCACGTGTCGTCGTCGTGCTCCTCGGGGCGACCCGCGAGCTCGGAGACGAGGCGCTCGCGCTCCGCCGTCGCGGCGCGCTCCACCTCGTCGAGAAGGTTCTGGCGCTGCTCGGCGAGCCGGCGCACACTCTCGAGCCGGCCGTCGAGCACGCGCGCGCGCAACAGGCGCCTCGCGCCCCGCTCGCGCTCCGCCAGCTTCTTCGCGAAGGTCTCCTCCTCACGCGCCCTCGCCGCGGCGACGCGCGTGAGTCCGCCGTCGGCGTGCGCCCGCTCGGCGTCGATCTCGGCGAGCTCGTCGCGACGCCCCTGGAGGTCAGCGTCGACGACCTTCAGGTCACCGGACAGAAGGCGGCCCCTCGTCTCGGCGATCTCGGTCTCCACGGTGCGCAGCTGTTCCGCCGCAGTCGCCTGCCGGCGCAGCGGCGTGAGTTGCGAGCCCACCTCGCGCTCGAGCAGCTGGGCGCGCTCCAGGTTGCGGCGCACCTCGCGCAGCTTGAGCTCGGCACGCTCGCGGCGGCGCTTGTATGCGCCCAGCCCCGCCGCCTCCTCGATCTGGCTCCGCCGGTCCTCGGGTTTGCCGGCGAGGAACGACTCGACCTTGCCCTGGCCGATGATCGAGTGCAGTTCCTTGCCGAGACCCACCTTCGCGAGAAGCTCGACGATGTCGGTCAGGCGGCAGGTCGACTGGTTGATGGAGTAGTGCGACGAGCCGTCGCGAGCCACGCGGCGCATGACGCTCACCTCGGGCGTGGGCAGCGGGAGGGCGCCGTCGGCGTTGTCGAAGGTGAGCTCCACCTCGGCGGAGCCGCTGGCGCGGCGGCCGTCGCTGCCGGCGAAGATCACGTCCTGCATCGACGAGCCGCGCACCGTGCTCGGGCTCTGCTCACCGAGCGCCCAGATCACGGCGTCGGCCAGATTGCTCTTGCCGCTGCCGTTGGGGCCGATGATCACGCCGACGCCGGGCTCGAAGACCAGCTCGGTCTGTTTGGGGAACGATTTGAAGCCCTTGAGGCGAACCGCCTTGAGATACACCTCAGAGGACCTCGGTGGCGTCGCTCGCGCCGGCCTTCGCGTTCTCGACCGAGCCGGCCGGCGTGGCTTCGCCGGGGCCGGCCTTCGTCTCCGCCTGCGGCCGCCGCGAGCGACTGCCCCGGAGACGCGCCCTGCGGGCGGTGCGCCGGGCCCGCGCCTGCAGCTCGTGCAACGCCTCGGAGGCAGCCTCCTGCTCGGCGCGCTTCTTGCTCGTGCCGAATCCGCGCCCGAGCACGACCCCGTCGACGACGGCCTCGATCTCGAACTCGCGGTTGTGCGGCGGCCCGCTGAAGCCGAGGACCTTGTAGGCGACCGACTGGCCGCTGCGCGCCAGATACTCCTGCAGCTCCGTCTTGTGATCGATGTAGCTGCTCTCGGCGTACACGATGTGCTCGTCGAAGACCTCGATCACCGCCGGACGGACGGCCTCGTACCCGAAGGTCACGTAGACGGCGCCGATGAGCGACTCCGTGAGGTCGGCGAGGACGTTCTGGTTGCTCTGCAGCAGCGTGGCGTCGCTGCCGTCACCGGAGCCTCCGTGCTCACGGAGCATCTTGCCGAGACCGAGCTTGCCGGCGACCCGGGCACAGGTGGCGCGGCTGACGATATACGCCCGCAGCCGCGCCAGATGCCCCTCGGCGAAGTCGGGGAAGCGGCGATACAGCTCCGTGGTGATACACAGGCTGAGCACGCTGTCGCCGAGGAACTCCAGTCGCTCGTAGGAATGCACGCGGTCCGGCGCCCAGGAGGTGTGCGTGAACACCTGACGCATGGTCGCCTGGTCCAGCTGCTGCGCGAGCGCGAGAAGTCGATGAGTCATGGAGGCTGCTCCACGACGACGAGGGGACGCCTCCTGCCTGCAGGAGACACCCCCTCATCGCCCCCTGAGGGATCGGCGCGGTTAGGCGTCGACCCGCGTCATGACGAAGTCGACCGCATCGCCGACCGTCTTGATCTGGGCGGCCTCTTCGTCGGTGATCTTGATGCCGAACTTCTCTTCCATGGTCATGACGAGCTCGACCAGGTCGAGGGAATCGGTCTCCAGGTCCTCCTGGAAACGGGCATCCATGGTGACTTTGTCTTCGTCGACGCTCAGGGTCTCGACGAGGATCCCCTTCACGTGCTCGAACACCTCTTCACGGGTCATCTAGCGAACCTCCGGGCGAGTTTGGGTGAGTCTACACTGCCGTGCCCGACGTCCCAAGCTCGCGGGCGATCGTCGGAAGCAGATCACTGACGGCGCCGCGACGGCCCATACGGACCGCCTGGGCGATTCCTCTGGCGCGTGAGTTGCCGTGCGCGATGACGACGGGCGCGTTCATGCCGACCAGCAGGGCGCCGCCGAACTCCTCGGGATTCAGCGCGTCCTTGAGGGTCTGGAGGTCCTTCTGCAGGAGCAGCCCCCCGACCTTCGTCAGCGGATTGAGCATGATGGTGGCGCGCAGGGCGCCGAGGATGGCCTTGGCCGACCCCTCGATAGTCTTGAGACCGACGTTGCCGGTGAACCCGTCGGTGACGATGACGTCGACCAGCCGGTTCATGATGTCGCGGCCCTCGATGTTGCCGTAGAAGTGAGCGACGCGCTCATCGGCGGCGATGAGCTGGTGCGCCTCGATGACATCTGGAGTGCCCTTGCTGGGCTCCTCACCGATGCTCAGCAGGCCGATGCTCGGCTCGGCGATGCCCATGACCTCGCGGGCGAACGCCTGTCCCATGATCGCGAACTGGCGCAGGAACTCGGCGCGCACCTCCGCGTTGGCGCCGACGTCGAGAAAGGCGACCGGCGCCGGCATGGCCGGCATGATGGTGCAGATGGCCGGCCGCTTCACGCCGGGCGTCCGGCGCACGTAGAGGACGCTGGCGGCGACCACGGCGCCGGTGTTGCCGGCGCTGACGAAGGCGTCGGCCTCGCCGGTGTGCACCATCTTGAGGCCGACGACGATGCTGGAGCCGGTCTTGGTGCGAGCCGCGGTCGCCGGCTCCTCGTCGTAGCCGATCACTTCGGAGGCGTGGACGACGCTGACATTCTGCGCGTCGGCCGGCAGCAGGGCGCGCACACGCGGCTCGTCGCCGACGAGGATCACGTGCGACTGAGGCCCGGAGGCCTCGAGCGCGCCGCGCACGATCTCGTCCGGTGCATTGTCGCCGCCGGCCGCGTCGACCACGATGCGCACGACGCGGTCGTCGGTCAGCGCGGTCCAGGAGGCCGTGACCGCATGCGGCGACGTGTAGGGACGGCGCTTCGGGTGGCTCATGCCTGCAGGTCGCGCACCAGGCGGTCGACGTCGACCGACTCGTCGATGAGCTCGGCGATGAGGTCGATCTTCGAGCGCTCCTTGACCCGCAGGCGCCCGAACAGCCGGCGCATCCCGTCCGCGGCGGTGACGGTGTCGATCTCGACCGACACGAGCGGGACGCCGCGCTCCTCCGCGCGCTCGATCACGGCCGGGCTGGGCACGTAGTTGCCGGTGAGCACCACCGCGACGGTGGGCGTATCGAGCGCGGCGAGCACGATCTCGGCCCTGTCGCCGCCCACGATGACCACCTTGTTGGGCGTGAGCTGGAAGTAGCGGAGCGCGTGCTCGGAGCTCATCGCGCCGATCATGTACGTCTCGACCAGGCCCCCGCCGAAACGCTCGCCGCACACGTAGGTGCCGTCGAGGGCCTCGACGATCTCGGCGACGGAGACGGCTGAGAGCATGGCGCTGGAGACGAGCGCGCCGTAGCTGGCGATGTCGCTCGTGGCGAGGAAACGGGTGTAGTCCTCGTGCACGAGAGGCAGCCGCGACTCCGGGACCATGTTGAAGAGGACGCCCAGCAGGTGCTGCTTCAGGGCGTCCTTGACGTAGATGATGTCGTCGAGCAGACGGGCGCCTGCGAACTTGGCGACGAGCAGCGTGCCGAGGTCGAGCTCGGCGACGACCTCGGCGCCGCTGGTGCGCAGAAAGCGGCCCTGCCAGATCTCGCCGAGACCCTCGCAGACGACGATGTCCTTGCCGGCGCTGACGCGCTCATAGGCGCCCGTCACGCGGCTCATGGCGTCGACCTCGTTGCCGCTGAGCACATCGTGCAGCGCGTCCTCGTCGAGGACGACCGGGCAGATGTCGGTAAGGGCGTCGTCCAGATCGAGCACGCCGGCCACGAACTCGGCGTCCTCGTCGAGCAGGACGCCGTCGGCCTGCGCCGCCAGCGTCCCTACCGGTTTGAAGTAGCCTGCGTCCAGGCCGCGCTTGCGCAGGGCCATGCAGAGGCCGACGGCGATGGTGGTCTTACCGCCGCTGCCCTGGGTGGAGGCGATGTAGAGTGATCTCAGCACCGTTCAGCCCGGCCGGGCTCAGGCCGGCCGCCGCGGGGCCCTTCGGGCCGGCGGTCGCTCAGTGGCGCTCCGTGCACTTCGTGGTCCTACCGGCATCAGTCCGCGTCGAGGACGATGACCTCGCGGCCCTTGTAGGTGCCGCACTTGGTGCAGGCGCGATGCGGGAGCTTGGGGCTCTTGCACTGTGGGCAGACGCTGGCCGTGTCGACGACGAGCTTCTGCTGCGACCGACGCTGGTCGCGGCGCCGCTGAGAGGTCTTCTTCTTGGGTACGGGCATGGAGTCTCCTCAGGTCAACCAGACACGGAACTGTACCATACGGCCGCCGCTCACGCTTCCTCGTGCCGATGGCCGGGGTCGGCGTTGAGATCGGCGCCGCAGACCGGACACAGCCCGCGACAGTCGTCACGGCAGAGCAGCTTCTGCGGCAGGGCCTCGGCGATGAGGTCGCGCACCCAGCGCTCCAGGTCGACCTGGTGCGCGGAGACGTAGGGTTCGTCCTCATCGTCCGTCTCGGAGTCGCCGTGACGGACGTACTCCACGCCCCCCGCCTCCACATCGATATCGGCGTCGGCGAGACAGCGCTGACACGGGCCCAGCACGCGGGTGTCGACGGCCAGGGAGAGCGTCAGGTTGTCGCCGACGCGCGCTGCGGTGAGGTCCGCCTCGACCACGTCGTCGGGCACATGGTACTCGAGGCCGCCGTACAGGAACGGCGCAACCTCGACCGGCAGCGTTCGCCAGACTTCGCTGGAGTCGCCGAAACGCAGGGAGTGTAGGTCGATTCTCCGCATGGCCAACCCGCGTGAGCGGGCTACGCCGTCAGCTTACGGCTGCAGATCGTCGTCGGCTCCGCGGCCCTGGAGACGCTCGCGGCCGCGGCGCACCGCGGAGATGAACTTGTCCAGGTTCATCTCGAGATTGCCCAGGACCTCGTCGGCATAGTCCTCGGCGCCCAGGCGGATCTCGCGCTCGCGCTCGCGCGCGTCCTCCATGACCTGCTGCGCGTTCTTCTCGGCGAGGCGCACGACCTCGGTCTCGGAGGCGAGCCTCTCGGCGCGGTCCTGAGCCTCGGCGAGTACGCGCTCGGCCTCCTGCTTGGCCTCGGAGAGCATCTCCTGACGCTCCTTGACGATCCAGCGCGCCTGCTTGATCTCCTCAGGGATGGTCGAGCGCATCTGGTCGAGGATGTCGTAGATCTCTTCGCGATCGATCATGACGCTGTCGGTGAGCGGCACCGATCGTGCGTTGTGGATGATGTCATCCAGTTTGTCGATGAGAACGAGCACGTCCATACTCAGCACCCTCCTTGGGTGGCCTCACCTGCGAGGCGGATAGATTTCCGCCAGGCGGCGGGCGACGGCCGGGGGCACCAGGTCTGCGACCGAGCCTCCGAACGCGGCTATCTCTCTGACACCGCTCGAGCTCAGGAAGCTGTGCTCGGGCGAGGCCATCATGAAGACTGTTTCGATGTCTGGCGCCAGCTTCCTATTGAGCTGAGCCATGGCGAATTCGTACTCGAAGTCGGAGATGGCGCGCAAGCCCTTGAGGATGACGTACGCGTCCCACCTGCGGGCGAACTCCACGACGAGTTCGTTGAACCTGTCGACGACGATGTTGTCGTGACCGGCGAGGGCCTCCCTGAGAAACGCCTCGCGCTCGTCGGGCGTGAACAACGGCGACTTGCGCTGCGGAACGTCGATGAGGCCGACGACGACGCGGCCGAACTTGGTGGCGCCGCGCGTGATGATGTCGATGTGGCCGACGGTGACGGGGTCGAACGTGCCCGGGCAGATGGCGGTGACGTTGCTGGGCATCAGTCTCCTCGTTCTCCTTCTGCCTGCGGCTCGGCGCCGGCCACGAGGAACGTGACCCGCGTGTCGCCGTAGCGCTTCTCGCGCACGACGCTCCAGGGCAACCCGGCCGGTGTGCCGGCGGCGGACTCGATGACCAGCACCGCACCGGGGATCAGCACCCGCCCCAGCAGCCTCGCAAGGGCGGGACGGACCTGCTCGTACAAATCGTACGGCGGGTCCGCAAACACGAGAGTATACCGTGCGCCGCGGCGGGCGTCAGCCGCCAGCGCCCGCCGCACGTCTCCCGCCACGACGGCGCTGGCCGCGGGCGGACCGCCGGCGCGTCCTGCCGGGACGCCGAGCCGCGCGAGATTCGCGCGCAGGGCGCGCAGCGCCGGCGGCGCCGACTCGACGAACGTGCAGCGGTCGGCGCCACGCGAGAGCGCCTCGATCCCGAGCGCGCCGCTGCCTGCGAAGACGTCGAGCGCGACGTGGCCGGCCAGCGGTCCCGCCCCGGCCTCGTCAGTATCCGGCAGGGCGGCGGCCGTACGATCACGCACCGCCGGCAGGGCGAGCAGGACGTCGAACATCGCCTCGCGCACCTTGTCCGAGGTCGGACGCGTCCCGCGTCCCGGCGGAGCCGTCAACGGCCTGCCGCGCCAGGTCCCGCCGACGACCCTCACGGGCAGTCTCCCGGCGCCGGGGCGGCACGCCGCCGCCCGCAGCGGCTTGGGCGGCTCACCGTGACTCCACTCGAGAAACTGTCATCCATGGTCCTCATCGCTATCGACCTGCCGCTCGGAGCGCACCGCGCCGTCGCCCTGCCGGAAGTTGCCGACCGCGAGTCGCCGCACGGCCTCGCGACGTCAATCTTCCCGGCCGAGGATGATAGGCCGGGGCGCAGGCTGCGCGTCGCCGACGCTGAACGCGGATTCGAGCACGTTGCAGGCCTCACGGCGCCGCGCCGGATCCCGCGAGAACACGGCCGCCAGCGGCTCACCCGCCTCCACCGCGTCGCCCACCGAACGCTCGAGTACGACACCCGCCGCCGGATCGACCGTGTCGTCGACCGTGCGGCGGCCCGCACCGGAGAGCTGAGCCGCACGACCCACGGCGAGGGCATCGATCGCCGTGACGAACCCCGTCCGTGACGCCCGGACCTCGTGCCCGGCGAGTCGGTGGAACTCGCCCGCCTGCCAGCGCCCCCCCTGAACGTAGCACCAGCGCTCGAAGTGCTCGGCGGCGCGGCCGTCGTCGAGCGCCGCTTCCGCTCGCGCCCGAGCCTCTCTCCCGTCGACGCCGGCGTCCGAGAGTGGCAGCAACTCGGCGGCCAGCTCCATGGTGACCTCGCGCACGTCGCGAGGGCCCTCGCCGCGGAGCACCTGCCACGCCTCCTCGACCTCCAGCCGGTTGCCCACGGTGCGGCCGAGCGGCGCGTCCATGGCCGTGTACAGACACGTCGTCGGGCGCTCGTAGGACCGCCCGACGAGGCGGCAGAGACGGCCGATCTCCCGCGCATGCTCCAGATCGGCCGCAAAGGCGCCGCGGCCCACCTTGAGGTCGAGGACGATGGCCGACGTGCCGCTGGCGACCTTCTTCGCCATGATGCTGGCCGCGATCAGCCCGTCGCACTCCACCGTTCCGGTCACATCGCGCAGCGCGTAGAGCAGACGGTCGGCGGGCACGATCCGTTCGCTCTGACTGACCACGGCGACCCCGATACGCTCCAGCTGCCGCAGAAAGTCGCCCTGCGGGAGCTGGATGCGAAAGCCGGGGATGGACTCGAGCTTGTCGAGCGTACCGCCGGTGTGCCCGAGCCCGCGCCCTGACATCTTGCCGAAGATGGCCCCACAGGCGGCGACCAGCGGCGCCAGCACCAGCGTGACCTTGTCGCCGACGCCGCCGCTCGAATGCTTGTCCACGACAGGGCGGCGGAGCACGCTGAGATCGAGCGTCTTGCCGCTGTCGACCATGGCCCGGGCCAGGTGAAGGGTCTCGTCGTCGCTCAGGCCCCGGAGGACCATGGCCATGAGCAGGGCGCTCGCCTGATACGACGGGACGGCGCCGCTCACCACACCCTCGACGAACGCGCGCACGCGGCCTTCGTCGAGCTCGTTGCCGTCGCGCTTCCAGGCGATCACGTCGTGCACGAAGTTCACGGTCACTCCCCCTCTCGCGGGGCGTCCAGCAGGTCAGGCCAGCGGGCGACGAGCGCGTCCACGAGCCCGGCGGCGAGCAGCCGGGCGAGGCGGCCGCCGGCGGCGAGCACGTCGTCGTGCGAGCCCACCGCGGCCGCGACGTTGGCCACGAGCGCCAGGAGACAGCACTCTACGCCCGACTCGCCGGCGGCGCGAACCTCCGGCGCGGCCGACATGCCGACGACGTCGCCGTACCCACGGAGCCAGGCCGCCTCAGCCGGCGTCTCGAACTGCGGGCCGCAGACGGAGACGTAGGCTCCGGCGCCCTCTGCGGCGTCGACCCCGAGCGCCGCGGCGACGCGCCGGGCCTCCTCCTCCGTACACACCCGCAGGCGCTCGGGTGTCTCGTCCTCGGGAGGGCGCTGCAGGTCGACGACGCCGGCGCAGACGACGGTCCCGCCGACGGTGACGCCGGGCCGCAGGGCGCCGCACGAGTTGGTGAGCACGAGCCGCCTCAGGCCGGCGCGCGCCAGCGCGCGCACCGGCGCCTCAAGCTCGGCGTCGATCCAGCCCTCGTAGCGATGGGGACGCCCGCAGGCGAGCGCCAGACGCAGCTCGCGCCCGTCCCCCACGGGCACGCGCGCCAGCCGGAGCACGTTGTGGTGGCCGGGCACGGCACCGGTCGGCCAGCCGAGGGTGGCGTAGGGCAACTCCTCCACGACGGACGCGCCCTCGGGCAGAGCCCAGAGCCCGGATCCGTACACCGCCGCGGCGTGCGGCCGCCAGGCGGCGACGCGCCGCAGCGCCGCATCCTCCGGACCGGCCATCAGCCGATCGGCCGCCCCGGAAGAGGTGGTTCCTCCCCCGTCAGATGCACGAAGGCCGTGGCGCCGACGTCTTCCTGGGCGCCGTCGTAGCGTCCCGGTGCGAGCCCGAGCCCCAGCAGCGGCGAGTATTCTCGCGAGTGGTCGGTGCTCTCCGTCGTCGGGTCGACGCCGTGGTCGGCGCAGAGCATCAGGACGTCCTCAGGGCGGAGCAGCTCCTCCCAGAGCGGGAGCGCGGCGTCGACCTCGGCCAGACCGCCGGCGAACCCGGCGACGTCGTTGCGGTGGCCCCACACCTGGTCGAAGTCGACGAGATTGGCGAACAGGAGGCCATGCTCCATCTCGCGCAGATGTCGCGCGCAGGCGGCGATGCCGGCGGTGTTGTCGGTGGTGTGGTCGTCCACGTCCACGCCGCGCTGGACGAAGATCTCCCCGATCTTGCCGACGCCGACCACCGGGATGCCTCGCTCCCGAAGCAGGTCGAGGTACGTCGGCCCGGGCGGCGCCAGCGAGAAGTCGCGGCGGCGCGGCGTCCGCGCGTAGGAGCCGGACGCGCCGTCGAAGGGGCGCGCGATCACGCGCCCGACGGCGTGTGGTCCCTGAAGGATGGCCCGGGCGATCTCGCACCACGAGTACAGCTCGGGCACCGGCACGACGTCCTCGTGACAGGCGATCTGAAAGACGGAGTCGGCGGACGTGTACACGATGGGCCGCCCCGTAGCGACGTGCTCGTCGCCGAGCTCCTCGATGATGCCGGTACCGGAGGCCGGGCGGTTGCACAGCACGCGCCGGCCGATCGTCGCCTCGAAGGGCTCGACCACCTCCGGCGGGAAGCCGTCAGGGTAGGTGGGAAACGGCCGCTCGAGCACGACGCCCATCATCTCCCAGTGGCCCGTGGTCGTGTCCTTGCCGGCGCCGCGCTCGACGAGCCGGCCGTAGGTCGCCTCGGCGCGCGGCGCGCCGAGCGGCAGCCCGACGACCTCGCCCAGCCCGAGACCCGCCAGGTTGGGCAGCGGGACGGCGGTGCGCTCGAGCACGTGCCGCAGCGTGTCCGACCCCTCGTCGCCGTAGGCGGCCGCGTCGGGCAGCGCTCCCGCTCCGCAGCCGTCCAGCACGCACACGAACACACGCGTCATGACTCCGTCCGCCGCGACGCCCTCCGGGCCGGCAGCCGCTCGGTAGCACTTCGTGCTCTCAGTGGCTCTGCGGGCATCAGTCCTCCTCCCCACCCCGCCGGCGCGCCCGGGGGTGCGTCTCGAGAAACACCTCCCGGAGGTGCTCGACGGTCACGTGAGTGTACAGCTGCGTCGTGGCCACGTTGGCATGGCCGAGCATCTCCTGCACGCTGCGCAGGTCGGCGCCGGCGGCGAGGAGGTGCGTGGCGAACGAATGCCGGAAGGTGTGGGCGCTGGCGGCCCCGAGCATATCGGCGCGCGCCAGCACGCGACGGAGGATGTAGGCGAAACCCTGGCGCGTGAGCGGCCCGCCCCGGGCGTTCAGGATGAGCTCAGGACGGCGGCGGCCGCGCAGCAGGACCCGCCGCCCGTCGGCGAGGTAGCGGCTCACGGCGGACGCCGCCGCGCCGCCCATCGGTACGACGCGCTCCTTGTCGCCCTTGCCGACGCAGCGCACGAGCCCGCCTTCGACGTCCACGTCGCCGTCGCGGAGGCCGACGAGTTCGCTCACGCGGAGTCCGCAGCCGTAGAGCAGCTCGAGTGCGGCGAGATCGCGCTGGCCGAGCGGGCCGGCCGCGACGACGGCGGCGAAGATCTCCTCGACCTCTTCGACGGAGAGGACGCGCGGCAGATCCTGAGGACGCTTGGGAGTACGGAGCAGAGCCGCGGGATCGTCCTCGCGGACGCCCTCCCGCACCAGGTAGGCGTAGAAGACACGGACCGCCGCGGTCCGCCTGGCGACGCTCGACGCGGCGCCGTCGCCGCCAGGACCGGCGAAGTAGGCGCGGACGTCGTCCGCGCCGGCCTCACCGGGCCGGGCGTCCGCCGCCGCCAGGAACGCGGCGAAGGCGCCCAGATCGCGCGCGTAGGCGGCCACCGTGTTGGGACTGAGACCGCGCTCGTAGCGCACGTACTCGAGGAATTCGACCACCAGAGGATCGTCCGGAGACCCGGACCGGCCGCTGTCTTGCCGGGTGCCCACGCGCCGCCCCGCGGCCGCTACGCGGCCGTGCCCGCGGCGCGCACCACACCCGCCGCCAAGGCGTGGAGCTCTCCGAGGCGCCGGATGCTCATGCGCTCCCGCGACGAGTGCGCATTCTCGAACCCCACGCCGAGGGTCAGCGCGGGCAGGCCGCGGGCGTTGAAGACGTTGCCGTCCGAGCCGCCGCCGCCCTCGACCAGGCGCGGCTGCAGGCCGGCGGAGGCGGCCGCCGCCGCGGCGACGACCAGCAGCGGGCTCTCGTCGTCGTGACGATAGCCGCGGAAGGCCTCATGCACGTCGATCTCCACGTCGACACCGCAGGCGGCGGCCTCGGTCGATATGGCCGCGACCATGTGCTCCGCCTGTGCCGTCACCTTGAGAGGGTCGCGGCTGCGCGCCTCTCCGCGCACGACGCAGTGCTCGGCGACCACGTTGGCGGCGGTCCCGCCGCTCACGATGCCCACATTGGCCGTGGTCTCGTCGTCGAGGCGCCCGAGGCGCATGGCGGCGATGGCGCGCGCCGCGGCGACGATCGAGCTTCGCCCGCGCTCGGGTGCGATACCGGCATGTGCCGCCACGCCGCGGAACTCGGCGTCGATCCGCTTCTGCGTCGGGGCTCCGATGATGAGCGTGCCGGGCGCCCCGTCACTGTCCAGCACGAACATCCGCCGCGCCTCGAGCACCCCGAGGTCGAGGGCCTTGGCGCCCAGAAGCCCCGCCTCCTCCCCGGCGGTGAAGACGATCTCGACGCCACCGGCGGGCGGCTTGGCCGCCAGATCGCGTGCGAGGAGCAGCAGGACCGCGACCGCCGCCTTGTCGTCGGCCCCGAGGATCGTCTCGCCGTCGCTGCACACGAAGCCGTTCTCGACCACGACCCGCGGCGCGCTCGCGACGGGGACCGTGTCGAGATGCGCGCACAGACCGATGGGCGGCGCCTCCCCCCGGCCCGGGACGCTGACGACGAGGTTGCCGCAGCCGCAGCCGGTGACGGGGGCGCTGGCGTCCTCGCGGATGCGCAGGCCGAGCTGGTCGGTGTACCGCTTGACGACGTCGGCGATCTCGCGCTCGGCGCCGGTCGGCGACGCGATGCCGGCCAGGCGTACGAAGAGTTCGAGGAGCTCGCCCTCTACGTCTGGGCGCACACGTCCTCCAGCTCATCCTCGCGCTCGCTGCGCAGGCGAGCGGCGGCGCCCACGAAGTCGCGGAAGAGCGGCGCCGGCCGCGTGGGCCGCGACTTGAACTCGGGGTGGAACTGGGAGGCGACGAACCATGGATGGTCGGCCAGTTCGCAGATCTCGACCAGACGACCGTCCGGCGTGGTACCGCTCACCACGAGGCCGGCGGCCTCGAGCTGCGGGCGCAGGTCGTTGTTGACCTCGTAGCGATGACGGTGCCGCTCCCAGACCTCGTCCTCGTCGTAGGCGATCTGCGCCCTGGTGCCGGGCACGAGCTTCACGTGGGAGGCTCCGAGCCGCATGGTCCCACCCATGTCCTCCACGTTCTTCTGCTCGGGAAGGAGGTCGATGATGGGGTACGCGGTCTCGGGATCGAACTCGGTGGAGTTCGCGCCGGGCATGTCGCACACGTCGCGCGCGAACTCGGCGACGGCGCACTGCATGCCGAGGCACACGCCGAGGAAGGGCACCTTGGTCTCGCGACAGTAACGGATCGCGTCGATCTTGCCCTCGATGCCGCGCTGGCCGAAGCCGCCGGGCACGATCACGCCGTCGGCGGCGCCCAGCTTCTCGGCGACGGTCGCGTCGCTGAGGTCCTCGGAGTCGATCCAGCGCAGGTCGAGCTTGCGGCCATGATGGATGGCGGAGTGCTTGAGCGCCTCCCAGACCGAGAGATATGCCTCGTGGAGCTGGACGTACTTGCCGACCAGGGCGATGGTCACCGGCCAGTCGCAGGCGTCGATGCGCTCGACGAGCGCCTTCCACTCGGTGAGGTCGGGCGGGCCGACGTCGAGTCCGAGCATCTTGACCACGAGGTCGTCCAGCTTCTCGCGGTGCATCCGCAGCGGCACGCGATAGATATCGTCGGCGTCGCTGGCCGAGATGACGGCCTCCGGGTCGACGTCGCAGAAGAGGGCGATCTTCTCGCGGATGCCCTGCGAGAGCGGCTCCTCGGAGCGCGCGACGATGATGTCCGGCTGGATACCGATCTCGCGCAGCTCGGCGACAGAGTGCTGCGTCGGTTTGGTCTTGGGTTCGCCGACCACGCCGATGACCGGAACGAGCGTCACGTGGATGTACAGGACGTTCTCGCGGCCGACGTCCTTGCGGAACTGGCGGATGGCCTCCAGGAACGGGAGGCTCTCGATGTCGCCGACGGTGCCGCCGACCTCGGTGATGAGGACGTCGACCTCCGTGTTCTTGGCCAGGCGGTGTACGCGGCTCTTGATCTCGTTGGTGATGTGCGGGATCACCTGCACCGTGCCGCCGAGATAGTCACCGCGCCGTTCCTTGGTGATCACGCTGTTGTAGATGCCGCCGGTGGTGACGTTGGAGTCGCGCTGGACGAACTCGTCGAGAAAGCGTTCGTAGTGGCCGAGGTCGAGATCGGTCTCGGCCCCGTCCTCGGTGACGAACACCTCGCCGTGCTGGAACGGGCTCATGGTGCCGGGGTCGACGTTGATGTACGGGTCGAACTTCTGGCTCCCGACCCTGAGCCCGCGCATCTTGAGGAGCCGGCCTACCGACGCCGCCGTGATGCCCTTGCCGAGCCCGCTGACCACGCCCCCGGTGACGAAGATGTGCTTGGTCATGCCTCCCCTGCCCTCCTGGTGTCGACCCCGCCGGTCCGTACGCAGCCGTCGTCGAACGCTCCGGTCGCACCCACCAGGAGACGCACCCGGGGCACGGCGGATCTGCAGCAGACGGACAGGGGATTTTGTGGGGCCGGAGTCACGCCCGTTCGAAGACGACGGGCCGGCACGACCATATGCCCGGCGAGCCCACGGATCACGCGGGCAAGTATACCATCGGGCCCGGCCGCCGCAAGGCGCGCCGGGCCGTTCTCACGCAGCGCCCGACGCCTTGGCGAGGAGGCTCTCCGCGTGGCTGCGGGCGGCCGCGTCGTCGGGGGCCGCTCCGAGCATGCGGCAGAGCTCGGCGAGGCGCGCGGCGCCGTCGACGCGGCGCACGACGGTCTCGGTCGTGCCCTCGCCGACATCGCTCTCCTTGGTGATGGCGAACTGCCTGTCCGCGAACGCCGCCACCTGCGGCAGGTGCGTGATGCAGAGTACCTGGCGACGCTCGGCCAGGCGGCGGAGCCGCTCTCCGAGCGCCGCAGCGGTCACGCCGCCGATCCCCGTGTCGACCTCGTCGAAGATGAGCGTCTCGACGTCGTCGCCGAGATTGACGAGCCCGCGGATGGCCAGCATGGCTCGCGAGAGCTCGCCGCCCGAAGCCGTCTCGCGCAGCGGGCGCGGCGGCACGCCGGGGTTGGCGCCGAAGACGAACTCCACGTCGTCGGCGCCGTGCGGCCCGAGGCCATCCCATCCGGCTCCGCGAGACGTGACCTCGATGGCGAAGCTCGCATGCGGCATGGCGAGGCCACGGAGTTCCTCTTCGATGCGCCCGGCGACCATCGGCGCGAACCGCCGTCGCGCCTCGCTGAGGCGCCCGGCCGTGGCGGCGGCCTCCGCCTGCGCCGCCTCGACCCGCGCCACCAGCGACTCCTCGTCGGCGGCGAACTCCTCGAGCGCACCGAGCCGGGTCCGGGCCTCCTCGAGGTAGGCAAGCACATCGTCGGCGGAGCCGCCGTACTTGCGCATGAGCCCCTTGAGCTTGTCGTAGCGGAGCTCGAGCGCGTCGCGGTGCGCGGCGTCCACGTCCAGCCCGTCGATGTAGTCGCGCAGCGCCGCGGAGAGATCGTCCAGCTCGACCGTGAGGGCGCCGAGCCGCTGCGCCGACGGGGACAGGCTCTCGTCGAGCAAGGCCGCCTCGTCGACGAGACGCTGCGCCACGCGCACGCCGTCGAGCGCGGCGCCCTCGGACTCGCCGGCCAGCAACGCGAGCGCACCGCCGGTGCGCTCGAGCAGCTTGCCGGCGTGCCGCGCGCGCTCCCGCTCGTGCGCCAGCCGCTCGTCCTCGCCCGGTTCGACGCCGGCCGCCTCGATCTCGCTCACCTGGTAGCGGAGCATGTCGAGCTCGCGCTCGCGGTCACGTCCGGCGCCGCGCAGGTCGTCGAGCTCGCGGGTGAGCGCGCGTGCGCGCGCGTACGCCTCTGCGTAGGCGGTTCTGAGCGGCTCGACCTCGTCGGCGACCGCCCCGTCGAGCAGATCCAGCTGGCGCTCGAGCTGGAGGAGCCGGGTGTGCTCGAGCTGGCCGTAGAAGGCGAGGCGCCGCCGAAGCGCGTCCTCCACCGCGGCGGCCGAGCTCAGGAGACCGTCCATGCGCACCCGCGAGCGGCCCCCGCGCGGCAGCTCGCGGGCCACCGCCAGCGTCTCGTCGCCGTTCTCGAAGAGCGCCTGCACCAGTGCCCTGGGAGCGCCCGGGCGCACGAGCTCGTCGCCGCCTCTCTGGCCCATCAGCAGACCGATCGCCTGGGCGAGGAGACTCTTGCCCGCTCCCGTCTCCCCCGTGATGACGTTGAGGCCCGCAGAGAACTCCAGCCGGGCCCCGGCGATCAGCACGAGGTCGTCGATGCCGAGCTCAGCGAGCATCTCTGCGGTCGAAGAGCTTCTCCTCGACGTTCTGGTAGAACGAGCCTTCGTTCTGCATGAGCAGGTGTGCGACCTGCGGGCCTGCGGAGACGCGCACCTCGTCGCCGCAGCGGAGCGTGCCGACGGTGTCGCCGTCGACGACCAGCTCCGCCTCCTGCAGCGGCGAGACATTGCGCGCCATGATCACGTGGTCAGGACGAAGGATCACGGGTCGGAAGCCCAGCGAGTGTGGGGCGATGAAGTTGAGCACCAGGACGCCCGCGTTCCACTCGACGATCGGCCCCCCGCACGAGAGGCTGTAGGCGGTGGAACCGGTGGGTGACGCGATGATGAGCCCGTCGCAGAACATGCTGCCCACGGTGACGCCGGCGACCTCGTACTCGAGCTGCAGCACGTGACGCGGCGCGACCCGGCTGAGGATGACGTCGTTGACGGCGCTGTACCTCTTGCCGCCGAGATGGACGTCGACGGTGAGCAGGTCGACCACGCGGTGGTCGCCGGCGAGCATGACCTCGAGACCGGCTTCCCAGCCCTCGCGGGGCAGTGAGGCCAGGAAGCCGACGTTGCCGAAGTTCACGCCCAGCGTGGGCACGTCGCTGCCCAGCAGCCGCCCGAGGCTGCGCAGGATGGTGCCGTCGCCGCCGAACACCAGGCACAGGTCGGCGGTCCGCAGACCGGCCTCGTCGACGGTCTGGTAGCCGAGCGCCGCCGCGGCCGGGTGCTTCGCGGCCTCGTCCTCGGGCATGCGCAGCTCCAGGCCGAGTCTGCCGGCGGCCGCGGCCAGCTGCGCCAGCGCGGCCGTCGTCGCCTCCGAGAGGTAGTGCGTGAGCACGGCGACGCGACGCAGGGGCTCACCCATGAACAGCCTCCACGGCGCCGTGGACGAGCGCGGAGGCCGGCTGGAGCGCCGGTCCGGCGGTGCGCGCGTCGCTGAAGAGGATGAAGTACTCCACGTTGCCTTTCGGTCCGGGATGGCCCGAATCACACACGCCGGCCACCACCGCGCCCTTCTCCCGGAGCCACGCGGCCACCTTGTTCAGCACGTCGGCGTGAACGACGGGGTCCCTGACCACGCCCCCCTTGCCGACGCGCTCGCGGCCGGCCTCGAACTGCGGCTTGACCAGCACGAGCCCGCGGAAGCCCTCGCGCAGGCATTCTAGCACCGGCTCGAGAGCCACCGTCAGGGAGATGAACGACAGGTCGGCGGTGACGAACGACGGGGCGAACGGGAGACGTTCGGAGGTGAGCTGCCGCGCGTTGGTGCGCTCGAGCACGGTCACCCGGGAATCCTCGCGCAGCTTCCAGTCGAGCTGGCCGTAGCCCACGTCGACGGCGATCACACGCGCGGCGGCGCCCTGCAGCAGCCTGTCGACGAAGCCGCCGGTGGAGCTCCCCAGGTCGATGACGTCTTCGCCGCTCACGTCCACGCCGAGGCGGGTGAGCGCCGTGTCGAGCTTGTCGCCGCCGCGCGAGACGTAGCGGCGTCGCGCGGCGACCTCCGTCACGACCGAGTCGCGGACCTGGGTGCCCGGCTTGTCGACCACGTGCCCGTCGACGGAGACCTCTCCGGCGAGGATCGCCGCGCGCGCCTGCGTGCGGGAAGCGAAGAGCCCGCGGGCGACGAGCAGCGCGTCCAGCCGCTCGCGCATCCCGGCAGCCTACTTGACGCGCGTCAGCGCCGGGCTGCGCGCGCCCGCCGCGAGCGCGACCGCCTGCGGCGTGAGCCCGAGGTCGACGAGGACCCGCTCGCGATCACCATGCGTGACGAATGCATCGGGGAGCCCGAAGCGCACGACCTCCACGGCGCCGCCGACCGCCTCGAGGACTGCACTGCCGAAGCCGCCGGGGAGCGCGTTCTCCTCCACGGTGACGATCCGGCTGTGGCGCGCCGCCAGCTGCGCCAGGAGCTCGACGTCCAGCGGCTTGACGAAGCGCGCGTCCACGAGCGTCGGCGCGGCACCTTGGGCGGCCAGGATGACAGCTGCCTCGCGGGCGATGCCGACGCCTGAACCGATGCCCACGAGGGCGACGTCGCGGCCCTCCTCGAGAACGACCCCACGGCCGACCTCGATCGGCTCCAGCGCCTCCGGCTGCGTGAAGGGCGCCGCCATGCCGCGCGGGTAGCGCAGCGCCGCCGGGCCATCACACGCGAGCGCCGTCGCGAGCATGCGCTGGAGCTCCTCCTGGCTGGAAGGCGCCATCACCGTCATGCCGGGGATCACGCGCAGGAACGAGAGGTCGAACGCGCCGTGATGCGTGGGGCCGTCGTCGCCGACGAGGCCGGCCCTGTCCACGGCGAACACCACAGGCAGCTGCTGCAGCCCGATGTCCTGGACGAGCATGTCGAACGCGCGCTGCAGGAAGGTCGAGTACAGCGCCACCACCGGCCGCATCCCGCCGATGGCGAGTCCGGCGGCGAACACGGCGGCATGCTCCTCAGCGATGCCGACGTCGTAGAACCGGTCGGGGAACCGCCGCTCGAACGCTTCGAGGCCGGTGCCCTGCGTCATGGACGCGGTGATGGCCACGATGCGGTCGTCGCGCTCGGCGAGGCGCACCAGCGCCTGGCCGAACGCATCGGTGTACGTCGTACCGACCGCCGCCGCCTTCTTCGCCCCGTTGCCGATGTGGAACGGCCCGGTACCGTGGAACGTGTCCGGCCGTGCTTCCGCCGGCTCGTAGCCCTTGCCCTTGACGGTCTTCACATGCACGACCACCGGCCGGCGCGTGTCGATGGCCTGGCGGATGCTCTCGCGAAGGGCGTGCATGTCGTGTCCGTCGACAACGCCGAGATAGGCGAAGCCCAGCTCCTCGAACAGCATGCCCGGGACGAGCAGGGCCTTCATCGAATCCTTGACGTCCTTGCCCAGCCGATACGCCTGGCGGCCGATGGCGGGGATCTTCGCGACGCCGTGCTCGATGTCCTCGCGAAGCCGGGTCAGCGTCGGATCGAGGCGGATGCGGTTGAGGTAGAGCTGGAGGGCGCCGACGTTGGCGCGGATGGACATCTCGTTGTCGTTGATCACGACGACGAGCGGCGTGCGCAGGTGCCCGGCCTGGTTGAGCGCCTCGAAGGCGACGCCACCCGTGAGGGCTCCGTCGCCGAGCACGCAGACCACGTTGCCGGCGCCATCGCGGGAGAGACGCTCGGCCTCCACGAGGCCGAGCCCGTACCCGATCGACGTCGACGCATGTCCGGTGCCGATGACGTCGTGCGGCGATTCGGCACGGTTGGGAAAGCCGGAGAGGCCGCCGTACTGGCGAATGGTGCCGAAGCGGTCGCGCCGCCCCGTCAGCAGCTTGTGCGCATAGCACTGGTGGCCGACGTCCCAGACGATCTTGTCCTCGGGGCTCTGAAGGACGCTGTGCAGCGCCACCGTGAGCTCGACGGTGCCGAGGCTGGCCGCGAGATGGCCGCCCGTTTCGCTGACGCAGGAGAGAATCGCCTCGCGGACCTCATCGGCGAGCAGCGTCAGCTCCCGCTCTGAGAATTGTTGGAGGTCGGCGGGGTCGGAGATCTTGTCCAGATACCGCATCGTCATCGGAGTATAGCACCGGCCTTTCGGCCGGAGCGCAGAGGTGTCAGCGGCGACGATCGTGGATGAAACCGGTGACCGCAGCGAGGTCGGAGGCGTCTCCCGGCAGCGCGCCGAGCAGATCCAGCGCACGCTCCTCGGCCTCGTCGGCGAGCGCCGCCGCACGTTCCATGCCGAAGCGTGACACGTAGGTGACCTTGTCCATCGCGCGGTCCTTGCCCACACTCTTGCCGAGCTCGTCGACGGCTCCCGTCTCGTCGAGGATGTCGTCCACGATCTGGAACAGCAGCCCAAGCTCGCCGGCGAAGGCGCGGTACGGCGTCACGTCCGCCGCGCCGCTGAGCAGCGCCCCGCAGACGACCGCCGCCTCGATGAGACGGCCGGTCTTGAGCACGTGCAGCGTGCGCAGATCGTCGTCGGCGGCGACCTTCCCGGCCACGTCCATGTACTGGCCGCCGACCATGCCCTGTACGCCCGTCGCGGCGGCGATCTCCGCCAGCGCCGCGAGCACGGTCCCGGACTCGCCGGGCTGCCGGGCGAGCACGAGGTTGAACGCCTCGGCGAAGAGACCGTCCCCGGCCAGGATGGCCACGTCCTCGCCATAGGCGACGTGGCAGGTGGGCCGGCCACGGCGCAGCGTGTCGTCGTCGATCGCCGGGAGGTCGTCGTGGATGAGCGAGTAGGTGTGGATGAGCTCGAGGGCCGCCGCCGTGGGCAGCACGACGGCGGGGTCCGCGCCACGGCCGCGGGCGGTCGCGAGCGTGAGCACGGGACGGATGCGCTTGCCGCCGGCAAGCAGCGAGTAGCGCATCGCCTCCGTCAGCCTGGTGGCGCGGCGGTCGACGCCGAAATCCAGCGCCGCGAGATAGTCCTCGACGAGGTCGAGCAGATCGGCTGGGTACCCGGCGATCGCCGGCCCGGGACTCACGGCTGCGACCTCACCCGGCGACCCGGCCGAGCTGTTCGAGCAGCCGCCCTGCCTCTTCCACCTGCTCGGTGGCCCGCTCCAGGAGCGTCATCTCGACCTCGGGGGAGGACGACGCGGCGAGCCGCGGTTCCAGTTCCTCGAGCTGGCCGAGGATCTCCTTGAGTCGCGCGAGCGCCTGCGCGCGCGTGAGCTCGACGCCCTCGGACCGCTGGGCGTCAGCCATCGTCTTCCTCGCGGTCACGGGCGACGGCGCCGAGCACACCGTTGACGAACGCGCCCGCCTCGTCCGTGGAGTATCTCTTGGTGAGACGCACGGCCTCGTCGATGGCCACCTCCGGCGGAGTGGCCTCGGTCTGGATCTCCCACAGAGCCAGGCGCAGGATGTTGCGCTCCAGCGGGGCCACGCGGTCGAGCGGCCAGCCGGTGGAGTGCGCCTCGAGGACCGCGTCCAGCGCTTCCGTCGCCGCGAGGACACCGCCGACGGCGGCGATGGTGAACTCGTCCGGCCCGTAGCCCTCACGCAGCCGCTGGCCCTCCACGAGCTCGGCCATCGTCTGGTCGGTCACGTCGGACTGGTACAGCAGGAAGACCGCGTCACGACGCGCCTGCTTGCGACTCGGTCCGGCCGTGGCCACGCGGTGCGTCTGCTCCCCCGCCTCAGGCGGGTTCGATGGCGAAGAGCGGCTGGCCGTACTGCACGGTCTCGCCGTTCTCCACGAGGATCTGCCGGACCACGCCGCTCACGTCGGCGGTCAGCTCGTTCATCATCTTCATCATCTCGAGGATGCAGAGTGTCTGACCGGCCTCGACGGGGTCGCCCACTTCGACGAAAGCGGGGGCCTGGGGCGAAGGCGAGCGGTAGAACGTGGCCACCCATTTGGACTTGACGAGGTGGTAGCCGTTCGAGTCGTCGGCGGTCGCGGTAGCGACCGCCGCAGCCTGCGGCTGCGCCGCCGGCGCCGCCGTGGCCGCAGAAGCGACCCCGGCCTTGCGCGCGGTGATCTTGATGTCGCCCTCTTCGATCACGACCTCGTCTACCTCACTCTCCTCGATCATGCCGAGGATGTCCTTGACGCGGTCGGCGCTCTGCTCGAGCAGCGCCGCCCCGGGCTGGGAGCTGAGGAAGCGGTCGTGGACGCCGAAGACGTCCGATTCCGGACCGAGGTGATGACGCTCGAGGTAGACGCGAGCCGTCTGCGGGAACAGCGCGTAACTCAGGAGGTCCTCCTCGGAGCGCGCGAGGTCGCCGATCTCGGCGCGATACTGCTCGAGCGTCTCGTCGACGAGGTCGGCCGGACGCACGCCGATCGGCTCTTCGCCCTCGAGAACGCGCGCCAGCACCTCCTGAGACACGGGACCGGGCGCCGCGCCGTACTTGCCGCGCAGGTACTGCTTCATCTCGTCGGGCACGATATGCCAGCGGCGGCCGGACAGGACGTTGAGCACGGCCTGCGTGCCCACGATCTGGCTCATCGGCGTCACGAGCGGCGGAAAGCCGACCTCCGCACGCACGATCGGGATCTCCTCGAGGACCTCGGGCAGCCGGTCGAGCGCGCTCTGCTCGGAGAGCTGGCTCTCGAGGTTGCTGATCATACCGCCGGGCACCTGGTGCGAGTACACCTGCATGTGGGTGAGTGAGGTGACGCCTCGCTCCCAGCCACCATCCAGGCGGACCTTCTCGAAGTACTTGGCCATCTCGAACAGCTTCTCGAGGTCGAGCCCGCTGTCGTAGGGCGTGCCCGTGAGCGCCGAGACGACCATCTCCGTGGCCGGCTGGGAATTGCCGAAGGCGAGCGGCACCGTGGCCGTGTCGATGACGTCCACGCCGGCCTCGATGGCCTTGAGGTAGGTCATCGGGGCGAGACCGCCGATGTAGTGGCAGTGGAGCTGGATGGGCACCTTGAGCTCGGCCTTGAGGCGGCCGACGAGCTGCTCGGCGTAGAACGGCGAGAGAAGCGCCGCCATGTCCTTGATGCAGATGGAGTCGGCGCCCATGTCGACGAGCCTGTGGGCGACGTCCACATAGTGGTCGAGCGAATGCACCGGCGAGATCGTGTAGACGACCGCGCCCTGGAAGTGCTTGCCGGTCTCCTTGACGGCCGCGGCGGCGGTCTCGAAGTTGCGGATGTCGTTGAGGGCGTCGAAGACGCGGAAGACGTCCATACCGTTCTCCGCCGCCTTGTAGACGAAGCGGCGCACGATGTCGTCGCCGTAGTGCCGATAGCCGACGATGTTCTGGCCGCGCAGCAGCATCTGCAGAGGCGTGCGCACGACGTGCTTCTTGATGAGGCGGAGACGCTCCCACGGATCCTCGTCGAGGAATCGCAGCGAGGCGTCGAACGTCGCCCCACCCCAGCACTCGAGCGAATGGAACCCGATGGTGTCCATCAGCTCGAGGACCGGGATCATCTCGTTGGTGTGCATACGCGTGGCCCAGAGCGACTGGTGGCCGTCGCGCAGTGTGGTGTCGGTGATGCCTACTTGGCGCGCTCGCATGTGCTCTCCTGTCCCCCGGCCCTCAGGCGCGTCCGAGGTACTCCCCGCTGCGGGTGTCGACCTTGACCTTCTCGCCCTCCTCGATGAACAGCGGCACCTGGATGGTGACGCCCGACTCCAGCGTGGCGGGCTTGGTGGCGCCCTGGGCGGTGTTGCCCTGCACCCCCGGATCCGATTGCGTGATGATGAGCTCGACGAAGTTGGGAGCGGCCACCTCGAACGGCTGGCCGTTCAGGTACATGAGCTCGACTTCCATGTTCTCGACGACCCACTTGAGGGCGTCCTCGGCCATCGCCGGCGATACCGAGACCTGCTCGTAGGTCTCGTTGTCCATGAGCACGACCTCGTCCTCGGTCGAGTACAGGTACGCCACCTTGCGTGACTGCGTGTGCATGCGGTCGAACTTCTCGCCGGCGCGAAAGGTCTTGTCGAGCACCGCGCCGGTGGCGATGTTGCGCACCTTGGTGCGCACGAACGCGCCGCCCTTGCCGGGCTTCACGTGCTGAAAGTCGACGATCGTGAAGGGCTGGCCGTCGATCGCGATGGCCATGCCCGTCTTGAACTGATTGGTGTTGACGACGTCTGCCATGTGGTCCTACTCAGGGGTCGCGGGGGACGGTTCGCGCAAGTAGTAGGCCATGATACAGCAAGCCTGCCCGGGTTTGCAGGCGCCGACACGCCGACCGCGCCGCCTGCCGCCGGCCCGCCGCCACTTCAGCCGCCGCGTCAGCCGCCGCGTCAGCCGACGACCTGCAGGTCTTTGGGCGACGTCGTCAGCCGCTCGGCGCCGTCCGGCGTGACGACGACGGTGTCCTCGATACGCACGCCGACCACGCCCTCGACGTAGATGCCCGGCTCGACCGTGCACACCATGCCGGCCTCCAGCCGGTCGCCGCGGGTGCGGCCCAGCCCCGGCGCCTCGTGCACCTCGAGACCGACGCCGTGACCGGTACCGTGCCCGAAGCGCTCGGCGAACCCGGCCTCATCGATGACCGCGCGGGCGGCCGCATCGACGTCGTCGCGGCCGTGGGCGCCGGCGTGCACGGCCGCGAGTCCGGCGAGCTGCGCCGCGAGGACGACGTCGTACACGCGACGCAGCTCCCCGTCCGGCTCTCCGGCCGCGTACGTGCGCGTGATGTCGCTGCAGTAGCCGTCGACGCGCGCGCCGGTGTCGATCACCACGAGCTCACCGGCGCGAATGACGCGCTCGCCCGGCAGCGCGTGCGCCTGGGCGCCGTGGTCGCCGGCGGCGACGATGGCGCCGAACGCCTCGCCCTCCGCCCCCAGGCGGTGGTACTCGGCCTGCAGGTCCCAGGCCACGTCGCGCTCGCGGCGGCCGACGAGGCCGCGCGCCACGACGGTGTGGAGCGCCTCGTCGGTGACCGCGCCGGCGCGGCGCATGACGGCGATCTCGGCCTCGTCCTTGACGGCGCGAAGGAGCGTGACGCTCTGGCGGACGTCCCGGAGCCCGCCGCGGTGCGCCCGGCGCAGCTTGCGGTACGAGGCGTGGCTGAGCTGCGCCGCCTGATACCCGAGTCCGGCGCCCGGCCCCAGGACCCCGGCCGCGGCGGCCGCGCTGTGCACGAGGAGCGGCGCGGACGTCACCTTGCTCAGCTCGAACTCGTGCACTTCCTCGCGGACCTGCTCCCAGAAGCGAGAGTCGGTGCAGAGCAGCGCCACATCTTCGCCGATCACCAGCGTCGCGTCTTCGCCGCGAAACCCGGAGAGGTAGCGCACGTCGACGGGGTCGGTCACGAGCACCCCGTCCACGCGAAGCCCCTGCAGAAGGGCGCGGCAGCGGTCCAGGCGCTCGTTCATGCTTTGGCTCTGCCCGTGACGAGCCGTTCCAGAGCTTCGATAGCCTCCACGTACCCCGTCGCGCCCTTGCCCGCGACGCGCACGTCGACCACATCGGCGATCACCGACGTGCGCCGCCACGCTTCGCGCCGCTCGATGTCGGAGAGGTGCACCTCCGCCACCGGTGCGGCGACGAGCTCGAGGGCGTCGTGCAGCGCGTAGCTGTAGTGGGTCCACGCCCCTGGGTTGATGATCGCGGCGTCCGCCCCGTCGAGCACCAACTGGTGCACCTTCTCGATGAACTCTCCCTCGTGGTTGGTCTGGAAGCTGCGGACCGTGAAGCCATGCTTCTCCCCGTGCCTGGCGACGTACGCCTCGAGCTCGAAGAGCGTCATGCTGCCGTAGATGGCCGGGTCCCTCCGGCCCAGCATGTCGAGGTTCACCCCGTGCAACAGCCAGAGGGTCTTCAGCGCTTTCTCAGCCACTCCACGACCTCCAGTTCCAGGGCCGCCGGCACGCGGACGCCGGTCACCGGCGAACCCAAACGTCGCAGCAGCACGTAGCCGACGCCGTCCGGCCCGGCCTTCTTGTCGCGTGGTACGAGCGCACAGACATCCCGAGCCGAGATGCCGGTCAGCCGGCCGGGCAGCCCCAGGCCATCCAGCAGCTCCTGACCCGCGTGCTCATCGGCCGCCGGCAGCCCGCACAGCTCGCCGGACAGCCGCAGCGCGGCGCGCAGGCCGAGGGCGACGGCCTCGCCGTGAGACCAGCGCCCGAAGCCCGTGCCCGCCTCGATGGCGTGGCCGATGGTGTGCCCGAAGTTGAGGATCGCGCGCCGCCCGGCCTCACGCTCGTCGCTCTCCACGACCTCGGCCTTGAAGGCGATCGACCCGGCGACGAGCTCCTGGGTCACGGCGCCGGCGGTAGGCTGAGCCTGCGCAAGACGCTGCGCGCGCAGCAGAACGTCTCCGCCGGCGAGCATCCCGTGCTTGGCGACCTCCGCCGCCCCGCAGCGCAACTCACGCACCGGGAGCGTGCCCAGCGTGTCCAGGTCGGCCACCACCAGGCTGGGCTGGTAGAACGTGCCCACGTAGTTCTTGCCGGCACGGAAATCGACGGCCACCTTGCCGCCGACCGACGCGTCCACCTGCGCGAGGAGGGTGGTCGGGATCTGGACGAAGCCCAAACCGCGCTGGTAGGTCGCGGCCACGAAACCGGTGAGGTCGCCGATCACGCCGCCGCCCAGCGCCACGAGCGTGTCGCTCCGGCGCAAGCCGCGATCGTAGAGCACGCCATACAGCTCTTCGGCCCTGGCGAGGCTCTTCTCGCGTTCACCAGCCGGGAGGATCACCTGCGAGACGCTGAGACCGGCCGAGCGGAGGCCGGCCCATGCGGCGTCGAGGTAGAGCGGGGCCACGTTCTCGTCGCAGCAGACCACGACCTGCCCGTCGCCGCGCGCCCGGCGGACCGCCGCGCCCACCTCCGCGAGCAGGCCTCGCCCGACGACGATGGGGTACGTCCTGGACGCAGCCCGCACGGTGAGTCGTCTCATCGCGCTCGACCCTCCGCCGCCGGACCCGCCAAGTGGGCCGACTCCGCAGAGCCCGTCCTGGGCTCTTCGGTGTCCTCAGCGCCTGGATCCGCGACGATCGCGGCGATCTCGTCGGCTACCGCCGCTGCGGGCCGATCATCGCTGTCGACCGAGCGGCTCGCCACCTCGCGGTAGAGCGGCTCGCGCGCGGCCAGCAGGTCGCCGAACGTCTGCTCCTCGACGGCCAGCGGTCGCTCGGCAGCGCCGGAGGCGGCGACGCGCGACCACAGCACGGAAGCGGGCGCGGTGAGCCACACGACGTGCTCGAGGCGGCGCAGCGCTGCGCGCACCTCGGCGCTCAGCACCGCGCCCCCGCCGAGCGCGAGCACGCACGGACGCTCTTCCGCATCCGCGAGCGCGGCGGTGACGATCTCCGCCTCGAGCGCACGAAAGCCCTGCTCTCCACGCTCTGCGAAGATCGTGGGAATCGGCCCGACAGCCCTCACGACGAGCTCGTCGGTATCGATGAAGGGAAGCGCGAGGACTGCTGCCAACCGCCGGCCCACGACGCTCTTGCCGGCGCCCATGAAGCCGACCAGCGCTACCGCCGGCCGCCGGGAGTCCGCTGCGGCCACGGCCGCGTCAGCGCTCCCGGCTGTGACGGCGGAAGTCCTCCGCCGCGGCGGCGAGCTCACCCACGGTGGCGCCGCCGAAGCGATCCAGCGCCGCGTCCGCCAGGGCGATCGCGACGACCGCCTCGAGCACGACGCCGGCGGCCGGCACGGCGCACACGTCAGACCGCTCGAATCTCGAGTCCACCGCGCGGTGCGTGCCGAGCTCGACGCTGCCCAGAGGTTGCCGCAGCGTCGCGATCGGCTTCATCGCCGCGCGGAGCACGATGGTCTCCCCCGTCGAGATGCCGCCTTCGATGCCGCCGGCGTGGTTGCCGGAGCGCACGTAGCCGCGCTCCGCGTCGTACCCCAGCGGATCGTGGACCCTGCTGCCGGGCAGCGTCGCGGCCGCGAACCCGAGCCCGAACTCGACACCCTTGATGGCCGGGACCGAGAGCGCGGCGGCGGCCAGCCTCGACTGGAGCCGGCGATCGCCCTGCACATAGGTGCCGACGCCGGGGGGATAGCCGAAGGCGACAACCTCGACGACCCCTCCGAGCGTGTCTCCGGCCGCCGCCGCCGCATCGATGGCGGCCATCATGCGGCGTCCCGCCTCTGCGTCGCGGCAGCGTACCGGATCGGCCTCGATCGTGTCGATGTCATCTGGCGTCATGCCCGTGTCGGCCTTCTCGGCCCCGATGGCCACGACGTGGCTGGCGACCACACAGCCGAGGGCGGCGAGGATCCGTTTCGCGACCGCGCCGCAGGCGACCTTCGCCGCCGTCTCGCGCGCGCTCGCCCGCTCGATAACATCGCGGATGTCGTCCAGCCCATACAGGAGGGCGCCGCCGAGGTCGGCGTGTCCGGGACGCGGGACCACGACGGCATCCTCCGTGGTCTTGCCAGATGCCGGCGCCTCGACGGCGAGGACGTTCTCCCAGTTCTCGGCATCGCGGTTGGCCACGAACAGCGCGACCGGCGCCCCCGTGG
>CAVOVA010000008.1:0-124035 GCA_963699725.1 uncultured Thermoleophilia bacterium
AGCCGACGACAACGGCGGCGCGGAACTCGGTCACGGGCACGCCCGCCTCGCGGAGCGCCTCCCCGGTCTCCTGGCGTGAACGGAGATGCTGCGACAGGTCGGCGGCGGGATCCCCCAGGCCGCCGAGGTAGACGATGCGGCCGACGCGGGCGGCCGCGGCGGCGCTGCCGAAGGCCCTCGCCGCGGCGAGGTCACGCTCGTGGAAGCCCTCGCCCTTGGCCATGGAGTGCACGAGATAGTAGGCGACGTCGACTCCCGCAAGCGCTTCCGAAAGCGTCTCCGGGCGAAGGACGTCGCCCGCGGCGACGGCGACGCGCCCGGCCCAGGCGCGGCCCTGCATGCGCCGGGGGTCGCGGACCAGTACGCGCACGCGGCGCCCCGCGTCGAGCAGGCGTGGCACGAGCCGGCCGCCTACATAGCCGGTAGCACCGGTGACGAGGACCAGCGGGGTGCTTCGGATGAAGAGGGGCCATCGTGAGGTCTTCCTTTCCGTTCGGTGGTGACGGGGCGTGGAAGGAGGCTAGAGGATGCTCAGAAAGGGCGGCGGCACGACCGCGAGCCGCATCCCGATGCAGATAGCCGATGAAGAAGGCAGCGGCGGCGACGGCGATCACGATCAAAAACGCGACCAGGAACCGCACGGCCGGATGCGCTCTCTTCTGTGCCATTCACCCCTCCACGAGACTTGCGCCAGTATATCCGACGCCCAAGTGCCGACAAGCGGCGTCAGAGGCCCGGCGCGAGCACGTCCCGCAGGTCCTCGAGCAGGTACAGCGAGCCCCCGACGAGCTTGACGCTGCTGCGCCGGGGCCCCGCGAGCTCGCGGGCACGGGCTGACGCCGCGTCTGCGGGTCGGCATGGACGGGTTTCGGGACGGCCGGTCGTCGTCTTGTCCTCGGCCGCCGCCGACCAGCTCGGGCGGCCGTGAGGCTCCGGGGCGCACTGGCCTGCGTGCACTACGATCGCGTCGAGGAGCGGGGCAAGGCCCCGGACCATCGTGAGGTAGTCCTTGTCGCGCATGATCGCCAGCACCCCGACGACCGGGCGCGGCAGATCGACGGCGGCGAGGACTCCTGCACGAGTGCGCGCACGCCGTCGGGGTTGTGCGCGCCGTCGGCGAGCACGAGAGGGCGCTCGCCGACGATCTGCGAGACGCGCCCGGGGGCACGGGGCCGTGGAGGCCAGCGCGCGCCGGACAGAAGTCTCGTCGAGACCGCCGAGGAGCAGGCGCACGGCGGCGACCGCGAGGGCGGCGTTCGTGACCTGGTAGACGGCCGGCGTGGGCACGCACAGGCCGGCCCAGCGCTCAGCCTCATCCTTCGAGCATGGAACGTCACCGCGAAGTCGCCGGGCGACCCCCGTGACCATCAGGTCGCCCTGACCGGCTGTCTCGCGCAGGAAGTGCGGCGCGGCGCCGGCGACGGAGCAGGCCCGGCGCGCCTCGCAACTCGAGGTCGTCGAGCTCGCCGAACACGGTGTCGCCGCCCTTGATGACGGCCGCCTTCTCGGCGAAGGATCGCCTCACGCGTGTCGCCCAGGACCTCGGTGTGCTCCAGGGCGATGTTGGTGAGCACGACGACCGGTGCCGCCACGACGTTCGTGGCGTCGAGGCGCCCCGCCGAGCCCCGCCTCCAGCGCGACGGCTTCCGCACCGCCCTCGGCGAAGGCGAGCAGGGCGGCGACCGTGAGCACCTCGAACTGGGTCGTCTCCCCGACCTCGTCCGGCAGCCCGGGTACCTCGGCGCGCACGCGCTCGACGGCGGCGCCGAAGACCGCTTCGTCCACCGGGCGGCCGTTCGCCGATCACGCGCTCCGTCCAGCCGGCGATGTGCGGCGACAGGTACGCTCCCGAGCGCCGCCCGTGGGCACGCAGCAGGGCCTCGCAGTAGCGCGTGGTGGACGACTTGCCGTTGGTGCCGACGACGTGGATGACCTGGTACTCGTCCTGCGGCCGGCCGAGGCGCGCGAGCAGCTCACTCACGCGTTCGAGCCCTGGCCGCATGCCGAACATGGCGAGCGACTCGAGATAGGTCACCCACCCGGGTTCGTCTGGTATGCCGGCGGCCGCGCTCACGGTCGGGTCAAGCGCCGCGCAGCTGCGCGAGGCGGGCGGTGAGGCTGTCGCGCTCGGCGACGTGTGTGGCGAGCTTCTCACGCTCCTTGACCACCACGGCCTCGGGAGCGCGGCCGATGAACTTCTCGTTGCCGAGTTTGACCTCACCGCGCCGGACTTCAGCATCGGCCTTCGCCAGCTGCTGCTCGAGGCGCGCCATCTCCTCGGCCTTGTCGACGGCGGCGGCCACCTCGAAGCGGCCGCCGGGGACGATCACGACGGTCGCGTCGGCCTCCGGATCGCCCTCGAAGACGACGGCTGTCCGGGCGAGCGCGCGGAAGGCTCCGGTGTAGGACGCGTAGCGCGCGGCGGCACCGGCGGCATCGCCGACGAACACGGCGTCGAGCACCTTGCCCGGCGTGATCTCGGCCTCGGCACGGAACCGCCGCAGGGCGTCGACCGCCGCCTGGAGCTCGCCGATGCCCTCTTCGTCGTCCGGCGCCAGCTGCGCCTCGTCGTGCCGGGGATGGTCCTGCGTCAGGAGCGGCGCGGCGCCGTACTGCGCCGCGATCTCCTCCGTGACGAACGGCATGAACGGGTGGAGCAGGCGCACGATCTGGTCGAGCATCCAGCGCGCGTGGCCGGCGGCCTGTACTTTCTGCGCCTCGTCGTCACCGTACAGGCGTACTTTGACCAGTTCGAGGTACCAGTCGCAGAACTCGTCCCACACGAAGTGGTAGAGGGCGTCCACCGCGGCGGTGAAATCGTAGACCGTCACCGCCTGGTCCTTCGGCCACGAGGCGGCGCTGAACACGCTCGCGATCAGGCGATCGACCTGGTCGGCCTTGCTGCGCCAGCCGGCCTGCCTGGCCAGGACGCAGAACGAAACGGGCCGCGTTCCACAGCTTGTTGGCGAAACCACGACCCATGGCGATCTTCTCTTCGCTGAAGCGCACGTCCTGGGTGCTGCTCATGAGCAGCATGCCGAAGCGCGTCGCGTCGGCGCCGTGCTCGTCGATCATCTCGAGCGGGTCGACGCCGGTGCCGAGGCTCTTGCTCATGCGCCGGCCGTCGGGCGCCTGGATCACCGAGTGGATGTAGACGTCGTCGAACGGGATCTCTCCCATGAACTCGAGGCCCATCATGATCATGCGCGCGACCCAGAGGAAGATGATGTCCCGCCCCGTGCTGAGCACGTTGGTCGGGTGAGAGTAGGCGAGGTCGGCGGTCTCGTCCGGCCAGCCGAAGGTCGCGAACGGCCACAGGGCCGAGCTGAACCACGTGTCGAGCACGTCGGTCTCACGGGTGAGTTCCTTGGAGCCGCACTGGGCGCAGGCCTGCGGCTCGCTCTCCGCCACGGTCATGTGGCCGTCCGCGCAATACCACACCGGAAGCTGGTGGCCCCACCAGAGCTGGCGGCTGATGCACCACGGGCGCAGGTTGTCCATCCAGTCGATGTAGACCCGCCCGAGTCGCTCCGGCGTGAACTTAACGGCGCCGTCGCGGACCACGTCGGTGGCCGGCCTCTTGAGCGCCTCCATGTCCATGAACCACTGCTCGCTGATCAGCGGCTCGATGGGCGTGCCGCAGCGGTCGCAGGTGGCCACGCTGTGCGGGTAGTCCTCGACCTTCTCGAGGACGCCGAGCGCGCGGAGGTCTGCCATCACGCGCTCGGCCGCCTCCTCGACCTCGAGCCCGGCGTCCGGGCCGCCTGCCTCGGTGATGCGGCCGTCCTGGCCGATGGCCTGAACGGCCTCGAGTCCGTGGGTGCGGCCGATGTCGAAGTCCGTGAGGTCGATGCGCCGGCGTGATCTTGAGCGCTCCGGTCCGAACTCGGGGTCGACGCGCTCGTCCGCCACGATCTTGAGCTCGCGCCCCAGCAGCGGCAGCATGCGCGGTCTTGCCGACGAGGTCCTGTAGCGCTCGTCGTCGGGGATGGACCGCGACGGCCGTGTCGCCGAGCATCGTCTCGGGGCGTGTGGTCGCGATGGTCACGCTCCGCCGCCGATGACGTCGTAGCGGATGCTGATTGGCGTCCCTGCATCTCCATGTAGGCGACCTCGAGGTCGCTGATCGCTGTGCCGCAGCGCGGGCACCAGTTCACGAGGTAGCTGTCCGTGGATGTAGCCCTTCTCGTACAGGGCGACGAACACCCTGGTCACGGCACGGGCGTAGCCGTCGTCGAAGGTGAAGCGCTCGCGCTCGTAGTCGCACGAGCGCCCCAGTCGCTTGAGCTGCTCGATGATCGTGCCGCCGTACTCGCGGCGCCACTCCCGCACTCGGCTCACGAACTCGTCGCGACCCAGGTCCTCCTTGCTGAGACCCTCCTCGCAGCGTCTTCTCGACCACGTTCTGCGTCGCGATCCCGGCGTGGTCGGTGCGACGAGCCAGCAGGCGTTGTCGCCCAGCATGCGGTGATAGCGCGTGAGCACGTCCTGGATCGTGTCGTTGAGAGCGTGACCCATGTGCAGCACGCCGGTGATGTTGGGCGGCGGGATGACGATGGAGTACGCCGCGCGCGCCGGATCCGGCTCGGCGTGGAAGAGATGCTCGTCGAGCCAGTGCTTCATCCAGCGCGCCTCGACGGCGGCCGGCTCGAAGCGGGTGGTCTGCTGCAGGTAGTCGGTGCCGCTGCTGGAGTCGGTCAGTGCCTCTGTTCGGTACCAGTACCGGGCCGCGGGCCAAGCTGCGCTTCCCGCGGCGGCTGCCTCGACACGGACGAGCCCGCGGCGCGGGCCTCCGAGCCGCGGGGCCGGCGTCGCCGCCCGCGGCCGAAGCAGAAGTATACCGGGCGAAGGCTGCGAGTGCCGAACACGGGGGCGCTGGGACGGCGCTGAACGACGTCCTGATCGCCGTCTCCGCCGGTGCGGCGCCCGCGGCGCCTGGACACACCGTCCCCTGCGGCCGCTCACGAGAATCGCAAGGGCCGCCACGCCTTCGCCTGCCGGCCGGGCGGAACGGGCCGAGCCCAGGGGCGCAGGAGACCTGAGGGCCGCGTCCATGGCAAGAGCGCCACCTCGTCGGAAGGGGCAGCCCTCGTCGCAGCCGTTCCGGAGGAACGCCCTAGTCTTTGTCGGGCGCCTCTCCCCCGCTGTACTCGATGGCGCAGACCTGGCAGAACTCGTCGGAGCTCCCGATCACCGAGCCGCACTGCGAGCAGTGCGGCTCGAGCTTTCCGGTGCCGGCATCGACGCCCGGCTCCTCGGTCGATCCGGGTGTCTGGTGATCGTGGTCGTGGTGATGCTCGTGATGGTCGTGATGGTCTTCGTGCATGTCGGTCGCCCCCAAGGTACCTGACGCTTGTTACCCGTAACCTTTACATGCCCAGCCGCTAAACACCTGCGGAAGGGCGCCTCGCGAGTCGGAACATACACCAGCGGCTGCCTGCCGTCAGGTCGCCTCTCCTGCCGGTGAGCGGCGGCGGAGGTGCATCGCCCGCCTGGATGGGCACGGTCAGCGCTCTCGGCGCCGCTTCCCGAACACGTGCGGGATCACGTCGGAGAACTGCGTCACGTAGACGAGGTCGAGCTTCTCGGTGAGATCGGCGGGCAGTTCCTCGACGGTGCCGCGGTTGGCCGCCGGCAGCAGCACCGTCCGTATCCCGGAGCGCCCGGCGGCAAGAAGCTTCTCCTTGAGGCCGCCGATGCGCAGGACCCTGCCGCGGAGCGTGATCTCTCCTGTCATCGCGAGGCGCGGCTTGACGGGCACGCCCCCCAGCGCGGAGAGCATCGCCACGGCGAGCGGGAGACCCGCCGAAGGGCCGTCCTTGGGTACGGCGCCCTCGGGAACGTGGACGCGCACGTCCTGATTGGCGAGGTCCAGACCCTCGGCGGTCATGAACGGTGAGCGACGGATCAGTGCCTTGAGCTCCGGATCGCGCTCGACGTGCGCCAGCAGGTGCCCCCACGCCGCGGACGCCGACTCCTGCATCACTTCGCCGAGCTGGCCGGTGAGCACCAGCTCGCCGCGGCCACGAGCGATGGTCGCCTCGATGGTGAGGACTTCCCCACCGTCCGACGTGTACGCCAGTCCCAGGCTCTCTCCCACGCGGGACGAGCGCGGCAGAGCGGTGTCGAGCCACACGGCCTCCCCGAGGAAGCCGCGCAGGTCGTCCGGCGACACCGTGAGCGGCAGGCTCAGGGTGTCTTCCAGCAGGCGGCGGGCGACCTTGCGGTCGATGCGGCGCAACGCCCGCTCGAGCTCGCGCACGCCGGCCTCTCGCGTGTACCCGCGAACCATCGCCTGCAGGACGCCGCGGCCGAACCTGACGTCGCCGCGGCCCAGCCCTGTGTCACGGGCCACCCGCGGCAGCAGATGTCTTCTCGCGATGGCGAGCTTCTCCGGCATCGTGTACCCGCTCAGATGGATGACCTCCAGGCGGTCGTACAGGGTAGCCGGGATCGCGTCGACGTCGTTGGCGGTCGCGATGAAGAAGACCCGGCTGAGGTCGTACTCCACCTCGAGGTAGTTGTCGCGGAAGGCGAGATTGTGGGCCGGGTCCAAAACCTCCATGAGCGCGGCGGCCGGATTGCCGCGCCAGTCGCTGTCGAGCTTGTCGAGCTCGTCGAGCAGTATGACGGGGTTGTCCACGCCGGCCTTCGACAGGCCCTCGACGATGCGCCCGGGCATCGCCCCGATGTACGTACGGCGATGCCCGCGGATCTCCGCCTCGTCGCGCACTCCGCCGAGCGCGACGCGCACGAAGGGTCGTCCCAGGGCGTCGGCGATGCTCTGCGCGACGCTGCTCTTGCCGGTGCCGGGCGGGCCGGCGAGGCAGAGGATGGTGGCCGGCTGGTCGGCGGCGCTCGACGCCGCGGTCCCGCGCCCTCGGTCCCGTGCGCGCACACGCGCGCCGTCGGCCCGGAGCCTGCAGACGGCGAGATACTCGAGGATGCGATCCTTGACGTCCTTCAGGCCGTAGTGTGTGCGCTCGAGGTGGCGGGCGACAGCGGGCACGTCCACGTCCGCCGGGGCAAGCTTGCCCCACGGGAGGTCGAGCAACGTGTCGAGGAACCCGCGGATCACGGCCACCTCGGGACTCATGGACGGCGCCTGCTTGAGCTTGGCCAGCTCCCGGGTGACGAGCTTGCGGGCCGCCGGCGAGAGGTCGGCGTCGGCCATGCGCCGGGCGTAGCCGGCGATGTCCTCGTCGGCGCTCTCCCCGGCCTCCTCGATCTCGTCACGCAGGACGCGCAGCTTCTCGTGCAGCAGCAGCTGGCGCTGCGCGCCCTCGATGCGCTGCTGCACCTTGAGGCCGATCTCCTGCTCGATGCCGAGCACGGCGTTCTCCTCGGCGAGGCTCTCGAGAAGGGCAAGAAGGCGCTGCTGCGTACTCACGATCTCGAGCAGCGCCTGCTTCTCACCGCTCTCCGTCTGCAGATGTGCGGCGACGATGTCGGCGAGCTCGTCCGGATCGGTGGCCTTCTGGACCGCGAACTGAGCCTCGTCGGCGAGCTGGGGGTGCAGCTGCACGTAGCGCACGAACTCGTCGGCGACGCGGCGCGCGAGGCTGCGGGAGCGCGCCGAAGCGCGGTCGGGACTCTCCACGAGGGCGTATTCCACGACGAAGTGCGGCTCGGCGGCGACCAGGCGCCCGGCCCGCACTCGCGCCTCACCCTCGACCAGGGCCTTGACGCTGCCGTCAGGAAGCTTGAACAGCTGCAGCACCCGGGCCCGGACACCGAGCGGTCGGATGTCCTCGAAGGCCGGTTCCTCTACGCCCGCTTCCCGCTGGGGACAGAGGATCAGCTCCGTCTGCCCGGTGAAGGCGGCCTCGATGGCCGAGATCGACCTCTCGCGCCCAGCGAAGACCGGCGCGACCATCTTCGGGAACAGGACGAGCTCGCGAGTCGGCAAGAGGGGCAGGGCCGCAGCGGGCGCGCCCTGCCCCTCCTCATTCACCACGGTCTGTTCAGGCGGATTCGGCGTCACGCTCCGGCAGTGACTTGTCCGCCTCGGTGAGAAGCGTTGGGTCGATGCCCTTCTCGATGGTCTCTTTGGTGATGACGCACTTGCGCACGTCGGTGCGGCTGGGAAGGTCGAACATGACCCCCAGCAGCGACTCCTCGATGATGGAGCGCAGCCCACGGGCACCCGTGCCCCGCCTGAGGGCCTTGGCGGCGATCGCGGCCAGCGATTCGTCCGCGAAGGCGAGATCGACGCCGTCCAGCTTGAAGAACTTCTGATACTGGCGCGTGAGCGCGTTCTTGGGCTCCGTGAGAATGCGTATGAGGTCGCCCTCGTCCAGATTGTGGACGGCGCTGACGACCGGCAGCCGGCCGATGAACTCGGGGATGAGGCCGAAGTCGAGGAGGTCCTCGGGCAGCGCCTGCGTGAAGATGGTGCCCGGGTCCTTGTCGGCCTTGCTCACGACGTCGGCCATGAAACCGACGCCCTGCCGGCCCATGCGCCGCTCGATGATCTTCTCGAGCCCGGAGAAGGCGCCGCCGCAGACGAAGAGCACGTTGGTGGTGTCGATGGTGAGAAACTCCTGGTGCGGGTGCTTGCGTCCGCCCTGCGGCGGAACGCTCGCGACCGTCCCCTCCAGGATCTTGAGGAGCGCCTGCTGCACGCCCTCGCCGGAGACGTCGCGTGTGATCGACGGGTTGTCCGCCTTGCGCGCGATCTTGTCGATCTCGTCGATGTAGATGATGCCGGTCTCGGCGCGCTTGACGTCGAAGTCGGCGGCCTGGATCAGCTTGAGCAGGATGTTCTCGACGTCCTCGCCGACGTAGCCCGCCTCGGTGAGCGCCGTCGCGTCCGCGATGGCGAACGGGACGTTGAGGATCCGCGCCAGCGTCTGCGCGAGAAGGGTCTTGCCGCAGCCCGTAGGGCCGAGAAGCAGGATATTGCTCTTGGCCAGCTCCACGTCGGACTCGCCGCTGGCAACCGCCTGCACGCGTTTGTAGTGGTTGTACACCGCCACGGCCAGCGAGCGCTTGGCCTCGTCCTGGCCGACCACATAGTCGTTCAGGATGCCGTAGATGTCCCGCGGCTTGGGCAGCTGCTCGAGATCGAGCGCCGCCGGAGCCGTGAGCTCTTCGTCGATGATCTCGTTGCAGAGGTCGATGCACTCGTCGCAGATGTACACGCCTGGGCCGGCGATGAGCTTCTTGACCTGCCGCTGTGACTTGCCGCAGAAGCTGCAGAGCAGCTGGTCGTTGCCGTCGGTCGTTCCCGCCACCGTGCTCCTCCTCTACCGGGCCGTCGTCAAGGCTACCATCAGCGGTGCTCGATGACGTCGTCGATGATGCCGTACTCCCTGGCTTCGGCCGCGCTCATGAAGTAGTCACGCTCCGTGTCCGAGCGGACCTTGTCGATCTCCTGGCCCGTATGATCGGCGATGATCTCGTCCAGGCGCTTGCGCAGGTTGAGGACTTCCTTGGCGTGGATCTCGATGTCGGTGGCCTGGCCCTCGTAGCCACCGGCCACCTGATGGATGAGGACGCGGGCGTTCGGGAGCGCGAAGCGCTTGCCCTTGGCGCCGCCCGCGAGGAGCAGCGCTCCCATGCTCATGGCGCTGCCGACGCAGATCGTGCTCACGTCGGGCTTGATGAACTGCATGGTGTCGTAGATCGCAAGCCCGGCATAGACGCTGCCTCCCGGGCTGTTGATGTACAGGCTGATGTCCTTGTCGGGGTCATCGCTCTCGAGGTGGATCAGCTGCGCCACGATGAGGTTGGCGACCTCGTCGACGACAGGCGTCCCCAGGAAGATCACGCGCTCGTTGAGAAGTCGCGAGAAGATGTCGAAGGAACGCTCGCCGCGGCTGGTCTGCTCGATCACGAACGGAACAAGTGGAGTCACGTACTCACCCTCTTCGTGTCGCTTTTCTCTCAGTGTGCATTCCCCGCTCGAAACGCTCAGTCGGCGTCGGGGTCTACCGCATCCGCCGATTCCTCGGCCGCGGCGATCTCCGCCTCGGTCATCGGCACCGCGACCGCGGCGTCGGCGACCAGGTCAGCGGCCTTGGCCACTAGCATTTCGTCGCGCAGCGCCTCACGCCTGCCCGATTTCTCGAGATCCGCGAGCAGCTGCAGGTGGTCGCGGCCGAGCGCCTCGGCGTCGCGCTTGACGACCTCGGCGATGTCGTCGTCGGTGACCTCGAGCTTCTCGGCTTCGGCGATCGCCTCCAACACCAGCTGCCGCTTGATGATGAACTCGGCCTGCGGACGCATCTCTTCTTCGATGTCCTCCGGCGTCTTCTCGAGCACGCCGAGATACACGTCCATGGTGAGGCCCTGCTCGCCGACGCGCTCCTCGAGCTGGTGGAAGAGCCGGTGCGCCTCGCGATCGACCATCGTCGGCGGAACCGCGATGGTGGCGTGCTCCACGGCCTTCTCCACGGCCGCGGCGCGGAACTCACGCTCAACGCCCGCCTCGGCGGCGGCCTGCAGCCGCGCGCGCACGTCGTCGCGCAGTGCGTCGATGGTCTCGAACTCGCTCACGTCGGCCGCAAAGGCGTCGTCGAGCTCGGGGACGACCTTCTCTTTGATCTCCTTGACCGTGACGGTGAACGTCGCCACCTGCCCGGCGAGCTCCTCCGCGTGATAGTCGTCCGGGAACGTGATGTCGAAGGACTTCTCCTCCCCGGCGCTGACGCCGATGAGTTCCTCTTCGAAACCCGGGATGAGGCTGGCGCGGCCGACCTCGTACATCTGGTCCTTGCCCTGGGCGCCCTCGATCGGCTCCCCGTCACGAGCCCCGGACATGTCCATGAGCACGAAGTCGCCGTCCTGGACCGGCCTGTCCTCGATCGGCTGCAGGCTGGAGAGCCTCTCCTGCAGCATCGCAAGCTGGGCCGTGATCTGATCGTCGGTGACCTCGACCTCGCGCTTGGGCACCTCGAGGTCCTTGTACTCGCCGAGCGTGGGCACGGGCAGCGTCTGGACCTTCAGCGAGAAGCTGTAGTCCTCGGTCTCGTTGAGCGGCCCGACCTGGAGATCGGATGTCCCGACGGCGTCGTCGTAGAGTCCGGCCTCGTGGAGGGCTTCGTCGCCCCACTCGGGGATAGCGTCCTCGAGCGCTTCGCCGCGGATGAAGTCGGCGCCGACGTTCTGGATCACGAGATCGACGGGCACACGCCCCTTGCGGAACCCGGGAAGCTGCATCTCTTCGCGGACCTTGGCGACCGTGCGGTCGTAGACCTTCTTGACGGCTTCAACGGGAACTTCGACGCTGAGCTCGACCTCGTTCTCGCCTGTGGGGCTGACCTTCGTCTTCACTGTGGATTCTCCGTCTGTCGCTGGAACGGTCCGCAGACGCCGCCGACGGCACTGCGGACCGCCATGTGGTCCGTACGGGGGTAGGGGCCCGAGCCTGTGGTGCGGGTGAGAGGACTTGAACCTCCACGAGCAGAGCTCACCAGATCCTAAGTCTAGCGCGTCTACCAGTTCCGCCACACCCGCACGTCGTTAACGTGGACGGCCGGCGCTCCGCGCCGGCCGGTGCATCGCGAGTCTGGGGTGAAGGACGGGATTCGAACCCGCGACCGCCGGGACCACAACCCGGAGCTCTGCCAGCTGAGCTACCTTCACCACCGGTCGCCGCGCCGAGAGGCGCCACAGCGGCGCCGATGACACGGTCGACGCGAAAGGATACCACGAGCGCGGACACGCGTCACACGGAGGGCCAGACCTGCTCGGGAAGCGTCCCCGCCGCTCGACTCGCCGCCGGCGCCGGCGCCCGCCCTCAGGCCGGCGCCAGATACTCATTCCGCACGTCCTGCACGAGGGCCCCGTCGCTGACCTCGAGGATCCGGTCGGTCTGCTGCGCCACGCCGCGGTCGTGCGTCACGATGATGAAGGCGGTCCCGAGCTCCTCGTTGATCTCTCGGAAGAGCTTGTACACGGCCTTCGTGTTCGCTGTGTCGAGGTTCCCTGTGGGCTCGTCCGCGAGAACCAGCGCAGGTCGGTTCATCAGCGCGCGGGCGATGGCCACACGCTGCTTCTGCCCGCCGGAGAGATCGTTGGCGTTCTTCTTCTCGAGGCCCTCGAGACCCAGCAGGGCGAGGTTCTGTTCGGCACGCGGCACGAGCTCGGCCGGGGCGACGCCGGCGATGCGCCCCGGCATCAGCACGTTCTCGAGGACGCTGAACTCCGGCAGCAGGTAGTGGAACTGGAAGACGAAGCCGATGACGTCGTTGCGCAAGGCGGCGCGTTGCTTGCGGCTCGCCGCCGTCGTGTCGTGGCCGTCGAGGACCACGCGCCCCGTGCTCGGCGTGTCGAGCAGGCCGACGAGGTTGAGCAGCGTGGACTTGCCGGAGCCCGATTGGCCGATGACCGAGGCGAACTCCCCAGCCTGGATCTCGAACGACACCTCGTGCAGGGCCACGGTCTTGACCACGGTCCCGTAGGTCTTCCCGATCTGCTCGGCGAGGACCAGCACCTCAGCCACCCTGGATCACCTCGATGGGGTCGAGCTTGGACGTGCGGCGCGACGGGATGAACGAGGACACGATGGCCACGAGGACGCCGACCGCGAACGAGATCACGACGAAGCCCACCTGCGGCGTGATCGGGAACAGCGACTCCGAGTCGCGCCCCAGGAACGTGAACAGGGCGATCAGGCCGAGTCCGGCTGCCACGCCGACCGCGGCGCCGCTGACGCCGAGGATGAGCGCCTGCCAGAGGAAGATGCGCCCGGACTGGCGGTCGCGCATGCCCATCGCCTTGAGGATGCCGATCTGACGCGTCTTCTGGACGGCCGAGATGGCCAGCGTCGAGGCTATGCCCAAAGCGACCGCGACGAGGACGAAGAACTGGATCATGTAGCTCGACGAGCTCTGGCTCTGGAGGGCCGAGAGGAGGTCGGCGTTCTCCGCCTGCCATTCCGTGACCTTGAGAGCATCGAGTGCCGGCTCGTCGCGCAGGTCGGCGGCCACCTGCTCGGACGAGAAGACGTCGCTCACCTGCGCGTCGATCGCCGAGTATTGGTCGGCCTCGAGCCCAAGCACGGCGGCGGCCTCGTCGCCGTTCACGAATGCCGTGGCGCTGTTGGCCGCGGCGGAGCCGAAGTCGAACACGCCGGCCACCCTCAGTTCGGCCGGCTTGCCCGTGGGAAGCACGAACGCCGCCGCGTCGCCCGGCAGGAGCGCGAAGGTGTCGGCGAAGTCCTTGCCGACAAGCACTTCGCCGACGGCGAGCGACGCCTCACCGGCGACCGTCCTGCCGGAGATGTCGTAGATCGTGTCGAGCTGGTCGAGCGCGCCGCCGGTGAGCTGGAGCGGCGCACTCTCGGCGCCCTTGCGGAAGATCGCCGAGTAGGTCCGCGTGGGCACGACGGTGGTGATCTCGCTCTGGGACTCCATCGTCTGCCTGAGATCGGGCCCGAAGGTCACGGGTTGCCCTTCCTGCTCCGCCTGGACCACGACCTGCGGGCTGTTGCCGATCGTCTGGTCGACGAGGCTCGTCTGCAGGCTGGTGATGAGCGAACCGAGGAAGACCTGCACCCCGATGCCGACGGCGATGCCGGCAGCGATCAGAACAGATTGGACCGGGCTCTTGCGGAGGAATCGGACGGCGATGCGCAGGCTCAGCACGTGTCAGCTCTCTGGTGCGGCATCGGCTGCGTCGCCCGCGACCTCAGCGCCTCTGCCGGCGTCGTCCCCCAGCAGCTCGTCGAGGTTGACGACCTCCTGCGGCAACCATCCGGTCGCCGCCCCCACGAAGGCAGGGCCTCCGACCCAGATGTCCAGGCCCGGCAACTCATTCTTGAGAGCGTCGACCGCGTGCCGCACGGCGACCCGGTGAAAGTGCGTGGACGAGCTCATCACGACCGCGTCGACGCCGAGGCGCCTGGCGGCGTCGGCGATCTCGGCGACGGGCGTGTCGGGCCCGAGAAAGTAGGTCTTCCAGCCCGCCATGTCGAAGCGGTCCGACACCATGCGGAGGCCGAGGTCGTGTCCCTCTTCCGGCGGGCATGCGAGAAGCACGCCCTTCCCGGAAGGCTTCACTGCAGCCTTCGCTTTCAGGACGCCCGGATAGAGGATCTCGACGATGGTGCGCACCGTGGCGCTGGCCAGGTGCTCCTCCCAGATGGAGGTACTCCCGCGCTGCCAGGCTTCCCCGGTGTCGGCGAGGATGCGAACCAGCACATCGCGATAGAGCACAGGGATGCTCGTGCCGCCCGACGTGACGGCCTCCACGGCGGTCCGCACGGCGGTCTCCTTGTCGTGCTCGGCGAGCGAGGCCGCCACCGCCTCATAGACGGCGGTGACGCGGGGGTCGCCAGGCGGCGAGTCCGGGCTGACGTGAGGCTCGTTCATCGGCAGCCTTCTACCCGCGACGATGCGCGCCGTAACGACGATGTGGCGCGCCCGGCAGGACTCGAACCGCGTCCTCACGATCGGAAGTCTCGACCGACCAGCGGATCCGACGTCCAGATCCATCCGAATCAGTCTCGATGAGGCCCCTCTCGTCGGGCGGACCGGCGCGGATTGAGGACGCCAGACCGGTCGCGCCCCGGCCCGCGCATGGAGAGTGCGCAGACGCGAGGATGGCGCCGGCGGTCCCCTGCGCGTCGAGAGCCAGATCGGGAGGGTGGCCGCGAGGGACGCCACCGGAGCGCGTTCCTGGATGTCCCGGGCTTTCGGCGGAGCCACTACCGTGCTTGCGTCCGAGCTGAAGCGCGCGCCCGCGCGCTTGCCCGCCCCGAGTCTGCATGACTCGGGCGCGTCTTCTGCGGGAAGCGCGGGTCAGGCGCGGGATGGTCCTGGACTCGGGGACTCGAGTCAGCCCGGCAGGTCAGACGCAACCTGGCTGTCCTTCACGCCCTTGAGGAGGAGCCACAAGCCCAGTCCGAATTCCGCGACGAAGCTCAACGCCAGCCCGGGATAGATGATCGCCGGATAGTCGGGCAGCAGTATCGCCTGGAAGAACCACAGGAGAACAGCGAAGCCGTCGAGTATCAGCAGGACGCCCAGGAACCTGGGAAGGAACCCCGACTTGTAGACCAGGTAGCCCAGCGGGAACAGCCAGGTGCCGAAGAACAGCTGAGCGATGACGAAGCTCGACTGGTAGAGGTCGATCGAGATCTGCATCAGGCCCTCGACCTGTCCTGCCGAGTAGGCCTGCATGTAGCTGGAACCGTCTCCCAGCAGTATCGCGAGGATGAGAGGAAACATGCTCACGCACTGTATGGCCACACCGATCGCGTTGAGCAGAAGGAAGAGCAGCGCCAGGTCCTGGTTCGCTGGCCTGAGAAGCACGTACAGACCCCAGGCGGCCATGACGAAGAGAAAGGCCGACAGCAGCGCGAAGGCAAGGCCAAGACTGAACTGCCACGAGCTGTCGGCGAGCACCTCGTAGGCTTGCTCCACGTCGGCGATGCCGATGTGCCCGATCAGGTCGGCGAGCACAGACGCAAGTATGAACGCGAGGTACAGGCCACCGGTGATCCTGGCCATCTTCTTCCGTGGAAGCTGACTGGTCGCGCTGTAGCTCATGCTGTTCCCTCCTGCGTCGACGAGGCAGCCGTGACGGTCAGTGTCCGAGCCGCACTCCCTGCGCCTCAGGCACCGCGCATGACCTGCGAGCGTCGCGGCTCAGTCCAGCCGCGACGCGTTGGCGGGTCAGGTTGATGCGCTTCAGACGTGAGGCGCGCGGTCTCGGCGTGGGTGACGTCGACGGCGCGCATGAGCTCAGTGTCCCTCGAGCGCCCGGCGAGCACAACGGCCAAGCGGTGGACTGTGGCTCCACGTCCCGTGTACCGCCAACGTGGTGGCGCGTCAGTGCGAACGAAGCACCTCTTCTCAGCCCGGCGCCGGCGTGAGTCAGCCGGAAGCGCGGGCGAGGTCGAAGGCCAGACGGCACAGGACGCACCGTCTGGTAGCATGTCGGCAATGAGGCCGGATGATGACGACACTGCGCCGCGACCGCGCCGCCGCTTTCTGCGACTGAGGCAGTTCCTTGTGTTCGGGCTGAGCTTGCTTGGCGCCTTCGAATGCCTCGACCTGCTGGACCCTTCACAGGAGTGGAGCTTCGCCCTGCGCCTCGCGCTGGGCTTCGCTGTGTATGTCGTCCTCCTTGTGGCGCTGAACTGGCTGTTGCGAACGGGTCTCCGTTTCTGGCCTTCGGCGTAGGGGGCACACACGCTCCTGCCTCCAACTCCAGCAGTCGCGCGAAGACGGCTGCGCGGGCGTCCGGCTGCTACGTGAGGGCGGACAGGATCACGTCACGCAGGCTCAGCCACTCCGGTGAGGCCATGAGGTGACCCTGGCCTGTGGCCGGTCGTTCGACTCACCTGTAGTCTTCGCCGGCAGCTGAGCGGTCTGTCGTGACTATCGGGAAGCATCGATGACGGTCGTGGAATGGCCGCCCACGTAGGCTGCCTGCACCAGGTCGGCCGGGATCTCGTACTGCACCTCCCTGCGCTCCTGCGTCGTCTTCGTCTTGGCGCGGTCGGCCGCGGCCTGCATGGCGGCCAGCGCGGGGCCGTGGTGGTGCTTCGCGTGCCGGCGCATGGACTCTCGACCGACTCCGAAGCGGCCGGCGATCCCCCAGATGGGCTCGCCGTCGACAATGACAGCACCGATTGAATCGCGGCCGGACGAGTCGCCTACGCGGCAGTGGCGGGCGATGGTCAGCCCTCGACTCCGATGTGGCACGCCGACTGCATGGTGTTCACTGAAGAAGTGGCGCGCCCGGCAGGATTCGAACCTGCGACCTGAAGATTAGAAGTCTCCTGCTCTATCCAACTGAGCTACGGGCGCGCGGAGAGCCAAGTATACGGGGAGATGGAGCGGGAGACGGGTTTCGAACCCGCGACCCTCAGCTTGGAAGGCTGATGCTCTACCAACTGAGCTACTCCCGCCCGTGGGGAAATTGGTCGGGACGGCGAGATTTGAACTCGCGACCCCCTGCTCCCAAAGCAGGTGCGCTACCAGGCTGCGCCACGTCCCGGACGCGGCGCAAGTATAGCGCATGCCCCGCCTCGCGAGCCCGCCCGGCGCCGGAACCTAGTCGCCCAGATACGGGAGCGTGAGCCCCTGGCCGGGCTGCAGGACCGAACTCTCCAGGCCGTTGGCCTCGCGGATCGCGTACACGGCGGCGCGCAGGTCGATCCCACCGCCGTACTCTTCCCCGGCAATGGTCCAGAGGTCGTCGCCGGTGACCACCGTGTACTGGTGGCCGGTGTAGATGTCCGCGTCTGCGCCGGCGTGCGCCACGCGCACGCCGGCCCACACGGCGACGAAGATGAGCAGAAGGAACAGCGCGAATCTGATCAGGCCGGCCAGACGGCGTCGGCGCCGGTGCCGCCGAGTGGATCGCCCAAGCGAGCGCGAGCCCGGCACGACGGACCGCCGCGCCATCGGCGACTCCGCGACCGCGTGCATCTGCGGCCGGCGGCCGCTCATCGGGGCACCTCGCGGAGCTCGCGGGGAACGACGCCCGAGAGCTCGCTGCCGCAATGCGGACAGCCGATGGTCACCTTGCCGGTCCAAAGATCGGCCGACAAGGTGCGGACGGAGCGGCCTCCGCACCACAGGCAGGGCTCATCACGGCCGGCGAGGGCGGCGGCGAGGGACTCGTCGACGGCGTCGGCGAGGCTGGGCTGGGCGACTGTGGCGAGAGGCACGGTACTCATAGCTGACGAAGGACCCCCACGACTCGGCCGACGAGCTGGACCTCATCGGCGTGGACGATGATCGGCGCGTAGTTCTCGTTGTCTGACTCGAGGCGAACGGTGGAGCCGTCCCGGTAGATGCGCTTGGTGGTCGCCTCGTCCTCGGCGACGCGGACGACGACGATCTCTCCGTCGACGACCTGTGCCTGGGGATGGACGACGATGAGGTCGGCGTCGAAGATGCCGGCGCCGATCATGGAGTCGCCCCGGACACGGAGCACGAAGTCCCCGTCGTCGCGGCGCAGGAACCCCGGCACGTCGACCAGGTCCTCGATGTTCTCCTCGGCGACGATCGGCGCGCCGGCGGCCACACGGCCGACAAGCGGCAGAGGACGCGGCGGGCGCAGGTCGCGGACCACGTCCAGAGCACGTGGCTTCGTGGGGTCTCGCTTGATGAGGCCGAGGCGCTCGAGGTTCGCGAGATGCGCGTGGACGGTCGACGGCGAGGACAGCTCGAGGCCCGCGCAGATCTCGCGGACCGTCGGCGGATAACCGTTGACGCGGACGCTCTCGCGGATGAACTCCAGTACCTGCTCCTGTCGCGGCGTGAGACCTTCCACCGTTCCTCCTCCTGTGGCGAACACGTGTTCGTGTCGAGCCTAGAGCGAACCCGTGTTCGTGTCAAGGAGGATGATAGGGACACCGTCGGACGGAAGAACATGCACCGGCCGCCGCGGGCGTGGTCCGCGCCGGCGGCCGCCGGCCGAAGAACGCGCCGGGGGCGCCGTCACGAGTGAGTGACGGCGCCCCCGGGCGTCTCACGAGCCGCGCCCGAGCGGACGCGGCGTGGGATCTGTAGGTCCTACTTCTTGTACGGCCCGATCGGCAGCACGATGCGCCCGTAGAGCTCGTTCCACACCTGGGCGATGGAACCGTACACGGCGCTGAGCCCCACGAAGATGCCCTCCCAGCCGGCGATCTTGGTGATCGTGGCGTTGCCGGTCCAGTCACCGACGGCCAGCAGCACGAACAGGACCGTGAGGCTGAGGAACACGACCTGCAGCGAGCGGTTGATGCGCAGCGTGCCGATGAACATGAGGCCGGTGAAGATGCCCCACGCCATCAGGTACCAGCCCATGGCGACGTCGTCGGGACCGTCGACACCCATCCACTTGGGGAAGACGATGAGGCCGACCAGCGTGAGCCAGAAGAGGCCGTACGACAGGAAGGCGGTCATGCCGAAGGTGCTGTTCTTCTTCCATTCCATGGCGCCGGCGATGACCTGGGCGAGGCCACCGTAGAAGATCCCCATGGCGAGGATCATGGCGTTCATCTCGTAGAAGCCGGCGTTATGGATGTTGAGCAGGATGGTCGTCATGCCGAAGGCCATGAGACCAAGGGGACCGGGGTTCGCCGTGGCGTCCCGCAAGGTGGCCGTGATCGTGCCACGCTCGCCCATCGGACCCGTCAGGCTGCCCAGCGGCGTCTTGACGTCGTCACTCATCTATCGAAGCCTCCACTCTCGGTAGACAGGTCATGAATCCTGAAGGTCGGTCCGTGCCGCCCCCGGCTGGCACTATCGACACGGCAAACCCGCGGAGTTTTATCACGAAGCGCACGGCAAACCAAGTGGCCTGTATCTGCCCAGATGGCCCTGCCCGGGGCGCAGGGCGGGCTGTTTGTACAGCGGACGCGCGTCGCCTCCGCCGCCGAGGCCTCGGACCCACGCCGGCGACGCGGGAGTGAAGATCGTGACGTGCGGACCGGAGCAGAGGGCGAGCCAGGACTCCCCCCGGGCGCCGCGGGCACGCGCGGCGTCCTGCCATCCGCGGATTCACTATACTGTCGGCGGACCGGCCAGAGAGTCAAAGAGATCCCGACGCAGATGATAGCGAGCCCACGCCCCATACAGGACCCCGCCCGCCGGCACGGCGTCGCCCTCGCCGTGGCGCTCATCCTCCTCGTCTCCACAGCACTGCGGCTCTGGCAGCTCGGTACTCCCGCAGAGATGATGTTCGACGAGATCTACTACGCCAAGGACGGCAAGGCGATCGTCGACGGCCGGGTCGGCCCCAAGGCGCCGTTGCGCTGGGCGGGCGGCGACGAGGTCTCGTGGCCGCATCCTGAGATGGGCAAGTTCGCGATCGCCGCCGGCATCAAGCTGTTCGGCGACCGCGCGTTCGGCTGGCGCTTTCCGGCTGTGGTGGCAGGCGTGGCGCTGCTCGCCTGCGTGTACCCGCTGGGACGCAGGCTCGGCCTCTCCCCCCCGTGGGCGCTGCTCGCACTCCTCTTCGCGGCTGCGGACCCGCTCGGCATCGCCCAATCGCGCATCGCCACCCTCGACATCTTCATCGCGGCCTGGACGGTCGTGTGCGTCCTGTTCGCGCTACGCTACGTCCAGGACGGCTGGCGCGCTCGCTGGCTCCTCGTCTGCGGCGCCGCGGGCGGCATGGCGCTCGCCACCAAGTGGTCCGGCGCGCTCGCCATCATCGCCGCGGCACTCATCATCCTCGTCTCCTGGATCCTGCAGCGGCGCGCGGCGCGTGGCGCGGAGTCAGAGGGAGCGGTCGGGGCTCCGGAGGAGCTCCCACAGAGCCCCGCAGCGGTGACCGCCCCCGGCGGGGAATCGGTCGCTGCGATCCCGCCCGAAGGCTCCGTGGCGCTCCGCGTGCTCACGGTCATCGCGGCGCTCGTCGCCGTCCCGCTGGGCATCTACCTGCTGAGCTACGCGCAGTACTTCGCCACGGGCCACACGATCGCCGACTTCCGGGAACTGCACCGGCAGATGCTGACCTTCAATCTCAATCTCGACGCCACGCACACCTACGCGTCGGCGGCCTACACGTGGATGATCGACTACCGGCCCGTCTGGTACTTCTTCGAGGGCGAGAAGACCTACTACGGCGTCGTCGCCATCGGAAACCCGTTTCTCTGGTGGCTCGCGACCCTATCGCTGCTCGCCGCCGTGGCCCTCGCACTGCTGCGGCGCTCCTACGCGCTGCTGCCGGCGGCCGCCCTCGTCCTGGTCCTCTACGTGCCGTGGTTCGCCACCACGAGGACGTCCTTCCTCTACTACATGACGCCGGTGGCGCCGTTCATGGCGATCCTCGTCGCCGGCGCGCTGTGCCTCGTTGCAGGCGGCGTGATACCGCACCGTGGATGGCTGGCCGTCGCCGGGGTAGCTCTCGCGACGGCCTTCCTGTGGCGCCCGGTCGGCATCGCCGCCGGCTGGCTCTTCTGGACGCTGCCGCGGCGGGCCGGCGACTCTCTGGGATGGGTCGCCGTGGCCGTCGGCATCTTCCTGGCGCTGGCCGTCTTCGGCGTGCTCGTCTCCCCGCGGCTCAGACCGTACAGGCCGTGGATGGCGATGGTGGTGGCCGGCGTCGTGATCGGCATCGTCGTCGCCTTCATCCCCATCGTGCTGGGATTGCCGATCTCACCCCAGTACTTCTCGCACATCACCTGGTTCCCCAGCTGGATCTGACGGGCCGGACGGCCGTGCACGCCGGACAGTCGGTCTCGGGGGAACCCGGCAGAGGACCGCCTGCCCCCTCTCTCCTGCCCGTCTACCTTGCGCACGCCACGACGCACCTGTACATCGGCCTCTTCCCCGCGGTCCTGTTCATGCTGCGCGAGACGTACTCGGCGAGTTACGCGATGCTCGGCGCCGTGTTCACGGTCGCGATGCTCGCCTACGGGCTCCTCTCCCTACCCACTGGCCTCCTCGTCAACCGCGTCTCGCCGCTGCTCGTGGTGCGCCTTGTTCTCGTCGCGGGCGCGGGCGCATCTCTGGCCATCGCCCTGGCCCCCAACGGGACGGCCTTCGCCGTCGCCCTCGTTGCGCTCGGGATCGCCTGCGGGCCGTACCACACGGCCGGACTCACCCTCGTCTCGCGGGTGAGCGACAACGACGCGCGGCGACTCGGCCATCACGGCATGGTCGGCAACCTGGGTCTGGCGCTGGCCCCCACGTTCGGCGCCCTGCTCGCCTGGAGCGTCTCGTGGCGACTCCCGTTCGGGGTGGCCGCACTGATCGGTCTCGCGGTGGCCGGGCTGACGTTCAGGATGGGACGCCTCGTCGACCCGGGTCTCGCGCCGTCGTCGCACGGCACGTCGACGGACGGCGCGGCAGCGCAGGCCACAGCGGCGCAGGTAGAGCTGCGCGAGGGCGCTTTGGGCTGGGACGTCGACGACGTGACGTCGCGCACCTCCGTCGCGGCTCGACCGGACGGGACGCCGGCGCGGTCGTCGTCCACGAACCTCACCGCGCTCGTGCTCGTGTTCGCGATCACCTGCGCGCTGGGGTTCATCTACCGGGGCTTCGCGACGTACCTGCCGGCGCTGGCCGCATCACGCGCCGACGTCTTGCCCACGACCGCGCTGCTCCGCGGCGGCATTCTCGCCTCGATCGTCTATCTCGCCGGCTTCTTCGGTCAGTGGTGGGGCGGCCACCTGGGCGGCCGCCGCCACGCGGAGACGCTCTATGCGCTGCTGCTCAGCGTCACCGCCCTGCTGCTCGCCGCCACGTTCTTCGCCGTGGAGTGGTGGCTGCTCGCGTTCCTCGCTGTGACGAGCTTCATCCACTTCACCACCCAGCCGATGGACAACACCTTCACCGGACGCTACACCTCCCTCGGGCATCGCGGCCTCGGCTACGGCACCAGCTTCGCGCTCTCGTTCGGCGTGGGCTCCTTCGCAGCGTGGGCCGGCGGCCTGGTCGCCGACGCCTCCGGCGACCGCCTTCAGTACGTGTGGCTCATGCTGGCCGCCGTGGCAGGCTTCGCCGCGCTCTGCGGCGGCGCGCTCGCGGTGCTGGCTCACAGTCTCGAGAGACAGCCCGGAACGAACGCGCAGGAGGCCGGGCGCGGACGGTAGTCCGCGCCCGGCCTCCTGTCACTCGGTGCCGTCTGACGTCTGCAGATCGCGGGCTAGGCGATCACCGCCGCCATGATCGCCTTCTGCGCGTGCAGGCGGTTCTCCGCCTGGTCGAAGACGACCGCGTGCGGCGAGTAGAGCACCTCTTCGGTGATCTCCTCGCCCCAGTGCGCCGGCAGGCAGTGCATGACCTTGACCTGCGGGCCGGCCAGCCTCACGAGGTCCATGTTCACCTGGTAGTCACGCAGGGCCGCGAGGCGCACGTCGTGCTCGGCCTCCTGGCCCATGCTGGTGAAGGTGTCCGTGTAGATCACGTCGGCGCCCTGCACGGCCGCCGCGACGTCGTCGGTGAGCTCGACGCTCCCGCCGGTCGCCTTGGCGTCCGCCTGGGCACGGGCGATGATGTCCGCGTCGGGGCGGTAGCCCGCAGGCGTGCAGCAGACCACGTGCATGCCGGTCTTGGCGCCCACTTCGGCGAGCGAGTGGGTGACGTTGTTGCCGTCGCCGATGTAGACGAGGCGCACGCCCTCGAGGCGGCCACAGTGCTCGCGGACGGTGAGCGCGTCGGCCATGCCCTGGCAGGGGTGATGCGTGTCGGTGAGGCCGTTGATCACCGGGATCTGGCCGTAGGTGGCGAGGTCCTCCACGTCCTGCTGCGCGAAGGTGCGGATCATGATGCAGTCGACGTAGCGGCTCATGACGTTGGCGGTGTCCTTGATGGTCTCGCCGACGCGCAGCTGGATGTCGCCAGCGTTCAGGAAGATGGGCTGGGCGCCGAGCTGCTCGATGCCGACCTCGAAGCTCATGCGTGTGCGCGTCGAGGTCTTCATGAAGATCATGGCGACGGCGCGGTCCTCGAGGAACGGATGCGGGACGCCGCGCTTCTGCACGTCCTTGAGCTCGGCGGCGAGGTCGAGCAACGTGACGACCTCGGCGGGCGTGAAGTCGTGGATCGCAAGGAAGCTGCGGCCTGTGAGGTCGAGCTCGGAGAGATGACGTCTGGCCTTCTCGGGCATGGAACCCCCTTCGCTGGGACGGAACATGGGGACGGAACGGAGGCGGCCCGCCGCCGGGCAGGCCGCCTCCGTCGGTCACTCGATGCTATCAGATGAAGCCGCGCTCGCTGAGCACGTCGGCGAGCGTCGGGCTGCCGATCTCCTGCAGGTCGTAGCCGACCTGCACGGCCGGCAGCTTGATGTCGATGATACGGCGCAGGTCCATCGGCGTACCGATGACGACCAGCTCGGCTCCGGACGTGTTGATGGTCGTCTCGAGGTCCCTGAGCTGCTCGTCCGAGTAGCCCATAGCCGGCAGCAGCACGCCGACGTTCGGGTACTTCTCGAAGGTCGCCTTGATCTCGCCGGTCGCGAACGGGCGCGGGTCGATGAACTCAGACGCGCCGAACTGCCTGGCGGCCACGGTGCCGGCGCCGTACTTCATCTCACCGTGAGTCAGGGTCGGGCCGTCCTCCACCACGAGGACCTTCTTGCCCTTGACCAGCTCGGGCTTGTCGACGGTGACCGGCGATGCGCCCATGATGACCGTGGCGTCGGGATTCACCGAGCGGACTGCCTCGAGTTCGGCCTCGATACCGGCGCGGTCGGCGGTGTCGACCTTGTTCAGCACCACGGCGTCGGCGAGCCGCAGGTTGACCTCGCCGGGGTAGTACACGAGCCCGTCGCCGGGACGGTGCGGGTCGGCGACGGTGATGTAGAGGTCGGCCCGGTAGAAGCTGAAGTCGTTGTTGCCACCGTCCCAGAGGATGACGTCGGCCTCCTTCTCGGCCTCGCGCACGATCGCCTCGTAGTCGACGCCGGCGTAGATCACGTTGCCGGCCCGCACGTGCGGCTCGTACTCCTCCATCTCCTCGATGGTGCACTCGTACTTCTTGAGGTCGTCGAGCGTCGCGTAGCGCTGCACGCGCTGGGCGACGAGGTCGCCGTACGGCATGGGGTGACGGATGCTGACGACCTTCTTGCCGGCCTCGCGCAGCATCGTCTGGATCTTGCGCGTGGTCTGGCTCTTGCCGGCGCCGGTGCGCACGGCGCAGACGGCGATCACCGGCTTCGTGCTCTTGACCATGACCTTGTCCGGACCGAGCAGGCGGAAGTCGGCGCCCAGGGCGTTGACGATCGCCGAGCGGTGCATGACGTACTCGTAGGGCACGTCGGAGTAGGCGAACACGACCTGCTCGACGCCGTACTGCTTGACGAGCTCGGGCATCTCGGACTCGTCGTGGATCGGGATGCCGTTGGGGTAGTACGGGCCCGCCAGCTCGGCAGGGTACTTGCGGTCGTCGATGTACGGGATCTGCGTGGCGGTGAAGGCCACGATCTCGTACTGCTCGCGCCCGCGGAAGTAGGTGTTGAAGTTGTGGAAGTCGCGCCCGGCGGCTCCCATGATCAGGACTTTGGTCCTCTCTGCCATGCTCACTCCTGTGATTGCAGGTCCCTCCGCGCCACGATCCTTATCGTCAGGCCGGCGGAGTGAACACTTTGTGGACGTAGGGCGACGTGAACAGCCGCAGGGTCGCAGCGTAGTTGGGTACGAAGGAGATGGCGTCGCCGAGAGCCGGTGGGCGCTCGAGGTCGTGAACGTCCAGGATCAGGTGGTCGCTGGACGCGCCGAGCACTTCGACGCGCGCGTCCACCGGCACAAGCCCTTCGGGCGGCGCGTCCTGGCGCCCCAGGGCACAGATTGCGCGCCGCCGCTCCCCGCGGTCGGTGAACGTCGGGAAGTTGCCGAAGGCGTCCTGTGCGCTGGTGCCCTGTGGCAGCGACGGCTTGACGAGGCACTCGATCACCGGCGCCGCGACGGTGAAGGCGTCGAGGTGGAGGCCGAGCGTAGGCTCGCGCGTGAGCGTGTCGACGCCGAGAAGGATGGTCTCGCCGATGCGCAGCGTCGTGACCGCGGCCGGCATGCGGCCGGAGGTGACCATGCCTATCGAGCTGGAGTTGCCGCCCGAGACGAGGAGCGGGCGGCCGAGCTGTTTCTCGCTGCGCTCGGCGAGCTCGGCCAGGCGGCCGAGGTTCTGCTCGTCGGGCACGATGGCGCCGTAGCAGGTCAGGTTCACGCCGATGCCGGCGATGTCGATGTGGTCCATGGCGTTGACGCGCTCGAGGAAGGCGGGCAGCGCCTCCGGCATCATGCCCTCGCGCAAATCACCGAGGTCGACCATCGCGACGATCGCGTGACGCCGCCCCGCCGCGGCGGCGGCGTTGTCCAGCGCCACGACCGTCTCCAGTTCGCTCTCGAGCGAGAGGTCGGCGAGCTGGACGGTCTCGCCGGCCAGCTCCGGAGGCGGCGCGCGCAGCAGCCAGAGGGGCGCGGTCACGCCGGCGTCGCGGAGACGCCGGGCGTTCTCCAGACGCGACTCGCCCAGCGCGCGGGCTCCGCCGGCCAGCAGCGCCCGACCGACCTGCGGAGAGCCGCACGTGACCTTGGTCACGGCGACGATCGAGATGCCGGGCAAGTGCTCGACCACCGTGCGTGCGTTGCCGCGCACCTTGCCCAGATCGACGGTCAGCTTTGGTCTCGCGAGCATCATGCTCCTCTGCATAAGACGTATACATGATGGTATTGGCGTCGGACCACCAATGCAAGTGTCTGCGGCGGAGGCGGGCGTGAGGCGGGACTCGCAGGCACCGTCCCGCCGGACTGTGCTATTCTTTTCACAAGATACGGTCGTTTCGTTCTTCCCACTCAGTCGATGCTCGGTGACGGCGCCTGCTGTGCTCGCACCTGGCTCGCCGCCGGGACGCCCCGAAACGCCTCAGGCGCCCTCTCAAGGATGGAGCACGATGAAGAAAGCGGTCGTGAACTACTGGGTCGACATGATCACCGGCGTCGCGTTCCTCCTCTGCGCGATCACCGGGATCGTGCGGCTGTTCCCTGAAGTCACGACGATCAGCTCCGCCGGCGCCCCCGCGATCCTCGGCGTCAGCACGGCACTCTGGACCACGATCCACGACTGGAGCGGCGTGATCATGGCCGCGGGCGTCGGGCTGCACACTGTGCTGCATCTGCGCTGGCTCGCGTTCATGACGCGCAAGCTGGCCGGTGCTGGCCGGACGGAGCGGGCAACTCGCGAGCGCCACGAGACAGCGGGTGCGGCGGTGGGCGCTGATCTTGCTGCCAACACCGCCCGCCCGACGACGCCGCAGGTGGTCGCGGCCGAGTCGCTCGAGCATCTCGAGGACATGGGCGGCGGTCCTGCCGACCGCCGCCTCGACTCGCGACGCATGGACCGCAGAGCCTTCCTGGCCGGCGCCGTCACCCTCGGCGGGGCCGCGCTGCTGGTGGGCCTGGGTATCGCCGGCAGCGAGACGGTGAACGCAGTGTCGTCCGACGGGGCCGACGCCGGCAGCGGCTGGGGCGCCGACCAGGGCGGCGCGTCCGCCTCCGGATCATCAGAGCCAGACTCGTCCGGAGGCTCGACTTCCTCCACGCGCGTGGCCGTCGACTCGAGGAGTTGCGTCGGCTGCGGCGCCTGTCTGCAGGTCTGTCCGCAAGGAGTGTTCTCCTGGGACGGCTCCAAGGCGACGGTCCACGCCGCCGACGCCTGCAGCCTCTGCGGCCGCTGCCTGCAGGTGTGCCAGCCGCAGTCGATCGCCCTGAACGGCTGACGCTCCGCCAGCCCCCGCCCGCAGTCGCGGGAGCGGGCAGACTCGTCAGACGCCGGCGCTGCCGCGCATGAGCGCGACGACCGCGTCCGGCGCGAAGTGCGCGAAGAGAGCGCCGCAGCAGGCGAAGACGTAGTCGCGGTCGAGAGCGACGCGTGCATCCTGGGGCGGCAGCAGACGCTCCCCGCCGCCACTCTTCGCCCGCGTGTCCGAGAGCACGGCCTCGCCGCCGGGCAGACGCGTGAGGGCGCCGCCGGTGCCGATGACGAGCCGACAGGCGGTGAGATCGCGCCCGCGCGCGACCGTCTGCCGGCCGGTCGGCGTGTAGAGGTGCGCCAGCCGGCCGGCGTGTCGCTGCACGCCGGTCACGGCGGCGAAGTGCGTCAGCGTCAGCGCCGCCGCGATCTGCTCCTGCGTCGCCGGCAGGGGCGGCGGCAGCTGCACCGGGCGCTCCTCCTCGGCCAGCATCTCGACGACGTGCCCGGCGCTCACGTAGGTGCCGAGGTCACCCTCGACGGTACGCTTGCTGTGCGGCTGCGGCTCGATCATGAGGGCCGCGATCTCGGGGCTGCCGTCGGTGATCGAGTGCACGTCGGTCGTGGCGCCGCCGACGTCGACGACGACCAGGTCGCCCACGTCCTCGGCGAGCCGCTCGGCGGCGATCAGCACGGCCCCCGGCGTGGGCAGGATCCTGCCGCTCACGACCTCGCCGATGCGCTCCATGCCGGGCGCGTGCGTGATGTGTTCCTCGAAGGCGTCGTGGATGACGGCCCGCGCCGGCACGATGTCGAGCTCGTCGACCGCCGGATACACGTTGTTGGTGAGCTTGACCCTGAAGCCGGCCCGCTCGAGCAGTTCCCGAGCATCGCTGCAGACGACCGAGTTGCCGGCGTACACCACGATGGGCCGGGCCCGGAGCCCTGCGAGGCGCTCGGCATTGAAGAGCACGGTGTCGCAGTCGCCGCCCTCCACCCCACCGGCCAGCAGGATGAGATTGGGCTCCACGGCCTCGATCTCGCGCAGGTCGAGGTCGCGCAGACGGCCGGCGGTCTGGTACTTGACGACTGCGCCGGCTCCGAGCGCCGCCTCGCGCGCAGCCATGGCGGTCATGCGCTGCGTGAGACCGTGGACGGTCATGCGCAGGCCGCCGGCCGCCGAGCTGGTCGCCAGTGTCAGGCTCGGTGCAAGCGGCCCGGTCGCCCCTTCGAGCCGCGCCCGGGCGGCGTTCACGCCGATGGTGACGTCGCCGTCGGCGACGAAGGCCGGCGAAGGCGAGTCTTCATGTGGCGCCTCGGGGGCACGCCCCACCGAGGTGGGAGCGACGCCCTGCCCGACGAGGCAGGGCGTCGCCGCCGGGTAGTCGCGCAGCCCGTCGAACGCCGAGACGACCGTGGTCGTCGAGCCGATCTCGGCGACGAGCGCGTCCACGCGGCGGGCGCCGGCCGTCAACGGCTCTCCCCCGCCCCGCGGTTGTCGAGCGAGCCCGTCACGTCACATCCCGCGCTCGCGCATCGTCCTCACCACGAACGACGCGACACCGATGCCCTTGGCGCCGCGACCGAAGCCGGCGTCCATACCCCAGCTGCGGGCGAGTTCGTCCGTCACCTGCGTACCCCCGCTGATGAGGAGGAGCTTGTCGCGCACGCCCTTCTCGACGGCGAGGTCGGCGAGCTTCTCCATGTTGTTCCGGTGCATGTCGCCGTGCGTGATGATCGTGCTGATGAGGACGACCTGGGCCGCGTGCTCGATGGCCGCGTCCAGCACCTTCTCGACCGGCACCGAGGTCCCGAGGTACTCACACGAGAAGCCCCACTTCTCGAGGCCGCCGTGCTTGATGTCGATGATCTCGCGCATGCCGACCGAGTGCTCGTCCTCGCCCACGGTGGCGGCCACGCACGTGAGATGCTTCTCCGTCACGAAGACCTTGATCTCCTCGTCCTTCATCACGACCGGTTCCGGGGGGATGACCAGGCGGGCCGGGTCGACGACCACGTCCAGCCGGCCCTTCATCTCGATCAGTGTTCCCTCGGCCGGATGCATGACCTGTCTGTTGATGACCTCGCACTCCTGCAGGTTCATGGCCTTGCCGAACTCGAGCGCCGCGAACTCCGCGACGCGCGGCGCCGCCGGCAGGAAGAGCGTGACCACGACCCAGCCGTCGGCGGCCCACTCGACCTCGGGTTTGATGAGGCCCTTCTCGCGAATCTCCGCGGTCTGCGCGAGCCGCGCGTTCACGTTGTCCTCGGGGTCGAGCTCGTCGATGAACGGCACCTTCGCGGCGTCGCACAGCGTGCAGCCGCCGACGAGGTCGCAGGGCTTGTGGGCGGCGTCCGCGCCGGGCCCGCCGCCCTCGCCGTATCCCTCCGGCAGATGGTTCTCGCCGAAGTGGTGACAGACGGGGGCCAGGTAGTCGGCGGCGCGAGGCACGATCGTGCCCGCCGCGACGCCGCCGTCGCTCTTGCGCGCGATCCCGTCGTCGTGGGTCTCGGGATAGATGCCGGAGTCGACGAAGTACGCCTTCTCCACGGCGCCGAAGTAGCCGCCGTCCTCCAGCATGGCCTCGAGGAAGAGGACGGCGCGCTCCTTGATCTCGCGCACCTTCTGGCTGAGCTCCGGGGCCTCCCGGTCGAGCTTGACCATCTCACGCAGGCCGTCCATGCCGACGAGGCTCTGCTTGGCTGTGTTGACGGCGGCGACGTTGTTGTAGTGCCAGGGCACGTTGCGGCCCTCGTCGGGCGTGATCGTACTCTGGATGTCGGCGCTGGTGAGCCGGCTGATCATCAGGTTCATGACGTGACTGACGGTCGCGTCGCGGCCGTCGGCCTCCATGTAGCGCGTGTTCTCCTGGGCGCGCATCTTGTACTCGCCGAAGAGGTCGCGCAGGGCGACCGCGTACGGCAGGTCCATGCGCATGCACGGCGCCGGGGCGGCGTCCGGAGGCACCGTGCTCAGGCAGATGTCCTCTTTGGGCATCCCCACCGCGACCGAGTAGGCGGAATTGATCGCGTGCTGCACGAGCAGCTCCGGCATCACGTTCCAGGCCTCGACGGCGGTGGCGTTGGCGTTGTGCGCGCCGTCGATCTGCGCCATGCGCACGCTGGCCATGACGTGTTTGGCCACAGCGGCGTCGACGAAGCTGCGGTACATGTTGATGTTGCGATAGAGGACGTTGTACTGCGGGTCCTGGTGCGCCCCGTTGACGCCCTCTTCGGCGAACATGACGGCCATCTCGGGGCCGGCGACGCCGCTGACGTAGCTGTGGAAGTTGATCGGCCGGCCGACCTCGTCCTCGATGAGGTCGATGGCCTTGCGCGTGGCGCGCACCTGCTTGCGCGTGACGGCGATGCCGCCGACGCCCTCCGGCGTGCCCTCGAGGAGCCCGTCCATGTGGCTCTGGCCGGCGGTGCGGATGACCATCAGGTGGTCGGCGCCGTGCCAGGCCGCCATGCGCATGCGGCGGATGTCGTCCTCGAACCGTCCTGAGGCGATCTCGGTGGTGATGACGCAGTCCGGCTGCGGGTCGATGCCGCCGAAGTAGTGGGCCGCCGGCAGCGGGATGCTGCGCTCGAGGCCCTTCGATGTCTCCTTGTACACGAACTTGTGGAGCTTCTGGTCCGGCATCTGTTCGCGCCAGCGCCAACCCTTGCGGCGCGGGCGGTAGTCCGCGATGCCGTCGAGGAGGGCGGCGACGTCGAGCTTCTCGTTGGGGTCGAGCCTGAGCGGTGCTCCTTCGGCGCCCCGCCCGATAGCGTCCTCGCGGGGGCTGTTCATCGCGCCCCTCCCCACTTCTGCTCCACGACGTCCCAGCCGTCGCCGGCCGCCAGGCGGCGCGCAGCCTCCGGCGCGGCCACGCCCAAGTGGTCGGCGTAGTACCACACGACATGTCCACAGCCGTGCCCCAGCAGGCCGCGCTTCTCGCACTCTCCGACGACGGCCATGCACGTCGGCGAGTCGACGCCCATGCGCATCAGCACCGAGCGTTCGATGCTCGGGGACGTGTGTGTGCGCGCCAGCTCGACCATCGGGTCGACGACCCGCTGCGCGAGCTCCCAGAAGCGCGCCTCGAGTTGCTCGTCCGTCAGCTCGGCCAGGTGACCACGGACTTGCAGATAGGTGTCCTCGCGTGCCATCTCAGACCTCCCCGAGCTCGGCGAGCGTCGCGGTCACGGTGTCCGGGTCAGACTTCGTGTCCGCAGCCAGGAACTCGATGTCCTGCGGCGTCGGCAGATAGCCGTCGGGCGCGTTCTTGAGCGCGTTGCGGATGTAGCTCTTGCGCATGCGCGCCACGTCGAAGTCCTTGGCGCGGATCTGCTCGATCGCCTCGGGGATCACGATGACCTTGCCGGGCACGTTGTTCTTCGGGTCGCCCGAGCACACGCCGACGCCCATCTCCCTGGCGAAGTTGAGCTGGCTCCAGTGGTGCTTGCCGGCGCCCGTGTACTCGGTCTCCTGCACGACCACGGTGGCGTCTCGGGGCAGATCCCGGGCGAGACTGACCGCGGCCGTCATGGCGGTGTTGCCGGCAGGGCCGCGCTCGAGCCCCTCGAGCTTGGCCATCGCCTCGGTGATGTAGAAGACCTCCCCCTGCGTGACCGTGAGGTAGCGGTCGATGTAGCGCAGCGGCCTGGCGGCGTTGCGCGGCACATCGGCGCGATCCGGCCAGGTAGCGAACGGCACGCCGAACCCGGTGTGGCCGGTGGTGAAGCTCTTGCGGTTGAAGTCGTCGTCGCTGGCCATGTGCAGCCCGCTGAGGTCGACCGAGGCGCTGATGACCTGCGTGTCGGTGGCCCCGGCGCGTTCCAGGCCGCGAGCGGTGCCGGTCGTGTTGCCGCCGCCGGCGTGGGTGCAGATCACGTGCGTCGGCGGCGCTCCGGTAAGCCCCTCCATCTCGCGGGCGATCTCGAGACCGAGAGTCTCGATGCCGCTCACGCCGAACGAGCTGTACAGCGAGGCGGCGAAGTAGCCGGTGACGTCCAGCAGTTCCACCATGTGGAAGAAGAGCTCGGGACCGACGGTCAGCTGCAGGACTTCGGCTCCATACGACTCGCAGATGCGACCCTTCTCGACGATCTCCGGCTGGCCGACCTTGCGGCTGTCGTACGTCTCCTGGACGATGATGCACTTGAGGTCGTTGCGCGCCGCCTGGCTGGCGACGGCGGCGCCGTAGTTGCCCGACGTCGCCGCGATGACGCCCTCGTAGCCCTTCTCCCTGGCCACGTGGATGCTCACGCTCGCGCGGCGGTCCTTGAACGCGCCGGCCAGGTTGGCGGCCTCGTCCTTGACGAAGATGCGCGCGCCGTTGCCGGGCTCGCTCACGCTGCGCACGAGGTCGGTGAGGTTCCTGAGCTCAAGCAAGGGCGTATCGCCCACGCCGGCGCGCGCCTGGATGCCGACGATGTCGTCGAGGCTGTAGCCGTGGGCGGTCATCATGCGCTCGTAGTCGAAGGCGAGCGGGCTCAGCTCGAACTCGCTGTAGTCCATGCCGAGAGCCTTGCGCATGATCTCGCCACGGCGCGCCATGATGGCGTCGAACTTGGTGGCCATCAGCGCTCACCGCCTGCGGAGGAGCGCCAGGCCACGAGCTGCGCACGCAGGTCGCGGCCGACATGCGTCAGCTCTGGGATCGGGTCGCCGTAGGTGATGTAGTAGCCGGGGTTCACGGCCGAGAGCGCGCCGGTCACCTTGCGGCCGGTGATGGTCTCGATAGTGAGCTCCTCGCCCCCGGCGGCCGGGCCGAGGGCGAACCCCTTGACCCACATCATGAGGGGTTTCTCCGCCGTCTCCGGCGGGAGGTTCTTGCTGCGGTCGGCCGGGTCGAGCAGCTTGCACTCGACCTCGACCCAGTCGCCTTCACGGGCGCGGATCTCGTCCGTCAACGCGATCACCCCTTTCAGGTGGCCGGAGCGGGCGCCGGCCCCAAGGCCGGCCTGCTCGCTCCTCGCGGTCGGGTCTCAGAGGCTCGGCGTCCAGAAGCGCGGCACCGGCATGTCGACCACGGTGAGCATGCCCGCCGGCGCGTCCTTCATGAGGGGGATGTAGTTGCCGGAGCTGGCGTAGGTGCCCTTGCCGCCCGGGATCTCGGGGGAGTTCACCATGTTGACGTTCGGGTCGCCGACGATCTTGATGTAGTCACCGGTGCCCTGGCCCGCCATCTCCGGATGGATCTGCTGCGGGTGGATGAGGTGGATCTTGAGCTCGCCGTCGCTGTAGCCCTTGCCTACCTGCCTGCAGCCTGCGACCCAGCCGGCGGGCACGTGGACGTGTGGCGTCGAGCGCTCGACCTCGGTGACGATGGGCTCGCGGGTCTCGACGATCTCATCGATCTTCCAGTTGAGCGCCTTGGCGATGAGCTCGATCGACTCGGGGAAACCGATGTGGCCGACGATGCTGCCGTCGGCGACGCCCTTCTCGAACTGTTCCACAGTGGTGCCGACACCCTGGCCGACCATGACTGTCGGGCCGAACGGCGAAAGGTCGTTGACGCGGGAGGCCTCGATGCTGTCGACGCGCAGGCAGATCGAGCTCCACATGACGACGAGGGCGTCGAGCACGAAGCCGGGGTTGATCCCGGTGCCGAGGATGCTGACGTTGTTCTCCTTGGCGACCCGATCGAACAGGTCGGCGCGCTCGGGGTCGCTCGCCCACGGATACGAGATCTTCTCGGCGATGCAGATGACGTTGCAGCCGGCCTTGAGGGCCGGGATGATCTGCGGCTCCACTTCGTCGAGATTGGACTGCGTGTTGATGCACACGACGTCCGGCTTCCTGGCAAGGACGGCTTCGAAGTCGGTGGTCATCTTGACGGCGCACGGGCGGCCCAGCAGCTCGCCGACCGTCTTCCCCTCTTTGGCGGGGTTGGTGACGATGACGCCGACGAGGTCGATGTCACTCGGACGGTCGAGGATGAACCCCAGAAGGCCCTGACCCATCATGCCGGTGCCCCACTCAGCGACCTTGATCATGTCTCGCTCCTCCTGACGCGCTTGGCGCTCTGCGACGTTCGTTTTCATGAATGCATACAGAATATGCAGGTCTGGGCGAGACTCTACCATGCCCAGGAAGCGGAAGACACGGACGTCAGGCGGACGGGCGAATCGACGACGTGCGTCGCGCCTGAGGCGCGTCCGTGCATGGCGTGGAACCGCCCAGGCTGCGGGCGGGGATGCGCCGGGACCGCGTCCCGAAGGACGCTCCGCCGGCGCTCAGATGCAGGTGGCTGGAGGAGGCTGGTCGACCGTGTCGTGCGCGAGGATGGAGAGCTCTTTGCCCATCACGCCTCCTCGGTCCAGGTGCGCCGCCGGCGGGCGCCGGCGGCTCTGGCCACAGGGTACGTTGGGCGGCCGCGGGGCGTCAACCGTGGGGCTTGCGCGGCCGCCCGGCAGGCTCCTTCGGGGCGTCGGCGCGCTCGCCGACTCGGGATGACTCGCCCCGCGACCTCGGTGCCGGCACGAACCGTTCCACCGCCTCGACGACCGCGCGGGCCGTCTCGGCGCCGGAGGCCGCGAGCGCAGGGTCGCCGGCCTCCCCCCCGCCCGCGACGAAAAGGCCGGCGGCTTTCACTGCGATCACCGCCACCTGCGCCGGATCCGCGGGCACGTTGCCGCCGGGGAACAGCGCGGGGTTCTCACGCACGAAGCGCGCCGCGGCGCGGACGGCCTCATGCTCCGCGCGGGCGGCCTCGTCCGCGTACGTGAACGCCCAGCGCGCGGCCCGGCGACTGATCGGCTCGCGATCCGCAGGGATGCCCGCCGCCGCGTAGACACGGCAGTCGTAGACGCGGCAGGTGCGCGGCCGGCCATCGTAGACCGCGCAGCGGCCGCGCTCGTCCAGCAACGGGCAGCGGCCGCGCGAATCGTACGGGAGCACCAGGTGGCCGGCGGGAGCGCCCGGGGCCGGAAAGGTGAGCTCGCGAGGCAGGACGGCGAGCGTCTGCCGCTCGTCGGGATCGACGTGGACGAAGTGCGAGGTGGAGCAGCAGGCGCAGCAGTCGCCGCAAGGTACGTCGCTGTCCACGGCGCCGGCGAGCGCCGCCCGCATCTGGCGGAGCCACGCGGAGAACTCGCCTGCGGGGAGTGGTCCCGTGTCCCTGTGCTCATTCACGGACGTGACCATGCCGCCGGCCGCGGTCCCCGTCAACCGGCGGCGTCACCCATCCGCGAACAACCTCTCGTTGGCCGCGACCACAGCACGTGCCTTGTCCCGGTCCGACGAGCGGTGGCCGATGGCGCGCGGAGCGTCCTCCAGGAAGCTCTCGTGGACGGCGATCGCGAGCACCGCGACACGCAGGGGCTCGTGGCGCGCCGCCTCGCTCGGCAGGGACTCGGCGTGCTCCTGGATGAAGGACGCGGCGGCTCTCACCGCCGCGTGGCGCTCGCGATCTTCCGGCGCGAGATGGCTGAACTCCCAGCGCCGGACCTGCTCGGCGATGGCCGCCCTGTCCGCGATGACGTCCGCCGCCGCGTAGATCCTGCAGTCGTAAGTGCGGCAGACGATGGGCCGATCCTCGTAGATCGTGCATCGGCCGTGGACGAGCATCGGGCAGTGTCCCGCGGCGTCGTAGCCGAGCACGAGGTTGCCCGGCGGCAGATCGGGCGCCGGGAAGAGGTGCTTGCGCGGCAGGCGAGCGAGAGCACGCCGCTCTTCGGGCCGGACGTGGATGTGGTGTCTCGTCCGGCAGCAGGCGTTGCACTCGCCGCAGGGCACGTCTGCCGGCTGCTCCTCCGCGAGCGCCGCCTGCACGCTGCGGAGCCAGACGGCGAATGGGACGGCGGGCGGGGATCCGTTGTCGCGTCGTTCGGTCACACTCCGGACGATGCCGCCCCGCATGACGGTGCGTCAAGCCTGCCGGTCGTCACCAGGCACTGCCGTCGTGCGCCGCCTTGAGCCCGGCGATGTCCAGCTTCTTCATCTTCAGCATCGCCTGCATCGTACGTCCCGCTTTCTCCGGGTCGGGGTCGCTCATGTACTCGGCGAGCTGGACGGGCACGATCTGCCACGAGAGGCCGAACCTGTCCTTGAGCCAGCCGCACTGCCGCGCCTCGGGGTCGCCGCCTTCGGACAGCTTGTCCCAGTAGTGGTCGACTTCCTCCTGGGTCGTGCAATCGACGACGAACGAGACAGCGGGAGTGAACGCGAACTGAGGGCCGCCGTTCAGGGCCGTGAAGCGCTGCCCGGCGAGCGTGAACTCCACGACCATCGCCGACCCCTCGGGCTTCGGGCCGCCGGGGCCGTAGCGGCTCACGCGCCCGATCTCGGCATCGTCGAAGACCGAGACGTAGAGCTGCGCCGCCTCTTCTGCGTGATCGTCGAACCAGAGCATCGGCGTGATCTTCTGGACGGTCGTGGACATGATCGCCTCCTTGCCGGCGTCGTGCGGTGACGGCTTCGCTACCGCCGCGGAGTCTTCCACCGCGACGGGAATCTCAGGCGCGGCGGTTGCTCCCCGCCGGCCTGTGCCGATGGATCCTCAGTCGGGTCCGAACTCGTCCGGACTGAGCGCGCGGCCGACGCCGGCCGCCGCGTCGATCTCGCGGAAGGCCTCAGCACGAAGCTCGTCGTCGACGGCGACGCGGACGACGAGCCCGTCCGCCCGGGCCGCCACGAAACACACCTCTCGGACCGTCTCTCCGGTGGCCGCCTCAAGCGCCACGGCATAGGCGGCGCCCTGCGGCCGATAGCGCCCGAGAAGCACGTCGGGGTCGGCCGCCTTGTCCGTCTTGTAGTCCACGACGACCCACTCGTCGCCGTCGCGGTACAGCAGGTCGATCGCGCCGCTGAGGACGACCCCGTCGACCAGGGCGCCGACCGAGAGCTCGCGATGGACGGCGTCGACGCCCAGTGACGCGGCGGCCGAGGCGGCGGCCCGCACCGGCGCCGCCCTCCAGCAGGCGCCGGCGAGAGCGGCCGCGTCCTTCGCGAGGTCCCGCCGCTCGACCTCGTCCGCGACCGCGGCGGCGACAGGCTTGATGGAGGCCTCGTCGGCCAGGTCGCACAGCTCCATGATGCGATGGACGGCCGTGCCCAGCGCCAGCGCCCTGGCCCGGCCGGCCGGCGCGCCGGGCCCTCCCGTGCGGACCTCGTCGTCGACGTGTTCGAGCCCGCTTGGGCTGGTCGCAGGCACGGGCCGCGAAGCGCGCTCGAGCAGCGCCTCGCGGCCCGTGCGCCACTCCGCTCGCGACGGCACCAGCGCGTCTTCCGCCGGCGTCCCGTCGCCCTCGTCGCGGACCGGCGGTGTGCGCGCCGGGAGCACGAGAAGGCCGTCCTCCTCATACTCGTCCGAGACGGAGGCTGGCGCCGGCAGCAGGTGGCCGATGGGCCCGAGAAGGACTGCCGAAGGCGTGCCGTCCTTGTTGGCCAGCCGCCCGAAGCAGCAGATGATCAGCCGGTCGCGGGCTCGTGTGGCAGCCACGTAGAGAAGCCGGCGCGACTCGCTCGCCTCCATGAGCTGCTCGCGCTGCCGGAGGATCGTGTAGGCCTGCGGCTCGAGATCGCGTGCCGGCGCACCCGGCAGCTCCGCCTTCAGCTTGATCGCCAGGCGCCGCCGTTCCCGATCGACGATCGGCTCGCCGCCACGCCCGCCGCCGGCGAGCGCACCGCCGACGAGCGCCACGATGGGATACTCGAGTCCCTTGGCCTTGTGGATGGTGAGCAGGTGCACGACGTCGCCCTCGTCGTCGACCTGAGACTCCTGTTCGCCGGAGGCGTCCCCGGCTTCCGCGGCCCACGCCAGGAAGGCGCCGAGGCCGCCTCCGCCGGCGCCGGCGAAGGCGCGCGCGCGGTCGACGAGCTTCTCGAGATTGGCGATCGCCTGCGCCGCACCCGGGCCGGTGGACGCGAGGAACTCGGACGCCCGCGTGAGCCGGATCAGCTCGGTCGCGAGCTCGTGCGGCTCGCGCTTGGCCCGGCGCTCATGCAACTCGAGCAAGGTCGCGAGCGCCGCGCCGACGGCGGCGTGCTCCGCAGGCGGCGCGGTGAACAGATCGAACCGGCCCCCGGCCGCCCAGAACAGGAAGAGCTCGTCGTCGCTGAAACCGAAGAACGACGAGTGCAGCGCCCCGTACACGGCGGGCCCGTCGCTCGGATCGTCGATGGCCCGCAGGCAGAGCAGGGCGTCGTCGACCTCGCGCCGGGCGAAGTACGCCTTGCCGCCGTCCACCCGATAGGGGACGCCTGCTTCGCGAAACGCCTGCTCGTAGGTCTCGAGTCCGGTCGTGGCTCGGAAGAGAAGAGCGACGTCGCCCCAGCGAGGCGCGCGCCAGACCTCTTCGTCGCCCTGCGCGTCCCGGTCCTGGACCGCCCAGCGCTCCGCGCCGGACCCGCGCATCTCGAGCAGGAGCGCGGCGAGTGCCCGCGCTTCGGCGCGGCGGGCGGCGTCCGCCGCGCCGGCCGCGGCGCCGTAGTCGTCGCCGAGGAGCACGGCGACCCTCGGGCCCTCGGCCGGCAGCCGGTACGGCTCGACCCATTCGTAGCCCGGCTGACGCCCCTCCTCGCGATCGGCGTCGAACACGTCGGCGAAGACGTTGTTGACCCACTGGACCACAGAGGGCGTCGTACGGAAGTTCTGGCGGATCACCTCCGTGGCGCCGGCGCCGGCGGGCTGGCCGGCGACGAGGCGGCGGACCTCGTCGTACATGCCGATGTCGGCGCGCCGGAACCGGTAGATCGACTGCTTGGGGTCGCCGACCACGAAGAGCTTGCCGGGCTCGAGAACGACCCGGCGCCAGTCGGCGGCCTCGGGCGCTCGTTCGCACAGGAAGAAGACGATCTCGGCCTGCAGCGGGTCGGTGTCCTGGAACTCGTCGACGAGGAGGTAGCGGAACCGAGCCTGGAGGGCCGCGCGAGCGGCGCGATCGTGCACCAGCAGGTCGCGCAGCCGGCCCAGCAGATCCGTGAAGTCGAGCCGTCCGAGGGCGACCTGGGTAGCGCCCGCCCAGCGGGAGAACGAATCGGCGACTCCTACCGCCAGCGCCGTGAGATAGACGGCGTACGCCTCGCGCAGCGCGAGGACCTCGGCGACGACGACTCGGTACCGCGCCTGCAACTCCTCCTTGCCGCCGTGCGCCTGACTCCAATTGGCCTTCGCGCCGCCGGGAGCCGAGGCTGTGTCCTTGGCCGGCAACGCGTAGAGGGCGGCCGCGACCTGGTCGACGTCGCCCGGCGGCCGCTTCACCAGGGCGCGACCGGCGTCGACGAGCCTGAGGGCGGCGCCGTAGCCCTTGTCCGCGGGGCTGCTGCAGGCCGTGGCGCAGTACTGAGCGAGACGTTCGAGAGGGTCGGCGAGCCGCTCCAACTCGAGAGCCAGGGCCGGCTGCTCCGGGAGATCGGTGGGAGGATCGAGGTCGTAGCGCTCGCCGAAGACACCCTTCGGGCCGACGGCCAGCGCCCGGAGCCACTCGAGCCGGACGCCGGCGCGGAGGAGCCGGGACAGGCCTCTCCTCGCCGGCGACCCCTGCGCGTCGCCGGCGGCGAGTTCGCTGAGCCACTCCTCCCACAAGCGGGCCCGCTCGAGGTCGGACCCGAGAGCGTCGAGCTGTTCGAACGCCGGATCGACCTCAGCCTCGACGGGAAACTCCCGAAGCAGGCGTCCGGCGAAGCCGTGGATGGTGCTGATGGGGGCGTCGTCGAGGCCGTCGAGCGCCGCCTGGATCGCGCCCGACTCGTCGGCGCCGGACGCGGCCGCGGCAAGCTGCTCGAACTCCTCGCGAATGCGCTGACGAAGCTCGCCCGCCGCCTTCTCGGTGAAGGTGATCGCCGCGACGCTGCGCACGTCGCCGGGGGCGCCGCGCCGCGCATCGAGGACGCAGCGCACGTACCGCTCGACGAGCACGCGGGTCTTGCCCGTACCGGCTCCCGCTTCCAGCAGGAAGGTGGTCCCGAGGTCGGTCGTGACCCGCCGACGGACATCGTCGTCGCAGACGCGGCGCTCAGTCGTCATCGGCTTCGTCCTCGCTCGGCGGCGACTGCATCCGGACCACGGGGCCGAGCAGGTCGTGCTCTCGCTTGCGCGCGCGGGCCCATGCGGAGACGCCGCAGGCGTAGAGCACGTCGCAGTAGTCGCAGCGCTGGCGCGTCGTGCGCGGGAACATGCCCGCATCGACGAGGGCGACGGCCTCGGCGACGAGGGCGCGCAGTCGCCGCTCCGACGCTTCCTCGCCCTGCGGCAGGTCGAGGTCCTCGAATCCCCCGCGCCTCGTGACCAGCCGGTACAGGCAGGTGATGGAGGCGTAGTCGTGGTCCCCGGCCTGCCGCAGGGCGAGCCGGTAGACGGGAAGCTGGACGCCAAGTCTCTCCTTGATGCGAACGCGCTCGGTGCCGCCGGCGCCTGATTTGTAGTCGATGACGCGCGCGCCGGCGGGCGTGGCGTCGACGCGATCCACCCGGCCGGCGAACCTCACCGGCCTGCCTCCCGGAAGCTCCAGCGTGACCGGCCGGTCCACGGCGTCGCCGAACCGCCATTCCACGCCGGCGGGACGGCTGTCCGGGTGGGAGAAGACCGGATCGCGGCGCACCGACTCGAGAAGGTCCTCGAGCAGCATCTCCCGGCGGACCTCCCAAGACAACGCCGCTCCGGTGACCCCGCGGCGCTCGGCCTCGGCGCAGCAGTCGCTCCACGCGGCGCCGACGGCCTCGAGCGCTCCCTCGAGCGAAAGACGCTCGGTCATGACGCGCCCGTACGCCCGCTGGAGGATCTCGTGCGCCAGCGTCCCGAACTCCTTCGGGTCCATCTCGAGCGCGTCTTCGGGCTCGTCCGGGGCCTGAAGGTCGAACACGTCACGCAACAAGAAAGCGAACGGGCAGCCGATGTAGCGCTCGAGCCGTGTGGGATGCATCTCCGCGTCGAAAGGATGGCGCCTCTTGAGCGCGGCGCCGGCCTCCGCCCCGAGAAGGCCGTCCCAAGCTCCCGGCGCGAAGCTGCGCGACGCACGCCAGGCTCCGAGGCGGCGCTGCGCCGCTCCCTCCTCCCCGAGGACGTCGGCCACATAGGCCGGAGCCGCCCCGCGAGGCCCGTGCTCTGAGAGCGCCAGCAGCGCCGCGACATCGCGTTCGCGCTCGTCGATCCAGACCTGCCCGCCGGCGAACGCCGGCGCCCCGGCTACGCGCCGCCACACCGGCCGCAGCGGCCCGCCCTCGAGGAACGAGTCGAGTCCGACGGGACGCCCGTCGGCCAGAGACGCGAGCCGAAGCAGCAGACGCGACGGGAGACGAGGTCTGCCGTCGCTCGCGCTCGAACGCGGGGCGAGGAAAGCCAGACGTTCGCGCGCGCCCTCGCACGCGAAGGCGAAGAGGAGAAGCGACTCGGCGTCGCGCTGCTCGGCCAGCGGCAGACGGACGCTCTGAGCGGCTGAGATCCGCCGTCTTTCGGGGTCGCCGAGGAGAGGATCGGGGCGGCCTCTCGCCGGGAAGCCGCCCTCGACGAGGCCGGTGAACACGACCGTGTGAAAGCGCAGACCGCGCATCTCGAGGGGCGTGAGTACCGCGACACCGTCGCGGCCGACGCGCCCCACGGGGGTGCGCGCGCCGGCGAGCAGTTCCCGCAGCGCCGCCGCGGCCTCGGCCAGCTCGACCTCTTCGTCGAGCACGGACAGCGCCGTGAGCCTGGAAGCGGCGTCCTTGGCCTCCGCCGCGGCCCCGGCGGCGAAGACGGCGCCGGCCGCCTGCCCGAGCGCTTCGGCCCAGCCGGTCCACGAAGCGCGCTCCGGCAGGCCTGCGCAGGCGCTCACGAGCGTTCTCGCCGCAGTCTCCAGCGTGCGGGCCGCGGCAAGCCGGAGGCGCACCGCCGCAGCCTTGTCCGAGACCTCGTCGTCGCCGGCCTCCGTGACGGCGCCTCGCGCCTCGAGCCCGGAGAGCCGGCGTTCGAGCCCGCTGCGGCGGCGGCCCAGCCGCTCCGCCCACTGCTCGCTCCCGGCGACGACCCCGGCCCGGCGAGCCTCGTCGAGCCACAGCGCCGTCTCGGTCCCTTCTTCCATTCCCTCGAGAGGAGCGGCGGTGAGCAGGTCGACCACGGCGCGGCGGGCGAACGGCTCGCCCGCGGGCGGAGCGACGCAGTCGGCGAGGCGGGTGAGGAGCCGGGGACCGGAGGACCGGTCGGGCAGCCGACAGGCGACCGGCAGCCCGGCGCCGCGCAGGGCGGCCCCGGCGAGCTCGGCGTCGTCGCGGTGGGGCACGACGACCGCACAGTCCCAGGCGGACGCGCCCTCTTCGATGGCGGCCATCACGCCGCGGACGGCCTCGCGCAGCTCGGCGCGCTCGTCCGAGACAGAGAAGACGGTGAAGGATCCGTCGCCGGCGAACCGGACCGCAGCGTCGGGCGGGGCGGGCGGCGACCAGACCGCCGAGACGCGCTCGCGGTCCCTTGACTCCGGCGGCGGCTCCAGCCGGCGCTCGCCGCAGCCGAACCGAGCCGCCGCCTCGAACGCCGCCCCTCCCCCCTTCGTCGCACGGGGAACCGGGACGAACACGTCGGCGCCGCGTGCGACCAGAGCCACGAACAGGCGTTCCTGGGCCATGTTGAGGTCGTAGATGCCGTAGAGGATGGACGCGCCGGCGCCGGGGAGTCCGGACACCGCGCGAGCGGCGGCCACCGGCAGGCCGGCGCCGTCGAGCAGGCCGCGGCTCTCCAGCTCGGCGCAGTAGGCACGGTAGAGGCGGTCGAGATCGGCAGCCTTGGCGCGCGCCGCCTCCGCGACCGGCGCGGGCGACCCCGCCGCGACCGCCTCTGCCCATGCGGAGTCCGGGTCGACGCACGCCTCGCGCAGGTCGGCGAACGTCGCCGCCAGCGCCTGCGCGAAGTGCGGCCGTTCGGCGACCGGGCCGAAGTACGCGAGCTCGCCGGCGTGGCGATCGACGAGACGTCGCACCAGGCGCTCGCGAGCCAGACCTGCGAGCACGACCGGCGGCGCCCCCTGCGTCGCGGCGACGAGGTCGCGCGCCAGACCGGCCAGCGTCACCACGCGGATGTTCGTCACGGCCCCGAGCCTCCGCACGAGCAGGTCGGTGACGCGCGTGCGCACGGCGGCGGACCCCACGACGATGGTGACGGAGGCGAACGGGCGACCGTCCTTGAGCTCGCGGACACGCTCAGAGAGCGCCTCTTCGAGCTCGGGAAAACGGCCGCTGACGAGCAGCCCCTGGTGTGCGTCGGCCCCGCCGGTCATGGTCGAGCCGAGCGTATCACGCGGCCCGGACGCGACCGGCGGGACGGCCTGTGCGGTGAGGCGCCGGACGAGGGCGCGGCGCGACGGCCGGGTCAGGTGAGCGCGCGGATGAGGCCGCCGTGCTGCGGGCAGGCCGCGAGCAGCTCGTCGCGCTCGCCGAGCTCGAAGTCCGCGAAGTCGAAGCCGGGCGTGACGAGGCAGCTCACGAGCGCCCAGGCGCGGTCGGCCGGCAGGTGCGGGCCGCCCGCGAGACGGGCGCCCTGCCAGCTGCCGGCCGGCACCAGCGCCTGCGGCAGCCAGGCTTGTTTGTCCTCGAGCGACGGGGCGGGGGCCGCCTCCGCCGGCCCGACGAGGTGAGCGTCCGCCGGCGCTTCCCCCGTCGCGCGACCGCGTGGGGACTCCCAGGGGTCACCGAGCACGCGCACCTGGAGCTCCCCGCGCGGCGCGATCGTCACCAGCTCGAGCGGCAAGCCGCCCTGGTAGACCCAGAGCTCGTCGCCGGCCAGCCGGTGGAGGCGGCTCACGGAGCCGGCCGTCACGAGGAAGAGGATCGCCGTCGAGGCCGGGCGCTCGCCGCGCGGTGTCAGCAGCGTCTGCGTCGCGCGGTACGTCTCCAGGTAGTGGCCGCCCTCGGGGTGCGGCTCGAGGCCGAGCGAGGCGGCCATCTGGGTGGCGGTCGGTCGCATGGCGGGAGCATACCCGACCGGCGAGCGGCGCTCACGGACGCTCGCGCGGCACCTCTCCCCCGCCCCGCTGATAGGATGCTGCCGCCGAAGGGGGTCCCCATCCAGTTCACGAGCTACACGTTCCTGTTCGCCTTCCTGCCGGTCACCCTGCTGGTGTACTGGCTGCTGCCGCGCGGGGTCTGGCGGCTCGCCTTCCTCACCTTCGCCTCGTGGGGCTTCGTCGGCTGGTTCGACTGGCGCTTCGTGCCCATCATGGTCGGCGCGACCACGGTCGACTGGATCGCCGGGCTGCTGCTGGCGCGCGACGGCACGACGACGCGCCGCCGCTGGATCCTCGCCGTCGTGCTCGCGGCCAACGTCGCCATCCTCGGCTACTTCAAGTACCGCGGTTTCTTCCTCGAGTCGCTCGACGGGCTGGGCTCGTGGGTCGGTCTCGACCTGGACCTCCCCGCCCTGCACGTGCTGCTTCCGCTGGGGATCTCCTTCTACACGTTCAGCGCGATGAGCTACGTGATCGACGTCTACCGCGACGACCTGCACGCCACGCGCAGCTTCCTCCGCTACGCCGCCTTCATCGCCATGTTCCCGCGCGCCATCGCCGGGCCGATCCTGCGCTACCGCGACGTGGAGGGCTCCTTCGACGACGCGCCGCGCCGCCTGACGACGCGTCTGGCGGCGCTCGGCCTCTTCTTCATCGCCTGTGGCATGGCCAAGAAGCTGCTCATCGCCGACGTCCTGCTGCCACAGGTCGACGCGCTCTTCGGCAACGCCGCGAACCTCCACTTGCTCAGCGGGTGGGCGGCCGCCCTCGGCTACACGCTCCAGCTGTACTTCGACTTCTCCGGCTACTCGGACATGGCGGTCGGTGTCGCCTACCTGCTCGGCTACCACTTCCCACAGAACTTCGACTCGCCGTACAAGGCCGCCAACCCGAGCCAGTTCTGGCGCCGCTGGCACATGACGCTCTCGTTCTGGCTGCGCGACTACCTGTTCATCCCGCTCGGCGGCTCGAGACGCGGGATGGCGATGACCGTCCGCAACCTGATGCTCACGTTCCTGATAGCCGGCATCTGGCACGGCGCCGGCTGGACGTTCATCGTCTGGGGCCTGCTGCACGGCATCTACCAGTCGGTGCACGCGGTCGCGCGCAAGAAGGGGCTGACGCCCAAGAGCGCGTGGCTGAACCGCGGGCTCACGTTCCTCGCCGTGGTCATCGCCTGGGTGTTCTTCCGCGCCTCGACCCTCGAGGAGGCCGGCCAGGTGCTCAAGGCCATGGCCGGCCTGAACGGCCTCGGCAGCCTCTACTCGGCCAAGGTGCAGATCGGCTACTCGCTCACGCTGCTGATCTTCGCCGGCCTCGCCTGGGTGCATCTGGCGCCGAACACGTGGGAGATCGACGTGAAGCCGACCTGGAGGTACGGGGTCGTGTTCGGCCTGCTCCTCGGCGCGGCCATCCTGGCCATGGGCAAGCCGGCCGCCTTCGTCTACGTGCAGTTCTGACCGGGGCTGCCGCGCCGGCGTCAGGCATCGGGCTCCGCGCTGCCCGGCCTCGAGCGCCTCGACTCCCGAGGCGCGATCTCATCGAGATCCGTCCGGCGGCTGCGGCGGCGGCATCGGCGGCGGCATCGGCGAGCCCGGCTCGTCGGGCGACCCGGCTGCGCCACGCCGGCGGCGTCGCACGGCCCTGGTGCCGCTGGCGCGCACGCGCTGAGCCGCGTCCCGCGCCTGCGCCGATGCCCTCGTGGCCCGGGCGCGCGCGGCGGAAGCACCCCCCGCCACCTTACCCATCCGGACCTGCGCTCCGGCCCCAGCCTTCCCGCCGGCGGCGCGCGCCTGCTCCACCATCGCCGCGGCCACGTCCCGGGCCCTGGCGGTGGCTTCCCCCATGATGCGCTCGCGTTCGGCGTCGGAGAGCAGGCCGGTCTCGTACCAGCGGGTGGCGAGCAGACCCACCACGTAGGTGCCGCCGAAGGCGACCGCCGTCTTCGGCACGATGCCGTATCCGGGGACCATGCCGACCAGGGCTCCGGCGATCTGCCGCCACACCACCGCCCCGCCGATCACCGGGGTGATCTCGAGCATGCGCTTCTGGAAGTCGGGCGGTGCGCCGCAGGCCAGAGCCAGACGGTAGACCATCAGCGCCTGGTTCTTGGTAAGGACGACCGTGTCGGCGGCGGAGATGGGGATGCCGAGGATGGGCACCAGCGACGGTACGCCGGAGGCCAGCGCGAAAGCCGCGTTCGACATCGAGACCTCGTTGGTCAGACGCGCGGCGAACCAGGGGCGAAGCCCGGGCAAGACTCGCGCGGCGGCGAGACGAGCTTCCTTGGGCAGTCCGCTGAGAACGGCGCCGCAGACGGCGCCCGCCGCGTCGGGCGACCGCGGATCCACCCGCGTCGTGGCACTCCAGACCTGGTACGCGGACGGCGGCGGCGCGCCCGCAGGCTCACCGAAGAGCACGGTGACCTGGCCACTTCGCCGCACGGAGGTCAGGCGCTTCAACCCGTCGACCTCCGCGGCGCCCAGCGGAGTAGCCGCGTCCAGGGCCAGAATGAGGAGGTCGGCCGAGCGCGCCAGATCGAGATAGTCGGCGGCCTCCGCGAGCGGCACCAGCGCGAGGCGCTCCCCCTCCAGCGGATAGCGGCTGGGTCCCTCGCGCAGAAAGTGGTCGATCCACCAGAGCGCGGCGGTCTGGCCGGCGCAGAGGATGCTGACGCCACGCTCCGCCTCGTGCCGGATCGCGTTGATGTCCACTTCGCGGATCGTCTTCCAGATCGCGCCGACGTCGCTCCACTGGGGCTTCTGCACAGAGGGTCCTTTCACCCGAAGGCTCACCGCCCAAGGTGTACCCACTCTCGCGCAGTGTGAGGCCATCTTCCGGGCGCCGATCGATCCTGCTGCTGTCGAAGGGCACCGACGTGGCCGCGGGGCGGCCGATCTGAACGTGGAAAGGCCCCTCGTCCAGCTGGACCGAGGGGCCTTTCTGTAGCAAGCCGTAAGCCGGATCCTGTCGTGGGTGACCATCCATCTGCGACGCACGTTGCCGCGCGCCTCGTGCGGCCGGAACCCGGGAGTCTCGGGCGAGCAACCCTCAAACACTCCCCTATTTGGCCTTGCACCGGGCGGGGCTTGCCGAGCCGGCCTGTCACCAGGACCGCTGGTGAGCTCTTACCTCACCGTTTCACCCTTACCCGCACCCCTCGAAAGGGGCCGCTGGCGGTCTGCTCTCTGTTGCGCTTTCCCTCGGGTTTCCCCGGCTGGCCGTTAGCCAGCGCCCTGCTCTGTGGTGTCCGGACTTTCCTCGATGGGCGCCTCGCGGGCTCCGAAGAGCTCCGCGACGCGGGTCCACCGCGGCCACCTGGCTTGCCTCATGAGTCTACCACCGGGGGCGCAAGCCCAGACGTTGGCGCGTGGCGCACGGCCCGGCGTCAGCGCTTGGGCTGGTACTGCAGCTGCACGCAGTCGCCCGGGAGGGTCCGGATCTCGACGAGTGCGAGGCGCAGGTAGGACTCGCCGAGTGCCCGCATCAGGGGGGTGCCGGCTCCGAGCATGACCGGGACGACGGTGATGATCCAGAGGTCGATCAGGCCGGCGGCGGCGAAGGCGGCGAAGAGCCCGCCGCCGCCCACGAGCCAGGCGATGCCGTCGCCGTCACGCAGCGTGGCGGCAAGCTCGGTGAGCGGCCCGGGCGTGATCGTCGCGTGCTCCATCCGGCCCTCCGGCAGTGTGCTCGAGAGGACGTAGGCGGGCACGTCGCCGTAGGGCCACGTGCTGTGGTCGTTGATCCACTCGAAGGTGCGCCGCCCCATGGCGATGGCGCCGACGTCCCGGAAGAAGTCGTGGAACCCGGTCGGGTCGCCCTCGAACTCGGGCAGCCAGTCCATGCCTTCGTCAGGCCCGGCGATGTAGCCGTCAACGCTGGCGGCGAGGTAGGCGACGATCTGACGCATACCGTGCGGATTCCCGCAGCGGTTGGCGCGAAAACCGAGAGCCGTCGGTCTTCGTGCGGCGCGACCGCGCCGCTGCATCAGCCTCAGCCGAAGTGCTCGCACCGCCGTGCTTCGAGGTCGCGCGGCGACCACGCGGACAGGGCGTTGCGCAGGCAGCTCTCGAACGTCTGGCGAACGCGTTCCCCGCCGCAGGCCGGGCAACGCACGCCGGCGGCCTCGACAGGCCGCTCGGACTCGATGGTGAACGCACCGCCGCAGGCGGCGCAGACGAAGTCGAACGAGAGCATGACCTCGATTATCCAAAGGGAGAGACCATCCGCAACCGGCGTCACGGGATCCCCTCCGTCTTCGGGACGCTCCCTCTAGCCGCGCGCCTCGGGACTGAGCTCGGCCGCGGCGGCCTCGTCGAGGAACCACGTGAGCGTGCCGTGGACCGGCGCGACGCCCTGCGCCGGCACCGCGTTCGGCACGCGGAGGCCCTCGATGACCTCGGCGACCATGCCGGCCTTCCCGGCGCCGGTGACCAGGAACCAGACCCGGCGCGCGGCGTTGAGCACCGGCGCCGTCACCGTGATCCGCGGCGAGCCGTCCGGCGTCGTCGTCGCGACGCTGAAGCGGTCCTCGACCGCGAGCGCGTCGCTGTGCGGGAAGAGCGAGGCCGTGTGGCCGTCGGTACCGAGCCCGAGCAGCACGAGATCGAGGACGGGCACGTCGACCCGCGGCCGCGACTGAGCCGCCAGGTCGCGCAGCCCGGCGTCGTACGCCTGCGCGGCCTCCTCCGGCGGATCCTCGCCGCGCATCCGGTGCACGTTGGCGTCCGCGATGGGCACGTGCTTGATGAACGAGTCACGCGCCATGCCGTAGTTGCTCTGCGGGTCGTCGGGCGGCACGCAGCGCTCGTCGCCCCAGTACAGCTGGACGCGGCGCCACGGTACCTTCTGGCTGAACTGTTGACGGGCGAGCAGGCGGTAGAAGGCTCGCGGCGTCTCGCCGCCGCAGAGCGCGACGGCGAAGCGGCCACGCGCCGCCGCCGCCTCCTGAGCCGCCAGCGCGAAGAGATCGGCGGCACGCAGTGCGAGCGCGTCGCCGTCCGGCAGGATCTCGATGCTCATCGTTCGTCTCCCTTCGTTGGCCGGCGCCAGGAGTGACCGTCGCGCGCGATGAGCGCGTCCGCGGACTCCGGCCCCCAGCTGCCGGCCTCGTAGATCGATAGGTCACGCTCCGGTCGCTTCGCCCAGGCGTCGAGGACGGGCCCGACGATGCGCCACGCCTCCTCCGCCTGGTCGCCTCGCGTGAACAGGGTCATGTCACCCTCCATGGCGTCCACGAGCACCGTCTCGTAGGCGCTGAAGGGGAGTTCGTTCAACGTCGTACCGTACGAGAAGTCCATGGCCACCGGCTGCAGCGCCACGGCGTGGCCGGGACGCTTGGACTCGATGGTCAGCGAGAACCCTTCGTCCGGCTGGACGCGGAGCACGAGCACGTTGGGCTGCAGGCCGCCGCCCGCGGCGGCGTCGCGGAAGAGCGCCACGGGCGGCCGCTTGAAGTGGATGGCGATCTCGGTGACGCGGCGCGCCATCCGCTTGCCGGTGCGAAGGTAGAACGGCACGCCCTGCCAGCGCCAGTTGTCGACGACGAGCTTGAGCGCCGCGTACGTCTCCGTGTACGAGTCCGGCGCCACCCGCTCCTCACCGCGGTAGGCCGGGACGTCTTCTCCGTCGACCCGGCCCTGGACGTACTGCGCGCGCACCGCCCACTCTTCGATCGACCGGGTCGGGATCGGTCGAACCGCGCGCAGCACCTTCATCTTCTCGTCGCGCACACCGTCCGCATCGAACGACGCCGGGGGCTCCATCGCCACGAGAGAGAACAGCTGGATGAGGTGCGGCGTGATCATGTCACGCAGCGCGCCGGCCTCCTCATAGTATGGGCCGCGGTGCTCGACGCCCAGCGTCTCCGCGGCGGTGATCTCGACGAAGTCGACGTAGCGCCGGTTCCACACCGGCTCGAAGATGCCGTTGGCGAAACGCAGGACCAGCAGGTTCTGAACGGTCTCCTTGGCGAGGTAGTGGTCGATGCGGTAGACCTGCCGCTCGTCGAAGACCTTGCCGATGACCGCGTCGAGCTCGTGGGCCGTCTCGAGGTCGCGCCCGAACGGCTTCTCGATGACGACCCGGGTCCAGCCCGGGCGGGGTTCTCCGGCGGCGTGCTCGCGATCGAAGGCGCCGGGGCGCGCCAGTCCGGCGTCGCCCAGCTGGCGGACGATGACCTCGAACTGGCTCGGCGGCGTGGCCAGGTAGAACATGCGGTTGCCGCGCGCGCCCGTGCCATCGAGTTCCTCCAGCGCGGCGGCCAGGCGCCGGTACCCGTCGGGGTCGTCGAACTGCCCCTGCACGTAGCGCGGCGCCTGGAGGAGGCGGTCGCACGTGGAGCCATCGACGACCTCCGCCCCGTAGTGATCGTCGATCGCCGCGCGCATCAGGTCGCGGAATTCCTCGTCGCTGAGCTCCTGGCGGCCGTAGCCGACCAGCGTCGTGCCGAACGGCAGCACGCCATGACAGCCGAGGTCGTAGAGAGCCGGTATCAGCTTGCGGTGAGCGAGGTCCCCTGTGACCCCGAACATGACGAGGCTGCAGGGATCCGGGTGACGCTCGCCGCCGAACGGCGAGGCAGACCCGGCTGCCTTGCCACGCCCGGCTACGTGGATCCCGCCGTCCTCCGAGAGGTCGTCGGGTTCGTCGTAGCTGAGGCGCCCGCCGACGGCCCCATCGTCCACCGTCACTCCTTCTCCTTGACGGCGTGCCCGCCGAACTCGTTGCGGAGCGCCGCCAGTACCTTGCCGCTGAACGTGTCGGCCTGGCGCGAGCGGAAGCGCATGAACAGCGCGGAGGTGATCGCCGGCATGGGCACCGAGTGGGCGATCCCCTGTTCCACCGTCCAGCGGCCTTCGCCGGTGTCCTCCACGTAGCCGGTGATGTGCTCGAGCCCCGGGTCCTTCTTCAGCGCGTCGGCGGCCAGCTCGAGCAGCCAGCTGCGCACCACGCTGCCCTGGTTCCAGAGATCGGCGATCGCGGCGAGGTCGAGGTCCCAATCGGTCGCCTCGAGGAGCTCGAAGCCCTCGGCGTAGGCCTGCATCATGCCGTACTCGATGCCGTTGTGGACCATCTTGACGAAGTGGCCGGAGCCGTGACCGCCGCAGTACTGGTAGCCGTGACCGGGCGGCGCCAGCGTCGCGAGAAGCGGCTCGATGTGCCCGAACGCCGAGCGGTCGCCCCCGACCATGAGGCAGTAGCCCACCTCGAGGCCCCACACCCCGCCGCTGGTGCCGGCGTCGAGGTAGCGGACGCCGAGTGGCGCGAGCTGGGCGCCGCGCTCGATGTCGTGCTGGAACGGTGAGTTGCCGCCGTCCACGAGGATGTCGCCCTGGTCGAGCAACGGCGTCAGCTCGTCGATCGCCGCCTGCGTGGCGTCCCCGTACGGCAGCATGATCCAGATGACGCGGGGCGCCTCGAGCGCGGCGACGACGTCGGTGAGCCGGCGGACCGGCTCGGCGCCCTCGCCGCCGAGCTCCTCCGCCTTGGCGTACGTGCGATTCCACACGACCACGCGGTGACCGCCGCGCAACAGACGGCGGGCCATGTTGCCACCCATGCGACCGAGCCCGACCATGGCGATGTCCATCACGTCCTCCTCGTCCTGCCGGGTCAGACCGGCTGCGCAGTGCTAGTTCGCAAGCGTGGCGACGACGAGTTCCGTGAGGCGCTTCACGCCCTTCCGCACGTCGTCACCGAGACACACACGGAGCGCGCGGCAGCCGTGCGCCCGCAGGGCACCGAGGTCGCCGCGCGCCTGAGCTCGCTTCAGCACGCTGAAGCTGTACGGCTGGCCCGGGATGTCAACGTCGACGGGGTCGTGCCCCACCAGCTGGAGGAACAAACCCCGGTTCGGCCCGCCCTTGTGGAGCTGACCGGTCGAGTGCAGGAAGCGCGGGCCGTAGCCCAGCGTCGTGGCGAGGCGCAACCGGTCGCGGAGCTCCTGCCGCAGCTTCTGGAGGTCAGCCCAGACGGAGTCACCAGGGGCCACGTATGCCTGCAACGCCACGTAGTCACCCGGCGCGGCCCGCGCGAAGAAGGCGGTGAGCGCCGCCGGCAGATCCTCGTCGCGTACAGGGAACGCCACGCGGCCGTCGCCGGCCGGGAGATCCTCGAGCAGCTCGCCGCTGGCGATGTAGCCGGCGAGCAGCCGCTTGGTGTTGTCCTTGCTCTCCTGCACGTTGGGCTGGTCGAACGGGTCGATGCCGAGCACGTGCCCGGCGGTCGCCACAGCGATCTCCCAGCGCAGGAACTCCCCGCCGAGGTCGTAGGCGCCGTCCATCGCGTGGCCGATCACCGGGTGACCGGCGGCGGCCAGGTCCATCAGCCGCTGCGCCGCGCCGCTCGCGGCCACGCTGGTGAGGCCGACGGCGACGAACGCGCGGTCTGCTCCGTACACGCCGGAGTCGCCGACCTGCTCGAGGTCCACCGGCAGGATGCCCGTGCCCTCCTTGCCGGTGCTCTCTGCGACGAGCTGCTCCACCCAGGCGCCGAGCGCACGCAGCGGCGGCTCGGCGACGATGGTGAGCTTGTCGCGGCCGGCCAGAGCCGCCTCGCCGAGGACGGCGCCAAGACGCAGGCCCGGGTTCTCGGGCGCAGGCACGTCAGGCCCGCAGGCCACGGCGACATCGCGCACGCCGTCGAGAAGCCGCTCCAGATCGGCGCCGATGAGCGCCGCCGGCACCATGCCGAAGAAGCTGAGCGCCGAGTAGCGGCCGCCGATGTCCGAGGGGTTCACGAAGACGGCGCGGAAGCCTTGCGCCAGCGCCTCCTCCTGGAGCGACGTGCCCTCGTCGGTGATGGCGATGAAGTGCTGCCCGGCGTGGTCACCGCAGTGCTCCCGAACGCGCTCGAAGAAGTAGGCATGGAAGCTCGCCGTCTCCGTGGTGCCACCCGACTTGCTGGAGACGACGAAGACCGTTGACTCGAGATCGACGGCCCCCTCGACGGCGAGGACGGCGGCCGGGTCGGTGGAGTCGAGCACGTGGAGCTTGAGGTAGCCTTCCGTGGTCCCGAGCACGGCCTCGAGTACTTCGGGCGCGAGGCTCGAGCCGCCCATGCCGAGCAGGACGGCGGAGCGAAAGCCCTCGGCACGCAGCTCGTCGACGAACTCGCTGACTCCCTCGGCCTGCTCGCGCACGCCCTCGAAGACGCTGAGCCAGCCGAGGGCGTTCCCGATGATGGCCTGATGCGCTTCGTCGTCAGGCTTCCACAGACTCGCGTCCGCCTCCCAGAGGCGCTCGGCATACCGCTCCGCGGCCAAGCGCTCGAGACGCCCGGCTACGGCCGTGTCCAGCCAGGCGGGCAGCAACAACTGGTCCACGTCAGCTCCCTTCGCCTTCGAGCAGGCGCGCGCGCTTGTCTTCCACGATGCCGAGCAGCCGGTCGTAGGCGTCGACGAAGAGATCGACGCCCTCGGTCTGCAGCTGGGCGCCCACGCGCTCCAGATCGATCCCGGCCTGGGCCAGCTCGCGCACCAGACGATGCGCCTCATCGAGGCGCCGGTCGACGCTGCGAGTCAGGGTGCCATGGTCCTTGAACGCCTGCCAGGTCACCTCGGGGAGCGTCGTGACGGTGTGCTCTCCGATGAGCTCGTCCACGTACAGCGTGTCCGGATAGGCGGGGTCCTTGACGCCGGTGCTGGCCCAGAGAACCCGCTGGACCTTGGCGCCCGAGGCGGCGATGAGCTGCCAATCGCGTCCGTTGAGATAGCTGCGGAAGCGCTCGTAGACGACCTTGGCGTTGGCGACCCCCGCGCGCCCTTTGAGCGCCGCGTAACGGCGTTGTTCCGCCGGGTCGGCGGATGCCTCCACCCGCGCGTCCAGCAGTTCGTCGACGAGCGTGTCGACGCGCGAGACGAAGAGGCTCGCGACCGATGAGGTCGCGCGGATGGTGAGGTCACGGCCGAGCCGGTACTCGAGGGCGTCGATGTACGCATCGGCGACGGCCTCGTACTGAGTCAGCGAGAAGAGCAGGGTGATGTTGACGTTGAGGCCGTCACGCAGGCAGCGCAGGATCGCCGGGACGCCCTCCCGGGTGCCCGGGATCTTGACCAGCACGTTGGGCCTGTCCACAGCGGTGAAGAGGCGGTGCGCCTCCTCGACCGACCTCTCGGTGTCGTAGGCGAGGTGTGGCGAGACCTCGATGCTGACGAAACCGTCCTCGCCGCCGCTGCCGAGGTAGACGGGAGCGAGCACGTCGCAGGCCGCGCGCACGTCGTCGAGCGTCAGCCGGTCGAGGATCGCGGGCGCGTCCAGGCCCTGCCTGGCCAGCGTCAGGATCTCCTCATCGTACTCTGTGCCGCCGCCGATGGACTTCTCGAAGATCGCCGGATTGGTGGTGACGCCCCCGAGGCCGTCGCGTTCGACCATCTTCTGGAGGCCGCCGCGCACGATCAGAGTCCGGTTGATGTAGTCGAACCAGGGACTCTGACCGAGACGGTGAAGCCCGGTGATCCGGCTCTCGGCAGGGGGCACGGCGATCACTCTCCTTCTCGCCTGGCGGGCTGTGGCCCGGGCGTGTCGTTGTCGTCGGCGTCACGATGGCCGCACGGTGCGGCCGGCGCGGTGCGCCGGCCCTCCGCACGGCCTCAGACTTGTCAATTCCCGCTGGGCCGCGATTTCAAGGATGTGGCCGGGCCGGCTTCGTCCGCCGGCCCGCAGCGGCCCTGCCCACGGTTCAGTAGTCGCCGCCCTCCGGGACGATGCACACAAAGGAGAGCGGCGCGTCCGCCGCCGCACGGAACTGATGCTCGTGATTCGGCGGGACGTAGGCGTACGCGCCGGCCTCGAGCGTGTGCTCCACACCGTCCAGCAACAGCACGCCGCTCCCGCCGGCCACGAAGTTGATGTGCGGCCAGTCGTGCGCGTGCCTGGGGGTGTGCCCGCCCGGCCCCACGTCGAAGAGCCTCATCACCCAACCGTCCCACCCTTGCTCGGGCGAGACCAGCACGCGCTTGACGACGCCCTCGATGCCGTCGCCGGCCATCGCCTTCGCGGCGACGTCCGCCTTCTTCCCCACCACCCAACGCTCGCTCATCAGGCTCCAGTCCATGGCCGATCCGTCATCTCTGCGCTGACTCTACCCCTTCGCGCCCGCGGCTCCTACGCCCCCGCCGGCGCTCTCCGCTACCCTGAACTCCACCATCCGGCGGATCAGCTCGGAGGGCAGCGGTTCGTTCAGCGGGAACTGCACGGAGCCTTTTGCGCTCTTGTAGTCCGCCAACTCGTCCGCGAACGCCGCGATCCCGCTCGAACCCGGATACAACCCTACGTGCTTCGCGTAGCCGGCGAAGTGCACCAGATGCCCGCCGTTGAGATCGAACGTCGGGATCGCATAGCTGATGGTCTCTACGGCGCCTGGGGCCGCAGCCCTGATGACGCCGCGCACCTCACGCAGCACGGCCTGCGTCCCGGGCGGGAACTCGGCGATGTACTCGTCGATGGTCGCGGCCGTCGATCGCTTCGTCATTCCGCACCTGCCAGTCCGCTACGGCGCCGTGCCGGGGCGTAATCACTGCTTCCTCCGGCGCCGCACTTCCTCTTCCCTCAACGCGACGTTCTTCACCCCAGAGGCGATGAGCGCACGTCTGACGCCCGGGGCCGGGCGCCGGCGATGGCTGCGCTGGGGCGGTCGTCGTCCGGGCACGCGCCCGTGTCCGGCGCCAGGCTCTCGGCTTCGGGCAGCACGACCGCGAAGCGCTCGCGCCCGGACCTGCTGCGTCAGCAGCCACACGACGCGGTCGTACGAGGTCACGTAGTGCACGAGGACCACCGCGCCCACGGCAAGGCTCAGCCAGTATGCCCCGACGTCGTACAGAGCCCACGTCGCGAGCGCGAACATCGCCACCTCCAGAGCGAGCCTGACGAACCCGGGCACGGCAATGGGAGCGCTCCCAGAGCGGCTGGGATCGCCGGCCACGGCGAATGTGCCCCACACGACGGCCGCCAGAACTGGAAGGCCGACCGCAAGGGCGATCGCGGTCCAGCCGTCGCCTCGCTGCCAGCCCCAGACTGCGAGTGCAGCAAGCACCGCCAGCTCGAGCACGAAGCGGACGGCAAGGTTGACCGGATGCGATCCCATGGCCTACATCGAGGCCACTTCGTAGACTCGAATGCTCGCGATGAACGGGTTGCTCTGGGCAAGCTTCTCCGCAGCGTCGAGGCTCTCCGCCTCGATGACCGTGTAGCCGGTGATGGACTCCATGGTCAACGGCAGGTCCTTGGTTCCGCTCTTCGATATCTCCCGGCCACCGCTGAAATGCCCGCCCTGGTCGACTATCTTGTCGGAGATCGAGGCAAACCAATCCCCCCAGGCCTTCATGATCTCCGGGGTCGGTTCCTCGAATCCGATATGCAGGTACAGAAACCGCTTCACGACTCTCTCCTGGTCCGTGGGTGTTCTCAGAGGATTGCCGTCGGGCGGAGTCCGGCAAACGTGCGTGGGGATGCGCGAGCGGACACGCCCGCTCCGAGGGCGCTCCGCATGATGAAACGTCGTCGCGCCCTCCGCTCTCGTCCACGAGGGCCTCGTCGCCCCTGGCGCCGCTCTGCGCGCGCACTCCTCAGCCTCTCCCAGAAGCGCTTGCACAGGAAGCTGCCTTCGTCCAGCTCGCAGAGCTGTCGGAACATCGGCCGATTCACCGTGAAGGCCAGGATGTCGGAGGGCAGGTGCTCTCTCATCGCGATGTCCGCGGCGCCGACCATGGCCTTGGGGATCTCGGACCCCAGGTCCCCCAGCAGGGCCGCCATCTGCCCGCAGCCGGAGCCGAACGCGAGCGTCACCGGACGGTCCTCGAGCGACGCGGTGCGGTACTCGGCACCGAGGACCAGGAGGCTGAGCTAGTCGGGATTCACGGAGAACGTGACGGTCTTGAGGTAGTCGTACTGGTCGGCCCGCAGGGCACCGATCACGACGTGATCGTTCTCCATCACGTGCGGAGCTTGATTCTCGAGCCACTCGTACATCAGCTGGTCCGAGGACTTGAACCCTTCCCGCTGGTTCAGGGTGCGGGCGAAGTCCTCGCGGGTCGTGAACCCCAGACCGCCGACCCAGTTGCCGCCGCTGCTGCAGGTGGCTTCGCCCCGGGCGATGCGCACGCTCGCTCCCCTGAGCCAATCCTCGTAGCACGCGAACTGACACTGCGTGGGCTCTGCAAACGGCGCGAACGGCGTCGGATCGGACACATCGCTAGAGGCCGATCGGAGGTGTCTCGATGCCCGCCGCCTCGAGAAGCCTCGTGGGATCCGGGTCCATGCTGGCCCCTCCGGGGCGCGCGACGTCGGCCTGACGTGGAGCGCACGAGCGGACGCGCGTGCGCTCTCCACTCTGTGCACCGTCCTGGCCTTCTGCTCGATGCACTGGCCGGGCAGGAGTGCCGAGGCTGGAGGCTCTAGACGTGCTGATCGACCAGGATGGGGTTGCCGTCGGGGTCGACTGCGAGGAAGCTGCCCGGGCCCGCCGTGGACTCATCGGCCTCGCTCACCAACGGCACCCCGTCCGCCTTCAGACGGCGCTGCAGTTCGCGCACATCGGTGAAAGCGTCGAGCTTCTCAGCGCTGCTGTCCCAGCCCGGATTGAAGGTCAGGATGTTCTTCTCGAACATGCCGTGGAAGAGGCCGATGGTGGCGTCGCCGTTCCTCATGATGAGCCAGTTCTCAGATGCTTCGCCCCCGACGACCGCGAAGCCGAACTTCTCATAGAACGACTTCGAGACCTGAAGATCCTGGACTGCCAGGCTGATCGAGAATGCGCCAAGTTCCATGTGTACCCCCGGATACCCCGTACCGTCGTTCTCCGCCTGCCGTAGTTGCGCATGAGCCGCAGCGCACGCGCTACAGGACGGATACTACCTGACGCCGTCACCTCGACGCACTTGATGGGCGGCTGTCACCGGCACCCCGGCAGCTGCGCTTCACGCACTCACTCCGGCGCGATGTCGAAGTGCAGGACGTCTTCTCGCGCTCCAAGCTTGGTGTAGAGCGCTACGGCAGGTTCGTCGTCCGGCTCCGCCTGCACGAAGATGACCCAGGCTCCGCGTGCCGCCGCGATCCGCGTGAGCTCTTCGATCAGAGCGGTCGCGATACCTCGTCGTCGGTGCGCCTCCGCGACCGCCAGATCGTAGATATAGATCTCACTGCGTTCCTGCTCGAACTTCTGCAGTTCGTAGGCGGCGAGGCCGCCGACGACAGCGTCGCCCTCGAACGCGGCGAGCGCGATGAAGCAGTCGCTGCCGAGCAACCGCTCCAGGTAGTCGAGACCGGGCTGCGCACCGCAGTACGTCTCTTTGTCCTCGAACGCCTCGCCGAGGACCCCCAGGAGGGCTCTCATCGACTCGATATCCCGGGGGCCCAGAGAGCGCATCGTGAACGAGCCAGCATTCATCATGGCGAGATCGATCCCCAGCCGCTGTCAGCGCCCGTCGCTGCGCACGGTCCCAGCCGACCCACCGCGCAGAGCCTGCGCGGGCTGCGCCGCCAACGGTGTGTGTCGGCTGGGCACGCCAGGTCGACGCGCTTGTCGGGCAGCAGCTTCACAGTTCCAGCTCGAGATAGCGGGCCGCTTCGAACGGGTTGTGCCGATACGCGTCGATATCGCGAAAGCCGAGACGCGCATACAGGCGCAGCGCTGCCTGCATCGACGACAGGGTGTCGAGGCGGACTCTCGCGAACCCGGCCGCGCGGGCCGCGTCGAGCGCCGCTTCGGTCAATCGAACGCCGAGGCCTCCGTTCCGCGCCGTCGGAACGACGTAGAGGCGCTTGAGCTCGGCGATGACCGGCGGCTCGAGCGGGCGCAGCGCCACGCAGCCAAGGGCGTCGTCGCCGTCCATCGCGAGGAGCAGCACGCCGGAAGGAGGTGCGTACTCTCCGGGGAGTCCCTCGAGCTCCGACGAGAAGCTCTGGAAGCCGAGGTCGATCTCCAGGGAGGCCGCGTAGTCCTCGAACAGACGCCTGGCGGCGTCCACGTGCGCGGACGATGTGGTCTGGAGGATCTCGGTCAACGATCACCGCTCCGGTGCACCCGACGTCACGGGGGCGAGCAGGCGCGCATGCCCTCGCAGGTCAGTCTGCATTCTGCCGTTGTGCTCGACGCTCTGGTTGGGCATGCTCCGGGGTCTCAACGGTGCGTTCGTTCCGGACATTGCCGGTATTGCGGGTGCCGGCAGGCTCGAACAGAAGGACGTGTACCTCCTGCGCCGCGACCGGCTGGTGCTCCACGCCGCGTGGAACGATCAGGAACTCACCCTCATCGATGACGATCTCTGAGTCTGGCAGCCGCATCAGCAGAGAGCCGCGGAGGACGAAGAACATCTCGTCCTCGACATCGTGATGGTGCCACACGAACTCGCCTTGAAGCTTCACCACCTTCACCTGCTGCCCATTGAGCTCGCCGACGATCCGCGGGCTCCAGCACTCAGAGAACTGGGCCAGCTGGAGCGCCACGTTCACCTTGTCCATCAGACCTCCGATGCTGAGGTGGATTGCCGAGAGCGGCGGCGTCACGACCTGGGCCACGCGGCTCGGTGCATGACAACCGGAGAGACGCCGCACAGCAGACTCCCGCCGCTGTTGCCATGCCCGGCGCACCGCGCGCAGCCCGCGCGGGCTGCGCCCACAGCCGAGTGTATCGCCCGGCGCGTCAGGTTGATGCGCATGTCGGATGCGACGCTCACTGCCCGCTGCCCCCCACCGTCGCAGGGCCGATGCTGCGCTGCAGGAACCAGCTGTCGGTCGAGGACGAGTCGCCCGGCGGCCGCTCGGCGCGGACGAAGCCGAGGTCGGAGTAGAGGGTCGCCGCAGCCGCGTTGTCGCGGTAGACGTACAGGGTGACCAGCGTGAATCCGGCCTTGGCGGCCCGCGAGAGCAGCGCCTCGACGAGCGCCCTGCCCATGCCCTGCCGGCGAACGTCGGGACGGACGATCACGCGCGCCAGGTGGGCGCGAGCGGGCGACCGCGGGATGGCCTGGCCGAATGCGGCGAGGCCCTGCCCATCGACAAGTGCGACGTTCATCGCGCCCGGCATCTCGATCTGCGCGGGAAGCGCGGACGGCTCGAGCGGGAAGGGAACGCCCGGCCCGGCCCAGAGCTCGCACTCGCGCTTCGATCCGATCCAGGAGGCGACGACCTCAAGGTCGATGGGTACGGCGTTCCGGCTATGCACAGAGACCAACCTGCCTGCACCTGGCGTTGTTGCGCATGACCGGCGTTCACGCGCGATGGCACCAGTGTAGCGTGGGGCGCCCGCTCGATGCGCTTGCAGGATGGCCGCCAGCGCCGTGAGACTCCAGGCGTGTAGCGGTTGAGCCACCGAGGCGCGCGGGTATCACACACGAGCCCATGGCATACCGCGGCCCCGAACGAGGGTGCGCACGACGACCTGACTTGGATCCACCACGGACAACGCACGGGAGGCGGCAGTCTCGATGGCCGAGAACGAGGCGGGCAAGGAGGCGGCGAAGAAGACCGCGAAGCCGGCTGCGAAGAAGGCCGGCGGCGAGGCCGCGGCGCTCGCGAAGATCGCCGCGATGCCGGAACCCTACCGCGCCATCGGCGAGCGCCTCCACGCGCTCATCCTGCGCAGCGCACCGGCACTCCAGCCGACCACGTGGTACGGCATGCCGGCGTACGCGAAGCACGGCAAGGTCGTCTGCTTCTTCCGCGCGGATTCCTACATGACGTTCGGCCTCACCGACAGGGCGAACCTCACCCTCGAGGAGGGCGCGCCGCACCAGCTCCGTGAATCCGCGTGGTTCTTCTCCGCACTGGACGACGCGACCGAGGCCAAGCTCGCCGCGATCGTGAGCAAGGCCGCGAGCTGAGGGCGCGCCGGCGGGCTTGACCGCTGCCTTCCGTCCGCCGTCACGGGCATGAACAGACGCGGCATGCCCTCGCAGGTCAGCGTACGTTCTGGGGTCTGGCTCGATGCCCTTCTTGGGCAGGTGCACCTCCTTCAGACCTCCGCGCACAGTGCCGCCAGCTTCCTGGCCGTGTTGACGTTTCGCGTGGTCATTCGAGCGTAGGAGCTGTGGCCCACGATCTTCGTGATCTGGCTACGGTTGTAGTTCTCTCGCTTGATGTTCCAGACGATGGCTTCGTGCGCGTAGAAGATGCTCATGAACTGGCTCTTGACCGGCAATTCCGAGACGAGACTGGGCTTGGCGACATCACTGAACAAGTACGCCACGTAGGTCTGTTCACCGTCGTCGTTGCCCCACTCGCTCGGTATTGACTCCGCGATCTCGATCATCTCGGTCGACGTCTTCACCAGGGTAGGGATCTTCTCGCCAAACGCCCGCTCGAGCTCTTCTTCGATGAGTCGCGTCAGCTCGGAGGCGCCAAGCCCTGACTCGAACACCGCGTTCCCGGAGTTCAGATAGGTGACCACGTTGCTGAGCCCGAGTCCCTCCAGGAGACCCTTCAGGGTCTTCATGGGCACGCGAACGCCTTTGCCGACATTGATGCCGCGCAACAAGACGACGTACTTCAAGGGCGCCTCCACTGCTCTTCGCCTGACGGGAGTGTCAACCGGCGACGACCGTCACGCGTCTGGAACCGAGTGCGACCGGCCGCAGCAGCTCAATGCGTCGGGCACCGAGGTTGTCACGTCACGCCAGTCGCTCCGCCTGCACGCTCGTCCGCCCAACGCACCGAGGATACGCTGCGAGGGCCGCGGCTCATCCTAACCGCGACGCTTCGGCGCGTCAGGTTGATGCGCTTGTTCGGCCGCGATCATCGGTAGTGAAGCAGCGCGACAGCGATGCTGGGCAGACCGACGACAAGCGGGTCGACCGAGTTGAGCCGCGAGCGGGTGCCTGGGTCGACCGGATCGTCGATCTGATGGTCTCCCGCAGACGCTGGATGCTGCGTCATCGCCGCCCGTGACGGATAGCCGTTACCCAGGGACAACCTCCCGGACATGACGACGGCGCTGGCCACGCAAACCAGCGCGACCACCGCGCAGCCCTGGAAGAAGCGCGCGTCGGTGCCCGTGGCCAGCGCGACGATGCCGGCGATCCCCACCAGCACCGCTCCGATGATCAGAGCGATGCCGATGCGCCTCACTATCCTCATGCCCACGCTCCCGCCGCGTCGGCCCAACGCACCGCGGACAAGCTGCGAGCGCCGCGGCAACGCCGGCCACCGCTCGACCACCGACCCCGAGGCCCGCCTCGCGCGCAAGGGGAGCGGCAAGGTGGCGCGGCTCTGCTACGCCGGCCACAGCCTGACCGAGAACCGCAACGGCCTGATCGTCGAGTGCGAGCTCACTGCGGCCACCGGCACCGGCGAGCGCGAGGCCGGCCTGCGGCTCGTGGCCCGCAGGTGCGGCCGAAAGCGCCGGCGCCTCACCGTGGGCGCCGACCGGGGCTACGACGCCAGGGACTTCGTCGCCGGGCTGCGTGCCCTAGTTGCCACCCTGCAGGTGGCCCGCAAGAAGCGCTTCCGCGCCCTCGACGGGCGCACCACCCGGCATGCCGGCTACGTGCTCAGCCGGCGGCGACGCAAGCTCGTCGAGGAACCCCACGGCAGGATGAAGGCCGTCGGCCGTCTCGGCAAGCTACGTCACCGCGGCAAGGCCAAGGCGACCGCGGTCTTCACCTTCGCTTGCGCCGCCTACAAACTGGTGCGCTTGCGAGGCTGGCTGGCGGAGCCGGCTCCGGCGTTGAGGTAGGAGTCCAAGAACGGACCCGTGCGGGCCCGCCCGAGGGCTCGAGGGGTGCCGGGACCGCCGGCTCCCCCTCACCGCCGCTCTGCCCGGCAACTGCGCTCCTCTCAAGCCTGCTTCTTCAGCAGCCTGCTAGGCCTTCTGCAGGGCGAGGCGCCGGTGCGCAGCGACGACCTCGTCGAGGTGCCGATCGACGTCCTCCGGCAGCGGCAGGACCTCGTGCGACGCCAGGAGCTCGCGCGCCCGTTCGAGCGCGTCCTGGACGAGCGTGCGGCCGTGATAGGCCTCGAAGGCGCCGCGACGCAGCACGGCCGGCTGCCAGGCGTCGTGCGCGTGCCGGCGCGTGCTGGCCCGCGCCATGTAGTGACCGCCCGGCCCCACCGCGCGGATGTCGTCGAGCAGGCACGCGGCCGGGTCGAAGGGGACGTCGGCGAGACGTCTCCTGATGAGGCCGACGCCGTCGTGATGCAGGACGATCGTGGCCAGGCTGGTGGCCTCGGCGCTGCCGAAGCAGCCCAGCCCGACGAGTGAGTCGGCGCCCAGGAGCGCGTCCAGGACCCCCGGCGCCTCGATGCCGTCCTGGAAGTCGGGCGCCTTGGCGTCGCTGCCCATGCCGAGACCCAGCGTGGGCAGTCCGTAGACCTGCTTGGCCATCTCCACACCGGCGAGCGAGGCAGCGGCGGCCTCGGGCGAGGTGGACACGTAGAACCCGCTGCGCAGGTCGGCTGACGCCGGCTCCGGCGCGGCGATGAGCGGGCAACCGGGCGCCGCGAGCTGGAAGAGCACGACCGCCGACAGCAGCTCGGCGAGCGCCACGACGGTCGCTCCCGCCACCGTCATCGGCGCCGTGGTGCCCATCAGCGGCATGGGCATGATCACGAGGGGCACGCCGGCGCGAGCCAGGGCGATGCTCGCCTCGGTCGTTACGGCGTCGTGCGCGAGCGGCGCGACGGTGCAGTTGACGGCCGAGAAGATCGGTCGTTCGGCCGCCGGCGCGCCGGCCACGGCGGCGATCATCTCGAGCAGCGGGGCCACGTACTGCGGTCCGCGGACGCCTGTCTGGACGTGTTTGGCACAGGAGCGGAACGCGATGGCCGCGGTCTCGAGGTTGGCCGTCCTGGGGTCGAGGTCGCGGGGCGAGACCGTGGCCCACGCGTAGTCCAGGTCGGGCAGGGCATCGAGGAGGCGCATGATCGTGCGCAGGTCCGCGGCACTGCCCTCGCGCAGCTCGCCGGTCTCGTCGTCGAGCACGTAGGTCGCCGTGCCGTCGCTCGTGAAGCTCAGGCTGCCGTCACCCAGCCGTACGTCGTGCGCGGGGTCGCGGGCGGCGAGCAGCACCGTGCGCGGCGCCGTCTCCAGGCAGCGCCCGACCAGCTCTCGCGGCAGGCGCGCCGTGAGCCGCTCGCGGTCGAGGACCGCCCCGGTCCCCTCGAGCAGGTCCATGGCCGCCGGCGTGTTGTAGGCGACGCCCACCTCTTCGAGCACCGCCAGCGTCTGCTCGTGCAACGTCTCACGGTCGGCCTTATCGAGCAAGCTCACCGTCAATCTCGCCATGTGACCAGCCTCCTTGAGTCGGTCTCTCCCGGGCGCCTGATCTCAGGGCAGGCACGCAGGCCAGTCGCCCTGCCCGCCGTTGCGCGACGCTCTCGATCGGTGCGTCACACGGTCGCCCGCAGGGCTCTCAAGCGCAGCTCCTCGAGCGCGCGTTCCACGTCCTCGCCGAGGGCGGGCGGCTCGTGACGGGCAAGGATGTCCTCCACCAGGGCGCGCGCTTCCGCCATGATGTCGGGGGCTCCGGCGGCGGCCCAGGTGTTGTAGGAGTCGTGCACGCCAAGCTGAGGCAGCAGCCACTCACCCTCGCGCACGTTGCTCCGCGTCGACGTTTCGCCGAGGAACTGCCCGCCCGGGCCGACGCGCTCGAGCACGTCGCTGAGCCAGCGATCCTCCTGCACAGCGACACCCTCGTGCGTCTTGCGGCAGAGGCGCCAGACCTCCACGTCGATGAGCGTCTGTTCGAAGCTGAAGACGGTGGCTTCGGCCAGCGTTCCGGGGCCGACCAGGATGTCGGGCCAGGCGAGACAGCCGAAGGCCGTCCCGATCGCCTTCTCGTAGGCGGCCTGGATGCCCGGCGCGTAGGCGTCGCAGCCTGGCCCGCTGCCCATCGCCGGCAGGCCGTAGAAACGGGCCATCTCGACACCCGCGGCGTTCAGGGCGGCGTGCGGCGCATTGCCCGCCACCCGGCCGCTGCGCGGGTCCATCGTGGCCAGCGTCGGCGCGTGGATGAACGGCACGCCGGGCTCGGCGGTCTCGACCAGGCAGAGCGTGCCGAGCGTCTCGCAGTTGCCCACCAGCACCGTGGCGAGCAGGCTGCCGGGCGCCGTGGCGCCCATGATCGGCATCGGCATGGCGGCCACCGGGATGTCGTAGCCGCGCAGCGCCAGCCACGCGTCGATCTCCCAGCGCTCGAGGACCAGCGGCGAGACCGGGCAGATCAGGAACGAGTAGGGATGCAGACGCCGGATCTCGCGGCGACCGCCGAAGACGATCTCCAGCACCTCGAGGGTCCACGGCGCGAGCGCCGCGTCCTCGAACGAATCCTGCACGTGCCGCGAGAAGTTGCGCAACGTCTCCGTCATGGAGCTCACCCAGTCGGCGGGTGTATCGCCGAGCACCTTGCCCTCTACAGGGCTCCACCACATGCCGATCTCCTCGAGGGCATCGCAGAGCTGCGTCGCCTCAAGCCAGTCGGTGTGCGTGCTTGGGCGACGCTCGCCGGACTGCCGGTCCAACACCAGCGTCGGCCCCCCGTCGAGACAGAGGCTCGACTCGCCGGCGTTCATCGGCAGGCCCCAGCCTGGTCGGCGACCCCCGAGGGCGAATCTCCGCGGGGCCGCTGCGAGAGCGTGCTCCACCAGCTCGGGGGGGAAGCGGACGATGCGCGTCGCCTCGTCCACGCGGGCGCCGGCGCCCCTGAGGATGCGTCGTCCCTCGTCGCTGTCGACGCGCATCCCCGTGCGCTCGAGGATGTGCAGCGTACGCTCGTGCACCTGCGCGCGCTGGTCGTTGGTGAGGACCTCGAGGCTCGTCATGGCCGGACTAGGCCTTCTGCAGGGCGAGGCGCCGGTGCGCAGCGACGACCTCGTCGAGGTGCCGATCGACGTCCTCCGGCAGCGGCAGGACCTCGTGCGACGCCAGGAGCTCGCGCGCCCGTTCGAGCGCGTCCTGGACGAGCGTGCGGCCGTGATAGGCCTCGAAGGCGCCGCGGCGCAGCACGGCCGGCTGCCAGGCGTCGTGCGCGTGCCGGCGCGTGCTGGCCCGCGCCATGTAGTGACCGCCCGGCCCCACCGCGCGGATGTCGTCGAGCAGGCACGCGGCCGGGTCGAACGACACCTCGCGCAGCCGCTCCTTGACGAGCGCGGCGGCGTCGTCGTGCAGGACGATCGTCGCCAGGCTGGTGATCTGGACGCCGTCGATGCAGCCCAGACCGACGAGCGAGTCGGCGCCCAGGAGCGCATCGAGGAGGCCGCCCGCCTCGATGCCGTTCTGGAAGTCGGGCGCCTTCGCGTCGCCGCCGATGCCGCCGCCCTGGGTGGGCAGGCCATAGTGCCGTTTGGCCATTTCCACGCCGGCGAGCGTGGCGGCTCTTGCCTCGGGCGAGGCGGAGAGGAAGAACCCGCTGCGCAGGTCGGCGGCGGCCGGGACCGGCGCGGCGATGAGCGGGCAACCAGGCGCCGCGAGCTGGAAGAGCACGACCGCCGAGAGCAGCTCGGCCATCGCCACGACCGTGGTTCCCGCCACGCTGACGGGCCCGGTCGTGCCCATCAGCGGCAGCGGCATGATGACGATCGGCACGCCGGCCCGCGCCAAGGCGATGCTGGCTTCCGTCATCGGGCCGTCGTGGGCGAGCGGCGCGAGAGTGCAGTTGATCGTCGAGAACACGGGCCGTTCGGCCACCGGCGCGCCGCCCACGGCGGCGATCATCTCGAGCAATGGGGCCACGAACTCGGGACTGCGCACCTCGTCCTGCACGTGCTTGGCGCAGGAGCGGAACGAGATGGCCTCGATCTCGAGGTTGGCCGTCAGCGGGTCCAGGTCGCGGGCCGAGACGATGGGCCACACGTAGTCGGCGTTGGGCAGGGCGTCGAACAAGGGCATCAGCGTGCGCAGATCCGCGGCGGACGCTTCGTGACGCTCGCCGCTCTCGTCGTCGACGACGTAGGTCACCGTGCCGTCCGTGGTGAAGCTCAGGCTGCCGTTACCCACCCACACGTCGTGGGCGGGGTCGCGGGCGGCGAGCAGCAGCTTCCGGGGCGTCGTCTCCAGGCAGCGCGCGACCAGCTCTCGCGGCAGGCGCGCCGTGAGCCGCTCGCGGTCGAGGACCGCCCCGGTCCCCTCGAGCAGGTCCATGGCCGCCGGCGTGTTGTAGGCGACGCCCACCTCCTCGAGCACGGTCAGTGTCTGCTCGTCGAGCGTGTCGCGCTCCGCAGCACCGAGGAGACTCGCCTGCAACCTCGTCATCAGGATCAGCTCCTTCTCTTGGTCCTCACGGAGCCACACGTGCGCCGGCTACGGTCGGGACGGCTCTCCCGGCGCCGGTGGTCCTGTCTCAGCCCTGCGGCGACCGCGCTCAGGAATCGAACCCGAGGCCCAGGCGGTCGAGCGCGCGCAACCACAGATTGCGACGTCCTTCTCGCGCGTCGGCACGGCCGAGCGACCACGACGTCATGCCGACGACGGCCAGGCGCAGGGGCTCGGGCGGCCACGCCATCGGCTGCGTCGCCGTGAGCCTCAGCCTGGTGAGCTCGCTGCCGTCTCCTTCCAGGAGATGCAGCCCGACCAGCGCGCCGAAGCGAGACTCGCCGACACCGTTGCCCGTGTAGCCCAGCGCATAGGCGACCCGGCCGCCGTGGGCCGTACCCCAGAACTGGCAGAGACGGGTGCAGGTGTCGACCGCGCCCCCCCAGGCGTGCGTGAAGCGCACCCCGGCGAGCTGCGGGAAGGTCGTGAAGAAGTGGGCGGCGAGCTTCTCGAACGTCTGCGGTCGCTGCTCGAACTCCGCCCTCATGCCGCTGCCGTAGTGGTAGATGGCGTCGTAGCCTCCCCACAGGATGCGGCCGTCGGCCGTGCGTCGGTAGTAGTGGAAACGGTTGGCGGCGTCGCCGACGCCCTGGTACCTCGGCCAGCCGACGGTGGCCCACTGGTCGTCGCTCAGCGGCTCCGTCATGAGAGCCTGGTCGTACACGGGTACGACGCGGCGGCGCATCGCCGGGAGCAGAGCGGAGCACGCGTTGGTGGCCAGCATGACGCGGCGTGCGGCCAAGCGGCCATCGGGGGTCGTCAGCAGCATGCCGGCCCCCCGGCGTTCCAGCTTCTCGACGCGGGTGTGCTCGTGGAGGCGCACCCCGAGGTCGCGGGCGGCGCGGGCCAATCCCCAGACCAACCGCGCCGGGTCGACCATCGCGCAGCCGTCCTTGTTCCAGAGGCCGGCCAGGTACGTCGGCGAAGCGATCTCCGCCCGCATCGCGGGACCGTCCAGCCACTCGACGTTCTGACCGGCGGCGACCATCCGGTCGCGGGTAGAGGCAAGCTCGTCGACCTGCCAGGGTGCGATGGCCGCGCCGATCTCACCCGATCGCCGCCAGTCGCAGTCGATGCCGTAGCGAGCGACGGCGCGCTCGACTTCGTCCAGGTTCTCGAGGCCGAGCCGATCCAGCGTCTCCAGCTCTTCTGGGAAGTGACTGAGACCGTTGTTGATGCCGTGCGTCAGCGTGGCCATGCAGAAGCCGCCGTTGCGGCCGGAGGCCTGCCAGCCGACGCGGCCGCCCTCGAGGAGCACGACGTCGCGATCGGGGTCGCGCTCCTTGGCGAGCAGGGCCGTCCACACCCCGGTCAGGCCCGCCCCGACGACGACGAGGTCGCACTCGTCGCGGCCGTAGAAGGGCGTGGCGGGCTCGGGCGCCTGCGGGCTGTCGAGCCAGAACGAAAGGGGAGAGGCGTCGGCAAGAGCACGCGTGGCGAGCCCTGCGCTTGCAGTGCGCCGCGTCACGGCCGTGGACTCATTCGTGCCCATTCACGAATCATCATCCCCCACGATATCGGGCCGGGTCGATCGCCACAACATGTGGCGATGCTGGTCACGGGCGGCGAGCGCGTCCGCAGGCAGGACCCGAGGCCGCCACCCGCCGAAGGCCACTCGATCCGTCCTGTCACTCAGGGTCTGACCCTCCAGAGCGTGTGGTCGAGTCGAAGGCCTGTCCGTGTTCGTCGGCTCCCTGGACTCCTCCGCTCTCCCTGCGGCGAGCGAAGGTGGTCATGCGAGTGACCCGTTCGGCCAAAGGAGCGATCTGGACCCCCTTGGGCAGCGAAAGGCCGAGGGCTCGACGCAGGGCCCTTGATGCCGGATCCGGTACGCGGCCGGCGTCTTCTCGCTCTTCGCACCTGATGACGGCGCCCCGTACGAGACGTGCACCCGCGGATCTGAGCGGTTCGATCGGCAGATACGAGGGTGGGTCGGAGACGAGCGGAGATCGGGAGTAGTCGTCGTCCAGGCCCAGGGTCACAGAGGCCAGCGTGCGCCCTATCACGTGTGAGGGTACGACGCCGTTGCCGGTATAGCCGACGCCGTAGTGGATGTTGCGGTGCCGGCCGATGCCGCCGACCCAGGGCATGCCGTGCTGGGACCGGTCTATCGGCCCTCCCCACGCCCAGTCGACTCGAGCCGACGTCAGCGCCGGCAGCATCCGCTGCATGTCCGCCGCGATCTCTTGTGTCTCACGACGATCGTGGAAATGCTCGGGGATGATGCGCCCCGCGAACCCGAGGCGCCCACCCCCGCGGCCGAAGACCATGCGGTGATCGGCGGTCCTCTGAGCGTAGTGGACCGCCGTCCGTGCATCGGCGAACGGGCGCCCTTGCGTCCATCCGAGTGCATCCAGCTCGGCTTCACACGGCTCGGTCGCGATGACGTGGGTCGGGATGATGAACAAGGTGCGACGCAGCTCGGAGACGCGGGCAAGCCACGACCCGCACGCGAGGATGACCTGGTCGGCGATGACCGAGCCGGCGAGCGTGTCGACCACGGCGGGTGCGTCGCGGTGGAGCTTCACCATGGGAGACGCCTCGAACACCTGGACGCCGGCGGCCTCGACAAGGCGTCTCAGGCCTTGAGCGAGGAGCGCCGGCTGGACCGAACCCGCGTGCTCGAGGAGGTAGCCGCCGGAGGCCTCGGAGATGCCCGACAGCTGCCTCGCCTCTTCGGCCGAGAGGAGCCTGATCAGACTCCCTCTCCCCGCCGCTTCCATGCCGGCCACGGTCTCCAGCAGACCGCCGAGCTGGGCCTCGGACGTCGCGACGATCAAGCCTCCCCCCATCGCCAGGTCGCAATCGATCGCCCCGTCACTGACCACCTGCGTCAGGTCGCTCAGACTTCGGTGCGACAGGTCGAGCACGGCGAGGGCGTCGCTGTGGCCGTAGAGCCCGGTAAGCGTCGGCAGAACGTCGTCCCAGGCGTTGAGCCAGCCGCCGTTTCTCCCCGAGGCCCCATGCCCGCAGTAGGTCTGTTCGACGAGCACGACGTCCAGTTCGCCGGCCAGCTTCTTGAGCGACAGAGCCGACCACAGGCCCGTGAACCCACCGCCTATGACGCAGACGTCCGCGCGGATGGTCCGCGTGAGGGGCGTGATGGAGCGGACCGCGTCCCACCGAGGATCACCCCCCTGCCAGAAGACGCCGTCGTTGACCGCGACACCTCGTTGACCTTCACTGCGTTCCACTCGCCCTCCCCTCTCCGGCTTGTCGCACGTGACTCGACCGCCGATTCATTGGTCCGCTGTTCATGCTAAGTCCCATCAACGGCTTCGGGGTCAGGACCGCCGAGCCCTCTCCGCGGGGAGGCGACACGCGTCCACGACTCCGCTCGTCCCCCGTGCAGGATGGTGGGAGGGCTCGCAGTGCATCGACGCGGATCGCTCACGCGGGTCGTTGCTGGGGGGTCCCCAGCCGGCGCGATGCGGCCAGTCGTGAGGTGGCGGCGGAGGGGTCGTGATGGCGACCATTCGGCGAGCCGACGTGATCGTCGCAGATCCTGGGACTTCCGTGCGTTGGACGGAGCGTGACGAATCCTGCGCCGTCAGCACCACCATCCTTCGACTGGTCGACAGCGACGGCGTGGGGGGCATCGCCGGCTCAGACTGATCCACATTCGGGCGTGCGGACCGCTCCACGCTCGAGGCCGTTCGCTCGATGTGGCCCTGGCTCGAGGGACGCTCGATCGCCCGCCGGGAGGCGCTCGGCGAGGGAGAGCTTGCTGAGGTCGAGGTCGGTTGTGCGCATGAGCTCAGCCTCCCTCGCGCGCCCCGCAGGCGCAGCACCAGAGGGGTGGACATCGGCCTCACGACCTGTGTGCCGCTACCACCGTGGCGTCAAGCTGCGGGCGCTTCTGTCGCCCTGGGTGCGTAGGCAGCCAGGGCGACAGAGGCGATCTGCCGGCTGCAACCGCTTCTTAGGCAGCCGACACGGTACCTGCGCCTCCCCCGGCGCGATGCCTGAAGACGTAGATCGCCCAGCCGACAGTGTCTCGGCCCCACCGGAGGTAAGCTGCCTTGTTCCTTGCCACCCGCTCACCCACGTCCACCAGGTCCGGATCATCCGGATGGGCGCGAGCGTACTCGGCCGTCGCGTACCATTGAAGGCCCTCGTATCTGTCCCAATCGTCCTTGCTGCTCACGAAGGTGTGAACGAGTTCCAGACCTCGCTGGTCGCCCGCTTCAACGTTGGAGACGTGAGTGCCGAAGTCCTCCCTCGTCAACCCCGAGGAGTGCAAGTAGCTCTCTGGTGGCTCCTGCAGCCAATAGGGTTCGCCTACGATCACCCAGCCGCCAGGCTCGACCATTCTGGCCAACGCATCCAAGGTTCCGGCGTGCCCGCCGAAGACCCAACTGGCGCCGATACAGGCGGCGAGAGTGAAGCTGTCTGATTCGCCGGTGCGGAAGTCGGCGCCGTCCATCTGCGTGAAGGTCGCCTTCGCGTTCGGCACCCGTTCCTTCACGCTCCGCTTCGCGTCGGCGATGAAGAATGGAGAGATGTCGATGCCCAGCACACGAACGCCGTAGGCTTCGGCCAAGCGGATCAGGAACTCGCCCTTTCCACAGGCTATGTCAATCGCACTCGCGTCGGCCGAGAGCCGGACGAGCTCGACGAGACGCGCGAGCTTCTCTTCGCTCGTCGGGTTGCACACGATGTGCTCACGGTGAGTGATGTCGTAGAACTTCCGCATGTCCATGGCGTGGCTCTCTATCTGTCAGGCGTCCGGGCGTTGAGTTGCGCCCGCCGACCACGAAGGATATCGCAGATCTTCTGGTCGTCTGCTCAAACGCCTTGTTGCGCGTCGGGCCACACGCCGTGCCGACCAAGGCGCTCGAGGAGCTCGCAAACCAGCAGCCGGGGTTGCGATTCCCCGCTGCCCGATGGACGCTTCATCGTCTACGGCTGCGCTTCGTCGGTCCCCCCTGGTGCGAGCAGCAGGGCGGCGGCGAGAGAGTGCCTCACCGTCTAGCCAAGCCGAATCGAAGCCGGGACTGTCCAAGGCCGCAGGACATCACATCGGCTGAGCGGCACGAGACCCAGCCGGACGTTGTCGACGGCCTGTCGGCCCAGGTTGAACTCCCGCAGCGGGACAAGGATCTCACGCAGCTCCTGGGGGTTGCCCGCCGCAGTGGGCAGCGCGACGGCGAGGTGGGGCAGGAAGGTGCTCAGGTCCTCGTCGGGCAGGAGGCGATGGGCCAGCTCGGCCAGGTGTCCTCTGTCGCCTTCCGCCTCGGCCACGACCGCATTGTGGAAGCAGTTCAGTCGTGGGAAGTCGATGGTGAAGGTGCCCAAGTTGCGCAGCGCCTCGCGCCCCCGCTCCACCCATTCCTCCGTCGCTTCGGTCGGCCAGGACATCGCCCACCCAAGGGAGCCTAGCCAGAGGTGCTGCAGGTGCACCGGATAGGGTCGCAGCCAGTCGACCGGGCGAAGGCATCGTTGGAGCGCTTCCACTGCGGGCCACAACGCAGAGTCGAGGGGGATGAACCAGCCTGCCAGGAGACACGGCGACTCGGGAAACTGGTCGGTGAACGCCTCCAGCGGTTCGTCGCGCTGCAGGAAGTGGAGCCAGCTCGCCTCGAAGCTCGTGAAGAGCTCACCCATGTTCAGGCCGCGCTTCCACGACGACCTTTCCTGGCGGCCTGCGCAGCCTGTCCATCACCGGTTGCGTGCGGGGTCAGAAGGCTGATCGCGCCCGCCACCGTCGCTGCCAAGATCAGCACCACTGTCTCCTTCTGCCCGGAGAGGATGCGGCCGCCCAACGTACCGCGGACAAGCTGCGAGCGCGCCGATCGCCGATGACACGGTCGGCGCTGCGGCGAGCCAGCTTCATCCACTTGTTCGACAAGAGCCGCTATCAGCCGGGCAAGACACGCTTATGGCCGACCATCTCGCCGTCCTCGAGCGGCATCTCGACTACCTCGCGCAGGTTCTGCTGTAGTTCGTCGCTGTCGGCGCCCTGGCTGTGAGCGCCGGGCCGGCCGGGCACGTCGCCGATCAGCACGTTGGTGTCGGGGTCACGCTCTACGACGGAGTCGTACGACCGCATTGTCGCGCCTCCTTGCGACCCTTCTACGATAGCCCAGCCTCAAGCGAGGACGCCAGACCTACCGGCGAACGTCCACCAAACGCGCCGCGCATGAGCAGACGCCGCTGACCCGCCACCGTGCGGCAGACCTTCTGGCGTTCTCCTCGATGCGCTTGTTGGTCACGCCTCACGTCCTCCGGCTCTCCGGGGAGCTGGGCTGAGCGCCAAGCCGCGACCACCCACACCGAGTCGTCCTTCACGCGGGAGAAGAAACGGTAGGGCGGCACGACGACCTCGCGGAACGGCAGGTCGGGGAACTCCGGCAGCACGCGCCCCGACTCCGGGTAGTCGGCGAGGCGGGAGAGCGAGTCGGCCGCACGGTCGCGCAGGCTACACGCCGCGGCCGGGTCGTCGGCGACGACGTTGGCGAGCGCCGCGAGGAACTGCTCGCGGGCGGCGGGCGTGAAGAGGACCCTGCGGCTCACGGCCTGCTGAGCAGCTCGTCCGCCTCGGCGAGCACGTCGGCGAGGGCGTGGCCGGAGCCGGCCTCGATCTCGGCCTCGCCGCGGGCGAGCAGGCGCAGGATCTCGAGCTCGTGCTGCGTGCGCTCGTAGGCCCTCGCGCTGACCAAGACGGCGGCGGCACGCCCGCGCTGGGTGATGAACACCGGCTGCTGCGTGTCGGCCGCGCGCTTGATCACGCCCGAGGCGTCCTGACGCAGGTCGGTGATGGGCACGATGTCCGGTACTGATGCCATTAACGCTACCTCCTATGCTACTGGCAACGGTACCACTAACGTACCCTCGCGACCAGTGGAGAAGGCTGTACCCAACGCACCGCGCGTAGCCTGCGCGGGCGACGGTACCCGATGACAACATCGGCGTAGCGGTGAGTCAGGTTGATCCGCTTGTTAGCCGTCCCCACCGTCCACAAGCGCGAAGACGACCCGGTCGAGGAGTTGGCCGTCTTTGGAGACGCTCGCGCGGGAGACACCCTCGCGCGCGAAGCCGCACTTCTCAAGGACGCGCATCGAAGCGGGGTTACGGGCAAGAACGGCGGCTTCCAGCCGGCAGAGGCCGAAACGCTTCATGGCGTACGGGACGACGGCGCGCACCGCTTCGGTCATGATGCCGCGGCCCCAGAAGGGCTCGGCAAGCCAGTAGCCGAGGTCTGCCGAACGCGCGAACACCCCCTCGCCGAGCTCGACGCCAATGCCGCCGGCGGCCGCACCGTCGAGCTCGATGGCCCAGTGCGTCGGCTCGGGCATCTCGGCCAGACGGGCGAACCACTGGTCGGCGTCTGACTCGGTGTAGGGCGAGGCGAAACGATGAGTCATGTTGCGTGAGACCTCGCGGTTGTCGGCCGCGCGTACCAGGGCCTCCCGGTCGCCGGGCGACCAGTCGCGCACGATGCAGTGCTCGCATTCGAGTCTCATCTCGACGCCATGGTACGGCTAACGCATCGCGGATAGGCTGCGAGCGCCGCGGCTTCGACTTGCCGCGAGGCTTTGGCGAGCCAGCTTGATCCGCTTGTCAGCCGCACTCACCGGCGACCCTCCCAGTAGAACGGCCGGCGTCTCTGATGGGCGACCGCGAGGATGCGAACCTCATCGCTGCGCAACGAGTAGAGGAGCGCGTAAGGGAACGTGTGCAGGAGGCGCCGACGCACCCCGTGACGGAGCGGCTCCGCCGCCTCAGGGACTTTCTCGACCTGCGTGAGCGCGTGCTCGAGCTCAGCGAGGAAGACGTCGCCAAGGCCGGGGCTCTCGAGGTCTTAGAAGTCGACCGCCTCGTTCAGCTCACGCTCCGCCGCAGCGTCGAAGCGCAGCGCGCGGCTCATCCGCGGCGGGCACGCGCCCTGGCGAGGACCTCGTCGGCCGGATGGGTGGCAGCGCCCGCGTCGATCTCGGCGTCGCGGCGCGCCGCCTCAGCGAGCCAGAGTTGCTCGACCTCGGCCTCGGAGAGTTCGTCGAGGCTGTCGAGCAGCCGGTGGGCGAGACGGGCCCGGCCCTGGGGGTCGAGGGTGAGCGCCTCGCGCATGAGTTCGTCGATGGTCACGCCTGCCACCTCGCTTTCACATCGCGCCGACACCTGCATTGTACCGCCGCGCCCAGACGGCGGACAGATAGCAATGGGGGTGTTGCGGCCAGCGCACCGCGGATAGGCTGCGAGCGCGCTGGCCTCCCGTGAGGCCGCCGGCGCCGCACGAGTAAGCCTGATCCGCTCATTGGGCGACCCGCTCACGTCGGCAGGTCGGGCAATCGCTCACTGCGCCAGACGCGCACCGCGCGGACCCGGTCCTGGTCGAAGCGATAGACGAGCCGGAAGGGCGGGTGGATGATCTCGCGCAGCTGCACGAGCCCGAACTCCGGCACCATGCGGCCGCTCTCGGGGAAGTCGGCGAGCCGTTCGACGTGCGCGACGATCTCGCGCAGCAGGCGCTCACCGACCTCGGGGGCCTGTTGGCCGCCGTACCAGGAGCGGATCGCCTCGAGGTCCGCGACGGCGGAGGCGGCGAAGCTGATGCGCGCTCGGGCCGGCACGCTTACTCGAGGCCGAGCCGCTGCTTGACGTCGCCGAGGTCGAGCTCGCGCCCCGCCTCGAGGTCGACGATGCCTTCGACGACGGCGCGCAGGAAGGAGCGCTCCTCGGCCTCGGCCTCGTACTCCGTGAGCGCCTGCACGACGGCGACGCCCCGGCCGCGACTGGTGAGCAGCACCGGCCGGTGGGTCTCGTCGACCTGGCGCACCACCCGACCAGGGTTGGCTTTCAGGTCGCTGAGCGGCACGACATCCTCCGAGAACTTGGGTGCGCTACGCAAGTGGAACCTCCCGCCTTAAGTCCAGTGAACGGTACCGAATATAGCACCACTTAACAGTATCGTGAAGAGGGCCGTCCAACTGCGCTGGCGCTGGGATTAGGGTTCGCCCAACGCACCGCGCATAACCTGCGCGCCACGCCGTTGGAGTCTATCTCGGCGCTCCGGCGCTTCAGGTTGATGTGCTTGCTGGACGGCCGACCGGCTTGCGCATCGCCACGCGAGGCAGCGAGTCCAGCCCACGCGCGGCCTCTGCCTCTAGCCGCGCCGCCAGCTCGACACCGAGGTCCTCGGGTCGCACCACTCCGTAGCCGAGACGCCTGTAGAAAGGCCCGTTCCAAGGTACGTCACGGTAGGTCGTCAGATTCACCTCGGCGAAGCCGTGGGCGACGGCCCAACGCTCGATATCCCGCACGAGGGCCGCCCCGACGCCGCGCCTTCCGTGCTCGGGACGGACGTCGAGTTCTTTGAGGTGAAGACACTCGCCCCATGGTTCGAAGAGCCCGAAGCCCACGCAAGCGCCGCTCGAAGAGAGCGCGACCCGCAGATGGCCTGAAGCCTGGGCATCGGCAAACACCGAAAGCGGCGTCGTCTCCGTGAACAGCGTCTGTGGGACGTCGTACCCGCGAAAGCGCGAGGCCGCCGCCAACTCGATGAGAGGGAGATCCTCGAGGTGGCATAGCGCGGCAGCGTCGATGGTGTAGTCAAATGACTCCAGCGCGACTCCCGTGGTCCGTCCAACGTGGTGCGCATCAGCAGACGCCGATCAACCGCTCTTCCGCAGTCTACCGTTGCAGCGTTCTGCTGGATGCGCTTGTTAGGCCTCAGATCCAGCGGCGGACCCGCTTCGAGTAGTCGCGGTAGTCCTGGCCGAGCGAGACCGACAAGACCAGCTCCTCCGGCCGTATCTGGAAACGGGCGATGTAGGCGACGAAGAGCGCGGACACCAGGGCGGCTGCCGGACTGGCCAACAGCACCGACCAGCCCAAGAGCACGATCTCCATTCCAAGGTAGGTCGGGTTGCGACTGAACCGGTAGACCCCGGAGGTGACTAGAGCCGTGGTGCGTCCGGGCTCGGTCGGGTGCCACGTCGTACCTGCGCGACTGAGTGCGACGCGGGCCGCGACTATGAGCGCCGTGCCGACAGCAATGAGAATCAACGCGACCGGGCCTCGAAGTGTCTCTGGGACGCCGAATCCCGCAGTCACCCGGGAGGCAAGCCACATCAGCCCTGCAGCCGCCACCCAGACCACGTCGGGCGGAATCCTCAGCTCAAGACTCGACATCGGACTCCTCTGTAGGCCCAACGTCTCAGCGCATAACCTGCGCGTCAGGTTGATGCGCCTGTTAGGACGCTCCCGCATCCATGTAGACATACGCTCGGATGTGGGCGATCCGCCAGCAGCCGTTGCGCCGCACGAAGACGTCGGTGAAATCGTGCACGATCGGTCGCGGAAGATTCGGGCCTGCGATTGTGGCCTGACCGTCGAAGAGCGCCACGTCGTCAGTGACGAAACTGACGCGTTTGCACCGCGAGGTGTGGGTCGAGCTAGCACCTTCGCCCGCCAGGAATTCGCCGAGGAGCCGTCGAGCCTCAGACGCGCCGACCGATGTCCCGCCCCTGGGATCGAGGATGACGACGTCGGGCTCGAGCACCGACATAAGACGAGTCAGGTCAGCCGAACCCCAGGCGTTGTCGTAGTCCGCCTCGATCGCGCGGATTTCCGCCTCGTCGCGGCCCCGGTCGGGCTCTGGATCTGGGCGGCTCACAGTCCGAAACCTCCTTCATCCGCCCTGGCCGACGCTACTGGAGCGTCGTCCTAACGCACCGCGGACAAGCTGCGAGCGCCGCGGCCTTGTCTTGCCGCGACGCTGTGGCGAGCCAGCTTGATCCGCTTGTTGGGTCGCTACTCCCGAGTCCCCTCCAGATACACGGCCATCATGGGCATTCCTTCAACGGGCTCCACTGTGCATCGGTCCACCACGTATCCGGCCGCCACGGCCCAGTCGCGAATCTCGCGCTCACTGTATCGTAGCGCCACGACGTCGGACTCCTCCCCGTAGTCAATCGGGCCCGCGCCCTCCCAAGTGGCCGCCAAGAGCTGACCGCCTGGACGAAGAACGCGCCGCCACTCCTGAAAGGCGGACAGGATCTTGTCGGGATCGAGATGGTGAAGCGCGAAGAAGCTCACCACTGCGGCCGAAGACGCCGACTCGACTTGTCCCAAGTCTCGCATGTCGCCCGCTAGAACGTTGGCACTGCGGCCCAGCCTGCCTTTGGCGAGTGCCACCATGCGCGGCGACAGGTCCACACCCACCAGCGATCGATCGGGATCATACTGATCCCGATATCTCAACAACATGTGTCCCGACCCACAGGACGTATCAACGACCGGGCCCCGGATGGCAGCGATCCGCTCAGCCAGACGGCTAAGGGTGTCCGAGTACATGGGGAGGTCTATCTCGGAGTCCATCATCTGGGCGTATGAGTCCGCCGTGGAGTCATAGAACTCGCGGACCTTCGACTCTGGCGATACTCTCATCATGTTCGTGTTCCCCTGTCGACTCAACGCACCGCGGATAAGCTGCGAGCGCGCCGGCCTCCCGTGAGACCGCCGGCGCTTCTGCGAGCCAGCTTGATCCGCTTGTTCGGCGAGACCCGCAACCGCTAGCCCTCCCAGACCTCCAGCTCGAGGCCCGGCACGCGTGAGAACTCGCGCACGTTGCCCGTGACCATCGTGAGGCCGTGCGCGACGCAGGTGGCGGCGAGCCAGAGGTCGTGCGGGCCGATCAGCGTCCCCGCACGGCTGAGCTCGGCCCAGAGCTGTGCGTGGGCGCGCGCGCAGGCGAGGTCCACGGCGAGCAGCGGGAAGCGCTCGAGGACGCCCTCGACGAACGCCGAGCGGCGGGCGCGCACGTCGGGCCCGGCGGCGCGATGCACGCCGTGGAGGAGCTCGCTCGCGGTGACGACGCTGAGGAAGGCCTCGTCCTCGCCGTGGCGTGCGACGTGCGGCTCGAGGTGGAGGCGGCCGCGCTCCGCCTCGATGAGGATGCTGGCGTCGATCAGGACTGCCATGCGTCCCGCGCCTCGCCGAGCTCATCGCGGGAGGCGTCGAGGTCCGCCGCCAGGTCGCCGGCCTCGGCTTCGGTGAGCCGCGGCAGTGAGGCGAGCAGGCCGGGTAGCTCGGAGAGGCGCGCGCCGGTGGGCAGCGGACGCAGCTCGGCCAGCGGCTTTCTTGCCGCGCAGGAGGGTGAACGACTCGCGCCGGTAGGCGACGCGGTTGACGTACTCGGCGAAGTTGCGAGCGACTTGGGTGACGGTCACGTCGGACATGGACGACTCCTCGGCAGACATCTGATAATCAGATTACATGATTCCCGGCTCGCTGTCACGCAACGCCTTGGGTCTGCCGAACGCACCGCGGATAGGCTGCGAGCGCGCCGGCCTCCCGTGTGGCCGGCGGCGCGCGGCGAGCTTGATCTGCTTGTTCGACATGGCTGAGGTGCGAGCGTCGCGGGGACGCACCGGCAGTTCGCGCGCAGGGCCTCGCTCACGCAGTCGAGGATGTCGCAGCGGTACTCCGCCAAGCTGCCGCGCCGAGCGGACGTAGTCGAGCGCCTGCGTTCCAGATGCGCTCGTAGAACTGCTGAACCAGCGTGGGGGTGCTCATGGAGAACTTCTCCTTTGCTCTGTCGAACGCACCGCGGATAAGCTGCGAGCGCGCCGGCCTCCCGTGAGACCGCCGGCGCTTCTGCGAGTCAGCTTGATCCGCTTGTTGGGCGCCTCGACCACGCCTCAGGTCGCCCGTGCGACGTTGCGCGGCTGCCGATGGCGCGCCCGCCGCGACGCGAGCGTGACGACCAGCGTCAACGTGAGGAGAGACGCGCCGCACGCGGCGTAGAGCCACGAGAGCGCCGCCATGCGCTCGGCCCAGGGCGTGAACACGCCGAGCAGCAGATCCCGGCCCTCGCCGTGTGCGTAGACGCCGAAGCGGGCCTGCAGGTCGGGGCTCGCCGGATCGAGCGTGAGCGCGGCGAGGAGGCCGGCGACGGTCACAAGCGCGGGGCAGGTTAGACGCACAGCGACCCGCAGGCGTGGCCGCCAAGAGGCGTAGAGGCTGGCGATGACGAGGGCGCTGAGGGCGGCCGCGACGAGAGCGGCGAAGACGGCGTCCCCGACGGAGGCCTGCACGGCGACCTGAGCGGAGAGCGTCGGGTCGTCAAGCGGCGATGCGATGTAGACGGCGGCAAGGGCCACGGCCACGCCGACGGCGAGAAGGGCGAGGATGAGAGAAGCGAGAGTGATGCCGTGTCGCGGTGAGTCAGCCATGGGTAGCTCTCTTCGCGTCGACGTGCGTCAGCCTAGCACGAGCATTTCGCGGACCTTCGGTAGTGCGCCCAACGCAACGCGCATGAGCAGACGCGGCTGACCTGCCGGCTTGCGGCAGACCTCCTGGCGTTCTGCTCGATGCGCTTGTTAGTGGTCAGCTTCGCTGCGCTCCCGCCAATGCCTCGGGTCGCGCCGCGCGTGCAGGCAGGCGAAGACGCTGACGAGCTCAGGGGTGGCGACGAAGTAGACCGCGTAGGGGAAACGGCGCAGGAGGGCACGGCGCGCCTTGCCGTGGACTACCGGGTAATGGTCGGGCATGCGCGTGATCTCAGCGAGGGCAACATCGACCGCGCGCAGGAACTCCGAGCTGAGCCCAGGTGAGCGCTGCTCGTACCAGCGTGCGGCTTCGGCGATGTCCGCCTCGGCCGCCTCGCGGACGACGAGGCGCACGCCTCAGCCGGCCTTGTCCAGGCGCTGCTCGATGCGGGCGCGAACGACCGGCCAGCTCTCACCGGCATCCGGGTCGCGCTCGAGGTCGGCAAGGCGACGATCGAGTTCGGCGGCCTGCGCCTCGGTGATCGGCAGGTCGCCGGTCTCGGCGGCGACGCTGTCCCAGAGGTCCTCGGCGAGCTGGATGCGCTCAGCCAGGGAGAGAGCGGAGATGTCGAGGTCGGTGCTTCGCATGGCTTCAGTCTCCCCCGCGCACCGGACAGACGCAACACCCGAGTGGTGGACATTGCCCTCACGATCCTGCTGTACCGCTAACGTGTTTGCGCTTCAGCTGTGGTGCGCCCCCACGCACTTCCATGCCGAGGATACCCGACAGGCGCACCATCTGCTGGAAGCGCGGGTTAGACCGCCGTAGTCCCCAATCCGCTCCTGTTCAGGAGATTCTTCAATCGGGAGCTGTGCTGCTTCAGGGCGTCGTAGTCCAATACCACCCGGGCGGCCTTCGAGGGCGCGGGCAACATCCCCGCGGCTTTCAGCTGAGCGCTATGAGTATGCAAGACGCAACCCGTGGAAGAGGAAGCGGCTAAGCGGCCTGCGGCTGGCATCGCCGCTGCAATTCGTTGGGTATACACGGCGATAGACGTCTGCGAGACAAAGAAGGGACCGACACCATGGCAGAAGATGACTTTGAGGCACAGGTAGAAGACTACATTCGAAAGTTCCCGTACCAGAACACGCATGCCTACGCCATGCAGTTCACCGGCGGAGACGCCAGAAAGCTGAACAAATGGGGCCAGGCAGCGCGGGACCTGCTTAAGGCCGGTGAGGACAAGATCGTCCGGAGCAACAACGACACCCTCTACAAGACGGCGTTCGTCTATCTCGGGGATGGGCCGGTGGTGCTTCGATCGGATTCGCCTTCGAAGGAGCGATTCAGCTCGTTTCAGCTACAGGATGACCGGAATGCGAACTACCGCAACATCATCGGTCCGGACGGTAGCTATACGCTCTACCATGGCGAGAAACCCGAGACCGTCACGGGAGAGGCTGTTGAGGTGCCGTCGCTCCTGTCCGCTGTCGTCACGCGGATTGAAGTGAAGGATCAGAATGACGCTGCCGACATGGCGGGCGCACAAGCTGTTTTCGACGGCATCACGATTGACGGTCCGACAATCGGCGAGATGCCCTCAGTCGATCTCCTGAGCGGTTTCGACGAGCGGGTGGAGCAGGAAGCCAACAGGCGCATGGATGAGACGGCGGGGTCCGTGCCGTTTACGAAGATGATCGTCGGACCAGGCCAGGAGCCCGGCAAGGACGTCCCCTATCTCTACCACTCTGCCGGCACCAAGGTGGGCTGGGGGGGACCATCAACCTCGCACAGCGCCTACGATTCGATGTTCACCGACGAGTCCGGTGAGACCCTTGATGGCTGGAAGGGCGAGTACGTGCTGACTACGGAGGCGCCTCCGGTCAACGCCTTCTGGTCGGTCACTGCCTATGACTCCACTACCGGTCGTTTCCACCCCAACGACGACAACCGCTACCACATCAACAACACGACGGCCGTCAAGAATGAGGACGGCTCCTTCACGTTCCGTTTCAAGGTGAAGTGCGAAGACGGCGACCAGAATTGCCTCAAGGTTCCCGCCGGGCCGTTCGACGTGGCCGCACGCTACTACCTTCCGAAGCCGGAGATCATGAGTGGCGAGTGGACGATGTCGAAGCTGGTTCTAAAGAAGCCCGGCTGATTGCCAGGAAACCGCCACCCCGATCGTGCGTCTCCGTCGGCGTCGGCTTCACCGAGGCTGCCAGTTCTCCCCTCCGGCTGCGTGCGTCTAACGCACCGCGGATAAGCTGCGAGCGCGCCGGCCTCCCGCGAGGCCGCCTGCGCTGCGGCGAGTCAGCTTGATCCGCTTGTTAGGCGGATGGCCGACGACCGTCCCCTGCCGCCACGAGCAGCTGATAGACCGCCGGGCCATCCCCACGCTTGCGGTCCCTCGCCTTGTCCAATGCGCTGAGCTGCATCCAGCCGCGAATCGTGGGGTCGGCTCCGGCGTCGACCAGAAGCTTCGCCATCTGCAGTGAGCAGGTGGCTGCCACCTCGCCGAGTGGCGTGTTGCCGATCACGCTCTCGTCATGCGCGTTGACGTCGGCACCAGACTGGATCAGATACGCCGCAACATCGATGTGATCGTTCTCGACCGCGTAGTGTAGAGGGGTCTTGCCCAGATCATCGATGGCGTCGACGGGATGTCCGAGGGCGACGAGCTGGCGTACCGCCTTGAGATCGCCCGACTGGGCGAGGAAATGGAGTTGTGCGCCCTCGAACTGCGAGTCCATTGTGTTCCGCCTAACGTTGTTGCGCATGAGCTGCGCGGGTTCCGGATACCGCGAAGCGGGGCGCGCTTTGGCGCGTCAGCTCGATGCGCTTGTTCGCCCGACGGTTGGTCACGAATCGACTGGCGGGCCGTCAGGATCGCTCGCTCCAACTCTGGCACCTCGTGGGAATACATGAGGTACGCGCCCCCGAGGTCGCGTACCAGCACCGGCTTGCGGGAGCGGCGGACAACGAAGCGAGAGAGGAGGGGTAGCGATGCTCGGAGTGGGTGACGAATCTCCGGCGATGGTCGTCAGGTCGCACGATGGCCGGGAAGTCGATCTTGGCGCTCCAGGGCGGCGCACAGCACTGTGGTTCTCCCCGAAAGGCGGGCGCTTTGACGAGTACTTCGACAGGCTCATACCGAGCTTGAGTGGGTGAACGATCGTAGCCGCTGAGTTCAGCGGCCTGCACGACAGGTTCGAGGCTCTCGACGTTCAGATCGTCGGATCGACGGTCGACAAGCCGGAGATACACACAAAGTGGGCGGCCAGGCGCGGGGTGGACTTCCCGATAATCGACGACTCTGACTGGGCTGTCTCGAAGGCCTTCGGCGTGGCGCGACCGCTCGGTGGCCTGAAATCCGTCACCTTTCTCATCGACCCCGACGGCACGTTGCGTGGGGTATATCCCAAGCGAAAGGACAAGGGGCACGCGGCGATAGTGCTTGAAGGCTGTCGGGGCATCTGGGGCTAGAGCCCATCGCTGCGATGCGCCCCGTTCGGGCGAACGCACCGCGGATAAGCTGCGAGCGCGACGGCCTCCTGTGAGGCCGCCGGCGCTGCGGCGAGTCAGCTTCATCCGCTTGTTCGAAGCACCGCCACTACCCTTGCAGCCCCTGCACCGCACCTCGTACAAGTGGTTCAATCGACCTGGTTCCGCTCGCGCTCCAATCGCTCGAGTCGGTCGTCGATCACGTTGAGGCCGCGAATCACTTCGTTCATGCCTCTGCGCACGGAGTAGAAGACGCCGCCAATCCATACGAGAGCGATGCAGATTAGGACAACGATGATGATCTCCACGACTGACGCCCCCTCAGGTCGGTTGCTTCGAACGCACCGTGGATAAGCTGCGAGCGCTCACGCCACGAAGTGTACCGTAGAGCTGCCGGCGAGCCAGCTTGATCCGCTTGTTAGAGCTGCCGACGCTCATCGCGCCTGCGTCGCGCTTGGTCGGGGCCGCGTCAGCAACTGCAGGAGGGAGAGCGCAACGAGGCACAGCGGGGCAACCATGAGCTCGCCGAACCCCCAGGTGACGAGGTAGTAGAGGCCGATCGCGCTGAGGACGAGGCCGCAGGCCAGGAGGATGCTCCAGGTCACGCTGCCGCCGCGCCTCGTGAGCGCGAGCACGACCGCAGCCGCGTAGGCGACCGCCGGCGCTAGGCTGATGGCGAGGTTGATGATGTAGTACCGCAACGACTGGTCTGCGACGCCGAGCTCCCACACCGCCATGCGGACGAGGACGACCACCGCGGCCGCGAGGACGACCACCAGCAGCCAGCGCAAAGCGACCAACGCCCCTGACGCGCCGGCTCCGACCCTGTCTCCTTGTGCCTGCATCACGCCCCCAGCGCTGCTAGCTCTAACGCACCGCGCATGAGCAGACGCGGCTGACCTGCCGGTTCACGGCAGACCTTCTGGCGTTCTGCTCGATGCGCTTGTTGGACCGCACCGTGATTCATGTCGAGTGTAGTGGCGCTCGCTTCGATGCGAGCCTGTCGAGCAGCGCGACACCGTACTCGGGCCCCGGCAGAGCGGCGATCTCATCCCGAAGGCGCACCGCGGGCCCTCGGAAGCCGTCGTCGGCAAGCACGCGCGACACTGCTGCGCGTACCATCTCCGGCGTTGCGCTCAGAGCGTCGAGCACCTCCGCGACTCCCAGCGCCCGGCATCGCGCCGCATTGAGCGGCTGGTCTGCCCCGATTGGGATCAACACCATCGGTAGCCCGTGCGCCAAGGCTCCCAGGACGCTGCCCGAGCCGGCGTGCGACACAACCAGGTCACAGTGAGGCAGGAGCGCCGACTGAGGCACGAACCGCTCGATGTGAACGTTGGCCGCCTGCCGACCCAACTCATCCGGGTCGAGGTTTCGTCCCACCGTGACGATGAGGTTGATCGGCAGGTCGCGGAGTCCCGCCAGCACGCGCTGGAATAGGTCGCCGGACTCCAGGTTGTAGACCGTGCCGAGCGTGAGGTACACGGTCGGCGCGCGGTGTCGGCGGGCCAGCCACGGGAGATCGGCTTCGTTGCTTGTCGCGTCGAAGCTGACCAGGCGCACGTGATGTGCCGTGGGCGGCGAAGGAAGGTCGGGGTCGCGGAGGCTCGGCGGAAAGGGCGTGAGAAGGAGATAGCGGCTGAGCATGGCGAGGCTGGGATCGCGGGGCAGACCGTGTTCAGCGCGGACTTCATCCAGCGGGCCGGCGACGAACTCGTTGCGCACGAAGGCGCCGGTGGCGCTGACGAGCACCGTCGCGTACGGCAGTCCGAGCCGCTCGGCGACGAGCATCGCGCCGAAGTCAAATTCCTCACACACGAGGAGGTCGGGTCGCCACTCGGCGCACAGCGAGAGGATGTCGGCTGTCCGCTCGCGCGCGATCCGATGACCGAAGCCGCTACCCACATCACGCATGTCCTGGTCCAGATTCACCTCGGCCAGCGGCAACCGTTCTGGCGTGAGGCCGGCATCTGATCCGGCGGGGAATGCCAGGAATCCGGCGGCCTCGACCTGGGGGGTCATCCAGGGGCGGCCTGCGAAGGCGACTGAGTGACGCTCCGTCTCTGCCGCGCGGGCCAGGGGGATGAGCGGCTCCAAGTGCCCGCTGCCACCCGCGAAGGTGAAGAGCATGCGCTTGGGGATTGGTCTTCCGTGCATCCGAACACCGCGCCTTCGTGGCGGTCTAACGCCCGGCGCATAAGCTGCGAGCGCCTACGCTACGGCCTTCCACGTAGAGCTTACTGCGAGCCAGCTTGATGCGCTTGTTAGGCGCGAACAACTCCGGTCACCCTTCGTCGAGAGAGGCTGGGGCGGGCGACGCGGCGGCGGGCGGCTGCGGAGCTGGCGCAGCGGCCTCGTCTCGCCAGAGGCGGCGGCTGAGCCGCTCCGAGAAGAAGACGAGGAGCAGGCCCACGCCCAGCTCGACGAGCGGGTAGACGCCGCCGTGGAGCCAGTTGATCCAGTGCCACGAGACCTGCGTCGTCATGCCGAAGCCGTCGCCGCTCGACGACTCGACGACGCCGTAGGTCGCCGCCTGGCACAGCCCGGGGACGGCGAGCGCGACGAGGACGACCCCGGCGACCAGCAGCGCGAGGCGCAGGACGATGCGCGCCTGCGGCGGCGAGCCCGGCGGTGAGTCGTCGAACCAGCGGGCGGCGAGGCGGCCGCCCCACAGGACGAGCGCGAGGCCGACGAGTAGCTGAACGAGCACCGTCGCCCAGGCCAGCAGTGTGACCACCAGCGGGGAGTCGGGGCCTTCGAGGGACCACAACATGGCCGTCTGGATGAGGCCGAGGGCGCCGACCATGACGAACAGGCCGACACACTTGAGCGCGACTGCGGCAAGGCCTCTCACTGCGCCCCCTCTGCGCCTAACGCACCGCGCGTAACCTGCGCGGGCTGCGGTCCCAAGTTACTACAGGAACCGTCGGCCGCGTCAGGTTGACGCGCTTGTTGGGCATGGGTTTCACCCTCACTGGACCACGGCAATGTCTCCGGCGTAGGGCATCGCTGCCGAGTCGAGTTGTGCCTGACGCTGCCAGGTCCGCCCGCCGTCGTTAGTGCCGTAGACGACGCAGCCGCTCGACTCGTCGTTCACCCGCCAGCCGGTGCTCGCGTCGGCGAAGGCGAGGCGGGACCCGCCCTGGCCGCGGATGCGCAGCCAGTGGGCGCCGCCGTCCACGCTGCGGTAGAGGTCGCCGCCGGCGAGAGCCCAGACGTGATGGTCATCAGTAGCGCAGAGGTCGTCGATGCCGACGCCGGTCGTCTCCAGCTGGCGCTTCCACGTGCGACCGCCGTCGCTGCTCACGAGCACGGCGCCGGCGACTTCGTCGGGCTGGGGCTGGGCGGTGATGCTGCCCGCCACCCAGACGCGGTCAGTGGCCGCGGCGACCTGGCCGAACGACAAGGCGCTGCGTGCGGGGACCTCGCGGACCTGCACGGTCCAGTGCAGGCCGCCGTCGCTCGTGCCGAGGACCTGCCAGCCGGCGGCAGCCCAACCGCGTGAGGCATCGGCGAAGTCGATGGCGTGGACCCGGGCCGGGGACGACCCGGGGGCGAGGAACGCCTGGGTCCTCTCCCAGTCGCCACCGCCGTCCACGGTCCGCAGTGCGGCGCCGGCGCCGACCGTCCAGGCTTCATCCGGAGCCAGGCAGGCAACCGAGGTCAGGGATCGCTCCGAGCCCTCGAGGCCTGAGGTCTGCTCCTGCCAGTTTGCACCGCCGTCCGACGTGCAGAGGATGGTGCCGTCGGTGCCGACCGCGAAGCCCGAGCGGTCGGACGCGAAGTCTGCGGCCAAGAGGGTCGCCTGCGTACCGGAGGTACTCTGTTGCCAGTGCTCGCCGTCGATGGTGAGGAAGACGGCTCCCGCGTCACCCACCACGCACGCGAGCGGGGTCAGCGCCGCCTGCGAGGAGGTCGGATTCGGGGCGGGAGGAGGCGCCTCGCCGCCGCAGGCCGAGAGCCCGACAGCAGCGGCAGCGGTGAACAGCAGCGCGAATGACGCGAGCCAACGAGCAGTGACGAGACGAGCCCCCATGACGCCCCCTATGCCCAACGCACCGCGGATAAGCTGCGAGCGCCGCGGCTCTTCTTAGCCGCGACGCTTTGGCGAGCCAGCTTGATTCGCTTGTTGGGCCGCAACCCCAGCATCGCTTCTCCTACGGAACCGGCGTCGGGGTGCCAGTGCTGTCCGAGAGCTTGGTCAAAGTCGTGGTGATGGGACTGCTCAGGCCCTCGCCGGATACGACGAAGTCGATGTGCTCGCCCGAGTCGTCGATGGCGAGGTCCATCTGCCCCTCCACGCTGCTGGTGACCAGCCCGGTGCCGCGCAGGTGACTCCCCTGGCGGTCGAGCATGGCGATCGACATGTAGTTCGACCCGCCGGGCGACCCCTGGAACAGCGTGTGCTTGCCGTCCTGCTCCGCGATGACGATGCGAACGTGGTCTCCCGATTCCATGCGCCATGTTCCGACGAAGGGGTCGGTCTGCGCGGGGGAGCCGCCACACGCTGCGAGCACCACCACCGCTCCGACGACCAACGCCATGACCACCGTCTTCACGTTCGCCCCCTGTCGGCCCAACGCACCGCGCGTAACCTGCGCGGGCTGCGGTCTGAGGTTACTACAGGAACCGTTGGGCGCGTCAGGTTGACGCGCTTGTTAGCCAGTGGCGCCGACATTCTCCTCTGCGCAGTAGGCTCGAACGGCAGGCACGAAGAGCAGAACGGCTGCGACGAAGATGCTGGTCACGCCCACCGTGATGAAGTAGGCCCCGAACCGGAGTTCCCCGGACAAGAGGTCGATCAGGCCGAAGATCAGAGCCGGCGAGCCGAGCACGGAGAGGAGGCCGAGCAGCGAGCGAGCCCAGTTGGCGCCACGGTAGAGGAAGACGCAGAGTGCCAGGCTGACCAGGAGGCCGATCAGGGAGCCGGCAAGACCTCCCATGGGGGAGCCGGCGTGGAAGATGCGAGAGATGGGCCACTCCGCCAACACAACGACGATCACCGCGATGACCCACACGCGACCTGCGTCCTTCCGTGGCATCCTCTGCACCCTCTGCATCTGGCTAACGCACCGCGGATAAGCTGCGAGCGCGCCGGCCTCCCGTGAGGCCGCCGGCGCTGCGGCGAGACAGCTTGATCCGCATGTTAGGAGGCTCTCCGGCCCACGTAGGCGAACCCGGTGAGGGCGTAGAAGTAGCGACCCTCGGAGTCGAGCTCGCGCTGCTCGGCGAGGAAGCGCTCGCACTCTTCGGCGGTGACCAGGCCATCCCCGACCAGTTCATGGAAGTCGTGGGCGCGCTCGTGGCCGTAGGCGCCGGGCGCGAAGCGGGTCTCGATGAGCGTGCGGGAGACGACCTCGCCGTGGAAAACGCCGCCGGCGCTGCACAGGCCCCAGAGCCGCCTCCCGAGCCAGGGGTCAACACAGGCCATCCACGCCTGGCGGCGGTCGGCGAAGCCCTGTACGAGGCGGCGCACGAGGGTACGATCGCTGCCGTCGAAGAGCTGCGTATCCCAGTCCCAGTGGGCGAGGACGACGGTGCCGCCGGAGCGCACGACCCGGGCCAGCTCGGCGAGGAGCGCGGCCGGCTCGCGCAGACACTCGAGCAGGTTGTGCGAGTAGGCGCATTCGAAGGCGCCGTCGGCGAACGGCAAGCCTTGGTCGAGGTCGGCGAGGACGAACTTCGCGCGCCGGTCGGCGCCGGCCGCAGCCCTGGCGGCCGCGAGCGCGTCCGGCGAGCAGTCAACGCCGACGAAACGCGAGCCGGGATCGGGACGGCGGGCCGCGAGCTCGATGAGGTCGGGACCCGCGCCGCAGCCGAGGTCGAGGAACGTCAGCGGCTCGGCCTGCGGTACGAACGACAGCAGCCACTCGCGATGCGCGCCTACCGACTCCGGTACGGCTGTCACCAACCCCTGTCCTCCTAACGCACCGCGGATAAGCTGCGAGCGTGCCGGCCTCCCGTGAGGCCGCCGGCGCCGCGGCGAGTCAGCTTGATCCGCTTGTTGGGCACCCGCGCACATTGAGCCACCGACCCTGATCGGCGCAGGGTGCACCTCACTCTTTGACCTTGCCGTCGACCGAGTAGCTGACGCCTGGATGCTCAGCCAGCATGCGGTCAACCGTCTTCAGGTCGAGATACGGCACGGTGTAGGTCGAGCCGTCGGTGAGCTTGACCGAGAGGATCTGGTAGGCAGTCGTCGCCGCTACGGATGTGACCTTGCCGCTCGTGAGGTCGGCCGTGAAGCTCTTCGGACCGGAGAACACCGGCCCGGCGGAAGTGGTCGTGGAGGAGCATGCAGTGACCGCCGCAAGCATGAGCAGTAGGGCCGCGAGCGCCAAGCCCAGGTACCGCATCCTCATGACGTCCCCCCAACGTTCGGACTTCGGTGTGCCTAACTGCATTTCTGCAGGAGGGGTGGGCGACCCGCTGCTGCAGCTGACTTCTGCTGTCTGTTTCGGCATGGCGCCGGGCGGGCTGGATATGCAGACTGCGAGAGACGTGTGCCTTGCGCAGCCGACTCCCTTGGGCCCCGTCGGTCCGTCGTGCACTAGCAAGTTAGGATAACACCCGGCGCGCCGGCTGCAAGTGCCCCGTCGGTCTCGTCGTCGGGACGGCGGGGGTGCACGAATGAGCCGCGAATCACCGCCTGCTCGTCCGGGCTTCGCTCGTGCGTGATCACAACGTGTCCAGCGGGCTGCGGACGCCCTGTCCTCCGCGCTGCAGGACGTGGGTGTAGACCATCGTCGTGCCCACGTCCTTGTGGCCGAGGAGTTCCTGGATGGTGCGGATGTCGTAGCCGGTCTCGAGCAGGTGCGTCGCGAAGGAGTGGCGGAAGGTGTGACACGTGGCGTGCTTGTCGACGCCGGCGCAGCGGACGGCGTCCTTCACGGCGCGCTGCACGATGGTCGGATGGACGTGGTGCCGGCCCTGGCGGCCGCTGCGCTGGTCCGTCCACCGGCGCTGCTGTGGGAACACCCACTGCCAGCGCCAGTCGTAGGGGGCGCGCGGGTACTTGCGCTCCAGGGCGGCGGGCAGCTCGACCGCGCCCCACCCGTCGGCCAGGTCGCGCTCGTGGACGAGCTTGGCGTGGCGCAGCTGCTCGCGAAGGTCGGGGACGAGCGCGCGCGGGAGCGTCGTGGCGCGGTCCTTGCCGCCTTTGCCTGAGCGCACGGTGACCTCGCCTCGGGCCAGGTCGAGGTCGAGCACGCGCAGACGCAGGCATTCGGTCAGGCGCAGGCCGGCGCCGTAGAGCAGCGAGGCGATGAGCCAGACCTGACGGTCGTCGCGGTCGAGCTCGCGGAGGACGGCGCGCACCTCTTCCCTGCTCAGGACGACGGGAAGATGCGGCTGTTTGCGCGCACGCACGAGTTCGTGCAGTGCGCCGACCTCCTGATGGAGCACGTGCCGGTACAGGAACAGGAGCGCGCTGAGCGCCTGGGACTGCGTCGAGGGGCTGACGTGCTCGTCCACGGCGAGGTGGGTGACGAACGCGTTGATCTCGGGCTCCGCCATCTCGGCGGGGTGGCGGAGCCCGTGGAAGCGCACGTAGCGCCGCACCCAGCGGCAGTAGGCCTGCACGGTGCGGCGGCTGTAGTGACGGGCGCGCAGCGCCTGCTCGAGCTGGTCGATGAGCACGGACACCGCTCAAGCGTGGCCGCATCCGCCCTTCGGTTCAACGGGTGACGGCCAACGTCAACCGGCCACACGCGCCGGCGACGCCTGATCACGTGGCGGCACGCAGGCCCGGGCGTGCGTCCGAACGCCCCATGGCGTTCCTGGGCGTACGTCCGGAAGCACGCCTCGCGGACGTACAGCGGTGCAGCCGGGACTATCCGACGAGGCGATCCGCCGGTACGTCGCCGGCCAGACTCGGGTGAGAAGCCGGGAGGCGTCGTACAGCCCGCCGGCCACCGCCCGTCGGGCCCGCCATCGGTCAGACCTTCTTCACGCCGGCGATCAGCTTGCTGGCCACGTCCTGCGCGTCGCCGTAGACCATGCGCGTGTTGTCCGCGTAGAAGAGCTTGTTCTCGATGCCGGCGAACCCGGCGCCGCGGCCGCGCTTGATCACGAACGCCTGGATAGCCTTGTCGACGTCCAGGATCGGCATGCCGTAGATGGGGCTGCCGGGGTCGTCGCGGGCGGCCGGGTTCACGACGTCGTTGGCGCCGATGACGATGGCGGCGTCGGCCGTGGGGAACTCGCCGTTGATCTCGTCGAGGTCGTAGATCATGTCGTAGGGCACGCCGGCCTCGGCGAGCAGCACGTTCATGTGCCCGGGCATGCGGCCGGCGACCGGGTGGATGGCGAACTTCACCTGGATGCCCCTCTCGCCCAGCAGCTTGGCCAGCTCCCAGACCTTGTGCTGCGCCTGAGCGACGGCCATGCCGTAGCCGGGCACGATGATGACCTTCTGCGCGAACGCGAGCGTGACCGCGGCGTCGTCCGGAGTCGACTCCCTCATCGCGCCCTCGATGGCCTCCAGCTCCTGCCCGCCCTTGGCGCCGAACCCCGCGAAGAGGACGTTGCCGATCGAGCGGTTCATGGCCTTGGCCATCAGCTGCGTGAGCAGAGTGCCGGCCGCGCCGACCACGATGCCGGCGATGATCAGGGCGCCGTTGCCGAGCACGTAGCCTTCGAAGCCGACGGCCAGGCCGGTGAGGGCGTTGTAGAGGCTGATGACGACGGGCATGTCGGCGCCGCCGATGGGCAGGGTCATGAGCACGCCGTACAGCAGTGAGAGAGCGAAGAAGCCGGCGAGGACGAGGCCCTCGCTGCCGCCCATGTTGCCGGTGTGCTGGAGCACGGCGATCACCGCGAGCGCGACGGCGCCGGCCAGGACCAGCAGGTTGAACACGTTCTGGCCGGGGAACAGGAACGACTTCTTGATGATGCCCTGCAGCTTGGCGAAGGCGATCATGCTGCCGCTGAACGAGACGGAGCCGATGAGGGCGCCGATGATGCCGAGCACGGCGAAGCTCGCCGACATGGTCTCCGGCTTCATGAACTCGACGGCGGCGATCAGCGCCGCCGCGCCGCCGCCCATGCCGTTGTAGATGGCCACCATCTGCGGCATGTCGGTCATGGCGACGCGCCGCGCCGCCACGTAGGCGATGGCGCCGCCGATGACGAGCGCGAGCGTCATCCAGACGAAGTTGCCCATCTCCGGCGTCGCGAACGTGATCGCCGTGGCGACCGCCATGCCGACGCCGGCCCAGATGATGCCGCGCCGCGCCGTGCGCGGCGAGCTCATGCTCTTGAGCCCGAGGATGAAGAGGACGGCGGCGGCGATGTACGCGATCTGGATCAGGTCACTGCGCATCGCCGCCGCCCTTCGCCTCGGCGGCCGCGGCGGCGCCCTTCTTCTGGTCGCCACTGCTCTTGAACATCTCGAGCATGCGCTCGGTCACGGCGTAGCCGCCGACGGCATTGGCTGCGCCCAGGAGCACCGCGAGGAAGCCGACGATGCGCTCTGGGGTCGTGTTCGCCGCTCCGAGCGCCACCATGGCGCCCACGACGACGATGCCGTGAATGAAGTTGGAACCGCTCATCAGCGGGGTGTGCAGGATCACCGGCACCCGCGAGATCACCTCGTAGCCGACGAAGGCCGCGAGGATGAAGATGTAGACCGCGGCGAAGCCCTCGATCATGATGCGCCTCCCGCGTCTTCGGGCGCGTCTTCAGAGGTGTCGTGCGCCGGCTCGACCTCTGCCGCGGCGGTCGCAGGAGGTTCGATGGCGGGCGCCGGCGCCTCCGGGCCTTCGATCCGCTCGCGCACGCCCTTGTTGACGATGGCGCCGTCGCGCGTGAGTACGCTGCCGGCGAGCACCTCGTCGTTCCAGTCGAGCGTGAGCTCGCCGTCCTTGATGAACGGCGTGAGGAAGTGCATGAGGTTCCGCGCGTACTGGTCGCTGGCGTGCACCGGCAGCATGCCGGGGATGTTGAGCGGCCCGTAGATGAACACGCCATTGGGATGGTTGTACTGCTCGCCGGGCCGGGTGAGTTCGCAGTTGCCGCCGCCCTCGGCGGCCATGTCGATGATCACCGCGCCCGGCTTCATCTTCTCGACCACGTCGGCCGTGATGAGCTTCGGCGACGGCCGCCCCGGGATGGCAGCCGTCGTGATCACGGCATCGGCCTCCACGATGTGGCCGTCGACGATCTCCTTGGCTTTGGCCTTCTCCTCGTCGGTGAGCTCGCGCGCGTAGCCACCTTCGGTCTCGGCGTCGATGCCGGTGTCGATGAAGCGGCCGCCCAGCGACTGGACCTGCTCTTTGGTCACCGAGCGCACATCGTAGGCCTCGACGACGGCGCCGAGGCGCCGGGCGGTGGCGATCGCCTGCAGCCCGGCCACGCCGACGCCGAGCACGAGGACCTTTGCCGGCCGCAGCGTGCCTGCCGGTGTCGTGAGCATCGGGAAGTAGCGGCCGGCCATGCACGCCGACATCAGCACCGCCTTGTAGCCGGCGATGGAGGCCTGCGAGGTCAGCGCGTCCATGGACTGCGCGCGACTGATGCGCGGCAACAGCTCCAGGGCGAAGCTCGTGATCCCGCCGTCTCGGAGCGCCTTGATGGCGTCGTCCGCCTTGTAGGGCTGGAGGAGGCCGATGACGACGGCGCCGGCGCGCATCTGCGCGGTCTCCGCCGGCGTCGGCGGGTCGACCTTCAGGATGACGTCGGCGGCGAAGACCTCGGCGGCGCCGTCGACGAGCTTGGCCGCCGCGAACTCCTCGTCACGAAGATGACTCAGCTGACCGGCGCCGCGCTCCACGAGCACCTCAGCGCCCAGTGCCTCGTACTTCTCGGCCACGCTCGGGACGAGCGCCACGCGCGTCTCTCCCGTCGCCGTCTCCGTGGGCACGCCGATGCGGACTGCCATCGATCCCTCCTCGTGCGACGAGCCCGGGTCCGGGCTCGAGGGTCACCTTCCCTCGGCGAGGCGGGGAAAAACCTTCCGGGCCAGTGGAAACCGACCGCCGCGCGCGGCCTGGAGCCGCCGCCGGCGTCAGCCGGGCAGGCGGCGCACGGCCACGGTCACGGAGCCGAGGCCGACGTGCGTGGTGAGGACGGCGCCGGCGCGCACCACGGGCACCTCGCCGCCGAGGCGCTCACGGAGGCGGGCGGCAACGAAGTCCGCGCCCGCCTGGTCGCCGCTGTGCACCACCAAGGCGCGGGCCGGCGCGCCGTCGGCGTACTGCACGGCGCGCTTGACGATCGCGTTGAGGGCGCGGTCGAAACCCAGTGCCGCGCCTGCCTTCTGCGCCTTGCCCGTCTGGTCGAAGGTGATGATCGGCGCGAGGTGAAGCCGGGTCAGCGTGCGCGCCATGCGCGGGCTCACGCGCCCGCCGCGGACGGCGAAGTCGAGCGAAGCCACGGTGCCGAAGATCTTGATCTCACCCTTGACGCGCTCGGCGACCCGCTCGATCTCGTCGAGATCCGCGCCCGAGGCGATGACCTCGCCGACGGCGTCCAGCAGCAGACCGGCCCCGATCGAGACCAGGCACGAGTCGATCACGCGGATACGCTCCGGGTCCACCTCTCGGGCGGCCGCGCGCGCCGCCTGCACCGTCCCGGACATGGCGCCGGCGATGTGCACCGACACGACGCCCTCGCGGTACTCGAGCAACCGGCGGTAGGTCTGGGCGAAGTCGGCCACCGCGGGCTGCGAGGAGCGCGGAACGCCGCTTCCGCTGACGATGCGGTGCACGAAGCCGTCCAGGGTGATGTCCACGCCGTCGAGGTACTCCTCGTCGCCCAGCGAGAGCGTTAGCGGCACGGCCACGACGCCGAGACGGAACGCGACGTCCTCGGGGAGGTCGGTGGTCGAATCAGTGACGATCGCCACCGCGGCCTCGCGGCCGGCCAGCTGCTGCAGCACCATGTCGTCGATCTTGCTGCGCTCGATCACGCCGAGGTCGGCGACCGCGGCGAGGAAGCGCTGCGGTTCGTTGGTGTGGATGTGCACCCGGACCCGCGCCTCGCCGCCGGCCACGACTATCGACTCGCCGAGCCCGGCGACGCGCATCATGACGGCGTCCCGGGATAGCGAGGCTTCGCCGCGCGGCGTCAGGAGCGCCTCGGTACAGAAGCGGTAGCGCTCGTCGATCTCATCGTGGTCCTCGGAAAACGGTGGCAGCCCGTGCGCAGGGGCCTCGCTGGGCACCCACGCCGCCTCATGGCCGCCGCGCAGCGAATCTATGAGGCCTTCGAGGAAGTAGACGAAGCCCTGGCCTCCGGCGTCGACAACGTGGCTGCGGGCGAGCACCTCGAGCTGGCGCGGGGTGGCGGCAAGGGCTTCGCGGGCCGCCACCAGCCCGCTGTGCATGAGTTCGGGCAGGTCCTCTTCGTGCGCGCGTCCGCTGAGCTCGTGCGACCACGCGCGCAGCACCGAGAGGATGGTGCCCTCGCGCGGCTCCTGCAGGGCCGAATAGGCGGACTCGGTGCCGCTCACGGCCGCGGCCGCGAACTGCGTCCCGTCCACCATCCGCAGCCGTTCCATCGAGGAGGCAAGTCCGTGGAGGAACTGCGCGAAGATCGCGCCGGAGTTGCCGCGGGCGCCGTCGAGAGCGCCGTCGGCGGCGACGCGGGCGGCGTCGCCGACTGAGTCGGGAGCTTCACTCCCCAGCCTCGACGCCGCCGCTCTGAGCGTCGCCGCGAGGTTGGCGCCCGTGTCCGCGTCGCGCACCGGGAACACGTTGATGCGATTGAGGGTCTCCTGCTGGCGCACGACGGCCAGCGCGCCCGCGCGCACCACGCGCGAGAACCCCGTGCCGCTCAGCTTCGTCGTGTGGTCCACGCCCTGGCTCCTGACCGTAGCTGGGTCATCGTGATGCGGGGGTCTGTCTCGCGGGATCCTCTGCCCCGCGCCGATCGAGCGAGCGCTCGCCGGTGGCCGTGCCTGCCATCATGGGCCGCCCTTCTCAGCTCGCGCCCGGAGGCGAGCGTAGTTGTTTCAGCGACTTGCGCGCGGCGTTGACGACCGCGGGGTCGACATCGCCGAGCGCGCGTTGCAGCAGGTCCGTGGCCTCAGGGTCGCCGATCTTGCCGAGCGCCTCGACGACGATCGTGCGCAGCAGCGGATCCGGGTTGTGCATCGCGACGCAGAGCGGCTTGACCGCGACGGGGTCCTTCATCATGCCGAGCACGTAGGCGGCATCCTGGCGCCGGTGCAGGTGGCCGTGCTGAAGCACGTAGATGAGCCGGTCGCGCGCCGGCGGGCCGATGAGCACCAGCGCATCTCGCGACGTGCTCAACTGCACCATGTTCTTGGTGTCCAGCCGCTGGATGATCCGGTCGAGATACCCCTCGAGCGCCTGGCGCGCAGCCTCGGCGACCTCGGGGTCCTTCTTGTATCTGGCGGCGCGGACGAGACCGTCGATCTTCCCGGCGGCGTCGAGCTTCGCGACGTTGGGTGGGCCGAACAGCCCCACAGGCCACTCCTCGCGGTCATCACGGGCGCCCCCACGGCGCCCGCGCGTCAGTCTATCGCAGGACGAGGCGGACGGCCCGTGAGAGGAGGGGCAACCCTAGCGGAGGATGCGGTTGGCGACGTCCAGGAGGCGCACGGGCAGGTCGCGGAACGTGCGCACCGGGAAGACGTCTCCGTGGCCGGCGTCGGCCAGCCGCCGGCAAAGCTCCGGGTTCATCTTGTAGTCCTCGGTGAGGAGCACGAAGAGGTGCGGAAAGCGGTGCGCCAGCGGCACGGGGTCCCCTCCGGCCGTCACCACGCCGTCGGTGATGAGCAGGCCGCTGCGGCGGGGGTTGCGGCCGCGCTCCAGCTCGGCTGCGCCGAGCGCCAGCGCGGCCTCGATGTTGGTGTAGCCGCGCACCGGCTGGTCGAGCATGCGGCGCACCACCTCGTCGGCCGGGTCGGGGACGTCGAGGTGCGTCACTGCGTTCGCCTTGTCCTCGAAGACGACCACGGAGAGGTCCTCGGGGTGCATCTTGAGCGCCAGCACCGCCGCGGCCACGGCGGCGATGGCCATGTTCTCGCCCGACATGCTCAGCGACGTGTCCACCATGAGCACCACCTGGTGCCGCCGGTCGACACGGTGCTGGACGATCCAGTCCCCCGGTTCTGGGTAGGCCTTGCCGACGATGTTGTCCACCGTCGACTCGACGTCGAGCTCGCCGCCCCAGGGCTCACGCAGCGGCTCGCGTACCGTTCGCGTCGCGGACTGCAGGGGACCTACGAGGCGACCGGCGCGCTGCAGGACGGCCCGCGCCGCCAGCTTCTCGGCGTAGAACCGCAGGCCGGGGTCGGCGATGCGGCAGCCGCTGCGCGTCAGGTTGATGGCGACCGTCCACCCGTCGAGCGCTTCCTGGTCCACGCGGTAGCGACCGGCGAGCGCCGCCAGCGGGGCGTCTCCGGCGGGCGACTCCGAAGTGCACGCAGGCAGGCCGCGGACTTCGATGCGGCCCTGGTGGTGAACCGGCGCCCCGCCGAGGGGGCTCAGGCTTTTGGGGAGTCCGCCGGCGAGAGAGCGACGTCGGGGTCTTCCCCGCGCTCGACGACGAGGTCCAGCAGTTCGTCGAGCGCCGTACCGAAGTCGGCGTCGATGTCGTCGCGCAGGTCCACGCGCGTCGTGAGGGCGGCTTCGGCCGCGCGGCGCAGCGTCTCGCGGTTCACGGCGCCGCAGGCGTCGGCTTCCTCGGCCCAGAGCCGCTCGGCGATCGCCACCGTGGCGATGGCGCCGCGCACCGAGGCGCCCTTGCGAAAGCGTGGGTGCCGCCGCGTCGCCCGCGTGAGGCGCACGGCCGTCCGCACGAGTGCGGCGTCGTCCGAGGCGGTCTCGGCGACCACGATGCCGGCCTCCTCCGTCGCGTCCTGGTAGTCGAGGGCGAGGTGTTCGAAGCGGTCGCGCAGCGCCTCCGAGAGGTGGCCGGTGGCGACGTACTCCACGGGATTCTGCGTCGCCACCACCTGGAAGCCGTCGACGGCCCGCACCTCGCCGATGTGCGGCAGTTGCAGGAGGCGCTCGTCGAGCGCCGGAAGGAGCACGTTCTGCACCGACTCGGGCATACGGTTGAGCTCGTTGATGAAGAGCACGCGCCCCTCACGCATGGCCTCGACCAGCGGCCCCGGGAAGAACGCCTCTTCCCCATACCCTGCCTTGAGCACGAGCGGCGGGTCGAACCAGCCGGTGAGCTTGCTCTCGGAGTAGCGGTCGTCGCCGTCCACGCGCACGGTGTCGCGCTTGAGGTGACCGCAGACGGCGAGGGCGACGGTGGTCTTGCCCACGCCGACAGGACCCTCGAGCAGCAGGTGACGCCCGGTACCGAGCACGGCCAGAGCCGTCGCCAGCTCGCGCTCGCGCCCGATGATGCCGTGCTGCCGCTGGATCTGGTCTATGGGGGTCATCTCGCCAACCTCCGTTCGCGGGTGTCGAGGGGCACGGCCGTCATGTGCGGGTCCTCCCTGCTCAGTCCACGAGGACGAGCGCGTACCGATGATAAGGCTCGTCCGCCGCGGGCACCACTTCGAGCGACCAGCCGGCGTTGGCGCTGGTGGCGAAGATGTCGATGCCGCAGCCGGCGGGCCCCGGCCGCAGACGCTCGTTGGAGGCGCACGTCTCCGGCGCCTCGCACGCCTCCGTCAGGCCGCAAGGCCGCCCGCCGGCGATGGCGAACGCCTTGTAATGACCCTCCAGAAAGAGCTCGCGCTCGAGGCGAAGAGCGGCCTCGAGCACCCACGCGGACACTCTCACCCACTCGGAGCGTTCGGGATGGACGTCGAAACGCAGGAGCAGGATGGTCGCGTACTCGTCGAGCAGGCGGCGCGTCTGCTCGGGCGTGGGCGCGTGCGGCGGGCAGGTGAGACAGCGGCCCGCCGCCCCGCACCCGTACAAGCACTTCCAGCGGACCCATTGGGCCGTGACGACCTGCCCGGGGCGCAGGACGGCCGCGGCGCCGGCGCCGGCCGCGAGCGCTCGCTCGATCAGGGCATCCGGGGAGACCCCGCCTCTGCGCCACATCTCGTCCATGACGCTCATGGTCTCAGCCCAGCAAGCGGTCCGCCACCTCGGGCACGGGGCGCGCCGATCGCTCCCCATCAGCGGGGTTCCCGGACGCATGGGTACACTCCCGCCATGAACCTGCCCCCCGACATCGGCCTTCCCAGCGACGCCTGGTACCGGATGCCGCTGGCGGAGTCGCTCGAGCGGATCTCTCGCTACGCCACGCTGGCCGAGATCGCGTCGGTCGACGATCACAGTCTGCTGTCGGGGCCGAATCGCAGAGCCGCCCTCGCGAGCGGCCTGCGGCTCACCGTCCATGGGCCCTGGGACGGTCTCGAGCCGGGTAGCCGGCGCGAGCGGGACCGCCGTCACGCGCTCGCCGTCCACCGCCGTCAGCTCGAGGCGGCGGCGGAGATCGGCGCCGAGACCTACGTCGTCCATCCCGACTATCAGGGCTGTACGACGCCTCGCGATCCTCGCGTCGTGGACGCGCTCCGGCGGTCGTTCGCCGAGCTCGAGGAGTACCAGCGCGAGTTCGGCGTGCGTATCGTCATCGAGAACATGCCGGGCGTCGGCTACTCGCACTTCGGCGGGCCCGGCGACCTCGACCTCGGCGAGCTCGGCCTCATTCTCGACACCGGACACGCCGCCATCTGCGGGACCCTGCACGACTTCCTGCGCGAGCCGCGCGCGAAGCTCGCGCACGTCCACCTCCACGACAATCGCGGGCCGGTCGACAGCGGCGACCCGCACCTTCCCCTCGGCCGCGGGGTGGTCGACGCCGGCGCCGTGATCCGCGTGGCGCGAGCCAGCGACGCGACGATCATCCTCGAACTGCCGGACGAGGCGAGCATCGTCGAGAGCATCGCACACCTGGAGCGCAAAGGGCTGATGGACGCGGTCTGAGTCGTCGCGAGGTCTGGCTCCCGGTCGGGCGGCGCACGCCGCCGCTGTCTGCGCCCGGCTACCTCGCGAAGGCGAACCCGAAGCCCGGCCCCTGATAGGCGAGCGGCTGCAGCGGGCTCGGCGGCACGCCGGGGCGCGCCTCGCCGTGGTAGTCCCGCGGCGCGACGTCGTTGGGGCCCTCGGCGTAGAAGAGGCCGGCCAGCGCCTGGATCTGGTCGCGGCCGATGCCGAGCTCGAACTGGCCGCCGCCGTAGAGGGTGATACCGGACGTGTCCGCGTGCTCGACGCAGGAAAGCAGCGCGCTCACGCTGCCGAACCGCGATGGCTTGATGTTCAGGTGACCAAGGCGGAAGCGGGAGCAGTCGACGCACTCCGCCTCGACCCGGGCCGAGACCGCGAGCACGTCGTCCCACGAGTGGATGGGCGCGTCGAAGCTGAAGCGCGCCTCCTGCCCGCGCAGCGCCCGCCGCGCCGGTCCCTCCAGCACCGGGTCCTCGAGGACCGTCCCGGGGAACGTCTCGCTGACCAGCCGGTACTGCACGGGATCCGCCGGGTTGTCGACGGGAGATCCCTCGTAGAAGGACTTGAAGTCCAGTACCCGCACGCGGCCGGTGGCGGCGATGTCGGTCATGAGGCCGGCGTCCCACTCGGGGGTCGGATCGAGCTTGAACTCGAGCCGTGGGTCCACCGCCAGCCACGGCTTGATGTCGAGGCGCGTGCTGAGCACGAAGCGCACCGGCCTGTAGCTCCGCCCGAGCGCCTCGCCCAGATTCAGCTTCGCCTGGCGCAGGGCGAGGTCGAGGGCCGCGCTCTCGAAGCCCCAGCGCCGATACATACGGCAGAACTCCTGTTGCAGCGGCCTGCCCAGGTGCAGGTCCAAGCGGCCGAGATGCTGCGAGAAGCCATCGAAGGTCCACTCCCCCGCAAGCGGCAGTTCCGCGGGGTAGTCGTCGTGGTCCTCGGCCGCGTAGGTGACGTCCTCGCCGCGGCCTTCGAGCCCGCCGCCGGTGAGCACGATCTCCGTGGTCACGCGACGGAACCCGCTCGAGACGTCCAGCTCGCGGCGCTCGGTGCGGTAGCCGTCGATCGCCAGGCCGAGTCCCGCCAGACGCGCGTACGCGCCGTCCGGGATCCCCTGCATCCCTTGCGCGACGCCGGGGGCGGCGGTTGTCGGGGGTGATTCCATGGCCGCCTTCTTCCCCGGCCGCACGTATCGCAAGCCCCGCGAAGGCGGAGGGGCGGCCGGAACTCGGAACGGCCGGCCGTGACGGTGGGGCCAGAAGCTCGCGCGACCGGCCTCTGGCATACTTGAGCGCGTGGACCGCGCCTCCGACATCGGCATCTCGACGAGTGCCTACGCCGAGCTCCTACTCCCCGCCGCGCTCGAGCGCATCGCCGAGCTGGCACCGGCCGCCGAGATCCGTTCGTTCGGCCTGCACACGCTGCTGAGCAAGCGCAACCGCGCGGCGGCGCAGGCCGCGGGCCTCGCCTACACGGTCCACGGGCCCTTCGGCCCCACGGGCATCTGGGCTCTCGACGAGCACGAGCGGCTTGACGCGCTGGACGAGCATCGCCGCCATCTCGAGGCCGGCGCCGAGATCGGGGCGCGACTCTACGTGGCACACCCCGACTGGCGCCCCGGCCTGGCGCCGCGCGACCCCGCCGTCGTCGTGGCGCTCGAGCGCTCGTTCGGCACGCTGCTCGAGTGGCAGGACGAGTACGGGGTCGAGATCGTCGTCGAGAACATGCCGGGCGCCGAGCAGTCGCACTTCACCCACCCCGGCGACCTGGACCTGCGCGGCCTCGGCCTCATCCTCGACGTCGGCCACGCCAGCATCAGCGGCTGTCTGGATGAGTGGCTGACCGAACCGCAGGCGCCGCTGCGCCACCTGCACGTGCACGACAACCACGGCGAGGGCGATGGCGACGATCCCCACCTCGGGTTGGGCGCCGGCGTGGTGGACGCGGCCGCCGTCATGGCCGTCGCGCGCGCCGCCGGCGCCTCCGTGGTGCTCGAGCACGACGGCGAACGGGCTGTGCTGACCAGCCTCGCCCACCTGCGGGAGCTCGGCCTCCTCTGACAGGTGTCGACGCGTCCGGGCGCAGTCCGGCCCGGGCCGCGCTCAGCCCTCGAGCACCTCGATCAGCTCCTCCTTGATGTCACGCAGCCGCGCGGCGATCACGCCGGCGACCTTCTTCATCACGGCGTATCCAGCGGCAGGCTCGCGCAGGAGGATGTCCTCCACCTCGTCGGCGGAGATCGCGAGCACGACGCTGTCCTCGAGCGCGCTCGCTTCTGCCACGTACACGTGCGGTGCCACGAGCGACGACCAACCGGACACGCAGTACTGGCCGACCTCGACGACCTCGATGACGCGGCCGGCCGGCGTGGCCAGTCTGATCGCCAGCCTCCCGCTCTCCACCACAAAGAGGCTGTGCGCCACCGTGTTCTGATCGAACAGGGCTTCGCCCACGCGCAGGGTGACCATGCGGCTGTGCTCTGCCAGCGCCTCGATCTGGGCCTCGCTCAAGGGCTCCAGCAGTTCGCAGTGAGCGAGCGTGCTCTCGATGGACAGGTCGGCGGTGGGTGGTCTCATGTCGCCCCCCTCGGGTCGGACGTGGCTCGTACGGGACTTCTACCCGCATCGCCCGCGTGTCGAGCGTTCGTGCCCGGCACGGCCTCGGTCGGGTGCGCCCGGTGATCACCGGGCGCCGCCGGGGCGTCTGATAGAATCCGCGGGGTGCCGCTTCGGCGCCCCCACGCTCGCGCCAACGAAGGAAAGCGCACGCCATGAGCCAGTCGTTCACCTACACGGGCACCAGCGACTACATCGCCGCGCCCGATCTCATGCAGACGGTCAACGTCGCCGTCCAGCTCAGCCGCCCGCTGCTCATCAAAGGCGAGCCCGGCACCGGCAAGACGATGCTCGCGCAGAGCATCGCCCTCGGCCTCGACATGCCGCTGATCGTCTGGAACGTGAAATCGACGACCAAGGCTCAGGACGGCCTCTATGTCTACGACACCGTGCAACGCCTCTACGACGGTCAGTTCGGCGACCGCGACGTGAGCGATATCGCCCGGTACATCAAGCCGGGCAAGCTGGGCGAGGCCTTCGCCAGCGAAGAGCGCGTCGTCCTGCTCATCGACGAGATCGACAAGGCCGACCTCGAGTTCCCCAACGACCTGCTCTGGGAGCTCGACCAGATGGAGTTCCACATCCCCGAGACACACGCGACGATCCAGGCCGTGCACAGGCCGATCGTGTTGATCACGTCGAACGCCGAGAAGGAGCTGCCGGACGCCTTCTTGCGCCGCTGCGTGTTCCACTACATCGAGTTCCCGGACGAGGAGATGATGGAGCGCATCGTGCGCGTGCACGTGCCGGGCCTGGACGCACGGCTGCTCGACCTCGCGATCCAGGCTTTCTACTGGCTGCGCGACGTGCCCGGCCTGCAGAAGAGGCCCAGCACCAGCGAACTGATCGACTGGGTGCAGGCGCTGGCGCGCGGCGGCGTCGACCACAACGAGATCACCGCGCGCGTGCCCTTCATGGGCGTGCTGCTCAAGAAGGATCACGACGTCGATATCGCCCAGCGCGCCCTGGCCTCCGGTCGCGGCCGCCGCTAGTGTCACAAGGCTCACCGTCGCGCGGGCAGCGCGGTGACACCGCACCGTAGCCGCCGCCGCGGCCCAACCAGCGAGGAGACAGCATGAGCAGCGTCGGAGGAGTCGAGCTCTTCATCGTCATCGTGATCGCCATCGTGGTGGCCGGACTGGTGCTGCGTCAGATCATGTCCAAGCGCTGACTGACGCGCAGCCCCGGTCCGTGTTCACCGACTTCTTCTTTCTGCTGCGCTTCTACGGCGTGCCGGTGACCGTCACGGAGTGGCTCGCGCTGCTGCGCGGGCTGGCCATGGGCCTGGTGCCTGCCGGACTCGATCAGTTCTACGCCGTGGCGCGCGGCGTCCTCGTGAAATCGGAGGCGTACTTCGACCAGTACGACCAGGCGTTTGCGGCGATGTTCACGGGCATCGAGACACCGGTGGAGATCGCCGACGAGGTCTGGGGCTGGCTCGAGGACCCGCACGAGATGCCCGGCCTGGCCGACGCGGAGCGCCGGCTGCTGGCCGCCGCGCTCGAGGACGTGGACCTGGAGGCGCTCCAGAAGATGTTCGCGGAGCGCCTCCGCGAGCAGGGCGAGGCCCACCACGGCGGCGACCACTGGGTGGGCACCGGCGGCGCCAGCCCGTTCGGCCATTCGGGCTTCCGTCCCGGCGGGATCCGCGTCGGCGGCGAGAGCCGCAGCGGGTCCGCCGTCAAGGTCGCCGGCGAGCGCCGCTATCGCGGCTACCGCACCGACCAGGAGGTCGGCGTGCGGCAGTTCGAGCTCGCCCTGAGGCGCCTTCGCAGGCTGTCGTCGCGCGACGAAGGCGTCCCCGACGAGCTCGACCTCGACGAGACCGTCGAGGAGACGGCGAGCAACGCCGGCCGCCTCAGCCTCGTGTGGCGCAAGCGCCGCAAGAACGCCGTCAAGGTACTGCTGCTCATGGACGTCGGCGGCTCCATGCACCCCTACATCCGCCTCTGCAGCCAGCTCTTCAGCGCCGTGAACCGCAGCAGCCACTTCAAGGACCTGCGCTTCTACTACTTCCACAACTGCGTCTACGATTGGCTCTACACGAGCACGCGTATGACGTCGTCAGAGGCGATCTCGACGCGGCGCGTCCTCCAGGAGCTCCCCGGTGACTACAAGCTGATCGTCGTCGGCGATGCGGCCATGGCCCCCAGCGAGCTCATGGCCCGCGACGGCATCATCTGGTGGGGCTTCGGCAACGACGAGCCGGGCATCGAGTGGCTCAGGCGGCTGCGCCGTCACTTCGATCATTCAGTCTGGCTGAACACCATCCCGGAGGCCGACTGGAACCGTGCCTACGGCAACGTGACCATCCGCAAGGTCCGCGAGGTCTTCCCCATGTTCGAGCTCACGGTGGACGGGCTCACCGCCGCGACGCGCAGACTCATGGTGCGCTACTAGGGGCTCCGCCGGACGGCGAACGGCCCGTTCAAGACGTTCCCTTCGAGGCCGATACCAGTAATGAGAAGGGATGCGGGTCATGGAACACATCGAGAGCGGTCAGTCCTCTCACGCGCTCGTCCACCAGGATGGAGACAGAGAGCACGCCCTGCTCGGCGACGCCCTCGTCCAGCTCGCCGAGCAGATCGCCACCGCGCTCGACTGCTCCCAGTGCTGTGTCTACGAGTACATCGCCGAATCCAACGTGCTGAGCGCGCAGGCGCTCTGGTCGCGCGTCCCCACGCCGCACGACATCGATTGGGTCGGCGAGACGCACCGGCTGTCCGATACGCCGGGGTTCGCGCGCGTCATCAACGACCGTGAGGTCCTCGTGTCGTACCCAGACACCGAAGCTGGCGACACCGCGACCGGAGTCGCCAGCGCGGCGCTCAGGGGCGAGAAGGCTGCGATCTGGGCGCCCGTCGTGTACGGCGACGTGGTCCTCGGGCTGCTGGAGCTCACGGAGAAGGAGCGGGACCGCTCCTTCACCGAGGCCGACGAGCGGCTCGTCGGGCAGATGGCCGGTCTCGCCGCCGTCGCCCTCCACAACGCCCGCCTCTCGCGTGCGGCCGAGGAGCGCAACCGCCAGCTCTCGGCGCTCATCGGCGCCTCGCGCGCCATGACCTCTACTCTCGACCTCGACGAGCTCCTCGAGGTCGTGTGCCGTCAGGCGGCTCTCGCCCTGGACACGGGATCGAGCTACATCTACGAGTACGACGCCGAGGCCGACGCCATGGTCTGGCTCGCCGAGCACCAGAGAGACCCCTCGCACGCCTTCGAGGAGCCGCTCGGGACCGTCTACCCTCTCGAGGACCTCCCGCAGGACCTCGCCGCGGTGCGTACGCGCCGACCGGTCGAGGTCCGCCTCGACGACCCCGGCCTCGACGACGAGATGCGGCGCCAGCTCCTCGAGTGGAGCGAGCAATCCTCGCTCATGGTCCCGCTCGTCGTCGGTGACGCCGTCGTTGGCGCGCTCGAGGTGAGCGAGGCAGTCTACCCGCGACACTTCTCCGAGCAGGAGATCGCGCTCTGCGTCGCGCTGGGCGAGCAGGCAGCCGTCGCAATGCACAATGCCCAGCTCTACCGCCGCCTGCAGGAGCAGAAGGAGACCATCGAGCGTCAGGCGACCATGGACGGCCTCACCGGGCTCTTCAACCACCGCTTCTTCTGGAAACGCCTCCGCGACGAGGTCGCCCGCGCCGACCGGTATGGTCAGCCGCTCTCGCTGCTGATGCTCGACCTCGACGACTTCAAACGCGTCAACGACCGCTACGGGCACCCCGTGGGCGACGAGCTGCTGCGAACGGTCGGGCGCGCCCTGCAGACGCAGGTCCGCCAAGGCGTGGACTGCGCCGCGCGCTACGGCGGCGAGGAGTTCGCGGTGATCCTTCCGTCAACCCTCTCGGAGCGGAGCGGCGGCGGCCTCGACGGAGCTGTCACCAGCGCCGAGCGCATCCGCCGCGCCGTCGCCGACTTGCGCGCGCCGGTCGTGGACGCCGCCTGGCCGGGGATCACGGTGAGCATCGGCGTGGCCACCCTGCCGGTCCACGCCGCCGACGCCGAAGAGCTGGTGACAAGAGCGGATCGGGCGCTCTACGAAGCGAAACGCCTCCGCAAGGACCGCGTCGAGGTCTACGCCCCCGGCTGATCAGGAGCGATATCTGCCATACTGTCGACGCGGTGTTCGACCATTCTGACATCGGCATCTCGACGGGGGCCTTTGCCGACCTCCCGCTCGCCGCCGTCCTGCTGACGGCCCGCGAGCTGGCGCCGAGCGTCGAGATCACGTCCTACAGGCGTCACTCGCTCCTCGATGTCAACAACGCCAGAGCGGTGGCGGCCTTCGACCTGCCGTTCAGCGTGCATGGGCCATTCATAGGTGTGGGCATGGGCAGCACCCGCGAAACCAAACGGCGCGCCGCGATCGAACTGCACCGCCGTCATCTCAAGATCGCCTCGCTTCTCGGCGCGACGCTGTATCTGGTGCACCCGGACCGGCAGCGCAAGCCGGGCCCCCCAAAGCCCGCAGTCGTTGCTGCGCTACGGCGCTCGTTCACAGAACTGCGGGCGCTTCAGGAGCAGTTCGGCACACCCGTCGTCGTCGAGAACATGGCCTACCCCGGCTACTCACACTTCACCGCGCCGGGAGACCTCGACCTCTGCGGCCTCGGGCTGGCCCTGGATGTCGGCCACGCGGCCGTTGCGGGTACACTGGCGGCGTGGCTGGACGACCCACACGCCACCTTGAGCCATGTCCATCTGCATGACAACCAGGGAGCGCGACACGGCGACCAGCACGCCCCGCTGGGCACGGGCGTCGTCGACGCCGGGGCCGCTATCCTCAAGGCGCGCGAGGCCGGAGCGTCCATGGTGATCGAGCACAAGAACGGGGACGACGTGCTCCAGAGCCTGTACTACCTCCGGGCCAACGGACTGATCGGGTAGCCCGATGTCCACGCAGAGCAGCGAGGAACGCGCAACGGGGATCGCCCGGTTCCTTTCGCACTACCCGCCTTTCGACCAGATGGATAGGGCGGAGCTCGAGCGGGTGGCCGCGGTCGCCGTAGAACATCGCGCCGCCGCCGGTGAGGCCGTGCTCGTCGAGAACGGCGCCACCGGAACGTACCTCTATGTCGTCCGCGACGGGACCATGGAACTGGATCACAACGGCAACGTGGTCGACGTCGTCACCAGGGGGCAGGTCTTCGGCCATCCAACTCTCGTCACCGGACTGGCTCCGGAGTTCACGGTCCGAGCCCGAGAGGACACCGTCCTCTACCTCATCCCGCGCGACGTCGCCTTGTCGATCCTCAGCAGTCCCGAGGGCGTCACCTTCGTTGCCCAGACCCTGCGGGAACGGATCATCCGCGCGGCCCAGGCGATGCGGTCGCTACCCGATGCCCGCACCGTCCGCGTGACTTCCCTGGTGCGCCGCGGCCCGGTCTACTGCCAGCCGTCCACGACAGTGCGGGAGGCGGCCCGGCTCATGAGTGATGAACGGGTCACCGCAGTGCTCGTTCGCAGCCGCAGAGGTTTGGGCATCGTCACCGACTCCGACCTGCGCAAGAAGGTGCTCGCCGGCGGCCTCCCGCGCGATACGCCGGTCAGCTCGATCATGACGCTGCCGGTCAGGACGGTGGCCGACGACGTGCTGGCGCCTGAGGCCGGCGTCGAGATGCTGGAGGAAGGCGTGAGCCACCTCCCCGTCGTCGACAAGCGCGGCCATGTCCTCGGCATCGTCTCGGCGGCAAGCCTCATGAGTCTCGATGCCATCAGCCCCTTTGCGCTGCGCCGGTCGATCGCCGCGGCGCACGACGAGGACGAGCTGGCGGAAGCGGCCGCGGAGTTGCCGCGGCTCTTCGTCGCCCTCCTCGACGCCCGCCTGGATGCGTCGGGCCTGACGCGTGTCATCACCCTGCTCAGCGACACCATGACGACCCGCCTGCTCGACTTCGCCTTCGAGCGTCACGGCCGACCGCCCGTGGCCTTCGCCTGGCTCGCGCTCGGCAGCAGCGCCCGCCACGAGCTCACCCTCGCTTCCGACCAGGACAATGCGCTCGCCTACGACGATACGAAGGATCCCGAGATCGACGCGTACTTCAAGCTCGTCGGCGAGGTCGTCAACTCCGGCCTCGCGCGCTGCGGATTCAGTCTCGACGAGTCCGGCGTGCTGGCCAGCGATGCGCACTGGCGCCTGACGCAGTCTGAATGGCTGGCCGTCTTCAGGCGCTGTCTGGGTGTCTTCGACTGGAAGAACCTGCTACGCGCCAGCATCGCCTTCGACTTCCGGCAGGTAGCCGGAGACCTGTCCATCACCGCGCCGCTGAGCGACCTCCTGCGCACGGCGCCTCGCCACGGAGGCTTCCTCAGCGGGCTTGCGTACATGGCTTCGCAGATACGCTCGCCGCTCGGCTTCCGCCAGCGCCTGACCGGACCCATCGACATCAAGAAGAGCGGGCTCCTCCCGGTGGAGAACCTGGCCCGCTTCTACGCTTTCGCGCGGGGTATCTCCGCGGGGACGACCGTGGAGCGACTCATCAGCGTCCGGGACGCACGGAGTGGATCGCAGGAGAACGCGCAAGCGCTGCTCGAGGCGTTCGCCAGCATGTCCCAGGTACGTCTCGACCAGCATGCCCGCCTCATCGAAGAAGGTCGCCAGCCGCACAACGTGATCGACACCGTGACGTTGAGTCCGCTGACACGCGTATCCGTCCAGGAGGCGCTGCGCGTCGTGGCTGCAGCGCAGAAGCTCCTCCCCTGAGGCGCGCTCGTCAGCTCGAATCGCCGAGACAGTAGAACCAGCCGTCGCGGCAGCCGATGTAGATGCGTCCGTTCCACATCGTCGGCGTGGACTCGAAGGCAGCCTCGGCGTAGAACTGGTCGCGCTCTTCCAGCGTCACCGTCCAGTACGTCCCATCGCCGTTGGCGCTGGGCAGCGCGCCGTCGTCGTCCTTCTCGGCCGGCGCGTACTCGATGTGGAAGAGGTGGACGCGCTGGTCGTAGCTCGCGGCCACCAGCGCGTCGCCCACGATGATCGGCGTGGAGATGGCTCCGCCGTTCCAGACCTTGGCGACCTGCACCGGGGTCTTCAGGCCCTTCTCGCGGTTGGGGCCGGCGACGGTCTGGTCGCGCATCGTGTCCTGTGAGATCACGTAGAGGTGGCCGTCGATGGCGCTGAAGGCGCAGATCGCCGGGTACTTGCCGCCGTCGTTGTACTCGTCGTTCACGGCGGCCGAGCCCACGATCCCGCCCTTCCACTCGCCGACCTTGCGGTTCCCCGTCGGGAAATACCACGCGGCGGCCTGGGCGGCAGGCTTGGACGGGTCGAGCGCGAGCATGCCGCCCTTGCCCTTGATGTACTGCTTCTCGACGGCCTGAAGCAGCAGGCCCTTCCTGGTCGGCACCGGCGTGCCGTCGAGGTCGGAGCCGATGTAGTAGTCCCAGACGACGGCGAGGTCCGAGCGCCGGAGGCCGTACACGTGGCCGGCGCCGGAGGCGATGTAGAGGTTTTCGCCGAGCGCCGACGCCGACGACTCGAGCACGAGATTGCGTCCGTGGCTCTTCGCCCGCTCGTCGCCGAGAAGCAGTTGCTGGGCCTCGACGACGGGGCTGTCGCCCTCGGCCCACGCCTCCGTCTTCAGAGGGTCGAGCGCGTAGAAGTACCCACTCTCGACGCCGATGTAGAAGCGGCCGTCGTAGTAGAAGCCGCTGCCGTCGCAGTCGCGGCTGGAGCAGCGTGTCTGCGGCACCGGCAGCCGCCAGAGCTCCTTGCCGCTGCCGAACGCCAGCGCGCGGAGGGGCGCCACCCGCGGGTCATCGAGCTTGTACGGGTACCCGCGCCGCGACCCCGCGACGACGATGTACTTGTCGTCGGGCCCAGTCGGCGAAGGGTTCTGGAACACCGACGGGCTGCTCTTGAGGATGTCGTCGTACTGGTAGGCCCAGACGACCTCGCCGGTCTGCGCGTCGATGCGGCGGAGCTTGTAGTCGTAGGCACTGGCGATGACGTAGGTCCTGCCGCCGTCGACGACGATGTTGGGCTGGCCGGTCCAGCCGCTTCCGGCCCACTTGCCCGGCGGGTCCGTATCGAGCTTGCCCGAGCTCCACCCGGCGCCGAGCCTGACCCTCCAGAGAACGTCGAGGCGACTCGGCGCCGGCCCGAGCCCGTAGAAGCGGCGCCCGTAGTCGCCGAGGAAGGTGCCGACCTTGACGCCGTCGCCGGTGAGCGCGGGACGCGGCGGCGCGGGTATGGGCCCGGCATCCGTGACCTGGTCCTCCCCCCCGCCGCAGGAGCAGCCGCCGCACGACGACGCACGCCACAGGACAAGCACGAGGAGGACGGCGAGGACGAGGAGCGCGACGCCGCGCCGGCGCCGCAGCTGGCGCTGGCGCTGCGCGGAGCGGCGGCGTGGCGGCCGCCGGTCTGTTCCGGCCGTCGTCTCGATGGCGCAACGATACTACGGACCGCGATACGGCTGCTCGCCGGGCGTGTGCCCGCCGGGTCTCGAGAGGGTAGGATGCCTGAGGCCGGCGGGGCAGTCCCGCCGGTGGCCCGACCGACGACGACCCCGGAGGGATCATGGCGACCGACCTCGACCTGCTGCGTGAGCTGTGCGCCGCGCCCGCGCCCACGGGGTTCGAAGCCCCCGTCCAGGATCTCGTCCGCCGGCGACTCGCCGCGTCCGCGGCGCCCGAAGGCGACCCGCTGGGCAACGTCTGGGGCACGGTCCCCGGACAGGGTGCGCCCGGCGTCGTGGTCACCGCCCACGCGGACCAGATCGGCCTCATCGTCACCTACGTGGACGAGCACGGCTACGTCTCGTTCGACAAGATCGGCGGTGTGGACCCGCAGCTGCTCCCCGGCCGCAACCTGATCGTGCACGGCGCCAAGGGCCCGGTGAACGGGGTCGTCGGCCGCCGGCCTTCGCACAAGATGACCAAAGAGGAGCGCGCCAAGGCTCCGGACCTGAGCGAGCAGTGGCTCGACCTCGGCGCCGCCAGCCGCGACGAGGCCATGGCCCTCGTGCAGATCGGCGACCCGATAACCTTCCCCCCCAACTTCCTGCCGCTGGCCGGAGAGCGCTACGCCTCACCGGCCTTCGACAACCGCGCCGGCGTCTACGTGTGCCTGCGGGCGCTGGAGCACTACGCGTCGGCGCCGGCAGCCGCCGACCTCACGGCGCTGCTCACCGTGCACGAGGAGACCACCTTCATGGGCGCCAGGGCGATGGCCATTCGCTGGCAGCCGGACGTGATCATGGTCGTCGACGTGGACTTCGCCAGCGACGACCCCGGGATGGACGCCAAGAAGCTCGGCGGCGAGGTCAAGCTCGGCGCCGGCCCGGTGATCCACCGCGGCGCCGGGGGCAACCTCGCCCTCACCGACCTTGCCGTCGAGGTGGCGAAGGACGAAGGCATCCCGGTGCAGGTCAAGGCGATGCCCGGCAGCACCTCGACCGATGCCGAGGAACTCATGGCCGCCGGCCGCGCCGCGACGCTGTCGTTCAGCATCCCGGTGCGCAACATGCATTCGGCGTTCGAGGTGATGCAGCCGGCGGACGCCGAGGCCGGGGCGCTGCTCGCGGCCGCGGTGACGCGGCGCGTCGCCGCCGACGGCTGGGACGCACAGCGCTTCGTGCCGCGCGTCTGAGCGCCGCCACACCGGGCGTCTGGGGACCGGGCGACGGCAGCTCCGGCAGACCTCGTTGCGGAGTCTCAGGCTCCGGGCGACGCGCCGCCGAACACGCGGCCGACGCAGTCGACCTCGGCCGGCGCGACCCGGCGCCAGTAGGCGTCGTTGTGGTCGCCGGGCTCGAACCCGCCCGCCGGCGGCTCGCCGGCCCTCATTCCAGCGCGGCGGGAGGACGCAGGGACGCGGAGCCACCCGCTGCGACCGGCGCGCTCGCCGGCGCCTCCAGCGCTGCCGCGAGTTGACGCGCCATCTCCGGCTGCCACTTGGCGCGGCCGGGAGCGAGCAGGTGGAAGAGGTCGGCGAAGTCGTGATCGGTCAGATCGACCCCACGCTCGATGTGCAGGTACGGCACGTCGTAGCGCGCGGCCAGCCGTGTGGCGCGCTCGCGGTAGGCCGGCACCACGCCGGCCCAGTCGGGACCGGCCGCCGAGCCGTTGAGCGGCTGGTCGTAGAGCACGACCGAGAAACCACGCTCGCGCGCCAGAGCCAGGACCTCCTCGAGCATCGCGAAGTTGTAGTCGGCGTACTTGCGGTACAGCCTCACGTCCTTCTCGAGCACGAACAGGACGTTGTGCCGCTTGCCGAGCTGCGTGTGTCCCTTGGCGCCGACGGGGTAGTAGTGCGTCTCGTAGATCAGGCGGCTGCCCCACACGGTCTTGCCGGCCGCACGCTCGCGGAAGTAGGACCCGACGTAGTCGAAGAGGCCGGGGAGCGCCCCCGTCACCGGCGCCTCCTGGCCGAAGTAGCGAGGCGCCACGGAGGCGAGGCGCGGACTGCGCACCAGCAGTGTGTGCCCGCTCAGCAACTGGGCGTCGCGCTCCGGTTTGCCCGTCACGCGGATCGGCGCGAGGCCGATCGCCAGCGTGGCGGGTCCGGGCGGCAGGTTGTCCACGAGCACCAGCGTCATCGCCATGCTCTCCTGATGGGCGGCCAGGCTCACGACCTGGATGGGCTCGCCGGCGTCACGCTCGATCGCCGCCGCGAGCGACGCCTCACTCACGAAGCACTCCATGGTGCCGGAGCCGCCGAAGAGGTACACGGTGCGGGCCGACGGCGGGTCCTTCTTGAGCTGCTCCACGCGGACGGAGATGTGCACGTAGTCGTCGTGGGTGATGCGCAGGAGGCGGCCCTCGTCGACCATGGTGAGGCCGCCGCCGAAGACGAACCCGTGCGAGATGAAGAGCACCAGCGCGGTCATGCCGAGGGCCGCGACCAGCACCAGCGGGTTCCGCTGGCGCAGACCGCGGCGGAACGCGCGCCGCGGACCGGCGCTCACATCCTCATGTCGTGTCAATCTATGATCCTCGCCGTTATCCCTGCGGTCTCACACCAGTCCAGTAAGCCACGCCAGCGGCAACCGGACAACGTTGACCAGGATCTTGACGGCCTGCTCGAAGTCGGCGGTGGCGACGAACGCGTAGCCAAGCGCGACATACAGGAACGTCGCCGGGTAGCCGAGCCATCTGGTGATCTTCTCGTAGCCGGCGGCCGGAGGCAGACCGGCCTTCTTGCGCGCCTTCTTGCGCTTCTTCTTCCAGCGCTCCCAGCGAGCGACGATCACCAGGCCGGTGCCGTGATACAAGCCCCAGGCCAGCCAGTTGAGGTCGACGTAGTGCCACAGGCCCATGGTCAGCATGCTCGCGTACAGGCCCAGCCACGTCTTGCGCGTGAGACCGAACACAGGGAAGTAGACGTTGTTGCGGCACCAGGTGCTCAGCGAGATGTGCCAGCTGCGCCAGAAGTCGCTCAGGTTCTTCTGCCAGAACGGGAAGTGGAAGTTCTCCATGATCCGGAAGCCGAACAGCGAGGAGAAGCCGATCGCCATGTCCGTGTAGGCGGAGAGGTCGAAGTAGGCGCGCACGAACACGATGACGCAGAAGGCGAGCGGCCACCACGTGGCGACGTCACCGGGGTCGAAGTCGGTGCGGCCGATGGTCGTGACGATCTTGCCGAAGAAGATGGCGAAGAGGAAGTCGACGACGAACACCTTCTTGAAGTAGCCGATGGCGATGCGCCGGAGGCCGGAGTAGAAGAGTTGCCGGTCGAACGTGAAGCTGCGCTTCTCGTAGAAGCCCTGGTAGGTCTCGAGCGGGCCGGCCGGGAAGGTCGGGATGAACATCATGAAAGCGCCCAGCCGCAGCAGAGAGTTCTCCTGGATCACGCCGCGCATGCAGTCGAAGACGTACTGCAGCATGCGGAACACGAAGTAGCTGATGCCGAGCGGCATGACGAGGTGGCTGACCACCCAGTCGTCGCCGCCCCAGATCGCGATCGCGCCGCGCTGGCCGTACTTGCCGATGCCGAGCGTCACCACGGCGATGATCAGGGCGATGAGGACGACGCGCGCGCCGCGCAGCGTCTCGCGCCGTTTGAGCTCGACCAGCTGGTGCGTGACGAGGACCAGCCCGAGGGCGATGAGCGCGAACATCGGGTTCAGCACGGCAAGCACGGCCACGCTGAGCAACAGGACGAACACCAGGCGATAGACGTCCCTGCGCAGGGCCAGCCAGAACACGAGCAGGGCCACGATCACCACGGGGATCAGATACAGCGTGAAGTAGATCTTCACCCGCTACTCCCTCCAGAGTCTAGCTTGTCCATGAGTCGCACCAGCTCTTCAGCCAGCGCCCGTTGCCAGATGACCCGTCCGGGCGCGATGAGATGCGAGAGATCCTGGAAGTCGCGGCTGGGGATGTCGACCGTCTCGTTCAGGTCGACGTAGGGCGCGTCGTACTCACGGGACAGCGCCATGACCGGCTCCTGGTACTGCTGCCGGGAGGCGTCGAGGCTGTCGCCGACGATCTCCTTGTTGAGCGGCAGCTCGAGCAGCACGACGCGAACGCCGCGCTCGCGGGCCTGCGCCAGCAGCGCGTCGAGCATCTGCAGGTTGCCGTCCAGGTTCTTCTCGAACACGGGCTTGCGGCTCGTGTTCCACTTCGTCACGAGCCGCTTCTTCTGGCTGTCAGAGCGGCGGGTCTTCGCGGAGTACCGGTGCAGTTCGTACTCGGTGCTCGGCGGATCACCCTCGAGCAGCTTGCCGCCGTGCAAGCGCATCCAGTCGGTGATGTACGCCCAGATACCCGGGAGGATCGTGTAGGAGTGCTCCGCGAGGCCCCATTCCGAGGAGGCGAACTCCTGTACTGCGCCGCCCCCGAGCAGGAACTCCCGGCCCTCGGCCTGGGCGGCGTTCTGCTCCCTGGTCGCCGTGAAGCGTCCGAGATTGACGCCGACCAGCAGCCACGCGGGCGTGTCCGGCGCGCTGTCCACCACCGCGAGACTCTCGGCGAAGTTCTGGTTGATGGAGCCGAGGTCGAAGGCGGCGACGCGCGGCCCGCCGAGCTCTTCGATCTGCGCGGCGAGCGCGTCGCCGCCCACGATCGACTCGCGCGCGCTGGAGCCGCCGAGAAGGTAGAGGCCCGGCGTGTCCGGCGCTTGCCGCCGGGCCTGACCCACCATCCACGAGACGTAGATGAACGAGTCCTGAGGGTTGCGCAGAGCGCGGTCGAGCGGCACCACCGTCCACATCCCGCTGGTGAACAGCCACTGGAAGCCGAGCAGCGCCGGCACGAGCAAGGCCGCGGCGGCGACCAGCACCAGCGGGCTGCGGTTGCGGAAGCCGCGGTGGAAGGCGCCCATCAGAGCGTCTCCCTGAGCGTGCCGTCCTGGTAGAGAGCCGCCAGCTGGCGAGCGAGCTCCGACTGCCAGATCGCCCGCCCCTCCGGCCGCAGATGCGAGAGGTCGAGGAAGTACTCGCTGGGGATGTCGACCTCGTCGTTGAAGTCGAGGTACGGGACGTCGTACTTCGCGGCGATGGCCATCGTCGGCGCCCGGTAGGCGGCCTTCGCGGCGCCGAAGGCGTCACCGATGATCTCCCGGTTCCACGGGAGCTCGACGATCACCATGTCGAGCCCGCGCCGCTTGCCCTCCTCGATCAGCCCATCCAGCACGGCGGCGTCGAACTTGTGGACCTTGCGGAACGCCGGGTAGTACTTGTCCAGCCACTTGCGCACCAGCTTCTGCTTCTCGCCGTCGGACAGCGCCTTCCGTGCGTCGAACGCGTGCGGCTTGTACGCTTTGGGGCGCAACCGCCCCTTGTACAGCAGGTCGTTCTCCCGCTGCTGGAGGTACGAGGCCAGCGCCGAGAAGATGCCGGGCAGGATCGTGTACGAGTGCTTGTGCTCGCCGGAGTACTCCGTCACCCAGCGTCGCAGAGAATCGCTCTTGAGCAGCAACTCGCGACCGATCACCTGGTTGTAGTTGCTCTTCGGGCTGGTCGTGAAGCGGCCCAGGTTCACGCCGACCAGCACCGTCGTCGGCGTGTCGGGCAGGTTGTCGACGATCGCCCAGCTCTGCGCGTAGCGCTGCATCCGCGAGCTCAGATTGTAGGCGTCCATGCGCGGCCCGCCGTCGGCCTCGACCTCTCGGGCCAGCGACGGCCCGCTGACGATGGCCTCGCGGCCGCTCGAACCGCCGAGCAGCACCGCGAGCGGCACGTCCGGCGGATGCCTCTTCAGCCGGCCCACGGTCCAGGAGACGACCATGTAGTCGTCGGTCGAGTTGCGCACCCAGTTCTGCACCGGGACGGCGCTCCAGGCGCCGCTCGTGAACCAGTTCTGGATGCCGAGAAGCGCCGGCACGATGAGCGCCAGCGCCACGACGAGCACGAGAGGGTTCCTGTTTCTCAGACCGCGCCTGAAGCTGTTCACCCCAGCTCCTCGGCGAGCAGCTTCCGCAGCTCGGCCCTGATGGCCTTTCCGGACCCGGTGCGCGGAATGGCGTCGACGGCGATCACGCGGCTCGGCAACGACGAGGACGGAAGCACGCCGCGCAGCTCGCGCAGGAGCTTCGAGGCCTTGAAGCCGGCGGTCTCGAGCGGCACGACGAACGCGACCGGCACGTGGCCGAGGATCTCGTCGGGCGCGGCCACGACGGCGACGTCGGCGAAGCGTTCGAGGCCCTGCAGCGCCTCCTGCACGTGGATGATGCTGACCTTCTCGCCGCCACGCTTGATGATGTCGTCCTTGCGGCCGGCGATCCACACCGCGCCGCTCTCGTCCACGCGGCCGAAGTCGCCGGTCTTGAGGCCGTGCGCGGTGAGCGTCTTCGCGGTGATCTCCGGCTCGTCCAGGTAGCCTTGCATGAGCAGCGAGCCGGAGACGTACAGCTCACCCGTCTCGCCGGGCGCGGCCTCGGCGCCGTCACCGCGCCGCGCCGCCACGCGCATGTCCCCGATGGGCCGGCCGACGGAGCCGACGCGGACGTCGAGGTCGGCCGGCGGCAGGATGCAGAGCCGGCCGCTGACCTCGGTGAGGCCGTACATGTTGAAGAGGCTCACGCCGGGCAGCACGCGACGGAACTTCTCGATCACCGGCGGCGGCAGGTGATCGCCGCTGCTCACCCAGAAGCGGAACGCGTGCTCGCGCGGCGCTTCGAGCGGCTCGACCACGCGCACAAGGTGTGCCGGGGCGCCGCCGAAGCCGGTGCAGCCCTCCGTCTCCATCTCGTCGAGGAGGCCGGCGCCGAAGTAGAAGCCCAGCTGGCCGGCGACGCCGCCGCCGTTGGCCAGCAGGGTCAGGAAGTGGCAGATGCCGCTGGTGAAGTACGGCGGCGTGTTGATGAAGACCCGGTCGTCCGCCTCGAGCCCCAGCGTCAGCGCGACGTAGCCCGCGTTGCTCGAGACCGACCGCAGGGTCTGACAGACGCCCTTGGGCAGACCCGTGGTGCCGGAGGTGAACATGATCATCGCCTGCTCGTCCTCGCGCACCGCCTCGAGCTCGTGCGGCGCGACGGCCGGAGCGGCCGCACCACCGGCCGCCCGCAGGCCGTCCACGAGACCGTCGGCGTCGGTGGTCACCACGAGCCGCACGGGGCCGCCGGGCGGCGTCGGGCAGGTCTCGTCGTCCGGCACCACGATCACCTCCGGCTGCGACTTGGCGATCAGCCAGTCGACGTCGTGCTGCGGCAGGCTCGTGTTGAGCGGCACGACCACCTGACCGGCCAGCCACGCGCCGAGCATGCCGACGAAGAACTGGTCATACTCCTCGAGCATCAGCGCGACGCGGGCGCCGCGCCGGCCGGCGGCGGCCCGAAGGGCCGCCGCGACCCGCTCCGCCCGCGCTTCCGTCGCGGCGTACGTGTACGTGCGGCCGCGCGTCCGCAGGAGCGTCTCGTCGGCGCGTTCAGCCGCCCAGCGGCGCAGGCGCGCGACGGCGTCGGTCATCAAAGATGGGGGTGTCATACGGCGCCGGAGATGCGGTCAGAAGCCGACGTATCTGAATTCGGTGAGCTTGCCGCCTACGAGCACGGCGACGGTGATCGCAAGGAACACCAGGAACCAGAGGAAGGTCTGCAGGCTCAGGCCGAGACCGTAGTAGAACCAGTGGCCGCGCGGCTCGGCCGGAGCCTGGCTCTCCGCGCTGTGCTCCGGCGGCCTCTCGCCGCCGTCCTCAGCCATCGCCCGCCTTCTTGCGCGCGACGTAGGCCAGCATGTGATTCACGGTATCGAGATTCTCGAACACGATGTCCATGGGCTTCACCCTGATGGCGAACGTCTCTTCGAGAAACGCGATCAGCGCCGTGAGGTTCATGGAGTCGAGCAGCTGGTCGCGGAACAGCGACGTGTCGGCGCTGACCTCGTCTTCCTCGAGGTCGGCCTCGTCGCGGATGAACTCGAGGATGGTGTCGGCGTCGGTCATGAGGCGTCCTTCACGGGTCGAGAGGCTGAGGGACTCAGCTGCGGGTCCCCTGGGCGTAGGAGAACTTCATCGGGTTCACGAAGCCCGAGGCCTCGACGCCGGCCTTGATCAGGCCGCCCAGCGTGAACACACGCTGCGCGGTCTGGAAGGCCTGCTCGAGGCCCCACTCGTCACTGAGGACGTGACCGCGCGCGCCGGCCCAGCCGTAGGCGCCGAACTGGGAGGTGCCGTCGCCGTTGCCGACGACGAGGCAGCCGTTGCGCACGAAGGGCAGCCAGGTGGCGATGATCGCCGTCTCGGCGCCGCCGGAGCGACGGCCGGCGGTGGCGAGCACCCCGACGGGCTTGTTGGCGAGCTTGAAGTCCTGGTGGCGCAGCGGCCGCGTGCGCATGATGAACTTGGAGAACAGGTCTGACGGCAGCCCGAAGTAGACGGGCGTGGCCACGAGGATGCCGTCGGCGGCGACCATGGCGTCGAGGACGGACTGGACGTCGTCCTCCTTCTCCCTGACACACGGGATGAAGGTGCCGTCCTTCTTCTTGCCACAGACGTTGCACGCCTTGCACGGCTCGATGTGCAGGTCGCGCAGGCGATGACCTCGTGGTCGCACTCGCCGGGGTAGGTGGCGTCGAGCTTCTCGAACGCCGTCTCGAGCATGATGCCGCTGTTGCTGTTGTCGCGGGGGCTGCAGTTGAGCCCCAGGATCCGCACCGTCATGCGCCGGTCTCCTCTCCGTGCACGGCCACCCGACAGGAGTGAAGGGCGGAAGGGAATCGTCATGCCCGCAGTCGCGTACGGGAGAGCAATCTTACCAGACGACGGCCCGACACGCGCCCGCGAGGCAGGGGTGGTGCCGGAGGTGGGACTCGAACCCACACGCCCTTTCGGGGCACCCGATTTTGAGTCGAGCGCGTCTACCAGTTCCGCCACACCGGCACTGAGGTCCTGCGGTGCCCTATTCTGACTCATCGGCAGCCGTCCGTGCACCTCGCGACGGCGGGCAGGGCGCGACTCACGTTCAGATGCGCTGCCGGGTCATCCTCGCGGCACCGGTCCGGCGCCGGGTACGGCAGCGGCCGCCGCGGCCTCTCGTGAGGCGCCGGCGGCCGTCGACGGTGCGAGGCGGCGCCCGAAGCGCCGCCTCAGACTGCCGCGATCAGTACTGTGACGCGAAGGTCGTGGTCCACATCTGGGGACCCATCCCCCGACTGACGGCATAGCAGGTCGCGAAGATCTGCGAGCTGCCGTCGTAGATGCTGTCGTGACGGTACGGGTTCCAGCTGGCCGACCAGGTGCTGGTGCAGTACTGGAACAGGCCCTTGAAGGCTGAGCTCGAACCTGCGTACCGCTGGCCGCCCGACTCGCGCATCATCATGCGATAGATGCCGGCGGCCCTGACGTGGTACTTGGCCGCGGCGACCTCGATGATCGGCATCCACTTGCCGCGGCGCTCCCACTCGGCCATCTGGCGCTGCAGCCGATACTGCTTCGCGAGACGCTGGACGCGCAGCTTCCAGATGCGAACGGCGCGACGCGCCTTGGCGATACGGGCCTTGAGCTCGTCGACGCTGGGCGTGGCCGGCGCCGCGGACGGCACCGGCGAGGGAACCGGTGTGGGCGATACTGAGGGGTCAGGCGAAGGCGAGCCGAGGGGTCGGCGTGGCGGCGGGGTCGACGGCCGACGCGAGGCCTGGAGCGGCGACGGCGACGGCCAGGGCGGTCCTCTGGCGGTCGTCAGGCGATGGTTGTAGTGGCGAAGGGCGCGCTTCGCGACGCGGAGCTTACCCTTGAGAGTGACCGCTTCAGCCTTCTGTGGCAGGGCGATGGCGGCGAGTGCGGTGGCGACGATGAGGATCGCGAGGATGGCGATCAGGCTCTTGCATCGACTCACAAGGTCCTTTCGACGTGGTTTCCCTCAGGGGCAGCGGCTGTCGCCTGTGCCCGCGGGGGCGTTCGGCGCCCGGGTCGTGCAGTGCCCGCATGCGCACGCCGCGAAGGGGTGATGGAGAAGTGGGAGGGGCGAACGGATGTGGGGAACGCGCGCGGGCGCGTCGTTGTTCGTTCGGGAAGCTACGTCACTCAGGTCGGGCGGCCTGGCGCAACCGGATGGGGCTGCGCGCACGCGCCTTCCCGGATCCAGCCGGCGAGGTGCGCGCGCTCCTGACAGGACGGTGAAACCGCCTCGCGCGCAGACCTCACCGTATCCCTGTCCAGGCGGCAACCACCGGCCGCCGCGGCCCACGCCGGCGCCGCCCTGGTCTGGAGAGACCGGCCCGGCTCCCAGGCGCAGGTGCACGTGCTCGAGCAGCAGCAGCGTCCCGCCGGGGACGAGCACCCGGCGGAGCTCGTCGAGCGCCGCCGCCGGATCGGCGACCGAGCAGAGCGCGAACGCGCTCACGACGGTGTCGAACTGGCGTCGTCGAACTGAAGCTCCTCGGCGCGCCCTTCGACGAGGGTGACGCGCGCGGCGGCCTGCGCCGCCCGCCGCCGCGCGCGCGCTCGAGCATCGAGACGTCGGGCTCGAGCGCCGGTGACGTCGGCGTCGGGCGCGTACCAGCGGAACTGGCCGCCCGTGCCCGCGCCGATCTCGATCACGCGCCCCCGCGCCTGCGCGGCCAGGCGTCGCCGCCAGGCGCCCACGGCGGCGCGCTCGAACGGCCACATGACGGCGTCGTACACGGCGGCGTGACCGCCGGGAGGGGTTGAGATGTCGCGGCTTCATCCTGAAGACTTACGCGTCCTCTCTGCGTTCTCCGGTTCATGCCCCACCGGCCGGCGCGACACGCATCTGGGGCGGTGACGGCGATGTCGGCCTCTTCGGACTTCATGAAGTACGACAAGGACGCCTCCGGCGCGGCGGTCGACGCACGACCGCACTCGAACTGCGCCGTCTCGCCAATCTGTTCCTGCTCTCGAGCGTCACCCTCGCCCTCTTCCTGCTGCGCGCCGATTCGCCGAGGCGCTCTCCGTGACGTTCATCCCCCAGGCCGTCTACGTCGTCTGGGGCCTGGTCCTCCTCACCGGGCTGGGCGGCCACGTTTGTCTACGGCGTCTTCGTGACGTTCAGCGCCAGGCGCTGGGGCTGGTTCGTGCTGTGCCTGCTTCCCCGTCACCTGCGTGCCGGCGTCGGTCGCGTACGCGTGGATCCGCCGCCAGGAGATCGAGCGCGCCGTGCTCGGCGGCAGACGCCCGTCCGTCTCGCGCCAGCGCCGCGGCGGCAGGAAGAAGCGCTGAACGCGCCTCACTGCCGGCCCGCGCGGCCCCGCCCTCCTCTGTGGTACTGTCTCTGACTGTCTTTGCCTTGGCGGGAGGGCCCGCCGACCCTCGGGGGACGCCATCAAGAAGACGCTCCGCCACATCATCGTCTTCGCCATCATCGTGGTGGCGCTGTACCTGCTGCTCCCGCGCCTGGTCGACACCCAGCAGACACTTCGACTACATCTCCGGCGCGAGCTACGTCCTGCTCATTCTGGCCGTCTTGCTCGAAGTCGCCGCGCTGCTCGGCTACGCCAACCTGTTCCGCTACATCCTGCGCGTGCTCAACATCCGCATGCGCCTGCGCGAGGTGCTCTCGATCAACCTCCAGCGGCCTCGCCGTCGGCCACGTGCTCTCGGCCGGTGGCGTGGGCGGCTGGGTCGTTGCGTACAACGCGCTGATGAAGCACCGTGTGCCGCACGGCATCATCTTCGTGGCCGTCGCCGCGCAGCAGTTCTTCAACTACGTGGTGCTCTGGTTCTTCTTCGCGCTCGCCATCGTGTACCTGATCGTCGTGCGCGGCGGTGACTCCGTCTTCAGCTACCTGGTCGGGATCGTCCTGATCCTGCTGCTCCTGTGGCTCACCCTCTACGGGATTTACCTCTACAACCGCCCCACCCGCCTGCGCCGGCGGGTCGCCCAGGTCGCGCGCCTGGTGAACCGCATCATGCGACGCGAGGTCGTGAAGGAGCGCCACATCGACGGCTGGATCGACACCTGCTCATCGGCATGCGCCGCATGACCGGTCACCGCGGTCGTTCCGCACCACGCTGGTCCTCGCCTGCGCCTTCTGGTTCTTCGACATGCTCTGCCTGTGGTGCACCTTCGCCGCGTTCGGCTACACCATCGGCCTCGCGCACCTGCTGGTGGCCTACGTGATCGCCTACTCGATCGGGACGCTGGCGCCCACGCCGGGGGGCTGGGCGCCGTCGAGGGCATCCTGATCGCGCTCTTCGTCAGCTTCGGCGTGCCGTCCGCGGTGGCCGTCGCCGTCGTGCTCG
>CAVOVA010000009.1:0-33658 GCA_963699725.1 uncultured Thermoleophilia bacterium
GCGAGAGCACATGGCGAGCACCGTCGGCCGGAACTCGACGGACGAGGGGCTGATGATGCCGTGCGAGCCGTGGCAGTCACCGCACGCAGGGGCCTCCGTCGAGCCCTCGCCCATGACCAGGTCCCCGTGGAACGACTTGTCGTACATATCGAACTCGCTGGCGTGACAGTCGCTGCAGGCGGTGAGCTTGGCCTGCTCGTACCAGCCCGCCGTCTCCTCAGGAGTGTGCTCGCGCGGCTCGAAGCCCGGATGACAGGCCGTGCAATCCAGACGTGAGTGCACAGAGCCATGCCACGAGTCTACGGAGATCGTGAGGCTCTTGGTCTCTCCGTTGACCTCGATCGTCCCGAGATCGGGCTGCGCGTGGCACTCGAGGCAGCGGTCGCTGGCGCCCGTGGGGATGGTGAACGTCGTGGCGCCCGCCGGCGCGACCGACACGGCCATGAGGACACTGACGGCCGTCAGGATCGTGAGCGCGAAGCCGCGCCTGCTCATTCTGTGGTCACCCCCTCGGCACGGTGGCACTCGACGCACATCTGCTGCGGATGGCACACCAGGCACGAGCGCTCTCCCTTGGCCGCGATCGGCGCATGCGCGGTAGCCCAGTCGGCTGGGTGGTCCACCGTGTGGCATTGGTTGCACAGCTCCTTCTCGCTGTGGCACCCGAGGCAGCGAGCGCGGTCCTTCTTGGCCTGCTGGCCGTGGGCGTACGGCCAGTTGCCGGAGTAGTGGCCGGGCGTGGGCTTGGCATGGCACCCGTCGCAGAACTGGACCTTGTTGTGGTGGCAGCGCAGGCAATCCTTCTCGTTGGCGATGGCCAGCGCCCCGTGCTCATCCATGAAGTCGGTAGGGTGCGACGCACCCTCGGGGGCCGAGTAGTGGCAGAAGTCGCATTGGCTGGGATCATCGGTCTGCGCGTGGCACATGGTGCACGGCGCCATGCTCACGGCGGTCGACTGCCCCGGGCGAGCGTGCGCCGTGTGATCGTGGCAGTCGATGCACTCGAGGTTGTTCTGATTGATGTGCGTGGCGTGCGGCATGCGCAGCTTGCCGGGGATCCCCATGAGTTCCTTGAGCGGATGGCACGTGATGCAGTTTGCCGACGCAGGACGCGGCTGCGAGTCGTTGCCGGGCTTCATGTTGAGATAGGTCAACCAGATGTTGCGCGCCTCTGTGGTCCGCCACTTCAAGGAGGCGACGAGGCCAGGTGGGATGTGGCACTCGGCGCACGGGACCGACGAGTGAGCCCCACGCTCCCAGCCGCGGTAGGCCTCCTTCATGGCATGACAGCTGCCGCAGTACGATGAAGACGAGGTGGCGACCACCGGCACGAGCAGACCGACGAGGATGACGCAGGCGACAGCGGCTACCGCGATGATGATGAACCAGCGCGAACGGCGTGGTGGCAGGTCCTCGACCTGCCGTGGCTCCTCGATGGTGCCGTCACTCACGTGTGCATTCCCCTTGGATCCCATGGCAGTTGTGACCGGCGCGCCCCCAGAACACGAGAGCGTTCGATCGGCGCTCCAGCGGCGGCAATTGTACCATACGGGGTATCCGGAGGACCCCCCTGCTGCGGCTCCGGATTCACCCGGAGACCGAGGGCCAGACCGTCGCCGCCACGACGACGGCGCCATACAACAGTCCCACCGCCCCGTTGATCGTCATGAAGCTCATACCTACGCGGTCCAGGCCCCGCCTCGCGATGTCGACGTGAGGCCACGCCAGAAGAGCCGTCACCGCCGCCAGCCCCACCCAGTAGATCGGCCCGAGGCCGGACAGAACGCCCACGGCGATCAGGAGGGCGGCGGCCGCGGTATGCGAGACCGCGGCGACCGCCAGGGCGCCGCGCACGCCCACCGCCACCGGCACGGAGTGCAGGCCGTTCTGGCGGTCGAAGTCGAGGTCGAAGATGGCGTAAATGACGTCGAAGCCTCCGACCCACAGCCCGACGGCGAAGAACAGCAGCCATGGGACCGCGCCGAGGTGTCCGGTCACCGCCAGCCACGCGGCCGCCGGCGCCAGCCCCAGCGTCAGACCGAGAGCGTAGTGGCAGAACCACGTGAACCTCTTCGCGTAGGGATAGAGCACGAAGGCGGCGAGGGGGATCGGCCAGAGATACCGGCACGGCTCGGAGAGCTCGAACGCGGCCAGCACCAGGAGGCCCACCGAGACGACCGTGAAGAGCCAGACCTCGCGCCTCCCGAGACGACCCGCGGGCAGCTCGCGCGCGGCGGTCCGTGGGTTGCGCGCGTCCAGCTCGGCGTCGATGAGCCGGTTGAGCGCCATGGCCGCACTGCGGGCCCCGACCATGGCGACCGTGATCCACAGGAGCTGCTGCCACGTGGGTGCGCCGTCGGCCGCAAGGAACGCGCCGGCGTAGGCGAACGGCAGGGCGTACACGCTGTGCTCGACCTTGATCAGCCGGGCGAACAGTGTGGTCTTGGAAGCCGAGTCGCTCCCGGGCACGCCCGATGAATCCCGGTCAGCCTGCGACGACGGGCGGGGAACCGGCGTCATCGCCGTCGGCCTTGGGCTTGTCGGCCGGCGGCTTCTCGGGTTGCGGCTTCTCGGCCGCGGGCGCGTCCGCCCTGGGCTTGTCGGGCTGCGGCTTCTCGGCCGCGGGCGCGTCCGCCTCGGGCTTGTCGGGCTGCGGCTTCTCGGCCGCGGGCGCGTCCGCCTCGGGCTTGTCGGGCTGCGGCTTCTCGGCCGCGGGCGCGTCCGCCTCGGGCTTGTCGGGCTGCGGCTTCTCGGCCGCGGGCGCGTCCGCCTCGGGCTTGTCGGGCTGAGGCTTCTCGGCCGCGGGCGCGTCCGCCTCGGGTTCGCCGCCCTCGGGTTCGCCGTCCTCATGAGCGGCGGCCTCCGGCGGCGGCGGACGATGCGCGAACTTCTCGAGCAGGTAGGTGAGAATCGCGAGACTGGCCGCGACGAGGCCGATCACGAACAGCACCGAGTAGACGATGAGTCTGGCGGGGGACTCGATGCCCAGATACGCGCTGGTCGTCCAGGCGAGCGCCGCGATCCCCCAGTTTGCCAGGGAGATCCTCAGAAGCCAGCGACGCGCGCGCTTGTCGCGCTCAGTCGCCTCGCGGTGGGCCTGTCTCGATCCGGGCGGCGCGGTCACGACTCAGTCCACCACCGACCAGATGATGAACGCGGTCATGAGCAGGGCTGCGAAGCCCATGACGGCGGTGATGATCCACCAGATGCCGTCCGCGAACATGGTCCGCCGCGTGATGGTCCTCTCGACCAGAACGTCGTCCAGCGTGCCCTCGCGCACGTGACGGGCGTACTCGAGAGGCCGGTCTTCACGGTAGTGGTCCACAGGCAGCGAGCCCGTGAAGATCACTTTGTCGATCGGGAACGACTCGGGCCGCAGGTGCGCGCTGAAGAAGTGCACGAAGATGAAGATAACGCCCATCGCGAGCAGCGCCTCGTTGGAGTGGATCACGAGGGCGATGTTCAGGAAGATGCCCGGGATGTACTCGGTGGTCTTGAGGGGGAACCACATCATGAACCCGGTGAGGCCGATGATGACCGTGCCGATGGCCAGCGAGACGTAGTCGAACTTCTCCCAGTAGGTGTAGCGGTCGAACTGCGGCTTGGGGCCCTTGCCGAAGAACCACGCGAACATGCCGATCATGTCCTCGAGGTCCTTCTTGCGAGGCATCATGGAATCCGGGCCGCGCAGGTTCTTGCCCCGGGCGCGAACGACCATGACGATCATGTAGAGGATCTCCGCGGTCCAGTAGACGACCGTGATGATGGCCGCTATCCGGTGGTAGACGCCGGCCGCCGTGACGCCGCCGGAGAGGTCCATGAACCATCTCGCCCAGAACGTGTCCTGATACTTCAGCGGCATGCCGGTGAACACGAGCACGGTGAAGCTGACGATGACGAGGAAGTGCATCCACCGATGGAACACGTTGAAGCGGTGATACTCGATGCGCTTGGCGCCCCTGCGGTCCCTGGGCGCGTGGTGCGGACGTGAGTAGAGCCCTTCTTTGGCCCCGCGATAGATGTAGAGGCTGGTGTGCACGGCGGCGAAGGTGAACACCACGGCGATGAGCATGATGTACGCCATCCAGAAGATCCAGATCTGCCAGGACGACGAGGGGCTCTGCGGGTTCACGTGCACCCTGAAGTCGGCGAAGTTCTCGTTGGCGCCCGGGTGGCACCTGGCGCACGTCTCCACGACATTCTGCTGGGAGACCGAGCTATCCGGCACCGAGGCCGGCAGGATGCGATGGCCGGTGTGGCAGTCGCTGCAGACGGCTGTCTTCTCGTCGCCCAGCAGATAGGCCTTGCCGTGGTAGCTGTCCAGGAACGTCTCCTCGGAGCCGCCGTGGCAACGGGTGCACATCTCCATCTGGCTCCTGCGGAACGCCTCGGTGCCCGGTGTGAGGATCTTGTGCGCCTCGTGGCAGTCGGCGCAGAGCGGCGCCTCGTCCACGTTCTGCGTGAGGCTCAGCGAGCCGTGGAAGGAGCCATCGTACATAAGCGCTTCTTCGCCGTGACAATCGCCGCAGGCCTCGAACTTGGCGGTCCTCAGCCAGCCCGCAGTCACGCTCTCGGGGTGTACGCCCTCGTTGAAGCCGATGTGACAGCTGATGCAGGCGAGCTTGCCGTGTCGCGACTCCACCATGTGCGACTCGTCGATGTAGAGGCTCTTCTTCTCGCCGTCGACGTCGATGTAGGCGGGCACCATCTGGCCGTCGACCTCGATGGTACCGTCGACGGGCGACTGCCCGTGACACTCGTAGCACCCCTCGTTGCCGGTGGGATTGAGCGCGGCGCCGGAACCCGTAGGACTCGTGGCCGCGGCGACGGCGGTCAGCGTCGCGAGACCGGCGACGATGGTGATACAGATGAGCACCCACGCGGCGCGGCGGATCGTCACTGCGTCACTCCATTCTCCTCGTGGCAAGCGTCACACATGCCTTGCGGATGACACACGAGGCAGGCGCTGGGGCCCTTCTCGGCGATGCCCCCGTGTATTTCCTGCCAGCCGGCGGGATGGTTCACGGAGTGGCACTGGGCGCAGAAAGCATCGTCGTGGCAGGCCGCGCAGTTCTCGGGTTCGGCGGCGGCGGCGTCGTCGTGGGTGTAGCGCCATTTGCCCGAGTAGTGGGACGCCGGCGGGGCTGAGTGGCACTCGTCGCAGAAGGACTTCCTGTCGTGATGACAGCGCAGGCATTCCGCCTCGTTGAGGCGCGCCTCCGTGCCGTGGTCCTTCATGAAGTCCGGGGCGTGCTCCGAGGACGCGGGCGTCGCGTGACAGAAGTCGCAGCCATCGGGCGCGCCCTGCTCGTTGTGACACATGGCGCAGGTGAGCATGCGCACCCCCGGGTCCTCACCGGGCTTCTTGTGCGAGACCGTGTCGTGACAGTCGGCGCAGTACAGGCCGCGCACGGCGAGGTGCTGTTCGTGGTTCATCCTGAGGCCACTCGTCTCGCTCGGGATCTCGGACAGCGGATGGCACTGAAGGCAGTTCTCGTTCTTGGGAAGGTGGCCCTTGTCGGAGGTCACGGACATGCCGAGATAGTCGGCCCACACGTTCCTGGCCTCCTTGACGCGCCAGCGGGTCGCGGGCACGACGCCCGGAGGCACGTGGCATTCGGTGCAGGTGACGTCATTGTGCGACGAGTCGGACCACGTCTCCGCCGCCGGCTTCATCGCCTTGCACGAGGTGCAGTAGTCGACGGAGTCCATGGCAGCCACGGGAAAGACGAGGATGGCCACCGCGACGACGGCGAAGAGGATGACCACGGCCCACGTGAACCACGCCGTACGGTACCAGGCGCGCGGCTTGGGACGATGGCGATGACCGCTTTCAGTCAAGTAGAAATGCTCCCCACGAGTCCATGCTTGAACGCCGACCGGACGACCAGCCCCTCGCTCGACCGTCCGCGGTTGGCGGGAATTGTACCATCCCCCCAGAGGGCCCGCCACACGGGGGGCGGCCGGCGCTGGGCCTCAGGAAGCGCTCACCGGAGGGGCGGGTCGGCGGCCGAGGGTGTGGCCGACCCCCTCAGGCGAACGGGAGGCCGAACTCCGCCCAGCGTTCGTTCACGCGACGGACGACCTGGGGATCCATGGCGAGCTCGTCCGGCCACTCGCGCGAGTGACCCTCATCAGGCCACGTCCTGGTGGCGTCGACACCCATCTTGGCGCCGTACCGGGCGTACGGGCTCGAGTGGTCGAGCACGTCGAGAGGGCCGCGCGAGACCACGCAGTCGCGCTCGGGGTCGACGTTGTTGAACACCCGCCAGGTGACCTCGCTGTAGTCGTGCACGTCGACGTGCTCGTCGACGACCACGACGAATTTGGTGAACATCATCTGGCCCATGCCCCACACGGCGTTCATGATCTTGCGCGCGTGACCGGGGTACTCCTTGCGGATGCTGATGATGGCGCAGTCGTGAAAGACGCCCTCGATCGGCAGGTCCATGTCCACGATCTCGGGCTGCACCAGTTGCAGCAGCGGCAGGAAGAGACGCTCGGTGGCCTTGCCGAGGTAGGCGTCCTCCATCGGCGGCTTGCCGACGATGGTCGCGGGGTAGACGGGATCGCGGCGGTGACTCATCGCGGTCAGGTGGAAGACCGGGTACTGGTCGGCCAGGGAGTAGTAGCCGGTGTGGTCGCCGAACGGACCTTCGAGCCGGGTCTCGCCCTTCTCCAGGTAGCCCTCGAGGACGATCTCGGCGTCGGCGGGCACGGCGAGGTCGACCGTCGCACACTGCGCGAGTTCCACGGGTTCGCCGCGCAGGAAGCCGGCGAACATGAACTCGCTGATGCCCGGCGGGAGCGGCGCGGTGGCGGCGTACGTGACCGCCGGATCGGTGCCGAGGGCCACGGCGACCTCCACGCGGTCGCCGGCCTCGCGGATGTTCGCCGCGCCGTCGTGATGGATGTGGATGTGCATCCCGGTCGTCTGGCCGTCGTAGACCTGAAGGCGATACATGCCGGCGTTCTGGCGACCCTGGCGGTCCTTGGTGACGACGACCGGCAACGTGATGAAGGGGCCGCCGTCGCCGGGCCAGGTGGTGAGGACCGGCAGGCGCGTGAGGTCCGGCGGGTCGACGACGACCTCGCGGAAGGCAGCCTTCTTGCCGTACTTGGGGCCGTACGAGGCCAGCTCCTTGAGCTGGCCGAGCGCCTTGACCTTGCCTACGAGGCCGCTCGGCACCTGCAGCTCCAGCAGGCCGCCGATGCGCTTGGCGATGTCGTCGAGCGGCGCGCCCAGCGCCAGCTCGAGCCGGCGATACGAGCCGAGCTGGTTCATGAGGACCGGCACGGCGGGCTGCCCTGCCGGTCGTTTGGGCTGCTCGAACAACACCGCCGGGCCGTGCGCCTTGCTGGCGCGGTCGGCGATCTCCGCCATCTCCAGGTAAGGATCCACCACCGGGCGCACGCGAGCCAGCTCACGCTCGCGTTCCAGGAGGCTGATGAAGGCACGCAGGTCCACGGTCACCTCCCGGCGACGGCTTCGAGCTCGCGCAAGAGCGGAGCGGGATCGGACAGGTCGAGGCGGGCCGCGGCGTGCCCGACGGCGGCCGTCACGCCGGCCGGAGGCGTCGCGTGGAAGCCGGCGTCGACCTCGTCGAACAGTGCGGCGACCACGTCCGGCGCCGTGCCGGCGTGCTGGGCGGCGATGCCGGCCACGGCGTAGGCCCAGAGCCCGTCGTCGGCCGCGAAGGACGCGCCGGTGCTGCGAAGGTACGAGCACGCCGCCATCAGCCGGGCGAGCAGGCCGACGGCGTCGGCGTCCCCGCGCGCGGCGATGCCGCGCAGTCCGCGCGCGTAGTAGCAGTCCCCGGCCAGCAACCGGGTCTCCAGATCCTCCGCCGCCAGCGTCAACGCGCGGCTCTCGCGGTAGTGCAGCAGATAGCCCTCGTAGATGAGCTCGATGTCGGTGGCGAACGCCTCGTCGGCGTCGGCGTCGAGCTCCGCATAGAGAGCTCCCCAGCGCGGAGCAGGAGTTGCAGGCGGCGCCGAGCCGAAGGCCTCCCCGGCCGCCGCCAGCGCCGCGGCCATGCCGGCGGCGAAGTCCATGATCAGTCCGTCTCCCGAAGGCTCTTCTGCCCCGGCAGTCGCTCACCAGCGCTACGTGCTCTTCGTGACGCTGCGAGCATCAGCCCGTCCACCCCAGGCCCTTCGGCCCCGGCGGTCGCTCAGTAGCTCTTCCGTGCATCAGTCCTGTTCCCGGTCGAGATAGAACGACAATGACATCAGCTCACTTGAGAGATCGACCTGACGGACACGCACGCCCTCAGGGGCGTGCACCTTGATCGGCGCGAAGTTGAGGATCGCCTTGACGCCGGCGGCGCTCAGCCGCTGGACCGTGCTCTCGGCTTCCCCGGCAGGGACTGTGATCATGGCGATGTTGACGTTCTCCCTGCGGCAGAACTCGTCCAGTTCGTGAACGCTGCGCACGCGGCTCTCCTCGCCCGAGCCGTAGCGGGCGCCGACGACCGTGGCAGAGCTGTCGAACATGCCGACGAGCCGGAACCCCTGCTCGGCGAAGCCGCGGTAGCGCGCCAGCGCCGTGCCCAGCAGGCCGGCGCCCACGATGACGACGTTCCAGGTGTGATCGAGCCCCAGGCAGCGCGTGATCTCGTCCACGAGGACCGGCACCTCGTAGCCCACTCCCCGGGTGCCGAACTCGCCGAAGTACGAGAAGTCCTTGCGGATCTGCGCCGCGTTGAGGTCGATCATCGCGGCGAGGTCCTTGGATGACACCCTGTCGACCCCGCGAACCCGCAGCTCCCGCAGTTTGCGCAGGTACAGCGCCAGCCGCGGGACGGTGACGCTGGGGACGTCTCTCTTGTCGATGCCCCGCATCGTCAGGCTCCCGCTCCGGCGAACCAGTCGCCCGCGGCGGCGGCGGCGCGTGCAACGTCGTCGTCGCTGAGCGCCAGTGAGATCATCGCGGCCTCGAACTGCGACGGCGCGAGGTACACGCCGCGCTCGAGCATGTGCCGCCAGTAGGAGGCGTAGGCAGCGGTGTCGGCCGCCTTCGCGTCGGCGAAGCTGCGCACCGGGCCTTCGCAGAAGAACATGGTGAGCATGGGGCCGACGCGGTTGATGGTGACCGCGCGGCCCGCGGCGCCGGCGGCCGCGCGCAGGCTCTCCTCGACTCGGGCGCCCGTCGCTTCGAGCCGCTCGTAGACGTGCGGCTCGGCGAGCACTCTCAGCGTCGCCGCGCCGGCGGCCATCGCGAGAGGGTTCCCCGACAGTGTGCCGGCCTGGTAGGTCGAGCCGAGCGGCGCGACCGTCTCCATGATCTCGCGACGCCCGCCGAAGGCGCCCACGGGCAGCCCGCCGCCGATGATCTTGCCGAGCGTCGTGAGGTCGGGCATGACGCCGTAGCGCTCCTGGGCGCCGCCCCAGGCGACGCGGAAGCCGGTGATGACCTCGTCGAAGACGAGCACCGCGCCGTGTTCGTTGCACAGCCGGCGACAAGCTTCGAGAAAGCCGGGCTGCGGGGGCACGACGCCCATGTTGCCGGCCACCGGCTCGACGATGAGCGCCGCGATCTCCTCGCCGCGCGCCTCGAAGAGCTCGGTCAGCGCGGCGATGTCGTTGTACTCCACGAGCAGGGTGTCGGCGGTCGTCCCCTTGGTGACGCCGGGACTGTCGGGCAGCGCAAGCGTGAGTACACCGCTGCCGGCGGCGGCGAGGAAGGCGTCCGAATGGCCGTGGTAGCAGCCGATGAACTTGACGATCTTCTCGCGGCCGGTGAAGCCGCGGGCGACGCGCACGGCGCTCATCGTCGCCTCGGTCCCGGAGTTCACCATGCGCACGAGATCGATCGAGGGGACGGCCCCACAGATGAGGCGCGCCAGCTCGACCTCGAGCTCGGTCGGCGCGCCGTAGCTGGTGCCGCGGTCCACCTGCTCCTTGAGCCGGCCGACGACCTCGGGGTGCCCCCAGCCGACGATCATGGGCCCCCAGGAGGAGACGAAGTCGACGAACTCATTGCCGTCGGCGTCCCAGATGTGACTGCGCTCCGCGCGCGTGATGAACAACGGATGCGGCATACCGACACCCTTCATCGCGCGCACCGGCGAGTTGACCCCGCCCGGGATGTACTTGAGCGCCTCTTCGAAGAGTCGTGCGGACGTTTCGGTGTTCACTCGGGTCCTCCCTGCGAGTGAGAAAGCCGGTTCAGGATGCTGCACTATACTACGCGTCGCCACACGGTATGTGTCTTGGCACACAACGTACCCGCAATCCGCGGTGGCGCATCGCCCACAGGAAGACGCACGCGGCCGCCGAACGGCAAAGCAGTAGCCACCCGGCCCGAGGAGCACGCCATGCCAGTGACCATCCGCCACGCCGGTCCCGGCGACGAGCCGGCCGTCGTCCGCCTCGTTCGCGAGATGGCCGAGGGCGAGGGAGAGGTCTCGGCGATCGACGAGCATTACGTGCGCCATTTCCTGGCCTCGCCTATCAGCGGCGCCCTGCTCGCCCTCGACGGTGCGGACCCCGTCGGTCTGCTCAGCTACGCCATCGTGCCCGGGCTGTTCCACACCGCCGACTCCGGGCTCATCGAACTGCTGGTCGTCACCGGCGCCCGCAGGGGCGAAGGCATCGGGCGCCTGCTCGTCGAGACGGCGCTGCGCGTCTTCCGCGACGCCGGCTGCGCCGAGGCGTCCGTGAGCACCGGCACGGAGAACGAGGCGGCGCAGAAGATCTACTGCGACGCTGGCCTCACGGAGGCGTCGGTCCTCCTGGAGACCCACTTCGGCGCATGAGCTCCCGAAAAGTCTCACCCTCTACTTGAGCATGAATCAAGGCACTACGATTCGCCCACTCACGACCGGGGATGCGGTACCGCTGTGCGCCCTGCTGGCCTCGAGAAGTCCACATGCGCACGACTGCGGCGCCGAGGCGCTCACGGAGTCCCTCGCCGGCGGAAGGTTCACGGGCCTGGTCGCCGGTCACGGCGACGGTCTCGCCGGCGCGCTCGTCCTGGAGACGATCCCCAGCGTCTACACCGGACGCCTGTGGGGACACATGGACGATGTGGTCGTGACGGGTCGCCGGGAAGCGGTCGCGAAGGCGCTGGTCGATGAGGCGCTCCGCACCCTCGAGCAGGCCGGGGTCTCCGAGACGAGCGTGGCTGTGCCCGCCGGCGACGAGGCGGTGGAGCGTGCCTGCCGGCGCTGCGGCTACGGGGACGAGCAGCTGATCCTCCTCAGGCGCGACGCCGGCGACGCCTCGCCGCCCGCGTCGCCGGCCCACGTTCTCGTGCGACCTGCCGAGACCGGCGATGCCGAGTCCGTCGCCGGACTCGTGCGCCTGTTCGCCGGGGAGTACGGAGAAGAGAGCGCCGCCGATGCCGCCTCCGTGACGGCCTATCTTCAGCACCCCGCGGTCGATGCCCTGCTCGCGATATCCGCAGAGGCTGTCGTCGGTCTCCTGGCGTACAGCGTCTCCTTCCGGCCGTGGAGCGGAGGCTCATGCGCGACGATCGACGACCTCGTCGTCCGCCCGGACGCCCGCCGCCGCGGCGTCGCCACGGCGCTGATCGGGCAGGCGCTCACCGGCTTGCGGAGGACGGGGAGTGACCGCCACGTGTCGCTCTGGCTGCAGGACGGCAACGATGCCGCCATGCGGCTCTATCGGGGCTGGGGCTTCCGTCCGGTGAGCACGCTGCTGATCCGCCACGGCTCGCCCGCTTCCGGCGCCTGAGCGCGCCGGCACGGCGAACGGGTGGGAACCTGCCGACCGCTGGAGGAAGAGCTCAGCCGAGGGCCGGCGCGCACCAGCCGCGAGGCACGTAGGCGCAGTACGGCTCCTCGGCCATGTAGTCGCCGGTCGCCTCGTAGGCCCGCGCGCGGCAGCCGCCGCAGACCTTCTTGAACTCGCAGGCGCCGCACTTGCCCTTGAGGCCGTCGAAGTCGCGGAGCTCGTTGAACAGCGGGGAGTCGCGCCAGACCTCGGGGAAGGTCTGTTTGCGCACGTCACCGGCGACCTTGTCGAAGTAGCCGCAGCCCTGGACCTCGCCGATGTGGCTGATGAAGCAGAAGCCGATGCCGGCGAGACAGCCGCGGCTCAGGGTGTTCATGCCGCCGTGGCTGTGCGGATGCACCTCGAGCTTGCGGCCCTGCGCCTTGGCGCGCTGCCGCATGACGCGCCAGTAGTGCGGCACGTCCGTGGGTTTCATGAAGAGCTCGCTCTCCTGCTGCGCGTCGTACATCCACTCCAGCGCGCGCTCGTACTCGTCCGGCGGCAGCTCCTGCTCCTCGAGCTCTTTGCCGCGGCCCGTGGGTACCAGCATGAACGGATGGAAGCTCACGGCGCCGAGGTCGTCGGCCAGCTGCAGCAGGGCCGGCAGATGGTGCACGTTGAGCTTGGTGATCGTCGAGTTGATCTGCACTTCGACGCCGGCGTCCAGACAGTGGCGGATGCCGCGCACGGCTCCGTCGAAGGCCCCGGGGACGCCGCGGAACTCATCGTGCTCCGCGGCGCTGGGGAAATCGATGGAGATGCTGACGCGCGCGATGCCGACGTCGTGCATGCGCTGCGCGACCTCGGGCGTGACGAGCGTGCCGTTCGGCGACATGACCGTGCGCAGGCCCTTGCCGATGGCGTACTCGGCGATGTCGAAGATGTCGGCGCGCATGAGCGGGTCGCCGCCGGTCAGGATCAGGATGGGGTTGGCGAACGAGGCGATCTGGTCGACGAGGGTGAACGCCTCCGACGTGCTGAGCTCGCCTTCGTACGGCCCGTGGACCGCGCTCGCGCGACAGTGCACGCAGGCGAGATTGCAGCTGCGCGTGACCTCCCAGGCGATGACGCGCGGGGGTGCGACGCCGTCCCCGGCGTCGCCGGGCCGCGCGTTCAGGGCGTTGGGGTTTTCAGCGTGCGGATGGTGCAAACCGGCTCCAGTGTGCCAGAGACGGGCGGGCGGCGCAACGCCATAGTGGGTGCGCCGCCCGGCCCTCTCCGGCAGCCGCCTAGGCGATCCAGGCGGCGATGTCCTTTGCATGATACGTGATGATGAGGTCGGCGCCAGCGCGCTTGATTCCGGTGACGGCCTCCATGACGGCGCGCTGCTCGTCGAGCCAGCCGTTGGCGGCCGCCGCCTTGATCATCGCGTACTCACCGCTCACATTGTACGCAGCGAGCGGGAACTTTGTCTCCTGCTTGACGGCGTGGATGACGTCCAGGAACGGGATCGCCGGCTTGACCATGATGATGTCGGCGCCCTCTTCGATGTCCAGCAGAGACTCGCGCACGGCCTCCTCGAGGTTGGCCGGGTCCATCTGGTAGGTCTTGCGGTCTCCGAACGCCGGCGCCGACTCGGCCGCTTCGCGGAACGGCCCGTAGAAGGCCGAGGCGAACTTGCTCGAGTAGGACATGAGGATCGTGTCCGTGAGCCCCTCGTCATCGAGCGCGTTGCGGATGGCGGCGACGCGTCCGTCCATCATGTCGCTGGGAGCGACGATGTCGGCGCCGCTCTCGGCGTGCGTGATCGCCATCTTGGCGAGCAGTTCGAGCGTGACGTCGTTGACGATCTCGCCGTCGTGGATCACGCCGCAGTGACCGTGGTCCATGTACTCGCAGAGACACACGTCGGTGACGACGATGAGGTCCGGGAACTCGTCCTTGATCGCCCGGACCGCCATCTGCACGACGCCCTCGGAGTCGTACGCCCCGCTGGCGGCGGCGTCCTTGTGCGAGGGGATCCCGAAGAGCAGCACGGCCGGGATGCCGAGCCTGACCACCTCGCGCACCTCGGGGAGCAGGTTGCCGATGGACAGCTGGTAGCAGCCGGGCATCGAGGAGATGGGCTTCTTGATGTTCTCGCCGGCGACGACGAACAGCGGGTAGATGAGGTCCTCGAGATGGAGCCTGGTCTCGCGCACCATGTCCCGGATGGCCGGGGTGCCGCGCAGGCGCCTCATGCGGTAGCTCGGGTAGTACATGCGGTGGTGTCCTTTCTTCGTGCGGGCCCTGCAGGGCCCGTCTGCGGACGGCGATTGTCTGGCGCATCCGTGGCGCACCCGACGATGACAAACCTTCGGTGATCAATCTTCTCGCCGTGGCGCGAGGATCACAAGCGCAGACAAGCGTTGGGTGTGAAACGCCGGGCCCGGCGGAGAGGACCGGCGGGCGGTTCAGCCGGCGGTGCGCGCGCCGGCCAGGTCGAGCGCCGCCCTGACGACGCCGGCCACCGACTCCCGGTCGCGCAGCTGACAGGGCAGCACCGGCGTCCTCGCTTCGAGGCCGAGCGCCTTGGTGATCTGCTTGGCCGTCATCTCCTCGCCGGCCATCGACATGTACGTGGCGACGACGTAGGCCACCTTGCCCAGGCTCTTGACGAACTCGAGGTCGGCGCGCGTGGAGCGCAGGCTGTCGGCGTCGTTGGCGTTCGCGAGGAGCACCCAAGCCGAGCTCTCCCCGGCCAGGCGCTTCCACGCCTGCTCGGGGCAGGTTGACGCGGCGGTGAAGACGAGGACGTCCTCCCCGCCGTGCCCGCCGGCGACGGCGGCATGGTCGCCGGCCTCCGCGGACCCGTTGCCCGCGGCCATCTGGCCGGCAAGCACCGGGACCTCGACCTCCTTCTCGTCGATGAGCTCGACGCGCAGCTGCTTGACGACGTTGGAGTCGGTCAGGGTGTTGAGGAAAACCTCGTTGTAGATGTCGATGGGACCACGGATGGCGACGCTCGGCCCCTTGCCGATGGTCTCGATCACGGGCTCGCTCACGTTGATGAGCCCGCTCGAGAACAGGCCGTAGATGACCTTGGCGCCGCGGAAGCGGTCGAGGCCACTGTCGCGGAGGATCGTGTTGATGTCGGCGTGGCCGTCGATGTGGACGATCACGCGCCACTCCTCGGCAGTCAGGGTGAGGGAGCCCTCGGAGTCGACGTGGTCGCCGTAGGCCAGGTGCGGGACGCGCTCCAGCGACCCCAGTTGCTCGAAGATCAGCTCCCACTCGTCGATGCGGCGGCAGCCCTCCATGATGACCGTCTCGACGCTCATCTCGACGAGGATGTCCTCCTCCGGCGGGCTCTCTTCAGCGCCGAACTCGAACTCGCCGTCCGACCAGCTGAAGAAGTTGAAGGCGGTGTCCTGGATCTGCTCGCGCACCGCCTGCTCGAGGGTCTCTCTGTCGATCCGGCCCTGCTCGAGGAGGATGCTGCCGATGCGGGCGCCCTCGCCCGCCTTCTTCTGGGCGGCGAGGGCCTTGTCGAGTTCCGTGCAACTGATCGCGCCGGCCTTGATCAGCCGCTCGCCGAGCGGCAGCAGCTGAGGTGACGAGAAGGCGTAGTAGATCATCCCGTCGCGAAAGAAGATCTTGCCTTGCTCGCCGTCGCGGCGAATGGTGAGCGCGCCGCTCTTGGCGCTCATCTTCACGAGCTGGAAGATGTTGGGGAGGCTGAACTCCTGCAGGTTGCCCTGGAGAAGCATCACCCTCCTTTCGTGACCGGCGCCCGCACGGAACGAGACCGCGCCTGTGCGCGGCCCCGTATCCTTCATCGGCAACGCCGCAGCCGACTTGAGGCCGCCTAGCTGCGGCGGCCTGCTCCGGCGGGAGCCGGCGCATCCGCAGGGCGCCCGCCCGCGCCGCGGCCGCGGGCGTCGCGCGGCCCGACCTCGACGGCCTCCCCGAGCGCGTCGCCGGGCGCCGGGCCGTCCGGCAGGCAGACAGGCGCCTCGCAGCAACCCTCCAGCACCTTGCGGTGTCGTAGCGCGAGGACGGCGCCGGTAGCGGTGGCCAGGGCGGCGATGCCGCCGACCGCCACCGCCCAGCGCACCCCGAAGCCGCGCACGAGGAGGCCCGTCACCGGCCCGCCTATCGGGGTGCTGCCGAGGAAGACGATCGACCAGAGCGCCATCACGCGGCCGCGCATGGCGTCGGGCGCGTTCACCTGCAGCAGCGCGTTCGTCGTACTGATGAACAGGACGGCGGCGACGCCGACGAGCACCAGCAGAGCCGCGCCCACTGCGTAGCCCGGCGCGACCGCGAGGACCACGGTGACGATGCCGAAGCCGAAGGCGCTCGCCACCAGCAGGCGGCGCGAGGGCCGCGCCCTGCTGGCCATCAGCAGGGCGCCGGCGAGAGCGCCCACGCCCATGGCGGCGGAAAGGATGCCGTAGGCGCCGCCGCCGCGGCCGTACACGTCGCGCGTGAGCAGCGGCAGGATGACCGAGTAGTTGTAGGCGAGCGTGCTGATGACCGCCAGCATCACCAGCGGGACACGGAGTGACGGCGTACTCCACACGAAGCGAAAGCCCTCTCGCACCTGGCCGGGCTGGCGCCGCACGGGCTTGGAAGGGGAGAGCTCCCCCGTGCGCATGAGGAGAAACGCGGCGATCACGGCGACGTACGAAGCGGCATTGAGAAAGAAGCACGGGGCGACCCCGAAGCCGGCGATGAGCACGCCCGCGAGCGCCGGTCCGACGATGCGCGACGCGTTGATGACGACGGAGTTGAGGCCGACGGCGTTGGCCAGGTCGTCGGGACCAACGATCTCGTAGACGAAACTCTGCCGGGACGGCAGGTCGAGCGCGAGCACGGTGCCGTTGAGTCCCGCGAGCACCCAGATCATCCATAGCGTGACGACGTCGGTGGCTGCGAGCACGCCGAGGACGACTGCGAGAAGAGCGGCCACCGTCTGCGTGATGATGAGGAGCCGGCGTTTGTCGACCCGGTCGGCGAGCACGCCCGCCCACGGACCCAGGAGGAGCACCGGTCCGAACTGCAGACCGACGGTGATGCCGAGGGCGATGCCGCTGCTGGTGAGCTCGAGGACCAGCCAGTTCTGGGCCAGCGATTGCATCCACGTGCCGCTCATCGACACGATCTGGCCGAAGAAGAACAGACGGAAGTTGAAGGTGTGGAGAGAGCGGAACGTTCGGCGCAGCAGGCCGGGTTCCGGCGCGGGAGCGGTGACGGTCATGGTGCGAGTGTACCCGGCGGCGCACCCTGACGCCGCCGGGCGCAACCGGCGGAGACCCGACCGGCGCCCCGCTCCGTCGCGGGCGGAGCGGTGGACCGCTCGTCATGCTTCCGGAAGGGGGACGCCTCGGTCAGGTGCGCAGCAGGTACACCTGCCCGGCGCGGGTGACGATCTTGACGTCCGCGCCCGACGCGGCCACCGCTTTGCGCAGCCCCAGCGCGAGCGCCTGCGTCTTGCGCCCGCTCATCTCGATGAGCGCCGAGTCCAGGCCAGACGCGACGAAGTCGGTCACGGCTTCGGCGTACACATTGGCGCGCCGGCCGGCCATCGGCGGAACCTCAGCGGGGACCAGTCTGTAGGGCTTCGCGGTGCGGGGCATGGACGGCACCTCCAGTCGGCGTCGGGTGCGCCGTGCCTCGCGCACGGCGCACGGCGAGTCTACGCCACCTGCACGCGGGGTACAGCAAGACCACGGACGACGGACGCGCCGGCAGGACCCGGGAGGCCGTACATGACCGTGAAGAACGAGGCGCTTCTGCCGCTCTTCGCAGAGGTCAAGGCGCTGATCGAGCCCTACGCGGAGCGCCTGACCGTGCGCCGCGACGACGCCGGCTACTTCGACCTCTGGTCCGAGAAGGAGGTGGAGATCGCCGGCCGCCGGCGCAAGGACGTCTTCTTCTGCGGCCTCATCATCCAGAAGACCTACGTCGGCTTCTACTTCATGCCTGTGTACGCGGACCAGGGCCTCACCGCGGTGTTCGGCCCCGACCTCCTTGCGACGCGCAAGGGCAAGTCGTGCTTCCACCTGAAGCGGCTGACGCCCGAGCTCAAGAACCAGATCGTGGCCGCGCTCGTCGCCGGCTGGAGCCTCTATGAAGAACGCGGCTGGGTGTGACGCCGCGGCACCGCCTGCGCCGCCGCTCCCGTGCAGGCCGGCGCCGCCCTTGACGCCGGGGCGTGCGCGGCGAACGATGTGAGGGTGACCATGACACCAGCGGCGGGACCGTCCCGGTCGCGGCCGCAGCTCGGAGGGGGCAGCGATGAAGAAGCTCATCAACCGGCCGGAGGACGTCGTCAGGGAGGAACTGGCCGGCATCGCCCTGGCGCACGCCGGGCGGCTCGCCGTGCACACCGACCCACACTGGATCGCGCGCGCCGACGCCCCGGTCGCCGGTAAGGTGGCGCTCGTCTCCGGCGGCGGGTCAGGTCACGAGCCGCTGCACGGCGGCTTCGTCGGCCCGGGCATGCTCGACGCGGCCTGCCCGGGCGAGGTCTTCACCTCGCCGACGCCGGACCAGATGCTGGCGGCGACGCAGGCTGTCGAAAGCGGCGCCGGGACCCTGCACATCGTCAAGAACTACACCGGCGACGTCATGAACTTCGAGATGGCCGCCGACCTCGCGCGCGACGAGGGGCTCACCGTCGAACAGGTCCTGATCGATGACGACGTCGCGGTCGAGGACAGCCTGTTCACGGCAGGACGCCGCGGCGTGGGCGCGACCGTGCTCGCCGAGAAGATCTGCGGCGCGGCGGCGGAGCAAGGCCGGCCGCTCGCAGACGTGGCCGGCCTCTGCCGCAAGGTCAACGAGAACAGCCGCAGCATGGGCGTGGCGCTGACCTCGTGCACCACGCCCATGGCGGGCAAGCCGACCTTCGACCTCGGCGGCGACGAGATGGAGTTCGGCGTCGGGATCCACGGCGAGCCCGGGCGCGAGCGACGGCCGCTGACCGGCGCCCGCGACGTCGTAGAGGCGCTCGCCGACGCACTGGTCGAGGACCTTCCCTACCGGGGCGGCGACCAGGTGCTCGCTTTCGTCAACGGCATGGGCGGCACTCCGCTCATGGAGCTCTACGTCGTCTACCAGGCGCTCCATCGCTTTCTCGACGTGAGAGGCGTCACGATCGCGCGCAACCTCGTCGGTCCGTACATCACGTCGCTCGACATGGCCGGCTGCTCGATCACCCTGCTGCGTCTCGACGACGAGCTGACAAGGCTCTGGGACGCGCCGGTCGACACACCCGGCCTCCGGTGGGGCGCGTGAGCGCCGGCGGTGCGGAAGTCGTCACCGCGGCAGGCGTCATCGCCTGGCTGCGCGCCTACGCCGCGGAAGTGGCGGTGAGGCGCGACGAGCTCACCGCCCTCGACGCCGCCATCGGCGATGCCGACCACGGCGTCAACATGGACCGCGGGATGCAGGCAGTGGCCGCCAAGCTTCAGGACGCCGCGGACGGCGAAGCGCCCGCGGCGCTCGGCCCGCTCTTGAAGACCGTCGGCATGACGCTCGTCTCGACGGTCGGGGGGGCGGCGGGGCCGCTCTACGGCACTCTCTTCCTGGAGATGGGCAAGGCCGCCGCGGAGAGGCCCGCGCTGACGACGGCCGAGTGGGCCGACGTCGTCAGCGCCGGCGTCGCGGGCGTGCAGATGCGCGGCAAGGCAGAGCCCGGAGACAAGACGATGGTCGACGCGCTGCTGCCGGCTGGGGCCGCGCTGCGCGCCGCCGTCGGCTCCGGCGCGCCGCTGGACGCGGCGCTGCGCGCGGCGGCCGACGCCGCGGGGGACGGGATGCGCGCGACGACGCCCCTGGTCGCGCGCAAAGGACGCGCCAGCTACCTGGGCGAGCGCAGCGCCGGTCACCAGGACCCGGGTGCAACGTCGTCCTGGCTGCTGCTCGAGACGGGAGCGCGAACGCTGACCGACGCGACGTAGCCATGGTCGGCCTGGTCCTCGTCAGCCACAGCGCGAAGCTCGCGGAGGGCGTCGCCGAGCTGGCTGCCCAGATGGCCGGGCCGGACGTGCGCATCGCTGTCGCCGGCGGCCTCGCCGGATCCGGCGGCGCGCCCGGCACAGACGCGACGCGGGTTCTGCTGGCGCTCGAGGACGTGTGGTCCGAGGACGGTATCCTGGTCCTCATGGACCTGGGCAGCGCCGTCCTCTCCGCCGAACTGGCGGTGGATCTGCTGGATGAAGAGCGGAGCGCGCGCGTGCTGCTCACCGAAGCGCCACTGGTGGAGGGCGCGGTGGCGGCTGCCGTGGCGGCCGGTATCGGCGAACCGCTGGAGCAGGTGGCCGCCGCGGCCCGCGGCGGTTTGGCCGCCAAGGCCGCCCACCTCACGCCGGCGGCCGATGGCGACGAGACCGCGGCCGACGCGGCCGGGCCGCGAACTGCGGGCGCCGCACGGATCGACGCGGCGGCCGGTCTCGCGCCCCGCGGCAGCGCGGGCCGCAAGTCGCCGCAGAAGACCCTCCGCGTCACGATCATCAATCGCCTCGGTCTCCACGCCCGGCCGGCCGCGCTCCTCGTGCGTACCGTGGGCGGCTTCGACGCCGACGTCACCGTCGCCGACGCAGCCAGTGGACGCGGACCCGTCAGCGCGCGCAGCCTGAACGCCGTCGCAACCCTCGGCGCTCGCCGGGGCGATGACCTGGTCTTGACCGCCTCGGGACCGCAGGCGGTCGAGGCCCTCGCCGCCATCGGCCGCCTGGCCGAGGAAGGGTTCGGCGAGCCGGAGGACCTGGGCCCGCGGGAGCCCGACCCGGCGCTGATCGAGCGGGCCGACAGAGAGGCGCCCCCCGGCGACGCCTCCACGCCGGCGCCGGCGGCCGGCAGCGTCCTCACCGGCAGCCCGGCGTCGCCGGGAGCGGCGGTGGGGCCGGCGCGCCGGATCGGACGCGGCGGCGCACGGATCCCCGATGCTCCCGCCGGTGAGCCGGTTGCCGAGTGGACCGCGCTGACGGGTGCGCTCGAGGCGACAGCGGTGGACGTGCTCAGCGCGCGGGCGTCCGTGGCCGGTCGTGCAGGCGCGCAAGACGCGGCCATCTTCGATGCCCATCTGCTCTTTCTGGAGGACGAAGCGCTGCTCGCACCCGCCCGCGAGGGCATCTTCGTGCGCGGCGAGGCGGCGGCGCGCGCGTGGCACGAGGCAGTCGCCGCCGCGGCCGAGGCATGGGACGCCCTCGAGGATCCGTATCAGCGAGCCCGTGTGGCCGACCTGCGCAGCGTCGGCGACCAGGTGCTCGGCTACCTGCTCGGGACAAGCGCCACGGCGCGCACGGCGGGCTCGGGCGTCGTGATCGCGCCGGACCTGAGCGCGGCTGAGGTCGCAGGACTGGACCTCTCCGCGGTCACCGGACTCGCCTGCGCCTTCGGCGGCCCCACGTCGCACGCCACCATCCTGGCTCGGGCGCTCGGCCTGCCTGCCGTCGTCGGCGCAGGCGCCGAGCTTCTTGCGGTGGCCGAAGGTACGCTCCTCGCCGTCGACGGCGACGCCGGCACCGTGATCGTGGAGCCGGCGCCCGATGCGGTCGCGGCGGTGGCCCGGCGGAGGCAGCTTCGCCGGAGAGAGGCAGCCGCGACCCGGGCGGCCGCCGGCCAGGCCGCGGTCACGCGCGACGGGGCAGGAGTGCGCGTCGAGGCCAACATCGCGGGGCCGGCGGAGGCCCGGGCGGCCGTGGCGGCGGGCGCCGACGGCGTCGGCCTCCTGCGCACCGAGTTCCTGTTCCTCGGGGCCACCGCCATGCCGGACGAGGACGAGCAGGCGGCCTGCTACGCCGCCGTGGCGGCGGCGCTGCAGGGCCGCCCCCTGACGATCCGCACGCTCGACGCAGGCGCCGACAAGCCGCTCCCGTACCTCCCCATGCCCCCCGAGTCGAATCCCTCCCTCGGCGTGCGCGGCCTCCGGCTTGGCCTTGCCCGCCCCGAGCAGCTGCTCTGCCAGCTCCGCGCCGTGCTTCGCGTCGCCGCGATGTACCCGGTGCGCGTCATGTTCCCGATGGTGGCCACCGTCGAGGAGGTGCGCCACGCCCGGGAGCTCGTGGTCGAGGCCCGGACTGCTCTCGCAGGGCGGGGCGTCGCCGTCCCCGCCCGCCTCGAGACGGGCATCATGCTCGAGATCCCGTCGGCCGCCCTCGTCGCCGCGAAGCTGGCGCCGCTCGTCGACTTCTTCTCTGTGGGCACCAACGACTTGACGCAGTACACGCTCGCGGCGGAACGAGGCAACGCCGGCGTCGCCGCCCTGGCCGATCCGTTGCACCCGGCCGTGCTGCAGCTCATCGATCTCACGGTCCAGGCCGCTGCCTCGGCGGGACGCGGAGTCGCCGTGTGCGGCGAGCTCGCCGGCGACTGCCGTGCCGTGCCGCTGCTGCTGGGCCTCGGCATCCGGGAGCTCTCCATGAACCCTGTCGCCATCCCGGCTGCCAAGGAGGCCGTGCGAGCCACGGACGCGGCCGCTGCGCGCCGGTTGGCCGGCGAGGCGCTCGAAGCGGAATCGGCAGCCGCCGTCACGGAGCTTCTCGCGGCGGCGACCCTCGGCACGCCCGGCATGGAGGATTCCCCGGCCGGGTAAGGCGATGACGTGAAGACTGACGCCACCGACAGCTTGCATGTCCTCGTTCTGCTGGGAAGCCTGAGGCGCGGCTCTTACAACCGCATGACCTACGCCGCGGCGCTGGAGCTCGCGCCGCCGGTCATGACCTTCGCCGAGGCCGACCTCCGCTCCCTGCCCTTCTACGACGACGACCTGCGCCAAGACGAGGGCTATCCCCCACCGGCCCAGCTTCTGCGAGACGCCATCGCCTCAGCCGACGGCGTCCTCATCATCGCCCCGGAGTACAACCATTCGGTTCCGCCGGTGGTCAAGAACGCCATCGACTGGGCGTCGCGGCCTCCCCACCAGCCGCTCAAGGACAAGCCGGTCGCGATCATGGGGGCGTCCACGGGACGGTTCGGCACCGTGCGCATGCAGAACCACCTGCGGCAATCACTCGTGTCGCTCGAGGCGCAGCCGATGGTCAAGCCGGAGGTCATGATCGCCTTCGCGCGGAAGGCTTTCGACGACGAGGGTCGCCTGGTCGACGAGAAGGCCCGCGGGGCCATCGAGGCCCAACTGCGCACGTTCGCCGACCGCATCCGGCAGGCCCGCGACCGCTGACGCGGCGAGCCGGCGGCGGCCAGCCGAGATCCGGTCGGGTCGAGGCGTCGATGGGACGCAGGACTCGAGGCCCACGCTCATCGCGCGACCGTCCGCGGTGCCTCCCCAGCATCCGGGCTCGCAGCCGGCTGACCCTTTACCTTACGGTGAGGGTTCCTGAAACGACACCGTTCGGGATCTAGCCGGTCGCCGCGCCGCGGCTGGCCTCCTGAGCGTCGCGCCAGTGCCGCCGGCAGGCGGGCGCCAGATACCACTCGCCCGACTCCGCCTGCACCGGTATCCGGATCACGTCAGGGTCTCCTGCGTCGGGCAGCGGCAGACCGCACGTGTAGCAGTGCTGCTGCTCGTGCTCGTCGCCTTCACTGAAGAACGGGAACAGCGGCTCCTCCACGGCTCCTCCTTGCGGTGATGCCCGGCGACGCCGGGCGGGGCCGGCAAGCTCTCAATGTAGGATGGGGAGCCACGAAAGGCAACGTTGGACTTGAAGCGCCACGGCGATGGTGCGAGGGTTGCGCCGGTGCGGCGCGGCGGAGTTTTCGCGCGAACCCGACGGTGGAGCGCCTCGCCACACCGGCCCGCGACCCGCGACCGCTGGAGTGAACGATGGCGATCCTGCTCGACTCTGCCTCCCTGGACGACGCGGCGGCGGCCGCGAGGCTCGGCTTCGTCCGCGGCATCACCACGAACCCGGCGCTGATGGCGCGAGAGACGAAGGATCCGCTCGCGCACCTCGCCCGCCTGCTCGAGGCGTATCCGGAAGGCCCCATCTGCTACCAGCCGACGAGCAGTACCTACGACGAGATGGGCGAGCAGGCGCGGAGCGCTGCCGCCCTCGCGCCCGACCGCGTCGTCGCCAAGCTGCCGGCCACGCTGGAGGCGATCACGCTGGCGACGGCGCTGAAGAAGGAGGGCATCCGGAGCGCGCTCACGGCCGTCTACTCGCCGGCGCAGGCGCTGCTCGCGCACGAGGCCGGCTGCATCTGGATCATCCCCTATGTGGACCGCGCCGCGCGGCACTCGGCCGGCGCAGTCGTGATGGAGCAGGCGGCGATCCTGGACCAGCTGGACAGCAGCACGCGCATCCTCGCCGCCAGCCTCAAGACCGCCACGCAGGTCGTGGAGGCCGTCCTGGACGGCGCCCACGACGTCACGGCGCCGCTCGAGGTGCTGCGCGGCTTGCCCGCGCACCCCCTGACGGCGTCCGCGGTGCGCGAGTTCGCGGCGCACTGGCAGTCCTGATCCGCGCAGCCCGCTAGCGAGCGCTGCGGGCGTGCCGTCCGCGGCGTCCGCCGTTACCGTGCGCCTGCGGCGCCGTCCTCCGTCGCGCGGCGACGCGCCGCCGGCCGCTGCGCCGCCCGGTCGGGCCGGCGCTTGGGCAGATCGTGCGAGAGCGCCCGGTACGAGGCGGCGAAGACGACCGCCGCCAGCGCCGCGATCGCGGTGACCGTGTACACCGGCTTGGACGCGTCGGTCCCCGCCAGCGCCGCGTGGATGCTCACTCCCCAGAAGACCACGTAGCTCACGATGTGGACGTCGCGCCACCACCTCCTGGAGAGGCGCTTCATCGCGAGCGCGGTCACCTCGACGGCCACGAGCAAGTACATCGCGACGATGCCGAACGCAAGCGCGGTGGGCCGCCACGAGCTGGAGTAGGGCACGAGCAGATCGACCACGTGAAGCTTCGCGTAGGTGTCGAACAGCAGCGTGACGAGGTGCCCGGCGACGAAGAAGAAGGTGAGACCGGCAAGCCACCGGTGCATGGCGAGGAGCCAGGCATTGCGCCGCCACCGCGGGAAGAGGTCCGAGGCAAGCACGATCCCCCAGAGCACCGACGCGGTCAGCATGAGCCACGCGACGATGCCCGCGGATCGCGAGAGGTACCACCAGATCTGAGGGTTCACGCTGCGCTCCATTCGGTCGCGCCGGCGCACTGCAGCGCCGGGCTCATTGTCGTGACCCCGCCGAGTGTGGTGGCGATCCCGTCGAGCTCGTGACGCTCGAGGTAGGCGAGCGCCCGCTCCGAGCCGCACAGGAGCGCCGCGGTGGCGTGCACCTCGGCCTCCCACCCGGCACGCGCGAAGACGGTGACCGCGGCGAGGTCGGTCGTCGCGCACTCGCCGGAGACGGGGTCGATGACGTGGTGACGGCGGTCGCCGTCCTGGGTCCACACACGCGAGAGGGTGCTCGACGTCGCGACCCCACCGGAGCCGAGCGCGACCGTCAGAAGGTCGCGCGAGGCGTCGAGCGGATCCTCGATGGAGACCGCCCAGCCGATCGCCGCCGGCGGCGTGCCGGCGGCGGCGAGGTCGCCGCCGACGCTGACCAGCGCGCCTGCGACGCCCCGCTCGAGAAGCTCGGTGACGACGAGGTCGGCGGCCAGTCCCTTGCCGACCCCGCCGGGGTCGATGCCGACGCCGGCGGGGACGGTCACGGCCGGCGCCGAGTCATGGATCGCGACGTCGGCGATCGTGCCCCCATGGCCCGAGGGGCCGGCCACGACGCTCGTCCTGCCGGAGCCGTCGACGCTGGTGAAGTAGCCGGCCGCATTGATGGCCGAGAGCAGGGTCGGATCGTAGCGTCCACCCGTCGTGCTCCACGCCTGCTTCATCGTCGTGAGCAGACCGACCGTGTCGGGAGAGACGACCACGAGCGCGTCGGGTGTCGCGTTCAGCCGCGAGACGTCACTCTCCGGCAGAAACCGGCTCCAGCGGCGCTCGAGTTCCTCCAGACGGCTCCGGGCGAAGCGCTCGGCGCCGGGCGTGGCGTCGACCAGGATCACCTGCGCGTCACTCGCCATGACGCGGAACCTGGACTCAGCGACTGCCACTGGTGGTGGCCACCGGCGCCGAGGCGGCCGGAGCCGAGTAGGAGCCCGCGGAGGAGCCGCCCGAGCCTCCGGACGAGGGCGCGCTGACCGTGTTCACGACGGCGCGGGGCGTCAGGACGATCGGCTTCCTCACGTTCGCGGCCGCGATCTTCCCCGGTGACGTCGCCGGCCCTTGATGCAGGCTCTTCGCGGTACGCAGGGCGTTGAGGCCGGGCGCCGGAGCCGGGTCCGCCGTGGAGTCCGCGGCAGCGCGGCTGCTCGCCACCTGCATGTTCGCCGCCAGGCCGAGCATCGCGGCGATCCCGATTCCGGCCGCCGCGATCCGACCGCCGACGACGCCTCGCTGGCGACGCGCGGGGCGCGCGCCGGTTTCTTGCAGGCCGGCTGCGAGAGGCGGCGCGACGCGGTCGTCCGGGGTGCCCGAGGGGCGTCTGCGTCCGTCAGTCATCTGCTTCTTCTCCTCCGTGGGAATCGGCCTCGCCGGTCCCGCCGCCAGCGGGGGTGGCGGCAGAGGGCGCGGGCGCCGCACTGGCCGCCCAGGACGTGGAGCCGCCGGACGACGACGGCACGACCTTGGTGACGGGGTGGTCGACCTTGGCCGTCAGCTTGCCCTTCCGGCCGACGGCGGCCACGAACGTGTAGGTGTCGGAGCCGCGCCGGAACGTCACGGTCAGTTTGCGGTCGCCTGTCTGCGCCAGCCTCCAGGTCCAGTGCCGCTTGGCGCTCGCGTCGACGAAGCGTACCGCCTTCTTCGAGAAGGCGACCTTGACGGTCCCGGCCTTCTTGATGATGTACTCCTGGGTCGCGCGCTCCCTGACGGCGCCCGCCGGCCTCTCCGCGGTGAACTGCTGCACCGGCTGCGCGTCGCCCAGCTGCGCGACCGACGCGGTGGTCAGCTCGCCCACGGGTTTCGAGTCGGCAGCGGTGAGGATGCCAAGGTTGGCGCCGACGGCGATAGCCCCGGCGAAGACCACTGCGGCGATCGAGCCGGCGGTGATCAGTGCGGTGCGATGTCTCATTCGTGGCTCCCTTCTCGAGCGGTAGACTCGAAGACTCGTCGACGAGGACAGTACATGCCGCACCCCCAGCTTCCGGCCAGCGGCAGGTAAGCATTCGGCAAAGGACGGTTACGGTTTGGCAACAGGGCGCTCCATGGGCGAACATGGGTCGATGCGCATCCTGGTCGTAGAAGACGATCCGACCATCGCCGAGCCGCTGCGTGCCGGTCTGCAGCGTGAAGGCTTCGAGATCGTGCTCGCCGGCACCGGCGCCGCGGCGCTCGCGACCGCGGACTGCGACCTTGTGCTGCTCGACCTCGGCCTGCCCGACATGGACGGAAAGGACGTGTGCCGCCGGCTGCGCGAGCGATCCGAAGTGCCGATCATCGTCGTGACCGCGCGCGGCGACGAGATCGACAGGGTGATCCTCCTCGAGCTGGGCGCGGACGACTATGTGGTCAAGCCGTTCGGGTTCCGCGAGCTCGTGGCGCGCATTCGCGCCGTCCTGCGACGCACGCGCGGCGGCGAGCCCCAGGCGCCTCCCGAGCCGCACATCGAGGTCGGGCTCCTCGCGATCGACACGAGGACGCGCGACGTGACCTACGACGGTCGTCCGATCACGCTCACGCCGAAGGAGCATGACCTGCTCGTCTACCTGGCGCGGGACCCCGGCGCCGTCCTCACCCGCAAGCAGCTCATCGAGGACCTCTGGGACCAGAACTGGTGGGGGCCCACCAAGACGCTCGACGTCCACATCGCCTCGCTGCGCAAGAAGCTCGCTCCCGAGCTCATCGAGACGGTGCGCGGGGTGGGCTTCCGCCTCGTCGAATCCGCCGCGCCGTGACGCGCCGGCTGCTGCTCGGCTACCTGCTGGCCGCAGTCGTCGTCCTGCTCGTCCTCGAGATCCCCCTCGCCGTCTTCTACCAGCAACGCGAGATGAGCAGCCTCGAGCACGACGTCGAGCGCGACGCCAGCGTCCTCGCCGGGTACTACGAAGAAGCGCTCGAGGGGGGCACCGTTCTGAACCCGGCGCCCGCCGACACCTACGCACGCCGCGCCGGCGTGCGCGTGGTCGTCGTCGATCAGGCCGGCATCTCGCTGATCGACACGTCCGGAAACGCCGGACGCGACTTCTCGACCCGCCCGGAGATTCAAACGGCGCTTGACGGTGACCGGGCCGTCGGGACCCGCTACTCCGACACGCTGGACACCGATCTGCTCTACGTCGCGGTGCCCGTGAGCTCCGGCGGGCAGATGCACGGCGCCGTCAGGCTGACCCTCGACAAACAGGAGGTCAATGCGCTCGTCCGCGGCTACTGGACGGGCCTGGTCGGTGTGGCGGTCGTCGTGCTCATCGCCATGGCCGGCATCGGCTGGGCCATCGCCCGATCCGTCACCAGGCCCCTCCGTCGGCTCGACGCCGCGGCGGCGCGCTTCGCCACGGGAGACCTCGCGCCCTCCGAGCCGGATCCCTCAGCGCCCCCCGAGATCGCCGTCCTCGGCGCCACCATGAACACGATGGCCGAGCGCCTCAAACGGCTCCTCGCCGAGCAGCGGGAGTTCGTCGCCGACGCCTCCCACCAGCTGCGCACCCCGCTCACCGCCCTCAGGCTGCGCCTCGAGAACCTGCAGAGCGCCGCAAGCACGGCGGAGGATGAGGAGGCCCTGAGCGCCGCGATCGACGAGACCAACCGGCTGGCCGGTCTCGTGGCCGATCTCCTGCAGATGGCCAGGGCCGAAGAAGCCGCCGCACCGGAGCCGGTGGACCTCGTCGACCTCGCCGCCGACCGCGCGGACACCTGGTCGGCCATCGCCGACGCCGCCGGGGTCGTGCTCGACTGCTCCGCGCCCGCCGACCCCGTGTGGGCCGCGGCCGTCCCCGGTGGTGTGGAACAGATCCTGGACAACCTCATCGACAACGCCGTGACCGCGTCGCCGCCGGGGTCGCGCGTCTCCGTGACGGTCATCCGTGGAGGAACCGCCCATGCGCTCACCGTCGCCGACGAAGGACCCGGCCTGAGCGACGAGTTCAAAGCACGCGCCATCGACCGCTTCTGGCGCGCCGACCGTTCATCACCCGGAACGGGGCTCGGCCTCCCCATCGCCGCGGCACTGGCGAAGGCGTCAGGCGGTTCTCTGGAGCTGGCCGACAGTCCGTCTGGCGGCCTCCAGGCTGAGGTCAGCCTGCCCGCGGTGTCACCGGCAGACCGGACGTGATCGACCGATCACCGGCTCGGCACGTCAACCCTCAACCAGAAGACGAGACTTCTCACCGGCGCAGCCGGGTGCTACCGTGAGCCCCGATGAGCGCCGTGCGGACATATCGGGCCAGGCTGCTCGTCGTGCTGACGGGCCTGGCCCTCTCGCTCCTGCTCCTGGCGCCGGCCGCGGCGACGGCCGGCCTCAAGGAGAAGATCACCGCCGCCCTCGCGCGCCAGGGGATGGGCGGCTCCGGCACCTCCGTGGCCGTCTACGACATCACGGCGAAGCGCTCCATCTACCTGCTGCGGCCGAACGTGCTGCGCCTGCCGGCCTCCAACGAGAAGCTCGTCACCTCGTCGGCCGCGCTCGCCGGCTGGACGTCCACGTACCGCTTCAGCACCCAGCTCTTCATCGCCGCCCCCGGGCCGGACGAGGACGGCGTCGTGCGCGGCGACGTCTACCTCCGCGGGCTCGGCGACCCAACGCTCTCGACCGCGTCCTTCCAGTCACGCCACTACGGCATGCGCACCTCCAACGTGCACGACTTCGTCACCCGGCTGAGGACTCTGGGCGTGACCCGGGTCACCGGCCGCGTGGTCGCCGACGACGGCTACTTCGACCGCTCGCGCACGGTAGCCACCTGGCGGCCGAGCATGACCGCATACTGCGGTCCGCTCTCGGCCCTCACGCTGAACGAGGGCTTCAGGCCCGGCGGTGGCTACGTGAAGGACCCGTCACTGTGGGCGGCGAGTACGCTGACGAAGCAGTTGCGCGCCGCCGGCATCCGCGTGGCGCTCGCCCCGGCGCGCGGCATCGTGCCCAACACCGCCACGCTGGCGTACACCGAGCGGTCGGCCCCGCTGAGCCGCATCCTGGCGGCGATGAACAAGCCGAGCGACAACTACCTCGCCGAGGAGCTGCTCAAGGGACTCGGCGCCGGCTTCGGCGACGGCGGCACCACCGTCGCCGGCGCCGATGTCGCCAAGCGCTACCTTCAGGGCATCGGCCTCACGAACGGGTTCCGTATCCGTGACGGGTCCGGCCTCAGCTACCGGAACAAGCTGACGACCCGGGCGGTCCTTCGGATCCTCGGGGCCATGGCCAAACGCCTTGACTTCCCTGTGTTCTGGCGGTCACTCGCGGTGGCCGGCGTGGATGGCACACTGCGGCACCGCATGCGCGGGACGAGCGCCGCCGGCAACGTGCACGCAAAGACCGGCACGCTGAACGCCGCGAGCAGCCTCTCCGGCTACGTCACCACCGCCAACCGGCACACGCTGAGCTTCTCGATCCTCATGAACGGCAGGGCCGTGCCGGTGACACGGGCGCACGCCGCCCAGGACGCGATCGCCGTCGTCCTCGCGCGCTCGAGGCCCTAGGCCGCCGCGCAGCGCACGCGGCCGCGGCAACGCCGCCTGGGTCCGACCTCAGGGCGAGCGGGAATACGCAACGCACCACTCTGTCATCAGGAGGCACTCCGATGCTCACCGAAAGCCACGCGTTCTCCGGGTTCTCGGCGGACGACATCGCGAAGGCCCGGGAGTTCTACGCCGGGACGCTCGGCCTCGACGTGACGGAGGCGAACGGCATGCTGACCGTGCAGCTCCCCGGCGGGGGATCGGTCCTGATCTATCCGAAGGACGACCACCAGCCCGCGTCGTTCACGGTGCTCAACTTCGCCGTCGCCGACATCGACCGGGCAGCCGGCGAGCTGGCGGCGGCCGGCGTCGTCTTCGAGCGCTACGAGGGCATGTCCCACGACGAGCGGGGCGTCGTGCGTCCGCCGAGCCCCGAGTACGGCCCCCCGATCGCCTGGTTCAGGGACCCGGCCGGCAACATCCTCTCGATCCTGCAGACGGGAGCGCACGGGGCGGCCGAGGCCGCCGGGGGCGAGGACGAGGTCAACCTGCAGCTGTCGATCTATCCGCTGCGGCAGCCGCACCTGCGGCCGGCCATCGAGGCTGCCCTGCGGGCGGCCGGCGACGAAGGGGTCGAGGTCACCGTCGGCCGCCTCAGCACGTTCGTCCGCGGCGAGGAGCCGGCCGTGTTCGCCGCCCTCCGGGCGGCGTTCACGGCGGCCGGCTCCTCCGGCCCCACGGTCGCAGTCGCGACGCTGTCCACCGGCGTGCCGAGTGACGAGACGGTCGCCGGGATCCAGGAGGCCGTCAGCAGCGAGGATGCCGGGGGCGCCTGACGGCTGCCCGGGCCGCCGGCTGGTCAGACGTAGCGCTCCACCAGCCCTCTGATGAACGGGTTGAGCACGTCATGCGTGTGGCCGTAGATGGAACAGTGGCCCATGCCCTCGAAGAGATGGAACTCCGCAGTCGGGCACAGGGCGGCGACCTCCTCCCCGTCCTGCGGGACCGCCTGCACGTCCTGGTCGAAGGCGATCACGTGAAGGGGCACCCGACAGTCGGGCAGCTGTGAGGTCTGGTCGAAGCGCACGCACGGCTCCCACTGCGCGATCAGCGAGTCCTCGTTGGTGTCGGTCTCGTAGTACTCGAGCAGCTCCTCGCGCAGCCGCGGCCACAACTCCCGGTCGCCGAGCACTCGCGCCGGGTAGTACATCGCCGCGTAGTGCGTCACTGCCATCATCCCGTCGAGGCGCCCGCCGCCCTTTCGCCACTCGATCTCGGCCATCTGGTAATCCCACGTCCAGCCGACGCTGCGCGCACCCGTGCCCATCGCGATCGCGCAGCGGAGCAGGTCCGGGTAGTCCAGGGCGACCTGCTGCACGATCCCGGCGCCGAACGACAGGCCGACGAGCGCCACCGGCGGGTCGCACACGGCCTCGACGAGCTCGGCGGTGTCGCGTGCGAACTCCTCGATCGGCCACGGAAGAGGCAGGTCGCAGGCGGTGGCGCCGACGCCACGGCTGTCGAACGTCGTGTTGCGGAAGCCGTGCCGAAAGTACGGCAGCTGGTACTCGTCCCAGGACGTCGCCGTCCCGCCGCCGCCGGCGACCCAGACGATGTCCGGTCCCTCGCCGGTCTGCTCGTAGTGGATGCTCGCCCGGGACACTCGGCACTGCGGCATGCGAAACCTCCATGACGTCGACGCTCGCCTGCCCAGTATCCACCAACTGCGGCGCGGAGGGCAGGCCCGAGCTGTGGCTCAGAGTCCGGTGGTGCGCTTTCTCGAAGGCTTCATGCCGAAGAGGAAGCGCACCGGACCCCAGCGCCGCACCGCTACCTCGTAGATGAGCAGGCTGAGAGCGAACGAGGCGACGGCGATGGCGGCGAACTTGAGCCCCACCGCCCAGTCCCACTGCACCACGAAGTAGGCGACGGCGACGATCACCGTCTGGTGGAGGATGTAGAAGGGGTAGGCGGCCTCGGTCGCGTAGCCGAGCACCGGCCCACCCGCCGTGAAGAAGCGCTGGGCGAGGCCGAGCAGACCGAGGATCATGCACCACACGCCGATCTCATAGAGGATCTTCATGCCCGCGAAGACGGCTGCCTCGTGCGACCAGTCGCCCGCCCGCGGCTCGGCCCAGATGTAGGCGATGCTGGCGGCCACTCCCAGACACAGGATCCACGTCCAGTGACGGCCGATGGTGCGGTAGATGCGCTCGTCGCCGAGCAGCACGAAGCCCAGGACGACGAGCAGGAAGAAGCCGATTGGCGGCTGCCCGCTGAGGTCGTCCTCCATCACGTACCACGGCAGCACGAGGACGAGCGCCGGCACGAGGATGAGCGCCGCGGGGTTCTGCCACAGGCGCCCGAGGCCGGTCACTACACGCCGCCCGCCGCGATTGCGCAACCACAGGAACAGCGGCAGCGCCACGAGAGAGAAGACGAACAGGAAGAGGACGAACCACATATGACCGGGCGTGAAGCCGCCGGCGTAGCCGTTCAGACCCTCGTCGGCCGTGGTGAAGAACTTGGGCAGGTACTCCCAGTAGGTGAGGTCTTCGCCCTGATGGGTGTTGTACGCGAGCCAGGTCTGCGGCGGCACGATGACGAGCACGCCGAAGATGAAGGGGATGAGCAGACGCTTGAAGCGCTCTCCGGCGTACTGGCCGCCGCTGCGAAAGCGGAAGGCGAGCCAGGAGGCTGTGCCGGCGAGCAGGAAGAGAAGGCTCATGTGCCAGGGCCCGACGAAGTCGATGAAGCGCTGGGCGGGGACGTCGGTCGGCACGTTCTTGATGTAGAAGTCCTCTTCCCAGTTGAAGACGCGCGCCGTGTGGAAGGGGATGAGCAGCAGGACCGCCGCGATGCGCAGCCAGTCGATGTCGCGGCGCCGCGCCGACTTCTCCGCGTTGGTCATGGGACCTCCCGGCCCGCCTGCGATCCGTGTCACGCCATACCGCAGGGAAGACGGCTCGCGTCAACTGCCCGCCGCAATGCCGGCGGTCCAGATGAGCAGCGGCACGATGACGACCACGAAGATGACCGCGATCGTGATGCCGAGGAAGAAGCGTGCGCCGAGGGTGACGCCCCGGTACTCCTCCTGTTCGGCGCCGGCGCCCGCCGGCGACCGAGAGTGATCGACGTCCTTCGCTGGCATGGCCTCTTCCTTGCGCCTGCGCCGGTTCCCTCGGCCGGCGCCCACCCCTATCCTGCCACGTGCCCGCCGTCGAGACCATAGTGGATCTCGGCGCGGCGGCACACAGGAAGGGGCCGACCTCCTTTGCCCGTCGCTCGGCGTCTTCATGAAGGCCGCCGGCGTTGTCAGGCAAGACAACGCCGGCGGCGTGCCGCCTCGCCGGGGCCGCTGTGCGAAGGTAGCGGCTTGTGCGGCGTCCGACGAGTGACGTGGCACCGGCGTGGGACCGCGGGC
>CAVOVA010000010.1:0-179999 GCA_963699725.1 uncultured Thermoleophilia bacterium
GTCCGCAGACCTCGCGACGTTCGTGAAACTGGGGGATGCGCTGTCGGAGGTCGACGCCATCTGGCCGTCCCCGCAGGCCAGCGATCTCGATTCGTACTCCCTGCCGGTCATCTGGCAGGCGATCAGCATCCGTAACACGAGCAAGCACATCCAGGATGAGATCCGTGAGCCGCAGCTCGTGGAGCCGATCCTGGCGATGTACGAGACTGCGGCCGGGGCGCCGCTGCGTGAGCGCCCCATCTTCTCGGTGACCAACTGCACCATCGCCCCGCTGCAGCACGATCGCGACATGACCGAGGCAGCGCTCAAGATGGTCAGGCGCGGGGTGCCCGTCTTCGTGCTTCCGATGCCGCAGGCCGGCACCACCGGCCCAGCAACTCTGGCCGGCACGTGCATCCTGAACATGGCCGAGTTGCTGTCGGCCGTTGTGCTCTTCCAGCTGGCCGAGCCGGGCTGTGCCCTCGTCTCCGGTGTCGGCTCGGCCGTGGCCGACATGCGCACCGGCGGTTACATCTCAGCCGGCCCGGAGATCGGCCTCATCAATATGATCTGCGTCGAGATGAGCAAGTACTACGGCCTGCTCACGCAGTCGACGGGCATCTCCGCCGACGCCAAGGCGCCCAACTTCCAGGCGGGGTCGGAGGGTGGCATGACCGGTCTGTGCGCGGCGCTCGTGGGCGCCGACTCGCTCATCGCGACCGGGGCCTTCGACGGAGTCCAGACGGAGAGCCTCGCGAAGGCCGTCCTGGACAATGACCAGCTCGGTGCCCTGCGCCGCTACATCCGCGAAGACCCGATCGACGAGAGCACGGCGCTCATGGGCGACATCGCCGAGGTGGGCATCGGGGGGCACTTCCTGGGACGTAAGAGCACGCGGGCGTTCTCGCGGTCGGAGGTCTGGCGTCCGCACGTGTTCCAGCGCGGGAGCTACGAGGACTACTCGGCGCCGGGGCGGTCGCTGATCGAAGAGGCCGTGGAGCGGGCGCGGCACCTGCTCGCGACGCACGACGTCGCGCCGCTGCCTCCGGGCGCGGATGCGGAGATCGACGCGATACTGGCGCGGCACGAGGCCGCGCGGCCGTAGCCGCACCGGCATCGTCGCCAGACTCAGGAGGACGACATGGCTCGAGCGCGACTGACGTACCTCTCGGCGGAGGACCGGGACTTCGTCCACGAGCAGGCCGTGCGCGTGCTCGCGGAGATCGGTATCGGCTACAACACGCCCGCGGCGATCGAGCTGCTGGCCGAGGCCGGCGCCGAAGTCGACCGGACGGCGCTCACCGCCAGGCTGCCGTGGGAGCTCGTCGAGCGCTGCCTGGCGACGTGCCCGTCGGAGGTGCGGCTCGCGGGCCGCGACCCGCGACACGACGTCGTCGTCGGAGACGGATCGCTGACGTTCTGCGCCGACGGTACCGCCACCTACATGCTCGACGACCTGACCGGTCGCCGGGAGGAGGGCTCGGCGGAGTGGCTGCGCCGCACCATGCGCCTGTACGACGCGCTGCCCGAGGTCGACTACGCCTGGCCGACGATCTCCGCCCGCGACCTCGACCCCTTGACCGCGGGGCTCGAGATCGAGGCCATCTCGCTGGCCAACCTCAGCAAACACGTCCAGGACGAGGTGCGCGACCCCGCGCACGCGGCGCCGCTGATCGAGATCTTCGAGGCGGTGGCCGGCGGCTCGCTCTGGGACCGGCCCATCTTCTCGACGATCGACTGTACGGTAGCGCCCCTCCAGCACGAGCGGGAGATGACCGAAGCGACCATGGCGATGGTCCGCGCCGGCGTGCCCGTGGTCGTGCTGCCGATGCCGCTGAGCGGCACGACGGCGCCGATGACGGTGCTCGGCACGATGATCGTCAATGTCGCCGAGTTGCTCAGCGCCGTCGTGCTCTTCCAGCTTGCCCAGCCCGGGTGCGGGATCATCTCCGGCATGGGCGCCGGCGTCGCCGACATGCGCAGCGGCCTCTATCTCTGCGGGACACCCGAATGCGCCCTCATGAACGTGATCGGCATCGAGATGAGCCACTTCTACGGCCTGGCGTGCACGGGCACCGCGATCACCTGCGACGCCAAGGCGAGCAACCAGCAGGCCGGCGCCGAGGGCATGCTCACCGGCGTCGCCTGCGCGTTGGCCGGCGCCGACACCATCCTCGCCTTCGGGTGCTCGGATGGGGCGCAGTCCTTCAGCCACGCCAAGGTGGTGCTCGACTGCGACTCCGTCGGCGCCCTGCGTCGCCTGGCCCGCGAGGATCCGATCGACGCCACCCGGGCGCTCATCGACGACATCGCGGCAGTGGGCATCGGCGGCCACTACCTGGGGCGGCGGAGCACGCGGGAGTTCCATCGGGCCGGCGAGGTGTGGCAGCCGGACCTCTGGCAGCGCGGGCCGTTCGAACAGTATGAGGGGCGGCCGCTCGTCGAAGAGGCCGCCGCTCGCGTCCGGGAGCTCCTGGCGACGCACGAAGTGCGGGCGCTGCCCGACGACGTGGCCACCGAGATCGACGCGATCATCGCCCGGTACGCGAGGAGCGTCGGGGCTCCCGACGCGCGCGTCGGGTGGCGGGAGCCGATCGGGTGAACGGCGTGATCATCCGCCCGCTGACCGACTTCGAGGCGATGCGGCGGCTCGGTTTGGCGTGCGGTCTCGAGGACGCCGGCAGCGACGACGAGACGATCATCGCGGCCTGGGGCGCCTACGACGGTGACCGTCTGGTGGGCAGCGTCGCGCTCGAGAAGCTCGGAGTGCTGGACACCGCCAATTGGCTCGCCGTGGACGACGCCTACCGCCGCCGCGGCGTGGCCGGGGACCTCTACGCTGCCCTCGAGCGCGAGGCGAGGGAGCGAGGCATGCGCCGACTCTGGGTGACCGCCCGGGCGCCCGCGTTCTTCCTCGCCCAAGGCTACGAGCGCGCGCCGGCCGGCGTCGAGAGCGACACGCTTCTGGGCGGCTGCCTCGAGTGCGACCAGTACCGTCGCGAGTGCGAGCCGATGGCGCTGTGCAAACGACTCGAGGAGCCGGATCACCTCGACCCCTGACCACCGGAGGAGCGACGTGGCGCGACCGAGATTCGAGTATCTGACCGAGACCGAGAAACACTTCGTGCACGAGCAGACCGTGCGCCTGCTCGAGGAGGTCGGCGTCGCTTACAACACGCCGACCTTGACAGGACTGCTCAAGGAGGCCGGCGCGACGGTGGACGAGGAGAAGCTGCAGGCGAAGCTGCCGTGGGAGCTCGTCGAGCGGTGTCTCCGGACCGTCCCAAGCGAGTTCCTGCTCGCCGGCCGTGACCCGGCCTACGACTGCCGGGTCGGCGCCGGCGGCACGCTGTACACGAGTGACGGCGCCGCAACGTACATGCTCGACGACCTCACCGGGGAGCGGCACGAGGGCACCGAGGCCGACCTCGCTTCGATGATGCGCCTCTACGACGCCGTCCCCGAGATCGACTTCACGTGGGCGACCATCACGCCGGGGGACGTCGACTCCCGTGTGGGCAATCTCGAGATGGCGCGCATCTCCTTCGAGAACTCGCGCAAGCACCTGCAGGACGAGGTGCGCACGCCGGACCAGGCGCCGGTGATGATCGAGCTCCTCGAGGCGATCGGCGGCGCCCCGCTCAAGGAGCGGCCGATCTGGTCGGCGACGAACTGCACCATCGCGCCGTTGCAGCACGACGCCGAGATGACCGAGGCGCACATCCTCATGGCGGCAGCCGGCTGCCCGATCTTCGTCCTGCCGATGCCGCAGATGGGCACCACCGGCCCCATGAGCGTCCTCGGCACCAGCATCCTCAACATGGCCGAGCTGCTGAGCGCCGTCGTGCTCTTCCAGCTGGCGGTGCCCGGGTGTGCGATGGTCTCCGCCGTCGGCTCCGCGGTCGCCGAGATGCGCAGCGGTCTGTACCTCTCGGGGGCGCCGGAGGACGGCCTCATCAACGTCATGTGCATCGAGATGAGCCGGTTCTACGGGTTGCGCACGCAGGGCAGCGCCGTGAGCTGCGACGCCAAGGCCTGCGATCTGCAGGCAGGAGCGGAGGGCATGCTCACCGGGATGGCCAGCGCGCTCGCCGGGGCCGACATCATGCTCGCCTTCGGCCTCATGGACAGCGCCCAGACCGCCAGCCTCGCCAAGACGGTCCTCGACGCCGACACGGTGAACGCAATCGAGCGGTTCATGCGCGACGATGCGGTCGACGAGGCCCGCGCCCTCATGGACGATCTCGTCGAGGTCGGCATCGGCGGCCACTTCCTCGCGCGCAGGAGCACACGTCAGCTGTACCGCGCCGGGGAGCTGTGGCAGCCGAGCCTGTGGCAGCGCGGGACCTTCGACCAGCATGCCGGGACGCCGCTCGTGCGCGACGCCTGGGACAGGGCGCAGACGCTGATCGCCGAGAGCGACGTGCCGCCGCTGCCGGACGAGGTCCGGCGGCACGTCCGGGAGCTGATCGATCGGTACGCGCGCGGCGAGGACTGAGTGCGCACGGCGGGGCGGGCGCAACCGCTGGGGGGCGCTTGCCCCGCGCGTGCGCCCGGGCGGCTCGCGAGTGCGTCGTCGCCGACCTAGGATGTCCGCGTGAGTCCGAGCCAGGAGATCGAGCGCGCACGGGGTGTGAGCGGCGAGCTGGTGCTGCGCCGCGGCCCGGCAGGTCTCGAGATCGTCGCCAACGGCGTGTTCCTCGTGTCGGCGGCGAACGCCGCGAGCAGCAGGGCGCTGGTCACCGCCGCCTGGCCGCACGTGAGCGGAGATTCCCTGAGGGTCCTCATCGGCGGGCTCGGCATCGGCGACGCGCTGGACGCGGCGCTGGGCTGCGAGCGCGTCGCCACGGTGCACGTGGCCGAGCTGGAACCGGTGGTCGTCCGCTGGTTCCGTGAGCACGGCGGAGCCGCGGCGGAGCGTGCGGCCGCGGACGAGCGCTCGGGCCGCGCGCGTATCGTCGTGGCCGACGTGGCCGACGTCCTCGGCGCGCAGGCAGACGGCTGGGACGTCGTCGCCCTCGACACCGACAACGGCCCGGAGTGGCTGGTGCGCGGCGAGAACGCCGGGCTGTACGCGCCGGCCGGACTGCGCCGCGTCCACGACGCTCTTCGGCCCGGCGGCGTGGCCGTCTTCTGGTCGCCCGATCGCTACCCGGGCTTCGAGCGCCGTCTGGCGACGGTGTTCGCGCACGTGGATGCAGCGGCGGCCGTCGACGTGATCGGTGGACGGCCGTTCGCCTACACCATGTACGTCGGGCGCCGCCCGGACGGCGACGCCGGGTGAAGCGGAGGGTAGACTGATGGGGCCTGCACCAGAAGGCCGGGCGGCGATCGTGGAGGCGTGGCATGACCGAAGCAGACGAGCGGCTGCTGGGACTGTTCCCCCTGGGCATCGTGCTGCTGCCCGACGAGGTCGTCCCGCTGCACATCTTCGAGGAGCGCTACAAGAAGCTGATCGGGGAGCGCCTCGAGGGGGGCGAGTTCGGCATCGTCCTCGCGGAGGAGGACACGGTGCGTGAGTGCGGGACCGCCGCGCGGGTCGTGGAGCTCATCGAGGAGCTCGACGACGGGCGCATGAACGTGCTCGTCCGGGGCGGCCGGCGCTTCCGCATCATCGAGGTATACGCGCCGGACGACCCCGAGGCCGAGTACCTCAGCGCCGAGGTGGACTACTACCGGGATGCGGAGCCTGAGGCTTCGCCCGAGCTCCGCTCGGCCGTTCTGGCGGTGTATCGCAAGATGCTCGCGCTCATGGACGTGGAGAGCCCGCTCGATCTCGTCGGGGACGAGTCACTCTCGTTTCGCATCGCCGCCTCGGTGGGCTTCGGCGTCCCGCTCAAGCAGGAGATGCTCGAATCGCTGAGCGAGGAGCAGCGTCTCGAGACGCTGCTCACGGTCATGACCACACTGCTGCCGCGGCTAGAGCTGCGCAAAGAGCGCGAGGAAGCGATCCGCGGCAACGGCAAGGGGTACTGACGCGCTCAGCCGCCGCGCCTACGGCAGCAGGACGATCTTGCCGAGGTGGTCGCCGGCCAGCAGCTCGTGGGCGCGCCGCGCCTCGGAGAGCGGCAGTTCCGTCCCGATCACCGGCTTGACCTTACCGGCCGCCGCCATCGCGGCGATCTCGGCGGCGATGGCGGCCACGCCCGCGCGACCCGCGTTGCCCAGGTTCATGAAGAGCACGGACACATCCTTGGACAGCGCCTCCCCGATCGGGGCAGTCGCGTCCGGACCCGGGCCTTGGCCCGTGCCGACGATGCGACCGCCCTTGGCCACGAGCTTCACGTCGAGCGGGAGATTCACGCTGAGCACGAGCTCATGCACGAGATCGACGCCCTTCCCGTCGGTCAGCTCGAGCACACGGGTGACGACGTCCTCCGTGCGGAAGTCGACGACCGCTTCGGCGCCGAGCCCCAGAACGAGGTCGGCGGCGCCCGGCCCGCTCGCCGTGGCGAGCACACGGGCGCCCAGCGCCCTCGCCAGCTGGACCGAGGCTGAACCCACGCCGCCGGCGGCGCCCTGCACGAGGACAGTCTCGCCCTCGCGCAGCGCGCCGCGAGTCACGAGGGCGTAGTAGGCGGCCGGGAACGCCATGCCGATGGCCGCGGCGCCGACGAATGAGAGGCCCTCGGGGATGCGCACGACCTGCGTCTCGGTGATAAGTGCGTATTCGGCGTAGCTGCCTTCGCTGCCGATGCCGAGGCCGCTGAAGGCGACGCGGTCGCCGGGCTCGACCGAGCCGACCTCGTCGCCTACCTGCTCGACGACGCCGGCGCCGTCCGACCCGAGGGTCTTCGGCGGCTGCTTCGGCGTGGGGAACCGGTCCTCGCGCACGGCCACGTCGACAGGGTTGACCGTGGCGGCGGCGACCTTGACGAGGATCTGGGCAGGTCCCGGCTCGGGCGTCGGGACGTCCTCGTAGCGGAGGACCTCGGGCCCGCCGTACTCGTGGATGCGCACCGCTTTCACCGCTGCCTCCCGGGGTAGGGGTCGTCGCTCGTCATGGTGCACTCTACCCGGCGCGCGGCCGGGGCTCACCGACGATGTCGAATGAGCCCCGGCCGCGGCCGCGAGAGCAGGGCCGCCGGCGCCGGGCAGCGGGCGTCCACGGGAGCTCGTCAGGCCGGGAGCGTCGGCGGCGCCGTCTGCCTGCGGCCGCGGCGCGTCCGCCTCACGAGGTACCACGCTACCAGTCCGATGCTGCCGAAGAGGACGATGAAGGGCATCAGCGCGGTGAGCACGAGACCCGTCACGCGAGCGCCGTGGCCGAGCAGGCGCATCGAGTTCCAGAAGGTGCCGCCGAACGTGTCGCTCGCGTGCACGGTGGCCGGCGTCGTGCCCCTCTCGGAGATGAAGACCGACAGCGTGCCGTACGTCGTGACCTCGCGCAGCGACTTTAGCTGCGCCGAGAGCTCCTCGATAGTCAGCTGGACCTGGTCGATACGGTCCTGGACCGCCAGCATCTGGTTGACGTTGGTGGTCTCGGAGAGGAAGCCGAGCAGACGACGTTCCACGGCGCGGTAGTGGCGCAGGCGCGCCCGCAGGTCCACGTACTGCGCGGTCACGTCCTCGCTCGAGGTAGAGGCGCTCTGGACCTCTCCCAGCCTGGAGAACCGCTTGAGCGCGGTGTCGAAGAGCTGCTCCGGGACGCGGACGACCAGGGACGCATAGGGATCCTCGAGGGCGGACGAGGCGGCCGGCTCGCCGCCATCAATCGACGGGACCGCGTCGTCAAGCGGCATCGGCTCGATCGGCGCTCCGACGTCCGTCGGCCGGCTGCCGATGGCGCTCGACATCACGTAGCCGTCCATGGCCAGCGTCATGCTCCTGACGCGGTCGACGGTGGAGAGAAGCGTGCCCCTTTCCGCGAGCAGCGAGAGGTCGCCGGTGCGGAGCAGGTGGTGGGCTGACGGCGCCGCGGCCGGCGGGACCGCCGCGGAGACGGCCTGCTCATCGGCGCCGCCGCCGGACAGGCTCTTGCCGGCCGTGCCGGCTTCCGATCCCATCACCGGCTCGGTGCCGTCGTAGGCGCCGGCCGTCCTGTCGATCGAGGCCAGGGACGCGCCCGGGTCACTCGCCCCGTCGCGGGTGACGAGGCCCACCGCCGCAAACAGTGCGACGATGGCCACGACGGCGACTGGGACGGCGATCATGATCTTGACCCTGCGAGACATGACTTCCTCCTCCTTGAGCCGCGCCCCCGCGGCTGGATGGGTCCTTCCTGCGGTGAGACGCCCGGAGGAGGCGCAGGGTTCGCGGCTAGGCTTCGAGGAGGTCGTCCGGGGGTGCGAAGCCGCGGCGCATCGTGTTCTCGGTGATCACGCGCGGCTCGAGGAACTGGAGCAGGTAGTCGGGGCCGCCGGCCTTGGAGCCGACGCCGCTCATCTTGAAGCCGCCGAACGCCTGCCGCTCGACCAGTGCGCCGGTGATGCCGCGGTTGATGTAGAGGTTGCCGACGCGGAACTCCCGGCGCACGCGCCCGATCGTCGCCGGGCTGCGGCTGATCAGTCCTCCAGTCAGCGCATAGCGGACGCCGTTCGCGATCGCCAGCGCCTCGTCGAGGTCGGCCGCCTTCATGACGGCGACGACGGGTCCGAAGATCTCTTCCTGGGCGATCACCGCGTCGGGTGGTACGTCGATGAAGACGCGGGGCCCGACGAAGAAGCCGCCGCCGGGCCAACCGCCCGCCGGCGGTTCGACGGAGGCGGCCAGCGTCGCCTCGCGCCGTCCGACTTCGATGTAGTCCTCGATCCTCGCCCGAGCGTCGGCGGTGATGACCGGCCCGACGCGGGTACCGGGATCCTCCGGCGGGCCGACGACGAGGCTCCGCGTGGCTTCGACGAGCCGGCGCACGAACTCGTCGTAGGCCGCCTCGAGGACGATCACCCGCGAGGCGGCTGAGCACTTCTGCCCCTGGTAGTGGAACGCCGAGACGATCACCTCACTCACCGCCAGATCGAGGTCGGCGTCGGCGTCGACGACGATCGCGTTCTTGCCGCCCATCTCGGCGATGACCTTCTTGACGCCGTCCGCGGGGTTCTGGGCCGCCTGGCTGATGATGCGCAGCCCGACTTCCATCGATCCCGTGAAAGCGATGAGGTCGACGCCGGGATGACGCACGAGGAAGTCGCCGACCTCGCCGCCGGGGCTCGGAAGGAAGTTCACGGTGCCGGGCGGCGCGCCTGCCTCCTCGAGGAGGCGCACCATATGGGCGGCGATGACCGGAGTCGGACCGGCAGGCTTGACGATGACCGGATCACCGGCGACGAGCGCCGCGCCGGTCATCCCCGTGAGGATGGCGAGCGGGAAGTTCCACGGCGCGATCACGAGTGCGACGCCACGTGGCTGGTAGAAGTAGACGTTGTGCTCGCCGGGCGCGTGGCCCATGCGCCTGGGCGTGCCCAGGCGCAGCATCTCGCGCCCGTAGTACTCGAGGAAATCGACTGCCTCGTCGACGTCGCTGTTGGCCTCGCGGCGGGTCTTGCCCGCCTCGAGTGTCATCAGCGCCGAAAGCTCCATGGTTCCCTCGCGCATCTGCTCTGCGGCGCGGAAGAGGACGGCGGCGCGCTCGGTCGGCGCGGCGTCCCGCCAGGCCGGCAGGGCGGCGCGCGCGGCCGCGACGGCTGCTTCGGCCTCGGCGCGGCCGCCGTAGGCGACCGTGCCGACCACCTCGTCCGGCGCCGCGGGGTTCACGGAGTCGAGCGTCTGCGCCGTCTCGATGTCGCGCCCGCCGATGCGCAGCGGGTAGTGGGCGCCGAAACGCTCGCGGGCCGCGGCCAGCGCCGCGACGTAGGCCTCGCGCTGCTCGCGGCGCGAGAAGTCGGCGTGCGGCTGGTTGCGGAACGGGCCAGGGTCCGCCGGGTCAGTCGGCGCGAGCACCGGCCGGCGTCGCGGCTCCGCGCCGAAGTCGGCCGACGTCTGCGGCGGCCGCACGAGCTCGTCCACCGCGGCGCCCTCGACGAACGTCTGCCGCAGGAAGGAGTCGTTGGCGGTGTTCTCGAGCAGCCGGCGCACCAGGTACGCCATCCCGGGGATGAGCTCGCCGACCGGGGCGTACTCCCGCAGTCGCAGGCCCATGCCGCGGATCGCCGCTTTGATGGGGTCGCCCATGCCGTGGAGCATCTGGATCTCGAAGGCGTTCTGCGCCAGGCCCAGCTCGCGCACCGTCTCGATCGCGACCGCCAGGGAGCGTACGTTGTGGCTGGCGAAAGCCGGGCGCAGGTGGTCCGGCTCGCTCAGCATCGTCCGCGTGAGCTTCTCGTACATGGCGTCGGTATCCGGCTTGTGCGTGAACACGGGCACCGGCCAGCCCTCCTGCGCGGCGATGACAGTCTCGTAGTCCCAGTACGCTCCCTTGACGAGACGCAGGCTGAAGACCCTGCCGCGCTCCCGAGCCCATCCGAGGACCCGTTCCAGGTCGCGGTCGGCGTCGCGCAGGTAGGCCTGCAGGACGATGCCGGCGTCGTGGTAGCCGTGGAACTCCTCCTCGTCCAGCAGCGAGGTGAACACCTGGAAGGTCAGGTCGCGGTAGCGGAACTGCTCGAGGTCGAGGGTGAGCGCCGCGCCGGTGGCGATCGCCTTGCGGAAGACGGGCCGCAGGCGGTCTTTGACGGCGGCGACGCTTCCCTCGAAGTCGAGCGGATCGATCTGCGAGTACAGCGACGTGATCTTGAGGCTGAGATTGACGCGGGGCAGCACCCCCCAGGCGCTCTCGTCGACGACGGCCATCGCGGGCCAGGCGGCGGCTTCGGCGGCAAGGCCGTGGAGCAGGGTCAAGTAGCTCTGCTGGTAGGCGTGCGCCTCGGCCTCGCTGACCGTGGCCTCGCCGAGGACGTCGAGCGTGAAGCCGGTGCCTTCGCGGCGCAGCGCTCGCAGGGTGGGGATGGCGTCGTCTGCGTCGCGGCCCGCGATGAAGCGCCGCGCGAACCCCTTCATCTGGCGCCGCACGACGGCGCTCGCCAGCGGGGCCACCGGCGAGTGCGGTCCGGTCAGCCCGACGCCCCAGCGCAGCGCCTTGGGCGCGGCGACACCCTGCTGGACGAAGTACTCGTGCAGGTGCCGGGCGACCTCGGCGCGGGTACGAAGCGTGGGGAAGACGTCGACGAAGCGCAGCATCTCGACCTTGAGACGCTCGTCGGCCATCGCCCATTCCATCATCTCGCCCTGCAGGCGATCGCGCGACAGACGGGAGGGCTGCTCGCCGGCCATGGCGGCGAAGATCGAAGCGGACGTGGCCTGGACGCGTTGCTCGAAGTCGCGCGGCGCCGTCATCGCACGCCCCCGAAGGTCACCGCGAGCGCCGTCCGAAGCGCTCGAAGCTGAGCTTGCTGACCTGGCGCTGGGTCCGCGGCTTCTTGCGCTCGGCCGGATGGCCGATGCCGATGAGCGACAGCACGCGCCACCGGCCCATAGGGGCGCCCAGCACCTCGCAGCAGGCCTTCTCGCAGCCCACGACTTCGGTCGCGTCCTCGCGCATGCCGCACCACACGCTGCCCAGGCCCAGGGAGGTGGCCTCGAGGAGGATGTTCTCCGTGGCGGCGGCGCAGTCCTCGATCCACCAAGGATTGCCGGCGTCGGCGCCGAGGACGGCGACGACGAGAGGGGCCTTGTCGAGCATGCCCGTCCACTCGTGCATGTGCTTGAGCCGGGCACGGGTCTCGGGGTCACGGACGAAGACGAAGTGCCAGGGGCGGGAGTTGTTCGCACTGGGCGCCGCGAAGGCGGCGTCGATCAGTTTCTCCTCGTCTTCGAGGGACACGTCTTGCGAGGTGAAGCGGCGGATGCTTCGCCGTGCGAGCAGCAGATCGAGCGCGTCCATGCGGATTCCTCCGAGTTCGGATGGGCTGTGGCGATTGTACCGCCGCGCTGCTCGCCCAAACCGTCGGACGGCCGTCGGCGATCGAGGCGGGCCGGTTGTGGGCGGCGCCGCGGCGGTCGCGCTAGAATCCCCGCAAGGAGGGCTGTACATGGAGCGGCAGGCGCCCGAGGTGACGATCACCGAGTTCACGATGGACGACTATCCGGTCGTGCACGTCCTGTGGCAGCGAGGGGACCTCTGGATGCGACCCTCGGACGGCCCGGAGGCGACGCTGCTCAAGCTTGCCCGGGATCCCGGTCTGTTCCTGGTCGCGCGCGACACCGGGGGGAGGATCGTCGGCACCGTGATGGGTGGCTGGGACGGACGCCGCGCCTACGTGTACCATCTCGCGGTCGCACCGGAGCGGCGGCGGCGGGGCGTCGGCGGCGCGCTCATGGACGAGCTGGAGGCGCGGTTCCGGGGACTGGGCGCCGTCAAGGCCAAGCTCCAGATCCTCGCCGAGAACGACGATTCAAAGGCGTTCTTCGCCAGTCGCGGCTATCTGCTCGAGACTGACTGCGAACCGTGGGGCAAGGAACTGATCAAGGGCGGGGCGCCGCCGACGCGGTGATGACGGGTAGGCGCCTCCGTGCGGGGTGCGGGTGAGGATCAGGAGGACGACGGCGGCGGGCTCAGAAGAGGCCGGCCGCCGTCGGGCGTTCTGAACGCGTCCCTCAGCCGCGCGGCTGCTGCTGTGTGATGCAGTGCACGTTGCCGCCGCCGAGCACGATCTCGCGGCCGGGGACGGTGACGACCTCGCGCTCGGGGAACACGCCGGCGATGATCTCCTTCGCCACCATGTCGTTGGGGTCGTCGAACGTCGGCAGGATGATGCCGCCGTTGACGATGAGGAAGTTGAGATACGATGCGGCGGTCTTGTCGCCGGGTCGCCGTGGGATGGAGCCTTCGGCGCTGTCGACGCCCCACGCCTCTTCTTCGGTGATCGCCATGATCGCCGGCATCGGCACGGTGTGCACTTCGAGCCTGCGTCCCTTCGCGTCGGTGACCTGCTGCAGCCGTCGCAGGTTGTCCTGGAGGAGCTCGAAGCGCCAGTCGTCCTCATCCTCAGTGACGGCGGCCAGCACGACGCCGGGTCGCGCGAAGCAGGCCACATCGTCGACGTGCCCGTTGGTCTCCTCTGGGTCGATGCCCTTGGCCAGCCAGACGACCTTCTCGACGTTCAGGTAGTCGCGCAGGCTCTGCTCGATCTGCTCGCGAGTGAGGCCGGGATTGCGGCCCGGACTCAACAGACACTCCTCCGTCGTGATGACAGTGCCTTCGCCGTCGACGTGGATCGAGCCGCCCTCCATGACGAGGCCGGCCTTGTAGCGGTCCACGCCCTCGATCTGGGCCACCTTCTGGGGGATCATCTGGTCCTTCTCCCAGGGGAAGTAGAGGCCGTCGTAGAGCCCTCCCCAGGCATTGAAGTCCCAATCGACCAGCCGGACGTTCCCCTCGTCGTTCACGACGAACGTCGGTCCGCAGTCGCGCATCCACGCGTCGTTGCTCGAGAGTTCGATGACGCGGACGCTCTCGGGGAGGAGGTCCACCGCGTTTTCGTACTGGTCGTCGTTGACGCCGACCGTGACCGGATCAAACCGGGAGATGGCCGTGGCGACCTCGACCCAGGCGCGCTGCGCCGGCTTGCCGCCGAGCCGCCAGTTGTCCGGCCTCTGCGGCCAGAGCATCCAGATCTGCTTGTGCGGCTCGAATTCGCCGGGCATCCGGAAGCCGTCGGCCCGGGGCGTGCTGTCGATGAGCTTGGTCACGCGTTCCTCCTCGCGGCCCGGCGAGCCGTCACTCGGCGGCGGCGCGCCGCCGGGCGGTGGTGATGTCGATGACGTCGGCGCCGCCGCTGGGCGCCGCGCCGCGCCGGGCCTTCTTCGCCTGCGCTTTCGAGGTCGCGGGCTTCTTCTTGCCGGCGGCCTTCTTCGCCGGCGCCTTCTTGGCCGCCGGTCTTGCGGAGGTGCCCCGCTCTGCCGGGGCGTCCGGCACGATGTGCGTCCCCGCCAGGCCGGCCAGCGCCGGGCCGACCTCGGTGAGGCTGGCGATGACCGCCTCGCCGCCGGCGTCGACGAAGCGCAGGCAGGCCTCGACCTTGGGGCCCATGGAGCCGGCCTTGAAGTGCCCCTCGGCGGCGTAGGCGCGCATCTGGCTCGCGGTCACTCGCTCGAGCGCCTGCTGCTCGGGGGTGCCGTAGGCGACGTAGGCGCGGGGCACGTCGGTGAGGATGAGCAGCGCCTGGGCGCCGAGCTCACGCGCGAGCAGCGCCGCGGCGAGGTCCTTGTCGATCACCGCGTCGATGCCGGAGAGGGCGCCGCGGCTGCGTACCACGGGCACGCCGCCGCCGCCCGAGCAGACGACGAGGCTGCCCGAGGCGACGAGCTCGCGGATCGCCGCGATCTCGACGATCTGCCTGGGCTCGGGGCTGGGCACCACGCGGCGCCAGCCTCTTCCTGCGTCCTCGCGCATGGCGGTGCCCTCCTCGAGCATCATCTTCTTCGCCTCGGCTGCGGAGTAGAAGGGGCCGACCGGCTTGGAGGGACTAGCGAAGGCCTTGTCCCGCGGGTCGACGGCGACCTGGGTGACGAGCGTCACCACCGGCACCTCGAGCCGGCGCTTGCGCAGGTGGTTGGCCAGGGTCTGGGCCGCCATGTAGCCGATCTGGCCCTGGCTCTCGGCGCCGCAGACGTCCATCGGCATCGGCGCCACCGTCTTCGCGGCGAGCGCGTTCTGGATCAGCAGGTTGCCGACCTGGGGGCCGTTGCCGTGGGTGAGCACGACCCGCCAGCCGTCCTCGACCAGCTGCGCGACGCGGCGCATGGCGCCGTCGATGTTGAACAGCTGCTCCTCGAAGGTGCCGACCTGGCCGGGCTGGAGGATGGCGTTGCCGCCGAGGGCGACGACGACCGTCTTGCCGGTCTTCTTGCGCGTTGCCGTCATCGCTGCCCTTCTATCCTTGTTTGTCGCTCGTCGTAGATGACATACCCGCACCGCTCCTTCGGCTTGACCGCCGGTAGAGCCACCAGCCTATGAGGAGGCTGACGATCGCGCCACCGGCGGTGATGAGCCAGAACACGCCCTTCGACGAACCCTCGGCGGGGAAGTGGAAGTGGAGGACCAGGACGAGCAGTGCCGGGAACATCGGCAGGTAGGGCATGAGGAACACGATCGACGACAGCGCGAACAGCGTCCAGAAGACGCTCGCCTGGTCGGGGTCGAGCACGTAGGCGAGGATGGCGATCCCGGTCGCGATCAGGCCCATGAGAACGAAGGCCTGGTCGGGCGTCCCGAAGCGCTTGTCGACGTGGCCGAACGCCTTGGGTCTTGCGGCGAGCGCTCCCCCTGGCGCTCCTGACTGGAGATCGGCAGCCATGACTGTGGTTCCTTTCGCTGGTGCGGATGCTGCGGGTGTCGCTAGCTGAGCAGGGCTTCGCCGATGGGCTGCAGGTCGGGATCATCGGGCAGCTCGTCGATGCCGATCACGGCGAGCATGAGGGCCTTCTGGAAGTGCATCCGGTTCTGGGCCTGCGGGAAGATCAACGACATGGGGCCGTCGGCGATCTCGTCCACGACCTCCTCACCGCGCATCGCCGGCAGACAGTGCATGAACTTGGTCTCCGGCTTGGCGTGGCTCCACAGCTCGGGGTTCACCTGGAAGGCCTGGAAGGCGGAAACACGGTCCTGGTACTCGTCCTCCTGGCCGGTCCACCACCAGCAGTCGGTGTAGACGAAGTCGGCGCCGGCGATGGCCTCGAGCGGGTCGTTGGTGAGCAGGAACGACCCGCCGCTCTCAGCGGCGAACTGCTCGGAGAGCGTGATGAGCTCGGGCGCCATCTCGTAGCCGGCGGCGTTGCCGACGCGCACGTTGAGCCCGAGCTTGGTCAGCGTCGTGGAGAGGGAGTTGCAGGGGTGAGCGGCGTCACCGACGTAGGCGAACGTGACGCCGGCCAGCGTCCCGGCCGCCTCGAGGATGGTGAGCGCGTCGCTCATGCTCTGGCAGGGGTGCCGGTCGTGGTCCATGCCGTTGATGACCGGCACCGTCGACCACGCGGCCAACTCATTGACGGTCTCGTTCTTCTTGCTGCGGATCTCGATGGCGGCGTTGTACTGAGAGAGCGTGCGCGCCGTGTCGGCGATGCTCTCGCGGCCGGGGAGGTGAATCTCGCCGGGACGCAGGTAGAGGGCGTTGCCGCCGAGCTCGGCGAAGCCGTTTTCGAAGCTGACGCGTGTGCGCGTGGAGGCGGCCTCGAAGATCATCGCCAGGTGCTTGCCGGGGAGGAACGGCGTCAGCGGGCGCTTCATCCAGAGAGCCTTGAGGTTCACGGCGAGCCTCAGCAGGTCCTCGAGCTCCTCGCGGGTGTAGTCGAGATCGGTGAGGAAGTGGCGGCCGCGGTATTTCTTGAGGGCGGGGAGCGTGGTGTCCAACGCGGTACCTCCTGTGGCAGGTCGCTGAGTCGGCGGGCGAGCCCGAGAGTTTGTCTGTCCGGACGGACAAATGTATACTAGCAACCGATGCATACGCTGGCAAGTGAAGCCGACCGTGATCTCTGGAGGAGCAGGTGACGCCCGCCGACGAGAAGCGCAAGAGCCTGGCGCGCGGGGAAGGCCTTCCCGAGCCGCTGCTGCTCGAAGATCCGATGGAGGCTCTTGCGCCGACGGCGCAGAACATCCTCGCCGCCGCGCAGCGGCTTCTGGCCGCGGGCGGGTTCGACGCGCTCAAGCTGTCCGCGATCGCCCGGGAGGCAGGCGAGTCCAAAGCGAGCATCGGCTATCACTTTGGCAACAAGGCCGGTCTCGTCACCGCGCTCGTCGACTCCCTGGCCCACGATGCCAACCGCGGCCTCATCGACGAGACGGCGGCGGCCCCGGCGGGCGAAGCCCGGGTACGGGCGCTGATCGACGGCGAGACGCGCATCGCCGCGGACGCCGAGAGCTTCCTGTCCTTCTTCGAGATCCTGCCGCACGCGCTTCGCGATCCCGATCTGCGCGAGCGGGTGGCGGCGCTGTACGACGGCTATCGCGAGACAGTCCTCCGCTGTCTCGACGCCGGTGGCCCCGACGCTGCCGCGGAACTACGCCCGTTCGCGATGCTGATGATCGCCATCGTTGACGGCCTCGCGATCCAGCACGGGTTGGATCCGGACGGCGCCGACGTGCGCGCCGCGGCGGCGCTCTGGGAGCAGTTGGCGCGGCCCTTCCTGACGGCGCCGCGCGGGGCGTCCCCGGCCTGAAGCACCCCCAGCGTGGCACGCCGGGCGGGCTCGGGCGCGCGGCGTCTGTGGCCGCGTGTCCGCGGCGCAGGTATCCTTGGCTTTGTGAACGCCGCCATCATCTGGGACGAGGCCTACGCCGAGCACGACACTGGAGCGCACCCCGAGGGCTCCGACAGGGTGACGTCCCTCGTCGAACACCTCGAGGGCACGGACCTCTGGCCGCGCCTCACGGTCGCGACCTCGCCCCACCCCGCGACCGAAGACGACGTGCTGCTCGTGCACACGCAGGCCCACCTCGCGATGATCAAGCGGGCCGCGCAGGGCAAGGGCGCTTGGCTCGACCCCGATACGCACGTCTCCTCGCGGAGCTTCGAGACGGCGCTCCTCTCCGCCGGCGGCGCGCTGCTCGCCACGGAGCTGTGGAAGGACGACCTCGTCGCCTTCGCCCTCATCCGCCCGCCTGGTCATCACGCGACCCCGGACCGGGCGATGGGATTCTGCCTCTTCAACAACGTCGCCATCGCCGCGGCGCGGCTCCTTGCGCAGGGATATGAGCGCGTGGCCATCCTGGATTGGGACGTCCATCACGGCAACGGCACGCAGGCGGCGTTCTACGACGAGCCCGGGGTGCTCTTCGGCTCGGTGCACCAGTGGCCGCACTACCCCGGCAGCGGGTTCTTCACCGAGTGCGGCGAGGGCGCGGGGGAGGGCTTCACCGTCAACGTACCGCTCCCGGCGGGGGCCGTCGACGGCGACTACGCGAGCGTGTTCGACGCCGTCTTCGAGCCGGTCGTCCGGCAGTTCGCGCCGCAGGCGGTCCTCGTCTCGGCAGGCCAGGACATCCACCGCGACGACCCGCTCGGCGAGATGGCGGTCACTGAGGCCGGATTCGCGCAGATGAGCGTGCGCTGCGTGCGGCTCGCCCGGGAACTGTGCGAAGGCCGCCTCGCGTTCATGCTCGAGGGCGGCTACGACCGCGGGGCCACGGCCAGGGCGGTTGAGGCCGTGCTGCGCGCGGTCGCCGACGAGCGCGCGCCCGCGGTGAGCGGCGGCACCGAGCGCGCCGCCGCCGCTATTGCGCGCGCGCGCGAGGTCCAGTCGACGTACTGGGACGTCTGAGGCTCGCCGGGCGGCCGATGCCGCCCGTGACCGCACTCAAACGACGATCTGCGAGAGCCCGAGGCGCTCCATCTCGTCGCGCATTTCCTGGTCGACGGCGTCGTCGACGATGACCGTGTGGACCTTGTCCAGCGTGCAGATGGCCACGTCGCCGATGACGCCGAACTTGCTGGCGTCGGCGAGGACGGCGACCTCGCCCCGCGTCTGTCGTATCATCGCGCGCTCCACGCCGGCGAGGCCGATGCTCGGCGTGGTCACGCCCTCCTCCAGGCTGACCCCGTCGGCGCCGAGGATGAAGCGCGAGGCATGGAAGGTGGAGACCGCCTCGATCGTGAGCGGGCCCTCCAGCGTGTTGGAGCGCGCCCGGTAGGAGCCGCCCAGCAGGACCACGTCGAGGGCGGTGTTCTGCGCCGTGGACAGCGCGCCGACGTTGTGCGTGACGATGCGCGCCTTGATCTGCGGGTCGACGTGGCTCAGCACCTGGGCGGCGGTGGTGCCCGAGCTGAGGAAGACGGTCTCGCCGGGCACGATCATGGCCGCGCCGGCCTTTGCGATACGTCGCTTCTCCTCGGAGTGGGCGCGGACGTTGGTCGCGTACAGCGGCTCCTCGACCATGCGGCGCTTGAGGATGGCGCCCCCGTGCATGCGCGAGAGCAGACCTGCCTGCTCGAGCTGCTCGAGGTCGCGACGGATGGTCATCTCGGAGACGCCGAGCGTCTCGCTGAGCACCGAGACACGCACGGCGCGCCGATCTTCCAGGATTTCAACGATGCGCGCCCGGCGCTCGGCGGGGATCATCTCGTGGACCTCGGGTGATACGTCTGTCGACATCGGCTGCCTCTCGTGCTCGCTACTCATAGTGCTTCAAGTTCGCACACAGTCGCACACATCATAGGCGTGGAGCCGGGGGCGGTTCAAGCATCTTGTGCGAGTGGGCCTCGCGCCGGGGCCGTACACGCGAGACGGCCGCCCCGTCGTGAGGCGGCCGACTCGCGTGCTTCTGCGTCGGGGGCGCCCGCGGCGCCTCTCTGCGGGGCCCCCGCAGCCGCCGCTCCGCGCCGGGCTCAGGCGAGCAGAGCCTTGGCTCGTGCGTAGACGTTGTCGGCGGTGAAGCCGAGCTCCGCGAAGATGGTGCTCGCCGGCGCCGACGCGCCGAAGCGGTCGATGCCGATGACCTGCCCGCCCTCGCCGACCCAGCGGTCCCAGCCGAAGGTGACTCCGGCCTCGACTGCCAGCCGTGTACTGCAGGCGAGGGGCAGGACCGATTCGCGATAGTCGGCATCCTGCCCGGCGAACAGGTGCATCGACGCCATGTTGACGACGCGTGAACGCACACCCTCGGCGACGAGACGCTCGTGCGCCTCGAGCGCGAGCGCCACCTCGCTGCCGCTGGCCATGATGATGACATCCGGGGCGCCGCCGTCGGAGGCATCGCCGAGCACGTAGGCGCCGCGGGCGATTCCGCTCGCCGGCGCGTACTTCTCGCGGTCGATCGTCGGGAGGTTCTGCCGCGTCAGCATGAGGCCGACGGGCGCGTCGACGCTCTGCAGGGCGATCTTCCAGGCTTCGACCGTCTCGTTGGCGTCGGCGGGACGCAGGTCGATGAAGCCCGGCGTCGCGCGCAGCATGGCGAGGTGTTCGATGGGCTGGTGCGTCGGGCCGTCCTCGCCGACGCCCACGCTGTCGTGCGTGAGCACGTACGTGACCGGCTGCTTCATGAGGGCGGAGAGACGCATGGCCGGACGCATGTAGTCGGTGAACACGAAGAACGTCGCCACGTACGGCCGGATGCCGCCGTGCGCCGAGAGGCCGTTGGCCATTGCGGCCATCGCGTGCTCGCGTACGCCCCAGCGGACGTTGCGGCCGCCCGGGGTCGCTGCCTGCTGGTCTGGAGCGTCCTTGATCAGGGTGTTGTTCGACGGCGCGAGGTCGGCGGAGCCACCCATGAGTGTCGGGACGTGCGGCGCCACCGCGTTGATGACCTTGCCGGAGGCGGCGCGGGTCGCGATCTTGTCGTCGATCGAGAAGACCGGCAGGTCCGCGTCCCAGCCCTCTGGCAGCGTGTGCGACCAGGCGTCGTCCCACGACTGGGCGCGGGCGGCGTCGGCGGCGCGCCACGCCGCGTACGTCTTCTCCCACGCGGCGTGCGCCTCAGCGGCCCTGCCGGCTGCGTCGGCGAAGTAGGCGCGCACGTCGTCGGCGACGTAGAACTCGGGGTCGAGCGGCCACCCGCAAGCTTCCTTGGTCAGCTTGACCTCGTCGACGCCGAGCGGGGCGCCATGGGCGGCGGCCTTGTCCTGCTTGTTGGGCGAGCCACGGCCGATGTGCGTGCGTACGGCGATCATCGACGGCTTGCCGGTCTCAGACTTGGCCGCCGTGATGGCCGCGTCGATGGCATCGACGTCGTTGCCGTCGGCCACGCGCTGGACGTGCCAGTCGTAGGCCTCGAAGCGCCTGCACACGTCCTCGGTGAAGGCCAGGTCGGTGGAACCGTCGATGGTGATGTGGTTGTCGTCGTACAGCAGGATGAGCTTGCCGAGCTTCTGGTGGCCGGCGAAGGAGGCTGCCTCGCTGCTGATGCCTTCCATCATGCAGCCGTCGCCGGCAAGCACGTACGTGTAGTGGTCGACGACGTCGTCGCCGAAGGTGGCCGCAAGGAAGCGCTCGGCGACGGCCATGCCCACGGCGTTGGCCACGCCCTGGCCGAGCGGGCCCGTCGTCGTCTCGACACCCGGCGTGTGCCCGTACTCCGGATGACCCGGCGTGCGGCTGCCCCACTGACGGAACGCCTTGAGGTCGTCCACGCCGAGGTCGTAGCCGGTCAGGTGCAGCATGGAGTAGAGGAGCATGCTGGCGTGACCAGCCGAGAGCACGAAGCGGTCCCGGTTCGGCCAGGCGGGGTCGGCGGGATCGTACCGGAGGTGACGCGTGAAGAGCGTATACGCGACGGCGGCCTCGCCCATGGGCATCCCGGGGTGGCCGGAGTTCGCCTTCTGGACGCCGTCGACGGCCAGGAAGCGGATGGTGTCGATGCAGCGATCTTGGAGGGGTGCGCTCGCCACTGGGCTCACCTGGGTCCTTTCGTTGGGGAAGTGAAAGCCCGTCAGCCTCCGCCCTCCCCTGTGACGAACAGGAGGGCGGAGGCCGCGGACGGACGTCAACCGAGCTTCAGTCGGCTCAGAAGTACTCCTTGATGAACGTCATGAAGCGCTCGCACTCCGCGGGCGTGCCGGGGGTGACACGGAAGTAGCCTTCCTTGCCGTTGATCGGCTTGATGGTCTTGAGGAAGAGCTTCTGCATGTCCGCGCCGGCCTGGACGATCTCGGTGCTGGTCTTGCCGCTCGCCGAGGCGTCGACCAGCATGTAGTTGCCGTGCGCCTCGAACGGCTTGAGGCCTTTGGCGGAGAGCGCCGCGGCGAACTTGTCCATCCAGTCGTTGTTGTAGACGACCTTGTCCTTGACCTCGCCGGTGTCGAGGATGGCCTCGGCCGCGGCGATCGCCATCAGACTGAGGTTCCACGGCAGGTACATCAGATTGAAGGCGTCGACCACGGTCGGCGATCCGACGACGTAGCCGAAGCGGATGCCGGCCAGGCCGAAGGCCTTGGAGAACGTGTGCGAGAGGAAGATGTGATCGTACTTCTTGACGAAGTCGATCTTGGCCTCGACGTCCGGATGGTAGTCGAGGTAGGCCTCGTCGATGCACAGTGGGATGCCGAGCTCGGCGAACCTGGTGAGGTCGGCATCGTCGATGAAGATGCCCGTCGGGTTGTTCGGATTGATGATGAGGATGAGCTTGGTCTTCTCGTTCACGGCCCCAAGCATGCCCTCGACGTCGTACTGGAGGTCCTCGTCGCGCAGCGGGATCTGCACGGTCTTCGCGTTGCAGAGGCCGGCGCGTGACGGGAACATCTCGAACGTCGGGTTGGAGCAGAGGAACTCGTCTCCCGGCTGCAGGAAGATGCGCATCATGGCGTCGATGGTCTCTGACGAGCCGTTGGCGAGGGCGATGTTCTCCGCCGCCACGCCGTGAAGCTTGCCCAGCTTCTCGCGCAGACGGTACGCGCGGTCCGGGTAGCGGTTGCCCTTCTCCGCTATCTCGGTGATCGCCTTGACGACCGCCTCCGACGGCGGGATCGGGTTCTCGTTGAGCATCATGCGGCCCATCTCGGGCTGCGCCCAGGCCTTGTCGAGGATGCCCGTGTTGTACTCAGGCGCCGTCCACACATAGGGATTGATCTTGTCTTTGATGTCCGTCATTCCCACTGTCCTTTCGTCATCACGTGAGCGTCCGGGCGCGGTGCCCTCAGGCCCTGCAATTGCCCTTGAGGCAACCGTCGGCGAACGCGACCATCTCGTTGGTGGCCTTGGAGAACGCCTCGTGCGTCCTCACCAGGGCCGGATGCGTGTTGTACTCCTCGCGCGTATAGCCGTCCTCGTCGTAGGCGCGGGCGAAGTACGGGATCTTGAGCAGCTTCTCCATGACGTCGGCCGGAGGATCGACGTCGATCTGGTCGGCCCGGAAGTGGATGCTGTCCGCGCCGGGGAAGTTGATGACCTCGTCGATGAAGGGCGGCGGGACGGTGACGACGATGCCGGCGCCGGCCTTCTCCTCGAGGTGCCAGATGCGCTGCTCGCCGTCCACGGTCGGGCCGAGGCGCAGCGAGCAGGAGAGCATCTTGCTCTGATAGCCGCGCTCCTTGACCGTGCGGTACGCCTTCTTGAAGATCGCCAGCTCGGCGAGGCGGACGTCGGACTCGGTGACCTCCACGCCGACCTCGGCGCCGGCCTCACGAAGGCCGCCGAGGTCGCCGTAGCGGGCCTCCATGTGGGTGATGACCGAGCGCCACTGGCTGAGGTCGACGCCGTTGGCCTTGGCCTTCTCGAGGCCGCGCATCACGGACTTCGCGCAGTCGAGCAGCTGGGAGAGCACGAAGGTGAGGGTGTTATTGGTGGCGATACCGCGCGAGGTGAGCTCCTCGATGATCTCGTAGCCCTGGGCGGTGCCGGGCACCTTGACCATCACGTTCGGGTTCACGGCGTGGATCTCGAGCGCCTGCGCCAGCATCGCGTCCCCGTCGAAGGCGCTGCGCGGGTCGACCTGGCCGGAGAGGAAGCCCTCCTTGTAGCCTGAGGCCTCGAAGAGCGGCAGGAACATGTCGGAGCCCTGCTTGACGACTTCCTTGTAGAGCAGCCAGAAGAGGCCCTCGGTGTCGACGTCGGGGTGCTCGGCGAGGATCTGCTGGGCGACCTTCTCCCAACGCGCCGGGTCGTCCTTGATCGCGGCCAGCGAGAGGGGCGGGTTGGTGGTGACCCCGCGGAAGAGCTGGTTCATCGGGTCGTCGGTATCGTACATGCGCGCGAACTGCGCCTGGAGCGCCTGCTTGTCGGCGTCGTCCGCCTTGGCCAGCATCTTGCCGTACCAGTTCTCCAGGATGCACGGCGACGAGTCCCACCAGATCTCCATGCCGGGACTGACCGCTACCAGGTCTTCAAAGAGATTGGGGTCTTTCATTGCTCCTCCTCGAGGCTTGATTCCACTGGTGAAGAAGTGAACAAGGACTCACTCAACTGCACATATTCGCTCCATCAGTGCGCATGGTAGTCCACTCACACCCGGCTGTCTAGCGACCCGGGGGGTTCGTACTCGCTTCGGCCGGGCGGCTCCGGGGTGCGGGCCCCGCGGCGAGGCCGGCCGGAGGCTGGGAAGGCCCGAAGATTCGACCTGCCGAGCGCGGGCCGGCGCCGGCAGCGCGCGCGAGTCCGTGTGGTGCTCCTGCGCGGGGCTCGCGTGACGAAGCAGGCGGAAGACCCTGCGCGTTCGTTCGCACAGAAAGGGACGGGCCGGCCGTGCAAACTCGCGGCGGTGGGCGAAGAAGAGGCGGCGGACCGGACGGTCCGCCGCCTCTTCGGGCGTGCGCCTGCGTGATTCAGTCCACGCCTGCTCAGTAGTCCGCGTCGCCCGCCTTCGTCTTGCCCCAGAACGTCTTGTAGATCAGGACCGTGTAGACGAGCACGACGGGGACGAAGATGAGCGCCAGGATGAGCATCACCAGCAGAGTGAGATGCTCCGAGGCGGCACGCTCCACGGTCAGGCTCGTGATCTCCGGCGTGCCGCGGGCCGGGACCATGTCCGGGAAGTTCCCCACGGCGGCGATGCCGGCGAGCCCGATGATGACGACGGCGGAGCCCACGAACGACTTGAACTCGCCGCCCTCTTTCATCATCTGCCAGAAGGCGTAGAGCAGGCCGACGACGAGGATCGCGAGGAACAGCCAGCCGGCCGGCCGGCCGAACACGTTGTCGGACGCGCGTGACACCGTGAGGATCGTCGCGGCGGACGTGGCGACGGCGAGCGCGGCGCAGATCCAGAACGTCGCGCGGCGGTACCGCAGGGCGCGACCGTGGAGCTCGCCCTCGGACTTGACGGCGAGCCAGGCGGCCCCGTGCTGGACGATCAGGAAGAGCCCGGTGACCCCGACGAGAAGCGCGTACGGGTTCAGCAACTCGACGAAACTCCCGATGTAGTTGCCCTGCGCATCCATGGGGACGCCGCGAATGACGTTGCCCAGGGCCACGCCGACCAGCAGCGACGGCACCAGGCTGCCCAGGAAGAAGGTGCCGTCCCAGACCGCGCTCCAGCTCGAGTCACGGTGCCGGAACTCGAGCGACACGGCTCGCAGGATGAGGCCGAAGAGCACCAGCATGATGGCCAGATAGAAGCCGCTGAAGGTCATGGCGTACACCATCGGGAAGGCCGCGAAGATAGCGCCGGCGCCGGTGAGGAGCCAGACCTCGTTGCCGTCCCAGACAGGGCCGATCGAGGCGCGGATGACGCTCTTGTCCTCCTCCGTCCTGCCGAGGAACGGGTAGAGCACGCCGGCGCCCAGGTCGAAGCCGTCGAGGATGACGTAGACGGTGAGCAGGAGTGCGACGAGGAAGAACCAGATGTTGGCAAGGGTCATCTCGTCACCTCCCCGCACCGGCGGGAGAGGGTGCGATGCCCTTTTCCGCCTGCAGCATCTCCGCCGTGTCCTCAGGGCCCTTCTTGATGATGCCGAGGAAGATGCGGATCCACGCGATGAACAGCACCAGGTAGATCAGGCCGAAGAGGCCGAGCGTGGTCCAGATCTCACCCGCCGAGACCAGCGGGGAGACCGCGTCGGTCGTGCGCATCAAACCCTGGACGACCCACGGCTGGCGCCCCACCTCGGCCGCCATCCAGCCCAGGTTGATGGCGAGCAGCGACAGCGGGATGCAGGCGATGAGCGCCCAATGCATCCAGCGCGCGTTCTCGAGGCGCTTCAGGAAGTGCATGATGAGGGCGAGCCCGAACACAAGGATGAAGAGCCCGCCGAGCGCGATCATGAGGTGGTAGCTCTGGAAGGTGAGCTGCGCCGGCGGCCGGTCGGCCGCGGCGACGCTGTCGAGGCCGGTGACCTCGTGCTCAGGGTCGAGGCCCAGCATGAGGCTCAATCCACTCGGGATGCTGACGCCTGTGGTGGTGCCGTCGCCGTTCACCCAGCCGAACAGGTAGAGCGGCGCGTTCTTCTGCGTTTCGGTGATGTTCTCGAAGGCGGCCATCTTGACCGGCTGATATTCGGCGACGACCAGTGCGCCCCAGTGGCCGATGAGCGGCATCGCGAGGGACACGATGAGACCCACGGAGACGGCCCAGAGCATGGCCGTCCGGGCGAAATGCAGGTGCCGCTTCTTGAGCATGTAGTACGCGCACACGCCCGCGGCCACGAAGCAGCCGGTGATGATGGTCGCCGCGACGGTGTGGAAGTAGCGAGGCGCCGTCGACGGGTTGAGCGCCGCCTCCCAGAAGCTCGTGAGAACGGCCTTGCCGCCTTCGATCCTGTACCCGGCGGGCGTCTGCATCCACGAGTTGGCGATCAGGATCCAGAGTGCGGAGAGAAGCGAGCCGATCCAGACCAGCCAGGCGGAGACGTAGTAGAAGCGCTTGGAGACCTTCGTGCGGCCGAACAAGAGGATGCCGAGGAAGGTCGATTCGAGGAAGAAGGCGATGAGGCCCTCGGCGGCGAGCGGCGCCCCGAAGATGTTGCCGACGAAGCGCGAGTAGTTGGCCCAGTTGGTGCCGAAGGCGAATTCCATGGTGATCCCGGTGGCCACGCCGATGGCGAAGGTCGCGGTGAAGAGTTTGATCCAGAAGTTCGAGGCGGCTCGGTCGGCCGGGACCCCGCTCTTGTAGTAGCGCCGCTCGGCGAGCACCACCATCATCCCTACGCCGATGCTGATCGGGACGAAGATGAAATGGTAGCCGATGGTGAACGCGAACTGGATGCGGGCGAGCATTACGGCGTCCATGCGTGTCCGCCACCTCCTTGGGCATGCGAGTGGACCGGCGCGGCGCCCACCGGGGACGCTACGACGGCAGTACGTGACCATTTTCACTATCACCGCGGTGGATTGTCAACGCGAACTTGTGCCGTCGGGCGCAATGTCGGCGGACGGAGCCAAGATTGCCCCTGTGTCAAAAGTATTAAGCGGAGGTTAAGGACCCTGTTCACGCTGCGAGCCCCGTGCTACTATGCTCGCGGGCCGGCACCAGAACGCCGGCCGTTGTGCTGTCTAGGAGGCTGATCCGCTTGTCTGAAGAACAGCTTGAATGTCAGGAATGCTCGGCGCAGTGCGAGAAGGTCGTCTACCCGGCCGCCTGTCTTGCCATGAACTGTCGCTTCCTGTACGCGTTCAAGGAAGACGGCGACACGTTCTTCGGGTGTATCGAGAAGGTGTTCCCGCACGAGATCGACCTGAAGATGTTCCAAGAGATCGAGCGCGGCAAGGGTGGGTTCGGCGTGGTCAAGGTCGCTCGCCAGCCGCTGCCGCAGTGTTCGATCGGAGTGCAGAGCTGCTACGCCACCGGCGAGGGCCCGCTCTGCCGCAACATGTATTTCCGGCGTCGCGACCGTCGTGAGGTCCAGACCGTAGAGGATTGACCGGCGACGGTGGGCCGACGTGCGGGGCGCCGTAGGTGCACCGCACACACATCGGCGTCGAAGAGGATGATTTGCAGGCGAAACCGCGGCAGCGCCGCGGTTTCGCCGTTTCCGGGGACTGGTATACTCGGAGATGCAGCCACCCAGGCTGCCCAGTTGGGGGCGAACAGGTCTCGACATGGGCTGTACCGAGGTGGGAGCAGCAGGCCGAGGTCCGGTGGCCTCGTTAAACTGCCGGAACACACTACTTGCCGAGAATAATTCTCTCGCACTCGCCGCCTAAGTAATTAGGTGACGCATCGCACCCGGCATGCCCACGGCCGGGATACGCGGTGTCATGAAGTGGGCTGGGGTGCGGTCGCACTGCTCCGAGCGAGCGCGCCTGAGACTGACCGGGGCTGGCGAACGGCACCCGGCCGACGCGGGGGCCGCGAGCGAGATGAAATGCGCCGGCTAAGCCTGTAGAGACTCCGCCAAGGCGTCCGTGGACGCGGGTTCGATTCCCGCCGCCTCCACCACTCTGTACCGCACGCCGTCTCCATCGGTGTGCTCGCGGCCGCCTCCGTGCACGGGAGCGTGGTCTATACTGCGGGCGTGGAACGGCCCGCCGACATCCTCGCCTCGCCGGCCGGCGCGGTACCGCCGGCGCCTCGACGCCCCCGGTTTCTCGACCCGCTGTCTCTCAGTATCTTCCTGGCGCTCGTCCTCACCGCGGCGGGGCTGGTCGAACTCCTCACTCGTGGCCCGACACCGGCTGCCTACAGCGACGCCGGCACGGTGCTGATCGTCCTGACCGTGGCCAGCGCGCTCACCATCGCCTTTCTGTGGTGGTCCCCCCTCGCCAGTCTGTCCGCTGCCGTCGCTCTGCTCTGCGCCCAGTCAGTCGCGGGCTACGAGTTCACGCAGGCCGCCGTCTGGGCGGTCGTCATCGCTTCGTTCGCGACCGTCGCGTTCGACCAGTGGAAGCGCGCTCTGGCGGCGGGCTTTGTCGTGGCTCTGGGATTGATCGTCGTCTTCGTGACCTACCCGGAGCTCTCCTGGCAGAGCGCGATCAGCACGTGGGCTTCACTCTCGCTCGTGTGGGTCGTCGCCGTCGTCATCCGGATCTACAGGGGCAGCGTCGAGCGGGCGGAGCGCAGAGCCGCGCTCTTTGCGGCGGACCGCGAAGCCCGCGCCCGCGAGGCCGTCGCCGAAGAGCGCGCCCGTCTCGCTCGGGAACTGCACGACAGCGTCGGGCACGCGCTCAACGTCGTCGTCCTGCACGCCGGCGCCGCGCAGCGCGTCATCGAGAAGAAGCCACAGCTGGCGCGCGAAGCGCTGGAATCGATCGAGACCGCGGGCCGGCAGGCGCTGGGCGACATCGAGCGCATGCTGGGCATCCTGCGAGCGCGTGAGGAGGACACGTCCTATGATGTGGCGCCCGGCATGGGGCAGCTGGAGACACTGTGCGGACAAGTGCGCGAGGCGGGGCTGCCCGTCGAGCTGATCGTCGAGGGCCTGGCGCGGCCCCTGCCGGCGAGCCTCGACCTCACGGCCTACCGCATCGTCCAGGAGGCGCTGACGAACACGCTCAAGCATGCGGGCAAGACCCGGGCGACCGTCCACGTGCGCTATGAGGAGCGGGCTCTCGCCATCGAGGTGCTCGACGAGGGTCGTGGGGTCACGTCCGTGGCGGACGGCGGTGGCCGCGGCCTCGTGGGCATGCGCGAACGGGTGGCCACGTTCCGGGGAGAGCTCGAGGCGGGACCGCGCGCCGACGGCGGCTTCGGCGTACGCGCGCGGCTGCCGATGGCCGACGAAGATGGGCCAGGGTGAGACGCGACGTCGTCGCGACTCACTGAGGAAACGGAGGGGACATGACCGTCAAGCTCGTGCTTGCCGACGACGAGCAGCTGGTGCGCTCGGGCCTTCGGCTGATCCTCGAGTCCGAGGACGATATCGAGGTCGTGGGTGAGGCCGGCGACGGCGCTCAGGCGGTGGCGCTCACGCGGCGCCTCGACCCGGACGTCGTGCTCATGGACGTGCAGATGCCGGTCATGAACGGCATCGAGGCGACACGCGAGATCGTCGCCCTGGGGCGCGACGAGAGCTCGCGCGTCGTCATCCTCACCACGTTCGACCTGGACGAGTACGTCTACGAGGCGCTCAAGGCGGGGGCCAGCGGCTTCTTGCTCAAGCGCACCCCAGCCGAGGACCTCGTCGCCGGCATCCGCGTCGTGGCCGAGGGTGAGGCGCTGCTGGCTCCCTCCGTGACGCAGCGCCTCATCGAGAACTTCCGCGGGCGTGCGGAGATGAGCCCTTCGCGAGACGTGAGCGAGCTCGACGACCTGACCGATCGCGAACGCGAGGTCCTCGTGCTGGTGGCTCGCGGCATGAGCAACGGCGACATCGCCGCGCATCTCTTTCTCAGCGAAGGTACCGTCAAGACTCACGTCAAGCGTATCTTCGCGAAGCTCGGCCTGCACGACCGTTCACAGGCCGTGATCCTCGCCTATGAGGTAGGGCTGGTGCGGCCGGGAGAAGGGCCCGCGGAGTGACCTGACGCCGGCCGGCGGCTACCCCCGGGGGGGTATGCGGGCCGGCGCCTGAATCCCACTCCGAGTCCATCTCGATTCCCGCTGCGGGGTGACGACCCGGAGCGCGCCTCCCGCTAGGCTTTGTCTGCAAGCTGCGGACGACTGTGGAGGTAACCCCTTGAACGACTCGGCGCTCACCCGCTTCTTCGGCGTCGTCGCACGTCCGCAGACGTGGCTCGGCATCCTGTTCCAGTGGCTCGCCTTCCCGCTGGGCCTCTTCTACTTCGTGTTCCTCACCACGGGCCTCTCGCTCGGCATTGGCCTGGTGGTGATCTGGGTCGGCGTCCCGATCCTGCTCGTCGTCGCCGGCGCCTGGTGGCTCTTCGGCGCGTTCGAGCGGGTGCAGGCGCGCTATCTCTTGGGCGCGGAGGTCCCGCCGGCGCCACGCGAGTGGGAGAAGGCCGAGGGCGTCTGGGCGAAGCTCAAGGCGCACTTCGGCAGCGGGGCGACGTGGAAGGACCTCCTCTACCTGCTCGCCAAGCTCGCCTTCGGGATCGTGTCGTTCACTCTGCTGGTGACGGCTCTGTCCATGGTCTTCTGGTTCATGGCGATACCGGTGGTCGCGATCCTCGACGTGCCGATCGTCAACGGCACCTGGGTGCCGCCGCTCTGGTTCAGCGTGATCTCGGTGCCGCTGGGCATCCTCGTGTTCTTCGTGTCGCTGCACGTGCTCAATGGGTGGAGCTGGGTATGCGCACGCTGGGCCGAGGTGATGTTCCGCGGCTCGCAGGCGCCGCTCCCGCCCGCGACGACCGCGCCGGCGACGATCGCCCAGCCGGTCGGCGTCCCGGCGCCGCCGCAGGCCCCGGCCGCTCCCGTGCCGCCGGCGCCTCTCGCGACTCCGGCTCCGCAGCAGCCACCCGCCGCGCCGCCGGCGCCGCCGGCGCCCGGCGGAGACCCGACACATGAACAGACGACGAGCTGACCATGCCGGCTCGCGGAGGTGACACCATGAGAGGTGACAGAATCCTGAGAATCCTGCGGCCGTCGCTCGCGCTGGCCGCCCTGGCCGCGCTCGTGGTTCTGCTTGGCCTGGCGCTCGCCGGCCCCGTGCACGCGGCGACGAAGTCGCCCAAGCCGGCCGCGACGCCCTCCGGGGCGATCGTGCTTCAACAGGGCTCCGAGGTGCAGTTCGGGAACGATGTCATCGTCCCGGAGGGCACCACGATGCCGTCGGTGGTCGTGTTCGGCGGCGATATCCTGGTTGACGGCACGGTCACGGACGCAGTGGTCGCCTTCGGCGGCGATGTGGTCATCAACGGCACCGTGGGCACGACGACCGTGGCTTTCGGCGGCGACGTCACTCTCGGTCCCAAGGCCGTTCTGGGGAGCGATCTCTCGGCCACCGACTCGTCTCTCGTCCTCTTCGGCGGCGAGCTGAGGCGGGCGCCGGGCGCCGAGGTCGTCGGCCAGATCCAGAGCATAGAAGGGATCGACTGGAGCGCGGCGGCCGGCTGGCTCACGCGGAGCTTCTTCGACAATCCGCTGTGGGGACTCAGCTTCTGGGGCTGGGTCGTGCAGACGGTGTTCTTCCTGGTGCTCGCCCTCGTGGCGGCCGCGCTGATGCCGGGTCAGCTGCGCTCGGTGCAGCGACACCTCGGTCGCACGCCTTGGGCGTCGCTGGGGTGGGGCGCGCTCGTCTTCTTCATCGTCGCTCCGGCCATCCTGTTCGTGCTCGTGATCAGCGTGATCGGCTTGCTCCTGGTCCTGCCCTACGGGCTGTTCGTGCTGCTTGCCTACTTCTTCGCGACGACGGGCGTGGCGTCGTTCCTCGCCCAGAAGGTCCTCACCGGGTTCGGCGGGAGGGAGAATCTCATGCTCGCCGTGACCGTGGGTGTCGTCGGGACGACCGTCGTCTCGCGGATCCCGGTCGCCGGGCCGGCGCTCATGGTGGTCATGATCGTCTTCGGCATCGGCGCCGCCGCGCTCGGCCTGGCCGAATGGCGGCGCGGCAAGCGCGAAGCGGCCGCGGCTCTGGCCGCGGCCAATGCCGCGGTGGCGGCCGGTGTGGCCGCGTACCCGCCGCCGGGCGCCTCAGCTGCCACCCAGGCCCCGATCATCACGCCGATCGTGCAGACATCGCCGGCTATGACCGCCGGCGATGTGAGCGCCGCGCCCGGCGCGGCCGTCACCGAAGGTGGCGAGACGCAGGTCCCGCTCGTGGAGGCGGACGGAGCCCAGACGGCGGTCGCGGCGGCCGAAGGGCCCGCCGGCGAGCCGATCGAAACGGCGGGGCCCCTGCCGGAGCCGCCCGCGGGTGGCGGCCAGACGGCGTCGGGAAGCGGCGAGACCGGACCGACATCGGCTTGACCCCGTGGCGGCAACGCAGGGACGAGGTTCCGTCCGGCGCCTCCGCGTGGGATAAGAGGGAACAAGAGTCGTGGCGGGCCGCGCCGGGAGGCGCGGCCCGCCACGTGCCGCCACCGGCGGCGGACAACAAGGGGGAGACGTGACCGAGAACGTCGACACGACGATCGATCAGGCCGACGGCGCGGCGGCGGCGACCTGCGAAGCCGGGACCACGGTGGGCATGGCGGACGCCGTCGTCCAGGCGCGCGGTGTCGAGCGCGACTACGGGCAGGGCGACGCGCTCGTCCGCGCGCTGGCCGGGGTGGACATCGACCTGCAGCGCGGCGCCTACACGGCCATCATGGGTCCGTCGGGCTCCGGCAAGTCGACCTTGATGCACATCCTGGCCGGCCTCGACAGGCCCACGGCCGGCAACGTGTGGATCGACGACCAGGAGATCACCACGCTCAAGGAGCGGGCGCTCACCCAGCTGCGCCGCGACAAGATCGGCTTCATCTTTCAGACCTTCAACCTGCTGCCGACGCTGAACGCCGCGGAGAACATCATGCTGCCCTTGACGATCGCCGGCCGCAAGGGCGACGGCGCCTGGGTCGACGAACTGGTCGAGACGGTCGGGCTCGGCGACCGGCTGACGCACAAGCCCGCCGAACTCAGCGGTGGCCAGCAGCAGCGCGTGGCCGTGGCTCGCGCGCTGGCGTCGAGGCCGGCGGTCCTGTTCGCCGACGAGCCGACCGGGAACCTCGACTCGCGCACCGGGGAGGAGGTACTACAGCTCCTCCGACATTCGCGTGACGATCTCGAGCAGACCATCGTCATGGTCACCCACGACGCCCACGCGGCGACGTACGCCGACCGCATCGTCTTCCTCAAGGACGGCGCCATCGCCCACGACTGCGGGCGGCTCGGCCGCGACGAGATCTACGACGTCATCAAGTCGCTCGAGGACGCCTGATGTTCCGCATCGCCTGGCGCAGTCTCATCGCGCACAAGCTGCGCACACTGCTGACGACGCTCGCCATCCTGCTCGGGGTCGCGATGATCAGCGGCACGTTCGTGCTCACCGATCAGATCAACCGCGGTTTCGACGAGATCTTCAGCGAGGCCTACAAGGGCACGGACGTCACCATCACGCGCAAGGCGGAGTTCACGAGCCAGTTCGGCGGGGCCAGCGAGGCCCTGCCGGAGACGTTGGCCGACGAGATCCGCGGCGTGGATGGAGTCAGGGCCGCCGCCGGCTATGTCTCCGGGATGGGAGCGGTGGCCGTGGACGGTGAGGTCGCGCAGACCGGCGGTTCACCAACGCTCTTCTTCAGTTGGGTGCCGAGCGAGATCAGTCAGAGCACCTACGTGACGGGCGCGCCGCCGCAGAAGGACGGCGAGATCGGCATCATCCAGAAGCTCGCCGAGGACAAACAGCTCTCCGTCGGCTCGGCGCTGCAGGTGATCACGGAGACCGGCGCCTACGAGGCGCGCGTCTCGGGCATCTTCACTTTTGCCTCGGCGTCCTCGCTGGGCGGGTCCCTGCTGCTCAACCCGACGCTCGCCGACGCGCAGCGCTGGTTCGACCTCGAGGGCAGACTGAGCGAGATCGACGTGCAGGCTGAGCCGGGCACGTCGCCGGAGACGCTCGCCGGGCGCATCCGTGAGGTCGTCCCGGCCTACGCGGAGGTCAAGACCGGCCAGCAGGCGGCCGCCGATCAGACCAAGGAGATCAGCGAGTCCATCGGGCAGTTCCTCACGCCCGTCCTCCTCAGCTTCGGCGGCGTCGCCGTCCTGGTCGGCGCGTTCATCATCTTCAACGCGTTCTCGATGACGGTGGCGCAGCGGCGGAGGGAGTTCGCCATGCTTCGCGCCCTCGGCGCCTCGCGACGGCAGGTCCTCGTGAGCATCACCGGCGAGGCCCTGGCCATGGGCGTGCTCGCGTCCGTGGTCGGGTTGTTCGCGGGGCTCGGGGTGGCGACCGGGATCAACGCCCTGTTCCAGGCCGGCGGGGTCGACATCCCCCGTAGCGGCCTCGTGATGGAGCCGCGCACCGTGATCGTCGCGCTCGCGGTCGGCATCGGCGTGACGCTGCTTTCGGCGATCGTCCCGGCGCTGCGTGCCACACGGGTACCGCCGGTCGCCGCCTTGCAGGAAGGCGCGACGCTGCCGCCGTCACGGTTCGCCCGGTTCATGCCCTACGTCGCCGTCGCCGCGGCAGTGCTCGGTGGGCTCGGCATCGTCGGCGGGATGTACGGCAGCGGCGGGACGACCACGCGCCTCGGGCAGATCGCCTTCGGGGCGATCTTCATCTTCGTCGCCGTCGCCGTGGTCAGCAAGTACTTCATCCGCCCGGTCGCGGGGGTGATCGGCTGGCCGCTGCAGCGGGTGTCGGTGGTCAGCGGCCGGCTGGCTCGTGACAACGCGCGGCGCAATCCGGAGCGGACCGCCGCTACGGCCGCGGCGCTCATGATCGGACTCGGCGTCGTCGTGTTCGTCGCGGTCTTCGCCCAGGGACTCAAGAGCTCGTTCATCGACAGCTACGATCGGACGGTCCGCGCCGACTACGTCATCTCGGGGACGAACTTCCTTCCGGTTCCTGCCGAGGCGGTCCGCCGGGTCGAAGCCGTGCCGTCGACGGAGGTCGTGTCGCCGCTGGCGGTCCAGCAGGTCGAAGCCGGCAGCAGCAAGACGGCGACGGCGCTGTACGGTATCGATCCGGGCACCTTCCAGCGCCTCTGGCAGTTCGACTGGATCGACGGCAGCGACGATCTCCTCTGGCAACTCGGCGACGATGGAGCCATCGTCGAGGAGCAGACCGCTACCTCGCTCGACGTGAAGAGAGGCGGCACCGTGGAGGTGTCCACGGCGGACGGCAAGACCGGTCGCCTCGAAGTCCTGGGCATCTACCGCGACCCGATGATGATCAACGGGATCACGGTGGGCAGTCCGGGGTACGACGCCCTGTTCCCGCGGCCACAGTACTTCATGGCCTTCGCCAAAATGTCCGGAGGGGCCACACCGGCGAACTCTGAGGCCCTGAAGACCGCGCTCGAAGGCGTCCCGACTGCGGAGGTCCGCGACGATGCGGAGTACAAGGACAGCATCATCGGTCAGGTGAACCAGTTGTTGAACCTGATGTACGGGCTGCTCGCGATGAGCGTCATCATCTCGCTGTTCGGCATCGTCAACACGCTCGTGCTGGCCGTGTACGAACGCACGCGTGAGATCGGGCTGGTGCGCGCGATCGGCGCCTCTCGCTCTCAGGTGCGTGCTACGGTGCGCTACGAGAGCGTCATCACGTCGGTGATCGGCGGCGCCCTCGGCATCCTCGTCGGCATCGCCTTCGCGTGGGTCATCAACCAGCGGTTCGCGGGCATCGGCATCACGTTCTCGATCCCCTGGACGCAGCTCTTCGTCTTCCTGGTCCTGGCCGTGATCGTCGGCGTGATCGCCGCGATCCTCCCGGCGCGGCGGGCGGCGAAGATCGACATCCTCGCAGCCATCCACTACGAGTGAGAGACCCGTGACGACGGCTCCGTTCGAACAGGGCCCTATCCGTCCGCCCAGCGAGGCGCACAGCCTGATCGTGCGCGTCATCCGCAACTGCACCTGGAACCGGTGTACGTTCTGCCCCGTCTACAAGGGCGCGAAGTCGTCGCTGCGCCCGGTGGAAGAGGTGCTCGCCGACGTGGACGCCATGGCCGCGGCGGCGGAGGTGCTGCGTCGTCGCGGCGTCGCCGCCGTTCACGAAGGCCTCGTGCCCGCCGAGGCATATCAGGTATCGCTCTTCCTGGGCGGTGGCGCGCGAACCGTCTTCCTGCAGGACGCCGATCCGTGCGCGGTCAAACCGGCGAAGCTCGCTGCGGTCGTCCAGCGGGTCCGCGAGCGCTTCCCGACGGTCGACAGAGTGACGACCTACGGCCGCGCCAGCACGCTCGCGCGGCGCACACCGGAGGACCTTGCGCTCCTCGTCGGCGCCGGCCTCACTCGGGTCCACCTCGGCCTCGAGTCGGGCGCCGACGAAGTGCTCATGGCGATCGACAAGGGCTGCTCCGGCGGCGACCTGATCGAGGCGGGGAAGAAGGTCGTGCGCGCCGGGCTCGAGCTCTGCTTCTACCTGATGCCCGGGCTGGGCGGGCGCGAGGTGGCCGCCGCGCACGTGGCGGGCTCCGCCCGCGTGATCAGCGCGGTGGCCGCGGCGGCGCCCGCCGAGCGCCCGCTCGTCGTGCGGTTGCGCACGGCCGCGGTCGTGCCGGGCACACCGCTCGCAGAGCGCTCAGCCGCGGGCGAGTTCGTGCTGCCCGACGACGTCGAGGTGGCCCGGGAGCTGCGCGATCTCCTGGAACAGCTCGGGAACGCCCGCCTCGAACTGCGTTCCGACCACGTGCTCAATCTGCTGCCCGAGCTCGAGGGCTCCCTGCCGCGAGACCGGGAACGGCTGGTGGCCGTGCTGGACGAGTACCTGGGTTGGCCGCGCGAGGAGCAGGCACGCTTCGCCGTCGGCGCGCGGCTCGGCATCTACCGGCGCCTCGCCGACCATGGCGACCCGGCGCGAGCGGTCGCGCTCGATCGCCAGTTCGAGGGCTACCGCGCGCCGGACGCCGACGAACTGCTGCGCGCCGCCACGGCGCTGCGGGCGCGCTTCATCTGACGTCTCGGCCGCGGTCTTCCCGCCGCTGCGCTGCTCCGCCGTCAGTGCACCTTCAGGCGTCTGCGGCGCCACCAAGGTCGCCGGTGATGTACCGCTGCACCGTGGGTCCGACCGCCGCGACCAACTGCTCGACCGACGCCGAGGCGAGCGGCTGGAAACCGGCGACGTAGCGCATCATCGCCATCCCGATGAGCTGCGAACCGATGAGCGTGGCCCGCAGCTCTGCGTCGTCGGCCTGCACCGCCGCGGTGATCGGTCCGAAGACCCTGCGATCGAGGTGCTCGCGCACCAGCGTCATCGCCGTCTCGTTCGTCATCGCCGAGCGCAGCGTCGCGATCAGTGGGGTGCGGGTCTCCTCGGGCTCCCAGACGGAGAGGAAGGCGCGCACGAGCGCCGGGCCCATCTCGTCGGGCGCCTGGGCACGGACCCGGGCAAGGACCTCGGCCGGTTCCACCGGCAACTCGAGCGCGGCACTGAAGAGCTGCTCCTTGGAACCGAAGTAGTGGATGACGAGCGCGGGATCGACGTGCGCCCTCGAGGCGATGTCGCGGATCGTCGCGCGGTCGTAGCCGTGCTCGGCGAAGGCCGAGCGCGCCGCCTCGTGAATCTCATCCCGGGTCGCGCGTTCCCCGGGGCGGCGTCCGGCCTTGCGGCCGCCCGGCGGCTCCGGGGCAGCTGCCCTTTCGCGACTCTCCGCGGTCATTGGTCCATCATCGGCGCGCTGGCCTCGGCGGCCTCCGCTCGGCCGGCGGCCTCCGCGCGCTCGGCCCGCGTCATGTCCTGGTGGCCTTCGTGCTCGCCGAGCCGCCTGCCGGTCAAGAGGGCCGGAATGACGGCCAGCAACGCCGCCAGTGCCGCGGCATAGAACGGCCAGGTGAACGAGTCGGCGATGTCGTTGCGGTACAGGGCGGCGACGGTCGCGTTGATCTTGTTGAACGTGACCGTCGCGGACGCTCCCGACGTCTGCGGCGCGCCACGGAGCGGGTCGGTCGTCATCTGCGCCGCGCCGCCGCTGCCCGCGGCGGCCTCGGCGTTCCCGATCAGCGTCGCCGTGTACGCCGCCTTCTCAGCGGGAGCCAGTTGTGGCTGCGTCGCGATGAGCCCGGCCGCCTGACGCGTGGCGTGCTGCGCGTTCTGGGCCACCATGTGCGTGAAGATGGCGACCAGCAGCGCCACGCCCACGGTGAAGCCGATCTGGCGCATGGTGTTGAGGGACCCCGAGCCGACACCGCGGACGTGCGGGGGCAGTGAGGCCATAGAGGCTGCCGACAAGGTCGGCATCGCCAGGCCCATGCCGAGGCCGATGAAGGCCGCCCGCCACATGACGTCCCACAGCGTCGTATCACCACCGAGTTGGGCCAGGAGCGTGAGGCCCACGGCGAAGAACGCCGCGCCTGCGGCCGCAGGGTAGCGCGGGCCGATGCGGTCGTTCAGGCGCCCCGCGTTGGGGGCCACGACGAGGGCGATCACGGGAATGATCGTGAGCGCGGCGGCAGCGCGAAGCTCCGAGTAGCCGAGCACCGAGACCATGAAGATCACGACCATCAGGAAGGTACCGCCCATCGCAAGTCCGACGAACATGATGGCCGTGTTGGCGGCGGTGAACGAGCGGATGCGCAGGAGGTTGACGGGGAACATCGGCGACGCCGTGTGGACTTCCCACCACATGAACAGCGGGAAGCTGAGGACGGCGACGACGAACAGGGCGACGATGGCCGTCGACGTCCAGCCCCACGCGTCGCCCTCGACCAGCGCCAGCGCGAGACAGAAGAGGCCGATGCCGGAGATGAGCATGCCGGGGATGTCGATGCCTCCTTCGGAGCCTGCCTGCCGGATGCTCCGCGGGATGACCATGGCGCAGGCGACCACGGCCACGATCCCGATGGGGACGTTGACGAAGAAGATCCACGACCAGTGGCCCCAGGTCACGAGCAGGCCGCCGAGCGTCGGCCCGACTGCCGCGGCGGCTGTTCCCAGCGCTCCCCAGATGCCGACGGCCGTGCCCTGCTGGCGTTTGGGGAAGGCGCCGAGGACGATCGCCAGCGAGATCGTGAGCAGGGCCGCGCCGCCGAGCCCCTGGCCGGCGCGGAAGGCGATCAGCCAGTCGATGGTGGGGGCGAAGCCGCAGAGGAGTGAGAAGAGAGTGAAGGTGACGAGGCCGAACAGGAAGACGCGCTTCTGCCCGTAGCGGTCGGCGACGCGGCCCATCGAGAGGAAGAAGACGGCCAGCACGAGGCTGTACGCGTTGAGCACCCACGAGGCGCGCGTCACGGTCGTTTCCAGGTCGGTGATGATGGCCGGCATCGCGATGTTGACGATGGTGACGTCGAGCAGCGCCATGAACATGCCGACGCTGACCGCGAGGAGGATCCACCACTTGCGCGGGTGACCCTCGTCGAGGGGTGGCGAGCCGGGAGACGCGACGGGGTCGGTCATGGAGAGATCCTTTCGGGGCAGGGCTCGACGGTCTCGGCGCCCGCGCGCGCGAGGCGGACGAAGGTCTCTTCGAAGGTCGCGGGCACGATCGTGACGCGGGCGGAGACGCGGCGCGCCTCAAGCGCGGCGCGGACGGCGGCAGCATCCTCGCCAGGGACGCGGAGGTCGCGCCCGACCAGGGCCGCTGGAAGTCCGGCGTCGTCGAGCGCCGCGTACGCCTCATCCCAGCGGTCCGCGTGCACGGCGACCGCCGCTCCGTCGCCGACGATGAAAGCGAGCGTGCCTTCGGCGACGATGCGCCCGCCGGCCATGAGGACCAGTCGATCGCACTGGTCCGCCTCGTCGAGGCGATGTGTCGTGACCAGGACGCCGGCGCCGTCGGCGGCGCAGCGATGGATGGTGTCCCAGAGCGCCGCGCGCGCGCCGAGGCCGACGCCCGAGGTGGGCTCGTCGAGGACGAGCAGCTCGGGCGCGTGGGCGAGGGCGGCGGCAAAGGCGAGGCGCCGCCGCAGACCGAGCGGCAGATCGCGGACGAGCGTGCCCGAGGCAGCCGCGAGGTCAGGCTCCAGCGCCGGCGGCGCACCGCCGAATGCGCCGGCCGAGAACGACAGGTTCTCGGCCACGGTGAGATCCTGCCAGAGGCCGAGGCCCTGGGGCACGTAGCCGAGGCGCCCGCGGGTCTCCCTCGAAGGGGGACGGCCGAAGAGCAGCGCCCGCCCGGACGTGGGGCGCAGCAGACCCAGGAGCATCCGGATGAGGGTGGTCTTGCCGGCGCCGTTGGCGCCGAGGAGGCCGACCACCTCGCCGGCCCGCAAGTCGAGGCTCACGTCCGCGACCGCGGTGAACGAGCCGAAGCGGCACACGAGCCGGTCGGCGACGGCGAGCGCCCGGGAGCCGGATCTCCCCGTGTCGGCCGTGCGTTGCGGCGCGGATGCGCGCACGCCGCCGGCTGTCGCCAGGCCGGTCGCGTCCTCTGGCGCGGTCGCGCGGCCGTCCTCGAGCAGCAGGACGTTCGCCGCCCGCTGGGCCTCGTCGAGATAGGTCGTGGAGACGACCACCGCGGCGCCGGCCGCGGCCGCGGCGGCGATCAGGCGCCAGAGGTCGGCGCGGCTCACGGGGTCGACGCCGGTCGTCGGCTCGTCGAGGACGAGCAGGTCCGGCCCGTGGAGCATGGCCAACGCGAATGCCAGCTTCTGGCGCATTCCCCCGGAGAGACGGCCGGCCAGCCTCGTCCCAGTCCCGGTGAGCCCGGTGCGGGCCAGCAGCTCCGCCGACCGCTCCTCGCGTTCGCGCGCGGTGAGACCGTAGGCGCTCGCCACGAACTCGACGTTCTGGTCGACGCTGAGGTCGTCGTAGACGCCGGCGGCGCCGGCCACGTAGCCGATCCGGCGTCGGTCCGGCCGGTCGACGCTGCCGGCCGACGCGGGGACCACGCCGGCGAGCGCGCGCAGGAGCGTCGTCTTGCCGGAGCCGTCGCCGCCGATCACGGCGGTCACGGCGCCGGCCGGAACGGCCATGGTCACGCCGTCCAGCGCCGCGGTCGCCCCGTAGCGCACGGTCAGGTCGCGCACGCCCCACGCGCGCGCGCCGGCGCCGGGGCCGACCGGGGCGCTGCCCAAGGCTGTGCTCACCGCGCCGCCTCCGCGGAAGCCCCGTCCGTGACGGAGTCTGTCCACGGCTCGCCGGCCTCCGCCGTGCCGGCCGGGGCGAGGTCCCGGCGAAAGCGCAGGGTGGAGGCGGTGAACACGCCGATGGCCATCACCGCGAGAATCGTGAACGGCAGCCACAGCGCGTCGATCGGCGCACCACGCACCATCACCCCACGCGCGACCTTGATGAACCAGGTCAGAGGGAGGAGGTAGCCGATCCAGCGCACGCCCCACGGCATGGAGTAGAGGGGGAAGAACAGGCCGCTGAGCAGGAACTGCGGCAGCATCGTCATCATCGCCAGCTGGATCGCCTGTCCCTGGGTCTGGGAGACGCTCGAGATGAGGACACCGGTCCCCAGGGTGACGAACAGGAAGAGGACGGCGCCCAGCGCGAAGGTCGCGACAGAGCCTCTGAAGGGGACGTCGAAGAGCAGCAGGCCGGCGATCACCACGATGACCATGTCGGCGGCGGCGATGAGCAGGTAGGGCGCGATCTTGCCGAGGAAGACGTCGCGCGGCCGGAACGGCATCACCGCGAGCTGCTCCATGGTGCCGCTCTGCCTCTCGCGCACGACGCCCAGTGCGGTGGCCACCGTGCCGACGAACACGAGGATGATACCGCAGAGCCCCGGGATCATGATGACGGCGGTCCGCAAGTCGGGGTTGTAGAGCACCGTCACCTCCGCGTTCGGGACGGCGCCGCCGGCGAGCGGGCTCTGCTCACCTGACCCGGCGGCGCCTGCCGCGCCGGCCGCCTGCAGCTCGGCGAGGCTGCGCAGCGCGGCCTGCGCGGCGAAGAGCTCCGTACCGTCGACGAGCACCTGGGCCGGGATGCCCGCCTTCCCGGGCGTGACGACGGCCACGACCGCCTCGCCCCGCCGCAACGTGTCCTCGGCGCCGACGCGGTCGTCGTCCGCCTCGGTGGCGATGACGTTGAGGGTCTCGGGGAGCGCCGCGGCCGCCGCTCGTGCCCTCGCGCCCACGACCACGGTAGGCACGTCCTTGATGTCGAAGCTGGCCGCGTAGCCGAAGACGACGAGGAAGAGGAACGGCAGCAGGAACAGCATAGCGAGGGTGCGAGGGTCGCGACGCAGTTCCCGGAACTCCTTGACGGCGATGGCGCGCACCCTGACCTCCTCCTTGCGACGTCCACACGGAGAGCGCGAGACCGGCGCATGGCTTCAACGCATGTTGAGTTCACCACCCGTTGACAGCGTGTGTCAAGGCCGGTTCGCGGGGCCGCCGCTCCTGCGGCGGGCGGCCAAGCCCCGGCGTCTCAATCGACGGGATCACGAGACTCTGCCGATTACGTCATCTTCTGAGTGCTGCCGTTGCCGGATACGACGCGCTGGGGCCGTGGAACCGTCCGAAACCGACGCGTCGCGGCACAGCAACGGATTCCTGCACTTGAGCATCGAGCTGCCGAGTGCTAGGTTCTCACTCCACCCCTTTGCCGGGCCTGACCTCGGCTGCGGAGGGAACAGCTTGCGGCCGCCAGGCCGCCTGCCTCACGAGGAGGCGTACTGCAAGACAGCCACCCCATACGTCGTCTGGTGTTCGTCGCCCTGCTGACGCTCTGCGCGATCGCCGGCGCCGCCGCGCTGGCGCCCACGCCCGCGGGCGCCCGGTCCGGCGAGTTGCAGCAGAATCGCGCCAAGGTGCGCGAGCTCGCCGCCGATATCGGCGCGCTCGATGCCAGGATCGGGTCGGCCGTCACGAGGTACTCTCGGGCGACCCGGGCCCTCGAGGCGGTGCGCGAGCAGCTCGCGCAGAATCGGCGCTTGCAGCGCCTGGCGTACAGGGAGCTCGCGATCGCGCGTGAGACGCTCGCGACGCGGGCTGTAGCCATGTACAAGCATGATGTCGTCAGCCCGCTCGACGCCGTGTTCGGCGCGGCCGATCTCAGCGATCTCGTCACACAACTCACCATCGTCCGCACCATCGCCCGCAGCGATCGGGACGTCGTGCGCGGCATCGAGAGCACCAAGCGCGAGCTGCGCGATCGTGGGGCCGCGCTGGTCGCCGACGAGCGCACGGCCGAGAAGCTCGTCGAGGCCTGCAAGAGCGAGCTCGCGACCATCCGCAGCCGTCTGGACGAGCGCCGCGCGATGCTCGACGGCGTTCGCGCAGACATCCGCCGCCTCGCCACCGTCGCCGCCGAGGCGTCTCCGGCGCCCACACCGACCGTCGAGCCTCCGGCGTCCGGCGGAGGCTCCGGGCCCTGGTGGCCCCTCATCCGCAGCGCGGCCGCGAGCAACGGCGTGAGCGCGCGCGGCATGTATCGCCTCATGATGATCGAATCGGGCGGCTCGGCCGCGATCGTCGGTGCGGGCGGCTACTACGGTCTGTTCCAGTACGCGCCGGGCACCTGGAAGGGCGACTGGAACCCCTGGCGGTCCTCGAACATCGCCGACGGCGCCGCCCAGATCAAGGCGACCGCACTCGCGATCAGGCAGGGCCACGGTCACGCGTGGTGGGACCCCTCCTACACCTGGGCTTTCCAGGGCCAGTGAAACCCTTGCGGGCGCCGTGCGGCGCTTCGCGTCCCCTGCTTCACCCGGCGCCTCTCGCCGCGGATCGCCGCGCCAGACTTGACGTCGTGCCGAAATGCGGTAGACTTCGTGCGGTTATGCTCGAAAGTGCTCGGATTCACAAGACATGAGCACTGGAGCGGGAGCTCTCCGTACAGCACGGGGAACGGCCGGGCGCCGTGGGATGCGACCAGTGGGAGCCTCCGGCGCAGGAAGCGAGAAGCGGGCAGTGAAGCGCCCGACCGTCAGGTCTCCTCAAGCCGTCCGGAAGCGCGCCGGACGGGGGCGGCATCGCGCCGCGTTTCGCGACCATCCATCGCGAGGCCGCGGGTAGCCGGCCCGGGACCTCGGCACTTGACAGCGTGGTGGGCGCGCTTATGATGTGTTCGACTTTGTTCGGTCTTGCCGGACCGTAAGGCGCTACGTACTGGGGGAGCCGCTGTGTCGCAGGAAATCCCGGACGTCCACGAGATGATCCCTGCGGAGCGTCGGGCCCGTATCGTCGATCTCGTGAAGGAACGGCGAGCAGTACGGGTGTCGGCGCTCAGTGAGGATCTGGGTGTCTCGGGGATGACCATCCGCAGAGACCTCGAGCGGTTGGAGGTCGAAGGCATCCTTGTGCGCACGCACGGAGGAGCTGTCCTCAAGCGGCACATGGCCGAGGAGACGCTCTACGTCGAGCGCGAGAGCGCGAGCGCCGAGGAGAAGCGTCGCATCGCCGAGCGCGCCGCCGCTCTCATCGAGCCGGGCGAGACCGTCTTCCTGAGCTCGGGGACCACCGCGGCTCGGGTCATCCGGCACATCGATCCATCACTTGAGGCGCGTATCGTCACTCACAACGTGGGCGCCGTCCAGGAAGCCCGGGGGCTGCGCGTCGAGGTCGTCCTCGTAGGCGGCCTGTACCGGCCTCGGTCCAACGCCGTCAGCGGGCCTCTGGCGCTCGAGCACATCAGTCGCTTCCACGCCGGCAAGATGCTGATCGGCGTGGACGGCTTCGATCTCGAGGAAGGCCTCACCACCCCGACCATGGGCATGGCCGGGGTGGAGCGCGCGATGCTCGCGCAGACGCGCGGTGAGGTCATCGCCATGGCCGATTCGACCAAGATCGGCGTGGTCGCGGACGTCGTCATCTGCGGCCTCGCCCAGCTCGACGCCGTCATGTTCGATGACGGGGTGGACCAGAGCGTGCGCGACGAGATCGTGCGACTGGGACTGCAGTGCATCGTCGTGTGAGCAGACGGTGCCCGGCGTCGCGGCGTACCGGTGGAAGTGAGGTCATGTGGACGTAGCCAAGGCGAACGAGCTCTTCGAGCTGGCGGAGCGGCTGGCGGCCGACGCCCAATCCCTCCGAGACGCCCTGAAGGTGGAGTTCCTGAGCAGTCAGCTGGCGGAGGTCGTCGCCACTGACTACGACCTCGGGGAGGTACTCCGCGTCGAGCAGATCCTGGGCGGCTACGTCAATCTGAGCTTTGCCGTGGTCGTCGCGACGCCCGAAGGCGAGCGCCGTTTCTTCGTGCGCAAGTACAAGGCGTCGACCAGTGAGCGCGACGTGCGCTTCGAGCACGCGCTCGTGAACCACGTGAGCGGCAAGGGCTTCCACATCGCCGCGTGCGTGTATCCCAACAAGCGCGGCGAGACGCTGGTACGGCGTCAGGAGATGCTGAACGGCGAACCGGTCACCCGGCTGTTCGCCGTCTACGAGATGCTCGAGGGCGAGGACAAGTACTCGTGGATCAGCAACCGCCTCACCGACAAGGAGTACGACAGCGGGGCGCGGGTGCTCGCCCGGTTCCACGCTCTCGCCCACGACTTCGACCCCGGCGACCTCGCCCGCGAGCAGCCGCCGATCATGCAGATGGTGGGCGAGCTGCCGCAGACCTTCCGCGACTTCGCCGCCGCATCTCGCGGCACGGCCTTCGACGAGCGCTTCATCGCGCGGCTTCCGCGCATCCTCGAACTGCTCGAGAAAGGCCGCGCCATGGAGGTCGACCTGCAGGGGCTGCCCCGCGTCCCCGTGCACTGCGACTACCACCCCGGCAATCTCAAATGGATCGACGAGCAGGGCGTCGGGCTCTTCGACTTCGACTGGTCCAAGCTGGACTATCGGCTGTTCGACGTGGCGCAGGGCATCGCCTACTTCTGCAGCTCGTGGGAGGGGCCAGACGACGGCGAGGTGCGGCTCGACAAGGCGAGCATCTTCGTGCGCGCGTACCAGGACGAGGCGTCAAGCTTCGACATCCCCGGACCCCTGACCGCCGAGGAGCTCGCGCTGCTCCCGCGCATGGTCGCCAATGCCAACCTGTACATCCTCAACTGGGATCTTGCCGCGTACTACGAGGACCCCGGCGTCAGCGTCGAGGAGTACCTCATGTACCTGGATCACCAGCTGCAGTTCATGCAGTTCATCGAGGATCACCAGTACGAGCTCGCACACGTCGCAGAGGAGGCATGACCGCATGAGGTTCGTCGAGATGCTCTCAGAGGTCGAGGTCAGGCGTACTCACGAGGCCTCGCTCGAAGTCCTCGAGACGGTGGGCATCCTCGCTCATTACGCGCCCGCCCGCGAGGTCTTCAAGACGCACGGCTGCACGGTGGACGACGAGACCGGCCTGGTGCGCTTTCCGCCCGCCGTCGTCGAGAAGTACCGCAAGATGGCGCCGCCGAGCTTCACGTTCCGCGGCCGCGACCCACAGTACGACCGCACCATCCCCGACTGCGGGCCCATCGTGGTCACGGGCTCGTCCGCGCCCAACGTGGTCGACCCGGTCACCGGCGTCGAGCGCCGGGCGACGTCATCGGACATCGCCAACATCGCCCACCTCATCAACGAGCTGCCCGGGTTCGACGTGTTCAGCATCTCGACCCTGGCCGACGACGCACCGGAGGGGCAGTTCAGCCTGAGCCGGTTCTACCCGGCGCTCAAGAACTGCCTCAAGCCGGTGCGCAGCAACACGCCCAACATGAGCGACCTCCACCAGGTGGTGGAGCTCGGTGAGCTCATCGCCGGCGGCAAGGAAGCCTACGCCGAGCGGCCGATCATCAACCATCACTACTGCCCGATGGTCAGCCCGCTCACCATGGACGTCGACTCGACCGAGGCGGTCATGTGGCTCACCGAGCGGGGCCTGCCGGTCTACACGACGGTGGTGCCGAACGCCGGCCTCACCTCGCCGATGACGTTGATGGGCACGCTGATCGTCGGCAACGCCGAGTTCCTCGCCATCACCGCCTTCCAGCAGATGGTCAGGGAGGGCACGCCGATCATCTACGCGAGCCTGCCGACGGTGGCCGACATGCGCACCGGCGCCTACGCGCCCGGCGCCATCGAGACCGGCATCCTGCTCGCGGCCCAGGCGCAGCTCGCACATTTCTACGGCGTACCTTCGGGCGGCTACATCGGTCTCACCAACTCGCACTCGAACGACGCCCAGTCCGGCTTCGAGACAGGCATGAACACGGTGCTCGGCGTCTCGGCCGGCGCCACGCTGCTCAACATGGGTGGCCTGTTCAGCTCGCTCATGGCCTTCGACTTCGCCAAGGCGGTCGTGGACAACGAGATCGCGCTCATGGACAAGCGCGCCTACCGCGGTCTCGAGTTCAGCGAGGAGAACCTCGCGCTCGACGAGATCGCCGCGGTCGGGCCCGGCGGCAGCTACATGGGCCGCAAGCACACCAAGGCGCGCATGAAGACGACCGCGGTCCTCCCGAAGCTGGCCAATCGCGAGATGCGCCAGCAGTGGGAGGACGCCGGCCGTCCCGTCATCCACGACCGGGCGCTCGCCGAGGCGCGCCGCATCCTTGCGGAGCCCAACGGCGCCGTCTGGGACGCCACCCTCGACGCGCAGATCAGAGAGCACTTCGCCGGCCTCGTCGCCGGCGACGCGACACCGCTGGAGGACTGATGTCCGCAGAGCCACGCAGCGGACGTAGCGCTATCGAGCGGTCGACGGGCCGAGGGTTCCAAGAAGGACGGACTGACACGAAGACCGGAGACCAAGTCCCCGCCGGTCACGCGGCCGCCGCAGGGCGGCCGGATCAATGCCCGTAGAGTCACATTGCGCACGGAGCGCTAGTCAGCGGCCGCCGAATCGAAGGGTCATGCGTCAGGCGGCCGGAACAACGTTCAATCGGACCAAGGGGTGCATTCCATGGCGGACGCAGACCATTTCGACAAGCTGAAGCAGTCGATCATCGACCAGGACGAGGATGAAGTCCTCGCCGCCGTCAACGCGGCGCTCGCCGACGGCGTCGAGGCCAAGGCTGTCATCGACGAGGGCCTGCTCCCGGGCCTCAACGTGATCGGCGAGCAGTTCGAGTGCGAGGACATCTTCCTCCCCGAGCTCATGCAGGCCGCTCTCGCCTTCCAGTCGGCGATGGTAATCCTTGAACCCAAGATCAAGGAAGCCGGCGCCGGGGGTGAGAAGAAGGGCAAGATCGTCATGGGCACGGTCAAGGGCGACCTCCACTCGATCGGCAAGAACATCCTCAAGCTCCTCTACGAGACCTCCGGCTTCGAGGTCTGGGACCTCGGCATCGACGTCGACCTGTTCCAGTTCGTCGACAAGGCCAAGGAAGTCGACGCCGACATCATCGCCATGTCGGCGCTCCTCACGACCACCCTGGTCGGCCAGAGGGACGTCATCGAGGCGCTGAGGGACCAGGGCGCGCGCGACAAGTTCAAGGTCATCATCGGCGGCGGCGCGACCACCAAGGAGTGGGCCGACACCATCGGCGCCGACGGATGGGCGGCGACGGCGTACGAGGCCGTGACCCTGTCCGCCAAGCTGGTCTCCTGAGACCCCGCCCGACGACCACGACGACGACGAGGAGCACGACATGATCGACCTTATCGAGGTGTTCGATCGCGCCGAGACCGGCCCGCTCACCTCCGAGACCGACTACTACATGAAGCGGTACGTCCCCAAGCTCGCCGAGGTGATCGCGCGTCACAAGGTGAAGTGGGACAAAGAGACCATCATCAACACCGACGACACCCTCACGGACGGGGTGTTCGAGGCGGCCGTCGACCTCATCGCCGAGGCCGGCGCCTACTGCCCCGAGACGAACCGGGTGATGGAGTTCACGCGCGACGAGATCGTGACCGCGTGCAAGGAGTGCCCCAAGGAGACCACGTTCGGCGAGCGGCGCGAGCGCAACGTCATGCGCGGCCGCCGTCCCGACACCATCGACGACCGTCCGTGGGTGCACATCGGCGGCGGCATCTACACCACCGACGAGCAGGTCTTCATGGACACCGTCGAGAAGATGGCGTCCTTCAACATCGTCAACTCGGTCAGCGTGCCGTCGATCCTCCACCTCCGGGGCAAGGACTCGCGCGTGCGCTCGCCGCAGGAGATTCTGGCCGCCTGCAAGACCGTGCGCCTCGCGCGTGAGGGCATCCGTCGCTCCGGCCGCGCCGGCCTGCCGATCATCAACGGCATCTCCGCGGCCTCCCAGCCCGCCTCGATGTTCGCGGCCAGCTATCCCGAGTTCGGGCTGCGCCCGAGCGACGGCTTCCTCATCGACTTCCTCTCCGAGATGGTCGTGGGGTACGAGGCGCTGCAGAAGGTCGCCTTCTACAACAGCATCAGCGCCAACATCGGCTCCACCTCCACGCCGCTCTTCGGCGGCTACGCGGGCGGCGCGGAGGGCGTCGCCGTGACCGCGACCGCGTACATGATCATGGGCAACCTGGTCTTCCGCGGCAGCTACCACTACAACGCTCCACTGCACAGCAAGCTGCACCTCTCGTCCACCAAGCCGCTGATCTGGGCGATCGCCATGTCCAACGCCGCGATCGGCCGCAACATGGGCTATCCGATGGTCAATCTGCCGTACCTCGGCGGCGGCTCAGGCACGAAGCAGTACCATTACGAAATGGCCTGCTATATGCTCGCCGTCGTGACGTCTGGTGGAAACGTCTTCTCAGGTCATCCCGCGATGGCGGTCCAGTCGGACTCGCTGGTGCCGGACGACCACAAGTTCCACGCCGAGATCGGCCTGGCCGCCTCGAAGCTCACGCGCGCCAAGGCCGAGCCGATCGCCCAGAAGCTCTTCCCGCTGTTCGGCGACAAGTTGAAGGATCCCGACAAGGGTCTCACGTTCCAGGAGGTCTACGACATGCAGACCAAGCGGATCAAGAACGCCGACTACCAGAAGGCGATGGACGAGGTCCGCGCGGAGCTCGCCGGCATGGGTCTCGAGGTCCCCGTTTCGTGAGCTCGCCCTCCCGCCGTCGCTCTCCGACTCCGTCCCAGCCCGCCTCACGGCGGCGGGGACGGCGCCTGCATCATCGACTCCGACGACCTGAAGTGGTTCGATGCACAGTGAACAAGCGACCCGCGTACGCGGCGAAAGGGGGTACGGCGTGACGGTAAGAATCTTCTTCGCCACGGACGTCCATGGATCGGAAGTCTGCTGGCGCAAGTTCATCAACTCGGCCCAGCACTACGAGGCCGATGTCCTCATCCTCGGTGGGGACATGACGGGCAAGGCGATCGTGCCGATCGTCCAGACCGGCCCCGAGCAGTGGCGCTACCACATGCTCGACATCAGCCACGATCTGAGCGGCGCCGACGACCTCGCCAAGGCAGAACGGCTCATCCGCGACCACGGCTACTACCCGGTCGCACTGACGCCCGAGGAGCGTGACGAGTACACCAGCGACGAGGACAAGCTCGAGGAGCTCTTCCACGAGCAGATGCGCAAGACGGTGGAGCGGTGGGTCGAGTGGGCGGACGAGAAGCTCAAGGACAGCCGCGTCCAGTGCATCGTCTGCCCCGGCAACGACGACCGCTGGGACATCGACGAGATCCTCGCCACGTCCAAGACCCTCATGGTCGGCGAGGGCAACGTCCTCGACCTGCCCGAGGGATACCAGCTCGCCTCCAGCGGCTGGACGAACCTGACTCCGTGGGACACCCCGCGCGAGGAGGAGGAGCCCAAGCTCAAGGAGCGCATCATGGGCATCGTCGGTCAGGCGACGGTGGAGCCGGAGCGCCTCGTGCTCGGCCTTCACGCGCCGCCCTACGACACGCAGCTCGACGTGGCTCCGAAGATCGACTGGGAGACGCTCACCGTCCAGGGTCAGGACTCGGCGCACGTCGGTTCCACCGCCGTCAAGGAGGTGATCGAAGAGGTCCAGCCCATCCTGTCGCTGCACGGGCACATCCACGAGAGCCGCGCGGCCGTCCGCATCGGACGCACGCTCGCCGTGAACCCCGGCAGCTCGTACGTCGAAGGCATGGTGGCGGGCTGCGTGGTCGACCTCGATGGCAAGAAGAAACTGAAGCGGTACAGACTGACGTCCGGGTGAGGGCACCCGGAAGCACAACGGAGGGCCCCGGGAGCGCGCCGCGCATCGCCCGGGCAGCAACGACAGAAGGGGGATATGGCTGATGGCAACTGACGCTAGCAAGCCAGCCGAACAGACGCTGTTCGTCCGCAAGGCGAGCGGTCTGGTCAAGGGCTGGTCATCGACGGACGGGTTCAGATACTCGTTCTTCTCCGTGAACCTGTTCCTCGCGATCTGGTCCTTTGCGTACGCTACCTTCATCCCTGGCGGTAGCATGTTCTGGGCGATCGTCATCACCGCGATCTTCATCATCCTCGAGATCATCGTGTACGCGGGACTGATCTCGGCGATGCCTCGCGCCGGTGGCGACTACGTGTGGATGACACGTATCTTCCACAGCTCCGTCGGCTTCGTGATCGCCGCCGTGGGCTGGTGGTTCATCCTGTGGCTCTGGACACCGATCTACGCCGACATGGGCGTGCAGACCACCGTCAAGCCGATCTTCCGCATCCTGGGTCTCAACGGCGCGGCCGACTGGCTCGGCAGCCGCACGGGCATCTTCGTGGCCTCGCTGGTGGTCATCGCCATCGCGTCGATCCTGGTCGCCGTCGGCATGAAGGCCTACGCCAACTTCCAGAAGTGGGCCATGTGGATCGGTCTCGCCGGCGTGATCGTCTGCGGCATCCTGCTGCTCGTGACCTCCGGCGACTCCTTCAAGGAGAAGTTCAACCAGGCCGCCGAGAAGTACTACGGCGGCGACGTCGGCCTGCTCGACCTCACCAAGTACCAGCAGGACGAGGCCGGCATGTTCGTCTACGACGATGACGGCAACATGGTCGTCGTCGAGGGCGAGGCCAACGCCGGCGCCTTCGAGGCCATCGAGGCGGTCGGTGCGGGCACCGGCATGCCGACCTCGACGTTCAGCGGCGGCCTGAGCTGGGCCACCTGGGCGATCATCCCGTTCATGTTGTTCTGGATGGCGTGGCCGAACTGGGGCGCCACCCTGTACGGCGAGGTCCGCGGGGCCAAGGACTTCCGCAAGAACATCTACCAGATGCTCGGAGGCCTCCTGGTCCCGACTGCCATCGCTCTCGCGTTCCTCGGGTTGATGACGTGGAAAGTCGGCTATCAGGCCTTCATGGGCATGATGGCATCCTTCTGGTGGGGGATCTCCCCGATCGGCGGCGACTACATATCGCCAACTGCGATGATCTCCTGGATCGTCCCCAACGCGGCGTTCCAAATCATCCTCATCGCGGCCATCTCGCTGCTGCTCTTCGGCTGGTTCGGCACGCTCTTCCTCTCGTCGACGCGCATGATCTTCGCCTCGGCGTTCGACCGCATCCTGCCCGAGCGTGCCGCCAAGGTGACCTCCAGCGGCGTGCCGGTCGTGGCCCTGCTGCTCATGACGATCCCCTCGATCATCATGGCGGCGCTGTACGCGTACACGCCCATCGACGAGGGCACCGGCGTCACCATCGTCAAGCTCTTCACCTACGACGCCACGTTCGGCATCATCATCATGTTCCTCGGTTCCGGTCTCGCGTTCATGATCATGAAGTGGCGCGCCAGGGGCATCTGGGAGAACAGCGCGCTGCCCAAGTCGGGAATCGCAGGGATCCCGTGGATGGCGATCATCGCCGCTATCTACTGCGGGTTCATGGCGTTCAACATCTTCATGTTCATCTGGGATCCTGACGGGGTCTACTACATCAACCTGTGGCAGTCCGCCGTCTTCATGGGCGTCCTGTACGTGGCCGCTGTCGTTATCTGGGTCATTGCCTACTTCACGCGCAAGAAGCAGGGTATGGCGCTCGAGGCCGTCGCCAAGGAGATCCCGGTCGAGTAACCGCCGTTGGCGGGCTGCCGTCGCGAGGCTGCGAAGCCGCCGAGCGACAGCAAGCGCCGCAGGGATCGCCTGGAAGGCGACAAGAGTGACACCGGCGCCGGCGGCGGCCGCAGGGCCGCCGCCGGCGTCATCCACGACGCAGACCAAGACCGGACACGGCCGGACTATCTGACAGCGACCCAGCGGAGGCCGTATAGATGAAGATCCTGACGAGAATGGGTGACTCCTCGAACGTGGAACTCACCAAAGACGAGCTGCGCACGGAGTTCGTGACCGGCTCCGAAGAGGCGGCCAAGAAGGCCAAGATCCCCGTCCTCACCGAGAACGAGGTCGACTACCTGGTCGACATGTTCGCCGCCCCCACGCGTATCTGGGGCGTCCAGCGCGGCAACGAAGTCGTCATGACCAAAGACGGCTGCGTCAACGCCCTGAACTCTTCGCGCATGTCGAGCGGCGTGGTCGCGCCGGTCAACCGCGAGGTGGGCGTGCGCCTCTTCGAGTCGATGCTCGGCTTCGACTCCATGGAGGTATCGCACAACGACTACTCGGTGAAGCCGCAGCGCTTCCTCAAGGCACTCGAGATGCTGCACGTCGAGCTGCTGATGGAGACGACGATCTTCCCGCTCCTCTACGGGTTCATGCCGAACCTCGGGCTCTACTACCGCCCGGACGGCTCGTTCGAGAACCCGAGCGATCTCATGCCGATCGGCAAGATCGACGAGGCCCGCAAGACACAGGAAGAGGCGGGCGAGGCCTGTCTCGAGGATTGCATCGAGATGAGTGATTGCATGGTCGAGATGGGCGCCGACGGCATCGACTTCGACACCGTCGCGTCCACCGGTGATGCCGAGTTCTACCGCGTGCTCCAGGCCTGCGATCACGTCGCCAACGAGACCGGCCTGCCGGTCGAGATCGGCATGTCGGCCGAGATGGTCCTTGGCTTCCACGGCCAGCTCGAGTACAACGGCAAGCGCCTCGCCGGCATGTGGCCCCACCAGCAGCTCCAGGTCTGCGAGGAGGCCGGCTGCGCCATCTTCGGCCCGGTCTCCAACACCAACACCAGGAAGACCGTGCCGTGGAACCTCGCCAAGGCGCTGACCTTCGTCAAGGCCTGCACCGAGATCGCCAAGATCCCCATCCACCCCAACGTGGGCATGGGTGTGGGCGGCGTGCCGATGTTCGAGACCCCGGCCGTCGACGTCGTGACGCGCTGCAGCGCAGCGATGATCGAGATCGGCAAGGCCGACGGGTTGTAGGTGGGTACTGGTGACCCTGCCGGCATGCACATGGCGCATCTGCTGGCCTCGTCGATGGGTGGGATCCGGGCCGCCGGAGATCTGGTGGCAAGGATGCAGCTCAGCAAGAAGATGAGGATCACGGAAGCCAAGAAGTACGTCGCCGACAAGCTCCACGTGACGCCGCTCGACCTGTCCGATCCGACGATCATGCGAGGTCTCAGGGAAGAACTCGACATCGGGACGATCACGGGCGTGCCGGGCATCGCCAAGGGTCTTGCCGCCAAGGCGCGTATCAGCCAGCTGCTCGACATCGAGATCAACAGCGTCGAGCAGTTCAAGAGCAAGACCGGTCTGCACTACTGAGTCACGGTGGCGGGCCGGCCCGGTGCGGCGCCGGCCGGCCCGCCACGGCAGACGCCGGGCGCAAGGCCGGCCGGCCGCGTGGCGACCGGCCGGCCCTACGCCCGACGGGAATCGCCGCTCCGGGCTGGTCGCACGGCCCGACGCACGACGAAAGGACCTCCGTGGGCCAGGACGCCGGGAAGCTCGTCATGTTCGACTTCGACGGCGTGATCGTCGACTCGCTCGACGTCTTCACGGTCGCCTTCCTCGACGCTTGTGTGGCCGCCGGCGTTCCCGGGTTCACCACGCAGGAGGACCTGCTGGCGATCATGGAGGACAACTTCTACGACGGCATGCGCGCGCGCGGCGTCGACGACGACCGTGTCGCCGAGGTGCTGCGCCGATTCGGCGAGGCGCTGGTCCGCGCGCGCCACTGGCTCAAGCCGTTTCCGCTCGTGCCGCAGGTCCTCGAAGAGCTCGGCGGGTCGCACACGGTCGTCGTGGTGACCTCCAGCCCCGGCGAGGTGGTGGAGGGCTGGCTGCGAGGTCATCAGGTCACCGGGATCGCCGAGGTCGCGGGGGCCGAGACCGCGCGCAGCAAGGTGGAGAAGATCCACGCGCTCACCGCCCGCTTCCCCGGGCAGGACATCTACTGGTACGTCGGCGACACCGCCGGCGACATCCGCGAGGCACGAGCGGCCGGCGTCACGCCGCTGGGCGTGGCTTGGGGCTGGCACGAGCCGGAGATGCTCGTCGCGGCCGGCGCCGAACGCATCGCCGCTTCCCCGGCCGAGCTCCTCACCATCGTCGCGCCCGAGCTCTCCGTGGACTTCTTCGGCGCCGGCTGAGGCTCAGCGCCCCAGCGCCGCGGCGGCGGCCGCCAGACGAGCCGCCGCCTCCTCGCTGAAGCCGCCGGCGTCGTGGAATGCGACCACGCCGGCGGCGTCGAGCAGTACGACCTGCGCGCGCCAACCGCCGCCGTCGCCGATGAAGGCCCGCGCCGGCGCGCCGTCCTCGTAGAGCGTCACGACGCGCGACCACTGTGCGGGCGGTACGCCGCCGCGCATGCCGCCGTCGATCCACCCCTGCAGTGGGCGCCACAACCGGGCCGAGATGATGGGCAACTCGTAGACGGGCAGCTCGGGCAGCTCCCGCGTCGCGAACGCGGCCCAGCGGTCGACGTCGGTCTGGGTCCCGCGCCGGTAGGCGCACAGCAGGAGCGCCGGCACGCCGGCGAGGTCATCCGGAAAGCGGACGGCCTCGCCCGACAGCGCCCTGCCGGTCACGGCGGGGAACCGCCGTCCCACGATGCCTGAGGCGCCGGTCATGTCTTCGCCACCGGTCCCTCCTCGTCCGTCAGGCCGGCCTCCGGGGCATCGACCCTCGCGCCGTCGCTCCCGTCCCAGCCCCAGTGCCGCGCGGCGAGCTGCGCCGTGCGGCCCGGCTTGGCGCGCTGTGCGATGGCGGCCGATTCGGCCTCGAGGGGACGCTCAGAGAGATCCACGGGGGCATCCACTCCACGCTGCTCGCCTGCCGACAGGATACTACGGGCTCACGGGGATGTGTCCTGGACCGCGTGCGCATACTCCCGCCGAGGGTCCGCCTGCACTATGATGTGGCAGACTGGGAGGCCCGCGTCCGGGGGGAGCTCGATGGCGGACAAGTCCAAAGACAAGAGGAAGTCCGGCGATGCCGGGGCGGTGGGACCGTTGCCGGACATGAGCACGCCGCCGGCCGAAAGATCGGGACATCACAAGAAGCTCGACCGCGAGACCTACGAGAGCGAACTCGAAAGGCTCCAGGTCGAACTCGTGAGGCTCCAGGAGTGGATCAAGCACGCGGGGCTCCGCGTCGCCGTGATCTTCGAGGGCCGCGACGCGGCCGGCAAGGGCGGCACCATCAAGCGCGTCACCGAGCACCTCAACCCGCGCGTCGTGCGCATCGCCGCCCTGGCGACACCGACCGAGCGCGAGCGCACGGAGTGGTACTTCCAGCGGTACGTCGAGCATCTCCCGGCCGCCGGTGAGATGGTCCTCTTCGACCGTTCCTGGTACAACCGTCCCGGCGTCGAGCGCGTCATGGGGTTCTGCACGGAGGACGAGGTTTGGGAGTTCTTTCGCACCTGCCCGGAGTTCGAGCGCATGCTGATCCGCAGCGGCATCATCTTGCTGAAGTACTGGTTCAGCGTGAGCGACGACGAGCAGGAGAAGCGCTTCCAGGCTCGGCTCAAGGACCCGCTCAAGGTGTGGAAACTCAGCCCGATGGACATCGAGAGCCGCATGCGCTGGCTGGAGTACTCGCAGGCCAAGGATGAGATGTTCAGCTACACCGACACCAAGGACTCGCCCTGGTGGGTCGTCAATGCGGACGACAAGCGGAGGGCGCGGCTCAACATGATCCATCACCTGCTCGGCCAGATCCCTTACGAGGACGTCACGCACAAGGATCTGAAGCTCGCGGAGCGGCCGTCGGACAAAGGGTACGTGCGACCGCCCATCGACAGCCAGACGTTCATCCCGGAGATCTACTGACGCCGGAGCGGCCGGCCTGCGTTCTCGGAGCCGATCGGCGACTCTTCCGCGTCTGCGGAGCCGTCGCTGCCTCCCCTGCGACCAGACTGCGCCGTCGCTGCTTCCGCTGCGACCAGACTGCGCCGTCGCTGCCTCCCTCACTGCCAGCTGCGCCGCCCCCGGCCGGCCGGCTGGTCCTGGAGAGGGAGAGCCGGCAGAAGACGGTGGGCGGTGCGACGACTGCGCTCGCTCAGCTCCGGCGGCAGCGAAGAGGGCTCGACGTCTCCATGTAGCCTCCTGGCCAGACGCATGAGGCAGGTCGTGGTGGTTCGACGCTCGGCTTCGGTCCAGGAGCGAACGATCCGGTCCAGTCGTTCGACGCGCGCGCGGCGGATCGCCTGCATCGCTCCGAACCCTTCTACCGTGAGCCGGACTCGCGGACGCCGCCGTCTCGCGATCCCGCGGTCGAAGTAGACGAGCCGCCGCCGCTCGAGCGTCTGGAGATGGCGGATGACAGTGCTGCGATCCAGCGTCAACGCCTGTGCGATGGCCACAGGTCGTGGCTCGTAGAGGTCCTCGATGACGGCGAGGACCGGATACAGGCCGGCGTCGACAAGCGCCGCCGGGTGACCGATGTACGGCGCCGCGTGCGCATCGGGATCGGTGCACGTGCCCGACCGCACGTTCTGGAGGCGCTGCCGGGCAAGTGAGCGGCGCTGTCTGCGCTCACTCGCGGTCTCCACGTGGCCGGCACCGCAGTCTGCGACGGACATGGCGTGATGGCGCCGGCCTCCCGTGAAGCGTGCGAGCGTCAAGAGGCAGCGCTCGATCTCGTGACAGTCAGCCAGGAGGTCCGTCGCCGGATCCGCCAACTCATCGTCTGGTCGCCAAAGCGTCACGTCGGACCTCCTCTGTTCTCGCTGTGTTCTACAGCGAAACGCGAGGGGACGGGAGGTGGACGACCCTGATGGTCGCGCGACAATGGATCAGAGGCGGGTCATGCTCATCGCGGCCGTCCGGAGCCGGAGACGGGTCGGCGACGCCGCGTTCCGTCGTGGTCAGCGCACGGTGACGTTGGTGCGGGTTCGACTTGCCTCGCGGTTGCCGCCGCGGTCGGTCGCGCGCCAGGTGACCGTGAAGACGCCGCGCGAGCTCGGCTTCCAGGAGGCCGTGAGCCCCTTCCCTGTGCGCCGCCACCCGGGGTGACCTGAGGCCACCCGCCGTCCCTTGGCGTTGGTCACGACGAAACGGACGTCGACCTTGGCGCTGAAGGGGTCCCAGGCTTTGAAGCCGAGGCGCGCGGTGATCCCGCGTCGCGCTGACTTGGCCTTGGGGGCATAGATCCGCGGCCGGTAGAGGTCCACGACGAGGGTCTTGCTCACGCTGCTCTCGCCGAGCGTGGAGGTCGCCGTGACGGTGAAGACGGGCCGGCCGCTGGCGAGGTACTCGCCCGAGCCGGCCCTGCCGTCCCACGTGGCGGCGTGGGCGCCGGCTTCCAGCGTGCCCAGCCCCAGCGTGCGCACCACCTCGGAACCGAGGCGCACCGTGATCGTGACCGCCGCACGGCGGGTGAGCTTGAAGCCGAGCTTCGTCGCGTCGCGGGCGCCGTCGCCGTTGGGCGAGAGGGTCACGGGGGCCGCGGTGGGGAAGCCCAGCGTCCGGTCGAGGACGACGCCGATGCCCCGGCGGGCGATGTTGCCGGCCGCGTCACGGCGCTCTATGTCGAAGCGGTACTGGCCGTCCGGCGCCGCCGCGAGGCTGCCGCCGGAGCCGATCCTGCCGTCCCACGAGACCTTGTACGAGCCGGTCCCCCGGGCGCGCCAGCCGTGGAGCCACCGTAGCACCTTGCCGTCCGCGTCCATGACACCGACGCGGACCGCGCACGCTTCGGCCGGGCTGTACGTGGCGGCGGTGGTCTCCGTCCGGGCGTCGCCGTTGGGGCTGAACGAGAGGGGGTCGGCCGCGGCGCTCGCGAGGCGAGGCGCGGCTGTATCGACCGTGATGGTCTGCGTCACGGGCACGGCCTCGCCGGCGGCGGCGGTGGCCGTCAGCTCCACCGTGTAGTCGCCGTCGGGAACCACGGCTCCTCCCGCCATGCCGCCCCAGGTGACCTCCGCCGACGAGCCCTGCCCGCTCCAGGAGCCGACGGCCTCGCCGCCGGCGTTGCGCACGGCGAGGCGCCAGTCGGCGGCGACCGTGATGCTCACGCCCAGCTTCACCGAGTCGAGTACTCCGTCATCGTTCGGGCTGATCAGCGGCGTGCTGGCGCTCAATCTGGCGACGACGCTGGTCGCCATGCGGCGGGCCACGTCGCTGCGGACAGCCGGCAGCAGCGGGTACAGCGACGCTCCCGGGCACTCCGTGTAGTTGGCGTCGCGGTGGCCGGCGATGACGGGGAACTTGACGACGGCGCCCTTGGCGTACTTCTCGGTGGCGCGGCAGGTGAGCTTCGCCGTCCGCGTCGGGTCGAGCCCGTGGACGGCGAGCTTCCAGGCGAGCAGCTGTTTGAGCGCCCCCATCGTCTCGGACGGCGGCGCTTTGCTGGTGAACGTGCCCATCACGGAGATCCCGGTGCTGCCCGTGTTGAACCCGTAGACCTGGGCGCCGATGACGCCTCTGTCGATCCCGCCGTACCGGCCCTCATAGACGGTCCCGAAGCGGTCGACGAGGAAGTTGTAGCCGATATCGCTCCAGCCGAGGCTCTTGGTGTGGTAGGCGTAGATGCCGCGCACGAGCGCCGGGGCGTCGGCGCGCGCGTACGTGTTGCCGCTCGCCGTGTGATGAACGAAGGCCATCTTGACGGTCGCGTAAGACGGGGACCCGGACCGCAGCTTCTCGTCCGCACCCCACTCCGCACGGGTGACGATGGCCGGCGCGGAGGTAGCGGCCGAGGCCGGCGCGACGAGGCTGACGCCGGAGACCGCGGCTGCGGCGCGGCGGAGCGTGCCGACGGCGCGGGCGACGACGTCGGCGTCCTCCGCGGGGTCGATGGCCACCAGGCGCACTCCAGTCAGCGTGGAGGGACCGCCACGGCCGCCGGGCGTGGCTGCGACCTGGACGAACCGGGCGTCGCCGGTCCACACGGGATCGGTGAAGGCCCGGGCCGTTCCGGCCTCGTCCGCCACCTCGAGCGGCGTCTCCATCCAGGGGCCCCAGGCGGTGCCGTCGAGGCTCGTCCGCAGGCGTACGGTCACGGCTCCATCGGCGGGCACGTCGCAGATGACGCCGGCCATCGAGAAGCGCATGCCGGCGTCCATGCTCACGGGAGCGGCGCCGCGTGCGGAGGGGCGGGCGATCGCGAGTCTGCCGTCACCGGACACTCTGATCGTGTTCAAGCGGACGGAGGGGGTGCGTATCCACTCCGCGGCGGTGGCGCTGGCGCGCGGGACGAGCCAGACGGCGAACAGGCAGGCCGCGACCGCGAGAACGGCTGTCGCGAGCGCGCCTTCGAGGCGCGGGTGCCGTGCCGTGGAGCGTCGAGTCATGTGGCTGCCGTCTCTCCCTGCCGCTTCCGCTGTCCCGCTACTGCTCAGACGACGACGGGCAAGGAACCCTAACGTCGACGACAGGAGCCGTTGCTTGCTTCAACGGAGTCGGTCCGCCCCCTCGGTTCCTTGAGTAGAAAGGCGGCCTAGGCAGGCTGGTCAGCCTGCCCACGTGCGGAGCGGGCCTGCTTGGCAGCGAGCGTGGACACTCCCGCAGGCGTATGCCCGCCACGGGCTGGCGGAGTCAGTCAGTGCCTTCCTCACCGCCGAACGGCTCGCCGACGAACGGCAGGTCGGGCAGGTCGTCGAGGTAGCCGGCGACGACGCGCGCAGCCGCCTCGATGAGATCGGCCTCGGCGAACGCGGTCTCGCGTGCGGCGCCGTTGGCGGCGGCCAGGTCTTGAGCGAGCCGGACGCTCAGGTGGACCAGCGCCGCCGGGGAGGAGGGCCGTGCAGCCGCCGGCTCGACGACCGGCGCCGTGACGACCCAGACGAGCTCCTCGTCGACGATCGTCGGCCGCACCGGGCGCCGCCGCGGCCCGCGCGTGGGAGTGCAGGACGAGAGAGTGATCATGGCGGCTCCCTGTGCTCGATGCCGGACCGGAAACGAACGCCGCCGCACGGCCGTGGACGCGTGGTCTGCAGCGACCGCGTCGTGGGCAGGCTGCCGGTCAGCCCGTGGCCTGCGGCGGCGTTCGCTGGGAGCGTAGCAGTGGACGCGGACGGATGTTCGTGTCGCTATGGTTCAGAATCCGCCGGTTCGGCTAAGATACGTCATCTCTGAGCCACACCGAGTGAAGGAGTCTGTATGTCGGACAGCGTCTACCGGGTGATGGAAGTGATCGGCTCCAGCGTCGACTCGTGGGAGCAAGCCGCCAGGAACGCCGTGGACAAGGCCGGCATCCACCGCGAGGACCTGCGCGTTGCCGAGGCCGTCGAGTTCGACATGAAGATCGACGACAAGCAGATCGTCGCCTATAGGACCAAGGTCAAGATCTCGTACAAGTACCACGAGATGGTGTGATCGCGGAGCCGCACGCGGTGCGGCCGCGCGCTTGAGAACGGACGCCGGGGGCGGCGGCGCGTCTGAGCCGCCGCCCCCGGCGTCTACGCGTTCAGGGTCCGGCCAGGCTGCGCCGGCCGGGCCTTCGTGCGCCGGGGGCAGTGGGGATTCGTGCCCGGGCGAGAAACGGAGTACTGTCGAATCGCCGGAGATGTGGAACGTCTCAGACGGGAGGGTCCCCATGAGCGTCGTCAAGTTCACCGTTTCACTGCTCGCCGTGGTTGTCTTCCTGGCGCTTGGCGCCACGCAGGCGGGGGCGCTCACGTTCACTCCGCCGGCCCACTACAGAGTGGGCAGTCACCCCTCCGATCTGGCGACCGGCGACCTGAACGGCGACGGCCTGCCCGACATCGCGGTGGCCGTGGCGGGGAGCGACTCGGTCGCCGGTGACGAATCGGTCGGCATCCTGCTGGCGACCGGCAACGGTCGTTTCGCGCCCGCTGTGCGCGTCCCGGCCGGCCATGCGCCGGACTCGATCGCCCTGGGCGACCTGAACGGCGACGGTGCGCTCGACATCGTGACCGCCAGCCATGGCTACCCGGACGGCTCGGTCGGCGTCCTCCTGGGGAGAGGGGACGGCTCCTTCGTCCTCACGGGCACGTATCCGACCGCCGATCGGTGGTTCGACGTCGCGGTCGGCGACCTGACCGGCGATGGCGCCTGCGACGTCGTCGCCGGTGGCGAGCTCGGACCGGCCCTCCTGGCGGGTGACGGCGCGGGCGGCCTGCACCAGCCGGTGCGCCTTCCTGCGGACGGACAGTCTCTCAGCGTCGTCGTTGAGGACTTCGACCTGGACGGCCACCTCGACCTGGCGGCGACCAGGTATGAATGGGACGACTACGAGGGTTTCGCCCTCTTGCTCTCGGACGGCGCCGGCGGGTTCTTGCCGCAGACGGTCTACCGGACGTGGCTGGAGCCCAACAGCATCGCCACCGGCGACTTGAACGATGACGGCTTGCCCGACCTCGTGTCCCTCGAGAACCTGGAGGGCACGGGTGGGGTCACGGGATTCCTCGGCGACGGCCTGGGGATCCTGATCCGGGCGTCCCGCACCTATGTCGACCCCCGGGTGCTGAGGGGCTTCAGCTTCGCCGGTCTGGCAGTGGGCGACCTGAGCGGAGACGGCTACGAGGACGTGGTCACCACGGGCATGGAGGACATGGGTGAGCCCGGCCCGCCGCTGATCTACATCCTGTGCGGCCACGGCTCGCAGGGTTCCTACTTCACGCGCGTGACACTGCCGGCGGAGCGCCGGCCCATCGCGGTGGTCCTGGACGACTTCAACGGCGACCGGAGGAACGACTTCGCCACGGCCGACTACGAGGCCGGGAGCGTCAGCGTGCGGATCAAGGGGACCCTGCCTCGCCTCACGGCACTCTCGCCCGCGCGGGGCCGTGTCGGCGACGTGGTCACCATGACGGGGCGGCTCTTCCGCAAGTACCGCGGTACAGGAGAGGTGAAGTTCGGCGGCGTGCCCGTCACGACGTACCTGAGCTGGAGCAACACGGCGATCAAGGTGCGGGTGCCGAAGGGGACGCGCACGGGCGCCGTCAACGTGACGGTCACGAGCATCATCGGCAAGAGCGGCGCAAAGTCGTTCCTGCGGCTCTGACCGCCTGATGCTCGCGAGGGGCCCGGTGGCGTCGGCCCGCCGGCGCCGCTACTCCAGGCCCATGCGGCCGAGTTGCTCCGCGAGCGCCGCGGCGTCGAGGTGCAGCAGGGCGGCCGCGTCCTCGAGGCTCAGGCGGCCGCCCATCAGCGCGGAAAGAGTCCAGGAGCGCATGGGCGCCGGCACGCGCAGCACCGCCGGCGCTCCGTACTCTCCCTGCGGCAGGGCTTCGCCCGGCGTCAGCTGCGACAGCGTGTCCTTGAGCCCGCCGAGGTAGGCCTGGCTCGGTAGCAGCTGCCACTCGTGCCGCTCGAGGTCGGCGCGCAGGGCGGAGAACTGCTTGCCGTGCAGGCGGTCGGCGGCCCGGGAACGATAGAGCGCCGCCCAGGCGCTGATGCCGAAGGCGTTGCCGAGATCGAGCAGATCATCCGTGCGCACCCAACGCGATGTCGACCGGCGCTCGTACCAGCGCCGCACGGCACGCACCGGCGCCAGCAGCTCCTCGGCGAAGTCGTTGGCGGCGGCCTCGGGCGGGACGTTGCGGTTCCACTCGATGCGCCGGTCGACGACGTCGCCGTGGCCGAGCACGAGGTGTGCGAAGGCGTGCGCGAGCGCGAAGCGCTGCAGTACGACCGGCCTGGCCGCGTTGATGAAGATGAACGGTACGTCGCCGGTGGTGAATGCGGCGGCGACGGGCCGGTCGCCGGCCGCGACCCGGGCGACAATCACCTGGGCGCCGTAGCCGTCCTCGAGCAGAGGCACGAGGTCGGGGAGGGGACCGTCGTCGGGATCGACGTGCAGTTCGCTGCGCCAGAAGCGGGCGACACGATCGAAGAGCACGTCGCCCACCGGAGCACCCGCGCGCAGCGACGAAGCCGCGTGCGAGACACGCTCCGGCTTGCCCTCGGCCGAGTGGCCGGTGCTCCACGGCTGCGCCGGCTCGCCTGACGCCGACAGCCGCCGCAGCTCGAACCAGTCTCGAGCGACGCCGGCCGCCTCGTCGGGCAGCCCGGCGGAGAGGGTCGGCCCCATGGCACCTGCCGCTTCGATGCGCACGGAGTGGGAGAGGGACGGCTCGGCCTGGTCCGCGTCGAGTGCGCCCAGGTCGGGGTGGGGAGGGGGCGATCCGAACCCGCGCCGATTCTCCGGCGCCGAAGACCCACGCATGCGCGGCACCGCGAAGGTCCCGTCTGACGCCGCGGCTCCCTCGCGACCCCGTTCGGGACCGGCGGCGGCGGCCGGGCGCATCTCCAGAAGCAAGTCGACATCGTCGTGCGCGGCGGTTCGCTGTGCGCGCGGGGATATGTACGAGTGGAACTTCGTCGCCGGGAACGGCGCGCTTGCGGCGTTCGGCGCCGGCCCTGGAGGGTGAGGCGCCGCAGGCAGTCCCCTGAGGAGGTCGTCTGCCGACACGTGGAGGACGTCGGCGAAGCGCTGGAGTTCGTCGGCGGAGAGGCGACGGCGGCCCGCCTCGATTCGGCTCACGGCGGACTGGTCGATGCCCACCCACTTGGCCAGGGCGCGCTGGCTCCAGCCCTGCTGCTCGCGCAGCCGGGCGATCAGTGCACCGATCGTTGCCTGATGTTCATCGCGCATCGTTCCGTCACCTCCCGGCGCTACACTGGTGCATCAGTGTACGCCCTACTATGCCCGCTTTCCTGCGCACCAGCACACATGAAGGGGCTTGCGGAGTATGTTACAATGGCATCATAGCGAGGAACAGAAGCGTCAACAGCGATGACTTGAGTGCATTGCTCCAGGGTTCGGGTGAGAGGACCGGGTCCGCAAGCGTCAGGGCAGGAGGGCGCCGTTCGCCGGCCGGGCCGGGCCGGCGAACGGCCGAGGAGATGGAGGTAGTCATGACGGAGAAGAACAAGGCACTCGGAGGCGCCGCGCTGGTCGAGGCACTGCGCGTGGGAGACCGCCAGGTCCACGGGCCGCTGGCGGTCTTTCCGCTGCATCTGAACGGCGAGGCGCACGTGGGCGGGCCCAGCTACGTCACGTTGCGCGAGGCTCTCGCCGACGGCGGCGCGCGGATCACCGAGGTGAGCGAGGGCGGGTCGGTACCGGAGCTGCGTGTCGTCAACTCTGGCGACACGCGCATCCTGGTGCTGGACGGCGAGGAGCTGCACGGCGCCAAGCAGAACCGCGTGCTCAACACCAGCATCCTGATCGGCAAGCGGAGCAGCCTCGTCGTGCCCGTGAGCTGTACCGAGCAAGGACGCTGGTCGTACGCGTCGACTGACTTCGCCGAGAGCGAGATGGTCGCCGATCGCCAGGTGCGCTACGCGATGAAGGAGAGCACCAGTGCGTCGCTGGCGGCCGGCGCCGGTCACCGCTCCGATCAGGGCCGTGTCTGGAGCGAGGTGGGCGCGCTGCACGCGAGGCACGGGACGCACTCGGACACCGGGGCCATGCGCGACGCCTACCAGACGCGCAAGCTCGACCTCGACAGAGTCCTCGCGGCCTTTCCGCTCGTGGGTGGTCAGCAGGGCGTGCTGGTACTGCACGGCGCCCGCGTGGTCGGTCTCGACCTCGTCTCGAGGGCGCCGCAGTACGCCGAGCTGCACGAGAAGCTGCTGCGCAGCTACGCGTTCGAGGCGCTGGTGCGCGACGGCGAGCCCGGCGACCGCGCCGTCGCCGACGCGTTTCTGGAGCGGATCGCCGAGCTGCCGGGGCGCCGGTTCAAGAGCCCGGGCCTCGGCTGGGACGTGCGCTACGAGGGCGGCGGCGTGCTCGGCTCCGCCCTCGCCTACCGCGGCCACGCGGTGCACGCCGCGTTCTTCGACCTCGGCGGCGTGGGCGGCGAGGCAGGCGCGAGCGGCGGCGATCCTCGCCGGCAGCCGCGCCCGCATCCTGACTGGCGCATCGCCGACGCGCGCGAGCGCGCCCGCCGGCGCCAGTCCTGCTGACAGCCCGCCGACGAAGGAGGAGACCATGGAGAAGGACGCACGCCGGAGGGCCTACGCGGCGGCAGCCCACATCACCCGAGAGCAGCTCAGGCGCGACGCGCCGGACCGCGCCCGCACCCTTGACCAGGTGGACGCCAGCGACGTGGTCGTGGTCGCCGGGGTCTACGACCACGTCGAGTCGGTGCTCGGCGCGCTCGACGTTCCACACGGGCTGATACAGCCGCAGGAGCTCGACCGGCTCGCGTTGCGGCCCGAGCAGTTGCTCATCGTCAATTGCCCCGGCCAGGTCTCGGCGGCGGCAATCACCCGCATCCGCGCGTTCGTCGAGGCCGGCGGCAGCCTGTTCACCACCGACTGGGCGCTCAAACACGTCATCGAGCCGGCGTTCCCGGGGGTGCTCGCCTTCAGCAAGCAGCCGACGCCGGACGACGTGGTGCGCATCGAGGTCAAGGACCGCGACAACATCTACCTGCAGGGCGTGCTCGATGGTCAGGACGACCCGCAGTGGTGGCTCGAGGGGTCGTCGTACCCCATCAGCGTGGTGGACGAGGAGCGCGTGCGGGTGCTCATCACCAGCCGGGAGCTGGAGGAGAAATACGGCGAGGCGCCGGTAGCCGTCTGGTTCCGCTGGGGCGAGGGCGATGTCTTCCACATGATCAGCCACTACTACCTGCAGCGTACGGAGCTGCGCACCCAGCGGCACGCCGGCGCCGCGGCCGAGTACTTCTGCGAGAAGGGCGTGGCCGTGACGGCGGACCTGGTTCAGGACATGGACGGCCTGAGCCTGGCCGACGTCGAGTCGGCGAAGCCGTCGGCGGCGTTCATGGCCAACGTCATCATCGACAAGAAGGAGAGGCAGCGGCGCGGGCGGCCGGACGCGGGCTCCTGACGCCCGCGGCGTCGGTCATCGCCGCGGGCGCGCGGCCTGCGGTAGGCTGAGTCGATGTCCGCTTGGTCGCCGCTTCAGCACCGCGTCTATCGCGCGCTCTGGATCGCTCTTCTCGCGTCCAACATCGGCACGTGGATGCAGGCCGTCGGCGCCGCGTGGCTGATGGTCCAGCTCAACGCTTCGCCGGCGATCGTCGCCCTCGTGCAGACGGCGACCTACCTGCCCGTCGTCTTCGTCGGCGTTCTGGCGGGAGCCGCCGCCGACATGGTGGAGCGGCGACGCCTCCTGCTCCTCACGCAAGGGTTCATGCTGGTCGCGGCCGGGGGGCTGGCGGTGCTGTCGGCCTTCGACGCCGTCACCTCGACGCTGCTGCTCGGCTTCACGTTCGCCCTCGGCCTGGGCGCGGCGTTCAACTTCCCGGCCTGGCAGGCGATCCAGCCCGAGCTGGTGCCGCCGGAGGACCTGAGACAGGCGGTCACGCTCGGCGGCGCCAACATCAACCTCGGGCGCGCGATCGGCCCGGCCGTCGGCGGCCTGCTCATCGCCGCCGCCGGACCCTGGCTCGTCTTCGCGCTCAACGCCGTCTCGTTCGCCTTCGTGTTCGTCGTCCTCTGGCGCTGGCGGCGACCGGTGGAGGAGGACGTCGGACCGCCCGAACGCTTCGCCGGGGCGGTCCGCGCCGGGGTGCGCTACGCGATGTTCTCACATGTGCTGCACGGGGTTCTCGTGCGCTCCTTCGCCTTCGGCGCCGCCAGCGCCGGTCTGATGTCGCTGATGCCGGTGTACGCCGCGGAGGCGCTCGGCTGGGGCTCCGGCGGCCTCGGCATCCTCTTCGCCGGCATCGGCGCCGGCGCGGTGGCGACCGCCGCCGTCATCCCGCGTGTGCGCGAACATCTCAGCGCCGACCGCGTCTTCGCGGTCGGCAGCGCGCTCGTGGCCGCGGCGCTGCTGGCGCTCGCCCTGCTGCAGTCGCCGGTGTCGGCGGTGCTCGCCAGCGTCCTCGCAGGCGTGGGCTGGCTGTTCTGCCTCTCCACGCTGAACGTCGCCTCGCAGGAGGTGCTGCCCGGCTGGGTACGCGCGCGCGGGCTGGCGCTCTACCTCACGGCCATCTCGGCGGGCATCGCGCTGGGCAGCGCCCTCTGGGGCAGGCTCGCCGACGCCACCAGTGTCCCGGCTGCCTACGGGTGGGGAGCGCTCGCCATCGTCGTGACGGTGGCGCTGGCCCGGCGCTGGCGCTTCGACCGTATCGCCGATGTGGACTTGCGACCGGCGCCGATGGCCGCGCCGGAGGCGCGGCTGGTCCTCGACGAGCACGCCGACAGCCCTGCGCTCGTCGTCGTCTCCTACGAGGTGCGGACGGTCGCCGAGGACGACTTCCTCCGCGCGCTGCGCCTCGTCGGCCGGGCGCGCCGCCGCACCGGCGCCACCGGCTGGTCGGTCTACCGCGACGCCGACCGGCAGCACCGCTTCATCGAGACCTTCGTGCTGCCGAGCTGGGAAGAGCACATGCGCCAGCACCAGCGGCGCACGGTCACCGACTTCGGGCTGCAGGAGGACCTGTGGCAGTACCTGCAGCCGGGGACGGAGCCGACGGCGAAGCACTTCATCGCGCCGCCGGAACCGCCGACGCGGCTCTGGCTGCGCTGAGCCGCGGCCGGTGCCGAGGCGGGGTCGGCGGCCGGGCGCCGCTGGTGACGGCTCGGCGTCAAGGCGGTATCGCCGGCGCCGAGGGCTCCAGGTCGGCGGGCGTCGGCACGAGCTCGGGGAACAGCACCTCGATCTCGTTGAGCCGGTCGGCGATGCGGGCGCTCAGCTCCTCGTCCGTCTCCTGCTCGAGCCAGGCGCTGAGCACGTCGTGCTCGCCGTGCTCGGGCGCCTCGACGAGCTCGCGAAGGAACGGGTGCACGAAGCCGCCGGACGTGTCGACGGTGAAGAGCGCCGTGTCGCGGGCGCGGGTGACGCCCACGTAGACGACGCGACGCTCCTCCTCGACGGCGAGCGGCTCCCAGCGCGAGGTGTCGCAGTCGTAGTCGGGGATGACCACCGCATCGTACTCCCGGCCCTTGGCCGCGTGGACGGTCCCGACGACCACGCGGTCTTCCTCGGATTCCTCGCGCGCGACTGTGTCGTCGCTCACTCCCTCGTGCGCCACCTCGTCGGCAAGGAGGCGGTCCCAGGTGCGCAGGTAGACCGCGGGGTCCGGGTACGTCTCGGCGAGGAGCAGGAGCGAGTCGAAGACCTGGAGTGAGCCGACGCCGTCTGGGCCGGCGTCTGCGCCCGACGAGCCCGGCGGGGAGAAGGGACAGGCGCCGGCAGCACCGGCCGAGCTCGCCTCGGGCACTCGGCCTCCGGCGGCGGCGTCGGCCTCCGCGGCCCAGTGGTCGTCGAGACCGAAGGCCTCGACGACCGTCCAGACGAGATCCTCGGCGGTGCCCAGGGAAGCTGCGGCGGGATCGGCGCCGAGCACCGCAGCCAGCTCGGTGCCCACCTGTTCGACCAGCTCGACGAGGGTGGAGAGGGGGCGCGGCCCGGCCGCAGGCTCGGCGGCCGCGACCGCACGCACGCGCGCCCACGGCTCTGAGGCTGCGCCGACGGCCTCCACGACCCCGTCACGCACGTAGCGGTTGGGCCGGTTGAGCAGTCCGGCGAGCTCGGCGGCGGGCAGCTCGCCGGGAGTGCGCACCAGGTCCAGGTACGCGCGCAACAGGCGCGCCGACGGGTGCGTGAACAGGCGGCAGCCGAGCGCCGGTGTCCTCGGGATGCCGCCGGCGTCGAGGGCGAGGGCCACGAGCAGCTGCTGCGAGCGATAGCGGCAGAGCACCGCCAGGTCGCGCCAGCCGCAGGAGAGACGCGCTTTCTCCGCGCGGAGGAAGGCGCAGATCGTCTGGGCGCGCTCCGGCCACGCCGGCGCGCCGGCAAAGCGCACCGCGCCGTCCTGCGCGCCCGCGCGCGGGCGGATCTCTTTGGCCTCGCGCACCACGTTGTTGGCCACGAGCCGCGCCCCGGTCTCGACGACCGCGCGCGAGCAGCGGTAGTTGGTGCGTAGCGTGTACGTGGCCGACCACGGCTTGGGCGGCATGCGGCGGTGGAACTCGAGGATGCCGCGCGCGTCCGCCTGCCGCCAGCCGTAGATGAGCTGGTCGTCGTCGCCTACCACGAACAGCTCGCGGTGAGGCCGAGAGAGCACGTCCACGAGGGCGAGCTGCGCGCCGTTCAGGTCCTGGAACTCGTCCACCAGCACGTGCTCGAACCGGCGCTGGATGAAGGTGCGGTGTGCGGGGTCGGCGAGCATGTCGGCGACGGCGAAGTAGATCTGGTCGTCGAAGGACTGCAGGCCGGTGGCCGCCTGCGCGCGTGTGTACTGGGCGTGGGTGGAGGCGAAGGGGACGGTGACGATGGGAGTATCGGTGACGCACTCCACGCGGACCTCCACCTGACCGACCGGCTCGAGCGAGGCGCGCACGCGGGTGAGAGCGCTCATGAAGGCGCCGACGGGATCGCTGCCGCGACGCGGCCTGAGCTCACGCAGCGAGACGCCGGCCGTCTGCATGGCGCGGGTCATGAGCGCGCGCAGGGAACGCCCGTCATGGTCGAGAGAGACGCGCGCCTGTAGCGCCTCGCGCTGGTACCGGTAGCCGAAGGCGTTGAAGGTCGCGCAGTGGACGCCGGGCGGTCTCTCGGGAGCACCGAGCTCAACCGGCCGATCCGCCGCAGTGGATCGGCCCGGTCGCCGCCGCCGGCCCGGGCGTGCGTCGGGAGGCGTTCCCAGTCGCCGCGTGGTAGTGATCCCGAGCGTGGCGAGACGTTCTTCGAGCTGCTCCGCGGCCTTGCGGTTGAAGGCGAGCATGAGGATGCCGGAGGGGTCGGCGCCGCGATCGACGAGCTCGACGACGCGGCTGACCAGGGTCTTGGTCTTGCCGGAGCCTGCCGGAGCCAGCACACGGGCTGCTCCCCGGTGGTGTTCGACCGCGGCGCGCTGGGCGGCGTCGAGCTGCACCGCGTCCGGACCGCCGGCCGCACGCCGGCGCGACGCCGGCGCGGACGGGGACTGTATGGACGCCTGCCGGGGCGCCGCGACGAGCGCGGCGGCTCTGCCGTGTTCGGCGCCCGGGCCGAGCCCTGCGGTCGCTCCGGACCCCGCAGCCGCGCGGTCACCGGCGGCCGCGCCGAGCAGCCGGCCGATGTCTTCGAGGTCGAGCCGGGCGGCCTCGTCGACGCCGAGGCTGAGCGGCGCGAGTACCTCCGGCCCGAACGGGAAGCCGAAGCAGAACGGTGCGCCCCGGCCGATGAGCGGGTGGACGAGGTGCAGGAGGACGCGCTCGGCCTGCGCCGCGAACTCGTCGGCGGTCCCCTTCCAGAACCAGAGACCGGCTGAGGGCTCGCCGCCCAACAGTGGCCGGCGCTGCTCGCCGGGGTCGTGGTTCCACGATCGCCGGGGCGCGAAGCGGACGCCGGGGGCCGCCGCCGCCGCTCGCTGCGCGAGGTCGCGGCGGCCGCTCACGTGGAAGAACACGAGGCGAGGTACGCTGGCGGATCGGTTGTCGGCGGCGGAGAAGGTCATCGGCGGCCGGCCGGGCCCGGGTGCTTCGCCCGGCCGGCCACCGACGCTAGCAGTCCGGTGCGTGTAGCACGAGGGTGACGAGGGTGGACGTTGCGGCGGGATCGCTCAGGACAGCACGGTGAAGAGCTCGGCGGCGAAAGGTATGAGCGCGACCGTCTCGGGGTGACGCAGCTGCCGGGGGTCCGCGTACTCGCCCCACCCCAGCCGGATGCGGTCGAGCGCGTCCGCGTCCTTGAGCAACCAGAGGACGCGGAGGGCGCGCTCCGGCTCCGTGAGGCGGCGCGCCTCGTCCGGGTCGGCCGCCAGCCGCTGCGCGTGGTCGGCGGCGCCCTGGTCCGGCAGCGAATGCCGGCAGATGGCGAAGCGGACGACCATGGCCTCGCCGGCGGACAGATCGGCGGTGAGGCCGAGCTGATCGGCTCGGGCCGCGCCACGCGCGCCGTGGATCGGTTCCACGCCGTCGTCGATGCGGCCGATGTCGTGCCAGAGCGCGGCGCTCAGCGCCAGGCGCGCGTCGTCCTCATCCCAACCGAGCGCGTCGAGCAGCCTCTGGGCGTGGACGTGCACGCGCCGGGTGTGGGATGGGCCGTGCAGGTGTGAATGGCGCCGGAACCAGGCATCGGGAACGTCCGGCGCACGGGCGGCCCAGAGCGCGGCTTCGCCGTCGAAGGGACTGGCCATGTACCCAGCATACCGCTCTGCCCGGATGGAGAGGCGGCAGCGGCCGGGCCATCGGCCTCCGCCGGGGCCGTTCGCCGACGACTCTTCAGCCGACCCTCGTCTGGTAGGGTCGGCCGGAGGCCCTCGTCGCGGCGCGGGCCGTCTCGCATCAGACGGAGGAGGCGACCATGGACTCGAGTGCGACGGACGACTCCTCGGGCAGGGCCTCGGACGACACCCTGCGTGGGCGTATGCTGGTGGTGGAGGACGACATCACCCGGCTGGGCGTCGACGCGATCGTCAACGCCGCCAACAGCTCCCTGCTCGGGGGCGGCGGCGTGGACGGCGCCATCCACCGCGCCGCGGGATGGCGACTGACGGAGGAGTGCCGCATGCTGGGCGGCTGTCCGACCGGGGAGGCTCGTATCACCAAGGGCTACGACCTGCCGGCGCGGCACGTGATCCACACCGTCGGGCCGGTCTGGTACGACGCCGGTCCGACTGAGGCCGCACGACTTCTGCGCTCCTGCTACACGGAGTCGCTGCGGCTGGCGGAAGCGGCGGGGCTCGAGTCGCTCGCCTTCCCCGCGATCTCGACCGGCGTGTACGGCTATCCCTGGGACCAGGCCTGCGAGGTGGCCGTGAGCGCCGTCACCGACTGGCTCACGGCACACGACCTGCCGCGCACCGTCACCTTCTGTTGCTTCGGCGCCGCCGCCGCGGAGCTCTACCGGCGGCGCCTGAGCGTGGCGGGCTGACGTCGCGGTCGCGCGGCGCGCTGCTCGACCGCCTGCGTCAGACGAACCGGCGCATGTACTCGTAGTCGGGGGTGAACTCACCCCGATGCAGGATCAACGCGCGCCGCAGTTCCGGGGGCAGGGGCAGATCTGCGAAGGGCGCCGAGAAGTCGGTGGCGGCCAGGGCGGCCACGAAGGGCGCGAGCGCGGCGCTGAAGGCCTCGGACGACTCCCGGGAGAGCTCGCAGGGCAGGTTCCCGACGGCGAGCACGACGGGCCCCATACCCGCCACGCCGTCGGCGATTCCGTCCGCCTTGGGATCGTAGACGTAGACCGGGTCGTCGATGTGGGTCTCCTTGACCGTGAACTCGACCGATCCTTCGATGTCGCAGCTGACGTCGCCGACGACGCGCAGAAGCGGTGGTTCGGCGGCGGCGAAGAGGCTCCGCACCGCAGCCTTCGTCACCAGCCGTGGGTACGGCGTGTCCCAGTAGACGCAGTTGAGCAGCACGGCGAGGCGCGACAGTTGGTGCCCGAACGAGCCTTCGTACAACTCCGGCTGCTCGTAGTACTCGTCGAGGTCGAACGGCGACGTGGCGTCGCGTCGCGCAACCAGGTGGCGCTCGGCGAACACGACCGAGTGCACGACGTCGCGCGGGGCCGGGCCGACGAACAAGCCGTCGAGGTGCTCCGGCGCCACGGAGACGGCGCCCAGCGCGTCGAGGACCTCCTGGGCGCCGCGCGAGACGTTGCCGTAGCCGGTGACCCCGACGACGAACGGGCAGAGCTGCGCCGGCAGACCGCCGCGTGCGATGCGCGCTCCGACCTCGCGCACCGCGGCGAGCGCGGCCTCCAGGGTCGCGTACCTGTACGTCTGCTCGAGCGCGGCGAACGGGTTGGGAGCGAGGCCCTCCCAGCGGAGCCGTTGGCCGAGCGCCCAGAGCGAGTCGACGGCACCGGCCAGGCCGGCGAATCGCGAGAAGTAGATGAGCCGCTGGCCTCGCTCATCGGTGATGCGCTCGTAGTCGATCAGCTGGCAGCCCAGTTCCATCAGGCGGCGGAGCATGTCCATGTTGTGGGACTGGCCCTTGATGGTGTGCGAGAAGAACGCGTAGGTCTTGCCGCGCTCGAACAGCTCGAGGGGGATCTCCTTGACGGCGAGGACGATATCGCAGGCGCTCAGGTCCTCGCCGACGCGCGCCCCGGCGCGCTCGTACTCGCCGGCGACGAAGACGCGCTGGCCGGAGGGCTGGACGACGAACGCTGCGGCGCCCGAGCCCGCCAGACAGACGAGGTCGGCGGGCACGAGGGGGACGCGAGCCTCCCACAAGTCCTTGTCTTCACGGCGGATGCCGATGCTGCGCATGGGAACCTGCCTCTATCCTCGGCGTGGCGTGTGGCCGCCGGCGCCGCGCCTCACCTTCTGACGCGCCGTCCGAGGTCGACGACGAAGTAGCGCCTGCCGTCGCCGCCGACGGCGATGCCCACGCCGATGTCGCGCATGCGCGCCGTGAGCAGAACCTGGCGGTGCGCCTGACTCCCCATCCAGAGTATGACGATCGACCGCGGCGTCGCCACGGACGAGCCGTTCGTCGCGCGGGCGATGGTCTCACCCACGGACCACCGGCGGTAGCCACTGGACTTGTAGCCGTAGTGGCGCAGGCGCGGACCGACGGTCCAGCCGTTCCGGCTGACGTGGCTGAGCAGACGGCGCTGGGCCAGCTCGCGGGCGTGGGCGCGGGCTGCGCGCGTCAGAGACGACCTGAACGAGACTTTGGCGAGCCCGCGCGCGCTGCGCTGGCTGTTGACGGCCGCGGCGACGAGGCGCTCGGCCCTGGTGGGCGTGGTGGCCGCGCCGGCCGTGGCCGGCACAAGGGCGCACGTCAGCGCCGGAAGGGCAAGGGCGAGGGGCAGGAAGATGAAGACGAGGGCCTTTCTCATGGGCGCCTCCCAATGATCGCTCGTCGTGACGCGGCACGTCACGACCGTTCCTTGGATTTCCTGGAGAGGGGAGAAGTGGCCGGAACCGTCCCCCGACGGCAGCGGTTTCGGGGCACGCTACACGCCGGCCGAGACGTTGTCCACCCGGACGACGGGGAGGGGGCGAGCGCTCGGGGTTGCCTCTACGCACGACGTCGAGCGTGTGAACGGGGTGGCGCCGGCGGTGAGTGGGAGTAGCCGCCGGCGACGTACACTGAGGGGTACATCGACCCCGAGGAGACGCGATGGACCAGGCAGATCAGACCCCGGCGATCGACATCCCGGTGGCCCAGCAGCCGGAAGACTTCCACGTGTACGTCGACTCGCGGTACGGCTTCAGCGTGGCCGTGCCCAAGCGTTTTGAGATCCTCGCCACCACCATCGATCCGCTGGCGCGCACGATGCGCGAGCTCCACGACCTGCCGGAGGAGGAGGAAGCCGAGCGGCAGCGCGACTGCCCGATCGGCTTCTGGGACCCCGAGGTCCTCGGTGAGCTCGAGGACGGCACCGGCACGCCGCTCCGGTTGTTTGAGTTCGACGCGATCCGCGGGCGCGACGAGCCCTTGAACGACGAGCAGGCCGAGCGCATGTGGATGGACATCCAGAGGTTCATGCCGGAGACCCTGGCCAGCGGGGAACTGCCCGGCTACGAGTTCCTCGAGGCCCGCGAGACGGCGCTCGGACCTCTCCAGGCGCTGGCCTTCGAGTATCGCTGGGACGGCGTGCGGCCGGGCGCCTTCGGCGGCGACCACGCCTGCATCGTCTGGGCGCTGGGGCCGATGACCATCTACCACGTTTACCACCACTGCCCCGGCGAAGAATGGGTGGCGCGCCGGCCCGAGCTCGACGCGATCCTCGCGTCGTTCGAGCTGCTCGAGGCGGAGGGCGGGGATGAGGCGAGTGCGGCGGAGTAGCCGGCGCTCGACCGCTGCTCCGACAGGACACGCCCGTGCGCCTGCTCGAGCAGGGGTGACGGGTAGGATGCGATGATGGAGCCGACTACCTGGGGAGGTACCAGAGCATGAGTCCGTCTGCGCCCGAGGACGACGGGGGCTGGAGCAGCGATCTGCGCCGCGAGTTGTGGACGCGCCCGGACCCGGAGATCAGCGGCATCCACGGCATCTTCGACTACGCGCTCACCTTCGACGCCCACGCCTATGCCCAGGACGTGCTCCACGCGGAGCTGCATGAACGCGCTCAGGACCTGGTGAAGAAGTGGGACGGCCCGGAGCGGGACCAGATGGGCTTCGTCGAACTGCGCCTGCTGCTCTCCTGGGAGCAGGGCTGGGCCGATATTGCCTGGCAGCCCGGGGGCTGCGTGCGGCGGAGCGGCGACCCCGAGGCACGGGTCTGGGACGCTTCTCGTCCGACTGAGGAGGACCTCAACCACTTCCGCGCTCTGTACCAGGCGACCTGTGAGGCCTGGGAGCGGGAGTGGCCGGCGGTGCGCGAGGACCTGGGCAGGACACGGTGATGGAATCGGCCTCAGGACCGGCGCCGCCGGACGACGAGCCGGCCGAGCCACGTCGGTGGCGGGAGCGCGACGCCTGGACGGCGCTCGACGACCTCGACGTTTCGCCGGCGCTCGTGCCGGCCAGCGAGTGGCCGGCCGGCGTCACAGGTCTGGACCGGCCGGGGCTCTTCGCCTTCTGGGTCGACGACGCGGGCGCCGCAGATCTCTCGCGGGGCCTCGACCTGCCGCTCGAGGCGGGGCGCATCTACGCCGGGCAGGCCGGAGCCACGAAGTGGCCCTCCGGCCGGGCCGGCGACGACACACTCGGCCACGTCGTCGGCAGGGTGCATCTCGGCGGCAAGGTGCGCATGTCCGTCTTCCGCTGGACCCTCGCCGCGATCCTCTTCGACCGCCTCGAGCTGCAGGGGCAGGCGGCGATGCTGATCACGCCGTCGTCGGAACAGGCGCTCGGCGCTTGGATGCGCGCGCACCTCTCCGTGGCCGTGCATCCGCACGACGACCGCGACACGCTCGGCGGCCTCGAGCAGGCGATCGTCCAGCGCCTCGACCCGTCGCTCACCGTCGGGGACCACGTGCCGGCGACCCCGGCGCGGCAGCGCATCCTCACCCTCCGCAGGAGGATCAGCCGGGAGGGCTGAAGGGGCGCGGGGGAGCACGGGTCCGGGCTGCGCACATTGTCGCCTCGCCCGCGCGCGCGAACAGGTGGCTTGCACGCCGCAGCTGTGTATACTCCCTTCCCGGTCGTTGTCTCCAGCGTCCCCTCCGAGAAGGTCGTGCCCTTGAAGCTCGTCGTCACCGAGAAGAACATCGCCGCGAAGAAGCTCGCCGAGATCCTGGCCACCGGTAGGCCCAAGACCGGGAAGGTCTCCAGCACGGCCGTCTACACCTTCGAGCGCGACGGGGAGGAGTGGATGAGCATCGGGCTCAAGGGCCACGTGCTCGGCGTGGACTTCCCCGAGCAGATCGTCTTCGCCGACGGCGGGTGGGACGCGGTGTGGGAAGACGACGCCATGAAGGCGCCGGTCGCCATTCCCGATTCGCTGGCAACGCCGCCCTGGCCGAAGAAGAAGCCGTTCACGACCGACGGCGTCGACCTCAAGGGGTGGAAGCTCGCGGCGCTCCCGTACCTCGTGTGGGCGCCGATCGGCAAGACGCCGGCGGAGCGCGAGCTGATCCGCGCCCTCAAGAGCGCCGCCCGCAAGGCAGACGAGATCGTGATCGCCACCGACTTCGACCGCGAGGGCGAGCTCATCGGCAGCGACGCCGCGGCGCTTGTGCGCGAGGTCAACAAGGAGGCGCCGATCAAGCGCGCGCGGTTCTCGGCGCTCACCAAGGGCGAAGTCGTACGCGCCTTCGACGAGCTCGTCACGGTCGACGACTGCCTGGCGCAGGCGGGCGAGTCACGCCAGGACATCGACCTGGTGTGGGGCGCGGTGCTCACGCGCTACCTCACCGTGGCCAAGTTCACCGGCTTCGGCAACGTGAGGTCGGCGGGCCGCGTGCAGACGCCGACCCTTGCGCTCATCGTCGAGCGCGAGCGCGAGCGCGAGGCCTTCGTGCCCGAGATCTACTGGACGGTCAAGGGCGCCTTCCGCTCGCGCGGCGCCGACGCGGCCGAGTTCGCGGCCGCACACGCGACCAGTCGCTTCAAGAGCGAGGCGGACGCGACCCGTGTGATGGACGCCGTCGCCGGCGAGACGTCCGGCACGGTCGCCGCCGCCGAGAAGAAGCGGCGCGTGGTCAAGCCGCCGACGCCGTTCAGCACCACCTCGCTGCAGGCCGCCGCCGCCGCGGAGGGCCTCACGCCGGGGCGCACCATGCGCGTCGCCGAGTCGCTCTACATGGACGGCCTCATCAGCTACCCGCGCGTCGACAACACGGTGTACCCGCAGTCGCTCGACCTGCCCGCCATCCTCGAGACGCTGCAGGGCGTGCCCGAGTTCCGCCAGCACGCCGCCGCCATCCTCTCGGGGCCGCTGCATCCTACGCGCGGCGCCAAGGAGACCACCGACCACCCGCCGATCCACCCGACGGGCGCCGCCGACCCGAAGAAGCTGAAGCCCGAGGCCTGGAAGCTGTACAACCTCGTCGCGCGCCGCTTCCTCGCCACGCTGTCGGACGCCGCCGTGGTCGAGGGCACCACCGTGACCGTCGAGGTCGGCGGCGAGCCGTTCGTCGCCAAGGGCGACGTCCTCGTCGTGCCCGGCTTCCGCCGCGTCTACCCGTACGGGCTCAAGAAGGACGAGCAGCTCCCGGCGCTGCGTGAGCACGACGAGGTCGACTTCCTCGGCGCCGAGCAGGCGCAGAAGGCCACCGAGCCGCCGGCACGGTACTCGCAGGGCAAGCTCATCCAGGAGATGGAGAAACGCGGTCTCGGCACCAAGGCGACCCGCCACGCCATCATCGAGCGCCTGCTCGAGGTCAAGTACGTGGTCGACGAGCCGCCGCGGCCGACGAACCTGGGCCGCGCCGTCATCGATGCCCTGTCGACGTACGCGCAGCGCATCACGACGCCGGACATGACCTCCGAGCTCGAGGCCGAGATGGACGCGATCGCCGCCGGCGGCAGGTCGCGCACCGAGGTGGTCGCGCACTCGCGTGAGCTGCTGGCGCGGGCGATGGACGACCTGCTCCCCAAGGCGGCCGAGGTCGGCGAGATGCTCAGGGTCGCCGGCGCCGGCGACGCCAAGGTGGGCGTCTGCCCGAAGTCTGGTCACGACCTGCTCGTCAAGGCCTCTCCCAAGACGCGCGGCCAGTTCGTCGGCTGCTCGGGCTGGCCGGACTGTGACGTCACCTATCCGCTGCCGCAGGGCAAGATCGAGGCGGTCCCGGAGCCGTGCCCCGAGTGCGGCACGCCGCAGGTCAAGGTCATCCAGTTCCGCACCAAGCCGCGCGTCGTGTGCCTCGACCCCGCCTGCCCGACCAACCACGAGCCGGAGGTCAACGTCGGCGTGTGCTCCGCGTGCGCCAAGGCGGGCAGGCACGGCGACCTGATCGCGCGCCGCTCGCCACGCACGCTCAAGCGCTTCGTGCGCTGCACCAATTACGATGAGTGCCAGACGAGCTACCCGCTGCCGCAGCGCGGCGAGTTGGCTGCGACGGGCGAGACCTGCGAGACCTGCGGCGCCCCGATGGTCGTCGTGACGACGAACCGCGGCCCCTGGAAGGTCTGCATCGATCCGGAGTGTCCGGCGCGGCCGCCGCGCACGAATGCCAGAGGCAAGGCCGCTGCCAAGCCCAAGGCCACGACCAGGGCGAAGGCCCAGCCCAAGGCCAAGCCGGTGGCCAAGCCCAAAGCCAAGGCCAAGCCCAAAGCCAAGGCCCAGCCGGCGGCCAAGCTCACAGTCAGGGCCAAGCCCAAGGTGAAGGCTGACTCCGAGGGACGCGCCTAGCTCCGAGAGCGCTTCCAACGGCGCGGCTGTCGCGTGCCAGGACGTAGCGGAGCCGCCAGCTCCTCGGCGCCGCCGGCGACCGCCCTCCGTCCGACCTTGGCAGTAGCATCGTCGTGCTGGCCCCCTCGTGGGCCTCCTGACCACGCGGCGATCCCGGAGGCCGGGCATGACCGATTCGATTGTGTGGCTGCTGCTGCTTCTCGGCGCGGCGAACGCCGTGCTGCTCGTGGTCTTCCTCGTGCGCTCTGGTGCTGGCGCCCAGGGTCGTGCCGATGTGCGCGCGGAGCTGCGCGCGGCGCGCGAAGAGGCGGAGCGCTCGTCGCGCGCGTCTCGTGAGGAGCTCTCGCGCGGCCTCGCCTCGGGCAACGAGATGCTCGCCAGGACCTTGGGCAGCATGGCCGAGGTGCAGCGCGCACAGCTGGACGGCGTCTCCAAGCGATTGGCGGAGCTCAGCACCTCCAACCAGACGGCGCTCGACGGCATCCGCACGACCATCGACACGCGCGTCATCGAGCTGCAGGCGGGCAACGAGAAGAAGCTTGAGCAGATGCGCACCGTCGTCGACGAGAAGCTCCAGTCCACGCTCGAGAAGCGCCTCGGCGAGTCGTTCAGGCTGGTCAGCGACCAGCTCGAGTCGGTGCAGAAGGGGCTGGGGGAGATGCAGACCCTGGCCACCGGCGTCGGTGACCTCAAGCGCGTGCTCACCAACGTCAAGGCGCGCGGCACCTGGGCCGAGGTCCAGCTGGGCGCGCTGCTCGGGGAGATCCTCGCGCCCGGGCAGTTCGAGCGCAACGTGCACGTGGAGCCGGGCTCACGCGAGATGGTGGAGTACGCGGTCAGGCTGCCCGGCCCCAAGGACGAGCCCGGCAGCTGCGTGTGGCTGCCCATCGACTCCAAGCTGCCGCAGGAGGACTACGTGCGCATCCAGGACGCCGCCGACGTCGCCGATGCGGAGGCGACGCTGCGCGCGACCGACGCGCTCGCGCGGGCGGTTCGCGTGGAGGCGCAGTCCATCCACGACAAGTACGTGAAGCCGCCGCACACCACCGACTTCGGCATCATGTTCCTGGCCACCGAGGGACTCTACGCCGAGGTCGTGCGCCAGCCGGCGCTGGTCGAGGCCCTGCAGCAGCGGTATCGCGTCGTCGTCGCCGGGCCCACCACGCTGGCGGCGCTGCTCAGCAGTCTGCGCATGGGCTTTCAGACGCTGGCCATCGAGCAGCAGGCAGTCGAGGTCTGGCGCGTGCTCGGCGCGGTCAAGACGGAGTTCGGCAAATTCGGCGACGTGCTCGCCAGGGTCAAGCGGCAGCTCGACACCGCAGGCCGCACCATCGACGAGACCGGCGTGCGCACGCGCGCCATGGAGCGCAAGCTTCGCGCGGTCGAGGAGCTGCCGGATGCCGAGGCCGAGCTGGTGCTCGACCTCGCGGGCGCGGTCGTGGACGCGCCCGACGACGCCGTGCCTGGGCTCGCGCCGGGCGACATCGTCGCCGACCTCGAGCCCGACGACGTCACGTCGTAGCCGCTCTCGCGCGCAGCGGCAGGGCCTCGTCGGTCGCAGCGCTCGCTAGTCCTGCCGGCGCTCCACGGCGTGCCGAAGGTCGCCGACGAGCGACGCCAGTGCCGCGATCGGGTCGCGCCCCTCCCGGGCCGCGCCCTCGAGCGTCTGGAACGCGGCTTTCGCGACGGCAACGCCGTCGGCGAAGGTGGCCGCCAGCGCGGCCTGAGCCGGTGTGCCCACGCCGGCGCCGATGAAGACGGGCGTGCCGGACGCGGCGCGCACGGCGTCCAGGAAGTCCGCGACCTCGTCGAAGACGCCGGGGTCCGTGGGCGGGCTCGTCGTGACGCCGATGGCGTAGACGAACGCCGGGCCGTTGCCGCAGATCTCTGCGAGCGCCTCCGGTGTCTGCTGCGGAGAGACGAACGGGATGTGGGCGAGGTGATCGCCACAGGCGCGGGCGAACACCTCTGCATGCGCGCGCGGCACGGGCGCCGCCAGGCCGGCGACGCCGGCCTCGACGCAGGCCGCGACGAGGCGCCAGGGCTGAGCTTCCGTGATCGCGAAGTCGCGCACCACCCTCATGTCCGTCCACAGAAGGCAGGGCGCCGGCGCCTCGCGCGCCACGGCGCCGAGGGCCTCGACCACCTCCGCGGGGTGGCGGGGATACCGCACCTGGACCTCGAGGAGGTCCGCGCCGGCCGCGGTGCAGGCCCGCGCGGCCGCGACGAGCCACGAGGTCGGCTGGTCGGACGGAAGGCAGACAAGAAGCGCGGCGCGTCTCTCCGCCCGCGCCGCGTCGATGGCGGCCTGGATCCTCTGCGGGCCGGTGAGCATGGCCTCAGCGTACCGGACCGGCCGGACGGCGACTCGCGGGCGCAACGGTTTCCCGTTCCCCGGGGCGCGGGAAGCGCTGACGTGACCTGTTTGCGACGGAGAGGGAGAGCCATGCACGAATCCGCCATCGACCTCGAGAAGGAACGGCAGGCGTCGCTGGCGCGGCCACGCCTCGCCTACTCCGCCGTCACGCGGGCCGCGGTGCGCGGCATGGATGTGTTCGCGGGCGCGGAGACGACCGTCCTCAAGGCCCGGATCGTGGAATCGCTTGCGCCGATCCCGTATCGGGCGTGGGAGAACCGCCAGTACGGGCGTCTCGGGCGGCACTACGGCGACGACGCACTCGTGAGCCGGGCCGAGGCGATCGTGCGCTGGGCGCGGGAGGCGCAGGACCTGGAGTATCTGCATCTTCGCGTGATCGCCGTCAGGCTCGGGGAGGACGGCGAGCGCGGTCCGCTGCGTCTCTCTCGGCCGATGCCGGAGCTCATGACCGGATCGTGGGCGCTGGCGTCGCGGGCCCTGACCAGGGTGTCGATCCGTCGCGCCATGCTGCTCAACGCCGAGGCCGAGGACCACGCCGAGCACTACTACGCCGAGCTCGTCGGCCTGCACCCGGAGTGGGAGGAGCAACCGGCTACCGGTGAGGTGGTGCGGGAGTATGGCTCGTTCCGCTCCTGGGCCGACGTCTTTCGCCGCATCGGACTCGACGAGCGCGACCACATGAACGCCAGCTTCGCCTTCGCCGGCAGACCCGAACAGATCGTGAGCTACGAGGGCATGCCGGCGACGCCTGGGCTGGCCTGAAGCGCCGGCCGCATGCGCAGGTACTTGCGCAGGTCGGCGCCCAGCACCGCGTCCAGCTCGGAGGGGTCGTCGGACGGGACGCCCACGAACGTGAACGCGAACACCGGATAGCGGTTGAAGTCGGTCGGGCGCAGCTCGAGCACCCGGCTGAAGCGCGCCGCGAAACGCTCGTAGTCGACGGCCTCGATGCGTGCCAGGTCCACCGAGCTGGGCAGGTCGGCCACCACCAGAGCGGTGGTCCGCCCAGCCGTCTGCTCGGCGAGACGCGGCCAGTCCGGACGCTCACCGAGCAGGTAGGTCCTGTACGGGTTCACGCCGTAGGCGAAGTGCGCGAGGTCGGCCGCGCACCAGCCACCGAAGCGCATCGGGTTGACCTCGATCGGCGCGACGCGACCGGCGGCGTCGACGCGCAGCTCCACGTGGACGGGGAAGTCCACGAGGCGGGCGCGGCGGCCGATCTCGTGCAGAAACCGCATGGCCGCCGGGCTGAGGCGGGCCACGGTCTCCCCGTTCGTGAGGTAGACGCGGTCGCTCACGTCGTGCGCGCCGACGAAGGGGTGCACGTACAGGTCCACCAGCACCGGCTCGCCGTCGGCGTCGAAGTAGGCGTCGACCGCGAACTCCTCGCCCTCGATCACCTCTTCCACCACGAAGCGGTCCAGCCCCAGCACCCGGTCGGGGTAGACGGCTGCGAAGGTCTCCACCTCCCGCTCGATCTCGGCGACCACCGCCGGCCAGGCCGCGGCGGACTCGACCACGTGCACGCACATGCTGAAGAAGCCCACCGCCGGCTTGACGACGAACGGCGCGCGCAGGCGCGACGGATCGAAGGCGCGCAGCTCGCGCAGCGTCAGACCCACGTAGCGGTAGTCGGGATGGAGGTCGGCGAGCAGGTCGCGAAAGGCGAGCTTGTCTTTGAAGAGGTGGATCTGACGCGGCAGATCGGTGTCCGCGAGGTTCGCCGCGATCCAGTCGATGGCGTTCTCGGAGTTGGAGTAGAGCCGCGCTTCCGGCCGGCGGGCCGCGGCGGCAAAGGCGTCGTCGGCGTGCAGGAGCTCTGCGCGCGACCCGGGGAGCATGCGCTCGGCGACCGGCGTGCGCAGGACGGGCCGTCCGAGGTCTGCGACGGTCGTCGCGAGGAAGTCGGAAACGTAGGGCTCTTCGAGGATGAACACGAGCGGGCTCCGCTGTCGGCGGGTGGTGGACTCGGAGCAGGATACGTTCTCGGCGGTGCCGCGTCACCCGGCGAGGTACACTGGAGTCCTCATGTACCTGCGACGTACACTGCCCGGTCGCGGTCCGGCCGCGGCGCTCATCGCGTTCTTCGCGCTCCTCGCCGCGGTCCTCGTCGCCTTCGCCGGCCTCGCCGCGTCGGCCTCCGCGGGCCCATACGCCAACCCCAGCACGGACGAGATCCGCGCCAAACTCCGCGCCGCGGCCGTCGCCCGCGGCATCCCGCCCAAGATCCTCTACGGCATCGCCTTCCAGGAGAGCGCCTGGCGGCAGTTCGACGCCAACGGCGACCCTCTCGTCGGCTTCGACGGCCTCGGCCTCGGCATCATGCAGGTGACCTCGTACGGCAGCTACGACATCGACAAGCTCAAGACCGATATCGACTACAACATCACCGCCGGCGCCGACATCCTCGTGACCAAGTGGGGCTATGCTCCGACGGTCATCCCGGTGATCGGTGACGGCGATCCACGCTGCTACGAGAACTGGTTCTACGCGGTGTGGGCGTACAACGGCTGGAAGGCGAACAACGTCTATCCGTACCGGATCTGGGAACACGTCGCCGCCGGGCCCGTGGGCTGGTGGACGGGCCAGCCCGTGACGCCGGTGCCCACGTCGTGGCTGGTCGGCGGCTTCGGCGTCGCGATCCCGACGCCGCAGCCGGCGCACTACTGGAGCCCCACGCCGCTACCGAAGCCGAAGCTGAGTGCACCGCGGGTGCGGAAGAGGGTCGCGGCCGGCGCCCGGTTCCCCGTTTCCGGCAGCCTCTCGCCCCGGCACGCCGCCGGCGCCCACTCGGTCGAGGTCCGCTGCTACCGCTACAACGGCGCCAAGTGGGTCTTGCGGCGCACCGTCGTCACCACGAACCAGGACCTCGGCGACGTCACGAAGTACGGGACGCGCTTCAGTCTCGCGAAAGCAGGGCGCTGGAAGCTCATTGCCCGCGCTCTCGCGGACGCCGACCACGCCGCCGTATCGTCGCCCCCGGCCTACGTCAGGGTCCTCCGCTAGCTTGCGCCGCGCCGCGGCTTCGGGCGATCCGGTGGCCTTGGCGGCTCGGCGCCTGCCCGGTCGACGTGCGTTCGGTCGTCCTCCACGTCACTCGCTTCGAGGCGCTGCGACCACGCGTGCTGGTGGCCCGTGCGCACGCGGCCCTCCCGCTCGATCGGCAGCAGGAAGAACCCGTCGGCGATCTCCTGGAGGCGGCTCGACCAGTCGTCAAGGTCAGCGACCGGCACGACGAGCTCCATCGCGAACGTCTGCGCCGGGGTGTACAGCATGGAGAGGCACTCGACGGGCGCCGGCGGATCGGCGTCGGCCGGCGGGACCGTGGTGTACTGCAGTACGGGGAAACCGCGCCAGTACATGCCGGCGGCCTCGGCCGCGTAGGCTCCGGTGCGCTCGAGAAAGGCAAGGCCCTCGCGCGGCGCGACCTCTTCCCAGGCCCACCTGCCCAGGACGCCCGGCGGCGGCGGCGCGCCGTCGGTCGTGAGGAGCAGGCTCGGTGCGAGCCCACGGCCGATGTCCGCGGCGGTCGCCTCCCGGGTCGTGAAGAGGACGGCGGCGGCGATCTCGAGGGGGATCCGGTGGGTCCACGCGGCGCGCAGCCGCGGGTCGGCAGGGTCGCCCGAGTGGGTGAGCAGCGCGTCGTCGTAGGTGACGCCGAAGCCGGAGTCTGCGTTGCTGTAAGTGACGATGGCCATGTGGCGGTGCGCTCCTTCGCGGGAGGGTCTCAGCATACGTGAGACGGGGCGGGGAGGCATGGGGTTCGAGGGAGCCCGGGCCGACAAACGCGTTCTGCTCGTCGCCTAGGTTGCCGGGCGGCTTGGCGCGGGTACCACCCCGCCATGACACGCAATCGCCTGGAAGCCTTCAGCGACGGCGTTATCGCCATCCTCATCACCATCATGGTGCTGGAGTTGACGGTGCCGACCGTCTACAACACGGATCATCCGGCCACGCTCGCCGCTCTCTGGGAGCTCCGGCCGGTGTTCCTCAGCTACGTGATCAGCTTCGTCTACCTGGCGATCTACTGGAACAACCACCACCACGTGCTCTACCTGACCGAACGGGTCACCGGCGGCGTGCTCTGGGCGAACATCAACCTGCTCTTCTGGCTCTCGCTGGTTCCGTTCGTCAGCGCCTGGATGGGTGAGAACAGCTTCGCCGCCACGCCGACGGCCGTGTACGGCGGAGTCCTGCTCATGGCAGCCATCGCGTACTACATCCTGGTGCGCGCGATCATCCACAGTCAGGGCGCCGATTCGCTTCTCGCGCGGGCGATCGGCAACGACGTCAAGGGCAGGCTGTCGGTCGTCCTGTACGCGGTCGCGATACCGTTGGCGCTGGTCGCGCCGTGGGCATCGCTTGGCGTCTATTGGCTCGTCGCCGCCATCTGGCTCGTGCCCGACCGGCGCATCGAGACGGTCGTCCTCGCTTGCGAGGACGAGCGCCGCGCCGCCCGCCTGAGCGAGGACTAGTGCGGTCCTTCCGGCCAGGCTCCGCCGGCGAGTGCGGACCGTTTTGGTCCTATATGAGCCGGGTACCATGCCACCCAGCAACGATCGCAGCGGGCTGGGCGACGGTGAGTCGTGGGACCGGCTCAGACGGTGGACACGAGTCGCTCCCGGCCCTTCACGACAAAGGAGAGTCATGATCCAGGTAGGTCAGTCAGCACCCGACTTCGCCCTCGAGGGCGTCCTCGACGGCGAGTTCGTCGACGTCAAGCTCAGCGACTACCGTGGCAAGTGGGTGGTCCTGTTCTTCTATCCGCTCGACTTCACCTTCGTCTGCCCGACGGAGATCCAAGGCTTCGCCAAGCGGCTTGCGGAGTTCGACGAGCTCGGCGCCCAGGTGCTCGGCGCCAGCGTCGACAGCAAGTGGAGCCACCTCGCCTGGGCGGAGCGCGACTTCGGCAAGCTCGGCTTTCCGCTCCTCAGCGACATCAAGCGTGAGGCGACCGAGGCCTACAGCGTGCTGCTTCCCGACGAGGGCGTCGCACTCCGCGGCACCTTCGTCATCGACCCGGAGGGCACGCTCAAGTACGCTGTCGTGCACGACAACAACATCGGCCGCAATACCGACGAGACCCTCCGCGTCCTGAAGGCCCTCCAGACCGGCGAGCTCTGCCCGGTCGACTGGCAGCCCGGTGAGGCGACGCTCGGCTAGGACGCAGAGGCAGAGGACGGCGCCGGCGGCCGGGATGGCCGCCGGCGCTGGATGTGAGGGGCGTCGCGAAGCCGCAACAGCCGCGCGGCGCCCCTCATCTGTCGACCGGCCGGTCGTCCCGGCCGTTCGAACGAAGGGAGAGCCATGACGACGATCGATGACTGGTTCGATGAGCGCACGCTCCTCGGCCTCGTGCCCGCCGACGTGTACGTGCGAGGGGCGGCCGCCGTGGAGGCCGGAGCAGTGCGCATCCTCCGGCGGGACCAGACCCGTCTGCGGACGACCGTCGAGGCCGTCGACATCGTCGAGGCTGAGTGGAGCCTCGACGGCGAGCAGCTCGAATATGCTTGCACCTGCGGTGAGGCGTTCGAGCGCCCCTGCGAGCACCTCATCGCCAGCGCCCTCGCGACCTGGCCGGGCGAGATGCCGGACGAAGACGGCTGAGCGGGTCTTCCTCCGGCCCGGCCGATCCTTCTCGGCAACAGCCATCTCATCGCCCTTTGCGGGGAACACCTGGGGTAGGGAGTGTGCACCAGACCCCAGGGGGTGACGGCGATGGCGACCTACGAGTTCGAGTGCCGGGAGTGTGGCACGACGTTCGAGATCACCTGCCACATGGACGAACGCGAGACCAGTGCGGTGTGTCCCAAGTGCGGCAGCCACGCGGTGGAGCAGCAGTTCAGCGCGGCCTTCTCGTCGCCGCCGCCAGACAAGTACTGAGGCGATGCCGTACAATCGCGCGATGCCCGTCTATGAATTCCACTGCGCGCAGTGCGACGAGCGCTTCGAGATCGTCTCCAGTCTCGCCGACCGTGACGAGAACGCCCAGTGCCCAGAGTGTGGCGGGCGCGACGTCACGCCCGTGTTCGGAGGCTTCAGCGTGGCGATCTCGCGCACCAGGCTGAACCCCGGGCACTTCGAGCGCAAGAAGGGGAAAGCACCGGAGTACAAACCGCCCGCCGGCGGCTGACGCCGGGCCCAGGCGGAGTGTGAGCCGCGCTTTCGCCGCCGAAGGGCGCGTCTTGCTGCCCGTGCCGGCTCAGAACGACGAGCCGCTGGTGACCAGAGCGCCCGCGGCCGGCGCCGCCATGAGCCAAGCCGCCGCCAGGAGCGCGAGCGCCGCCACGGCCACGACGATGACCATCGTCCGGTGGCGCCTGGCCCCGGCGGTGGTCTCTCCGGGAACGCGACGCATGCTCTCGTCCATGATCCTCCTCCACCAGTAGCGATTCGGCGCCGCGGTGAGGGCCGTAGGCACTCAAGCCTGCTCTCGTCGCGGCGCCCGTCGCGACCCGTGGTGAGATCGCGCGTCGCGGCGCGCGTCGGGGGGTCCAGAACGCGCGGCTCGTCGGCGCGCGGTCGCACCACGTCGGTTTGATGATGCCCGGGCGGTCGGCCGGACATGCCGTTGACGAGCCCCGAGGCGCAGACCGTCGGAGTGCGCGGTCGCCGTCGTGCCCGCTGCGCAGTCGTCGAGCCGGTCACGCTGGCCGGGACATCAGCTCCCCGGATCGGCGGGCGCGCGCACGCGCAGCGCCGCGCGCGCGATTCCGGCGGTCAGCGGCACGTCGCCGAGCGCGTCGCCGTCGACGTCAAGAGGGAAGAGGCCGGCGCGGGGCCGGCGTCCCGCCGGCGGCCCCGCCGGCCGCAGCTCCAGCTCCCGGCACGTGAAGTGGTCGACGCCGGGCTCGCGGAGGTGCGTCCCCGAGTACACGGTCCCGAAACGGCCGATGAGCCGCCAGCGTGTCTTCGTCTGGAACACGATGACTTCGAGCAGCCCGTCGTCGAGGCTGGCCATGGGGGCGATGTTCATGCCCCCGCCGAAGGTGCGGCCGTTGCAGATGGCGACGGCGTGGGCGTGGACCAGCCGCGTCTGACGCGTGCCGTCCGGCAGCGTGTAGTGGCATGCGAGGCGCGTGCGGCGGCAGGTGAAGACGGCACGGACCGCGGCCTGAGCGTAGGCGAGCCGGCCGCCGAGAAGAGCGGGCGCGGCCGCGGCGTAGCGGTCGACGAGCCCGCCGACGCCCGCCGAGAGCACGTTGATCCAGTGGCGCTCGACGGGCCTCCCCTGCAGGTCCGGGAACCTGGCCCAGCCGACGTCCACGGCGCGCTCCGCGCCGCCCCGGAGGGCGGCGAGGTAGGCGCCGAGCTCGTGCGCGATGCCCAGCGAGCGGCCGAAGTCGCCGCCGGTGCCCGTGCCGACGATGCCCAGCGCCGGGACGAGGGCGGCGTGAGCGCCGCCGGGGCCGACTCCACGCTCGGCGCTCGAGCCGCCGTCCAACAAGCCGTTCACGATCTCATCGAGGGTGCCGTCGCCGCCGAGCCCGACCACGAGCGGGCGACCGTCGCTCGTCGCAGCGCCTGCGAACTCCGTGGCGTCGCCGCGGCGGCGGGTCTCGGCGACGTCGACGTCGCCGACGGCGTCGCGCACTCCCGCCAGGAGCTGCGAGAGGCGGCGGCCGGTACGGCCGCCGCCGGCGGCAGGGTTGGCGATCACGAGCGGTCGCCTCCCGGCGCCGTCGGTGGGCCTTTCCATGGAGGGGACGATACCACCGGGGGGAATCGTCGCCGAGAGGCAAACGGGGGAGGTAGTATGCCTCAACGGCGGAGCACGTCACCGGCGTGGATCGCGCGCCGGCGCATCGGGCGCCCGCGTGCAGCGTGTGTGACCTCGCGAAGTTCGCCCAAACTCGCGGGAAGCACCTGCAAGGATTGCCCATCTGGTGAGCGCGCGGTCGCTTTGGTATGAATGGCCCAACGGCAACGGGGAGGCACGCGCGTGGCAGCCATGGAGAGACCGCCGATCGAGCCGATCGAACCGGCGTTCGCCTTTCGGTATCACTCGGTCGAGCAGCTGGACCGCCTCAAGCAGGCGACGTTGGACATCCTCGAGAAGGTGGGGGTGCGGTTCCAGAGCGCCAAGGCGCTGGACATCCTCGCGGAGGCCGGCGCCACGGTCGACCGGGGGACCGAGGTGGCGAAGCTCCCGCCAGAGCTGGTGCTCGAGGCGATGACGAAGGCGCCGCGGCGCTTCGGCCTCGGCGCCCGCGACGCGAGCTGCGACATCGCCGTCGGTGACGGAAAGACGTACTGCACGACCGACGGTTCGGCCGTCGAGATCATCGACTTCGAGACCCGGGAGCGCCGCCAATCGACGAAGGCGGACCTCGCGGACGTCACCCGGCTCCAGGATGCGCTCTCGAGCATCGCCTTCTGGTGGCCGACGATCAGCGCCACCGACCACGGGGCGACGGCGCAGCTGCACGAGCTCGACGCCGGCTGGAACAACACGGTCAAGCACCTGCAGGGCTTCGTGCAAGGTGAGCGCGAAGCCCGCTACGCGGTGGAGATGGCCACCGTGATCGCCGGCGGCGCGGAAGAGCTGCGCCGCCGGCCCGTGATGAGCCACCTCATCGGCACGATCTCGCCGCTGGTCGTGGACAGGGACGCGATCGAGGCGGCGCTCGTCTTCGCCGCCGCCGGCGTGCCGGTCGCCTGGGTGACGATGCCGACGCTCGGCACGACGGCTCCCGCGACCAAGGCCGGCGCCTACGCGCTGGGGTCGGCCGAGCTGGTCGCGGCCACGGTGGTCCTGCAGCTCGCCAGCCCGGGAGCGCCGGTCCTGCACTCGACCATGCAGAGTTGGGCCGATCCGCGCACGGGCAACTTCGTCAGCCACCCGCTCGACAGCCGCACTCGCGCTCTCGGCACGGAGCTCGCGCATCATTGGGGCGTCCCGTCCGAATCTGCCGCCTGCGGCACTGACTCGCCGCTGCCGGGCACGTGGCAGGCCGGCGTGGAGGAGGCAGTCGACTTCGTGCAGGCTGCCCAGGAGGGATCGGATCTGCTGCCGAGCATCGGTCTGGTCAACGTCTACACGCTCTTCATCCCGGAACATCTCATCCTCGGCGACGACATCTACCGGCGCGCGCGTTACGCGGTCATGGATATCGGTCTGGACGACGAGTCGGTGGCGCTCGGGGCCATCGCCGAAGTCGGGCCCGGCGGACACTTCCTCGGCAACCGGCACACGCGCAATCACATGCGCACGGCCGTGACGCCGGCGATCACGCACCAGGCGGGGCCGGACGGCGCCTACCGCGAGCCGCTCGAGGTGGCGCGCGAGCGCGTCGAGGAGTTGTGGCGCGACTACCGGCCGGTGCCGCTCGAGGAGGACAAGGCCGCCGAGCTCGCCAGGATCCTGGCGGCGGCCGACGCCGAGCTGCGCGCCTAGGCGACATTGCCGGGCCAGCGAGAGGTCGCCGCCGGCGCGCCGCTCGGCGGCCGGTCTCTTCCGCGGGCGTACGACTGGATGCGTAGCCGCGGCCCGACCGTGGAAAGTTCCTCTGGAAGGCCAACGAGAGGAGCATCATGGACGAGAACGGCAACGCCGCAACCAGTGGCAGCGAGGGCGGTGAGGTCCGGCACGGGCTCATCGGCATGGTGCGGGCCGGCGACGCTCATCTCGAGCAGAGCGCGTCCGTGGTCACGACCGCTCGCGGCGACGCGGAGCTGCACCAGAGCGCTTCTGTCGCGGTGGTCTCGGGGAAGGACACGACGCTGACGATGGCGGCCGCGGTGATGGTGCCGACCATCGGCGACGTGCGCATCGACAAGGGCGCCGCGCAGTGGGTCGTCGCCGCCGGCGACGTGAGCTTCGACAAGGGCGGCTGCGCGGCTGTGGTCGCGCCGTCCGTGCGCGTCGAGCGCGGGGGCGTAGGCGTGGCCCTCGCCCGGCACGTTGAGGTGGGCGAGGGCGGCCGCGTCCTCCTGGGGCCGCTCGCGGCCGTCGCGTTCGGCCTGGCGATGGGCATCGGCGCCGGCCTCGCCCTGGCGGCGAGCGCAGGCTACGTCGGCATGCAGGCTTGGAAGCACCGGCCGAGCATCTCCGGGCTGCCGTGATCGTCGTCCGCCGAGCAGTGGTCGCGGAAGCGCACATCGATTGACCGGCATCGTCACATCACCGTGTGCGGCGCCGAAGGTACGCCGCACACAGGGCCGCGCGCGCGGCGTGCCGCTCCCGTAGGCTGCCGTCGATGGATGCGCCGTCGCCGGATTTCCCGGATGCCCAGGCCCGGGCCGCCGCCGTCCTCGCCGAGCTTGCCCCGCGCGGGAGCGAGGCGGCGCGGGCCGGCATGGCACGGTACGGCATCACTACCGCGGACGCGTTCGGTATCTCGGTGTACGAGCTCCGCCGGGTCGCCAAGGGGCTCGGCCGCGATCACGAGCTCGCTTTGGCTCTGTGGGTCACCGGCAATCACGAGGCGCGCCTCCTCGCGAGCATGGTGGACGAGCCCGCCCGCGTGACCGAGGCGCAGATGGACGCCTGGGCGGCGGCGTTCGACTCGTGGGACGTGTGCGATCAGGTGACGTCCAATCTCTTCGACAAGACGCCCTACGCGTGGGCCAAGGTGCGCGAGTGGAGCGGGGCGGAGGACGAGTGGGTGAAGCGGGCGGCGTTCGCCATGGCGGCCGCCCTGGCCGTACAGGACAAGGTGGCGGCCGACGAGCTCTTCCTCGAGATCCTCAAGCTTGTGCGCCGCGAGGCCGGCGACGACCGCAACTACGTGAAGAAGGCGGTCAACTGGGCCTTGCGGAACGTCGGCAAGCGGAACCTCCGGCTGCACGCGGCGGCGATCACTACGGCCGAAGCCATACTGGTCTCGGCCGACCAACTCGCCGCCGCGGATCGCAGGGACCCTGCCGCGCGCAGCGGCCGCTGGATCGCGCGCGACGCGCTGCGCGAGCTCCGCAGTGAGAAGACCCTGGAGCGGGTCCGGCGCCGCGGCTGAGCCGCCGCTGGACGGCGGCGCAGCCGCGGCCCTCGGCGCTTCGCGCTCTGGCGGCGCTCGGGCCACGGTAGTACTGTAGACTTCCGCGCGGGTGCGTCCCGCTCTCATCGGCCAGGGGGTCCGATGCCGATCGCCGAGACCAACGGCTCCTTCGTCGCCACGCAACGCCGCCATCCCCGGCTGCTCCGAGCCGTCACGTGGATGCGCAGCCACCCGGTCCTGTGCGGTACGCTCGGGACCGCCGGGATCGCCGCGGTGTTCGTCATCGACATGTCCGCTCCGGGCTACCTGATGAACGGGCTCTACCTCATCCCCCTGTTCTTCCTCGCCCTGGCCGTCGACGAGCGCGCCGTCGCCTTCGCCGTGGCGGTCTGCGTCGCCCTCTCCTTCTTCGTCTTCTTCTGGGAGGGTGCGGTCAACGTGGACCACTGGCTCAGCCTTCTGTACCTGGTGATGATCGGCGTCGCCCTCGTCATCCTCTCGTACCTCATCAAGCGACTCTCCACGATCACCGCGCACTCGGTCCTGCGCGCCCAGCTCTCCGAGGCCGGCGCGGACATCCTCGGCAGCGGGCGGTCCCGCGACGATCTCGACGAACTGCTCGAGTACGCTCTCGAGCGTCTCGGCGAGCAACTGGAAGCGACCAGCGGCGTGCTCCTGTTGCTCGAGGACGGCAACTGGGTCGGCCGCGCCGGATTCGGCCTGGGCGTCGACGCCCGCGAGGTCGTCGCCCTCTATCCGGAGGTCGCACTCGCCTCACAGGTGCTGCGCGCCGACGCGTCCCTGTCGCGGGATTTCACCGGCCGTGATCCCGCGCCGCTGGCGCCGCTGGCCGCGTATGCGCGCCTCGAGCGCGTGCTCGTGCTGCCCATGCGCGCGCTCGATCGCGAGGTCGGCGTCATGGTCTACAACCGGCCACAGGACGAGGGCGAGTACAGCGGCGAGCAGGTGGCGCTGGCCGAGGGCCTCGCCCGCTACGTCGGCGTCACCGTGGACAACGTGCGCCTCATGTACGAGCTGAACAGGCGCCGCCGCGACCTCGAACTCGTGCGCGATTCGAGCCTCGACTTCGCCCAGAGCATCGACATGGGAGACGTGCTCGAAGCCGTCGTGAAACGCCTCATAGGCGCTCTCGACATGCACGCCTGCGACATCTACGAGATCGACGTGGACGCCGGCGTCATGCGCGCCCTCGTGAGCTACGATGACGGCGCCTTCGATACCGACGAGTGGGTCGGGAACGAGTATCCCATCGACCATTTCGCCACGAGCGGCCTCGCCATCCGCAGCCGCCGCCCTGTCATGGTGACCTCCTACGACGACCCCCGGCTCAACGACGTTGAGCGCGAACTCATGCAGCGCTGGGGGCACAAGACCGAGCTGCTCATCCCTCTGCGCATCCGCGAGCAGGTCATCGCCCTCGTCGAGCTGTACGACGACCGTGAGGGGCGCGACTTCGAGGACGAGGAGGTCGAGCTGGCTCGCAGCATCTGCCGGTTCGCGGCGCTGGCCATCGACAAGGCGAAGCTCTACGACCGGCAGCGCGCGACCGCCGAGCGCCAGAACCGGCTCGCGCGTCGCCTGCAACGCCTGCAGTCCTTCGCCGTCGGGCTCAACCAGCGCCTCGACCGCGCCGATCTGCAGGAGGTGTTGGACGAGATCACGCGCGCCGCGGTCGACCTCTTGCACGTGCGCTCGGCGGCGGTCGTGGCGGGGAGCGGGGAGTATCTCGCCGTCCGCTCTATGGCCGTGGCCGGCGACGGCCCCGCGTCTCCGAGCGTGATGGCCGCGGCCGAGGCCGATCTGCTGGAGCGCTGTGCCGTGGAGACGACCCAGCCGAAGGGCGACGACTTCGTCGCCGCCGGGATCGTCGCCGCGCCCGTGGGGAGAAGCGAGGCGTTGCTCTTCGCGCCTCTTGACGGCGACGCCGCCGCGCAGGCCTCCGTCCTGGTGGTGGCCGACAAGCATGAGGGAGGCTTCGACGAGGAAGACCGCCTGCTGCTCACGACGCTGGCCGCCCAGCTCAACGCGAGCATGCACAACGCCATCGCCTACCAGCGCGAGCACGTGATCGCCGAGACGTTCCAGCAGGCGCTCCTGATGACGCCGCCGGCCATCCCTGGGATCGAGGTCGGGGTCCACTACCGCGCCGCGACCGATGCGGCGCGGATCGGCGGCGATTTCTACGACCTCGTCAGCCTCGGCCCCGGCCGGCTCATGGTCATCGTCGGTGACGTCTGCGGCAAGAGCCTGTCGGCGGCCGCCCAGTCGGCGGTCGTGCGCTACATGCTCCGCGCCTACGCCGCCGAAGGCTCCCCGGGAGAAGCGCTCTCCCGGCTCAACGCGGCGGTGATCACGCAGACGCCCAACCAGCCGTTCGTGACCCTCGTCGTGGCCTACATCGACGTCGCGAGGCACATGTTCGAATACGCGGTCGCGGGGCACCCGCGGCCAGTCGTGCTCGCCGGGCGTGGGGAGTTCCCCATGCCGGGTGAGGGCAACGTCCCCGTGGGCATCTTCCGCGGCGTCACGTACCCGACCAACCGCGCGATCCTGCCCGACGACGCGTGCATCGTCCTCTTCACGGATGGGGTGACCGACGCACGGCGCGACGGCGTCCTCTTCGGAGAGGACCGCCTCCACGAGGCCGTGCGCGCCAACATGCCCCTGGACGCGCAGGCGCTCGCCGACTCCCTGCTCGAGACCGTGAAGGAGTACTCCGGCGGCGTGCTCGCCGACGACTGCGCCGTCGTCGCCGTCAAACTGCCCTAGGCCGGCGGAGCCTGCCGGCGTTCAGGAACCGGACGAAGGTGTCCGCGTCGATGAATCCCAGCAGACGGCCGCCGGCGTCCACGACGACCGCGCGGTCGACGGAGCCTTCGCGCAGCAGGCGCAGGACCTCCGTCGCGTCCGTCTCCGGCGTCACCGCCGGGAGGTCGGGGGCCGGGGTCATGACGTCACGCACCCGGTCGCGGTCGCGACGTTCCCGCGCCGTCCGCTCGAGGTCGCGTGCGCACACGAGCCCGCCGTAGTCCGCTGCCGGATCCTCCGCAGCCACCGGAAGGCAACGCGACCCGTAGTCGCTCAGACCGCTGTGCGCGGCGTGGTCAAGCGTCACGTACGGCGAGACCCAGCCGGCCGGCGTGGTCATGATGCGGCCGGCCGGCACACCGTCGAGCACGGCGTCCATCTCGACCTGAAGCGCCGTCGCCCGCGCCGCCTGGATCATCAGCCAGCCGACGAGTGCCAGCCAGATGCCGCCCGCCCCGCCGCCGAACACCAGCTGGGTCACGCCGAGGCCGATGAACCCCCAGGCGAAGACCTGGCCGACGAGGGCGGCTTGGCGCGTGGCTCGCACGAAGTCGCGTGACCGCCTCCACAGCAGGGCGCGCAGCACGCGCCCGCCGTCGAGCGGAAACCCGGGCAGAAGGTTGAAGACGACGAGCGCGGCGTTGGCCACGCCGAGGTAGACGAGCACGGCGACGACCTGCTCCGGGCCGGGAAGCGTGAACGCGAGCCCGAGCGATCCGGCGGCGATGGCGACGCTGACCAGCGGGCCGGCGATCGCCATCCATGCTTCACGACCCGGCGTCTCTGGCTCGCGCCCGAGCCGGGCGACGCCGCCGAGCAGGAAGAGCGTGATGCCGAGGACGGGGATGCCCTGGGAGCGCGCGACGAGCGAGTGGCCGAACTCGTGGGCGAGCACCGAGGCGAACAGCAGCAGCGTGGCTACGATCGCCGCCGTCCACGTCGCCACCGGGCTCCAGCCGGCGTAGGCGCGCGGGAAGAACCCGGTCGCCAGCGTGAAGCTGAAGAAGACGACGACGAGGAACCAGCTCGGGTGGATGGCTACGTCGACGCCGAAGAGCCTGCCGATGCGGATGCCGTTCACGGTGTCCTCCTCACACGCGGTGCTTCACTTCATTTGTTCCACGCGCCAAACCAGCGTGCGGCGGGGAGAAGGGAGTGGGGCCCGCGCTTCCGCGCCGGTCGTGGTCAGCGCCGTGCGCCGTCGCGAGGGCCGGACGCAGAGAGAAGCGTCACCGGGGCGTCGCCTGTGGTGACCGCCGCGTACAGGCGGCGGGAGCCGCGGGCGGGGAGCGGTCCCGCCCCAGGATGCGCGCGCGGCCGGTGGGAGCAGGCGTGATCAGAGGTCCGGGAGCGTCCATGGGGGCGAACGGCAGCAGGAATCAGGCGTGGACGACGGTGCTGAGGCCATCTGCCACAGCGAGGACCCGGGCGCGTCGTCCGAGCCGCTCGTCCTCGGCGGCGAGGGCCGCGTCGACGGAGTCGAACGCCGCCACGCCGAGGCGTTCCAGCGGGTCGAGGAACGCCCGGTCCGCGGCGCCCACGAGGGCGAGGCGGAAGCGCTCGAGCACGCGGGCGACGACGAAGGACCGCTGGCCGCCGGGACCCAGCGGCTCGCGCAGGCCCCGTTCGAGCAGCTCCGCCGGCGACGCGGCGGCGGCGAGCGCATCCAGGAAGTTGCGCTCGCCAGGCCCGTCCCCGGCGCCGTCGGGGACATCGGCGCAGATCACGATCAGCCCACCTTCCGTGACCGCGGGGCGGGCGGCGAGCCCGATGTACGTCGCCGCCCGGCTCGCCTGATAGAGATTGTCGCTCTTGGGCGCGAGGACGCCGGCGACGACCGCGTCGTAGCGCTCGCCCACGTCACGCAGGGAGGATCCGGCCAGCTCGTCGGCGAGCGCCTCCTGGATCATTGCCGGGTCGCCCGCGCGCACGGCCGCAGCCCTGCCGTCGACGCTCATGACAAGGTTGATTCCCCAGCGCAGCGGAGTACGGGCGGCGATCTCGCGCAGCGTGATCTGGAAGGGGTTGTGCGACAGCCGGCAGAGGGTGACTCCCGGCCCCGAGATGAACGCCGGGCGGTGGGTCCAGCCGATCGTCTCCCTTCCCGCGCAGCCGATGGCGACGCCTTTGACGCCACCCGAGAACCCTGCGTACAGATGCGGCTCGACGACGCCGACGGTGACGGCGAGGTCGGCCTCCGCGACGCGGCGCACGATGCGGACCGGCGCGCCCAGAGCGGTCTCGCCGAGGTCGACGGTCTCCGACTCCATGCCCTGGGCGTCGAACACCTCGAGGCGGCTCGTCACGGAAGCACCGGCCAGGCGGTCGCGCTCTTCCGCGCCGGTCGTGGCGTGCAGGCCGCAGCCGATCGCTATGGCGACGGCCTCGGGGGAGACGCCGGCGTCGCGCAGTTCATCGAGCAGCGCGGTGAGGACCGGCTCGCTCGGGCAGGGTCTGGAGGCGTCGGGGACGGCGACGACGACGGAGCGGGCGCCGCGCGCCACGTCACGCAGGCGCGGCGCCCCGATCGGCTCGGCCAGCGCCGCGTCCACGAGGGCATCCACGGTTGTGGCCGGCTCGGCTGCCGCGGCCGGGGGTGCGAAGGCGTCGGCGCGAGGCACGGGGAGCCTGCGGGCGCCGCAGAAGACCCACGCCTGCGTGCTCACGTCGCCGCCGGCGCGCCCGAGTCGTCTCGGGTCGCGCGGCGCCATGTCCACCACATGGCGATCACGCCGACGAAGGGCAGAAGCGACCACAGGAAGCCGCGCACAAGCCAGTTGAGGAGGTCGCCGCGCGTGCGCCGGCAGGCGGACCAGGCGAACAGCATGCAGATCACGAGCTGCGGGCCATAGGCGAAGAAGGCCCACGCGGCGACGTAGGCGCCGTACGCAAGAGCGTTCTCGGCGAGGTCTGCGATCACGCGTACCGCTCCCGCAGCCGGCGAACAACGGCGCGCACGGCGGCCACCGCCTCCGGCGGTTCCAGCGGGCGAGCCTGGTCGGCGAAGCGGAGCAGGTGGCCGGCCAGCCAGCGTTCGTCCACGTACGGCTGGCCGGCGAGGCAGGCGCCGTCGGAGAGCTCGTCGACCGGCTGGCGCTCGGCGATCCAGCGTGCGACGGCCGGGCTGTACCACACCGTCGCCGTCTTCGGCGCGTAGCTGCCCGAGGTGGGGATGCCCTCGCGCCGGTAGATGTCCAGTTCCACGTCGGCGCGCGGCTCGAAGGTCTCGTCCTGGAGGCGGACGCTCTTGGTGGTGGCGACGCGGAACACGCGTGTGCCGCCCGCCGTCCGGCACCAGCAGACGTAGTACCACTCACCGCGGCTGTGCACGAGGAGGTAGGGCTCGACCACGCGGTCGGTCACCTTGTCCGTACCCTCCATCCAGTACTGGATGGCAAGCAGGCGGCGCTCGACGATGGCGTGATTGACGGCGGCGAGGACCTCGTCCGCCGGCAGCAGCAGGTCGCTGCCGGAGAGGACCGGCGTGCCGCCGCGGGCGGCGCGCAGTTTGCCGGCGGCGCTGCCGAGCGCGGCGCCGGAGGCGGTCGGCAGCTGGCGGCCGACGAGTTCGATGGCGAGGAGTAGCGTGTCGGCCTGCAGCGGGGAGAGGCGGGCGGGGCGCGCCAGCGCCGGCCCCGCCAGATCGCAGAAGACGCGGAGCCTCGTGCGCCCCTCGAACTCGGCGTAGAGCAACGCGCCGTCGGCGCCGAAGTTGACGAGGTTGAGCAGGCGGACGTCGGCGCGAAGCTCCTCGGCGCTCACGCCGAGCGCCGCGCGAACATCGGCGACCTGAAGGACGGCCTCGTCGTCCTCGCAGCGACGCAACAGGTAGCTGGTGAGCGCCGTCAAGCGGGTGAACCGGTCGACCTCGACGCGCAGGTCGCCGCCCTCACCGGCGCGCCGCCGCCCCGCCGGAGCACGGACGGGGGCGGCCGCCGGAGTCTTCGGGGGTGCGGGGGCCGGCTCGTCGAGCAAGTGGTCGAGGCTCGCGAGCTGGTCGAACAGGCGCTCGCGGAGCTCGGGGGGCTCCAGCACCTCGGCCTCGTCGGCAAGGCCGAGGACCCAGCCGAGGAGCGGCCGCGGGTCGGCGTACCGGGTCTCGTACACGATGGCGCCACCCTCGAGCTGGTTGATCGCGCCACAGTGCGCCCAATGCGCCTCCACCCACCAGGCCATCGCCGGCGAGATGCGCACGCGCGCCGTCTCTCGCGGCCTGGCGAGCTGCCACGCCGGGCGGTCGCGGTAGGTGGCCAGGTCGAAATCCACCGGCGGGGGGAAGTCGTGCGGCCGGCGTGTGTGATGCGTCACCCGCGAGCGGATGCGCGAGAGGCGGAACGTGCGCAGGTCCTCGCGCAGGTGGCAGTAGCCGATGAGGTACCACTCTCCGGCGACCAGTTGCAGCCCGTAGGGGTCGACGACCCGCTCCATCTCCTCGTTGCGGCTGATGGCGTAGTAGGCGAACACGACCGTCTTGCGCTCGGCGACCGCCGCCTGCAGCTTCGGCAGGGCGGCGGCCGTCTCGTGCGACTCGGGCACCACGGTGAGCGGCGGCGTCTCCGCTTCGGCGATGAGCTCGGGACGTCCCTGCGCGAGGCTGAGCAGGGCGAGTCGCAGGGGCTGGGAGTAGGCGAAGCGGTCTCCGAGGACGGCGAGACACGCGGCGAGGGCCGCCACTTCCTCGCCGTCCAGGCTCACCGGCTCGAGGTAGTAGGCGTCCGCGGGCAGGCTGTACAATTCGGTGGAGGTGTCCGAGAGTGGATCGTCCTCCGCCTGGATCTCGATACCGAGCTCCTTGAGCTCGTAGCGGTCCTCGTAGAAGCGCCGCTTGAAGGCCTCCTCGGTCATGAGGGGGTAGCCCTCGACACGGCTGCGGATCTCGGCGACGCCCACGGGCTGGCCGCCCCGGGACAGGAGCAGCGCGACGAGCGAGAGGCGCCGCAGGAGCTTGTCGGCGTCCTTGCTGAAGCCTTCTTCGCGGACTCTCTTCTCCGGCACGGCGCTCCGTTCGTAGGCGGTGAGACGCCGGCGCCACAGGCGGGCGCCGGCGTCTCATGCTACCCCACGGGCGGGGGTGCGGGGGAGAGGCCACGGGGCTTCGCCGACGTCCCCGGGCGGCCGTCGCCACCGCGGCCCGCCGGGCGCGCGGCGAGGCTCACACGGCCGCCGCCTCCCTGGCCGCGGCGGCGATGATCGCGTCGAACTCCGCGCCCAGGTCGGACGGGAACGGCGTGGCAGGAGCCGCCAGGATCTCGGCGACCTTCTCCTGCGCCTTCTCGGTCGTGCTCCTGGCGCCCGCGTTCTTCCAGCCGTCATAGTTGCCGGTCTCGCCGAGCTTGGCCTGCCAGAGCTCGCGCACGTGGGCGCGCGTGTGCTTGTCGAAGAGGTAGTTGCCGTTGAATCCCATCTTCTTGATGAGATCGACGGCCAGCGTCTCCGCGCTCACCTCGATGCCGGTGAGGATGCGCTTGACCATGCCGATGATCTCGTCGTCCACGACCATGTTCTCGAGGCAGAGGATGCGCGAGCCGTCGAGGAGACCGGTGCCGAAGGTGAAATCGGCGCCGTTGGCGTAGGCCATGAACATCGCCAGCGCGTTCTCGTAGGCGCTCTGGATGCCGGGCTCCTTGGCGGTGGTGGCGCCGGCGCCGTACCAGGCCGGCACGCCGTAGAAGTCGGCCATGTGGCCCTGGCAGCTGCGCAGGAGCAGGGCCTCCGGCGAGTTGCTCGCGTAGGCGCCGGAGTCCATGTACATCGCCGTAGGGCCGCCGCCGTGCATGACGGGGGCTCCGGGGTGCACGAGCTGCACGAGGGCGGCGCCGCTCAGGAACTCGGCATTGGTGACGACGGCAGAACCGGCGATGGTGATCGGACCTGTGGCGCCGAGGATCGGCATGGGGTAGAAGCTCACGGGGATGCCCGCCTCCGCCAGTGTGAGCGCGAGGTCCATGCCGTAGCGCTCCTGGTGCAGCGGGCTCACGGTGCAGATGATGGTGGTGAACATTGGTCGGCGTCTCAGCTCCTCTTTGCCGCCGGCCATCGCCTCGGCCATCTTGATGAGGCTGCGGGCTTCCCAGTCCTCCTTGATCGAGACGACGATGCTGTGCTTCTCGCTGTTGCGCACGCAGGCGTCGAACTCGTGCAGGACGCGCGTCTCGGGCGGGCAGTCCTGGGCGCTGACGACGGCGCTCGTGGCGCTGACGTTGTCCAGCGCCTGCACGACCTTGGCGCTGTGCTCGAGGTCTTCCTTGCGCGAGGAGCGCACCTCGCCGGTGACGGGATCGCGGTAGAACACGCCGCAGCCGTCCGAGCTGATGTAGACGTGCTCGCCGTCGAGCGGCAGGTCGTACTCGGGGTTGCGGGCGCCGAGCGTGAACTCGTGCGGAACCGTGCTCATCGCTCTCTCGACGACGGCGGCCGGGATCTTGGCCACCGTCGTCTCGCGGTCGACGACGGCGCCGTTCGCCTCGAGCACGTCGAGGGCGTTCTGCGAATGGAACTTGACGCCGACGTTCTCGATGACGTCGAGGGTCGCCTCGTGGATCTGCTTCACGTCGTCCTGCGAGAGCAGCTCGAGCTTGACGCGCTTGCCGACGTGGCAGTTGTCTGCGTGTACCATGGCTGGTCCTTTCAGAAGCGGCCGGACTCGACCGCGGCGATGATGTCGTCGAACTCGCGCGCGAGCTCCATCGGGAACTCCGGCGCGGGGGAGGCGAGGATGCCGTCGGCGACGGCCCGCGCCTTGTCTTCCAGACGCGGGCTGCCCGCGTTCTGCCAGCTCTCGTGGGTCCCGGCTTCACCGAGGCGCGCCTGCCAGAGCTCGCGCACGTGGGCGCGGGTGTACCGTTCGAACAGGTAGTCGCCGCGAAAGCCGAGCTTCTTGATGAGGTCGACCGCCAGGGTTTCCCGGTCGACCGTCACGCCGCGCAGCAGGCGCGTGACCATGCCGAACACTTCGTCGGCTATCACCAGCTCCTCGAGGCTCATCTGCTGCACGCTGTCGAGGAGGCCGGCGCCGAAGCAGAAGTCCGCGCCGGCCGCCATCTCGAGCACGAGGCCGAGCGTGTTCTCGTAGGCGCTCTGCGCCTCCGGCTGCTTGGCCTTGGTGCCGCCCCAGCCTAGGCCGGCAGGCAGACCCCAGTAGCGTGCCATCTGGCCCTGCACTGCGCGCAGGAGCAGGGCCTCCGGGACGTTGGCGAAGTACGAACCGGTGCGCATGAAGAGGGCTGTCGGCCCCCCGGCGTGCACCAGCTTCGCGCCCGGCGAGGCCAGCTGGATGGCGGTGATCGCGGCGAGGATCTCGGCGGCGCCGACGACCGCCGTCCCGGCGGGCGTGACCGGCGCCGTGGCGCCGAGGATCGGCATCGGATAGAGCATCATCGGGACGCCGGCGTCGCCGAGCTCGAGTGCGAGTTCCATGCCGTACCGCTCCATATGGAGCGGGCTGACGGTGCACAGGATGACCGAGAAGGTCGGGCGGGCCTTGAGCTCCGCGGCCCCGCCCGCCACGGCCTCGGCCATGCGGATCAACGGTCGCGCCTCGGCTGCGTCCTTGATGCTCACGACGATGGTGTGCTTGCGTGAGGCCCGCATACAGGCGTCGAACTCGTGCAGGACACGGCTCGCTTCCGGCGTGTCCTGGGCGGAAACGAGCGCCGAGGTGGCCGAGAGGTTGTCGAGGCCGTCGACGACGCGCGCGGCGTCGTACACGTCCCGCTTCACGCTCTGCCGTACGCTGCCGTCGGCCTCGCGCACGGCAGTGGCGCAGCCGTCCGAGGCAAGGTACGCGTGCTCGCCGTCGAGCGGCAGGTCGAACCCGTGGTCCCGGCCGCCGAGCGTGAACGAGTCCGGCAGGGTCGCGAGCGCCTCTTCTACGGCGATCGCCGGGATGCGCGCAACGGTCGTCTCGCGGTCAACGGTCGCGCCGTGGGCCTCGAGCACGTCGAGCGCCCGGTCCGAGTGGAACATGGCGCCGGTCTCGGCGAGCACGTCGAGTGCCGCCTCGTGGATGCGCTCCACCTCGGCCTCGCTCAAGATCTGCAGCGGCCGGCGCCGCCCGACGTAGCGTCCGTCGGCGTGGGTGGTCATGCGTCTGCCTTCGAGACGTCGTTCTCTGGTGGCGAGCCCGCTCCGCCGCGCACGTACTCCGTGGCGACGTATGGCGAGGTGACGGCGCGCACGAGCGCGTCGTAGTCGACCGCGAACGCCACCTCGTCGCCCGGGTGCAGCGGCTCCGGGGTGATGAGGACGGCTACGTCGCTGGTGGCGCCGGCGAGGTACGCGCCCTCGATCAGGGGACGCAGCCCGCCGGGCTCCATGTCGCGGCGTCCGACGGCGAGCATCGCGTACCAGGCGTCCTCGCCGGGCAGGTCGACCTCGGGCACATGGCCGAAGGCGTCGAGGCCGCCGGGGCCCTCCGGCGCCGGCGGCTTGCGGTAGCATTCGAGCACGGCCGCGGTGAGCACGGGATCGGTGCGCCTGAGCCCGGTGATCCCGCAGCCGCTGACGAAGTCGTGACCGTAGATAGGGCCGCCTCCGGAGCGCACCTCGGTCGCGAAGCGCGGCCGGTAGCCGTCCAGGTGCTGGACGACGCAGGTGCCGCCGAGGCTGAGCACCGGCTCGGCGGCGCAGAGCCCGGCGATCCCATCGAGGACGTCCTCGGCCTGCCGGAACAGCTCTCGCGACGGCAGCTGCCCGGAGAGGCAGGCGAAGTTGACGGCGACGCCGGCCAGTTCGACACCGCGCAGGCGGGCGAACTCGGCCGCCACCGCTGGGGCGGCGTCCGGCAGGACGCCTTCGCGGCGGTCGCCGAGGTCGACGGTGAGCAGAATCTGGATCGAGGCGCCGGGGACGTGCTCCCCAAGCACGTGGGCGGCGCCCGGGTCACTCATCATGACGCGATCGGCGACCTGCGCCGCCGTCGCGAGCTCGTCCACCTGAGGCGCCCTGATGAGCGTGAGTGGGCCGAGCGCCTGCCCGGCGAGCCGCACCAGCGAGGCAGGGCGGCTGTCGGCGAGGCCGGCGCAGCCGGCCTCGAGCATCGTCCTGCCGACCAGCGGCTCGCCGTCGACGCACTTGGTGACGCCGGCGAGCGTCACGTCGCGTGTGTCCAGATAGGCGGCCAGACGCCGGGTCGCGTCGGCGACGGCGTCGAGATCGATCGTGACACGGGGCAGCGTCATCCTTCTCCACTTCACAGGGTCGCGTACGGCGTCGCAGGGAGAGGCTTCGCGGCCCGCCGCCGGGCGCGGAGGGCCGTCGCCAGGATCCTCCCGCAGGGCGGTACCTGCCTGCGAACGCGGGACCACGCGCCACGTCGCGGATCACCCCGACAGGTGCGGCCGCGACGGCGCGTTTCAGCGAGGGAGGGTACTAAAAGTCGTGGACCTTGCCGCCTGAGAAGGCGGTGCGACGATGGTCGTGAGGGCTTGCGTCTACCACTCGGTTCGTGTCTCCCGTAGCCGGTGGGACAAAGCGGGCGCAGTATACTTCTCGGACGGCCCATTCGACAAGCAGGGGGCATCATGCCGGCTACCGATCCGCTGTACACCGTGTGCGAGGGGCACCTGTGCTTCGACGGAGCCGATCTGGTCGACCTGGCGGACCGGCACGAGACGCCCTTCTTCGTCTTCAGCGAGCGACGCATCCGGGGGAACGTGGAAGGCCTGACCACGGCGTTCCGCGATCAGCACGCGGCCACCGAGGTCTTCTTCGCCAGCAAGGCTTGTTCCAACCTGTGGTTCCTGCACGTGGTGCGCGACGCCGGCGCGAACGTGGAGGTCAACGCCGGCGGTGAGCTCGAGAAGGCGCTCGCAGTGGGGTTCGAGCCGAGGCAGATCGTCTTCAACGGCGTCGCCAAGACCAGCGATGAGATCAGACGCGCAGTCGCCTGCGGTGTGCGCGCCTTCATGGTCGACTCGCTGCACGAGCTCGGCCGGATAGGCGAGGTCGCGGCGGCCACGGGGAGCATCGCTCCTGTCGCGCCGCGCATCGACGTGCACGTGCCCACGCTCACGCACCCCGGCCTCGAGACCGCGCACGGCGGCAAGGCCGGCATCGACCGCGACGACGCGGCCGCCGCGTTCCGGCTCGCGGCGGAGCATCCGGCGCTTGAGCCGGTCGGCCTGCATCTGCACATCGGTTCGCAGATCACCAGCGTGGAGCCCTACCGGCAGGCGATCGCCGCCGCGCTCGACCTCGTCGAAGAGGTCGAGGCCGCCGCGGGCGTGCGGCTCCGGTTCCTCAACGCCGGGGGAGGGTTCGCCGTCCCGTATCGGGAGGCGCCCGTCACCTGCCACCCGAGCGACTACTTCTGCTCGCTGCTCACGGGTGCCGACTACGCCACGGTCGTCGCCGGCGAGGTCGCCGCGCGGCGACCTGACCTCGCGCTCTTCCTCGAGCCCGGCCGCTCGATCGCGGCGACGACTGCGGCGCTCGTCGCACGCGTGGAGAACGAGAAGACCAAGGGACTCCGTGACGGCGCCGGGCGGCGCATCGGCGACGAGCGCTGGCTCACCGTCGACGCCGGCTTCAACACGCTGCTCGAGCACACCAACTACCACTGGTACTACCGGACGATCGCCGCGTCGCGCGCCGGCGAAGACGCGGACGGCGAGTTCCGCCTCGCCGGGCCGCTGTGCGACGGCGGCGACGTCTTCGCCGGCGACGGCGACTCGCCGTACCGGTGGCTCCCGGCGGCGACCGCAGTCGGCGACGTGGTCGCCTTTCTCGACGCCGGCGCGTACTCGCTCGAGATGATGAACCCGTACAACGCCCGGCCGACGGCGGCGGCGTTCGCCGTCACCACAGCCGGGGAGTTCGTGCAGATCAGGCGCCGCGACACCGAAGCCGACCTCACGGCGCGTGATCTCACGCCCGGCTTCGACTGAGCGGGAGGCGCGTGCGGTGACCGGCAGGCGCGCCTGATCTCCGGCATCTGGGCCGCTGCCCTGCCCCGTGGCGGCCCACCGCGGCCGGCGCTGGGCGCGCGGCCGCGGCGGGCGAGCCGGATCGTCATCTGCGGCGTGGCCGGACGGTGTGCGTCGGTCAGGCACCCGTCACACGTAGATCCATGATGCGCGCACCTTGGCGTACTTGTACTTGGTACTGCTGGAGCCGAGCTTCCAGTACACGCGAGAATGGTCTGTGGTGTGGGCGTCGATGACCCTCTGCCCGGCGCTGTTGGCGCCGGCGATGACGGCGACGTGGTCCCAGACACCATCGCCGCTCCAGTCATAGTAGACGAAGTCGCCGCGGTTGAGCTTGCCGGCGGACGTCACCCAGTCGGTGCGGCGCGTGTTCCAGTAGCCCATCTGCTTGGTGACGTTGATCCAGCTGAGGCTGTAGGTGTCGTCGCCGGGCGAGGAACTGCCCTGCTTGTCGTACCACCAGCCGCTGCTCAGGGTGCTGCCGGCCATCGGCATGTCTCCGGCGCGGGCACACTGGGAGGCGAAGTTGGCGCAGTCCGCGCCGGGGAAGCGGACGTAGGTGGGGTTGTAGGACAACGCGTACCTGTCGGCGTAGGCCTGCGCCGCCGGCCGGTCGTACGTGATCACGGCCTTGTAGCGGCGCTGGGGGATGGGGACACGTCGGATCGTCCGGCGAGGCAGACGGATCTGCGCCGAGGAGCGCTCGAGCCTGCGCGCGGCGGCACGGATCCGCGAGCGCGAGGCTCCGGCCGCCTCGAGACAGCCGGGCCGCTGGACGTCCGTGTAGGCGTCGGCGACCACGACCCAGCCATCGCCCTCGCGGCTGAGCGTCAGGGTGTGGTCGATCCCCGACGCCTCGATGTCCGTGGTGCCGGCACGGGCGCGCCAGGTGACGGTCGTGACGGCGCGCCCGGTCACGACGGCCGTGAGGCCGTCCTCCGCGAGCGCGCTCCCGCGGACGGTGACCAGACAAGCCGCGGATTCCGCGACGCGCCCAAGGCTGCGGCCGCGCAGGGCCGTGCCTCGCGCCAACTGAGCTTCGGTGCGCGCCAGGGCGCTGCCCGGCACTACCCACTCGGCCAGCGCTGCCGATGGGTCGGCGACGGTGATCGCAGCCGCTCTCGCCTCCAGGTACTCGGTGGCCGCGGCGGCCGCGGCGTTGGCGGCCGGACCGCTTGCGGACGCCGGGGCGGCGGCCGCGCAGGCTGCCGCCGCCAGGGCGGCTACCACGACGTGCGCCCAGTGCTGTCTCTTCATTCGGACCCCTTTCTGGAGGGTTACGGGCTGGTGGAGATGGCGGTGATCAGCCATCCCCCCACGGCGCTGCCGACCCTCCCCAGGGTGAAGAACAGCGTGGCGAGGCCGTCCGGCAGGGGACAGCCTCGCCCGGCGCGGACGTGCGCGCGTACCTCGAGCACGAGCGTGCGCGCGTCCGGCGCCGCGTAGACGCGCGCGGAGCGGAAGCGGAGACCGCGCAGCGACGCCAGAGCGCGGCGCGACCACAGACGGCGACGGGAGCAGAGCGTCCCGGCGCGTGCGTAGAGGCCCTCGTCGATGAGCCGGCAGTAGAGTGCCACGACACGTACCCCCTCGAGCCGCCCGCCTCCGCCCGCGGCCCTTTGCGGCAGAGCGGCCGGCCGCGCCGGGCCGGCAACGGCGAGGTGCACGTCCGAGGGCGTCACCACCGGCCCTTGGGTCTTCGCGTCGCCGCAACTCCCGGCGAGAGAGGGAAGTGCTGCCATGAGCAGGGCGAGCAGCGTGATTGTGCGGAGGTGCGACATGGCAGGCATCGTGCGCCGTCGGTCCGGTGAGCCTCAAGGGTGACGCGGGGTGCGGGGCGGTGACGTTGGTCCCCGCCTACCCGCCGGCGGCAGGCGACCTCCGCCGAACGTCCGGCCCGCCGTCCGTGACGGGCCGCCCGACCCGTGCCAGAATCCCCGGCGCATGGCCGGTCCTGACGACAACATCCCCGGCGCGCCGCTCCCGCGGCCGCGCGAAGGCTTCGGCGCCACGGTGCGTCGGGACCTGCGCATCGGTGTCGTCGCCGGGCTCCAGGCCTTCTGGGACCTCACCAAAGTCATGATCCCCGCCTACGGCATCACGCTGGCGCTCGAGCAGCTGGGCGTGATCGGCCGGCTGGCGAACGCCGCCCGGCCGCTGATGGAGGCGCTCGGGCTGCCGGGAGACGCGGCCGTCCCGCTGGTGGTCGGCTACGTGCTCAACATCTACGCCGCGGTGGGCTCCATGCAGGCGCTGGACCTCACGGCGCGCCAGGTGACCATCCTTGCGATCGCCATCCTCATCGGTCACAACCTGGTGGTCGAGGGCGCGGTGCTGCACAGGGCGGGGATGAACGGCTTCGCCTTCGGGGCGCTGCGTGTCGTCGCCGGTCTCGCCGCGGCGATCGTCGCCAACCAGCTCATGGGGTCGTTCTGATGGCGGAGTTCCTGCGCAGCTTCGCGACCGGCTCACTGGATCTGATGCTGCGGGTGTTCCTCATCGTGGTACCCATCATGGTGGTGCTCGAGCTCTTCGAGGGGACGCGCGCCTTTCGCACCGTCGTGCGCTGGTGGGCGCGCATCGTGCGTCACATAGGGCTCGACGAGCGGTCGGCGGCGCCCACGCTCATCGGGTTCGTGTTCGGCCTCGCCTACGGCGGCGGGGTGATCGTCCGCGACGTGCGCCGTCACGATCTGGGCCGCCGTCAGGTGTTCATCATGAGTGTGTTCCTGAGCATGGCACACGCCATCGTCGAAGACTCGCTGATCTTCCTCGCTCTCGGCGCGAGCATCTTCTGGGTGATCGTCTACCGCATCGTCTGGGCGGCGCTGGTGACGCTGGCGCTGACGGCGATCGCCGCCGTCGTCCTGCGGCGCTGGCGCCTGCGCGACGTACGCCGCGGCGATTGACACGGAGCCCTCCGGCTCCGTAATCTTGACTGGAATTATCGGGAATCGCATCGAGCGAGGAGCACGACAGCGGTGAACATCTCAATGAAGAGCAGATACGCGGTCCGGGCCCTGACCGAGCTGGCCCGCGTCGAGCAGACGCAGTCGGCCAGGCCCGTGCGTCTCGGCGAGATCGCGGAACGCCGAGACATGCCGCTCCAGTTCCTGGAACAGGTCTTCGCGGCACTTCGTCGTGGCGAGATCGTACGCAGCCGGCGCGGCGCCTCCGGCGGCTATGCGCTGGCGCGGCCGGCCGACGACATCACCGTCCTCGACGTGGTCGCCGCGCTGGACGGCGTGCCGTCACCGGCCGAATGTACGCAGGGTCGGTGCAGTCAGGTCGACCGCTGCGGCGCTTCGTCCGTGTGGATCGAGGCGCAAGGAGCGCTCGAAGAGGTCCTCACTGCCACCACGATCGGCGACCTCCTCCGGCGCGAGGACGCCCTGCGGGAGACGGCGCCGATGTATCACATCTGACAAGGAGTCCGCATGAAGAGGGCAGAGAGCATCACCGAGCTCATCGGGAGCACGCCGCTCGTGCGGTTGAAGCGCATCTCCGACGAGACCGGCGCCGAGGTCCTCGGCAAGCTCGAGTCGTTCAACCCGGGAGGGAGCGTCAAGGACCGTATCGGCCTGGCGATGATCGAGGCCGCGGAGCGGGACGGGCTGATCACGCCGGGCAAGACCACCATCATCGAGCCCACCAGCGGCAACACCGGGGTCGCTCTCGCCATGGTGGCCGCCGCCCGGGGTTACGACATGGTGCTCACCATGCCCGACACGATGAGCGTCGAGCGGCGCGCGCTGCTCAAGGCCTACGGCGCGCGCCTCGTGCTCACCCCCGGCTCGGAGGGCATGAGCGGCGCGGTGAGCCGTGCCGTCAAGATGGGTGAGGATCTGGACGACGCGTTCGTCCCTCAGCAGTTCGAGAATCCCGCCAACCCTGAGGTCCACCGGCTGACCACCGCCGAGGAGATCTGGGCCGACACCGGCGGCGAGGTCGACGCCTTCATCGCCGGCGTCGGCACCGGCGGGACCCTGACGGGCGTCGGCGCCGTCCTCAAGGAACGGCGACCGGGCGTGCTGGTGGTCGCCGTCGAGCCGTCGGAATCGCCCGTGCTCTCCGGCAAGCCTGCAGGACCGCACCGCATCCAGGGTATCGGCGCCGGCTTCGTGCCCAAGGTCCTGGATGCCGGCGTGTATGACGAGATCGTCACGGTCACGGGCGACGACGCCTTCGTCGCGGCCCGCGCCCTCGCGCGCGAGGAGGGGCTTCTCGTCGGCATCTCCGCCGGCGCCAACGTGTGGGCCGCCGGTCAGGTCGCCCGCCGCCCGGGTATGGAGGGCAAGGTGGTGGTGACGGTCCTCTGCGATACGGGGGAGAGGTACCTCTCGACGCCGCTGTTCGCGGACCTGCCGGAGTCGCCTGCGTGAGGATCAGCGGCCAGGAGAGGCAGCGCTACGACTGCCAGCTCGTGCTCAGGGAGGTCGGAGAGCGAGGCCAGGACGCCTTGCGCGCCGGCTCCGCGCTGGTCGTAGGCGCGGGGGGCCTGGGCGCGCCGGTCCTGTTCTACCTCGCGGCCGCCGGCGTCGGCCGCATCGGCATCGTCGACGACGACGTCGTCGAGCTCTCGAACCTGCACCGGCAGATCCTCTTCACCACGGCAGACGTCGGACGGCCCAAGGCCGAGGTCGCAGCGGAGCGGCTCGCCGCGCTCAACCCCGATGTGGCTCTGGAGCCGCGCGCGGCGCGGCTGGACGCCGCCACCGCGTTCTCCGTGCTCGACCGCTACGACGTCGTCGTGACCGCGGTCGACAACTTCGCCACCCGGTACCTGCTGAACGACGCTTGCGTGCTGCACCGCAAGACGCTCGTCGACGGCGCGGTGCTGCGCATGACGGGCCTCGCGATGACGGTCAAGGGCGGCGAGACGGCGTGCTACCGCTGCCTGTTTCCCGAGCCCCCGCCGCCGGCGGGCGTGATCAGCTGCTCCGAGGCCGGCGTGCTCGGCCCCATACCGGGGCTGATCGGCTCGATCCAGGCCCTGGAGGTCATCAAGGTGCTGACCGGCGCCGGGCAACCGCTGTACGACCGTCTCGTGCAGTACGACGGCGGCGCCATGACGTTCAGCGAGGTGGAGATCGCCCGCGTGCCGTCGTGCCCGGTCTGCGGCGAACGGCCGACGATCACCGAGCTGACCGACCTCGATGTCTGACGACGCCGTCCTGGAGCGCCTGCTGGCGGAGTATGAGGGCGTCGCGAGCGTCTGCGTGGCGTTCTCCGGCGGCGTCGACTCGAGCCTCGCGCTCGCCGCCGCCGTGCGGGCGCTGGGGCCGGACCACGTGGTCGCCGTCACGGCGACCTCGCCGACGTATCTCGGCGAGGAGCTCGCGGCGGCCTCGACGGTGGCCGCGAAGCTGGGCGTCGAGCACGTGGTGGTGGAGACGCTCGAGTTCGACGATCCGCGCTTCGTGGAGAACTCGCGCGAGCGCTGCTACTACTGCAAGGCCGGGCTGCTGGACGAAATGGCGCGGGTCGCTGCGGATCACGGCTGCACCGTCCTTGTTGACGGCGCCAACGCCGACGACGAGGGCGACCACCGGCCCGGCATGCGTGCCGCCGCAGAACGCGGCGTGCTGCAGCCGCTCCTGACGGCCGGCATCGGCAAGGACGAGGTGCGCCGTCTGGCGCGAGAGCTCGGTCTGCCCACCTGGGACGTCCCGCAGCAGGCCTGCCTGGCCTCGCGCGTGCCATACGGGGAGCCGATCACTCCGGAGAAGCTGGCGGCGGTGGCCGCAGCGGAGAGGGCGATGCACGAGCTCGGCTTCCGGCAATGCCGTGCGCGGCACCACGGGGACGTCGCACGGCTCGAGGTGGAGCGTCACGACATTGAGCGCGCGTGCGCGCTGCGGGAGGAGCTCTCGCAGCGCGTGCGTGCGGCGGGCTTCACCTACGCGGCCCTTGACTTGGACGGCTTCCGCACGGGAAGCATGAACGAGGCGTGATACCGTACCGCGGGCGCGGCGGCGCTGACATAGGCCGCGCCCGGCACACGAACGTGAGGAGGTGATGGTCGTGATCCGCAAGCTGCTGGCCTTGGCGAGCCTGGGCCTCGCAGGGGTCTGGCTGGTGGGCAGGAGCAAGCCCGGCCGTCGCCCGGGAGAGGGCCTCGTCGGCGCCCTCTCGCAGGACGTGCACACGGCCATCGAGGAGATCGGCAGCGACGTCCTGGCGGTTCAGGAGCGCGATCCCGCGGCCACGTCCAAGGTAGAGATCATCACCTCGTACTCGGGGCTGCACGCGCTGTGGCTCCACCGCCTGGCGCACAAGCTGAGGAACACGGGCATGACGCTCGTTCCGCGCTGGATCAGTCAGTTCAACCGCTTCGCCACCGGCATCGAGATCCACCCGGGCGCGAAGATCGGTCACGCGCTCTTCATCGACCACGGCTCGGGGGTGGTCATCGGCGAGACGACGGAGATCGGCGACAACGTCACCATCTACCAGGGGGTCACGCTCGGTGGCACCGGCAAGGAGACCGGCAAACGGCATCCCACGGTGGGCGACAACGTCGTGTTCGGCGCCGGCGCCAAGGTGCTGGGAGGTATCACCGTCGGCGACAACGCCAAGGTCGGCGCCGGCAGCGTCGTCGTGAGCGACGTGCCCAAGAACTCGACCGTCGTCGGCAACCCCGGGCGCCCGGTGCTTCTGGAGGGCCAGCGCGTGGGGATCCCCGACATCGACTACCGGCACCTCCCCGACCCCGTGGCCGAGGCGATCAAGTGCCTGGTGGCCCGCATCATCGAGATGGAGAAGGAGCTCGACGAGATCCACCCGGAACGCAGCGGCAAGCGTGCCGCGGCCTTGCGCGAAACGGAAGCGATGCTCGCCGAGCTGCTCCACTTCGACGCGGGCGCCGGGATCTGAGGCCGCGCGCCGGTGCGTCGGGGGTCCGGCCCCGTCCCGCTCCGGCTCCAGGGCACCCCCACCGCCGGCGACGAGGAAGCGTCACCCATTGGGATGACCGGCGAGCGCAGGGGGGTATGCTACGATTGCTGCCCTCTCAGGCGACCCTTGAACGGAGCGTGATCACCTCATGAGCGAGGTCAGGCGTCTCGTGCTCGACGTCCTCAAACCCCATCAGCCCACGATGCTCGTCCTCGCCGACAAGCTCGGCGACCTCGAGGGCATCCACGGGGTCGACATCACCCTGATCGAGATCGACAACAAGGTCGAGAACATCAAGATCACTCTGGAGGGCGACGACGTCGACTTCCAGGACGTCGCCGAGGTCGTGCAGGACGCCGGCGGCAGCATCCACTCCATCGACAAGGTCTCGGCCGGCAAACGGATCATCGACGAGGTCGAGACCCCCCAGGACGCCGGCGCGAGCTGGCTGCGCTGACCCTGCGCCGCCTGACGCCCTGGTGAGTCGATGAGCCTCCCGGGCAGTCCCAGCATCGGCGAGCGCTTGCGCCGCCAGGTCGGCACCCTGCGTCACTACCACGAGATCGCCGAGGTCGGCGAGATCGCGCGTCGCTACTTCGCCATGAACTCGTTCGACGGCGTGCTCACCGCGATCGGCGTGCTCGTCGGCGGCTACCTCGGCGGCGTCGACAGTCCTCAGACGATCTTCACGGTCGTGCTCACGACCGCCGTCGGCATGGGCGTCTCCGGGTTCTACGGCTCGTACCTCGTCGAGCGCGCAGAGCGCGACAGGGCGATGCGCGAGCTCGAGGAGTCCACGCTCTCGAGCCTGCAGGGATCGACCATCGCGTCGGCCTCCCGTTACGCGACCGTCGTCATCGCCTTCGTCGACGGCGCCTCGCCGTTCGCGGCGGCGCTGATCGTGATGATCCCGTTCGCGTTCACCTCGATCATCACCATGCACACCGCGTACTTCCTCGCGATCGCCGTCGGTCTCGTCGAGCTCTTCTTCCTGGGCATGTTTCTCGGCGCCATCTCGCGCGAGCGCCTGTGGCTGTCCGGCCTGCGTCTCGTGCTCGCGGGCTTCGTCGCTCTTGCCATCAGCCTGCTGCTCGGCGGAGGCATCGGGTGACGGGGCGGGGAAGGGCCGGCGAGGACCCGGGCGGGCCGGCGCAGCCGGACCACCCGCTGCTCGCCGACCTCAACGAGGAGCAGCGCAAAGCGGTCACGCACGTCGACGGACCGCTGCTGATCCTCGCCGGCGCGGGCTCCGGCAAGACGCGTGTGCTCACGCACCGGGTCGCCTATCTCATCCAGGTGCGGCACGTGCGCCCGGACGAGGTGGTCGCGATCACCTTCACCAACAAGGCCGCCGGCGAGATGAAGGAACGCATCGAGGGCCTGGTTGGGCCGGTGGCGCGCACCATGTGGATCAGCACCTTCCACAGCATGTGCGCGCGCCTGCTGCGCCGCGAGGCTCACCGCATGGGCTACAAGAGCACGTTCACGATCCACGACGAGGACGACCGGCGACGACTCATCAAGCGCTGCATGGAAGCGCTGAACGTCGACCCCAAGCGGTACCCACCCGAGTCCATCAGCCGCCAGATCAGCGACGCCAAGAACCAACTGCTGGGACCCGCCCAGTTTCGCGAGCAGGGCGGTCGCTTCGCGCAGGTCGCGGCCGACGTCTACGAGCTCTACGAGAAGCGTCACGCCGAGATGAACGCCATGGACTTCGACGACCTCCTGATGAAGACCGTGGAACTGTTCGAGGGCTACCCTGACCGGCTCGAGCACTACCAGCAGGCCTTCCGCTACATCCTCATCGACGAATACCAGGACACCAACCACGCGCAGTACCGGCTCGCCAACCTGCTCGCCGGGGCGCACGGCAACCTGGCTGTGGTCGGCGATGACGACCAGAGCATCTACTCGTGGCGCGGGGCCGACATCCGCAACATCCTCGAGTTCGAGCGCGACTACCCCGAGGCGGAGATCATCCGGCTCGAGCAGAACTACCGCTCCACACAGAAGATCCTCGACGCGGCCAACGCGGTCGTCACCCACAATCGGCGGCGCAAGGGCAAGAACCTGTGGACGCCGCGCGGCGCGGGTGCGCTCGTCCAGATCGTCGAGGTGAACGACGAGCGCGCCGAAGCGCAGTTCGTGGCCAGCGAGGTGCAGAAGCTTCTCGAGGGGGAGACCGGCGCCGACAGGGTCTACCGGCCCGACGAGGTGGCGGTCCTCTACCGCACCAACGCACAGAGCCGCATGCTCGAGGAGCAGTTCGGCCGCTACGCGATCGCCTACCAGGTGATCGGCGGGCCGAAGTTCTACGAGCGCGCCGAGATCCGGGACCTCGTCGCCTACCTCACGGTCCTGGTGAATCCGGAAGACACGCAGCGACTGCTCCGTATCGTCAACGTGCCCAAACGGGGCGTCGGGGCGACGAGCCTGCAGCGGCTGCAGACGCACGCGGCCAGCGTCGGGGAAAACCTGTGGACCGCGCTGCGCGCGGCAGACGACGTCCCGGGGCTCTCTGCCGGTGCCGTCAACGGCCTGCTGACCTTCGCCAGGATCATGGAAGGCCTTCAGGCCACCCACTCCGGCCGTCCCGTCGCGGAGGTCGTCCGCGGCGTCATCGAGGAGACCGGCTACGAGGAGGGCCTCAAGGCACAGAAGACGCTCGAGGCCGAGGGCCGCCTCGAGAACATCGAGGAGTTCGTCGGCGTCGCGGCGGAGTACGACAAGCGCGCCGACGACCCCAGTCTCGATGGGTTCCTCCAGGAGATCTCGCTCTACAGCGACACCGACGCCTACGCCGACACGAGCTCGCTGCTGACGCTGATGACGCTGCACAACGCCAAGGGTCTCGAATTCCCGGTCGTGTTCATCGCCGGGATGGAAGAGGGCGTGTTCCCCCACCAGCGCTCCCTCGACGAGCAGAACGTCGAGGAGGAGCGGCGCCTGGCGTACGTCGGCATCACGAGGGCGATGGACCGGCTGTATCTCGTGCACGCGCGGGCGAGGACCCTGTGGGGCGCGGCGCAGTACAACGTACCCTCACGCTTCCTCGACGAGATCCCCCCGGAGCTGGCCGAGCGGAAGGCGATCGGCGGACGCTCCCAGGGCGGCTGGGACGGCGGCGGGGGTCGCTGGGGCACCCAGCCCCGGGACCGCGACGGCTGGAGCGGCCGGCGAAGCGGCGGGGAGCAGGGCGGAAGCGACGTCGACGGCGCCTCCGGCCGTACCTTCACCGGTCTCGAGAAGAAGGAGCTCGACGAGGAGGTCGTGGAGCAGTTCTTCGCAGCCGGCGACCGTGTGCTCCACGCCACGCTCGGCGAGGGCACGGTGCTGACCATGCAGAGCGGCGGCATCGTCGTCGTGCGCTTCGAGGGCGACGGCTCCGAGCGGCGGCTCATGGCCAGCGTGGCGCCGCTCAAGAAGCTGCGCGGCTGAGCGGCGCCCGCGGCATCGGGTCGGGGTCGCGCAGTCAGGGGCTGCTGCCCCAGCCGGCCACGAGCCACGCGCCATCCTGCGCCTTGGCCAGATCGACGAACAGAGTGTGCCTGCCCGCCTCACCCCACGGCGTCACCTCGGTGGCCGGGACGATGCGCACATCCACCTCGACCTGCGCGCCGCCGGAGGTTCTCTGCACGCGTGTCACGCGCAGCAACTCGACGCTGCCGATGTCGTCGCTGGCCGGGGTGACTGCGGCGGCGCCGGGTGCGGAGGCCGCCACGATCCCGGCGTAGTCGTCGGCGTCGACCATCCGCCAGTACGCGGCCACCGCCGCTTCCGGCGTCCCGACCAGCGGGGCGCTGCCGGGAGCCGGCGTTCTGGCGACCGCCGCCGGGGAGCCCCCGGCGCCGGTCGACGAGGCGCCGCAGGCGGCGAGTGACGCGGCGCCCATCGCGGCCAGAAGCAAGGACGACGCGAGAAGGGCTGCCCGTGCCCGCCGCACGGTGCGGCCGGGCCTGCGGCCGCCGAAGGGGACGCACGGTCCTGCGCCCTCGTGAGGGCGCCGGGCGACTCCGCCGCCGGCGTCCTCCCCGTTGAGGACGGACGAAGACATGGATGTGGTGCGGCGTGACATGGCGCCCCCTCTCTCGTCTGGTCGAGAACACGGAGACAAGCTCACCACAGGCCGGCCGGCCTGTACAGGATGACAATAGTAGGCTCCGCCGAGGACGACAGCGGGAGCCGCCGAGGACCCCGCGGGCGTGGCCACGGTGGTCCGCCGCCGCCCGGCCTGCGATAGAGTGGGCGGCAGCCAGTCCACCCAGGGCCTCAGGAGGGTCTGCCATGGCCGTCGAGATCACGCGCGCGGGCGCCGTGGCCGTCGTTGTCGTCAACCGTCCGGAAGCGCTGAACGCCCTGAACGCGGAGACCAACCAGGCGCTTCTCGAGGCGGTGCGCGAGCTTTCGGTCGACGAGTCCATCCGGGCGGTCGTTCTCACCGGCGCGGGCGACAAGGCGTTCGTCGCCGGAGCCGACATCGCTGAGATGAGGGGCCTCACGGTCGAGCAAGCGCGGCGGTTCGGCGCCCTCGGCCAGACCGTCATGAGTGACATCGAGGCGTCGCCGCAGCCGTGGGTCGCCGCCGTCAACGGGTTCGCCCTCGGCGGCGGCTGTGAGCTCGCGCTCGCGTGCGACATCCGTCTCGCGAGTGACAACGCCAAGTTCGGCCAGCCAGAGATCAACCTCGGCATCACACCGGGCTTCGGTGGGACGCAGCGCCTGCCGCGCAACGTGGGGGAGGGCTGGGCCAAATACCTGGTGCTCAGCGGCCGGCACATCCGCGCCGACCAGGCGCTGCGCATCGGGCTCGTGCAGGCCGTGTTTCCCAAGGACGAGCTCATGCAGAAGGCGATGAGGCTGGCGGAGGAGCTCGCCGGCAAGAGCCGCCTGGCGATGCGTTCCTGCAAGGCGGCCGTGAACGCGGCCGTCGATACCGACATCGTCACGGGTCAGGGCATCGAGCGTGATCTGTTCGCCCGGGCCTTCGCCACCGAGGACCAGACCGAGGGCATGGCGGCCTTCCTGGAAGAGCGGCCGCCGGAGTTCAGCGGCCGCTGAGCCTGCGGGCCGGCCACCGCGTCACTCGGGCCGGCGCCACGTCACCCGGAGCTGGCGCGACCTGACGGGTCAGGCGCCGGTCGCCTCGGCGAGGCGCGTGAGGACCTCATGGACCCCGGGCGTGGCGTGCACCAGTACGTCCCCCGCCTCCAGTACCGGACGGGGTGTCTCGTCGGTCACAGCCGCGACGGTGCAGGCATGGCGCCGCGCGTCTCGCTCGCCCCAGTCTCGGATGGCGGCGAACGCGGTGACGTCGGTGAGGTCATCGCCGCAGCCCATCACGCAGAGGAAGTCACTGGCGCTCAGCAGACGGCGGATGGCGGTCCCTTTGGTGAACGGCAGAGGCGGTCGCACTTCGAAGGCGAAATGGCCGGTGGCGACCGCGAGGCCGCGCTCTCTCGCCGGCTCCACGACTCGGGTGAGGATCTCGTGACGAGTGGCGGCGGGGTCGACCGCCAGGCGGTAGTGGATCGCCAGTACGGTCCGCTTGTCCTCGAGCACCACGCCCAGGCGCTCGCAGTCCAGGTCGCGCGTCGCCTGCTCGGCGACGTCGTGGATGGCGGCCGCGTAGCGCTCGGCCTGGGGTTCCGTGGAGACGCTCCCGTCGGGGGCCATGGTCTCGAGGCCGTGGGTGCCCACGTAGGCTGCGCCCTCGAGCGGGATCATGCGCCGTCCATCCTCGAGCCCGCGGCCGGTCGCGAAGACCACAAGACCCAGACGCTTCACCAGCACGGCGAGCACTTCCTGGAACTGCCCGGGGACGCGGGCGTCCCCGGGCCGGGGGGCGATCGGCGAGATCGTCCCGTCGATGTCGCAGACGAGCGCCGTCGCGGCCGGCGCGTCGGCGGCGGCGGCGACGAACGCGTCCAGTGCCTCTGATCCGCTGATGATCTGTGACTGGGCTTCCATGGCGGTCCCCTGAATCTCGCTGGGCGTGAGCGTACCCGTTGTTCGCAAGTCCGCAACGATGCCCGTCGCCGAGGTCAAGTCCGCGGGGTCGGTGCCGATACTCCCGGGGAGAGATGACCGACCTTTCGGACAACGCGCGAGTGCCGCTGCCTGGGGGAAAGCCGCGAGACGCGCGCGCCGACCCCTACCTGAAGTCGATGCTCCTCGGCTTCATCGAGGACAGCTACCTGCACACGGGCACGTTCACGCAGTTCGCGGCCGAGGTGCTGCAGGTCATCGCCTACGCGGTCGTCGTGCCGGTGGCGTTCACCGAGGGGTTCCTCAAGTCCTATCTCTCGATCGACCGCGTGGTGGAGGACGACGGCGGCCGCATCAAGATCATCCCCAGGATCGACGCACGTATCGAGGACATGATCCGCGAGGTCGACGAGATCACGGCGCAGGTGGATCCCGGCGCGGTGTTCAATCCCGTGGTGCGCGCCAAGCTCGACGCCGTCCACCAGACGTCCGGCAAGGCGATGAAGTGGGACCTGAACACGCTCTCGGACATGGACGACGCGGAGCTGATGGAGGTCCTGCGCGAGATGCAGGCTGAGTCCGAGGCCGCCGGCGGCGCGAACGGCGGCGAGAGCGACGAGGCGACCGACTACCTGCGCGCCAAGATCGCCACCATCCGCCGTAATGTGCGTCAGTTCCAGATCCGTCAACAGGCCGGGGCGCCCGGCGACGAGTCCGCGGACGGGGAGGACGCGGGCCCTGCACGGCCGGGCGAGGCTCTCGCCTGAGGTCCGTTCCCCGCCGGTATCCCGGTCGCGTCACTTGCGATAGCATGCGCGCGTAGGCGGCAGGGGGCGTTCCGTGCAGCACTTCTCCGACAGACTGGCCAGGGCCGTGCGCGCGCGACGCAGTGTCGTCTGCGTCGGCCTCGACCCCGTACTGGAGCGCATGCCTCCTGAGCTCGTTCTCAAGTACCGGCCGCAGGCGGCAGAGCTTGGCGACGAGGCGGCCGTCGCCGCCTGCTTCCAGGAGTTCTGCAGCGGAGTCATCGATGCCGTCGCCGACGTCGCCGCCTGCGTCAAGCCGCAGGCGGCCTTCTTCGAGCAGTATGGCGCCGCCGGCTGGCGGGCCCTCGGCGCCGTCGTCCGCTGCGCCCACGAGTACGACCTTCCGGTGATCCTCGACGTCAAGCGCGGTGACATCGCCTCGACCGGCGCCGCCTACGGGCGCGCGGCTTTCGGCGGGGCGGCCGGCTTCGAGGGACCGGTCTCCGGTCTCGACGCCGACGCCGTCACCGCGAGCCCGTATCTCGGCGACGACTCGCTCGCACCCCTGGTGGAGCACTGTTCCGAGGGACGCGGCGTCTTCGTCCTCACGCGCACGAGCAATCCGGGTGCGCGCCTGCTTCAGGAGGTCGAAGCAGACGGGCGTCCGCTGTTCCTGCGCGTGGCCGATCTCGTGCGTGAGCTCGGCGCCGCACACGTCGGCGAGGCCGGCTACAGCGACGTCGGCGCGGTCGCCGGCGCGACCGCGCCCGCGCAGCTCCGCCTCGTGCGCGAAGCTCTGCCCAACGCGTTCCTTCTCGTCCCGGGCTACGGCGCCCAGGGCGCCGGCGCCGACGCGCTCGAGGGACTCGCCGCGGGCGACGCGGCCGGTTTCATCGTCAATGCGTCGCGGTCGATCATCTTCGCGTGGCAAGACGCAGGCGGCGACTATCGAAGGGCTGCGGCCGTGGTCGCCGAATCAATGCGCAGCGATCTACAGGACAATCTGTGACCGACGAGACCCCCAAGAAGCGGACGCGTCGTCGTCCGGCGGCGGCTGGCGGCACGACACCGGCCTCCGACGCCGCCGCGCCTGGCGCCGGCAGCCCGGACGAACCCGACGCCGCGCTCGAGCGCCTCGCCTCGATGGGCAGCGACGAGGCTGTCAGGCCTGCGGCCTTGCCGCCGACCCCCGCCGTGTCCAGCTATTCGAGCCCGCCGCCCGGCCAGCCGGCACGGCCCGTGGAGTCGACCCAGCGGACCCCTCGGGCTCGGCCACGCCCCGCGGGGAGGGCGAGCTCCAATCGGATCACGGCCCGCGTCGCCGCTCCGGTCGTCTTCCTCATCGCCGTCATCGCTCTCGTCGGCATCGTGGTGCAGTCCGGCGTGATGAACGACTCCGGGGAGCCCACATCCAAGCCGACCCCCAACGCGACGAAGAGCACGTCGGTCACCAAGAAGTACGTGGTCAAGAGCGGCGACTCGTGGTCGAGCATCGCCCAGCGGTTCAACACCAGCGTCGGCGAACTCCGGGCGCTCAACCCCGATCTGAGCGCCTCCACGCTGGTCGTCGGGGTTCGCATCGTCGTCCCCAGACAGTAGCGACGGCGCGCCGGCGCCGGTGATCTCCGGCCGGCGCCCGTAGCTGCGACGCCGGCGCCTGCCGCGCCGGTCCGGCGCCACCCGTTCCTACGCCTGCTTCCCTGCCGGAGCCTCGCCTCCGCGCCCGTGTCCGCCTGCGTCGGCCGCGGGCCGGGTGGGCGCGCACGGACGACCGGATCGCCCCCCGGAAGCTCACGTCGTGGAGGTGGCGTGGCTGCCAGTCCCCACGAAGTGGGGAGCATGCCACAAATAGTGTTGCATGATGGGGAGAAGTGGGGTAGAGTGGCGCGCATGCAGCGGCCGTTGTTGGTGGGGGAGTTCGAATTCACGCTCGATGCGAAGAACCGCATCGCCGTTCCCGCCCGCCTGCGTCCGGCGTTCACGGAGGGCATCTACGTGACCCAGGAGAACGAGCGCTGCCTCGGCGGCTACAGTCCGGACGAGTTCCAGCGCCGCCTGGAAGAGGACATCGAGGTCACGAAGGCCGGCACCGTCGGCCGGCGCGACGTCAAGCGACGTCTCGCCGCCACGGCCGTGTTCTTCCCCGAGCTCGACCGGCAGGGGCGCGTGACGCTTCCCGCCAAGCACCTCGAGTACGCCGGTATCACCCGAGACGTGAGCGTCATCGGCGTCGCGGACCACGTGGAGATCTGGGACCGCACCGCTTGGACAGACTACCTGGCCCACCTTGAGGAGGAGGCCGATGCTACCGCAGACGAGCGTTCAACTCCGTGAGTACGAGATGGCCCTCGCTCACACCCCGGTCCTTCTCGATGAGCTGCTCGAGTTGCTGCGGCCGGCCAAGGGCGAGACGGCCATCGACTGCACCTTCGGCGCCGGCGGTCACGCCGAGGCCGTCGCGGCGGCGCTCGGCGCCCGCGGCCGGCTGATCGCGGTCGACCGCGACCCGAGCGTCGCCGAGTACTTCAGGGACGTCGTCCGCGCCGCGCCCTGCGCATGCGAGCTCTTCCACGGCAACTTCGCCGATGTGCTCGTCGAGCGTGAGACCGCCTCGGCCGACATCGTCTACATGGACCTCGGCGTCTCGTCGATGCAACTCGACCGCCGCGAGCGCGGGTTCAGCTACGCCTACGACGCGCCGCTCGACATGCGCATGGATCCCGGGCTGGACGTCACGGCCGCCGATCTGGTGAACACGCTGCCCGAGGCTGAGCTCACGAGCGTCTTCCGCCGCTACGGCGAAGAGCGGTACGCACGCAACATCGCCCGAGGCGTCGCCCAGGCGAGGAGGCAGACACCGCTCACGTCGACGAGTGAGCTCGTGGAGATCGTGAAGCGCACCATACCGACGCCGGCCCGCTTCGCCGCCGGCAACCCGGCGCGACGCGTCTTCCAGGCGCTGCGCATCGTCGTCAACGACGAGCTCGGCTCGCTCGCCCGCGGCCTCGAGGAAGCCTATCGGGTGCTCCGTCCGGGCGGGCGTCTTGCTGCGATGAGCTTCCACTCGCTCGAGGATCGCATGGTCAAGGACTTCTTCAAGGGCCATGCCGCCGGCTGCATCTGCCCGCCAGGCCTGCCCCAATGTGTGTGCGGTCACGAGCCGACGCTGCGTCTCCTCACCCGCCGGCCGATCACGCCGCGGGCGGCGGAGGTCGAGTCGAACCCGCGCAGCAAGTCCGCCAAGCTCCGCGTCGCCGTGAGGCTGGAGGAGTAGCAGGTGGCCACCGCCGCACAGCATGCGCGCCGCGAACCCACCGTCCGGTCCGGCGACGATCTGCGCCGGGATCAGGCCGCCTACGCCTATCGCGCGCCGCGGACGCGGAGGCGCGCGGCGCAGCGCTCTCGCGTCACGCGGGCGTTCGTCATCTTCTTCGCCTGCCTCACGGTACTGGCCGTCGGGCGCGTGGCCTTGAGCTTCGCGGTCGTCCAGAAGAGCCTGCAGACCGAAGCGGTGATCCACGAGGAGCGGCGCATCACCGCCCTCAACGACAGGCGCCAGGAGCAGCTGGCAAAGCTGGCTTCGCCTGTGAGGATCCGCAGCATCGCCGAGAAGGAGCTGGGGCTCGTCGAGGCCACGCACTTCCTCTATCCCAAACCGCTTCTGCGCGGAACGGTCGCCGAGGTGGCGGCGAGCCGCTGATGGCGGCACGCTCGACAGGCCGTCGTCGCCCGGCTCGTCGGCGCGGCGGCATCCTGCGTGGGCGCAAGGCCGGCGCCGACGGCTTCGACGGCCGCATCCGTCTGCTTCGCTTCGTCTTCATCGTCTTTCTCGTGCTCGTCGGCGGCAAGGCCGTCGCGCTCGCGTCGTCGTCCCAGCACCTCACGGAGATCGCCCAGGAGCAGCAGGTCAAGGAGGTCATCCTTCCGGCGCCCAGGGGTACGATCCTGGATCGGAACGGTCACGAGCTCGCCGTGGGCAAGCCGCAGCAGACCGTGTACGCGACGCCGTACCTCCTCGTCGACGCGGCGGGGGCGGCGGACGAGCTCTGCGACGCGCTGCAGATCAACCGTCGCCGGAAGCGCCGCGACGTCGAGAAGACGCTGGTGCGGGGGAAGAAGAACGACCTCGGCTTCGCCTACGTGGCACGCAAGGTCGACCCCGAGCTCGCCAAGGCCGCGCTGGCGCTCGGCCTGCCCGGCGTCGGGAGCTACGAAGAGGAGGAGCGGACCTACCCGCTCAAGGGCACGGCGGCGCAGATCCTCGGGTTCGCCGGTATGGAGAACAAGGGGCTCGCCGGCATCGAGCTGCTCTACGACGAGGAGCTCTCGGGCAGCGCCGGCAGCGAGTCGATCGTGCGCGACCCGGCCGGACACGCCCTCAAGACGGTGCGGCAGTCGGAGCCGGTCTCCGGCTCCGACGTCCGTCTCACGCTCGACAGCGAGATCCAGTACTACGCCGAGGACGTGCTCAAGAAGGCCGTGCGCACCACCGGTGGCAAGTCGGCCGTCTCGATCGTGATGGATCCGCGCACGGGCGAGGTGCTGGCCATGGCCAACGTCACCCGTGAGGGCTTTCACGGCTTCGGCAAGAGCGATCAGGCCTCACAGAAGAACCGTGCGGTGACAGACGTCTACGAGCCGGGCTCGATCTTCAAGCTCGTCACGATCTCCGGCGCGCTCGCGGACGGCGTCGTCACCCCGGACACGAAGTTCAAACTCCCTCCGAGTCTTCACGTCGCCGACCGCGAGATCAACGAGTCGCACCCGCGCGGGACCGTCACGTACTCTGTCCGACAGATCCTCCAGTGGTCCAGCAACGTGGGCGCAGTGACCATCGGCATGGAGATGAAGAAGGCGGGGCTTGCCAAGTGGATCAAGGCCTTCGGCTTCGGCAAGCCGACAGGGATCCAGTTCCCCGGCGAAGTGGGCGGGATCGTGGCGCCGGTGAAGCAGTGGTCCGAATCGTCGATCGGCAACATCCCCATGGGACAGGGCATCGCGGTCACTCCCATCCAGATGGCCGTCGCCTTCTCCGCCGTCGCCAACAACGGCTGGGCGGTCCGCCCGCGATTGGTCGCGCAGGTCGGCACGAAGACCTACGACGGCGTCGTCGACAAGCACCGGGTGATACCCGGCAAGGTGGCGCGTGAGGTCCGTGACATGCTCGCTCTCGCCGTGGCCAAGGGCACCGGCCGAGAAGCACGGATCCCGGGCTACGAGATCGCGGGCAAGACGGGCACAGCCGAGAAGGCCGTGCCCGGCGGCTATGCCAAGGGTGTCTACGTCGCGTCGTTCATCGGCATGGTCCCGGCCGACCATCCTCGACTGGTCGTGCTGTGCGCCGTGGACGGCACGCCGATGTACGGCGGCGAAGCGGCGGCACCGGCGGTCCGGGAGATCATGCTCTTCGCCCTCCAGCACCTGGAGATCGCCCCGTGAACAGTCGCCGGAGATGGACTGTCGAGCGGGGCGCCAGAGGCGCCCCGCTCTGCGACCAAACGGTGGGTCTGCTAGAATCCGCCGCGATGAAGCTGAGCGAGCTGGTCGAAGGGGTCTCGGGCGCCACCGTGCGCGGCGACCCCGGCACAGAGATCCGGGGCCTCGCCTACCACACGCGTGACGTCGCCGACGGCACGCTTTTCTTTTGCGTCCCCGGGCTCACGCACGACGGCCACGCGTTCGCCGCCGCGGCCGTAGAAGCCGGAGTCGCGGCGCTCGTCTGCGAGCGAGATACCGGACTTCCGGTCCCGCAGGTCATGGTCCCGTCGGCGCGCCGCGCCATGGCGCTCATGGCGGCGCGCTGGTACGGCCATCCGTCCCGAGCCCTCCGCGTGGCCGGCGTCACGGGTACCAACGGCAAAACCACGACGGCGCACCTCGTGGCCGGCGTCTTCGCGGCCGCCGGCATGCCCTCCGGACTCCTCGGCACCGTAGCGAACCGCATCGGCGGCGTGGAGCACGCGGTCAAGCTCACGACGCCCGAGTCCCTCGACCTCCAGCGTCTCTTCGCCGAGATGATCGAGGCCGGGGACAAGGCGTGCGCTCTCGAGGTCAGCTCGCACGCCCTGGCCCAGGACCGCGCCGCCGGCATCGACTTCGACGCCGTCGTCTTCAGCAACCTGACGCGCGACCATCTCGACTATCACGCGGACATGGACGACTACTATGCCGCCAAGCGCCGCCTCTTCCTTCCGGGCGAGAGCCGCAACGGCGATGCGGTCGCCATCGTGAACGTCAGCGACGATTTCGGCGCGCGGCTCGCGCGCGAGTGCGCTTCCGTGTACGGCGACGCCCTCTGGACCTGCGCGATCGCCGGCGGCGCCGAAGCGGCCGCCGATGTGATCGCGCGAGAGCTCGACCTGCGCGCCGACGGCTCGGCGTTCACGCTCGTGTGTCCTCGACGTGCGCTGGAGGGGCGGGTGACGCTGCGTCTCGCGGCCCGTTTCAACGTCGAGAACGCGCTCGCCGCCGCGGCCGTCGGCCTCGCCCTCGGGCTGCCGCCCGAGGCGGTGTTCGAAGGCCTTTCCATGACCGAGGGCGTCCCCGGCCGCTTCCAGGCCGTCCGTGCCGGACAGCCGTACAGCGTGGTCGTCGACTACTCACACACGCCGGATTCGCTCGAGAACGCGCTGCTGGCTGCTCGAGCCGTGACGGACGGCCGCCTGCTGGTCGTCTTCGGCTGCGGCGGCGACCGCGACCGCGGCAAGCGCCCCCTCATGGGCGCCATCGGCGCGCGGCTCGCCGACTGCTCGGTGGTCACGTCGGACAATCCGCGCAGCGAAGATCCCTTGGTCATCATCGACGAGATCGTGGCGGGCGTCCCCGGCGAGCGCGCGGGCACCGTCACGGTCGAGCCAGACAGGCGTCGGGCCATCCGCATCGCGCTCGAGCAGGCCGGGCCCGGCGATACGGTCGTGATCGCCGGCAAGGGCCACGAGCAGGGCCAGATCATCGGCGACCGGCGCGTCCCGTTCGACGACCGCCTGGTGGCCGAAGAAGAGCTGCACGTCCTGCGCGGGGAGTGGTGAGCCGGTGATCCCGCTGACCCTGCCCGAGGTAGCGGCCGCTTGCGGCGGCCGCCTCGAGACCGACCACCCCAACGCCCAGGTCCGGCGCGTCTGCACCGACAGCCGCTGCGTCCAGCCCGGCGATCTCTTCGTCGGCTTGCAGGGCGAGAAGTTCGACGGCGATGAGTACGCCGCCGCGGCGCTCGCGGCCGGCGCGGCCGCCGTGGTGGTGCGAGCGAAGACGGCCGCCGGCCTGCCGGCGGGAGCGGCCCGCATCGTCGTCGACGAAGGGCTGCGCGCCCTCCAGGCCCTCGCGACCGCGGTGCGCCGGCGTTCCGGCGTCAAGGTGGTCGCCATCACCGGCAGTGCCGGCAAGACCTCCACCAAGGACATCCTCGCGGCGTTGCTGCGCCCGGTGGCACGCACGGCGGCGACCAGCGCCAACCTGAACAACGAGATCGGCGTGCCGCTCACGCTTCTCGAGATCGAGCCCGACACCGAGGTGGCCGTCGTCGAGATGGCGATGCGCGGCGCCGGCCAGATCCGTGATCTCGCCCGCGTGGCGCTTCCCGACGTCGGCGTGATCACCAACATCGCCCCGGTGCACCTCGAGCTCGTCGGTACCATCGAAGACGTGGCGGCAGCCAAAGCCGAGCTCATCGAAGAGCTCGCCGGCGGTACGGCGGTCGTGCCCGTGGACGAGGCGCTCCTCGCGCGGCACCTGCACCGGCACCGGGGCCGCGTCGTCACCTTCGGCGCACCCACGGCCGACGTTCACCTGGTCGACGAGGAGCGTCGCGGCGAGAACACCCACGTGCTCCTCGATGCGTTCGGTCACCGCGCACGCATGGATTTCAGCTTCACCGGCGGCCACTACCTCCAGGATGCGCTCGCCGCCGTCGCCGCGTTCGTCGAGCTCGGATACCGGCTCGACGAGGCCGCGGAGGGCGCCGGACAGGTGGCCTTCAGCGATCTGCGCGGCGCCGTCTCCGTGCTCCCCGGCGGCGGCCTGCTGCTCAACGACGCCTACAACGCCAACCCCGTCGCCATGAAGGCCGCCGTGGACCACCTCATCGGCATCGCCGACGGCCGCCCCACGGTCGCCGTGCTCGGCGACATGTACGAGCTGGGACAGGGTGCCGAGGCCTACCACCGCGCTGTCGGCACGCATTGCAGAGAAGCGGGCGTGCGCGTCGTCGCCGTCGGCGATCTGGCGCGCGGCTACCTCACCGGCGCCCCGGACGAGCGCTGGTTCGCCGCGGTCGACGAGTGCCTTGCCGCGCTGCCCGAGGTCGTCCCGTGCGGCAGCGCCGTCCTCGTCAAGGCCTCGCGCCTGATGCGCATGGAGCGCGTGGCCGAGGCGCTCGCCGCCGAGGGAGGGCCGGGCCGTGCTTAGAGCCATGGGCGCCAGCGTGCTGGCCATGGTGCTCGTCCTCATCATAGGCCCGGCGTTCATCCGCTGGCTGCGCGTCAACGAGTTCGGCCAGAACATCCGCGAGGACGGCCCCGAGGGTCACAAGACCAAGGAGGGCACGCCGACCATGGGAGGCGTGCTCATCTGGTTCGCGGTCCTCGATCCCGTACCTCGTCTTCAGCCGCTTCTCGATCGCCTCGCTCACGGTGCTCATCGCCGCGCTGGGCAACGCGGCCATCGGCTTCGCCGACGACTGGATCAAGATCGTACGCAAACGCTCGCTCGGCCTCTCCGCCCGCTACAAACTCCTGCTGCAGCTCCTGCTCTCGCTCTTCATCGGCTTCATCGCCCTGCACTTCGTCGGACTCGACACCCGCGTCGAGGTACCGTTCAGCTCCTTCCAGCTCGAGCTCGGCACCGTCGGCTTCTACGCGCTGATCTTCCTCACGCTGGCCGGCTTCTCCAACGCGGTGAACCTCACCGACGGTCTGGACGGGCTGGCCGCCGGCGCCTCGGCCATCGTGCTCGTCGCCATGGCCGGCATCGCGTTCATCATCGGCCGCAACACGAGCGACCCGGGCATCACCGACCTCATGGTCATCGCCGGCTGCGTGGGCGGCGCGTCCCTTGGGTTCCTCTGGTACAACACGTTCCCGGCCGACGTCTTCATGGGCGATACCGGCTCCCTCGGTCTGGGAGGCGCCATCGCCGGCATCGCCGTGATGACGCGCACCGAGCTGGTCCTGGTCATCATCGGCGGCCTGTTCGTGCTCGAGGCGGGCTCGGTGGCGGCGCAGGTCGTCTCCTTCAAGCTCTTCCACCGGCGCGTGCTGCTCATGGCGCCGCTCCATCATCACTTCGAGCTCAAAGCCTGGTCTGAGACCAAGATCATCGTTCGTTTCTGGATCATCGCGGCGATCTTCGCCGGCGCCGGGTTTGCGGCGTACTACGCCACCTTCTGAGGGAGTGACCATGGACCTCGCCGACGTGGGCTGTCTCGCCGTGCTCGGCCTGGGGCGCAGCGGCCGGCCGGCGGCACTGCTCGCCCGCCGTGAGATGCCGGCGGCGCGGGTCGTCGCCCTCGACGAGGGCGCGCCGCCGGCCGACGACACGGTGGACGTGCTGACCTCCGCAGGCGTCGAGGTCTTCACGGGGCCGGCCGCCATGCTGCCCGAGGGCGTCGACCTGCTCGTGAAGAGCCCCGGCGTGCCGGACGAGAGTGCGACCGTGCAGGAGGCCTTGCGCCGGGGCGTGCTGCTGTGGAGCGAGGTCGAGTTCGCTTGCCGGTTCCTGGTCAACGACGTCGTCGGCATCACCGGCACCAACGGCAAGACGACGACCACGGAGCTCGCCGGCGCCATCTTCCGCGACGCTCGGCTCCCGGTGGCCGTGGGCGGCAACATCGGTCACGCCCTGGCGGCGATGCCCGGCGTCGTGGACCCGAAGGCGGTCGTCGTCGCCGAGCTCTCCAGCTTCCAGCTCGAGCACATCGAGCGCTTCCGACCGGCTGTGGCCGTGCTCCTCAATCTCACGGAGGACCACCTCGACCGGCACGGCGCGTACCGCGACTACGTCGACGCCAAGCTGCGCATCTTCGAGAACCAGACGCCCGCGGACGTGGCGCTCCTGTGCGCCGACGATCAGGGGGTGCTCGACGAGCTGGCCGCCGGTCGTCTCGGCGGCCGGGCGCGGCGCGGCTGGTTCTCCGCCGTGCCCGATCGCAGTGAGGGGCCCGGCGGGGAAGAGCTCGTCGCAGGGGTCGGCGACGACATCCTGTGGCTGCGCGTGGCCGGCGAGCTCCGCCGCCTCTGCCGACGCGACGAGCTCGCCATGCCCGGAGACCACAACCTGCTCAATGCGCTCGCCGCGGCTGCCGCCGCCAGCGCCGTCGGCGTCCCGGTCTCCGCCGCCGCCACCGCCCTCCGCACCTTCGAGGGCGTGCCGCATCGCCTGCAGATGGGGAGCCTGGTCGACGGCGTGAGGTACGTCAACGATTCCAAGGCGACGAACGTCGACGCCACGCTCAAGGCGCTGACCGCCTATTCGGGCGGCGTGCATCTCATCCTCGGCGGCTACGACAAGGGCGCCGAGTACGACGAGCTGGCCGCCGGGACCGAGGGCCGCGTGAAGCAGGCGCTGCTCATCGGCGACACGGCGCCGCGGCTCGAGGCGGCGTTCGTCGCCCGGGCGGCGGTGCCCGGATCGCGCCCCACGCCGTTCGTTCGCTGCGGCGATCTCGAGGCCGCGGTGCGCGCCGCGGCTGCCGCCGCCGAGGAGGGCGACGTCGTCCTCCTCAGCCCGGCGTGTGCGAGCTGGGACGAGTACAGGGACTTCGAGCAGCGGGGCGAACATTTCCTCAGGCTGGTGAGTGAGCTGAGTGCAAGGAGATAACGCCCAGTGAGGTCGTCGGGTCGCGGGGCCGAACACGTGGAACTGGACCACCTCGACTGGGTCGAGGACGCACCGCGCCGCCGTGGCTCGGGCGGCGATCGCCGCTCGGCGGAGCGGCGGGCGGCGGCCGGCAAGGCACCGGCCGCGGAGCGCCGCGCGGCCGAGCGCCGTGGTGGTGAGCGGCGCGCCTCGTCCGACGTCGCCGCGCGCAGCTCACGCTCGGTCGCCGCGCAGCCGGCGCGGCGCAGCGCCGCGCGCCGCCCGAGCGCCGCGACGCACGGGGCGGCTCCCGGACCCGGTGTGGCCGAGCGCCGCACGCTGACGCTCGTCACCTTCCTGCTCGTCTTGTATGGCCTGGTCATGGCCTACAGCGCTTCCGCGGCCCAGGCCTACTTCCAGCACGGCAGCAGCTTCTACTTCTTCGGCCGCCAGGTGCTCTGGATCGTCCTGGGCGTGGGGACGATGTGGGTACTGTCTCGCGTCGACTACTCGTGGTATCGCAAGATCGCCGTGCCGTTCGCGGGGCTGGCCCTGGCCGGCCTCGTGCTTGTGCTCGTTCCCGGCATCGGCACGTCCATCAACGGCGCGCGGCGGTGGCTGATCCTCGGGGGCCAGGGCGTGCAGCCCAGCGAGTTCGCCAAGCTCGCCGCCGTCGTCCTCGTCACGACGCTCATCGTGAGGCGCCCGCGCAACGTCCTGGACCTGAAGGGGTTTCTGTACCTGGTGGTGATCGGCATTCTCCCGGCGGCGGCGCTCATCATGCTGGAGCCGGATCTCGGCACGACCCTCGTCCTCGTCACCGCCGTCGTGGCGGTGCTCGTCGCCGCCGGCGCCCCTCTGCGCTACCTGTTCGGACTCGCCGCCTTCGGCATCGTCGCCGTGCTCACCTTGATCGCCGTCGAGCCCTACCGGCTCGAGCGGCTGGTCACGTTCCTGGACCCCTGGAAGGACCCGCAGGGCAGCGGCTTCCAGGCGACGCAGTCACTGATCTCCATCGCCTCGGGGCGGGTCTTCGGCGTCGGCCTGGGCAACTCCGTGCAGAAGTTCGGCTTTCTGCCCGAGCAGACCACGGACATGATCACCGGCATCATCGGGGAGGAGCTCGGGCTCATCGGACTGCTGGTGTTGCTGGCGCTGTACATCGCGCTGGCCTGGGCGTGCTTCCGCATCGCCCTCGACTGCAAGGACCCGTTCGGCAAACTGCTCGCCACCGGCATCACCGCCATCGTCATCGGCCAGGCGTGCATCAACGTCGGCGCCGCGTTGGGCCTCGTTCCGCTCACCGGCGTGCCGCTGCCTCTGGTCTCGCTGGGCGGCACCAGCATGCTGGTCGTGCTGGCCGGTCTCGGCATCCTGCTCAACATCGCCACCAACAGAAGGAGTCACATTGCCATCAGCGCTCAGCGGCGCGACGGTGCTGCTGGCCGCGGGAGGGACCGGGGGTCACCTGCAGCCGGCTCTCGCCGTCGCGGCTGAGGCGCAGGCCCGCGGCGCTCGCGTCGTCGTCGTGACGACGCCGTCACAGGTCGAGCGCGTCCGCGAGCAGCACACCACGTATGCGCTCGAGCTCACCGGGTTCGAGCGGCGTGTCGACGTGCGCGCCTACGCGCATACGTTCGCGCTGCTGGCTCTGTCCGCGCCGCGTGTGCGGCGCATCCTCAAGCAGACACGGCCGGACGTGGCGGTCGGCGGGGGCGGGTTCGCCAGCGGCCCCGTCGTCGCGGTGGCGGCGCTCCACGGCGTTCCCGGTCTGGCGCTCGAGGCCGACGCCCATCTCGGCGTCGCCAACCGGCTGCTGCGGCCGTTCGTCAAGCGCTTCTGCCTGAGCTTCCCGATCGCCGGCTTGGAGCCGCCCCGCTACGTCGTGACGGGGCGGCCGCTCAGTCCGGCGCAGCTGGACGCCACCGCCGCGGACGGCCGCGCCGTCTTCGAGCTGCGGCCGGACCTTCCCGTGGTGCTCGCCTTCGGCGGCAGCCAGGGCGCACAGAGCCTCAACCGCGCCTGCATCGACGCGTTCGGCGGCCGTGAGCTCGCGTTCCAGCTCGTGCACGTCTGCGGCCCGCGCAACGCGGACGACGTGCGTCGCGAACTGGAGGCGCGAGGCGAGCGGTTTGAGCGCTACCGCCTCGTGCCCTACACTGACCGCCTGCCCGCCGCCATGGCGGCGGCCGATCTGGTCGTGGCGCGCTCGGGCGGCTCCGTCGCCGAGCTCGCCGCTCTCGGCAAGCCGGCGATCCTGGTGCCGTACCCGCACGCCACCGCCGATCACCAGCGCAAGAACGCGCAGGAGATGGTCGCCGGCGGAGCGGCGATCCTGGTCGACGACGCCGACCTCGACGGTCCGCTGCTGGAGCGGCTGACTGCCGGTCTGCTGGCCGACCGAGAACGACTCGCCGCCATGGCCGCTTCGAGCGCGGCGTTGGGCAGGCCCGACGCCGCGCAGAGGGTGGTCGACCAGGTGGAGGACATCCTGAAGAGACGAGGGACGCGATGAGCGACGAGGCGACCAGGGACTTTCCGCAGCCGGTCCACTTCGTCGGTATCGGGGGCGCCGGCATGAGCGGCATCGCGATGGTGCTCGCGGAGCTCGGCGTCGACGTGCGAGGCTCCGACCTCAAGGCGTCCCGCTACACCCGGCACCTCGTGGAGGCGGGCGTCCCCGTGGTCGTCGGCCACGACGCCGCGAACCTGGGGGACGCCGCGCTGGTCGTGACCTCGACGGCCATCGCCGAAGGCAACGCCGAGGTGCGCGCCGCGCGCGCCGCCGATCTGCCGGTTCTGCGGCGCGCGGAGATGCTGGCCCGGATCATGGCGATGCGCCGTGGCATCGCCGTCGCAGGGACGCATGGCAAGACCACCACCTCGTCGATGATCTCGCACGTGCTGCGGCAGGCCGGGCTCGACCCGACCTTCCTGGTCGGCGGTGAGCTCAACGACACCGGCTCCAACGCGGGCGTCGGCCAGGGCGAATGGCTCGTGGCCGAGGCCGACGAGAGCGACGGGAGCTTGTTGTACCTGCGCCCCGAGGTCGCCGTCGTGAGTAACGTCGAACTCGACCACCACTCCAACTACGCTTGCCTCGACGACGTCCGTGACATCTTCCGACGTTTCGTCGCCCTGCTGCCGGAGGACGGCCTGCTGGTGCTCGTCGCCGGAAGCGGCGGGGAGGAGCTGGCCGCCCACACGCCGGCCCGGGTCGTCTTCGTCGGTCTCGAGGCCGGGGATCTGCGCGCCGAGGTCGACGAGGTCGATGATCGTGGCAGCCGGTTCACCGTCCGCGACACCGCCGGGACCGAGCTCGCCCGCATCGAACTGCGCGTGCCGGGCGAGCACAACATCCTCAACGCCATGACGGCGCTGGCCGTGCTGCGGCACGCCGGGGTCTCGCCGGAGGACGCGGCGCCGCACCTGCTCACGTTCAGCGGCGCCGCCCGCCGCTTCCAGCTCATCGGGGAGCAGGACGGCGTCCTCGTCGTCGACGACTACGCGCATCATCCCACGGAGATCGCCGCCACGCTGACGGCCGCCATGAAGGGCGACCATAGACGCGTCATCGCCGTCTTCCAGCCCCACCTGTTCTCACGCACCCGCTATCTGCAGCGAGAGTTCGGCCGCGCCCTGACGCTCGCCGACGAGGCGATCGTCACGGAGATCTTCCCGGCGCGCGAGGAACCCGAGCCCGGCGTCAGCGGCAAGCTGATCGTCGACGCGTACCTCGCCGTGCGACCCGGCGGACCGGTCTCGTTCCTGCCGCGGCTGAGCGACGTCGTCGCCCGTCTGGCGCCGCGCGTACGGCCGGGCGACCTCGTCCTCACCCTCGGCGCCGGCGATGTCTTCCACGCCGGCGAACAGCTCCTCGCCACGCTCGCCGGGCAAGGGGAACAGGCTGCCGCCGCCGAATAACCAAGGGTAGTTCCCAAACCCGACAGAGGGCCGGCGCCATGACGAGGGCACGCGGGGCGAGCCGCCCGCGATTTCGCTTGCTACCTACCGTGCTGCTCACCCTGGCCATCCTCGGTCTGCCTACCGTCGTGTACGCGTGGGGTCGCAGCTCTTCGTCGTTCGACATCGTCAGAGTGCAGGTGGACGGCACGCGCCTCGTGCCCGAGAAGCGGGCGCTGCGCCTGCTGCGCCGGGATTACGCCGGCCGCAATCTGTTCACGGTCACGGCCGGTGACGTGCGCGCGAGCCTGCGCCCGCTCTGCTTCGTCTCCGGCGTCACCATCGACCGGGACTTCCCCGACACGCTCGACGTCACCATCACCGAGTTCGTCCCGGCGGTCTACGCCCTGGCCGGAAAGCGTTGGTACGTGCTGGACGAGAACGGCCACGTGATCTGCGCGGCGGCTCGGGCCTCAGAGCAGGTGCCGGGGAGCAAGCCGGCGTCGCCGAATCCCTCTTCCAGCCCATCCCCGTCGCCGACCACGCCTGTCGTGACCGCCGACGGGAGCCCTGCGGCGGAGCCGGGAGACGCCGGGGCGAACGGCAGCGGCGACTCATCCCGGCAGCGGCTCCTCGCCGGACCGGCAAACGCGCCGCTGCGGCTGCCGCGCGTGGCGGTGACCGGGCGGGTGCGCGAGGGGACCACCATCGGCGACAAGTCCGTCGCCGAGGTGCTCAAGGTGATCACGGCGCTCCCCGGCTCCCTGCGCCGCCGCCTCGCAGTCGTCGAGAACGACGACGGCCAGCTCACACTGCGGTTCGCCGGCGGGCCGGTAGCGACCTGGGGCGACACAGAACGGACGCTCGCGAAGACGGTCGCCCTGCGCACCGTCCTCTCCCGCTACAGAGCGGCCGGCAAGACCTGCTCCGAGCTTGACGTCTCGGTCCCCGACCGGAGCCTCGCCAAGCCGGTGCTCCGGTGACGGTCGAGGCACTCTTCAACCAGTGGTCGAGGCGGCGCAGGTGAGCGGGTCGCCAACGGCTGTGTTTGACACCCCTCGGGGGCCTCAGTATGTTAAGTCGACGGTTGGGTCGCCAGCTTCTCCGGACCGTCGCGGACATCCAAGAATCGCTGCAAAGACGCTGTTTCCTTGGCGTTCACGCAGAAGGAACGAGCAACACTCAAGCCGGGATTGAGGGTTCGTCAAGGGTCTCAACGGCGAGTCTCGACCGCGACAGGAGGGTCAGCACGATGATCGACGCGTCAGCTAACTACCTCGCCGTCATCAAGGTCGTAGGCGTCGGCGGCGGAGGCACCAACGCCGTCAATCGAATGGTCGACGCAGGGCTCCGCGGCGTCGAGTTCATCGCCGTGAACACCGACGCTCAAGCGTTGCAGATGTGCGACGCCGACATCAAGATCCACATCGGCAGCAAGATCACGCGCGGCCTCGGCGCCGGCGCGAACCCCAACATCGGCTATCAGGCCGCGATGGAGAGCAAGGACGAGTTGCGCGACGCGCTGAAGGGCGCGGACATGGTCTTCGTGACCGCCGGCAAGGGTGGCGGCACTGGTACCGGCGCCGCACCCGTCCTCGCCGAGTTGGCCAAAGAGCTCTCGGCGCTCACCGTCGGCGTCGTGACCCGCCCCTTCGCGTTCGAGGGCAAGCGGCGCGGCCGTCAGGCCGAGGACGGCATCCAGAGCCTGCGCGAGAAGGTCGACACCCTCATCGTCATCCCGAACGACCGGCTGCTGCAGGTGGTCGAGCGGCGCACGTCGGTCATCGAGGCGTTCAAGGTGGCCGACGACGTGCTGCGCCAGGGCGTGCAGGGCATCACCGACCTGATCACCGTCCCCGGGCTGATCAACCTCGACTTCGCCGATGTGCGTACGATCATGAGGGACGCGGGCTCGGCGCTCATGGGCATCGGCGTCGCCGGCGGCGAGAACCGCGCGGTCGAGGCGGCGCGCGCCGCCGTCAGCTCGCCGCTGCTCGAGGCCAGCGTGGAGGGCGCCCGCGGAATCCTGCTCAACATCACGGGCGGCAACGACCTGGGACTCTTCGAGATCAACGAGGCCGCGGAGATCATCAGCAGCGCGGCCGACGCCGACTGCAACATCATCTTCGGAGCCGTGATCGACCCGGCCCTGGGAGACGAGGTGCGCGTGACCGTCATCGCGACCGGTTTCGATCGCCCGGTCGGCGGCCAGCAGCCCGTCGAGCAGGAAGTCAGCGAGCGCGAGCCGAAGAGCACGCCGCTCTTCGCCGAGGAGTCCAAACCGTCGTTCGATGTGGACGACGGCGTTCTCGACATCCCGAGCTTCCTGCGCGACCACTGAGTGCGGCGTACTTCGATGACGCGGCTGCCCGGCGCTCGCCGGACCGGCGTCGCGCGAGTTGCGCGCGCCGCCGCGTGTCCGGTACGCTCTACCGCCGTTAGTCTACGCGAGGTACTGGACCTGCTTTGACCGAACAAACCATCACTTTCGTCATCGCGGCCGCGGCGATCGCCGTCGCTGTCTGGGCGGTCCTGCGCAAGAAGAACTGGGTCGTCATGCTGATGATGGTCGTCCTCGTGGCCGTGTCGCTGTACTGGATCATCCCGCCGTCGGCGAAGACGCGCCTCGGCCTCGACCTGCAGGGTGGCCTCGAAGTCGTCTACACCGCGAAGACGTCCGACGGCAAGGCGCCGAGCCAGAAGCAGCTCGACCAGACAGTGGCCATCCTCGACCGGCGCGTCAACGGACTGGGCGTCACCGAGTCGCAGATCCAGAAGCAGGGCAGCGACCAGATCGCGATCGCGCTGCCCGGGATCAAGGACCCGGAGCAGGCCCTCTCGGTGATCGGCAAGACGGCGCAGCTCGAGTTCTTCAAGGACGACCCGGCGTCACGGCCGGTCGGCCCGGTGGAGAGCAAGGAAGAGGCGCTCAAGCAACTGCGCCGAGAGGACGTCTCCAAGGCGGAGATCGCTCAGCTCGAGGCGGAGGGTACGAGTGACGACTACTCCCTCGTCGTCAGTCCCGAGGACACCGCCAACGGCGTGCCTGAGCAGTGGTACGTGTACGCACGCCCGCCGGCGATGACCGGCGACGCCGTGAAGAGCGCTCGCGCCGGCTTCGACAACCAGAGGGGCACACCGAACGTCCTCATCGAGTTCACCAGCGACGGCACCAAGCAGTTCCAGGACGTCACGCGCGAGCTGTATCGCACCGGCCTCCTCAAGCAAACGCCGCAGACGTTCGCGATCGTGCTCGACAACGTCATGGAGTCGGACCCGATGATCGACTACACTGACCCGACGCTGCGGGACGGCATCAGCGGCGGCGCCGAGATCAGCGGCGGCAACATGTCGGTGCAGGAATCCAAGGACCTCGCCTTCGTACTCAACACCGGCGCATTGCCGGTCAAGCTCGAACCCTCCTACCAGCAGCAGGTCTCGGCCACCCTGGGCAAGGACTCGATGAACCAGGCCCTCATCGCCGGGCTGATCGGTCTTGGGCTCGTGCTCATCTACATGCTCGTCTACTACCGCTTCCTCGGCCTGGTCGCCGACCTCGCGCTGATCGTCTACGCGGTCCTGCTGTGGGGGCTGTTCAACCTGATCCCGGTGACGCTGACACTGCCGGGCATCGCCGGCATGATCCTCACCATCGGCGTGGCCGCCGACGCGAACGTCGTCATCTTCGAACGCATCAAGGACGAGGTGCGTCGCGGCAAGACGGTGCGCTCCGCCGTCAACTCGGGCTACGCGCGCGGCTTCAAGACCATCCTCGACGCCAACATCCTCATCATCCTGACCGCGCTCGTGCTCTTCTTCTTCGCCACGGCACAGCCCAAGGGCTTCGCGCTCACGCTGATGCTGGGGGTGCTCGTCAGCATGCTCACGGCCGTGTTGTTCACGCGGGCCATGCTCGGCGTGCTCGCCGGCTTCGCGTTCTTCAACCGTCCGTCGCTGATGGGCGTCAAGGCCGGCCAGGTCGACATCGAGACCGCGGTGATGGGTGACAGCCGTGCGTCCGCCTCGCGCCGGCGCCGCGGCGCGGGGGCGCGGGAAACGGCCCCTGCGGGCACGCCGGCCGCGAGCGCCGAGCTGGCGCCGGCCGGCGGTCCGTCCACAGGGACCGGCGGCGGCCAGAAGAAGTCCGGCGGCCGCCGGACATCGACGTCGCGCAAGCGCAAGAAGCGGAGGTAGCCGGTGAAGTACTTCCGCCGCATCTACTCGCTCGACTACATGGGCCACAAGTCATGGTGGTTCGCCATCTCCGCGATCGTCATCGCGGCCGGTCTCCTCAGCCTCTTCGTCAAGGGCGGCGGGAACCCCATCGACGGGTTGAACTACGGTCTGGAGTTCAAGGAGGGCACGCGTATCGCCGTCGCCTTCGAGCAGTCTCCGAGTCTCGCCGAAGTACGGCAGACGGTCGCGGACGCCGGCTTCGACAACGCTCAGATCCAGGAGACCCCGAACGCGGCCGGTAGCGGCACCGGAGGATTCCAGATCCAGACCGCCGTGCTCACGCCTGCGCAGCAGGAGGACCTCAAGATCACCCTCGACGAGGCGTACACGATCGCGGCGCCGGGAGGCACGCAGGTGTTCGCCCTCGAGACGGTCGGGGCGACGTTCGGTCGTCAGGTGGTGAGTTCCTCGCTCAAGGCCGTTGCCTTGTCCCTGCTGCTCATCCTGATCTACGTGACCTTCCGCTTCCAGTGGAAGTTCGCCATCGGCGCCATCTCGGCGGAGATCCACGATCTGCTCATCGTCGTCGGCGTCTACTCCATCACAGGGCGAGAGGTGACCACGGCGACCATCGCCGCGGTGCTCACCATTCTCGGCTACTCACTTTACGACACGGTCATCATCTACGACCGCATCCGTGAGAACGAGCCACGCTTCAACCGCATACCGTACGGCCAGATGGTCAACCTCTCCATCTGGGAAACGCTGACGCGGTCGATCAACACGACACTGACGACGCTGCTGCCGGTGCTGTGTCTACTGTTCTTCGGTGGCGGCACGCTCGCGGACTTCGCCTTCGCCCTGCTGGTCGGTATCCTCTCCGGCGCCTACTCGTCGATCTTCCTCGCCAGCCCGATCCTGACGCTGCTCAAGGAGCGCGAGCCGCAGTACAAGAAGCTCAGGGCCGCAGCCCGCGCCGAACAGGCCTGACTCCGCTCCATCTGTGACTCTCGACCTGAGGGTCAGCTCATCTCGAAGCGCAGTCGAGGGTCGGCGGCCATCGTTCAGCCTTCTTGAGAGCCTGACGCGCCAACCTGCCAATCCTCCCGCCGAAGCCCTGTACTTCGCTCCGCCGGTGATCTAGCGTCTTGGTCGCGCCCAGCAGGGCGGGTGGAGCGTTCACCCGGATGAGAGGCCGGCAGCCGCAGGGGCGCCGGCACGGGCGCGACAAGGGGAGGTAGTGCCGTGGTGCGTCGAATCACGGGTCTGCACGAGCGCGGCCAGAGCGCAGCAATCAGGCTCCGCGTGTCCAATGGGGAGGCAGAAGGCAGCCCGAGCGTCCTGGAACTCGAGGGGGAGTTCGACGTGGACACGGTGCCGGAGATCGATCGCTTCCTGCGGCGTAACCTGGGGCCGCTCTACCACCAGGACCACCTCGTCGTCGACCTCGCGCAGACCACGTTCGTGGACTCGAGCTTCGTCGGCTTCCTGGTGCGGCTCTCAGCGGCCCAGCGGGCCAAGCGGAGAGAGCTGCTGCTGGTGCGGCCCGTTGGACAGGTGCGGCGGATCCTGGGCCTCGTGGGGCTGCCGAACGTGGTCCCGGTGTTCGAGTCCGTCGAGGCGGCAGTCGACAGTCTGACCAGTGGCAAGCTGCCGGTGATCCCGCCGGCGTTCCGCGCAGCACAAATCTGAGGGCCCGGGCAGTTCGGCTGCCAAGGTCCCGGGAGGGCGGCTCGGCCCGGTGTGATCTGGTGGCCTTCAGCTGGCGCGCCGCACGGAGCCGACGTCGCCCATGCGTCGCGCCGCCATCACGCGGGCCTGGAACGCCTTCATGCGGCAGGCGTCACTGCAGTACTTCTTGGCCGGATTGGTGGTCGTGAACTCCCGGCCGCACGGCTGGAAGGCGCAGCGGCGGGTGATCTCCTCGCGCCGGCTGGCCTTTCGGGTGCTGCGATGGTAGTCGTCCTGCCACGCGCCCCCGTGCAGTGCGCACACGCTCGAAGGGTTGTAGGCCGACAGACGGGTACCACATCCGTCGATGATGCAGATACGCCCGACTCCATATGTTTTCGTCTTCAGCATGACGTTGGCCACGTCGTGGAGTCTGCTGCCGCGTAGTGCTCTGGTGCTGCGGAGCTCCATGATGTCGCTCCCGGCGCCCGTCCCGTGACCTGCCGGCGGTCGCCACCTGATGCGTCCTTCAGCGTCCCCTCTCGCTCACGAAGACGCCGACTTGAGGGCCTCTCCGCGGCTCGGGAAGATCCCGAAGATGCGGTCGAGACCGGTGATCTCGAAGATCCTGATGATGTTCTCGTCGGTACAGATGATGTCGAGGTTGCCGTTGCGGGGCCGCACACGTTTCGCGCCGCTCACGAGTACCCCGAGGGCCGTCGAGTCGATGAAGGTGACTCGCGACAGGTCGACGATTACCCTCGTCGCTCCGCTCTCGATGCCGTTGACCAGGACCTCTTTGAACTCCGGCGCGGAGTAGATGTCGATCTCTCCCTCGAGCATCACGACGCCGATATCGTCGGCAACGGACTCGTAGTCGACGCGGAACTGCGGCTTGTCCTCCATACCCACCTCCTCCGCGAACACGCGGGTTCGCTCAGCCAGTCATGGCCTCGGCTGCATGTGACCCGATACTTTCCGCGAGAGAGTGCCGCTAAACCCGCCCGGGAGACGCCGATGAGTGGAAGGTGACGCCTGGCTCAGTCTGGCGCGGTCGGCAGAAGGTCCTCCGAGGTCGCGGCGCCACGCAGTGCGTAGGCCGCGATCATCCGGTCCGTGACCCATTCGACGGGTGCACGGTCGTCGGTCCAGGGCCTTGCCGCCGCCGTCGCCTCACGCAGGTCGCGAGCGAAGAGGCGCGTGATGGGAAGGAGGTCGCGCGGCGCCGTCGCGAGACGGTCGGCCATGACCGACCGGGGAAGCGGCGCCGTGAGGCCCACGACGAACTGGTTGAAGCGCAGCGCCTGCCAGGTCACGACCTGCGGGAACTCCGCGCGCAGGGTGCCGGCCACACCCTCGGCGAGGCGGTGGTCGCCGGGAACCGTGGACACGTTGAGGGCGACGATGCCGCCCGGCGCGAGACGCTCCCGGCAGAGCCGGAAGAACTCGCGCGTCGCCAGGTAGAACGGCACGTAGGGCTGGCGATACGCGTCGATGAGGATCAGGTCGTAGCGCGCGGCGGCGCCCTCGAGGAAGGGCCGGGCGTCCGCCGTGTGCACGGTGAGGCGCGGGTTGTCGTCCAGGCCGAACCAGCGGCGGCCCACTTCCGTGACGGCGGGGTCGATCTCGATGCCGTCGATACGCGTGTCGGGGTAGTAGACGCCGTAGGCGCGAGCCGTCGTGCCGGCGGCGTTGCCCAGCGTCGCGACCCGCGCCGCCGGGTGGCCCAGCAGGGGCGGCGCCGTCAGGAACATGTCCCACTCGCCGCCGGTGAGGACGGCGTCCGGGCGCCACACCGAGTGGATCGCGTAGCCCTCGTTGAGGTACAGGAGTCGCTCCTCGCCGGACTGCACGACCTGGATGAACTGGTACTGCGACTCCTCCTCGTGCAGAAGGCCCTCCTGCGCCTTGACGACGGCGGGGGGGATGGCGAGCAGCGCGGCGAGCGCGCCGGCCACGACGAGCCCGACGGCCAGGCGGCGACCGGCGAGCAGTGGGACGGCGGCCAGGGCGATGATCAGCGCCGCCCCGATGAGCGTGCGCTGGGTGCCGATGAGCGGGATGGTGATCAGCGCCGGCACGAACGTGCCGATGAGGCTGCCGGCCGTGGACAATGCGAACACCCGGCCCGCGACTCGCCCCGCGTCGGCGACGCCGGTCGCCGACAGGCGGATGGCGAACGGCGTCACCATCCCCAACAGCACGACCGGGGGCGCGAACAGCGCCAGCGAGGCGGCGAAGGAGCCGACGACGGCACCGGTGGACACCGTCTCGATCCCCTTGATCGAGAGTTCGAGAAAGGGCGGCGCCACAAAGGGGATCGCGGCCACCCACGCCGCCGCCGCCAGCACGGTCGTGGCCAGGAACGTCGACGACGGGTAGCGGTCGGCCAGGCGGCCGCCCAGCCAGTAGCCGACGGAGAGCGACGCAAGGATGAGCCCGATGATGTTGGCCCAGACGACCGTCGACGAGCCGTAGTAGGGGGCGAGCAGCCGTGAGGCGCACATCTCGGTCGCCATGGAGCCGATCCCGGCCAGGAAGACGAGAACGGAGAGCGAGCGCGGCTGTGCTGGCCTGGTCACCGCGCGAGTCTACCCGAGGCGCACTCTGCCTGCATCGAGGTGCCGGTCGTCGCGAACCGGCACGTCGACCTCGAACGGTGTGCCGTGGACCGGCGCCGTCGAGGACGCGGGCAGGAGCTCGGATGTGCGCGGCGGCCGGCGCAGCAGCGCCGTTCGCCTCACGTCGTCGACGGAGCGGAGAATGAGGGTGAAGTGGTGGAGGTAACCGGGCTCGAACCGGTGACCTTTTGGCTGCCAGCCAAACGCTCTCCCAACTGAGCTATACCCCCACCGAAGGGGTGCCGACCGAGCCGGCAGGCTCGGAAGTATAGCATACCCGCATGCCCGGGCAACCTGACGCGGCCCGGTGGGTATGCCTCCTCTGGGTGGCAATCGTCCGAGCGGAGAACGAGGGTACGCAGTGGTGGATGATCAGCCGGACACGGCAGCAGCGACCGACCGTCGCAGGCGCGGGGTGGGGCTGTCCGGCGTGCTGATCAGAGTGGCTCTCGTCCTGCTTCTGGTCGGCGGCGTGCTCGAGCTCCAGGCCGCCGTCAGCTATCGGGTCGCCGCGGGGTCGGTGAGCTTCCAGCTGCGACCGGCGTGGCCCGGCGGGCGCCTCGTCATGCCACTCGGCCCGGCGGGCGAGCTCTCACTGCGCACGCACGGAACCCCCGTGGACGTGGTCATGGACTACCGGCTGCCCGCAGAGACCGCGGACCTGCCCGTCGACGACCTGCCTCGCCTCGAGGGCGGCGCCCGCGCCGCCTTCACCCGGTACCTCACCGGTCGCGCGCCCTGGTTGCTCGTCATCGGGATCGCCGCCGGGCTGCTGATCGCGGGGCGCTGGAGCCGGCGGCGCCTCCTCTGGGGGGCCGTCGGAGGCGCCGCCGGAGCGCTGCTGCTCGGCGCCGCCTTCGTCCTCGCGAGCTACGCGACACTCGACCGGTCACCCTCCGTTCGCTACGACGGGCTCGCGTCCCGGGTCCCGGCGATGCTTCCCCTGCTCCGCGCTCTGAGCACAGGCGGAGACCAGGCGGACCGGCTGAGCCGCCTCCAGGACTTCCTCGATGGGCTCGAGGCCGTGGCGACGCAGCTGACGACCGAGCCGCGCCGCCCGGCGCGCGCCAGCGTCGTGCGGCTGCTGCTGGCGAGCGACATCCACGACAACGTCTTCGGGACGCGCATCGCGGCGCGTCTCGCGGCCGGCGGGGGAGAACCGGTGGACGGCGTGCTGCTCGCCGGCGACATCACGGATGCCGGGACGGCGCAGGAGGCGCAGCTGTTCCTGCGTGCGTTCGGGAGCCCGCCCGCGCCCGTCCTGTTCGTGGGCGGCAACCACGAGGATGCGCCGGCGCTCCGGGTGTTCCGGCGCGCCGGGTTCGATGTGCTGGACGACACCACCGCGACGGTGGACGGCGTGACCGTGCTGGGCGCGACCGACCCGGTCGCCAACGATCCTCGCAAGTCCTCCGACGTGCTTGGGCTCACCGCGACCGGCGTGCGCCTCGCCGCGCTGTGGCGCATGATGCAGCCGCCCGCGCAGGTGCTGCTCGTCCACGACGTGCGACAGGCGGCCGACACCATCGCGGCGGCCAAGGAATCTGGCGAGGACCTGGTGGTCGCCTACGGCAACGACCACGTGGCCGGGGTGAGCACTGAAGACGGCGTCGTCATGGTGGATGCCGGGACCGCGGGGGCGTCGGGGTACGAGGCGATCGGCGCGGCGTCGCCGTTGCCGTTGCCGGGGGTCGAGCCGCCGGCGGGCGCCCGGACCATCTACACCTTCCAACTCATCGACTTCTCCAGAGCCGACCCGCAGTATCTGGTTGCGGTGACCACGCTGAACTACGCCGCCGGCGGGCGCACGGTGGTCACGTACACGCCCTTCGGGCAGTGACGCTGCAGTCGCGAGCGGAGGCGGGCGCGCGGCTCATGTAGAATCAGAAGCCGCGCGCCTGCGCGGCCGCCCTCTTCGGCGACCACCTTCGGGACGGCTCTCGGACGCGCGGTCGACCGCTGCGAGAGAGGACTCCATGGACCGACGCTACGACCCGCACGCCATCGAGGAGAAGTGGCAGCGTCTCTGGAAGGAGCGCGACGCCTACCGCACTCCCGACGAGAGCGAGAAGCCCAAGTTCTACTGCCTCGACTTCTTCCCGTACCCTTCGGGCGACGGTCTCAGCGTCGGCCACTGCCGCAACTACGTGCCGACCGACACGGTCTCGCGTTTCAAGCGCATGCGGGGGTTCAACGTCCTCCATCCGATGGGCTGGGACGCCTTCGGCCTGCCGGCCGAGAACTACGCCATCAAGATGCGCGTGCACCCGCGCATCACCACCGAGCGCAACATCGCCAACTACCACCGCCAGATGGACCTCATCGGCCTCTCTTTCGACTGGTCGCGCGAGATCACCAGCTGCTTCCCCGACTACTACCGCTGGACGCAGTGGTTCTTCCTCCTGCTGCACGAACGCGGCCTGGCCTACCGCTCGACCGGTCAGCAGTGGTGGTGCCCGAGCTGCAGGACGATCCTCGCCAACGAACAGGTCGAGAACGGCCGCTGCTGGCGCTGCGGCAGCGAGGTGACCAAGAAGGACCTCGAGCAGTGGTACTTCCGCATCACCGAGTACGCGCAGCGCCTGCTGGACGACCTCGGGACCATCGACTGGCCAGAGCAGATCAAGCTCATGCAGACCAACTGGATCGGGCGCAGCGAGGGCGCCGAGGTCGATTTCGGGCTGCAGGGACGCGGCGACACGCTCACCGTGTTCACGACGCGTCCGGACACGCTCTTCGGCGCCACCTACATGGTCCTGGCGCCGGAGCACCCCCTGGTGGAAGAGCTCACCGTGCCCGGGAAGCGCGCCGCCGTGGCCGCCTACCAGGACCAGGCGCGGCGCCAGAGCGAGATCGAGCGCCTCAGCACCGAGAAGGAGAAGACCGGCGTGTTCATCGGCGCGTACGCGGTCAACCCCGTCAACGACGCGCCGGTGCCCATCTGGATCAGCGACTACGTGCTCATGGGCTACGGCACCGGCGCCATCATGGCCGTGCCGGCGCACGACGAACGCGACTTCCAGTTCGCCACGCAGTTCGAGATCCCGATCGTCGAGGTGATCGCGCCGCGGGGCGGGGCGCAGGGGACGCTCGCGGAGGCCTACACGGGCGACGGCGTCATGGTCAACTCCGGGCGGTTCGACGGCATGGCCGCGCCGGGTGAGGCGTTCGACGCGGTCGTGGCGTGGCTCGGCGAGCGCGGGGTGGCGCGCAAGAAGGTCAACTTCAAGCTCAGGGACTGGCTGATCAGCCGCCAGCGGTACTGGGGCACGCCGATCCCGATCGTGCACTGCGAGCAGTGCGGTCCGGTCCCCGTGCCGCTGGAGCAGCTCCCCGTCCTGCTGCCGGACCTCGAGGACTTCCACCCGACCGACGACGGGCGCTCACCGCTGGCTCGGGCCGAGGAGTGGGTGCACACCACGTGCCCCTCGTGCGGCGGCCCGGGGCACCGCGAGACCGACACCATGGACACCTTCGCCTGCTCGAGCTGGTACCACTTCCGCTTCGCCTCGCCGCACGATGCGACGGCGGCTTTCGACCACGACAGGGTCGAGTACTGGGCACCGGTCGACCTCTACGTCGGCGGCGCCGAGCACGCCGTGATGCACCTGCTCTACGCGCGCTTCTTCTGCAAGGTGGCGCAGGACGCCGGCTACCTGAGCTTCGGCGAGCCCTACGCCAGCCTGCGCAATCAGGGCATGATCCAGGCCGAGGACGGCCAGAAGATGAGCAAGAGCAAGGGCAACGTCATCACGCCGGACAGCGTCGTCGAGAAGTACGGGGCCGACGCCCTGAGGCTGTACGAGCTGTTCATCGCGCCGTTCGAGCAGAGCGTCGCCTGGAGCGACCGCGGCGTGCAGGGTTGCATGCGCTTCCTCAGCCGCTTCTGGAACCTGGTCGCCGAGGTCGTCGAGGCGCCGGGCAGCGGGGTGGCCGCGGATGAGGCTGAGGCCGAGAAGGGCCGCCACGTCCTGCGCACGCTCAACAAGACCATCCGCAAGGTCACGCGCGACGTGGAGGGTTTTCGCTTCAACACGGCCGTCTCGGCGCTCATGGAACTGCAGAACGAGGTGCTCGATGCGTGGGGTGGGGCGCGCGGGGCGCTCACGCTGGCGCAGTGGCGCGACGTGGTCGCGGACATGACGCTGCTGATCGCGCCGATGGCGCCGCACATCGCGGAAGAGGTCTGGGAGCTGCTGGGCCACGGCGAGACGGTGCTCGACGCTCCGTGGCCTGCCTGGGACGAAGAGCTGGCCGCCGACGAAGTCGTCACCGTGGTCGTGCAGGTCAACGGCAAGCTGCGCGACCGCCTCGAGGTGCCGGTGGACGCGGAGAGGGACGATGTGCTCGCGCAGGCGCGCGCGGCCGAGAACGCCGCGCGCTTCCTGGAGGGCAAACAGGTCGTCAAAGAGATCTTCGTGCCCGGAAAGCTCGTCAACTTCGTCGTCCGTTAGGAGGCGTCGGGCGCCCGCCCGCCGCCGTCTTCCGCGAAACGTCGACCCGTGAGATCGCCCTTGGGGGGCGATGCGGGGGCGCCCATCGCTGTCGTAGCCTCGGTCGCGACGGGCGCCGCCCGCGCCCGCGGCGCCCGTCACTCTCCCCGTGATGTGGCGCCGGAGGTGGGCCGTGCAGCTCTCGCGACGCCAGATCATCGCCTACGTCGCCGTCGCCGTCGTGGTCGTCGCCGTCGGCGTGCGCTACCTCGTGCTGCCACGCCAGGCCGGGCCGCCCGGCGCCCAGGCCGTGGTCCTGGCGCCGGTGGCGTCGCCGCCGGCGCCGGCCGGCGGGACGGCCGCGAGCCCGACGGCCGCGCCGCTGCCGGACGTCGTGGTCTACGTGTGCGGCGCCGTGCGCTCGCCCGGCGTCGTGCGCCTGCCCCACGGCGCCCGGGTGACCGATGCCCTCGAGGTCGCCGGCGGCCCCACGGCGAAGGCCGAGCTGGCCGCCGTGAACCTCGCCGCGCCGGTCACCGACGGCCAGCAGATCGTGGTACCAGAGCGGGGCGCGGCAGTGGCTGCCGCGCCGGCCTCAGGCGGCAGCACGGGCTCGTCGACCTCGGGCAGCGGCCTGGGGGCGACCCCGGCCGGCGCTCTCATCAACATCAACACCGCCTCCCTGGAGGAGCTCGACGCCCTTGACGGCGTCGGTCCCTCCACGGCGCAGAAGATCGTCGACTACCGCACGACGAACGGCGGCTTCAGGACCGTCGACGAGATCAAGAACGTGCCGGGCATCGGCGACGCCAAGTTCGCCGCCATGAAAGACTCGATCACGGTCTGAGGCGGCGTCATGCGCTGGCCGGCGCCGCCTCACCTGCTGCTTGCCGCGTACTGCACCGGCCTGTGCCTCGTGCTTGCCTGGCGGCCGCCACTCGGCCTCTTGGCCGGTGCCGCGGGCCTCGCTGCGGCCCTTGTCGTGGCCTCGCCGCGCATCGCCTCACTGGGGCCGCGGGGAGTCGCCTTCTCGGGGGTCGGCCTGGCGGTCCTCTTCATCTGCGCGGGCGCCGTCATCGGCGGCGCCCGGCTCGACGCGATCGGGAGATCTGCGCTCGCGGCCCGCGTCGGCGAGCGCATCCCGCTCACAGCGGAGGTCACGGATCTCCCGGCGATCAAGGACGCCCAGGTGACGCTGGCCGTGCGCGTCACGAGCGCCTCAGGCGTCGCCCTCCGGGAGCCCGCGCACCTGCGGCTGCGGCTGGACGACGGCCAGATGTTCGCCTTCGACCCCCTTGGTCCGCTCGCCGAGGGGGCCGTGATCAGCATGTCCTCGGTGTACGTGGAAGCCCTTCCCGAACCGGAGCCGGGGAGATTCGACTACGGCAGGTACCTGCGGCGACGAGGCGAGCACGTGCTGCTGGAGGCCGAGTTCGCCGATCTTGCGGTGGCGGGTCGTCGCGGAGGCCTGCAGGGCGCGGTGGACGGCCTGCGCCTCGCGGCCCGCGCCCACTTGGCCGCTGGGGTCCGCTCCCCGGTCGGCGACGTGCTCCAGGGCATGGTGCTCGGCGACGATGAGGGCGTCGACGAGACCATCGTCGAGGACTTCCGCCGCAGCGGGCTCCTGCACATCATGGCCGTGTCCGGCGAGAACGTGGTGCTGCTCTGCACCATGTGGTCGTTCGCGTTCGCCCTCCTCGGGATGCACCGGCTGCTGCGCACCGCGCTGCTCCTGCCGGTCGTCGCGAGCTACGTGCTCCTCACGGGCGCGTCGCCATCCATCGTGCGCGCCGGGGTCGCCGGCATCGTCGGTCTGCTCGCGATCCTCGCGTCGCGACCCAGCGACGGATGGCTGTTGTGGCTGGCGCCGGCGGCCTGGCTGCTGACCATGAACCCCAACAACCTGTTCGACGTGAGCTTCCAACTGTCGTTCGGAGCGGTAGCAGGGCTGCTGGTGCTCGCCCGGCCTCTGACACGAGCGGTCTCGTTTCTCCCCGGGCCACTGCCGGAGCAGGTCGGCGTGACCACGGCGGCGAGTCTCTCGACCGCCCCTGTCTCGATGCTCACGTTCGGGTCCGCCTCGCTCGTGAGCGTGCCGGCGAACGTCGCCGGCGGCTTCGTCCTCGGGCCGATCATGTTCCTCGGCATGCTCTCGCTGCTGCTCGGCTTCGTCAGCGAGTGGCTGTCGGCGCCTCTCAACGTGGCCGCCGGGCTGTTCATCGGCTTCCTGCTCGGCGTGTCCCGGTTGTTCGCGGGGTTGCCGGGGGCCGTCTACGAGTATCAGGGGGTGACGCTTCGCCTCCTGCTCGCCCTCGGGCTCAGCGGCGAGCTCGCCGTAGTCGGCCTCCTGGCGGCGCGCGCCGGCGGCGGTCTGCTCACCTACGTGCGCGACCATCGCCGGTGGGCGCCGCTGGCGACCGCGACGGCCGGGCTCGTGGCCGTCTCCCTGCTGCTCGCGCCCCCACCGCCGCGGCCGCCGGAGCGGCCGACGCTCACGTTCCTCGACGTCGGCGAGGGGGCGGCCTCGTTGCTGCAGATCCCGCAGGGGCCGACGGTGCTCGTCGACGCCGGCCCGCTGCCGCTGGCGGCGCTGCTTCGCAGCCACGCGGTCGGGCGCATCGACCTGCTCGTTGTCTCCCACGGACACGCCGACCACGTCGCCGGCTTGGATGACGTCGTCGGACGCGTGCCCATCGGCGTCGCGCTGCTGCCACAGCCACCGCAGCCGTCGGCTGCGCTCGACGACCTGGCGGAGCGCCTCGCCGCCTCGGGCGCCGACGTGCGTCGCTGCGTCGCGCCGCAGCTGGTGAGCGGCGGGGGGTGGGGGGTCAGCGTGCTGCCGACGCAGGCGCCCGGCGGGGAGGGAGGCAACCAGGGTGAGAACGACTGTGCGCTGGTCGTCCTCGTCGACCTCGCCGGGCATCGCGCCCTCGTTCCCGGCGACGCCGAGGGCGAGGTGCTCGCGGGTCTCGACCTGCCCGCCTGCGAGGTCGTCGAGCTGCCGCATCATGGGAGCCGGGGTGGTCTCGACGAGACTCAGCTGGCGGGGCTTCACCCCCGGCTGGGCGTCATCTCGGTGGGACCCAACACCTACGGTCATCCGACGGCGGAGATGCTCGAGCTGCTCGCGTCCGCAGGGGTGCCGTGTGCGCGCACGGACCAGCTCGGGGACGTGGCTCTGTCGGTAGGGGACGGCGGCCTCACGGTGGCAGCGACACGGGGCGGGTAGCCCCCTGTCGGCGGGGCCGGACGGGACGACGCCGGGCGGCGACCCTCAGAGCTCCTTGCGCCGAAACGCCCAGGCGGCCGCGACCACGAACACGACGGCCAGCACCGCAGCGACGCCGAGCGGCGTCGCCAGGGCCGCCTCGCGGCCCTTGAGCAGGGCGTCGTTGGCGGAGAGCAGGCCGGCCGGAGAGTTGTCGCGCACCAGCGGGAAGCCGGTGAGCACGAAGAGCGAAACATAGACGCCGAGCCCGGCTCCGGCAGCGACCGCCTGCCGGTCCAGAGCGGCCGAGAGAAACACCATGAGGCACGTGAACATGGCCGCCAGCACCAGCCAGACCGCCACAGACGCGATGAAATCGGTGATGTGCGCCTGGTCGAACAGGAGGATGGTCACCAGAACGCAGAGCGCGGCGCCGAGCACCGTGGCCAGGACGAGGACGCCGAGGCTCGCCAGCGCCTTGGCGGCGACGAAGGCGGAGCGGGAGAGCGGCTTGGTGAGCATGAGGACCGCCGTCCCGGCCCGGCGCTCGCCGGCGACCACGGACGCCCCGGTGATGATCACGACGAGGAGGGCCAGCTGGGCGAGGTTGCCCATGAACTGGAGGTACGAGTCCATGGCGGTGGGATCCGGGAAGCTGATGACGACGCCCGGCGTGCGCTCCGCGGTCATCTTGAGGATCGCCGGCGTGACGGCGGCGAGGATCGGCGTCGTGAGTCCGAGGAAGACGAGGACGCCAGGCAGGACCCAGAGCCGCCACGTCTTGCGCGTCTCGAGCGCCTCCTTGCGCAGAAAGGCGGCGAAGCCGGTCATGGCGCCGCCCCTTCCACGAGATCGACGAAGACGTCCTCGAGGGAGACCTCGGCGGCCTCGAACCGTCGGAGGGCGAGGCCGAGCCGCGCGACGATGACCGGGACGTCACGGTGCGCGGCCTCGAGATCGGCGACCTCCACGATCAGCGCGCGACCCTCGCGACTCACCGATGCCGCCCACGCGGCCCCGGTGAGCGCGGTGTCGAGGGCGGCCGGGTCGTCGACCTCGATCACCAGGCGGTGGGCGCCGCCGTGCCGCGCCTTGAGCTCGTCGATGCCGGCCTGCTCCACGACCTGGCCCCGGGCGAGGATGGCGACGTCGTCGCAGACGCGCTCCACGTCCGCCAGGATGTGGGTGGAGAAGAAGACCGTGGTCCTGCCGGCGAGCGCCGCGATCATCTCGAGGACCTCGCGACGCCCGATGGGGTCGAGGGCGCTCGTCGGTTCGTCGAGGAGCAGGAGCCGCGGCGCGTTGATGAGCGCCTGCGCCACGCCGAGCCTCTGCTTCATGCCGCGCGAGTAGCCGCCGATGCGCGTGCCGACCCCGGAGAGGCCGGCGAGGTCGAGCAGCGCCTCGACGCGCTGCTCGAGGACCGCCGGCTCGAGCCCGAACAGGCGCCCGGAGAGCCTCAGGTACTCGGGCGCCGTCATCCACTTGTAGAAGCCGGGGACGTCGGGCAGGTAGCCGATGAGCGCGTGGACTCTGTCGGCGTCGCGCGTCACGTCGTGCCCGAAGACGCTCGCCGAGCCGCTCGTCGGCCGGGCGAGCCCCGCGAGGATCCGGAGGGTGGTCGTCTTCCCGGCGCCGTTGGGCCCGAGGAACCCGAAGACCGAGCCCTCGGGCACCGCGAGGTCGACGCCGTCGAGCGCCTTCGCGTGACCGTACGTCTTGGTGAGGCCTGCGACGACGACCGCGGCGTCCTTCGGGCGCGCGGTCATCGGGGGCCGGCCACGTCCGTGTCGCCGCCGCTCGGCCGCTCCGGCGCCCCATAGAGCAGATCGGCCGCGGACTGGGCCCTGGTGCGCGCCATGGCCTCGGGCTCGTCCCGCGCCTCCTCGGCCGCCGGCGGCGGGATGCGCCCGATGACCAGGTAGACGATGCATCCAACCAGGGTGGAGAACAGGATGAAGACGATCCACAGCCACTTGCGCCCGCCGAGGACGGCGGGACGCCGCACGATGTCGACGATGCAGAACACCGCCAGCGCGAGCTCGATGAGGCCGACGACGACGATGGCGCCGAGCGCCCCCGTCGAGATGGTGACCTCTGTCGCATACAGTCCGCTCATGCGCTCCTCTTCCCGTCCTCGGTGCCAGTGCGCCCGAGCCTAGCGCACGAGTGCGTCCGCCGTCGATACGGGACGGGGTATGGGGAGGAAACGGGGCGCCGGGTGGGCCGGCCCGCGGGCGCCCATGCTATCCTTCAGCCACGATGGCGACCGCCTCTCCTCTGCTTCCCGCGTATCTCATCATCGGTACGGACCGCCCCAAGGTGCGGCGCGCCGTGACGCGCCTGCGGCAGCGGGTGATCGACGAGAGCGGCAGCGATATCAACGTCGTCATCGTGGATGCGGAGCACGAACCCGTGGAGGTGCTTCTCGATGCGGCGGCCAGCCCGGGGCTGACGCTGGGCACGAGACTGCTCCTCGTCCTCAACGGCCACAAGTGGAAGGTCAAGGCACGGCAGCAGCTGGTGGCCTACCTGCACGATCCCATGCCCGAGACGTGCCTGGCGATCGAAGGGGAGACCTTCGCCGCCTCGGATCCGCTGCGCAAGACGATCGGCAAGCCCGGGACGCTCGAGTTCGACCTGCCGAGGAAATACGAGATGGCGGGGTGGGTGAGGGAGCGCGCGAAGGCTCATCACCTGCCCATGACCACGACCGTCGCCAAACACCTGCTGGACCGCTGTGGGGCCGACACCGGCCACGCCGAGCGGCTCGAGCGCGAGGTGGAGAAGCTCGCCCTCTACTGCCGCGGCGAGGCTGCGACCGAAGGCGACGTCGACGCCGTCTGCACGCCGGACGACGACGCGCGGATCTTCGACCTGATGGACGCCGTCGGCCGCCGCGAGCGGTCCCACAGCTTCGAGCTGCTCGAAGCCATCTACGCCTCCGGAGACACGCGCAACGACGCCAACGGTGTGCTCTACAGCCTCAAGCGGCACATCGAGAAGCTCGATGCGGCGGCGCAACTGCCGCACGCGGACGCCTCCACCGCAGCGAAGCAGCTGAAGGTGCATCCGTTCACCGCCAAGAAGCTGCTCGAGCAGCGCGAGCGCTTCGACCGGCGCAGGCTCGGCAAGGCCTACCGCGCGCTCGCCGAGGCCGAGGCCGGGCTGCGGGGGAGGGCGCCGGTGACGCTTGAATCCAGAGGCGGCGTCAACGACGGCGACCGGCTCGTGGTGGAGCTGGCGCTCGCGCGCCTGCTGGCATAGGCGCTCGCCCCACGGCCCATCCGGGCGCCCCTTCCGCGACTCCGAGCGCAGGAACGGCGAAGCGGGCGGGCCGCGTGCGGCCCGCCCGCTTCGCCGTCAAGTGTTAGCCGCTCAGGAAGAGAGTCGCGCTACGGTATGCGCGACACGGCTCTTCTTGTGCGCGGCGTTGTTCTTGTGAAGGATCCCCTTGGCGGCGGCCTTGTCGATGCGCGAGGTGAGGAAGGTGGCCGTCTTGGTGGCCTCCTCGGTCTGGCCCTCGGCGACCTCGTCCTCGAGCTGCTTGAACAGCGTCTTGAGGGTCGACTTGGTGTGCCGGTTGCGCAGCCGCTGCTTGGCGGCCAGGCGGATACGCTTCTTCTGCTGCTTGATGTTGGCCACGTGATCCCTTCGATCAGGCTAGATTCGTGACGGTTCCAGGTGCAGTGGGGACTGCGTCCGGACGCGAGATGCTACCACGGCGAGTCCGTACCCGGCAAACGTGCCCCGTCTCCCCAGACGCGCGCGGAGACGACCACTCCACCGTCAGCGGTGACCCGGCGTTTCCCCGGACCCGGCCCGGTGGATCTCTCCCGCGACGCCCCAGCCCGGGAGCGTGTCTCCTGCCTCGAAGTCGTTCTCGGCCCGGCGCTCCAGGTCCGGGTCGCGCGCGTCCAGCTTCAGTCGGGCCTGTCGGTGCCACACTCCGCGCTCGTCTTCGCAGAAGATCGTGTAGAAGGCGGTCTCCCCTGGGGTGTCGAGGGCGCCGGTGTCGTCGCGGGAGCCCGGGCGCACCTGCTCCGAGACCAGCGTCTGCCCGCGGCCGACGACGGTCTCGTCGAACGGACCGGCGGCGAAGCCGCTCTCGGAACGCAGCACGCGCCAGCGCACCGCCCCCCCGCGCCGCACGTCCCAAGTCAGGACGATCGCGCCCGTCACGCGTCGGCGCTTCAGGTGAACCAGCTTCGGTTTGGCCGCTCGTCCGAACACCGTCACTTCCTCGCCTCTGTCATCGGGGTCTCGCCGCGCCGCAAGCGACCGTTCTGCGCAGCGTAGCATCCGGCGCCGGCAAGGCGCGTGCCGCTCTGCCTCCGCGGAGGCAGCGCCCCGCCGTCCGGATTCCTGTGGTGGTACCGTAGCCGGACGCTATGGGAGTGCTGCGCCACACATCTTGGATGACCGGGCTCGCCCTTGCCGCGCTGGTGGCGCTCGGCGCGATCGGCTGTGCCTCGCGGGGGGCGGCCGAGGCGGCCGGCGGGCGCGTATCCTCCACGACAGCCATGGCCTCTTCGCCCGGTCCGACCACCTCACCCAGCCCGCCGACTCCCTCCGAGCTCGCAGGCTGGTCCAATCGTCGGCTCGCGGCGCAGCTGGTCTTCTGCAGCGTGCCGGCCACCGACCCGTTGCGGGGTCGCCGCTGGGCGCGCAGGGGAGTCGGGGGCATCGTCATCCTCGGCGGCGGTGCGCGGAGCAGCATCGGCAAGGACCTCGCTGCCGTCCTGCGCGCCGCGCCGGGCGGCGTCAAGCCCTTCATCGCCAGCGACGAGGAGGGCGGGCAGGTCCAGCGCCTCCGGGGGGTCATCTACCCGCTGCCGTCCGCCCGGGTGATGGGCGGATGGAGCGGCGCTCGGACGCGGTCGGCTGCCAAAGACTACGGCGCCCGGCTGCGCAAGCTGCACGTCTCCGTGGTGTTCGGACCCGTCGCTGACCTGGACGTCCCCGGCCGCTATATGAGCAGGCTCGACCGGTGCTTCTCGCGGCGGCCGCAGGTCGTGAGCAGTCACGTGGTCGCGTGGGTGAAGGGCCTCAGGGCGTCACGGGTCCTACCGACGGTCAAGCATTGGCCCGGCCACGGCTGGGCGACCGACACGCACGGCGGCGCGGCGCGGATCCCCTCGCTCTCGGTGCTGCGGAGGTACGACATGGTCCCGTTCGAGCACGCCTTTGCGACCGGCGTCCCGATGGTGATGGTGGGGCACCTGCGGTCGCGCGGGCTCACGGGGGAGCGCACGCCCGCCAGTCTCTCGCGCAAAGCCTTGGAGTACCTGCGGTCTCGCGTGGGCGACGACACGGTGATCATCACCGACTCGCTCTCCATGGCGGCGACGACCAAGGCGCTCGGCATCGGCACACCGGCGGCGGCCGTGCGTGCGCTCAAGGCCGGCGCCGACATCGCTCTCTTCGCGTCGGCGGACCCGGACGGGGTGATCGCCGCGGTGCAGGCGGCGATCCGGTCTGGCCGGCTGCCACGCGAACAGGCGGAGGCGTCGGCGCTGCGGATCCTGCGGCTGAAGGAGAAGGCCGGCCTGGCGCGGTGAGGGCTGGGCGCGGCCGTACCGCTGTACGGGGGCCCGCGCCCACCGGCTTTGCTATGCTGCCCGCCGGTCCTGCCGGGCAGTAGTTCGCCGCCGGTGGTCGAATCAAGGGAGTCATGAGCGATCACAAGCGCAAGCTCGCCCTCGCGGCGGTCATCGTCGCCTCGGCCACCGCCATCTCTCGCCTGACCGGCCTCGGCCGCGAGGTGATCACCGCTGCCGTGTACGGGGTCGACCCGTCGTACAACACCTTCGTCTCGGTGTCGGTGATCCCGCAGCTGGTGCAGCAGCTCTTCGCCGACGCGGCCATCAGCGCCGCGTTCGTGCCGGTGTTCACGTCGCTGCTGGCGAAGGGAGATCGCGAGCGGGCCTATCGGCTCGCGGCCAACCTGCTGGGCCTGATCGTCGTGGTCGTGGGTGCCGCCGTCGTCGTGCTGGCGCTGGCGGCGGAGCCGCTGACGCGCCTGATGTATCCGGAGCTCACGGGTACGCCGGCCGGCGCCGATCTCGCCGCCGACCTTCTGCGCATCCTCGTGCCGACGATCCTCTTCCTCTCCATCGCCGGCGCCATCAGCGGCGTCTTGTACTCGTTCGAGCGCTTCACGATGCCCGCCGTGGTCCCCATCGTCTGGAACCTGATCATCATCGCCGCGATCGCCGTCTTCCAGGAATCTCTGGGCGTGGACGCCATCGCCTGGGGCATGCTCGTCGGCACGCTGCTGGAGGTGGTCATGCTGGCCTGCGCCGCCCGCTATCACGGCCGCTGGCTGTGGCCGCGGTTCGGACTCCGTGACCCGCTGCTCCGCCGCGTGCTGCTGCTCATGGTGCCGATCACGATCACGCTCGGCGTGCTCAACTTCAACGCGCTCATCGGCACCTGGTTCGCGCAGTTCGTGAGCGACCGCGCCGCGGCAGAGATCGGCTACGCCTTTCGCCTGTACCAGCTGCCGCAGGGCATCTTCGCGGTCACCATCGGGACCGTCCTGTTCCCGTCCCTCTCGCGCTTCGCGGCGCAGAGGGACGAGCTGCGCTTCCGAGAGACGGTCTCCCTCGGCGTGCGCCAGATGGTGTTCGTCTCACTGCCGTTCGTGGCGTGGTTCGCGGTGATGCCGCAAGCATTCGTGCGCCTTGTCTACGAGCGCGGGCAGTTCGGCTCCGGCGCCACGGTCGAGGTCGCCGGCGCGCTCGCCTTCTTCTCGGTCGGCCTCGTGTTCGCGAACTCCAACATCATGCTCAACCGGGCCTTCCAGAGCATGCAGAAACCGTGGCTGCCGATGTACGTGGCTTTCGGCAACCTGGCCGTGAACTTCGTCCTGTGCTGGCTGCTGTACAGGCCGCTCGGGGTGGCCGGGATCACGCTCAGCATGGCGACCGTGTCGGCGGTCAACTTCCTCGCCCTCTTCCTGCTGCTCCGCCGCGAGGTCGGCCGGATCGACGGCCGCCGGATGGCCGCGGCGGCGGGTGGCGCCCTGCTCTGCACGGCGGCGCTCGCGGCGGTCTCCTACGCCGTCTGGCGAGCGCTCGAGGAGTACGCCGCCGGCGGCTTCCCGCAGCTGGTGGGCGCCGTGTGCGCGGCGGTCGCGGCCGGCGGCGCCGTCTATCTCGGGCTCGCCAAGCTGCTCAAGCTCGAGGAGCTCAGCGTGGTGCGGCAGGTGCTGCGCAGGCGCCGGGCGGCGGCGCCACCGCCACCCGCCGCGGACTGACGGCCCGCCGCCGGCTGACGGCGCATTGCCTCGTCAGGTCTTGATGCCGTAGCGGAGGTACACCGCGCCGCCGCGGAACCGGCGTTCGTCCAGCAGCTCGAGCCTGAGCCGGACGTCATCCGGAAGGGACCGCTTGCCGGCCCCTACCACGGCAGGCACCAGGAGCAGGTGCAGCTCGCCGACCAGCCCGGCCTTGATCGCCCGACCGGCGAGCTCGGGACCGCCGACGGTGATGTCACGCTCGGCGGTCGCCTTGATCCGGCGGACCTCCTCGGGGATGAAGTCCCGTTCGATCCGTGTCCTGGCGCTCGATGGTGTCTCGAGCGTCCTCGAGCAGACCACTTTGTCGGCCGCCCGCCAGAGCTCCGCGAACTCCCTCAGCGAGGTGGGCTGGGCCGGGGCGTCGCAAACCGTCTCCCAGCCTCTCATCACCTCATACATGCGCCGCCCGTAGAGGTAGGTGCCGACGGGCCGCTCGAGGTCATTGACGAAGGCGTGTACCTCTTCATCCGGCACGGCCCAGTCGAAGTTGCCGGCCTCGTCCGCGACGTAGCCGTCGAGTGACGCGATCGTCGAGTAGATCAGCCTGGCCATGGGGAGCCTCCCTCGCCGCGAGCCTGTATGATTGGCCGTCGTGACTTCGCTCGACCACATCCGCAACTTCAGCATCATCGCGCACATCGACCACGGCAAGTCGACCCTGGCCGATCGCATCCTCGAATCCACGGGGACCGTTGCCGCGCGCGACATGAAGGAGCAGCTCCTCGACAAGATGGAGCTCGAGCGCGAGCGCGGCATCACGATCAAGAGCCAGGCCGTCCGCATCGCCTACAAGGCGCATGACGGCCAGACCTACCAGCTCAACCTCATCGACACCCCCGGGCACGTGGACTTCACCTACGAGGTGTCGCGCAGCCTCGCCGCCTGCGAGGGCGCCGTGCTGCTCGTCGACTCCACGCAGGGCGTCGAGGCCCAGACGGTGGCCAACGCCTACCTGGCCGTCGACAACGACCTCGAGATCATCCCGGTGCTCAACAAGATCGACCTGCCGGCGAGCGACGTGCCCGAGGCCGAGATGGAACTGCACGAGCTCACCGGTGCGACGCACGACGAGATCCTCTCTGTGTCGGCGAAGACGGGGGAAGGGGTGGAGGAGATCCTCGAGGCCGTGGTGACGAGGACGCCGCCGCCCGAGGGCGACCCGGCGGCGCCCCCCCGCGCGCTGATCTTCGACAGCGAGTACGACCAGTACCGCGGCGTGATCGCCTACGTGCGCGTGATCGACGGCGGCTTCTCGAAGCGCCAGCTCGTCCGCCTCATGCGCACCGACCAGGAGGCGGAGATCGAGGAGCTCGGCTACTTCGGTCCCGAGATGAAGCCGACCGGCCGGCTCGAGACGGGGGAGGTCGGCTACATCATCACCGGCGTCAAGGACGTGGCGCAGGTGCGCGTCGGCGACACGATCACGGACAAGAAGCGCCCGGCCGGCGAAGCGCTGTCGGGCTACAAGGTCGTGCAGCCGATGGTGTTCACCGGCCTGTTCCCGACCGAGGGCGACAAGTTCGAGGAGCTGCGCGACGCGCTCGAGAAGCTCAAGCTGAACGACGCCGCGCTCTCCTACGTGCCGGAGAGCTCGGTCGCCCTCGGCTTCGGCTTCCGCTGCGGCTTCCTCGGCCTGCTGCACATGGACATCGTGCGCGAGCGCCTCGAGCGCGAGTACGGACTCGAGCTCATCACGACCATGCCCAACGTCGAGTACCACGCGTATCTCACCAGCGGGAAGATGACGGTCGTGCGCAACCCGGCGCAGATGCCGGAGGCGACCTTCATCGACCACGTCGAAGAGCCCTACGTCAGCGCCAGCGTCCTGGTCCCGACCCAGTTCGTCGGCACCATCATGGAGCTCTGCCAAGGCCGTCGCGCCGACTTCGTCGACATGAAGTACCTCTCGCCGGAGCGCGTCGAGATGCACTACAAGCTGCCGCTGGGAGAGATCGTGCTCGACTTCTTCGACCAGCTCAAGACCCGTACGCGCGGCTACGCCTCGCTCGACTACGAGTACTCCGGCTACCGGCAGAGCGACCTCGTCAAGCTCGACGTGCTGCTCGCCGGCGAGCCCGTGGACGCGCTCTCGCTCATCACCCCGCGCGAACGGGCTCATCTGCGCGGCAAGGCGCTGGTCACCAAGCTGCGTCAGAAGATCCCACGCCAGCTCTTCGAGGTGCCCGTGCAGGCGGCGATCGGCAACAAGGTGGTCGCGCGCGAGACCGTCAAGGCGGTGCGCAAGGACGTGACCGCCAAGTGCTACGGCGGCGACATCAGCCGCAAGCGCAAGCTGCTCGAGAAGCAGAAGGAAGGCAAGAAGCGGATGAAGCAACTCGGCGTGGTCGAGGTGCCGCAGGAGGCCTTCCTCGCCGTGCTCGAGCTCGACCCGGGCGACAAGGACCGCTGATGCGCGGCGGCGGCGCGCCCGCGCCGCGTTTCGCGCCGCCCGCCCTCGACTTCCACGCCTCGTTCCTGGCGGCGCTCCGCGAGTACCACTCCGAGGATCGGCACACAGACCTCGATGAGGCGCTCCTCTCCGACCCGGCCGAGTTCGCCCGCTACGTCGAGGCGCTGCGCGCCGACGTCGCCGAGCCGGGCGCGTCGGTCCGGTACGCCGCCGCGCTCTGCGGCGCAGAACCCGCGTCCTGGCGAGACGGCTATGTGCCGCAGACCCAGCTCTGGTGGGTCGCCGGCGACGAGTATCTCGGTCGCCTGTCGATCCGTCACCGGCTGACGCCGCACCTGCTCGTCGAGGGCGGCAACATCGGCTTCGACGTGCGTCCGGGCGCCCGGCGGCGAGGCCACGCCACCGCCATGCTGGCGGCGGCGCTACCTCTCGCCGCCGCCGTCGGCGTCGATCCGGCGCGCATCGACTGCGACGCCGGCAACGTCGCCTCGCGACGGGTGATCGAAGCCAATGGCGGCGTCCTCGATGGGGAGCGAGGCGGCAATCTCTACTACTGGGTGCCGGCGACGTGAGCGGCGCCCGCGAGGCGCAGGAGGCGCGGTCGGCCTTCGACGGGCCGATCCGCCACGTCTACGTCCATGTCCCGTTCTGCCGGGCGAGGTGCGACTACTGCGACTTCGCCTCGCTGGCCATCGGGGATCCGGGGTCAGGGCGGGCGGGGCCGGAGGCCGCCCGCCGGCTCGACGCCTTCGTCGACGGCGTCGCCGCCGAGTGGGAGCTGGAGCGGCGGGCGCACGACGTGCGCCGGCTCCGGACGCTCTACCTGGGCGGCGGGACGCCGAGCCTGCTGGGGCCGGACCGGCTCGAGCGGCTGGTCGAGCTCTTCCGGCCTCACCTCACGCCGCACGCGGAAGTCACCGTCGAGACCAACCCGGAGGACGTCGGCGGCGAGTACGCCGCCTGGGCGGCGGCCGCGCCGGTCGCCGGCGCAGCCGGCGCGGCCCGCGGGATCCGTGTCTCGCTCGGCGCGCAGAGCTTCTCACGGGAACTGCGCGCCGTGCTCGGCCGCACGGCCGCGGCCGACCCTGCCGACGCCTTCCGGCGGCTTCGCCGCGCCGGCGTCGCGAACCTCGGCGTCGATCTGATGCACGGCATCCCCGGGCAGACGCCGGAGCTGCTCGGCGCCGACATCGCCACGGTCCTCCGGCTGCGACCCGACCACGTGTCCTGGTATGAGCTGGACGTGATCGAGGGCACGACGCTCGCGTCGCGCCTCGCGGCTGCCGCCGGGACGATCGGCGCACCCGGCGACGGCCACCTCGATCCGGGGGCGATGCCCGCCGATCCCAACGACGACAGGCGGGCGGCCGGGTACCGGCGCATCGTCCGCGATCTGTCGCGCGCCGGCTACGACTGGTACGAAGTCAGCAACTTCGCACTGCCGGGGCGCCGGGCGCGCCACAACGCGGCGTACTGGCGCGCTCGCCCCTACCTCGGGCTGGGCCCGGGCGCCGTGAGCACCGCCGGCGCCCGGCGCTGGACGAACGCGCCCGAGCCTGCGGCCTGGGCGGCGGCGCTCGATGCGGGCGCAAGCCCACCGCGAACGGCCGAAGAACTCGACGCCGCGACGCGCGCGGAGGAGCGTCTGCTGCTGGCGGCACGCTGCGGTGAGCGCGTCCCCCTCAGTGAGGTGGCGGACGCCATCGACCTCGGGGCGGCTGCGTCGCTCGCCCGCGCTGGATTGGTTTCCCTGCACAGTGGTACAATCCGTGTGACGCGAAAGGGGAGGCACGTGACCAACGAGGTGTGCGTGCGCCTGTTTCGCTCTCCGCATTTAAAGGGGTAGGTTGCCGCTCACGGCACGTCAAGAGCAGGTCCTGAGGACCGTCATCGAAGAGTACATCGCCTCCGGCGCCCCGGTGGGCTCGAAGCACCTCAGCGAGCACCACGGGTTCGGCGTCGCGGCGTCGACGATCCGCAACGACCTCGCCGACCTCGAAGACATGGGTATGCTCGCCCACCCGCACACGTCGGCGGGCCGGGTGCCCACCGACGCGGGCTACAGACACTACGTGGACGCCGTCGTCACGGAGCGGCGCGAGGCGCCGCCGGCCGTCCTGCTCGAGCACGACCGTGCGCGCAGCGAGATCGACGACGCGCTGCGGGAGACCGCCGAGGCGCTGTCCCGCGTCACCGAGCTCATGGCGGTGGTGTCGTCGCCGGCGGTCACGACCTCCACGCTGCGGCACATCGAGATCCTCTCGCTCCAGGCGCGCCTCGTCATGGTGGTGCTCATCACCGCGTCCGGCCTGGTCACCAAACGGGTCTTCACCTTCGCCGATCCCGTCGACGAGGGCCTCGCCGAGTTCGCTCGCGTGTACCTCAACGAGCGGCTGGTCGGCGCCCAGCTGGGCACGCGGCATGTGAGCGCCGTGTTCGAGAGCGCCGACCTGCGCCTCAAGGAGCGTGCGTTCCTCGACGCGCTTCGCCCCGCCTTCGAGGCGCCGGGACCGGGCGATGTCGAGGGTCTGCATCTGGGCGGGACCTCGCGTCTGCTGGAGAACCTCACGCGAGCCGGCGCCGGCCACCTCAACGAGGTGCTGCAGATGCTCGAGGAGCGCTACAATCTGCTCGAGCTCCTCGCAGGAGTGCTGCGCGAGGACGGCGTCTACCTGCGCATCGGCCACGAGATGGCCTCGCCCTCCCTGCAGGAGTGCTCTCTCGTGGCGGCCAACTACGGGGTAGCGAACCGCAATCTCGGCACGGTGAGCGTGCTCGGCCCTACGCGCATGGACTACCAGCGCGTGATCGCAACGGTACGGGCCACCGCCGACGGCCTGAGCACGTATCTCGAAGATATCTGGTGACCATTCCCGACTGGGGCTCCCTGTGAAGCGTGACTATTACGACGTCCTCGGCGTGCGGCGCGATGCCGGCGCCGGCGAGATCAAGAAGGCCTTCCGCAAGCTGGCACGCGAGTGTCATCCGGACGTGAACCACGAAGATCCGGATTGCGAAGCCCGGTTCAAGGAAGCGGCCGAAGCCTACGAAGTCCTGAGCGACGCCGATACGCGCGCCGCCTACGACCACTACGGGTTCGACGGCCTGCGCGGGCGGCAGATGACCGATTTCGAGCACGTCGGCTTCGGCGACCTCTTCAACATCTTCTTCGGCGGCGGCATGTTCGACTCGGTGCTGCGCGACGCCGGCGGGATGTGGGGCGCCGCGACCGGCAGTGCTCCCGCGCCGCGCGGCGACGATGTGGAGACGCGTCTCGACCTCACCTTCGCCGAGGCGGTCTTCGGCGCCACCAAGGAGGTCGAGGTCGCCGCTGACGCGGCGTGCGAGAGCTGCAGCGGCAGCGGCGCCAAGGCCGGCACCGGTCGCGAGCAGTGCCCGCAGTGCCACGGCAGCGGGCGCATGCGCGAGGTCTCCAGCCTCGGCGGGTTCGGGCAGTTCATCCGCACGAGTACCTGCACGGTGTGCCGCGGTCAGGGCACCATCGTCAAGGAGCCGTGCGAGACGTGCCTCGGCACGGGCCGGCTGCGGAAGACGCGCACGGTCCAGGTCGACGTGCCGGCGGGCATCGCCGAGGGGCAGCGCCTGCGCCTCGCCGGCGGAGGGCGGCGCCGGCTCACGTGGAGGGCGCCCCGGCGACCTCTACGTCTCCATCGCCGTCGAGCCTCACGACCACTTCATGCGCGACGGCGACGACCTCATCTACCGGCTCGACGTGACCGTGGTCGACGCGGCACTCGGCACCACCGCCTACGTTCCTGCGCTCGACGGCGATATCGAGGTGCAGCTCAAGCCCGGCACGCAGCCCGGGGAGGTCAAGACGTACCGCAGCCGCGGTGTGCCCGTGCTCCAGGGCTACGGCAGGGGCGATCTGAAAGTCGTGGTCAACGTCCTCGTGCCGCTGCAGCTCACCGACGAGCAGCGCGACCTGCTGGAGCAGTTCGCCGCGGTCAGCACCGAGGCCACGTACCAGGCAGACCCGAGCTTCCTCGACAAGGTCCGCGCCGTCTTCCGCCAGTGAGGCGGCCGCAGTACACGCGTTACCTGCTGCGGCTGGAGGCTGCGGCGGGGGTGCGGCCGCAGGAACCACCGGTGGCCGCCACCGACGACGACTGGTCGGGCGCGGCGGCCTCCATGCGTGGCCCGGACGAGCAGGCCCTCGAGTACGTCGATCCCCGGGCTGTGGAGGAGATCCTCGCGCTGCAGCCGGCCGGCTGGCAGGAGGACGAGGGCGGCCGGACGCTCATCTTCTGGCTGGAACACGGCGCCGAGGCCGACGCGGCCGTCGCCGAGGGGCTCAAGCGGGTCGGGGCGCTCGGCAGACTCGAGGTCTCGCGCGAGCAGCCGGGTTGGGAGGACGCATGGCGGCGCTTCCACACGCCGCACGTGATCGGCAGGCTCTACGTGCGACCGCCCTGGTACCCGGCACGCGAGGACCTCCTCGACATCGTCGTGGAGGCCGGTCTCGCGTTCGGCACCGGCGGGCACGCGAGCACACGGCAGTGTCTCGAGCTCCTCCAGACCATCCCGCCGGGCTCGCTGCTCGACCTGGGGTCGGGCTCCGGCGTCGTCTCGTTCGCCGCCCTGCGGCTCGGGTTCTCGCCCGTGTGCGGCATCGATATCGACCCCGTGGCGGTCCACGCCGCGGCGGGGAACGCGGCCATGAACGGCCTCGCGCCGGCCTTCCTGATCGGTGACGCGACGGATGCGGCCTATCCGTTGCCGGCGGCGGACGTGGTCGTGGCCAACATCGCGCTCCGCCCGATCCTGCGGCTGGCGGAACGCTGGCGCCCGGAGGAGGGCGGGTCGGGAACCGCGCCGCCGGCGCAGCTGCTGCTCGCCGGGCTGCTGGTGGAGCAGGCCGCGGAGGCACTGGCGGCGTTCCCCCGCTTCTCTGAGGTCTCGCGTGTGGACGACGGCACCTGGCTCACGCTGCACCTGACGAGGCGGGCGTGACGCGCGTCGCCGCCGGCTTCGTCGGCTGCAAGGTCAGCCAGGCCGATGGAGAGGCGGCGCTGGCGGAGCTGGCCGCCGCCGGACTCGAGCCGGTGACGGCGCGAGAGGCGGCCGATGTCGTCGTCGTGCACACGTGCTGCGTGACGGCCGAGGCTGAGCGCAAGTCGCGCCGCCTCGCACGCCGCGCGGCCGCCGACGGACGGCGCGTGATCGTGGCCGGGTGCGCCGCCGCGCTTCGCCCCGAGCAGTTCGAGGGCGCGGGGGTGATCGTCACGGCGCGCCCTGATTGGGCGGCGGTGGCCGGCGAGCTGGGCGACGTGGCCGTCGACGCCGATGGTGGACGTGACGCGGGGTCCGGCACCACCAGCGGCGCCACAGGTGGTGCTGTGACCGATGCGCGAGCATCCGCCGGGCCGGCCGACCCGGCGCGGGGGTCCGGCGGCGCACAGCGGGCCACGCCGGGTGCGCGCACCCGGACGGTGCTCAAGGTGCAGGACGGGTGCGCGGGCGTGTGTGCCTACTGCGTCGTGCGCCTCGTGCGCGGGCGCCCCACGAGCCTCGCGCTCGCGGACGCCCTCGCGGCCGCTCGCGACGGCCTCGCGCGGGGCTGCGGTGAAGTCGTGCTCAGCGGCATCGATCTGGGCGCCTGGCGCGACGGCGACGCGCGCCTGCCCGATCTCCTGGCCGCGATCGCCGAGCTCGATGGATTGCGGCGCGTGCGCCTGTCGTCGATCGAGCCGCGCCACGTCGACGCACGGCTCGTCGAGCTGCTCGGTCACCCGCGCGTCGCTCGTCACGCGCACGTGCCGCTGCAGTCGGCGGACGACGGCGTGCTGCGCGCGATGCGCCGGCCGTACACGTTCACCGAGTACCTGCGGGCCGTCGAGCCTCTGCAGCGCTTGCCCGGGGCGGCTATGCTGAGCACCGATGTCATCGTCGGCTACCCGACTGAGGACGAGGCTGCCTTCGCGCGCACGCTCGAGGCGCTCGAAGGGGGTCTGTTCGGGCGCGTGCACGTCTTCGCCTACTCGGCGCGGCCGGGGACGGCGGCGGCGGAGCTGCCGCCCCTGCCGGCCGCGGTCGTCAAGGAGCGCATGGGCCGCGCGCTCGCGGCCGCCGAGGCGGCCGCGCAGGCCGCGCGCCGCGCCGCCGTGGGCCGCGCCGCGGAGGTCCTCGTCGAAGAGCGGCGCGACGGCCTCTGGAGAGGGTACAGTTCGGAGTACGTCCGCTACTCGCTGCGGGGCTCGGCACGCCGCGGCGAGCTCGTGTGCGCAGTCGCCGACGAAGTGACGGGCGACGGCGTGATCGGTAGCGTGAAGGAGTGACGCGATGAAGAGCAGCCGCAGAGAAGCCGCCGAAGGGGCACCGCCCAGCGACTGCATCTTCTGCAGGATCGCCGCCGGGGAGATCCCGGCGGAGGTCGTGGGCCAGGACGACGACTTCGTCGCGTTCCGCGACGTGCGCCCGCTCGCTCCGGTGCATCTGCTGGTGATCCCGAGGCGTCACGTCGCTTCACTCGACGATGCCGAGGCCCTGGACGACGGCGCCTCGGCCCGCGTGCTCCGCTTCATCGCCGCCACCGCCCGCTCGGCCGGGGTGGCGGAGAGCGGTTATCGCGTCATCACGAACACGGGCCCCGACGCCGGCCAGGAGGTCATGCACCTGCACTGGCACGTCATCGGCGGGGCCCGCCTTGGAGGCATGGCATGAGAGAGCTCGGCACCATCGAACAGCGCATCAAGGACGACGCCACCGCGGCGCTCAAGGCCGGCGACAAGCGCCTCCGCGAGGCGCTCAACTCGTTCGTCGCCGCGCTCAAGAAGGAGCGCATCGACAGCCGCAGGCAGCCCACCGAGGCCGACGAGCTCACGGTGCTCAAGCGCGAGCGCAAGCGGCGCGCGGAGGCCATCGAGCTCTACGACCAGGCGGGGCGCACCGACCTCGCCGACCAGGAGCGCTACGAAGAGGGTCTCCTCAAGGGCTACATGCCGGAGGAGCTGACCGACGCCGAGCTCGAGGTGTTGGTGGACGAGGGCATCGCCGCCACGGACGCGGTCACGCCCAGGGACATGGGCAAGGTGATGGGCTGGCTCAAGCCCAAGGTCGCCGGCCGTGCCGACGGCAAGAAGCTCAGCGACCTCGTCCGCGGTCGCCTGGGAGGCTGAGGGTGACGCCGATGTCGCGCACGGTCATCGACCTGGACAGCAACAGTGACGCCCTCGACCTCGCCGGGGAGCACGACGCGCACCTCAAGATCCTCGAGCAGCGGCTCGACTGCACGCTGACGCTACGCGGCAATCTGCTCATCCTCGAGGGCGAGGCGGAGGCCGTCGAGAAGGCACGCGCCGCCGTCGACGAGCTGCTCACGGTGATCCGGAGCGGCCGGCCGCTCAACCCGGGCATCGTGGAATCGCTGATGGACATCGCCATCAACTCCTCGGGCAAGCCTTCGGAGGTCTACGGCGACGTCGTCTGGACGCACCGCGGCCGTCAGGTCGGCCCGCGCACCGTCAACCAGAAGCTGTATGTGGACGCCATCCGCAAGAACACCATCACCTTCGGGATCGGCCCTGCCGGTACCGGCAAGACGTATCTCGCCACGGCGATGGCCGTGCACGCCTTCTTCGGCAAGCAGGTCGGGCGCATCATCCTCACGCGGCCGGCGGTGGAGGCGGGGGAGAGCCTCGGCTTCCTGCCCGGGACGGTGAGCGAGAAGGTCGACCCGTACTTCCGGCCGCTCTTCGACGCCCTGTACGACATGATCGACGGCGAGAAGCTCGCGGCCCTCATCGAGAAGGGCGAGATCGAGGTGGCGCCGCTCGCGTTCATGCGCGGGCGCACGCTCAACGACTCGTTCATCATCCTCGACGAGGCGCAGAACACCTCGCCCGAGCAGATGAAGATGTTCCTCACCCGGCTCGGGTTCGGCAGCAAGATGGTGGTCACCGGCGACGTCACCCAGATCGACTTGCCGCACAGCCGCACCTCGGGGCTGGTGACGGTGCCCGAGGTCCTCGACAACGTCGACGACATCACCATCGTCGAGTTCGACGGGCACGACGTCGTGCGCCACAAGCTGGTCCAGCGCATCGTCAATGCCTACAAGGCGCACGACGACCAGGTGGACGCGGCGCGGGCGCAGCGCGCCGCGTCCGGCCCGCGCCGTGGCAGGGAGGGAGCGTGAACCTCGTCGAGGTGGTCAACACGACGCGCACGCAGGTCGACGAGGAGCTCGTCGCCCGCCTCGTCGCCACGGTGCTCGAGGCCGAGGGCGTCCTCGGCGCGGAAGTCGCCGTCGCATTCGTCGGCGAGGCTCGCATGCGCGCCCTGAACCGCGAGCATCGCGGCAAGGACGAGGTCACCGATGTGCTGTCCTTCCCGCTGGAAGACTGGGACGACGGCGGGCCTGAGGGCGACGACCAGCGGGGGGTCCTCGCTGCCGCTGCCGCCGGCGTCTCCGCGGCGGCGTCGCCGGCCCCCGACCTCGGTGATGTCGCGGCGGCCGTCGTGGCCGGCGAGAACGGCCCGCCGCTGATGCTCGGCGACGTCGTGATCTGCGCGCGCCGGGCGCTGCGCCAGGCGCGCGCCGACGCTCATCCGGCGGCCTTCGAGATCGCCGTCCTGCTGGTTCACGGTACGCTGCACCTGCTCGGCTACGATCACGAGACCGACGCCGGCCAGATGGCCCTGCGCCAGGCCGAGGTGCTCGAGCTCGTCGACTGGGAGGACCTCGTTGTCGCAACGTCGCGGTAACCTGCTCACAAGCTTCAACTTCGCCTTCGACGGCATCGTCCACGCGCTCCGCTTCGAGCGCAACATGTGGATCCACTTCGCCATCGCCGCGCTGGTGCTGGTCGCCGGCCTGTTCTTCGCGCTCACCCGACTCGAGGTCATCGCGCTCCTCGTCGCCATCTCGTTCGTGCTCATCACCGAGATGTTCAACACCGCCATCGAGAACGTGGTCGACCTGATCACCGACGACGACGACCCGCGCGCCCGCGTCGCCAAGGACGTGAGCGCAGGTGCAGTGTTGATCGCCGCCGTCAACGCCGTGGGCGTCGCCTACCTGGTCTTCTACGACAAGATCACCAGTGTGCCGTACACGATCCTGAGCAAGCTGCGCGGTTCGCCGATCGACGTCACCGTCATCGCGCTCTTCATCGTCATCCTGGCCGCGATCGCCCTCAAGGCGCTCACGCACCGCGGCACCGCGTTCCACGGCGGGCTGCCGTCCGTGCATGCCGCACTCGCGTTCGCCGCGTGGGTGGCGGTGACGTTCGTCGCGGTCGACACGACGTTCGCGCTGCCGATCTCGGCGATCACGCTCTTTCTCGCGATCCTCGTCGCGCAGAGCCGCGTGCAGGCGAAGATCCACACCTTCGCCGAGGTGGCCGTGGGCGCCGCGCTCGGGATCGCGATCACGGCCGTGCTGTTCCGGATCTGGTACCCGCTGTGAGCCGGGCCCCGGAACCGGCGGAGCGACTGCTCTATCAGGAAGCGCTCGACGTCGCCGTGCGCGCGTACGCGCCGTACTCGGGGTACGCGGTCGGCGCCGTGACGGTCGGACCCTCCGGCCGCAGCCACTGCGGCGTCAACGTCGAGAGCGCCGCATCGCCCGCAGGGCTGTGCGCGGAGCGGGCGGCGCTGGCAGCGCTCGCCGCCGCCGGTGAGCGCGAGCTGAAGTACGTGGCGGTCGCCGCGCTGGACGGCTCGGACTGCCTGCCCTGCGGCATGTGCCTGCAGGCGCTCGCCGAGTTCGGCGACCCCGAGATCGTCGCCCGCGCGGCGGGCGAGGTGCGCGTCGTGCGCCTGCGCGATCTGCTCACGGCTCCGTTCTCGCGAGCGGACGCCGGCGCCGATGGCTGACGAGTTCCGCAGCGGGTTCGTGGCCGCCTTCGGCCGGCCGAACGTCGGCAAGTCGACCCTGGTCAACGCCCTCGTCGGGCGCAAGGTCAGCATCGTCAGCGATCACCCGCAGACGACGCGCCGGCGCATCACCGGCGTCGTCTCGCTGGAGGACTGCCAGATCGTCCTGCTCGATCTGCCCGGCTTCCAGAAACCGTTCGACTCCCTCACGCGGCGTATGCAGACCACCGTCGACGACGCGCTGGGAGAGGTCGACGCGGCGCTCGTGCTCCTGAACGCCACCGAGACCTTCGGCTCCGGCGACCGCTACGTCGCGCAGGCGGTCGCCGCATCCGGCTTGCCGGCCCTGTTCGTGCTCAACAAGATCGACCTCGTGGACGGGCGCCGGCTGGGCGCGCGCCTCGACGAGGCGCGCACCCTCACCGGCGGCGGCGAGGTCCTCGCCGTCTCCGCTCTGCGCGGCGACGGGCTCGCCGACGTGCTCTCCCGCCTGGCGGCGGCGATGCCTCCGGGCCCCGTCTACTTCCCCGACGGGCAGCAGAGCGACCAGCCCCTCGAGATGCTCGTGGCGGAGCTCATCCGCGAGCAGGCGCTGCGGCTGACCCGCGACGAGGTGCCGCACGCGATCGCCGCGGAGGTCGGCGCCATCACCGAGCGCAGCGATCGCCCGCTGGTCGAGATCGAAGCGAGCCTGATCGTCGAGACGGAGTCGCAGAAGGCGATCGTGGTCGGCAAGGGCGGCCGTGTCGTCAAGGCCATCGGCAGCGGCGCGCGGCACGAGATCGAGGCCATCCTCGGCGTCCACGTGTTCCTCGATCTGCGGGTAAAGGTGCGCAAGCGCTGGCGCCGTGACGACCGGTACGTCGACCACCTGATGTAGGTTTTCGGACTGATATACTCGCCGAGGCTCCGCCAGTCCATCGCCCGTCGCCCGGAGGTCGTGGCGTGCACCCCGAAGAACTCGCCAAGACCATCGACCACACGCTGCTGCGCGCCGACGCGACCAGCGCCGACGTCGAGGCGCTCTGCGCGGAGGCGGCCGGGTATCACTTCGCCGCCGTCTGCCTGTTCCCGCACTTCGTCCCACTGGCCGCCGGTCTGCTGCGCGGCACGGACGTCAAGACGTGCACCGTCATCTCGTTCCCGTTCGGCGCCGACACGGCGAAGATCAAGGCTCTCGCCGCCGGCGAGGCGGTCTCTCGCGGCGCCGAAGAGGTGGACGTCGTCATCAACGTGCCGGCCTTTCTCTCCGGCGAGCACGACCTCGTCCGCGACGAACTCGCCGGCGTCGTGCGCGCCGTACGCGTGCGCGTCGACGACGCGGAGCGTGGCCGGGTGATCGTCAAGGCCATCATCGAGACCTGCTACCTCGACGAGGAGCTGAAGCGGCTCGCCTGCCGCGTCTGCGAGCAGGCAGGCGTCGACTTCGTCAAGACGTCGACCGGCCTGGGGCCGAAGGGCGCGACGGAGGCGGACGTCGAGCTGCTCCGCGGCTGCCTCGACGAGCGCATCGGCATCAAGGCGTCGGGCGGCATCCGCACCGCCGCCGACCTCGAGCGTATGGTCGGCGCCGGCGCCGACCGGGTCGGCACCAGCGCCGGCGCCGCCATCATGAGGGAGCGGCTCGCCTGACCAGGGCGTCCGGCGAGGCACTGTCGACATCGTGGACCACAGCACCTTCCTCGAGCTCGTGCGCTACGGCGCCGACGGCCTCGTGCCCTGCGTCGTCCAGGCCGCCGGCAGCCGGGAGGTCCTCATGGTCGCCTACGCGAACGAGGAGGCCATGGGGAGGACGCTCGCTACCGGCGAGGCGCACTTCTGGAGCCGCAGCCGGCGCGAGCTGTGGCACAAGGGCGGCACCAGCGGCAACGTGCAGCGCGTGGTCTCGGCGAGACTTGACTGTGACCACGACACGGTCCTGCTCCTGGTCGAACCCGCCGGCCCCGCGTGTCACACCGGCGCGGTGAGTTGCTTCCGCGACGAGGCCAACGGCGGCGCGGCGACGAGCCCCTCGGCCGAGGGCGGGTGAAGCGCGGCGCGGCGGGCCTGTGGCGGCGACACGGCGTCGCCGGCGCCCTCCTGCTGGCCGTCCTCGTCCTCGCCGCCGCGCTCCGCCTCAAGGGGATCACCTACGGGCTGCCGTACAGCTTCGTCAACGCGGACGAGAGCATGGTTGTACCCAAGGCCTTCCAGGCCGCGCGCGGCCATCTGAACCCGCAGTTCTTCTTCTATCCCTCGCTGTACTTCTACCTGGTGGCCGCGGTCTACGTCCTTGCGACTCCGGTCTGGTGGCTGCTCGGGCACGGCAGCTTTCTGGGGACCACCTCGTTCGTGACGGATCCGGGGCCGTACTTCCTGCTCGGTCGCTTCCTCTCCGTCGCTATGGGGACGGCCTCCGTGTACCTCGTCTACCGGCTTGGCCGGGACGCCTTCGGCCGCCTGACCGGCCTCGTCGCAGCGCTCCTCCTCGCCGTCGCGCCGCTGCACGTGGCCTACTCGCACATGGCCGTGACCGATGTGACCGCCGTCGCGTTCTCGCTGCTCGCGCTGGTGCTGCTGCATCGAGCCGCGAGCGTCGCGGGGCGGCGGCGCGAGGATTCGGCGTCGACCGCCGGTCAGACGGACGTGGCGGCGGGCGGCGCAGCGAACCCGCGAAGAGCGACCACCGCGTCTCGCCTGCTGGTCCTCGGGGCCGTCGCCGCCGGCCTCGCCACCTCCACCAAGTACAACCTCGGCATGCTCGTCCTGCCGGCGACCGTCGCGGCCGTGTACGCCTGCCGCCCCGAGGCGGCCCGGAGGAGGGGAGAGGGTGGGCGTGCCTCGCTCGTGTGGGCGCGCCTGCTGGCGCTGCGCGTGTACGCACCGATGGCCGCCGCGTTCCTGCTGGCGTCGCCGTTCGTCGTACTCGACGCATCGCACTTCATCTCCGATTTCGTGCGCCAGAACCGGATCATGGACAGGGGCTGGCTCGGCTTCGAGCACGTCGGCAACGGCTTCTGGTACAACGTCACGCCCAACCTCACCGGAGCGATGGGCGTCGTCCTGGTGGTGCTGGGCGCCGCCGGCCTGGGCTGGGCCGTCTGGCGGCGCACGCGGCTGGACGTGATGGTCGCGCCGTACGTGATCGTCTACTTCCTCTACATCGGGACCTGGAAGGAACTCGCCGACCGGTACCTGCTCGTGATCGTCCCGCTGCTCATCCTCCTGGCCGCGCGTTGCTGCCTGGAGGTGGTCGAACTGCTACCGCGCCGTCGTCGCGTCGTGGCACCGCTCGTGGGGGCTCTTCTCGTCGTCGCCTTCGTGCTGCCGCTCACGGCAGCGATCGCCTATGACGCCACGCTGAGCGGGACGGACACGCGGGAGGTGGCGCGAGCGTGGATCCAGGAGAACGTGCCGGCCGGGGCGCTCATCGCCGTCGAGAACTACGGCCCGCCGCTGGTGCGAGACGAAGACCTGGACAACTACCGCGAGGCCGGGCTCGACCCGGTCGCGTACCGCCTGGTGCGGCTCAAGCTGCCGGCGCCTGGCGTGCCCGAGCGTGCGCGCGACCTCGATCGTCTGCGGGAGCGGGGGGTGGAGTACGTCGTCGTGAGCTCGCGCGTCAGCGAGCGGGTGCGCGCCGCGCCTGAGGTGTATCCGACCATCGTCGCCTTCTATCGGCGGCTCGACGCGGAGACCGAGCTGGTGAAGGAGTTCCGGCCCGGATCGGGGGAGCGCGGGCCAATCCTCAGCCTCTACCGCATCAGCGACCCCGGCCGCTGAGTTCCCCCGGCGCCTCGTCGGCCGCCGCCTCCACCTCGCCTTCGGCGATCGGCTGGCGGCCCGGCCGCACGATGGCGTAGGCGACGAACCCGGGCGGGATCGGCAGCCAGAAGTTGATGATGCGGTAGACGAGCACGACGGCGACGGCCACCGCGGAAGGCACGCCGAAGCTGACGAAGAGTGCGATCAGGAGCCCCTCGACGGCGCCCAGCCCCCCCGGCGTGGGCGCCAGCGTCCCGATCGAGTAGGCGATCACGTAGGCCACGAGCAGGTGCCCAAGGCCGATGGTGTAGCCGAATGCGGCGAAGGTGCACCACAGGCAGAGCATGTCGAAGAACCAGAACGCGCAGGCGAGGAACAGCGTGGTGCGGAACGCACCGCGGTGGCTGGTCATGCGGCGCATGCCGATGAGCAGGTTGTCGATCCAGCCGTCGATGTGGCGCTCCTTCACGACCTCGCGTCGCATGACCCGGTTCACGAGGTGCGCGACCTGGGCGACCCGCCGGCGCAGGCGGGTGGGGCGGTTGTAGAGGTAGACCCCGTAGATGGTGAGCCACAGGAGCAGCAGGATCAGGACGATCCCGACGAGGTAGCTGAAGACGGAGTCACCGCCGCGCACGACGATCAGGTACACGATCGCGAGCGCGAAGAAGAACCAGAGCACCACGTAGTTGAAGAACTGTTGCGCGGCGACGGCCACGAAGATGATGCCGTGCGGCACGCGGTGCTTCATCAGCGCGTTGTACGTGACTACCCAGCCGCCCACGCCGCCGGCCGAGAGCACGTGGCTCACGGCGAGGCCGCTCAGGGTGATCGAGAGCACCTCGCGCAGGCGCATGCGGATGTCGAGCACGCGCAGGATGTAGCGGAACAGGTTGGCGTAGCCGAGCAGCGCGCCGACTTCGAGCACGACGGCCAGAACGAGCAGGACGTAGCTCGCGCCGGAGATGTACTCGAGTGTCTGCTGGGTGTCGACCAGGCGCGGGAGCAGCAGGTACAGCGCCCCCACGATGATGGCGAAGACGATGATGTGGCGGAGCGTCTTCTTGATGGCGTCCCCCCGAGGGTCGGCGGGCCCTCCCGCCAAGGCAAAGACAGTCAAAGACAGTACCACAGAGGCGGGAGGGGCCGCGCCGGCCGGGGAGGAGGCGCGTTCAGGGCTTCTTTCTTCCCCCGCGGCGCTGGCGCGGGGCGGGCGCCCGTCTCTCGCCGAGGACGGCGCCCTCGATCTCCTGGCGGCGGATCCAGGCGTAGGCGGCCGCGGCGGGGACGCAGGTGAGGGGCAACAGACACAGGACGAACCAGCCCCAGCGCCGCGCCGTGAAGGTCACGAACACGCCGTAGACGAACGTCGCGGCCCAGCCGGTGAGGAGAACGAGTCCCCAGGCGACGTAGACGCCCTGGGGGATGAAGGTCACGGACAGCGCCTCGGCGATCGCCCGCAGGATGAAGAGGGCGAGGGTGATCCCGGAGAGCAGGAAGAGGTTGGCCAGACGGTGGAGCTCGAGTGCCGTAGCTGCGTCGACGGCGGCGCCGGGGGCATCCTCGTCGTACTTCATGAAGTCGAACAGGCCCGACATCGCCATCACCACCCCGATGCGTGTGGCGCCGGCCGGCGGGGCATGTACCGGAGGACGCAAAGGACGGCGTAAGTGTTCAGGATGAAGCCGCGAATCTCAACCCCGCCAGGAGGCCACGCGGCCGTGTACGACGCGGCGATGTGGCCGTTCGAGCGCGCCGCCGTGGGCGCCTGGCGGCGACGCCTGGCGGCGACGGCGAGCGGTCGCGTGCTCGAGATCGGCGCCGGCACGGGCAGCCAGCTCCGCTGGTACGCGGCCGGCGCCGACGTCACGGCGCTCGAGCCCGACGTCTCGATGCTCGAGCGCGCGCGCCGGCGAGCGGCGCAGGCCGCCGCGCGCGTCACCGTCGTCGAGGGCCGTGCCGAGGAGCTGCAGTTCGACGACGCCTCGTTCGACACCGCCGTGAGCGCGTTCGCGCTCTGCACGGTCGCCGATCCGGCGGCGGCGCTCGACGAGCTCCGCCGGGTGCTGGTCCCCGGGGGGACGCTGCTGCTGCTGGAGCACGTACACCTGACCTGGGAGCCGGGCCGGTCTCTCCAGACCATGGCGGCGCCGGCGTGGGCCGCGGCGGCCGGTGGTTGCCGCCTGGACAGGGAGACGGTGAGGTCTGCGCGCGAGGCAGGTTTCACCGTCCTGCAGGAGCGCGCGCACCTCGCCGGCTGGATCCGGGAAGCGCGTGCGCGCAGCCCCATACGGTTGCGCCAGGCCACCCGACTTGATTGACTAGCTTCCCGAACGAACAACGACGCGCCCGGACGCGTTCCCACATCCGTTCGCCCCTCCCACTTGTCCATCACCCTTCGCGGCGTGCGTATGCGGGCACTGCACGATCCGGGCGCCGAACGCCCCCGCGGGCACAGGCGCAGCCGCTGCCTCTGAGGGAAACCACGTCGAAAGGACCCTGTGAGTCGATGCAAGAGCCTGGTCGCCATCCTCGCGATCCTCATCGTCGCCACCGCACTCGCCGCCGCGGCCCTGCCGCAGAAGGCTGAAGCGGTCACTCTCAAGGGTAAGCTCCGCGTCGCGAAGCGCGCCCTCCGCCACTACAACCATCGCCTGACGACCGCCAGGACCGCACTGGCCGTCGCCCTCGCCGCTCCAAGCCTCGCGTCGGCCGTCGACTCCGCCGCCACGCCGGACCCCTCGGTATCGCCCACGCCGGACCCCACGGTATCGCCCACCCCGGATTCCTCGCCGGCGCCGTCCGCGGCGCCGGCCGGGCCCAGCGTAGACCAGCTCAAGGCCCGGATCGCCAAGGCGCGTCGCGCCGTTCGCATCTGGAAGCTGCGCGTCCAGCGACTCGCGAAGCGGTACCGGCTGCAGCGCCAGATGGCCGAGTGGGAGCGCCGCGGCAAGTGGATGCCGATCATCGAGGTCGCCGCGGCCAAGTACCACGTCAGGGCCGCCGGGGTCTATCGCATGATGATGCGCGAGTCGGGCGGCCAGCGGTACGCAGGTTCGAGCTCAGCCTTCAAGGGCCTGTTCCAGTACTGTTCCAGCACCTGGTCGGCCAGCTGGAACCCGTACCGTCACGACAGCATCTACGACGGCAGCTCACAGATTCTTCGCGACCTGCTACACCGTCAGTCGGGGGATGGGTCCCCGGATGTGGACCACGACCTTCGCGTCACAGTACTGATCGCGGCCGTCTGAGGCGGCGCTTCGGGCGCCGCCTCGGCACCGTCGATGGCCGCCGGGAGGATGACCCGGCACCGCATCTGTACGCGAGTCGCGCCCCGTGCGCCGTCGCGAGGTGCACGGACGGCTGCCGATGAGCTCAGAATAGGGCACCGCAAGACCTCAGTGCCGGTGTGGGGCGGGGCTGGTAGACGCGCTCGACTCAAAATCGGGTGCCCCGAAAGGGCGTGTGGGTTCGAGTCCCACCTCCGGCACCACCCCTGCCTCGCGGGCGCGTACCGGGCCGTCGTCTGGTAAGATTGCTCTCCCGTACGCGACTGCGGGCATGACGATTCCCTTCCGCCCTTCACTCCTGTCGGGTGGCCGTGCACGGAGAGGAGACCGGCGCATGACGGTGCGGATTCTGGGGCTCAACTGCAGCCCCCGCGACAACAGCAACAGCAGCATCATGCTCGAGACGGCCTTCGAGAAGGTCGACGCCACCTACCCCGGCGAGTGCGACCACGAGGTCATCCATCTGCGCGACCAGCACATCGAGCCGTGCCCAAGGCCGCGTCAACGTCTGTGGCAAGAAGAAGGACGGCACCTTCATCCCGTGTGTGAGGGAGAAGGAGGACGACGTCCAGTCCATCCTCGACGCCATGGTCGCCGCCGACGGCATCCTCGTGGCGACGCCCGTCTATTTCGGGCTGCCGTCAGACCTGTTCGCCAAGTTCATCATGCGCACGCGGCCGCTGCGCCACCAGGACTTCAAGCTCGCCAACAAGCCCGTCGGGGTGCTCGCCAGCCGGCCGTCGTTCCGGCGGCGCCGAGACGGCGATCCAGATCGCCACCTGGCTGCCCTTCGTGCGCAACGGCTGCCTCGTCGTCGGCAACGGCGACGGCACCTCCCAGTTCGGCGCGCTACGGCTGGGCCGGCGCGCGCGGTCACGTCCTCAGTGACGAGTGGGGCCTCGAGCAGGCCTTCCAGACCGCGCAGCGTGTGTTCACGCTGGGCGGCCTGATCCGAAGGCCGGCGTCGAGGCCTCGGGCTTCGTGAACCCGATGAAGTTCTCCTACGCCCAGGGGACCCGCAGCTGAGTCCCTCAGCCTCTCGACCCGTGAAGGACGCCTCATGACCGACGCCGACACCATCCTCGAGTTCATCCGCGACGAGGCCGACCTCGAGGAAGACGAGGTCAGCGCCGACACGTCGCTGTTCCGCGACCAGCTGCTCGACTCCATGAACCTCACGGCGCTGATCGCGTTTCTCGAAGAGACGTTCGCCATCAGGGTGAAGCCCATGGACATCGTGTTCGAGAATCTCGATACCGTGAATCACATGCTGGCCTACGTCGCGCGCAAGAAGGCGGGCGATGGCTGAGGACGGCGGCGAGAGACCGCCGGAGCACAGTGCGGAGAGCCAGGCTCCGGCCGAGCCGCGCGGCCACTGGTTTACTACGGTCTCGGCCTGAGCCTGCAGACCTTCCTCTGGTTCCTGGTGTTCCTTGCGATCACCGTCGCCGTGCTCGTAGGCGGCAAGCTCACCGAATTCAGATACGTCGGCTTCTTGATACGACTCCCGGCGCCGTATGACACCCCCATCTTTGATGACCGACGCCGTCGCGCGCCTGCGCCGCTGGGCGGCTGAACGCGCCGACGAGACGCTCCTGCGGACGCGCGGCCGCACGTACACGTACGCCGCGACGGAAGCGCGGGCGGAGCGGGTCGCGGCGGCCCTTCGGGCCGCCGCCGGCCGGCGCGGCGCCCGCGTCGCGCTGATGCTCGAGCAGATGACCAGTTCTTCGTCGGCATGCTCGGCGCGTGGCTGGCCGGTCAGGTGGTCGTGCCGCTCAACACGAGCCTGCCGCAGCACGACGTCGACTGGCTGATCGCCAAGTCGCAGCCGGAGGTGATCGTGGTGCCGGACGACGAGACCTGCCCGACGCCGCCCGGCGGCCCCGTGCGGCTCGTGGTGACCACCGACGCCGACGGTCTCGTGGACGGCCTGCGGGCGGCCGGTGGTGCGGCCGCTCCGGCCGTCGCGCCGCACGAGCTCGAGGCGGTGCGCGAGGACGAGCAGGCGATGATCATGTTCACCTCCGGCACCACGGGTCTGCCCAAGGGCGTCTGTCAGACCCTGCGGTCGGTCTCGAGCAACGCGGGCTACGTCGCGCTGACGCTGGGGCTCGAGGCGGACGACCGGGTCTTCATCAACTCGCCGTACTTCACCAGCGGCATCTGCCACTTCCTGACCCTGCTGGCCAACGGCGGCGGCGTCGCCGGCCAGCTGGGCTTCTACTTCGGCGCCGGCCTCCTCGACGAGATGGAGACGGAGGGCTGCACCGGCTTCGGCGGCGCCCCGGCACACCTTGTGCGCGTGGTCGAGCCGCTCGAAGCGCCGCGCGAGCACGCGTTCCGCTTCTGGGTGAGCAGCGGCGATCACCTGCCGCCGCCGGTGATCGAGAAGTTCCGTCGCGTGCTGCCCGGCGTGAGCCTCTTCAACATGTACGGCCTCACCGAGGTCAGCGGCCGGCTCTGCATCCTGCCGCCGGCCGACCTCGACGTCCGCGTCGGCTCCGTCGGCCGGCCCATCGGGGACATGCGCGTGGCGGCGCGGCGCGGTGACGGCGCCGAGGCCGCGCCCGGCGAGACGGGTGAGCTGTACGTCTCCGGCTCGCTGCTCATGCAGGGCTACCTGGACGAGCCGGAGATCACCGC
>CAVOVA010000011.1:0-18036 GCA_963699725.1 uncultured Thermoleophilia bacterium
AGAAGCCGCCGAAGGGGCACTGCTCCGCGACTGCATCTTCTGCAGTATCGCCGCCGGAGAGATCCCGGCGGAGATCGTCGCCGAGGACGACGACTTCGTCGCCTTCCGCGACGTGCGCCCGCTCGCGCCGGTCCACCTGCTCGTGATCCCGAAGTCTCACGTCGCGTCGCTGGACGAGGCCGAGGCCCTGGACGACGACGTGACGGCGCGCGCGCTCGGCTTCATCGCCGCCACGGCCCGCGCCGCCGGCGTCGCCGGGAGCGGCTATCGCGTCATCACGAACACGGGCCCCGACGCCGGCCAGGAGGTCATGCACCTGCACTGGCACGTCATCGGCGGGGCCCGCCTTGGAGGCATGGTATGAGAGAGCTCGGCACCATCGAACAACGCATCAAGGACGACGCCACCGCAGCGCTCAAGGCCGGCGACAAGCGCCTCCGCGAGGCGCTCAACTCGTTCGTCGCCGCGCTCAAGAAGGAATGCGCATCGACAGCCGCAGGCAGCCCACCGAGGCCGACGAGCTCACGGTGCTCAAGCGCGAGCGCAAGCGGCGCGCGGAGGCCATCGCGCTCTACGACCAGGCGGGGCGCACCGACCTCGCCGACCAGGAGCGCTACGAGGAGAGTCTCCTCAAGGGCTACATGCCGGAGGAGCTGACCGACGCCGAGCTCGAGGTGTTGGTGGACGAGGGCATCGCCGCCACGGACGCGGTCACGCCCAGGGACATGGGCAAGGTGATGGGCTGGCTCAAGCCCAAGGTCGCCGGCCGTGCCGACGGCAAGAAGCTCAGCGACCTCGTCCGCGGTCGCCTGGGAGGCTGAGGGTGACGCCGATGTCGCGCACGGTCATCGACCTCGACAGCAACAGCGACGCCCTCGACCTCGCCGGGGAGCACGACGCGCACCTCAAGATCCTCGAGCAGCGGCTCGACTGCACGCTGACGCTACGCGGCAATGTGCTCATCCTCGAGGGCGAGGCGGAGGCCGTCGAGAAGGCGCGCGCCGCCGTCGACGAGCTGCTCACGGTGATCCGGAGCGGCCGGCCGCTCAACCCGGGCATCGTGGAATCGCTGATGGACATCGCCATCAACTCCTCGGGCAAGCCTTCGGAGGTCTACGGCGACGTCGTGCTGGACGCATCGCGGCACGTCGGTCGGCCCGCACACGATCAACCAGAAGCGGTACATCGACGCGATCCGCAAGAACACGGTCACCTTCGGCATCGGCCCTGCAGGAACCGGCAAGACGTACCTCGCGATGGCGATGGCCGTGGACGCGCTCTTCGGCAAGCAGGTCGGGCGCATCGTCCTCACGCGGCCGGCGGTGGAGGCGGGGGAGAAGCTCGGCTTCCTGCCTGGGACGATGCGCGAGAAGGTCGACCCGTACTTCCGCCCGCTGTTCGACGCGCTGTACGACATGATCGACGGCGAGAAGCTCGCGGCACTCATGGAGAAGGGCGAGATCGAGGTGGCGCCGCTCGCGTTCATGCGCGGGCGCACGCTCAACGACTCGTTCGTCATCCTCGACGAGGCGCAGAACACCTCGCCCGAGCAGATGAAGATGTTCCTCACCCGGCTCGGCTTCGGCACGAAGATGGTGGTCACCGGCGACGTCACGCAGATCGACCTGCCGCACAGCCGCACCTCGGGGCTCGTGACGGTGACCGAGGTCCTCGACGACGTCGACGACATCACCTTCGTCGAGTTCGACGGGCACGACGTCGTGCGCCACAAGCTCGTCCAGCGCATCGTCGATGCCTACAAGGCGCACGACGACCAGGTCGACGCGGCGCGGGCGCAGCGCGCCGCGCTCCGGCCCGCGCCGTGGCAAGGAGGGAGCGTGAACCTCGTCGAGGTGGTCAACACGACGCGCACGCAGGTCGACGAGGAGCTCGTCGCCCGCCTCGTCGCCACGGTGCTCGAGGCCGAGGGCGTCCTCGGCGCGGAAGTCGCCGTCGCATTCGTCGGCGAGGCTCGCATGCGCGCCCTGAACCGCGAGCATCGCGGCAAGGACGAGGTCACCGACGTGCTGTCCTTCCCGCTGGAAGACTGGGACGACGCGGCGGGCCTGAGGGCGACGACCAGCGGGGGGTCCTCGCTGCCGCTGCCGCCGGCGTCTCCGCGGCGGCGTCGCCGGCCCCCGACCTCGGTGATGTCGCGGCGGCCGTCGTGGCCGGCGAGACCGGCCCGCCGCTGATGCTCGGCGACGTCGTGATCTGCGCGCGCCGGGCGCTGCGCCAGGCGCGCGCCGACGCTCATCCGGCGGCCTTCGAGATCGCCGTCCTGCTGGTTCACGGTACGCTGCACCTGCTCGGCTACGATCACGAGACCGACGCCGGCCAGATGGCCCTGCGCCAGGCCGAGGTGCTCGAGCTCGTCGACTGGGAGGACCTCGTTGTCGCAACGTCGCGGTAACCTGCTCACCAGCTTCAACTTCGCCTTCGACGGCATCGTCCACGCGCTCCGCTTCGAGCGCAACATGTGGATCCACTTCGCCATCGCCGCGCTGGTGCTGGTCGCCGGCCTGTTCTTCGCGCTCACCCGACTCGAGGTCATCGCGCTCCTCGTCGCCATCTCGTTCGTGCTCATCACCGAGATGTTCAACACCGCCATCGAGAACGTGGTCGACCTGATCACCGACGACGACGACCCGCGCGCCCGCGTCGCCAAGGACGTGAGCGCAGGTGCAGTGTTGATCGCCGCCGTCAACGCCGTGGGCGTCGCCTACCTGGTCTTCTACGACAAGATCACCAGCGTGCCGTACACGATCCTGAGCAAGCTGCGCGGTTCGCCGATCGACGTCACCGTCATCGCGCTCTTCATCGTCATCCTGGCCGCGATCGCCCTCAAGGCGCTCACGCACCGCGGCACCGCGTTCCACGGCGGGCTGCCGTCCGTGCATGCCGCACTCGCGTTCGCCGCGTGGGTGGCGGTGACGTTCGTCGCGGTCGACACGACGTTCGCGCTGCCGATCTCGGCGATCACGCTCTTTCTCGCGATCCTCGTCGCGCAGAGCCGCGTGCAGGCGAAGATCCACACCTTCGCCGAGGTGGCCGTGGGCGCCGCGCTCGGGATCGCGATCACGGCCGTGCTGTTCCGGATCTGGTACCCGCTGTGAGCCGGGCCCCGGAACCGGCGGAGCGACTGCTCTATCAGGAAGCGCTCGACGTCGCCGTGCGCGCGTACGCGCCGTACTCGGGGTACGCGGTCGGCGCCGTGACGGTCGGACCCTCCGGCCGCAGCCACGGCGGCGTCAACGTCGAGAGCGCCGCATCGCCCGCAGGGCTGTGCGCGGAGCGGGCGGCGCTGGCAGCGCTCGCCGCCGCCGGTGAGCGCGAGCTGAAGTACGTGGCGGTCGCCGCGCTGGACGGCTCGGACTGCCTGCCCTGCGGCATGTGCCTGCAGGCGCTCGCCGAGTTCGGCGACCCCGAGATCGTCGCCCGCGCGGCGGGCGAGGTGCGCGTCGTGCGCCTGCGCGATCTGCTCACGGCTCCGTTCTCGCGAGCGGACGCCGGCGCCGATGGCTGACGAGTTCCGCAGCGGGTTCGTGGCCGCCTTCGGCCGGCCGAACGTCGGCAAGTCGACCCTGGTCAACGCCCTCGTCGGGCGCAAGGTCAGCATCGTCAGCGATCACCCGCAGACGACGCGCCGGCGCATCACCGGCGTCGTCTCGCTGGAGGACTGCCAGATCGTCCTGCTCGATCTGCCCGGCTTCCAGAAGCCGTTCGACTCCCTCACGCGGCGTATGCAGACCACCGTCGACGACGCGCTGGGAGAGGTCGACGCGGCGCTCGTGCTCCTGAACGCCACCGAGACCTTCGGCTCCGGCGACCGCTACGTCGCGCAGGCGGTCGCCGCATCCGGCTTGCCGGCCCTGTTCGTGCTCAACAAGATCGACCTCGTGGACGGGCGCCGGCTGGGCGCGCGCCTCGACGAGGCGCGCGCCCTCACCGGCGGCGGCGAGGTCCTCGCCGTCTCCGCTCTGCGCGGCGACGGGCTCGCCGACGTGCTCTCCCGCCTGGCGGCGGCGATGCCTCCGGGACCCGTCTACTTCCCCGACGGGCAGCAGAGCGACCAGCCCCTCGAGATGCTCGTGGCGGAGCTCATCCGCGAGCAGGCGCTGCGGCTGACCCGCGACGAGGTGCCGCACGCGATCGCCGCGGAGGTCGGCGCCATCACCGAGCGCAGCGATCGCCCGCTGGTCGAGATCGAAGCGAGCCTGATCGTCGAGACGGAGTCGCAGAAGGCGATCGTGGTCGGCAAGGGCGGCCGTGTCGTCAAGGCCATCGGCAGCGGCGCGCGGCACGAGATCGAGGCCATCCTCGGCGTCCACGTGTTCCTCGATCTGCGGGTAAAGGTGCGCAAGCGCTGGCGCCGTGACGACCGGTACGTCGACCACCTGATGTAGGTTTTCGGACTGATATACTCGCCGAGGCTCCGCCAGTCCATCGCCCGTCGCCCGGAGGTCGTGGCGTGCACCCCGAAGAACTCGCCAAGACCATCGACCACACGCTGCTGCGCGCCGACGCGACCAGCGCCGACGTCGAGGCGCTCTGCGCGGAGGCGGCCGGGTATCACTTCGCCGCCGTCTGCCTGTTCCCGCACTTCGTCCCACTGGCCGCCGGTCTGCTGCGCGGCACGGACGTCAAGACGTGCACCGTCATCTCGTTCCCGTTCGGCGCCGACACGGCGAAGATCAAGGCTCTCGCCGCCGGCGAGGCGGTCTCTCGCGGCGCCGAAGAGGTGGACGTCGTCATCAACGTGCCGGCCTTTCTCTCCGGCGAGCACGACCTCGTCCGCGACGAACTCGCCGGCGTCGTGCGCGCCGTACGCGTGCGCGGCGACGACGCGGAGCGTGGCCGGGTGATCGTCAAGGCCATCATCGAGACCTGCTACCTCGACGAGGAGCTGAAGCGGCTCGCCTGCCGCGTCTGCGAGCAGGCAGGCGTCGACTTCGTCAAGACGTCGACCGGCCTGGGGCCGAAGGGCGCGACGGAGGCGGACGTCGAGCTGCTCCGCGGCTGCCTCGACGAGCGCATCGGCATCAAGGCGTCGGGCGGCATCCGCACCGCCGCCGACCTCGAGCGTATGGTCGGCGCCGGCGCCGACCGGGTCGGCACCAGCGCCGGCGCCGCCATCATGAGGGAGCGGCTCGCCTGACCAGGGCGTCCGGCGAGGCACTGTCGACATCGTGGACCACAGCACCTTCCTCGAGCTCGTGCGCTACGGCGCCGACGGCCTCGTGCCCTGCGTCGTCCAGGCCGCCGGCAGCCGGGAGGTCCTCATGGTCGCCTACGCGAACGAGGAGGCCATGGGGAGGACGCTCGCTACCGGCGAGGCGCACTTCTGGAGCCGCAGCCGGCGCGAGCTGTGGCACAAGGGCGGCACCAGCGGCAACGTGCAGCGCGTGGTCTCGGCGAGACTTGACTGTGACCACGACACGGTCCTGCTCCTGGTCGAACCCGCCGGCCCCGCGTGTCACACCGGCGCGGTGAGTTGCTTCCGCGACGAGGCCAACGGCGGCGCGGCGACGAGCCCCTCGGCCGAGGGCGGGTGAAGCGCGGCGCGGCGGGCCTGTGGCGGCGACACGGCGTCGCCGGCGCCCTCCTGCTGGCCGTCCTCGTCCTCGCCGCCGCGCTCCGCCTCAAGGGGATCACCTACGGGCTGCCGTACAGCTTCGTCAACGCGGACGAGAGCATGGTTGTACCCAAGGCCTTCCAGGCCGCGCGCGGCCATCTGAACCCGCAGTTCTTCTTCTATCCCTCGCTGTACTTCTACCTGGTGGCCGCGGTCTACGTCCTTGCGACTCCGGTCTGGTGGCTGCTCGGGCACGGCAGCTTTCTGGGGACCACCTCGTTCGTGACGGATCCGGGGCCGTACTTCCTGCTCGGTCGCTTCCTCTCCGTCGCTATGGGGACGGCCTCCGTGTACCTCGTCTACCGGCTTGGCCGGGACGCCTTCGGCCGCCTGACCGGCCTCGTCGCAGCGCTCCTCCTCGCCGTCGCGCCGCTGCACGTGGCCTACTCGCACATGGCCGTGACCGATGTGACCGCCGTCGCGTTCTCGCTGCTCGCGCTGGTGCTGCTGCATCGAGCCGCGAGCGTCGCGGGGCGGCGGCGCGAGGATTCGGCGTCGACCGCCGGTCAGACGGATGTGGCGGCGGGCGGCGCAGCGAACCCGCGAGGAGCGACCACCGCGTCTCGCCTGCTGGTCCTCGGGGCCGTCGCCGCCGGCCTCGCCACCTCCACCAAGTACAACCTCGGCATGCTCGTCCTGCCGGCGACCGTCGCGGCCGTGTACGCCTGCCGCCCCGAGGCGGCCCGGAGGAGGGGAGAGGGTGGGCGCGCCTCGCTCGTGTGGGCGCGCCTGCTGGCGCTGCGCGTGTACGCACCGATGGCCGCCGCGTTCCTGCTGGCGTCGCCGTTCGTCGTACTCGACGCATCGCACTTCATCTCCGATTTCGTGCGCCAGAACCGGATCATGGACAGGGGCTGGCTCGGCTTCGAGCACGTCGGCAACGGCTTCTGGTACAACGTCACGCCCAACCTGACCGGAGCGATGGGCGTCGTCCTGGTGGTGCTGGGCGCCGCCGGCCTGGGCTGGGCCGTCTGGCGGCGCACGCGGCTGGACGTGATGGTCGCGCCGTACGTGATCGTCTACTTCCTCTACATCGGGACCTGGAAGGAACTCGCCGACCGGTACCTGCTCGTGATCGTCCCGCTGCTCATCCTCCTGGCCGCGCGTTGCTGCCTGGAGGTGGTCGAACTGCTACCGCGCCGTCGTCGCGTCGTGGCACCGCTCGTGGGGGCTCTTCTCGTCGTCGCCTTCGTGCTGCCGCTCACGGCGGCGATCGCCTATGACGCCACGCTGAGCGGGACGGACACGCGGGAGGTGGCGCGAGCGTGGATCCAGGAGAACGTGCCGGCCGGGGCGCTCATCGCCGTCGAGAACTACGGCCCGCCGCTGGTGCGAGACGAAGACCTGGACAACTACCGCGAGGCCGGGCTCGACCCGGTCGCGTACCGCCTGGTGCGGCTCAAGCTGCCGGCGCCTGGCGTGCCCGAGCGTGCGCGCGACCTCGATCGTCTGCGGGAGCGGGGGGTGGAGTACGTCGTCGTGAGCTCACGCGTCAGCGAGCGGGTGCGCGCCGCGCCTGAGGTGTATCCGACCATCGTCGCCTTCTACCGGCGGCTCGACGCGGAGACCGAGCTGGTGAAGGAGTTCCGGCCCGGACCGGGGGAGCGCGGGCCAATCCTCAGCCTCTACCGCATCAGCGACCCCGGCCGCTGAGTTCCCCCGGCGCCTCGTCGGCCGCCGCCTCCACCTCGCCTTCGGCGATCGGCTGGCGGCCCGGCCGCACGATGGCGTAGGCGACGAACCCGGGCGGGATCGGCAGCCAGAAGTTGATGATGCGGTAGACGAGCACGACGGCGACGGCCACCGCGGACGGCACGCCGAAGCTGACGAAGAGTGCGATCAGGAGCCCCTCGACGGCGCCCAGCCCCCCCGGCGTGGGCGCCAGCGTCCCGATCGAGTAGGCGATCACGTAGGCCACGAGCAGGTGCCCAAGGCCGATGGTGTAGCCGAATGCGGCGAAGGTGCACCACAGGCAGAGCATGTCGAAGAACCAGAACGCGCAGGCGAGGAACAGCGTGGTGCGGAACGCACCGCGGTGGCTGGTCATGCGGCGCATGCCGATGAGCAGGTTGTCGATCCAGCCGTCGATGTGGCGCTCCTTCACGACCTCGCGCCGCATGACCCGGTTCACGAGGTGCGCGACCTGGGCGACCCGCCGGCGCAGGCGGGTGGGGCGGTTGTAGAGGTAGACCCCGTAGATGGTGAGCCACAGGAGCAGCAGGATCAGGACGATCCCGACGAGGTAGCTGAAGACGGAGTCACCGCCGCGCACGACGATCAGGTACACGATCGCGAGCGCGAAGAAGAACCAGAGCACCACGTAGTTGAAGAACTGTTGCGCGGCGACGGCCACGAAGATGATGCCGTGCGGCACGCGGTGCTTCATCAGCGCGTTGTACGTGACTACCCAGCCGCCCACGCCGCCGGCCGAGAGCACGTGGCTCACGGCGAGGCCGCTCAGGGTGATCGAGAGCACCTCGCGCAGGCGCATGCGGATGTCGAGCACGCGCAGGATGTAGCGGAACAGGTTGGCGTAGCCGAGCAGCGCGCCGACTTCGAGCACGACGGCCAGAACGAGCAGGACGTAGCTCGCGCCGGAGATGTACTCGAGTGTCTGCTGGGTGTCGACCAGGCGCGGGAGCAGCAGGTACAGCGCCCCCACGATGATGGCGAAGACGATGATGTGGCGGAGCGTCTTCTTGATGGCGTCCCCCCGAGGGTCGGCGGGCCCTCCCGCCAAGGCAAAGACAGTCAAAGACAGTACCACAGAGGCGGGAGGGGCCGCGCCGGCCGGGGAGGAGGCGCGTTCAGGGCTTCTTTCTTCCCCCGCGGCGCTGGCGCGGGGCGGGCGCCCGTCTCTCGCCGAGGACGGCGCCCTCGATCTCCTGGCGGCGGATCCAGGCGTAGGCGGCCGCGGCGGGGACGCAGGTGAGGGGCAACAGACACAGGACGAACCAGCCCCAGCGCCGCGCCGTGAAGGTCACGAACACGCCGTAGACGAACGTCGCGGCCCAGCCGGTGAGGAGAACGAGTCCCCAGGCGACGTAGACGCCCTGGGGGATGAAGGTCACGGACAGCGCCTCGGCGATCGCCCGCAGGATGAAGAGGGCGAGGGTGATCCCGGAGAGCAGGAAGAGGTTGGCCAGACGGTGGAGCTCGAGTGCCGTAGCTGCGTCGACGGCGGCGCCGGGGGCATCCTCGTCGTACTTCATGAAGTCGAACAGGCCCGACATCGCCATCACCACCCCGATGCGTGTGGCGCCGGCCGGCGGGGCATGTACCGGAGGACGCAAAGGACGGCGTAAGTGTTCAGGATGAAGCCGCGAATCTCAACCCCGCCAGGAGGCCACGCGGCCGTGTACGACGCGGCGATGTGGCCGTTCGAGCGCGCCGCCGTGGGCGCCTGGCGGCGACGCCTGGCGGCGACGGCGAGCGGTCGCGTGCTCGAGATCGGCGCCGGCACGGGCAGCCAGCTCCGCTGGTACGCGGCCGGCGCCGACGTCACGGCGCTCGAGCCCGACGTCTCGATGCTCGAGCGCGCGCGCCGGCGAGCGGCGCAGGCCGCCGCGCGCGTCACCGTCGTCGAGGGCCGTGCCGAGGAGCTGCAGTTCGACGACGCCTCGTTCGACACCGCCGTGAGCGCGTTCGCGCTCTGCACGGTCGCCGATCCGGCGGCGGCGCTCGACGAGCTCCGCCGGGTGCTGGTCCCCGGGGGGACGCTGCTGCTGCTGGAGCACGTACACCTGACCTGGGAGCCGGGCCGGTCTCTCCAGACCATGGCGGCGCCGGCGTGGGCCGCGGCGGCCGGTGGTTGCCGCCTGGACAGGGAGACGGTGAGGTCTGCGCGCGAGGCAGGTTTCACCGTCCTGCAGGAGCGCGCGCACCTCGCCGGCTGGATCCGGGAAGCGCGTGCGCGCAGCCCCATACGGTTGCGCCAGGCCACCCGACTTGATTGACTAGCTTCCCGAACGAACAACGACGCGCCCGGACGCGTTCCCACATCCGTTCGCCCCTCCCACTTGTCCATCACCCTTCGCGGCGTGCGTATGCGGGCACTGCACGATCCGGGCGCCGAACGCCCCCGCGGGCACAGGCGCAGCCGCTGCCTCTGAGGGAAACCACGTCGAAAGGACCTTGTGAGTCGATGCAAGAGCCTGATCGCCATCCTCGCGATCCTCATCGTCGCCACCGCACTCGCCGCCGCGGCCCTGCCGCAGAAGGCTGAAGCGGTCACTCTCAAGGGTAAGCTCCGCGTCGCGAAGCGCGCCCTCCGCCACTACAACCATCGCCTGACGACCGCCAGGACCGCACTGGCCGTCGCCCTCGCCGCTCCAAGCCTCGCGTCGGCCGTCGACTCCGCCGCCACGCCGGACCCCACGGTATCGCCCACCCCGGATCCCTCGCCGGCGCCGTCCGCGGCGCCGGCCGGGCCCAGCGTAGACCAGCTCAAGGCCCGGATCGCCAAGGCGCGTCGCGCCGTTCGCATCTGGAAGCTGCGCGTCCAGCGACTCGCGAAGCGGTACCGGCTGCAGCGCCAGATGGCCGAGTGGGAGCGCCGCGGCAAGTGGATGCCGATCATCGAGGTCGCCGCGGCCAAGTACCACGTCAGGGCCGCCGGGATCTATCGCATGATGATGCGCGAGTCGGGCGGCCAGCGGTACGCAGGTTCGAGCTCAGCCTTCAAGGGCCTGTTCCAGTACTGTTCCAGCACCTGGTCGGCCAGCTGGAACCCGTACCGTCACGACAGCATCTACGACGGCAGCTCACAGATCTTCGCGACCTGCTATGCCGTCAGTCGGGGGATGGGTCCCCGGATGTGGACCACGACCTTCGCGTCACAGTACTGATCGCGGCAGTCTGAGGCGGCGCTTCGGGCGCCGCCTCAGCACCGTCGATGGCCGCCGGGAGGATGACCCGGCACCGCATCTGTACGCGAGTCGCGCCCCGTCCGCCGTCGCGAGGTGCACGGACGGCTGCCGATGAGTCAGAATAGGGCACCGCAAGACCTCAGTGCCGGTGTGGCGGAACTGGTAGACGCGCTCGACTCAAAATCGGGTGCCCCGAAAGGGCGTGTGGGTTCGAGTCCCACCTCCGGCACCACCCCTGCCTCGCGGGCGCGTACCGGGCCGTCGTCTGGTAAGATTGCTCTCCCGTACGCGACTGCGGGCATGACGATTCCCTTCCGCCCTTCACTCCTGTCGGGTGGCCGTGCACGGAGAGGAGACCGGCGCATGACGGTGCGGATTCTGGGGCTCAACTGCAGCCCCCGCGACAACAGCAACAGCAGCATCATGCTCGAGACGGCCTTCGAGAAGGTCGACGCCACCTACCCCGGCGAGTGCGACCACGAGGTCATCCATCTGCGCGACCAGCACATCGAGCCGTGCAAGGCGTGCAACGTCTGTGGCAAGAAGAAGGACGGCACCTTCATCCCGTGTGTGAGGGAGAAGGAGGACGACGTCCAGTCCATCCTCGACGCCATGGTCGCCGCCGACGGCATCCTCGTGGCGACGCCCGTCTATTTCGGGCTGCCGTCAGACCTGTTCGCCAAGTTCATCATGCGCACGCGGCCGCTGCGCCACCAGGACTTCAAGCTCGCCAACAAGCCCGTCGGGGTGCTCGCCACCGCCGGCCGTCGTTCCGGCGGCGCCGAGACGGCGATCATCGCCACCTGGCTGCCCTTCGTGCGCAACGGCTGCCTCGTCGTCGGCAACGGCGACGGCACCTCCCAGTTCGGCGCCTACGGCTGGGCCGGCGCGCGCGGTCACGTCCTCAGTGACGAGTGGGGCCTCGAGCAGGCCTTCCAGACCGCGCAGCGTGTGTTCACGCTGGGCGGCCTGATCAAGGCCGGCGTCGAGGCCTCGGGCTTCGTGAACCCGATGAAGTTCTCCTACGCCCAGGGGACCCGCAGCTGAGTCCCTCAGCCTCTCGACCCGTGAAGGACGCCTCATGACCGACGCCGACACCATCCTCGAGTTCATCCGCGACGAGGCCGACCTCGAGGAAGACGAGGTCAGCGCCGACACGTCGCTGTTCCGCGACCAGCTGCTCGACTCCATGAACCTCACGGCGCTGATCGCGTTTCTCGAAGAGACGTTCGCCATCAGGGTGAAGCCCATGGACATCGTGTTCGAGAATCTCGATACCGTGAATCACATGCTGGCCTACGTCGCGCGCAAGAAGGCGGGCGATGGCTGAGGACGGCGGCGAGAGACCGCCGGAGCACAGTGCGGAGAGCCAGGCTCCGGCCGAGCCGCGCGGCCACTGGTTCTACTACGGTCTCGGCCTGAGCCTGCAGACCTTCCTCTGGTTCCTGGTGTTCCTTGCGATCACCGTCGCCGTGCTCGTAGGCGGCAAGCTCACCGAATTCAGATACGTCGGCTTCTGACCGCATCTCCGGCGCCGTATGACACCCCCATCTTTGATGACCGACGCCGTCGCGCGCCTGCGCCGCTGGGCGGCTGAACGCGCCGACGAGACGCTCCTGCGGACGCGCGGCCGCACGTACACGTACGCCGCGACGGAAGCGCGGGCGGAGCGGGTCGCGGCGGCCCTTCGGGCCGCCGCCGGCCGGCGCGGCGCCCGCGTCGCGCTGATGCTCGAGGAGTATGACCAGTTCTTCGTCGGCATGCTCGGCGCGTGGCTGGCCGGTCAGGTGGTCGTGCCGCTCAACACGAGCCTGCCGCAGCACGACGTCGACTGGCTGATCGCCAAGTCGCAGCCGGAGGTGATCGTGGTGCCGGACGACGAGACCTGCCCGACGCCGCCCGGCGGCCCCGTGCGGCTCGTGGTGACCACCGACGCCGACGGTCTCGTGGACGGCCTGCGGGCGGCCGGTGGTGCGGCCGCTCCGGCCGTCGCGCCGCACGAGCTCGAGGCGGTGCGCGAGGACGAGCAGGCGATGATCATGTTCACCTCCGGCACCACGGGTCTGCCCAAGGGCGTCTGTCAGACCCTGCGGTCGGTCTCGAGCAACGCGGGCTACGTCGCGCTGACGCTGGGGCTCGAGGCGGACGACCGGGTCTTCATCAACACGCCGCCGTACTTCACCAGCGGCATCTGCCACTTCCTGACCCTGCTGGCCAACGGCGGCGGCGTCGCCGGCCAGCTGGGCTTCTACTTCGGCGCCGGCCTCCTCGACGAGATGGAGACGGAGGGCTGCACCGGCTTCGGCGGCGCCCCGGCACACCTTGTGCGCGTGGTCGAGCCGCTCGAAGCGCCGCGCGAGCACGCGTTCCGCTTCTGGGTGAGCAGCGGCGATCACCTGCCGCTGCCGGTGATCGAGAAGTTCCGTCGCGTGCTGCCCGGCGTGAGCCTCTTCAACATGTACGGCCTCACCGAGGTCAGCGGCCGGCTCTGCATCCTGCCGCCGGCCGACCTCGACGTCCGCGTCGGCTCCGTCGGCCGGCCCATCGGGGACATGCGCGTGGCGGCGCGGCGCGGTGACGGCGCCGAGGCCGCGCCCGGCGAGACGGGTGAGCTGTACGTCTCCGGCTCGCTGCTCATGCAAGGCTACCTGGACGAGCCGGAGATCACCGCGAAGACGCTCACCGCGCACGGCCTCAAGACCGGCGACTTCGGCCGCGTGGACGAGAGCGGCGCGGTGTGGATCGCCGGCCGCAAGGACGACATCATCAAGCGTGGCGGCGAGAAGGTCAGCATCATCCACGTGCAGGAGGCGCTGCAGGGCCTCGAACGCTTCGCCGACGTCGCCGTCGTGGCCGCGCCCGACGAGATCCTCGGCCACGTGCCGGTCGCGTTCGTCGTGCCGCTCGAGACCGCCGGCTTCAAGGCCTCGAAGCTCCTGCGCGAGCTGCGCGGCGTGCTTCCGTCCTCGTCGTTGCCGAGCCGCGTGATCGCCGTCGACGCCATTCCGCGCACCGGGTCCGGAAAGGCCATCAGGGCCGAGCTGCGGAAGCTGCTCGCCGAGGAGCTGGGGTGAACAGCTTCAGGCGCGGTCTGAGAAACAGGAACCCTCTCGTGCTCGTCGTGGCGCTGGCGCTCATCGTGCCGGCGCTTCTCGGCATCCAGAACTGGTTCACGAGCGGCGCCTGGAGCGCCGTCCCGGTGCAGAACTGGGTGCGCAACTCGACCGACGACTACATGGTCGTCTCCTGGACCGTGGGCCGGCTGAAGAGGCATCCGCCGGACGTGCCGCTCGCGGTGCTGCTCGGCGGTTCGAGCGGCCGCGAGGCCATCGTCAGCGGGCCGTCGCTGGCCCGAGAGGTCGAGGCCGACGGCGGGCCGCGCATGGACGCCTACAATCTGAGCTCGCGGATGCAGCGCTACGCGCAGAGCTGGGCGATCGTCGACAACCTGCCCGACACGCCGACGACGGTGCTGGTCGGCGTGAACCTGGGCCGCTTCACGACCAGCCCGAAGAGCAACTACAACCAGGTGATCGGTCGCGAGTTGCTGCTCAAGAGCGATTCTCTGCGACGCTGGGTGACGGAGTACTCCGGCGAGCACAAGCACTCGTACACGATCCTGCCCGGCATCTTCTCGGCGCTGGCCTCGTACCTCCAGCAGCGGGAGAACGACCTGCTGTACAAGGGGCGGTTGCGCCCCAAAGCGTACAAGCCGCACGCGTTCGACGCACGGAAGGCGCTGTCCGACGGCGAGAAGCAGAAGCTGGTGCGCAAGTGGCTGGACAAGTACTACCCGGCGTTCCGCAAGGTCCACAAGTTCGACGCCGCCGTGCTGGATGGGCTGATCGAGGAGGGCAAGCGGCGCGGGCTCGACATGGTGATCGTCGAGCTCCCGTGGAACCGGGAGATCATCGGTGACGCCTTCGGCGCCGCGAAGGCCGCCTACCGGGCGCCGACGATGGCCATCGCCGCGAAGTACGACGTCCCGTACCTCGACTTCAACGACGAGGTCGACATCCCCAGCGAGTACTTCCTCGACCTCTCGCATCTGCGGCCGGAGGGGCGGGCGATCTGGCAGTCGGAGCTCGCTCGCCAGCTGGCGGCTCTCTACCAGGACGGCACGCTCAGGGAGACGCTCTGATGGGCGCCTTCCACCGCGGCTTCCGCAACCGCAGCCCGCTGGTGCTGGTCGCCGCCGCGGCCTTGCTCGTGCCGGCGCTGCTCGGCTTCCAGTGGCTGTTCACCAGCGGGATGTGGACGGTGGTGCCGCTCGACCGCGCTCTGCGCAACCCTCAGGACTCGTTCATCTACGTCTCGTGGATGGTGGGTCAGGCCCGGCGGCAAGCGCCGGACACGCCGGGCCTCTACCTTCTCGGCGGCTCCAGCGCGCGCGAGTCGATCGTGGGCGGCGACGCGCTCGCCGCGCAGATCGAAGAGCTCGGCGGGCCGCGCGTCGCCGCCTTCGACCTCGGCTCCATCAACCAGAACTTCGCCGAGAGTCTCGCGGTGGTGGACAGCGCGCCGGACACGCCCGCGTGGCTGCTGGTCGGCGTCAATCTCGGACGCTTCACGGCGACCAGGGAGCAGAACGCCGCCCAGGCCGAGGGCCGGGAGTTCCTGCTCGGGGGCGGCGCAGTACAGGAGTTCGCCTCCTCGGAATGGGGCCTCGCGGAGCACTCCTACACGATCCTCCCGGGTATCTGGGCGTACATCACCGACTGGATGCGCTTGCACGGCGGCAAGCTGCTCGAGGGTGATCCGCCGAGCACCGAGTACGAACTGCACCGGTACTCCGCGAAGACCCGCCGCTCTGACAGCCAGAAGAAGCGGCTCGTGACGAAGTGGAACACGAGCCGCAAGCCCGTGTTCGAGAAGAACCTGGACGGCAACCTGCAGATGCTCGACGCGCTGCTGGCGCAGGCCCGCGAGCGCGGCGTTCGCGTCGTGCTGCTCGAGCTGCCGCTCAACAAGGAGATCGTCGGCGACAGCCTCGACGCCTCCCGGCAGCAGTACCAGGAGCCGGTCATGGCGCTGTCCCGTGAGTACGACGCGCCCTACGTCGACCTGAACGAGACGGTCGACATCCCCAGCCGCGACTTCCAGGATCTCTCGCATCTCATCGCGCCCGGACGGGTCATCTGGCAACGGGCGCTGGCTGAAGAGCTGGTGCGACTCATGGACAAGCTAGACTCTGGAGGGAGTAGCGGGTGAAGATCTACTTCACGCTGTATCTGATCCCCGTGGTGATCGTGGCCCTGCTCGTGTTCTGGCTGGCCCTGCGCAGGGACGTCTATCGCCTGGTGTTCGTCCTGTTGCTCAGCGTGGCCGTGCTTGCCGTGCTGAACCCGATGTTCGCGCTCATCGCCCTCGGGCTGGTCCTCGTCACGCACCAGCTGGTCGAGCTCAAACGGCGCGAGACGCTGCGCGGCGCGCGCGTCGTCCTCATCGCCCTGATCATCGCCGTGGTGACGCTCGGCATCGGCAAGTACGGCCAGCGCGGCGCGATCGCGATCTGGGGCGGCGACGACTGGGTGGTCAGCCACCTCGTCATGCCGCTCGGCATCAGCTACTTCGTGTTCCGCATGCTGCAGTACGTCTTCGACTGCATGCGCGGCGTGATCCAGGAGAACTCTCTGCTGCGGCTGGGCGCTTTCATGATGTTCATCCCGACCTTCCCGGCCGGCCCGCTCGAGACCTACCAGGGCTTCTACGAGAAGCGCAGCTTCACGTTCGACCGGCAACTCTTCTACTCCGGCCTCCGGCGCATCGCCATCGGCTACTTCAAGAAGGTGTTCGTCGTCGACTTCCTCTTCGCCATCTTCTTCGGCAAGATCGTCACGACCATCGGCCGCACCGACTTCGACCCCGGTGACGTCGCCACGTGGTGGCCGCTCGCCTTCTGCGTCATCGTGTTCGTGCGCGCCTACTTCGACCTCTCCGCCTACACGGACATGGCGATCGGCTTCTCCTCGCTGTTCGGCTTCCGGATCATGGAGAACTTCCACTTCCCGTTCTGGCAGAAGAACCTGAGCGACTTCTGGCGCAGCTGGCACATCTCGCTGAGCACCTGGTGCCGCAACAACGTCTACTTCCCTGTGTTCGGTCTCACGCGCAAGACGTGGCTGGGCCTGTACGCGAGCATGCTGACCATGGGCCTGTGGCACTACGTCGACCTCAACTGGCTGGCCTGGGGCTTGTATCACGGCACCGGCCTGGTGATCGTCGCTCGCTGGGAGCGCTGGAAGAAGAAGCGCAAGAAGGCGCGCAAGAAGGCCGGTCTGCCTCCGGCCGCCGGCTACGAGAAGATCACCAGATGGCTCGGCTACCCGGCGACGTTCCTGTATGTCGCGCTTGGCTACGCGTTCGTCGCCACCGCCGACTTCGAGCAGGCCGTCAAGATCCTGGTCAACGTTGTCCGGTTGCCGCTGGCGTGGCTTACTGGACTGGTGTGAGACCGCAGGGATAACGGCGAGGATCATAGATTGACACGACATGAGGATGTGAGCGCCGGTCCGCGGCGCGCGTTCCGCCGCGGTCTGCGCCAGCGGAACCCGCTGGTGCTGGTCGCGGCCCTCGGCATGACCGCGCTGGTGCTCTTCATCTCGCACGGGTTCGTCTTCGGCGGCGGCCTCACCATGGTCGACGAGGGCCGCCTCCTGCGCATCACCCACGACGACTACGTGCACATCTCCGTCCGCGTGGAGCAGCTCAAGAAGGACCCGCCGTCGGCCCGCACCGTGTACCTCTTCGGCGGCTCCGGCACCATGGAGTGCTTCGTGAGTGAGGCGTCGCTCGCGGCGGCGATCGAGCGTGACGCCGGCGAGCCCATCCAGGTCGTGAGCCTGGCCGCCCATCAGGAGAGCATGGCGATGACGCTGGTGCTCGTGGACAACCTGCCGCCCGGACCCGCCACGCTGGCGATCGGCCTCGCGCCGATCCGCGTGACGGGCGAACCGGAGCGCGACGCCCAGTTGCTGAGCGGGCACACACTGCTGGTGCGCAGTCCGCGCCTCGCCTCCGTGGCGCCTCGCTACTTCGGCCAGGAGGCGCCGGTGACGGGGGCGCTCCCCGGCCTCTTCGACTACGTCGGGTCCTACTTCCGCGAGCGTGCGGCCGGCAAGACCGTGTGGGGCAGCCGCCTGATCTACGAGACGCACTACTACCCCGTCGGCGCCAAGGGACACACGCAGCTCGGCAAGCGGCACAACGTCCTGTTCGTGCTCGAGAAGGACGTGAGGCTGTACCGCAAGTACGCCGACTACAACTTCGCGATGCTCGAGGAGGTCCTGGCTCTGGCGCGCGAGCGTGGTTTCTCGGTCGTGCTCTACGACCAGCCGCTCAACGGCTCGGCGGCCGGTCCCGACTGGGCCGGCGTGGTGCCGGCCTACCGCGAGCGCGCCACACGGCTGGCCGCGCGCTACGACGTGCCGTACCTGCACATCGAGCGTGGGGTCGATCTGACCGATCACGACTTCGCCGACCTCTTCCACCTGCTCGCTCCCGGCCGCGCCAAGTGGCAGCCGGAGATGGCGC
>CAVOVA010000012.1:0-136942 GCA_963699725.1 uncultured Thermoleophilia bacterium
CGCCTCGGTCAGCAGGCGCGCCGCCCCGAGCTGCGCGGCCTGCCCGTGATCGTCGGCGGCGAGCGCGGCGGGCGCGGCGTGGTCTCGGCCTGCTCCTACGAGGCGCGCGCGTACGGGGTGCACAGCGCGCTGCCCATCACGCAGGCCGAGCGGCTCTGTCCGCACGGGGTGTTCCTGCCGGTGGACATGAAGGCCTATCTCGCCGTCCACCGGTCACTGGTGGAGTTCCTCGAACGCTACACCGACCTCGTCGAGGTTGCGTCCATCGACGAGGCGTATCTCGACGTCACCGGCAGCCGGCGGCTGTTCGGCCCGCCGCGCACCATCGCCCACCGCATCCAGGAACAGGTCTACGACGCGCACGCCGTGACCTGCTCCATCGGCATCGGGCCCACCAAGCTGCTGGCCAAGCTGGCCGCCGGCATGCACAAACCGGCCGGCATCGGTGAGCTCAGCGCAGCCGACGTGCACGGCCGCCTGCGCGACCTGCCGGTGGGCGAGGTCTGCGGCATTGGGCCGGTCACCCAGGAGCGCCTCGCAGCCCTCGGCCTCACCACGGTCGGGATGTTGCAGGACGTGCCGTTCCCGCTGCTCGCCGCGGCGTTCGGCAGCGGCGCCCACGGGCTGCGCCAGCTCGCCTTGGGGCGCAGCTTCTCACCGGTGCGCAGCGAGCGGCCGCTGCCGGAAGTCGGTCGGCCGCGCGATCACCTTCGGCGACGACGTCAACGACTCCGAGCTTCTTCGCGCCACCTGCTCTCGCTCACCGACCACGCCGTCGCCGAGCTGCGCCGCAAGGGCCTGGCGGCGCGTACCGTGGCGCTCAAGGTGCGCTTGACACCTTCCACACCGTGAGCCGTCGCCGCACGCTGCCACGTCCGGCCAGCGCCGTGAGGCCGCTCTACGAGACGGCTACGGCGCTGCTCGACGAGCTCGATGTCGGCGCCCGCTGGGTGCGCCTCGTCGGGGTGAGCGTGAGCGGCTTCGCGCACAACGCCTTTCAGCTCACCATGGACGACGGCTGGCGCGAGGTGGCGCTGGGCGAGCCGTGAAAAGGTCCGCGAGAAGTACGGCTTCACGGCGCTCGCGTTCGCCGGCGGCGCGCCGGCGCGCCGGCACCTCGAGCACCAGTGAGCGGTGCACCTCCGGCGCTCCGCTCGCTACCTCCGCAACGTCGGGTAGTCGCCGGCAATCCTTCCATCCGGACTCCCGGGGCTCGGCAGGGGCCGAGTCGGCCACGGCGGCGGCGTCCTGCGGGCCCGACGCGACGACCCTGCGGGCGTCCTCGGTCCGAGCTTTCCGGAGGCGCGTGAACCCCAGGTCCCTGTGCTAGACTTCATCCTTCCGACAGGACACGACCGGCCGCCTCGCGCGCCCGCGGGCGAGTGGCCGGCGACGGAATCACGAGGAGACCCGGATGAACGACCGAACCAAGGATCAGGAACATCGCTCTCGTCGGCCACCGCGGTACCGGCGAAGACGTCGCTGTTCGAGGCGCTGCGACGCCGGGGCGGTCACACCCGACTTGGTTCCGTGGCGGACGGCACCACCAAGTCCGACTGGGACGACGACGAGAAGAAGCGCCAGATGGCCTCTCGGCGGGTCTGGCGCACGTCGACCGCGACGGTCTCTCGTTCAACCTCATCGACACGCCCGGCGACTCGAGCTTCCTCGCCGACGCCATCGCCTCCCTGCGGGTCGTCGAGACCGCCGTCGTCGTCGTCAACACGGTGCTCGGCGTCGAGGTCCAGCACGAGCGGCTCTGGGATCGCGCCGCGGCGCGCGGGCTCGGCCGCATCATCGTCTGCAACATGCTGGACCGCGAGCGCGCCGATTTCGACCACGCCCTCGCTCTCCTGCGGGAATCGTTCGGCGCGGAGGTCGTCGCCGTGCAGTTGCCCATCGGCGCGGAGCACGAGTTCAGCGGCGTTGTCGACCTGCTCACGATGAAGGCGTACACGTACTCGGGCGGCAAGGCGACCGTGGGCGATATCCCCGCCGACCTCGCGGACGCCGCCGAGGCTGCACGCGACAAGCTCATCGACGCCGTCGCGAGCACCAATGACGATCTCGCCGAGAAGTACCTCATGGAAGAGGAAGATCTCGGCGGCGGAGCTCAACGCCGCCTTCGCCGCCGCCGTCGCCGCCGCGCAGCTCTTCCCGGTCGCCTGCGTCTCCGCGACCGCCAACATCGCCGTGGACCACCTCTTCGACGTGCTCGCTCTCACCCCGTCGCCCGCCGACGCCGAGTCGCCGAAGGCCCTCGCGGACGACGCCGAGGTCGAGCTCGCCTGCGATCCCACCGAGCCTGCGGTCGCGTTCGTCTTCAAGACGCTCGCCGACCCCTTCAGCGGTCACGTCAACGTGTTCCGTGTCTTCCAAGGTACGACGAGCAGCGATTCCCAGGTCGTCGTCGCCCGCGACGGCCACAAGGAGCGTCTCGGCCAGCTGCTCAAGACGATGGGCAAGGACAGCAAGGCCTCCGGGGACCTCGTGGCCGGCGAGATCGGCGCCATCGCCAAGCTCAAGGACGTCGTGACCGGCGACACGCTGTGCGCCGGCGCGGACGCCATCAGCTTCCCGGCCATCGACTTCCCCGCGCCGCTCATGAGCTTCGCTGTGACCGCCAAGAGCAAGGGCGAGGAGGACAAGGTCATCACCGCCCTGCGCCGCCTCAGCGAAGAGGACCCGATGCTGGAGGTCCACCACGACGACCAGACCGGCGAGATGATCGTCGGCGGCATGAGCCAGGTGCACGTGGAGGTCACGGTCGAGCGCATGAAGCGTCGCTTCGGGGTCGAGGTCGAGCTCAAGCCGCCGCGAGTGCCGTATCGCGAGACGATCAAGGGAACGGCCAAAGCCGAGGGCAAGCACAAGAAGCAGACCGGGGGCCGCGGCCGAGTTCGCCGACACCTGGATGGAGGTCCGGCCGCAGCCACGCGGCGAGGGCTTCGAGTTCGAGAACAAGATCGTCGGCGGCGCGATCCCGCGCAACTTCATCCCGGCGGTCGAGAAGGGCGTGCGTGCGGCCATGGCCGACGGCTTCCTCGCCGGCTACCCGGTCGTCGACGTCCACGTCAAGCTCTACGACGGCAAGTATCACCCCGTCGACTCGAGCGACATGGCGTTCCAGATCGCCGGCTCCCTCGGCTTCAAGGCCGCCTGCGAGAAGGCTCAGCCCGCGCTGCTCGAGCCCATCATGAACGTCGAGATCACCGTTCCGGAGGAGAACGTCGGCGACATCATCGGCGACCTCAATTCGCGGCGCGGCCGTGTGCTCGGCACCACACCGCGCGGCCACAACAACGTCGTCGGCGCCGAGGTGCCGCTGTCGGAGATGCTCAGCTACGCGCCCGATCTCACGTCGATGACCGGCGGGCGCGGGGACTATCACATGGAGATCCTTCGGTACGAAGAAGTCCCGGCCCACCTCACGCAGAAGATCGTGGATCAGGCCGCCAAGGACAAGGAAGAGGCGCACAAGGGCTGACCTGGGCGCTGCGGTAGGATTGATCCGGCAAGGCAACGGAGGCACTTGTGACTGATATCGGCACTATGCGCGTGAAGAGCGGTCTGGCCGACATGCTCAAGGGCGGCGTCATCATGGACGTCACCAACGCGGAGCAGGCGAAGATCGCCGAAGACGCCGGCGCCTGCGCCGTCATGGCCCTGGAGAGGGTACCGTCGGACATTCGTGCCCAGGGCGGCGTCGCTCGCATGGCCGACCCCACGAAGATCCAGGAGATCCAGGGCTGCGTATCCGTCCCCGTGATGGCCAAGGCGCGCATCGGCCACTTCGTCGAGGCGCAGATCCTGGAGTCTCTCGAGGTCGACTACATCGACGAGAGCGAAGTCCTCACGCCGGCCGACGAGGCCAACCACATCAACAAGTGGAAGTTCGACGTGCCGTTCGTCTGCGGCGCCGTCAACCTCGGCGAAGCGTTGCGTCGCATCAGCGAAGGCGCCGCCATGATCCGCACCAAGGGCGAAGCCGGCACCGGCGACGTCGTCGAGGCCGTGCGCCACATGCGTACCATCATGGGGCAGATCCGTCATCTGCAGACGATGGACGAAGACGAACTCTACGTCGCCGCCAAGGAACTGCCGGCGCCGCTGGAGCTGGTCAAGTGGGTGGCCGAGAACGGCAAGCTCCCGGTCGTGAACTTCTCGGCGGGCGGCATCGCCACGCCGGCCGACGCGGCGCTCATGATGCAGCTTGGCGCCGAGGGCGTGTTCGTCGGCTCCGGCATCTTCAAGAGTGAGGATCCGCAGAGCCGCGCCAACGCCATCGTCAAGGCGGCGACCAACTACCGCGATGCGGCCGTGCTCGCCGAGGTGAGCGTCGGCCTGGGCGACGCGATGCCGGGCATCGACGCGGCGCGGATGCCCGAAGAGGCCAAGATCCAGCATCGCGGCTGGTGAGCCCGGGAGCGAAGTGAGCCACAGCGGCAAGCAGCGTCTCGACTGGATCCTGTCGCCCGAGCCGGCGCTGGAGCTTCACGGCCCCGGCGCCGGTTTGACCGTGGGCGTGCTCGCGTTGCAGGGTGACTTCCGCGAGCACCGTCTCGTTCTGGAGGGCCTCGGCGCGCGCACCTGCGAGGTGCGCAGCGCGCCCGATCTCGAGGGTCTCGACGGCCTCGTGATCCCCGGCGGAGAGAGCACCACGATCCACAAGCTCATGACCGCGTATGGGCTCGCCGATCCCATCCGGAAGTTCGCCGCGGCCGGCGGCGCGATCTACGGCACCTGCGCCGGCCTCATCATCGTGGCGCGCGACACCGTCGAAGGCGCGCCCCCTACGCTGGGCCTCATGGACATCGTCGCGCGGCGCAACGCGTTCGGTCGCCAGGTGCGCAGTTTCGAGGCGGATCTCGCGGTGGAGGGACTCGGCGACGAGCCTGTCCGCGCCGTCTTCATCCGCGCCCCATGGGTCGAGAGCGCGGGGCCCGGCGTCGACGTCCTCGCGACCTGCCGGGGACGCGTCGTTGCCGCCCGCGAGGGCGGAATCCTCGTCACCGCGTTCCACCCGGAGCTCACCGACGACACGCGTCTGCACGAGCTCTTCATCCGTATGATCCGCCGCCGGCAGGGCGACGCGTCCGCGCCGGCGCGCGCGGCGGTACGCGCCGCCGGCGAGCCCGGCCTGGCCGCGTCCGCGGCCGGCCAGCGCTGAAAAGGGAGGTGGTGTCTCGTGTCCGGGCACTCGAAGTGGGCGACCATCAAGCACAAGAAGGGCAAGACAGACGCCAGGCGAGGCAAGCTCTTCTCGAAGCTGTCGCGCGGCATCACGGTTGCCGCCCGCGAGGGCGGGCCTGACCCCGCCATGAACATCTCGCTCGCCAACGCCATCGAGAAGGCGAAGGCCGAGTCGATGCCCAAGGACAACATCGAACGGGCGATCCAGCGCGGCGCGGGAGGCGCCGAGGGCGAGACGTACGAGAGCATCGTGTACGAAGGATACGGCCCCGCCGGCGTCGCGATCATCGTCGAAGTGCTCACGGACAACAGGAACCGTTCGGCCGCCGAGGTGCGCAATATCTTCAGCAAGCACAGCGGTCAGCTTGCGCAGCCGGGAGCGGTGGCGTGGGTGTTCGAACGCCGCGGCTCCATCGTCGTCGACGGTGAGAAGTACACCGAGGACGACGTCATGGCCGCGGCCATCGACGCCGGCGCCGAGGACGTCGTCCAGGACGGCGACCAGTTCCAGGTGCTCACCGAGCCCGCCGACTTCGCCGCCGTGCGCGGCGCCCTCGTGGCCGCCGGCATCGAGTTCGAGCAGGCGGAGCTCACGATGATCCCCAAGACCACGGTCAAGCTCGAGGAGAACGACGCGCGCAAGACCATGAAGATCGTCGACGCGCTCGAGGACAGCGACGACGTCCAGGAGGTCTACGCCAACTTCGACATCCCCGAGGACGTCCTCGAGGCTCTGGCGGGCTGACCGATGGCGGAGGCCGAGGAGCGCGGCGGGGCAGCAGCGCAGGGGGCGGGGGAGCGGGCGTGATCGTCCTGGGCTTCGATCCGGGCACCGCAAGCACGGGCTGGGGGGTCATCGAGCAGGAGGGCAACCGCCTGCGCTCCCTCGGTCACGGCTGTATCGTCACCTCGGCGAAGGATCCCACGCACGTGCGCCTGCGCCAGATCCACGACCAGGCGCGCGGCCTCATCAAGCGGTTCTCTCCGGACATCGTGGTCCTCGAAGAGCTGTTCGTGAACGTCAACGTGAAGACGGCGCTCGCGGTCGGTCAAGCCAAGGGTGTGCTCTATCTGGCCGCCTCGGACCTCGAGGCATCGCCGCTCGAGTACTCGCCGCTGCAGATCAAGCAGGCGGTGACCGGTTACGGACGCGCGAGCAAGATCCAGGTGCAGGAGATGATCAAGGTCATCCTGCGCCTGCCGCGCATCCCGCAGCCGGACCACGCCGCGGACGCTCTGGCCGTCGCCATCACGCACACGCACCACAATGGCGAGGCGTTCCAGGCGGCCAAGGACCGCCGTGCGCCGGTGGCCGCCCATGATCGCCTCGGTGCGCGGCAGACTTGCGACGATCGACGGCGAACGGGCAGTGATCGAGGTCGGCGGCCTCGGACTCGAAGTGCTGGCCTCCGGGCGCACGCTGGGCGGCCTCAGTCCACATCGCGGTGAAGAAGTCAGCCTGCACACGTATCTGCACGTTCGTGAGGACGCGCTGCAGCTCTTCGGGTTCCGCGACCCCGGCGAGCGCACGTTCTTCCTCTGGCTGACGGGCGTCAGCGGCGTCGGCCCCAAGGTCGCGCTCGCGGTGCTCTCCGGCTATCCGGTGGCGGAGCTCGAGCTGGCAGTGGCGCGCGACGACGTGAAGAAGTTCGAGAGCATCCCGGGCATCGGCAAGAAGCTCGCCCAGCGCCTGGTCCATGAGCTCAAGGACAAGGTGGGCGAGCTGCCGGCGGCGGGTGCCGGCGACGTCGGCGCCACCGTCCCGGCGGACGCCTTCCTCGCGGCTCGCTCTGCGCTGCAGAACCTCGGCCTCACGCTGCGGGAGGCCGACGAGGCGCTCCGCGGAGCGCCCGAGGACGCGCCGCTCGAGGACCTGGTCAAGCACGCCCTCACGCGCCAGGCGGGTGAGTGATGGCCAAGCCGGACGACCGTATCGGCGACCCCGAGGAGCTCGAAGGCGACCGCGACCTCGAGCTCAGCCTCAGGCCGCGGCGATTCTCCGACTTCGTGGGCCAGCGCGTGGCCAAGGAGCAGCTCGAGATCTTCGTCGAGGCCGCCAGGCGACGCGGCGACACTCTCGACCACGTGCTCATCGCCGGGCCTCCCGGCCTCGGCAAGACGACGTTGGCGGGAATCATCTCCCAGGAGCTGGGCGTCGGCATGCACACCACCTCGGGACCGGCGCTCGAGCGCAAGGTCGACGTCGCCGGACTGCTCACCAACCTCCAGGAGGGAGACGTCCTCTTCGTCGACGAGATCCACCGCCTGAACGCTGCCGTCGAGGAGGTCCTCTATCCGGCGATGGAGGACTACGAGATCGACATCATGATCGGCGAGGGCCCGGCGGCGCGCAGCATCCGCATGCAGGTGCAGCCGTTTACGCTGATCGGCGCGACCACGCGGACCGGCCTGCTCACGACACCGCTGCGCGACCGGTTCGGCGTCTGGCAGCGCCTCGAATACTACGAGATCGAGGAGTTGGCGGCCATCGTCCGCCGGTCGGCCGGCATCCTCGGCGTGGAGATCGACCGCGATTCGGCCCTCGAGATCGCGGGGCGCTCGCGCGGCACGCCGCGCGTGGCCAACCGGTTGCTGCGCCGCGTACGCGACTTCGCCCAGGTGCGCCACGAAGGCGTCATCGAACACGGCATCTGTCTCGCGGCCCTCGAACTCTTCCAGGTGGACGGAGAGGGCCTCGACAAGCTCGACCGGGACATCCTCTGTGCCATCGCGGAGAAGTTCGATGGCGGTCCCGTCGGCCTCGACACGCTCGCCGTCGCGCTCGGCGAGGAGGCCGACACGGTCATGGACGTGTACGAGCCGTACCTGATCATGCAGGGCTTCCTGATGCGCACCCCTCGCGGCCGCGTGCTCACCCGGACTGGCTACGTCCACTGCGGCCTCAAGCCGCCGGCCGGTCCCGACACCCTCTTCGACGAGAGCTGAGGCGACGTGCCCGGCGGGCGCCCCGCCCGCTCCGCGCGACGCGGGCTCCGCCGACTCCCGCGCTATACTCGCCCGATGACCGACCTGCTCCTCCACACCTGCTGCGGACCGTGCTCCACCGTCGTGCTGCCCGCATGGCGCGAGCGCGGCGTCGAACCGGTGGGCTGGTTCGAGAACCCCAACATCCAGCCCGCCGCGGAGCTGGAGCGCCGTCTCGAGAGTATGCGACGCTTCAGCCGGGTGGCCGGCCTCGAGCTGATCGTGCCCGAAGGCGGGGAAGAGGCTCCGGGCTGGTCGGCGTGGCGCGAGAGTCTCCTCGACGCCGGCCCCGACGAGCGGTGCGCCGTGTGCCTTCGGCTGCGTCTGGGCGCGGCCGGCGCGGCGGCGCGCGCCCTCGGCTTCTCCCGGTTCTCGACGACGCTCACGGTGAGCCCGTATCAGCGGCACGACCTCATCTGCTCGGCTGGGGAGGATGCGGCGGACGTGCACGGCGTCGACTTCGTGTATCTCGACGCCCGCGCGCGGTTCCCGGACACCTATGCGGTGAGCCGCCGACTGCAGCTCTACCGCCAGCCTTACTGCGGATGCGTGGCGAGCAAGTGGGACGCGTGGCACCAGCGGCAGGAGCGCCGCCGCCGGAGATCCGCGTGAGTGAGCCGGAGCGTGGGATCACGCTCGGCGATCTCGAGTACGAGCTGCCGGGCGATCTGATCGCCCAGACGCCGGCGGACCCACGCGACTCGTCGCGGCTGCTCGTCTGCCGTCGCGACACGGGGGCGACCGAGGACCGCGTGTTCGACGAGCTGCCGTCGCTCCTCCGTGCCGGCGACGTGCTCGTGCGCAACGACACCCGGGTCTTCCCTGCGCGCAGCTACTTCCACCGCGAGACGGGAGGGCGCATCGAGGTGCTGTTCCTCGCCATGCTGACCGGGCCGGATGCGGGCAGCGAGCGCTGGGAAGCGCTGCTGCGCGGCCGCCCGCGGCCGGAGGAGGTGCTCGAGAGCGAGGCCTACGGACCAGACTGGCCGCTGCGCTGCATCGAGCCTATCGGTGACGGTCGTTGGGTGGTCGAGAGTCTGGGCGCACAGCCGGTGCTCACCCTGCTCGAGGAGGGAGGCGTCACGCCCCTGCCGCCGTACATCACCGCGCCGCTCGAGGATCCGGAGCGCTATCAGACCACCTACGCCCGGCACCTGGGTTCGGCGGCCGCTCCTACGGCCGGCCTGCACTTCACCCCCGAGCTGGACGCGGCCCTCGCGTCCGCCGGCGTCGCGGTGGAGAGCGTCACGCTGCACGTCGGCCTCGGTACGTTCAAGCCGCTCCAGACCGAGTCACTCGAGGCCACCACTCTGCACAGCGAGACGTTCGCCGTCGAGGCGGGAGTGTGGGCGCGCCTCTGTGAGGCGCGCCGCGACGCCCGCCGCATCGTCGCCGTCGGAACGACCTCGATGCGCGTTCTGGAGCATCTCGCGCTTCAGGAAGCTACGGAAGTCGCCGGGCCGCTCCGCGGCGCCACACGGCTCTTCATCCGCCCCGGCTTCGAGTTCCGCGTGGTCGGAGGGCTCGTCACCAACTTCCACTTGCCGCGCACGAGCCTCCTCGCGCTCGTCATGGCCTTTTGTGGCGTCGAGGAGACGCGGCAGCTCTACCGCCACGCCGTCCGTGAGCGCTATCGCTTCTACAGCTTCGGCGACGCGATGCTGGCGCTGTGAACGGACCCGCTCCGATGGTGGCCGAGGGCTTCGCCTTCGAGGTGGTGGCGCGCCACGGCAGGGCCCGTGCGGGCCGCCTCACCACGCCGCACGGCGTCGTGGAGACGCCTTGCTTCATGCCGGTAGGCACCAAGGCGACGGTCAAGGCCGTTGAGCCTCGCGAACTCCGGGAGATCGGCGCCCAGATCGTCCTCGGCAACACCTACCATCTGTACTTCCGCCCGGGCACGCGGATCGTCGCCGCCCACGGCGGCCTGCACGGCTTCATGCAATGGGACGGACCGATCCTCACGGACTCCGGCGGCTTCCAGGTCTTCAGCCTGGAGGGGACGCGCGTCATGCGCGACGACGGCGTCGAGTTCAGCTCGGTGTACGACGGCTCACGCCACGTCTTCACCCCCGAGCTGGCGATGCGCGCTCAGGAGGAGCTCGGCGCGGATGTCATCATGGCCTTCGACCAGTGCGCGCCGGGGACGCTGCCGCGGGCGGAACTCGAGGCCGCCGTGGAGCGCACCACGCGCTGGGCGGCGGCCTGCAAGGTGTCGCACTCGCGCCGCGACCAGCTCCTCATCGGGATCGTGCAGGGCGGCGTCGACGAGGGCCTGCGGCGAAGGTCGGCCGCCGAGATCGTCGGCATCGGCTTCGACGCCTACGCCGTCGGCGGCCTCAGCGTCGGCGAGCGTGGGGAGGAGATGCTCGCCACCGTCGAGTTGATGGACGAGCTCTTGCCGGCCGACCGCCTGCGCTATTTCATGGGCATCGGCGACCCGGTCGGCATCATCGACGTCGTCGCACGCGGCGTCGACGTCTTCGACTGCGTGCTGCCCACGCGCATGGCGCGCACCGGAACGGCGCTCCTGCGCGGCGGCGGGCGCCTGAATCTGCGGAACGCCCGTTTTGCCACCGATCTGTCGCCGCTCGAGGCAGGATGTGACTGCTATGCATGCCGCACGTTCACGCGTTCGTACCTGCGGCACCTCGTCACGCAGAAGGAGATGCTCGGCGCGCAGCTTCTGAGTCTCCACAACCTGCGTGTTCTGCTAAGATTGACGCACGACGCCCGCTGCGCCATCCGCGACGGGCGTTTTACAGAATTCGCCAACGACGTAGCGGGGCGCGACCCCGCGGGAGGTTGAGGTCCGTGTCGTTCACCATCATCATCTGGATCCTCGTTTTCTTCGGGATCTTCTACTTCCTCGCGATCCGGCCTCAGCGTCGCCAACGTCAGCAGCACGCCGAGATGGTGAGCATGCTCAAAAAGGGTGACGAGGTCGTCACCATCGGCGGCATGTACGGCACCGTCACCGCCATCGGCGACGACTGGGTCGAGCTTGAGATCGCCAAGCGGACCCGGGTCCGCTACCTCAAGCGCGCCATCTCGTCGATCACCAGCGTCGACGAGTACGATGAGGAAGACGAGGACGAGTACATCGAAGCCGCCGAGGAGGACGTGATCGAAGAGGCGGACGACGACGTGGTCTACGAGGAAGAAGAGGTCGTTGAGGACGTCGACGCGACCGACGAGTCGCCCGACGCCCCCGAAGCTCCGGAGGCCCCCAAGGCGTGACGACGGCATCCTCCGGCCGTGATCACGAAGCAGCGTGTGACGACGGGCCCCGCAGAAGCGGCGGGGCCCGTCCCATGCAGGGATTCTTGCCTGCGGGCCGAACTGCGTTCTGACGTGGACTCGACACAGGGGTAACGCTTACATGGCGCATGTCCTCGCGTTCGCCAATCAGAAGGGCGGGGTGGCGAAGACCACCTCGACGGTGAACCTCGGCGCGGCCCTCCGCGAGCACGACCTGCGCGTGCTCGCCGTCGACATGGATCCCCAGGGCAACCTGACCATGAGCCAGGGCATCGACACCGAGGGTCTCGAGAAGAGCATGTACGACGTACTCGTCCATCGCATGCCCATCGACGAGGTGATCTACGAGCGAGAGCTCGACGTAGCTGCGTCGACCATCGACCTCGCCGGCGCGGAGATGGCGCTGGCGACGATGATCGGGCGCGAGCGGGCGCTGCAGCGCGCCCTCGACGCCGTCCTCGACAGGTACGACTACATCCTCATCGACACGCCGCCGTCGCTGGGGCTGCTCACCATCAATGCGCTCACGGCCTCCGAGGGGGTCATCGTCCCCGTGCAGTGCGAGTACCTCTCACTACGCGGACTGCTGCAGCTCGAGAAGACGCTCGAGATGATCCGCGAGAACCTCAATCCCGACGTGCGCATCAAAGGCATCCTTCCCACGCTCTTCGACGCGCGCACGCTTCACGGCAGGGAGTCGATCGAGGTCTTGCGTGAGAACTTCGGCGACCTCGTCTTCGACACGGTGGTGCGCAAGACCATCAAGTTCGCCGAGGCCCCCGTGACCGGCGCCTCGGTGCTCAGATACGATCCCAAGGGCAGGGGGGCGGAATCGTACCGCGCCCTGGCGCGGGAGGTGCTGAATGGCAGATCGTCCTAGCATGAAGGATGGACTGAGCGAGCTCTTCCGGCGTACCGACAGCGGCGGTTCTGTCCCCGACGGCCTGGGTCTGGATGCTCCGGTCAAGGGTCGGCCCTACGCGACCAGCATCAAGGTTGTCGGGGTGGGCGGCGCCGGCACCAACGCCGTGAACCGGATGGTCGACTCCGGCGTCAAGGGCGTTGAATTCATCGCCGTCAACACCGACGTCCAGCAGCTCGAGGTGTGCGACGCCGACGTCAAGATCCACATCGGCCAGGAGATCACCCATGGGCTCGGCGGAGGAGCCGACCCTGAGGTCGGCCGTGAGGCGATGGAGGTCAGCCGCGACCAGCTGAAGGCCGCTCTGCGCGGCGCGGATCTCGTCTTCGTCACCGCCGGGGAGGGCGGGGGCACCGGCACCGGCGGCGCTCCCGTCGTCGCGCAGGTGGCCCGCGAGCTGGGCGCCGTCACCATCGCGATCGTCACGAAGCCTTTCGGCTTCGAGGGCAATCGCCGGCAGCGGCAGGCGCTGGAAGGCATCACCGTGCTGCGCGACGCCGCCGACACCGTCATCTCGATCCCGAACGACAGGCTGCTCGAGGTCGTCGAACGCAACGCCAGCGTGGTCGAGGCGTTCCAGCACGCCGACGACATCCTGCGTCAGGGCGTGCAGGGTGTCACCGACCTCATCACGGTCCCGGGGCTCATCAACCTCGACTTCGCCGACGTGCGCACGATCGTGAAGGATGCCGGTACGGCTCTTCTGGGCATCGGCGTCGCCGCCGGCGAGAACCGTGCCCAGGCGGCCGCGGACATGGCCATCCACTCGCCGCTGCTGGAGACGAGCATCGACGGCGCCAGCGGGCTGCTCCTCAACATCACCGGCGGCGAGGATCTCACGCTGTACGAGGTCAACGAGGCCGCAGGCGTGATCAGCGAAGCTGCTGACGACGACGCCAACATCATCTTCGGCGCGGTCGTCGACGAGAAGCTGGAGGGCAAGATCGCCATCACCGTCGTGGCCACGGGGTTCGGCGATGAGGTCTGGCATGCCCAGGCGCCGGCGCGCGGTCCGGAGAGCCGAGCCCCAGCTCCCAAGCCGAAGCCGCGCGAGGAGCGGGGCGCGCCGTTCGGCCCTGCGCCCAGGTTCAGCGAGCATGACTTCGACATCCCGTCCTTCGTCAATCAGCCCGAGGACTAATGCCCGTAGAACACGCAGTGCACGGAGTGCTATTGAGCGACTCGCGGCCGCGCAGCGCCCCCGGCGAGGCGGACTAATGCCCGTAGAACACGCAGTGCACGGAGTGCTATTGAGCGACTCGCTGGCGCGCAGCGCCCCCGGCGAGGCGGACTAATGCCCGTAGAACACGCCGTGCACGGAGGGCTCTTGAACGACTCGCGGCCGCGCAGCGCCCCGGCAGAAGAAGTGACCAGGGCATGACGCGGGGAGGAGTCGACGGCGATGCGCAGTGAAACGAGCGCCGTCGCCGCTCCCCCCGTCGAGCTAGCCCCCGCAGGCAGCCCAGGGATCGGAGCGCCGCAGGCGCACCGCTCATTCGAGCTCGACCTCGACGTCTTCGACGGGCCGTTCGACCTCCTCGTCACGCTCATCCTGCGCGACGAGATCGATATCTGGGAGGTCCGGGTCTCCCGGATCATCGCCGAGTACGTGGTCAAGCTCGCCGACAGCGGGGAGTTCGACCTGGACGCCACTTCCCAGTTCGTCGTGCTCGTGGCGGCGCTCCTCGAGATGAAGTCTCGCCTGCTCCTCGAAGAAGAGGTGGAGGAGGAGCTCGAGGACCTCGATCCGGATGAGGCGGCCCGCCAACTGCTCGAGCGCCTCGTCCGCTTCAGCCAGTTCCGCAACGCGGCCGGAGCGCTCGGTGCGTCCTGGGAAGAACACAGCGGGCGGCTCTATCGCAACGCGCCGGTGCCGGCAGAACTGCTGCGCCGGCGCACTCCCGACGGCGCGCTGCCGGCGCTCGCGCTCGCGGACGCGCTCGCGCCGCTCCTGCGCGAGCCGCCCGTGCCCGACACCAGCCACCTCGCCGACCTGGCCGTCTCCCTGGTCAAGGAGCTCCGCCGCCTGCGTCTCATCCTCGACGACACCGGAGAGTTCACCTTTGCCGCGGTCGCACCGCCCGACAGGCTCGAGCGTGCAGTCACGTTCTTCGCTCTCCTCGAGTTGCACTCGAGCGGCGAGGCGCGGCTGCGTCAGACCCGGCACTTCGGTGACATCGTGGTCAGCCGCGTCGCCGCTCCTGCACTTGTCGCAGGGTGACGCCGGCCTCCGCGGTGCGGTAGCATCGACGGCGACCCGCACCCGACCCGGCCACGCATGCTGCCACTCGCACGGCGCCTCGAGGCGCTCCTCTTCATCTCTGCACGCCCGATCGCGACCGACAGGCTCGCGGAGGCGTGCGGCTGCCGTGAGGACGAGGCAGCCGAAGCGCTCGACGCGCTACGCACGGAATTCGCGGCAGGTGCACACGGCATCGAGGTCCGTGAGGTCGCCGGGGGCTTCACCTTCGCCGTAGCTGCTGACTGCGCCGAGGATGTGCGTCGGCTGACGGGCGCCGAGAAGCCGGATGAACTCACGCCGGCGCTGCTCGAGACGCTCGCCGTGGTCGCCTACCTGGAGCCTGTGACCCGCGCCGAGATCGCGGAGGTCCGTGGCGTCTCGTCCGAGTGGGCGCTGGGAGCCCTCGAGGAGCGCGGTCTGGTGGAACAGCAAGGTCGCGCCGACACCCCGGGCGCACCCATCCTCTACGGCACCGGGGAACGCTTTCTCAAGCTGTTCGGACTGGTGAGCCGGGAGCACCTGCCGCCGCTCGAGGAGTTCTCGCTGAGCGCCGCTGAGGTCGACGAGATCCGTTCGCGGCTCCACGCCAACGCCGAGAGGAGGGGGCAATGAGCCCCGCTCAGCCAATGAACCTGGTGGTCTACCTCGCACGCGCGGGCGTCGGCTCGCGCCGCTCGTGCGACGAGCTTGTCCGCGAGGGCGTCGTCACCGTGAACGACGAGGTCGTCACCTTCCCGCGTCACAAAGTCACGCCGGAGGACTTCGTCGCGGTCCGCGGCGAGCCGGTGACCGCGCGCGAGCTGCGCTACTTCCTGGTGAACAAGCCGCGGGGGGTCGCCAGCACCCGCAGCGACCCACACGCCGACCGTGTGATCGTGGATCTGGTGCCGGGCGGCCGGGCCTTGTTCCCGGTCGGTCGCCTGGACGTGGACACGACGGGTCTGATCATCCTCACCAACGACGGCGTGCTCGCGAACCGGCTCATGCACCCGAGGTACGGCGTGCCCAAGGCCTACGTGGCGCGCGTGCGCGGCAAGGTCAGCCGTAGGGCGCTCAACACGCTCCGGCAGGGCGTCGACCTCGAGGACGGCCTCACCTCGCCGGCGGACGTCAAGCTGAAGAAACAGAGCGCCAAGACGGCCCTCGTCGAGATCACCATCCACGAGGGGCGCAAGCACCAGGTCCGGCGCATGTTCCTCTCCGTCGGTCATCCGGTGGAGGAGCTGAGCCGGCGTCGATACGGCCCGCTGACGGACAAAGGCCTCGAGCCCGGCGGCTTTCGCGAGCTCAGCAGCGAAGAGGTCGAGGCGTTGCGGCGCGCCGGCGAGGAAGTCGCGAGCGAGGCGGCCAAGGAGGTCGAGGGTCTCCCCTTGCTCCTGGCCGCGGAGGCGCCCGCGCAGTCGCCTGCCGAGCACGAACTCTCCCACGAGCAGGCAACGGACTTCCCGGGCGCTGAGGCTGCGTCCGAGGATGCATCGGGATCCGCTGGGGAAGACGATGGCCCGGCCGACGACTCAGCTGCCGGTGTGTAGTCCCTCGCACGGTATGCGCGCCGCTGGCCGGCCTGTCCACCGGCGCGTCGCGCGACCGCCGCGCCTCGACCCGCCGGAGTATCCATGACCGTCCGCTTCATCCCGGCTCTTGCGGGCATCGTGCCCTACCAGCCCGGTCTCCCCATCGAGGTGGTCAAGCGCCGCTTCGGCATCGACGAGGTCGCCAAGCTCGCCTCCAATGAGTACCCGCTGCCGCCCTTCCCGGAGGTCAAGGAAGTGGTGACCGGGGCGATCGATCGCCTCCAGCGCTATCCGGACGGGGCCTCCACCCAGCTCCGAGAGGCACTTGCCGCGCACCACGACCGCAGCCCCGACGAGGTCACCATCGGTTGCGGCACCTGCGAGCTGCTCTACCTCCTCGCGACAGCGCTGCTCGAGAAGGGCGACGAGGTGGTGCTGGCCGACCCTTCGTTCACGTCCTACCGCGATGTCATCGACATCCACGGGGCCGTCCCGGTCGTGGTGCCGCTGGTCGACTACGCTCACGATCTCGAGGCCATGGCCGCGGCCGTGACCCCGCGCACCAAGATCGTGTTCGTCTGCAATCCCAACAACCCGACGGGCACCTACGTGGCGGCCGCGGACGTCAAGCGTTTCGTCGAGCGCGTGCCCGAGGATGTCCTCGTGGTGATCGATGAGGCGTACATCGAGTTCGTCACGCGCCCGGATCGGGATGACTGCCTTGCGGTCCAGAAGGAACACGACAACGTCATCGTCCTGCGCACGTTCTCCAAGATCTACGGGCTCTGCGGCCTGCGCACGGGGTACGGGCTGTGCGCGCCGGCTGTCAAACAGGCCGTCGACAAGGTGCGGCAGCCGTTCAACGTGAACCTGCTGGGGCAGCTGGCCGCCGTCGAGGCGCTCAAGCATCAGGACCAGGTCGCAGCTCGTCGCGAGAGCAACGCCGCGCTGCGCGACGGCATGGCGACGCGGCTCGCGGCTCGCGGCCGGGCCACGGTGCCGAGTGAAGCGAACTTCATGCTCGTCGACATGAACGGGCTCCGCCAGCCTCACGACGAGGTCTGCGAGACCCTGCTGTCCATGGGCGTGATCATCCGTGACGGCAACGCGCTCGGGTGCCCCGGCTTGGCGCGCGTCAGCGTGGGTACACAGGAGGAGATCGAATTCTTCCTGCAGAAGCTGGCCTCGCTCGAGGTCGGCGCGCAGGAGACCGGAGAAGGGAGGCCGAGTTGAGCATGATGGTCATCATGCACGAGTCGGCGACCGAGGAAGAGATCGCCGGCGTCTGCGCACGGGTCGAAGAAGTCGGGGCCAGCGCCCACATCTCCTCCGGCGATCGGGTGACCGTCATCGGCGTCATCGGCGACCGCGAGGAGACCACGCAGCTGCCGCTCGAGGCGATGTCCGGCGTGGACAGGGTCGTCGCCATCCTGCGCCCGTACAAGCTGGTCGGCCGCGAGTTCCAGCAGCGCGACTCGGTGATCGACGTGAACGGCGTCAAGATCGGCGGCGGGCACTTCTGCCTCATCGCCGGCCCGTGCTCCGTCGAGACCCAGGATCAGGTGCTGGAGGCCGCACGCGCCGTCAAGGCGGCGGGCGGTCACATGATGCGCGGCGGCGCCTTCAAGCCGCGCACCTCGCCCTATGCCTTCCAGGGCCTCGGCGAGGAAGGGCTGGCGATGCTCGCCGTGGCGCGCGACGAGACAGGGCTGCCCGTCGTGACCGAGGTCATGGACCCGCGCGACCTCGAGGTGGTGTGCTCCTACGCCGACGTCCTCCAGGTCGGTGCGCGCAACACCCAGAACTTCCTGCTCCTCGCCGAACTCGGCAAGGCCGGCAAGCCGGTGTTGCTCAAGCGCGGCCCTTCGACGACCGTCGAAGAGCTGCTCATGTCGGCGGAGTACATCCTCAAGGAGGGCAACCGCGACGTCATCCTCTGCGAGCGCGGCATCCGCACCTTCGAGACCGCCACGCGGAACACCTTCGACGTCAGCGCGGTGCCGGTGATCAAGATCGCCAGCCACCTGCCCGTGGTCGTCGACCCGAGCCACTCTGCGGGCCGCCTCGACCTCGTCCTGCCGCTCTCTCTCGCCGGCGTGGCCGCCGGGGCCGACGGCGTGCTGGTGGAGACGCACCCTCATCCCGAGCACGCCCTCTGCGACGGGCCGCAGTCGCTGCCGACGGCTGCCTTCGGCGAGTACGCCGCACGCGTCATCGACCTCGCCCGCTGGACCGGCAAGACCGCCTGAGGCCGTGGCCGAGCCGCAAGTCAGCACCGTCGCCCTCGTCGGGGTCGGCCTCATGGGAGGATCGCTCGGCATGGCCGCGCGCGAGCGCGCCGGAACGGCGCAGGTCCGCGGTTTCAGCCAGACGCAGGCCACGCTGGACATCGCCCTGGAGCGGGGCGCTATCACGCACGCCTGCGCAAGTCTCGAAGAAGCGGTGACCGGCGCGGACCTGGTCTTCGTGTGCACGCCGGTCCGCCTCGTCGCGAGGCACGTCAAGGCGGCGCTCGCGGCCGCTCCGCCGCACGCGGTCGTCAGCGACGTGGGCAGCACGAAGGGGCCGCTGATGCGGTCGCTCTCGCCCGACGACCAGCGGCGCTGTATCGGCGGGCACCCGCTCTGCGGCTCCGAGTCCGCCGGCGTCGCCAACGCGCGCGCCTCGCTCTACCAGAGCGCCACGTACTTCGTCACGCCTGGCGCGCACGTGGACGCCGACGCCTATCACCTGCTCTACGGCTTTCTGGGGGATATCGGCGCCCATCCGGTCGCGGTCGACCCGGAGGAGCACGACCGCGTCATGGCCGTCGTCAGTCACCTGCCACACGTGCTGGCCAACGTCCTCATGAGCCAGGCCGGCCAGCACGCGGGAGCGCGTGACGCGCTGCTCTCGGCCGGGCCCAGCTTCCGCGACCTCACACGTATCGCAGGGAGCAACCGGCGCGTCTGGACGGACATCTTCCTCGACAATCGCGCGGCGCTGCTGGCCTCGCTGGCGCAGTTCCAGGAGGGCCTGCAGGAGATCCTCGAGGCCCTCGCGGCCAACGATGCCACGCGGCTCGGCGACACCATCGCGCGCGCGGCCGAGCAGCGCGAGCGTATGCTCGCCGCCGGCAGCCTGCCGGCCGAGGACCTCTATCGCATCATCATCCCCGTGAGCGACCGGCCGGGCGTGTTCAGCGAGATCATGGTCGCGCTCGGCGACGCCGGCATCAATGTCGAAGACCTCGCCCTGCACCACATGAGCGCCGAGCTCGGCGGCACCCTCACCGTCTACGTGCTCGGCCGCGGAGCGTGCGAGCGCGCGGCTCATGTGCTCGGCGTGCTCGGCTACGAGGTCAGTACACGGGCCGAGGTCGAATGACCGTCGTGGCCATCGACGGACCCACCGGCTCGGGCAAGAGCACCGTCGCCCGGCGCGTCGCGGGGCGTCTCGGCTACCTGTACCTGGACACCGGCGCCATGTACCGGGCCGTCGGCCTGCTCGCCACGGAGGCCGGCGTGCCGACCGATGACGAGGCCGCGGTAGTGCCGCTCGCAGCGGCCGCCGACCTGCGCTTCGACGGCGACGGCCGGCTCTTCGCCGGCGACCGCGACGTGAGCGGGGCGATCCGCACGCTGGAGATGAGCGCCGCGGCGTCGGTCGTGTCGGCGCTGCCCGGTGTGCGCCGGCTCCTGGTCGAGCGCCAGCGGACGCTCGGGACCGGCACGGACATCGTCATGGAAGGTCGCGACATCGGCACGAACGTCTTTCCCGATGCCGGCGTCAAGGTGTTTCTGACGGCGTGCCCCGAAGTGCGGGCGGCGCGCCGGGCCGAGGAGATGCGCGCCGGCGGCGATGACGTGGACACCACGGAGGTCCTCGCGGCTCTCAACGAACGAGACCGACGCGACAGCGAGCGCGAGTTCGCGCCGCTGCGCAAGGCGCCGGACGCCGTGGAGATCGACACGTCGGAGATGACCCTCGACGAGGTGGTCGACGCCGTCGTGCGCCTCGTGGGGGAGGGGAGTGCGCGATGATACGACCTTGGGGACTCCCGCTCGTCGGCCACGGCGAGACCGGGCTCTACACGTTCTGCCGGTGGCTCGCGGTGCCGTTCTTCGGCGGCATCTACCGCTGCCGCGTGGCCGGCGCCGGGCACCTGCCGCGCAGCGGACCGGCGATGGTGATCATGAACCACAAGGCGTACTTCGACCCGGTGATCGCAGGCATGATCTTCGACCGCCCGCTCCGCTACATGGCCAAGAAGGACCTGTTCGCGAACGCTGCCTTCCGCAAGCTCATCGTGAGCCTCGGGGCCTTCCCCATCGACCGCGGCGCGGGCGATCGCGAGGCGCTGAAGACAGCGCTCGAGGTCCTCGACCGCGGGGAGGTCCTGTTGATGTTCCCCGAGGGGCACCGGCAGAGAGACGACGCGGTGCACGAGTTCCTCCCCGGCGTCGGCATGATCGCGCTGCGCAGCGGCGCGCCCGTGGTGCCGCTCGCCATGGACGGGACCCAGTACATGCTGCGCGACGCGCGGCCCGGGCTGCCCGCGCTGCGCGGGCTGGTCGGGCCGCCGGTCGAACTCGGCGATATCGGCGGCCGCAACAGCAAGGCGTATCGGGAGGCCGCGCAGCGCATGCACGACGCCGTCGCGGACCTGTATGCCCGCCTCTGACGCAGGGCCTCCGGTCTCCAGACCGGCTGGACCTCGCTACGACGACGAGCCGGAGCGGAGCGCCGAGTTGCGTCACGTGCGCGCCGGCAAGGCCGAGATCGTCGTCGCCAGGTTCGCGGGCTACTGCTACGGCGTGGAACGGGCGCTTCGGCTGACGGGCGAGGCGCTCGAAAGCGCCCCCGCGCCCGTCGCGACGCTTGGACCGATCATCCACAATCCGAGCGTGGTCGGCAGCCTGAGGCAGCGCGGCGTCGACGTCGTGGACGAGGTCGACGAGGCCACGGTGGGCACGCTGATCGTGCGTACCCATGGGGTGTCGCCCGACGTGATCGCCCACGCCCGCTCGCGTCACCTCAACGTGGTCGACGCCACCTGCCCGTTCGTCTCCGTCGCGCAGCGCAAGGCGGCGGCCCTTCGTGAGGCGGGCTACGCGGTCGTGATCCTCGGCGAGCGAGATCATCCGGAGGTGGTCGGCCTCGAGGGCTTCGCCGGAACGGACGCGGTCGTGGTCGAGGACGCGGCCGGGCTGCCGCTCGACCGCCTGCGCGGGCGCCGCGTCGGCGTCGTCGTGCAGACCACGCAGACGCGCGCCAATCTCTCGGCGCTGGCGGCCGCGCTCGCCCCGGTCGCGCGGGAGCTGCTGGTGTTCAACACGGTCTGCGACGCGACCGAGAAGCGACAGAGCGCCGCGTGCGAGCTGGCCGAGGAGGTCGAGGTCGTCGTGGTCGTCGGCGGGCGCAACAGCGCCAACACCGCGCGCCTCGCTCAGCTGTGCGCGGCGATCGAGCCGCGGACCTACCACATCGAGTCCGCGGCCGAACTCCGCCCGGACTGGCTGCGGGGCGTCCGGCGCATCGGGGTGACGGCCGGGGCCTCGACGCCGGACGAGGAGATCGAGGCGACCGTGCGCACGCTGCTGGACCTCTGCGGTGAATGAGGCGGCCGCCGGCTGCGCCGGCGTCGTGGTCGCCGACGCGAGCGACGCCGCCGCCCGCGGCGGCGTCCGCGCCGGGGACCGCATCGTCGTCCTGAACGGAGCGGTGCCGCGAGACGTCCTCGACCTCGAGGATGCGGCGGCCGACGGAACGCTGTGGCTCACCGTCCTGCGTGACGGCCACCAGCTCGACCTCGCGGTTGCGCCCGAGCCCGGGGAGTGGCACGGCATCTCCCTCGATCATGGTGGCCTCGGAGACGACCCGCGTACCTGTCGCAACGCCTGTCGTTTCTGCTTCGTCGATCAAGTGCCGGCCGGGCTCAGGCCGGCGCTCTCGGTCAAGGACGACGACTACCGCCTCTCGTTCCTGCACGGCAACTTCATGACGCTGAGCAACCTGAGCGAGGCGGACGTCCTGCGGATCGAGGAGCTGCGCCTCTCGCCGTTGTATGTCTCGCTGCACGCGTGGGACGACGGAGTGCGCACGCGACTGATGGGACGGGCGACGGCCGGCTCTCGAGCCACACTGGAGCGGCTGGCGGCGGCTGGTCTCGAGCTCCACCTGCAGATCGTCCTTTGCCCCGGCTGGAACGACGGCGACGTGCTGAGGGAGACCGTGGAGCGCGCCGCGGCACTCCCGGCCGTTGCGGATATCGGCGTGGTGCCGGTCTCTCTGGCTGAAGAGGGCGACCTGCGCCGGGTCACGCCGCCGGAGGCGGCCCGGGTCGTCGCCGTCGTCGAGAAGTGGCAGGCAGCCTTCCGCGTGCAGCGCGGGAGCGCGTTCGTCCACGCCGCCGACGAGTTCTATCTTCTGGCCGGCGTCCAGGCGCCGGTCGGCGACGCACCGGAGCAGTACGAGAACGGCGTCGGCATCTCGGCGGCCCTCCTCGCCGAGGCGGCCGGTCTGGCGGCGTCGCCGGCGGCGGGCGTCTCCGGCGTGCGTCTGCTGTCGGGCACGCTGGCGCGGCCGGTGGTCGCCGCGGCGGCCGCTCTTCTCCAGCCGGCGGCGGGTGTGCCCGTGCAGCCCTTCGTCGTTGACAACGTCCTCTTCGGGCCTCATGTCACCGTGACCGGCCTGCTCGGCGGGGTCGACGTCCTCGGTGCGCTGCGCCGCGAACCGCTCGCCGACGGCGAGTGGCTCGCGGCCCCCCGCGTCTGGCTGCCGGCCGACCTCGGCAGGACGCTGGACGACGTCCCCGAGGACGAGCTGGCGGCCGCCTGCGGCGGCCGCCTCACGGTCGCCGAGTCGCTCGGTGACGCATTTGCTAGACTGTCTGGATGACAGAACTCCCCGTCATCGCCGTCATCGGTTCGCCGAACGCCGGCAAGTCCACACTGATCAACCGCCTGAGCGGCACGCGCACGACCGTGGTCCACGAGACTCCCGGTGTCACGCGCGACCGCAAGGAGGTGCTGGTCGAGTGGACCGGTCACCGCCTGCTGTTCGTGGACACCGGCGGCTACGACACCACCGCGGACGCGCCGTTCGCCGGTCACATCCGGGAGCAGGTAGAGCAAGCGATCGCCGCAGCCGACGTCGTGCTCTTCGTGCTCGACGGTCGTGCCGGCCTGCTGGCGGACGACTACGGTATCGCCGAGGTGCTGCGCCGGGCCGGGGTGCCGGTGGTCGTCGTCGCCAACAAGATCGACGACCCCGCGGCGACCAGTGTCGCCGCCGAGATCTACACTCTCGGCCTCGGCGAGCCGCTGCTGTTCTCGGCCGTCCACGGCCTCGGCAGCGGTGAGCTGCTCGACCGGCTCGTCGAGGTCACAGGCGTCGTCCGCGGCGGCATCGAGGAGGCGGCCGAAGCGGCGCTGACGGAGACGCCCGTCGCCATCGTCGGACGTCCCAACGCCGGCAAGTCGTCGCTCTTCAACGCCATCGCCGGCGAGACGCGTACGATCGTGAGCGAGATCGCCGGCACGACGCGCGACGCGATCGACAGCCTGGTCGAGACCGACGCCGGCCGCTTCCGCTTCATCGACACGGCCGGCATGCGCAAGGCCGCCAAGGTGAGTGGCGTCGAATACTACTCGTACCTGCGCAGCGTGCAGAGTCTGGACCGCGCACACGTGGCGATCATCGTGGTCGACGCCACCATGCGCTTCGGCGAGCTCGATCTCTCCATCTGTACCGAGGCGACCCGCCGCAACTGCGCGACGGTCATCGCCGTGAACAAGTGCGATATCGCCGATCCCGACCTCGAGGAGATCGCCGGGATCGCCCGGCGCAAGCTCCGCCAGAAGCCGCCGGTGATCGCCGTCTCGGCCGAATCGCACCGGGGCGTCAGGGAGCTCCTTGCGACCGTCGCGCGGCTCGACGGGCGCTACACGGCGCACATCCCGACGCGCGAGCTCAACCGCGCCCTCAAGGACTTCGCCGGCGACCGCCCCACCCCGATGAAGCACGGCAAGCGCCTCAAGATGTACTACATCGCCCAGTTCGGCACCTCGCCGCCGCGCATCGCCATCGAGATCAACGACAGGACGCTGATGACGCGCGACTTCGGCTTCTTCGTCGAGAACCGCCTGCGCGCCCGCTTCGGGCTTGACGGCGTGCCCCTGGTCATCGACTTCAAGGGCAAGAAGTGATCGTCCTGCAGGCGGTCGGTTTCGTCGTGCTGCTCGTCCTCGCCTACCTGGCCGGGTCGATCCCCTTCGGCCTCGTGGTCGGCAAGTTGTTCTTCGACGTCGATGTGCGCCAGCACGGCTCCGGCAACGTGGGAACGACCAACGTCTTCCGCGTCTTGGGCAAGAAGGCCGGCGTCACGGTCCTGATCTGCGACATGCTCAAGGGATACATCCCTGCGGCGCTCGCGGCGGCGCTCTTCGACCCCTGGTTCGCGATCTTCATCGCAGCCGCCCCGGTGGTCGGCCACATGTACTCGATCTTCCTCAAAGGAAGGGGCGGCAAAGGCATCGCCACCGGCGCCGCCGTCGTGCTCGCGCTCGTGCCGCTGGTGTTCGTCATCTGTCTTCTCGCCTGGATCGCCCTCCTGCTCACGACCCGCTACGTGAGCGTCGCCTCCCTCACCGCGGCCTTCCTCGTGCCCGTGCTCACCATCGCCCTCGGTGGTCCGCTGCCGTATGAGATCGCCGGGGTGCTGGTCGCGATCATCGTCTGGTGGGCGCACCGCGCCAACATCCAGCGATTGCTCGCAGGCGAGGAGAACCGCATCAAGCTGCCGTGGACCAACGGGCGCGCGGCGACTGACGAACGGGGGAGAGGTGCGACATGAGAGCGACGGTCATCGGCTCGGGCAGCTGGGGTACCGCATTCTCGCGCTTGCTCGCGCGCCGCGGGCACGGTGTGCAGGTCCTCTCACTCACCAGTGACGAAGCCGCGCGACTCCAGGCGACGCACGAGAACCCGCATTTTCTGCCCGGAGTGCGTCTGCCTGAGGAGATCCGTTTCGCCGGGATGGGCGACGCGGAGCTGAGCGACTCGGAGCTGCTCGTGTACGCCGTCCCGACCCAGGCCGTGCGCGACGTCGCCAAGTGGGTCGCGCCGCGACGTGCGGACGGCGCCCTGCAGCTCTCGCTGGCGAAGGGGTACGAGATCGGCTCGCTCAAGCGGCCCACGCAGGTGATCGAGGAGGAGACCGGAGCCGGCGCCGCGGCGCTCTCCGGCCCCAACCACGCCGAAGAGGTCAGCAAGGATATGCCGTCGGCGACGGTCATCGCCGCCGCCGACGAGGCCACGACGCTCGCGCTGCAAGCGGCCATCACCAGCGACACCTTCCGTGTGTACACCAACGACGACGTCGTCGGTGTGGAGTTCTGCGGCGCGGTCAAGAACCCCATCGCCGTCGCCGTCGGCATGTCCGACGGCCTCGGCTTCGGCGACAACTCGCGCGCCAGTCTGATCACCCGCAGCATCGCCGAGATGACCCGGCTGGGCATGATCCAGGGGGCACACGTCGCTACGTTCACCGGCCTCGCCGGCATCGGCGACCTGATCGCCACCTGCACGTCGCGCCACAGCCGCAACCGGCTCGCCGGCGAGTTGCTGGCCCAGGGCGCCTCTCCGGCCGAGGTGGAACGGCAGGTCGGCCAGGTGGTGGAGGGCCTCCATACGGCATACGCGCTGCACGACCTGGCGAAGCGCCTCGGCATCGAGATGCCGGTCACCGAGAACGTCTATCAGGTGCTCGAGGGCAACCGCACGCCGCAGGAGTGCGTGGCCGACCTGATGGGCCGCTCGCCCAAGAAGGAGCGTCATTGACCACCGCGGGCGGATGAGCGTGCGGAGCGACGGAGAGGCACCGCACACCGACCTCCGCCCAGGAGTGGCCGCGTTGCTGGCCGTCACGGCCGTCTGGTAGACTCCACCGGGCTGCGGGCCCGCCCGCTCCCGCCCGACACCACATCCAACCCGCGGCGGCCCGCCCGCGCCGCGTGTCCCCGGAGGACTGCATTGGACAAGCGGAACTATCTCTTCACTTCGGAGTCGGTCACCGAGGGTCATCCCGACAAGCTCGCCGACCAGATCTCCGACTCGATCCTCGACGCCATCCTCAAGGACGACCCCTACGGGCGCGTCGCCTGCGAGACGCTCGTGACCACCGGACTCGCCTTCGTCGCCGGAGAGATCACCACCGAGACCTACGTCGACATCCCCAAGATCGTCCGCGAGACGGTCAAGGACGTCGGCTACACCAGCGCCCACTACGGCTACGACTACGAGACCTGCGGCGTCATGGTGGCCATCGACGAGCAGTCACCCGACATCAGCCAGGGCGTCACCACCGCGCTCGAGGTCCGCACCGACGTCAACGACGACGACGTCCTCGACACGCAAGGCGCCGGCGACCAGGGCATGATGTTCGGCTACGCGTGCACCGAGACCACGGAACTCATGCCGATGCCGATCCTGCTGGCGCACAAGCTCTCCCGGCGCCTCGCCGACGTGCGCAAGGCCGAGATCCTCCCGTATCTGCGTCCGGACGGCAAGACCCAGGTCACCATCCGCTACGAGGACGGCAAGCCGGTCGAGATCGTCAAGATCGTCGTCGCCTCGCAGCACGCCGAGAGCGCCGACCTCCAGAGCATCATCTATCCCGATGTGCTCGAGCACGTCGTGGAGCCCATCCTGCCCAAGAACATGTACGACGTGGACAGGCTCGAGGACATCACCGTCATCAACGCCACGGGCAAGTTCGTCATCGGCGGGCCGATGGGCGACTGCGGCCTCACCGGCCGCAAGATCGTCGTCGACACCTACGGCGGCGCCGCACCGCACGGCGGCGGCGCCTTCTCCGGCAAGGACCCGAGCAAGGTCGACCGCTCCGGCGCGTACGCGGCGCGCTACGTCGCCAAGAACGTCGTCGCCGCGGGTCTGGCCGACCGCTGCCAGCTCCAGGTCGCCTACGCCATCGGCGTAGCGCACCCCGTCTCGGTCATGGTGGACTGCGAGGGCACCGAGAAGGTCGACCCGGCCACCATCGAGCGGCTGATCGCGGAGCACTTCGACCTGCGTCCGGCGGCCATCCTCCGCGACCTCGACCTGCGCCGGCCGATCTACCGCAAGACGGCCGCCTACGGGCACTTCGGCCGCAACGATCACGACTTCACGTGGGAGCGCACCGACAAGGCCGAGGCACTGCGCGCCGCCGCGGGCCTCAAGGCCTGAGGCGGCGGCGGGAAGGCGGCGGCGCGGCCTGGGCGGTGAGCCTGCGGAGCCCCGCTCCATGAGCCCGCTGCGTGGCTGTGTGAGCTACGCCGCCGTCTTCCCGCTCGTCCGCACGCGGGCCTTCGGCGAGGCGTTCGACTACGAGGTACCGCACGAGCTCGCCGCTGGCGTTCGTCCGGGCGCATTGGTCGCGGTGCCCCTGGGGGCGCAGACCGTCATCGGTGTCGTCCTCGAGCTTCGGGCCTCCACCGCGCACCAGGGACGTGTGCTCTCGCTGCGCGACGTCCTGCACGTCCCCGCGATCCCCGCGGAGCTTCTTGACGTCGCCCGCAGGGTCGAGGAGCACTACCTCACGTCCTTCTCCGCCGCTCTGGCACTCGTCTGCCCCCCGACGGGCGCGCTCAAGGTCGTCCGCCAGTACGAACTCACCGAGGGGGGGCACGCGGCCGCCGAAGCGGGAGAGAGCCGGCTCTTCGAGCTGGCCGGGCTCCGGCTCAAGAGCGGCCGCCTCACGCCGGCGGCGGAGCGGTATCGGCGCAAGGGCTGGCTCCGCGTCGCGTACCGCGTGCACGTGGTCGGCGTCACCCCGCCGGGCCGCCGGCTGCGCAGAGGCGACGGCACGCCGGCGCGGCTCGGGGCTCGGCAGCGCGCGGCGCTCGCCCTGGTCGACGAGGCCGGCGAGCTGGAGGAGCGTGAGTTGCGTGCCGCCAGCGGACTCTCCGCCGCCGGACTTCGCCGCCTCCTGGACGACCAGGCGCTCGTCGTGAAGGAGGTGGGAGACGACACTGGCGCCTCCGTCGCGGCGCCGGGAACCTCGGTGGACGTCTCGGGGCCCGCGGCTGCTCAGGCGGGCCGCCTGCGGGCCTGCGCGACCCTCTCAGATGTCCCGGACCTCCTGGACGAGCAGCGTCGCGCCCTTCACGCCATCCTGTGCGAGGCCCGCCCGGGCGACGAAGTGCTGCTGCACGGCGTCACGGGCAGCGGCAAGACAGAGGTCTATCTGCAGGCCGCGCAGGCCGCTCTGGAGGCTGGACGCTCGGTGCTCCTCCTCGTCCCTGAGATCGGTCTGACGGGACAGACCGTGGCGCGCGTCAAGCGCCGCTTCGCCGGCGAGCAGGTCGCCGTCCTGCACTCCGGCCTCTCCGCGGGGGAGAGGCTGGTGGCGTATGGCGCCGTGGCGCGCGGTGAGGTCCGGATCGTCGTGGGCGCCCGCTCCGCGGTCTTCGCGCCGCTCGTCGACCTCGGGCTCATCGTCGTCGACGAGGAGCACGACACCTCCTACAAACAAGAGAGCGAGCCCGCCTACGACGCACGCACGATCGCGCGCTGGAGAGCCGCCGCCACGGGCGCCGTCGTCGTGCTCGGCTCGGCTACGCCGAGCGTGGAGAGCTACGCGCGCGTCCCGCTGCACGCGGACCTCCGCCGGCGCGTCGACGGGTCGCAGCCACCGACCCTCGAGATCGTGGACATGCGACAGCACCACGGCGTGTTCTCGCCGCCGCTCGCCGAGGCGCTCAGCGCCACCGTCGACGCCGGGGAGAAGGCGATCCTGTTCCTGAACCGCCGCGGTTTCGCCGCGTACCTTGTGTGTGACCACTGCGGCCACGCCTGGGAGTGCCCGCGCTGCGATGTGACGCTGACGCTGTTCGGCAGCCGGACTCTGCGCTGCCGCACCTGCGGGCACGCCGAGCCGGCGCCGGCCGCGTGCCCCGAGTGCGGCAGCTCCGACCTCGCCCGCCGCGGCTTCGGCACGGAGCGACTCGAACGCGAGGTTCGACTCCTGCTTCCAGGCGTGGATCTGCTCCGCCTGGACTCCGACGTCGCCGGCTCCTACGCTCGCCTCCAGGGAGTCCTCGACCACTTCGCCGACCCGGGTCCCAAGGTCCTCGTGGGTACGCAGATGATCGCCAAGGGGCACCATTTCCCGGACGTGACCCTGGTCGGCGTCGTGAACGCCGACCTCACGCTGCACTTCCCGGACTTCCGCGCCGAGGAGCGGACGTTCGCGCTGCTGATCCAGGTCGGTGGTCGCAGCGGTCGCGGGGACCGGACCGGCCGCGTGATCGTCCAGACCCTCGACCCGGAGGCCCGTCCGATCGCACTCGCCGCCGCCGGCCGGGAAGAGGAGTTCTACGCGGAGGAGCTGGAGCGCCGGAGGGAGCTGGGGTACCCACCCGCCGGATTCCTCGTGGGCCTCGACCTTTCCGGCACGTCCCGCGAGAAGGTGGAGGTGGCCGGGCGGTTCACCGCCGAGCGGCTCGCCGCCCGGCTCGAGGAGACGGCTCAGGTGCTCGGTCCGGGGCCGCTCTGGCGCGAGCGCGGTCGTCATGCCTGCCGCCTGGTGGTTAAGACTACGGAAACAGGGAAAACCCTCGATGCGCTGCGCGCCTGGCTGGCGGCGAACCGCGATCGCTACGCCGCCCGCGGCGTCCGGGTCGTACCGGACGTCGAGCCGCAGTGGCTGTGACGCCGGCTTGAGGTACCATGAACCCATGACTGAGATCACACAGACGACACAGACGGCAGAAGAACTCGAGCTCTCTCGACGGCAGCGGGACGCCCGAAGGGATATCCGCGTGATCGGAGACCCGGTCCTGCGCGAACACGCGCGTGAGGTCACCCAGTTCGACCGAAGCCTCCGCAAGCTTGCCAAACGCATGATCCGCACCATGCACGACGCCCCCGGCGTCGGGTTGGCCGCGCCGCAGGTCGGCGTGCTGCAGCGCCTGCTCGTCTACGACGTCGACGACGACCCGCGCGTACTCGTGAACCCCGTACTGGACGAGTTCTCGGCCGAGACCGACGAGTACGACGAGGGCTGCCTGAGCGTCCCCGGCGTCACGATGCCCGTGGAGCGCCCCGTCAGTGTGCGCGTGCGGGGCCTCGACGAATACGGCGAGCCGGTGGACTTCCTCGCGGAGGGCTTCGAGGCCCGCGTGATCCAGCACGAGAAGGACCATCTGGACGGCGTCCTCATCGTCGACCGCACGTCCCGAAGCGCGCGTGCGGCCGCGCTGCGCGCGCTGCGCGAGAACGAGGCCGGAGGCATCACCGGAGCCGTCGGGGGCGGGCTCTGACCCGCTTGCGGTTCGCCTTCGCAGGCACCGCACCTTTTGCCGAGCTCGTTCTCGGCGGGCTCGTGGAGCGGGGACGCACGCCCGTCGTGCTCGTCACCAATCCTGACCGCCCGCGCGGCCGGCACGGGACTCCTCGACCGCCGCGCATCAAGGAGCTCGCCGGCGGATTCGGCGTGCCCGTCCTGCAGCCGGAGCTTCTGTCGGACGACACGTCCGTCTCGCGGTTGCTCGAGTGGCGCCCGGACGCGCTCGTCGTGTGTGCCTATGGTCAGATCGTGTCGCAGAACGTCCTGGATGCCGTGGAGACGATCGTGGTGCACCCGTCCCTGGTGCCGCGCTGGCGCGGTGCGGCGCCGGTGGAACGGGCGCTCATGGCTGGAGAGACCGAGCTGGGCGTCTGCACGCTGCGCATGACCGCCGGCGTCGACCAGGGGCCGGTCGGAGACGTACGCGCGGTGCACGTGCCGCGCGACGCCGACGCCGGTCGCGCTTATGAGCTTCTTGCGCCCCCGGCCGTCGACGGCGTCGCGGCGACGCTCGACGCCATGGCCGCCGGCACGGTCGAGTGGCGGCCGCAGGCCGGCGAGCCCACGTATGCCGCCAAGATCGGGTCCGGCGACAAGGAGATCGACTGGAGCCGATCCGCCTCGGCGATCGCCGACCAGGTCCGGGCGCTGTCGCCGCACATCGGCGCCGTCACCGAGCTGGCGGGCCGCCGTACGAGAATCTGGCGCGCGCGGCCCGGTGACGGGCCCGTGCCGGCGACCGGCCCGGACCGACTCGTGATCGCCGCCGGCGAAGGCTGGCTGGAGGTGCTCGAGCTTCAGCAGGAGGGCCGCACGCGGATGCCGGCCGGCGAGTTCCTGCGAGGCGCGGGCCGGGGCCTGCTGCAGCCGTGAAGGCACCCGCCGCCGACGGTGCGTCGCACCACTCCGGCGTCGGCCCCGCGCGGGCGGCGGCGTTCGCCGCGCTGAGGAGACTGCGTACGAGCGGCGCCCGCCTCGACGAGTCTGCGGCGGCTCTCCCGGAGTTGTCGTCGCTGAGCGTCGCCGACCGCGGCCTCGCCAACGAGCTCGTCCACGGTACCGTGAAGCGCAGGGCATCGATCGACGCGGTCCTCGGCGCCTACACCAAAGCGCCGCTGCGAAGCGCCGACCCGAACGTGCGCGACGCGCTTCGCCTCGCGGCGTTCCAGCTGCTCTTCCTCGACCGCGTCCCGGCCTACGCCGCCGTGGACGACGCGGTCACACTTGCGGCGCGCAGCGACAAGCGCGCCGGTGGCTTCGCCAACGCCGTTCTGCGGCGGGTGGCCGCGGAGGGGAGAGCCAAGCTGGCGGAGCTCGGCGAGGGGGATGACTCCCGCGCCTGGTCCGTGCGGCTGTCCTACCCGCCGTGGCTGGTGAGACTCGTGCGCGCCGATCTCGGCGACGAGGCGGCGCTGCGCCTGTTGGAGGCCGGCAACGCGGCGCCGGAGCGCTGTCTTCGCGCGAACCGCCTTCGCGGCGGGCTGCCGGCCGCGGAAGCGGCGCTGGTCGAGGAGGGTTTCGGCGTGCGCGGCGTCGGCGGCCTTCCCGACGCGCTGCTCTACGACGGACCGCCGCTGGAGCCTTCGCTGGCGTTCCGCGACGGCCTCGTCACACCGCAGTCGCGGGGCTCGCAGATCGCCGGCATCGTGGCCGCCGGGGGCGTGACGGGACCGGGCGCGGCGTTCCTGGACCTCTGCGCCGCGCCGGGAGCCAAAACGAGCCAGATCGCCGCCCTGCTGTCCCAGTCGGCCATCACGGCCGTGGAAGTGGACGGGGCGCGCGCCGATGAGCTCAGCTCGAACCTCGCCCGTCTCGGAGCCGGGCGCGTCTCCGTCGTCCGCGCCGACGTTCTCGAGGCGCGAGCGGAGTGGAACGGCGGCTTCGACGCCGTGCTGCTCGATGCTCCGTGCAGCGGATTGGGCACACTCTCTTCGCGTCCCGACCTGCGCTGGAGACGGCGGGCGCCGGACGTGCCGCGTCTCGCCGAGCTCCAGAAGCGGCTGCTGGCGCGCGCCGCCGCCACCGTCAAGCCCGGCGGCGCGCTCACCTACGCGGTGTGCACGGTCACGCGCGTGGAGACGCTCGGCGTGGTGGAGCCGCTCCTGGCGTCCGGGGGCTGGACCGCGGACGATCTCGGCGCCGCCTGGCCAGGGCTCGGGCACCCGGCGGCCGGCGGCTTTCTTCTCGCGCTGCCGCCGGACGCCGGATCGACGGGCTTCTTCGTCGCGCGACTGCGGCGCGTCGAGGCCGCGGCGGGGTAGAATACGGGCGTGGCCGCACGGCAGCGTGACGACGACCGATCGGAGGAGCGGTGGAAGACATCCTGCGGAGTCTCAATGTGGCGCCGTCAATCCTGTCCGCCGACTTCAGCCGCCTCGGCGACGACGTCGAGCGGATCCTCAACGCCGGCGCGCGGGTCGTCCACGTCGACGTCATGGATGGCCACTTCGTGCCCAACATCACCATTGGTCCCCTCGTGCTCAAGGCGTTGCAGAACCTCGTCCACGGCGCCGGAGCACTCCTCGACGTCCACCTGATGATCGAGCGGCCGGAGCAGTTCGTCGCCCAGTTCGCCGCCGCCGGAGCCGACGCCATCACGGTGCATCAGGAGTCCTGCGTACACCTTCACCGCGTGCTCTCGCAGATCCGTGAGGCGGGCGCGGCGGCGGGGGTGGCGCTCAATCCGGCGACGCCGGTGGAGACGCTCGCCGAAGCGAGGTACCACTGCGACCTGGTCTTGATCATGTCCGTGAACCCGGGTTTCGGCGGCCAGAGCTTCATCGAGACGTCCACCGACAAGATCGTCCGCGCCCGTGCCTACCTGCCGGACAACGTGGCCATCGAGGTCGACGGCGGGGTGACCGACTGGAACGCCGGCGCGCTGGCGCAGGCCGGCGCCAACTGGCTCGTCGCCGGCTCGAGCATCTTCGGCGGACCGGACATCGAAGAACGCTTCACCGCAGTGGCGCGGGCCGCCGCGGGCGTCGTATAATCATCGCAGTTCATCAACACTGCTTCAGGGCGGGGTGAAACTCCCCACCGGCGGTTAGAGCCCGCGAGCCCCGAGAGGGGCCGACCAGGTGAGATTCCTGGGCCGACGGTCAGAGTCCGGATGAGAGAAGCAGGTTCGACGTCTCGGCGTCGTCCGCCCTGGAGCGCAGGCTTCGGGGCGTTGTACTTCTTGGACGACGACAGCTACATGGAAGAGGCGTTCGCCCTGGCCGAGCGAGGCCGGGGCGGCACGCACCCCAACCCCCTGGTCGGCGCCGTGCTCGTCAGAGACGGCGAGGTGGTCGGACGCGGGTGGCATCTCGCCCCCGGGGAGCCCCACGCCGAGGCGATGGCGCTCGCCCAAGCAGGCGAGCGCGCCCGCGGCGCCACGCTGTTCTGTACGCTCGAGCCCTGTACTCACCATGGCAAGACTCCGCCCTGCGCCGACGCGCTGATCGCCGGGGGCGTCGCTCAGGCGGTCGTCGCGCTCCGGGACCCGAACCCACAGGTGGACGGCAGGGGGTTCGAGGCGCTGCGTCGGGGAGGAGTGGCGGTCCAGCTCGCGGGAGAGGCGTGGGCCGCACGCGCGAGAGACCAGAACGCGGCCTTCCTGAAGTTCCAGCGCACCGGGCTCCCTCTGGTGACGTACAAGGCGGCCATGACGCTCGACGGCAAGGTCGCGGCGGCCGGCGGAGACGCCCGGTGGATCAGCTGCCTCGACAGTCGCAGGGCGGTGCACGAACTCCGTGGTCAAGTGGACGCAGTCATCGTCGGCGCGGGAACCGTGCGCCGCGACGACCCCGAACTCACCGTCCGGCTTGCCGATGGACGCGATCCGGTGCGAGTGGTCGTGACCCACGGCGGCGAGCTGCCGGCCGGGGCCAAGCTGCTCGCGACCGCCCGCCACACACCCACCATCGTCATCGCCGCCGAGGCGTCCGCGTCCGCGCGGCGACTGCTGAAGGCGCGCGGCGCCGAGCTCATCGAGGTCGGATCCGCCGGTCTGCGCGGCGCCCTCGCGGCGCTCGCCGAGCGCGGTCTCCTCGACATCCTGTGCGAGGGCGGCCCCACGCTCGCCGGCGGACTGCTGGCCGAGGGGCTCATCGACCGCGTGCTGCTGTTCGTCGCGCCGCTCTTCGTCGGGCGCGGCGCTCCCGACCTCTTCGCGGCTCCGGCCGTCGACATCGTCGACAGCGCCTGGCGCCTGCACGACGTCGAGTGGCGGCGCGTCTGCGACGACCTGCTGCTGAGCGGCAAGCTGCCCACCGAGGAGGGCTAGGTGTTCACCGGCATCGTCGAGGAGGTCGGTACGCTGCGGAGCATCAGGCCCGGCGCGGCCAGCTACGCCCTCGACCTGGGCGCGGCACTGGTCATGGAATCCGCCGCCGTGGGCGACAGCATCCTCACCGACGGCGTCTGCCTCACGGTCACGTCGCTCCGCCGGGACGGCTTCACCGCCGACGCCATGCCGGAGACCGTGCGGCGCACCACACTCTCCGAGCGCCGGCCCGGCGATCGGCTCAATCTCGAGCGGGCGATGACGCTGCGCTCGCGTCTCGGCGGCCACCTCGTGAGCGGTCACGTCGACGGTGTCGGCGTGGTCAGCGCCGTCGCGCCCGAAGACAACGCGCTCGTCGTGGAGTTGGAGGCGCCGGAAGCGGTCGCGCGCATGACCGTGGATCAGGGGTCCATCGCCGTCGACGGCGTGAGCCTGACCGTGGTCGCCGTCGCCGGCGACCGCATCAGTGTGTCGTTGATCCCACACACTGCGTCGGTCACGACCCTCGGGCGGCTGAAGCCGGGCGCGCACGTCAACCTGGAAGCCGACCTGATCGCGAAATACGTCTACGCGTTCGTCTCCGGGCGCAAGCCCGCCGACGGACTTACCTGGGAGAAGCTAGCGGAAGCGGGGTTCTGATGACGACGGACCGACACCACGAGAGACCTGACGACGAGGCCGTCGAACCGAGCGGACCGTTCGCGACCATCGACGCGGCCGTCGAGGACCTGCGCGAGGGCAAGATGGTCATCGTGTGCGACGATGAAGACCGCGAGAACGAGGGCGATCTCACAATGGCGGCCCAGTTCGCTACCGCGGAGAGCGTCAACTTCATGGCGAAGGAGGGTCGCGGACTCGTCTGTCTCACGCTCACCCCGCAGCGCTGCGCCGAGCTCGACCTGCCGCCGATGACGAGCCACAACGAAGCACGCCTGCAGACGGCCTTCACCGTTTCCGTGGAGGCGCGCGAGGGCGTCACCACCGGTATCTCGGCGGCCGACCGCGCGCACACCATCCAGGTCGCCATCGACCCGGAGTCGTCGCCCGACGACCTCGTGCAGCCGGGCCATATCTTCCCGCTCATGGCCCGGCCCGGTGGTGTGCTCGAGCGCTCCGGGCAGACGGAAGCGGCGGTCGACCTCGCCCGCCTCGCCGGGCTCAACCCGGCCGGCGTAATCTGCGAGATCATGAACGACGACGGGACCATGGCGCGCGTCCCCGACCTGGTCCCGTACGCCCGCAAGCACGGGCTCAAGATCATCACCGTCGCCGACCTCATCAAGTACCGGCGCCGCAACGAGCGTCTCGTGCGCCGCGCGGCGACGGTCGCGATGCCGACCAAGTACGGCGACTTCAAGGCGATCGGCTATGAATCCGTGCTGGACGGCAGTCACCACGTCGCCCTCGTCAAGGGAGACGTGGCCGGCAAGAAGGACGTGCTGGTCCGCGTCCACTCCGAATGCCTGACCGGCGACACGTTCGGCTCGCTGCGCTGCGACTGCGGCCAGCAGTTGGGTGAGGCGCTGCGCCGCATCGAAGCTGAGGGGCTTGGCATCGTCCTCTACATGCGCCAGGAAGGGAGGGGCATAGGCCTCATCAACAAGCTGAAGGCCTACGCGCTTCAGGAGAAGGGCTACGACACCGTCGAGGCCAACGTCGAACTCGGGTTCGCCGCAGACCTGCGCGACTACGGCATCGGCGCACAGATCCTGGCGGATCTGGGCCTCACGACGATCCGCATCATGACCAACAACCCCAAGAAGATCGTCGCGCTTGAGGGCTACGGCCTGCACATCACCGGTCGCGAGCCCATCGAGTTCGCGCCGCACGAAGACAACGTCTGCTACCTGCGCACCAAGCGCGACAAGATGGGCCACATACTCGAGCACGAGGACCTCTTCGGCCAGGAAGAGGGCCTGGAGGGATGACCGAACAGCCGACGATGCAGAGCCACAGAGCGGTGCGCCGCAGGGGCACCGGTCACAAAGGAGCCCAAAGATGACGACCTACGAAGGCAAGCTCAACGGCAAGGGATTGAAGTTCGGCCTCGTAGTGGGGCGCTTCAACGAACTCATCTCCGGCCGGCTCTACGAGGGGGCCCTGGACTGCCTGCGGCGCCACGACGTCGACGATGCCGGTGTGGACACGGCCTGGGTGCCGGGCGCCTTCGAGATGCCCCTGGTGGCCAAGAAGCTTGCGCAGAGCGGCCGGTACGACGCCGTGATCTGCGTCGGCGCCGTGATCCGCGGCGGCACGCCGCACTTCGACTACATCGCTTCGGAGGCCGCCAAGGGCATCGCCAAGGTGAGCCTCGACACCGGCGTGCCCGTGATCTTCGGCGTGCTCACGACCGACACCATCGAGCAGGCCGTCGAGCGCGCGGGCGCCAAGGCGGGAAACAAGGGCTGGTCCGCCGCCGCCACCGCTCTCGAGATGGCGAACCTGGGGAAGACCCTGCCCTGACGGCGGGCGTCGAGGCCTGAGCAGCGGCTTGCGGCGCCGTCCAGGGCCGGTCGCCGCGCGCCGATACCTCGTCGGGCAGCGTTCAGGACTCGCCGATGGCAGTGGGGAGAGGCCCCTGAACGTGAAAGGGCCGCGCCGAGGAGCGGCGCGGCCCGACGTCGTGCGATACGTCAGACGGCTTCGGTGACGCGGTCAGACCCTGTCGAAATGCTCGTCCGCGTGCAGCGCTACCAACTCCACGCCCGGCCGCACTGGCGGACGTCCCGCGAACGCGTGCCCATCACGAACTCAAGCGGCGCGTACTCGAGAAGCCTCACCTTGAGGCGATCGGGCCTGTAGCGCGTTGCGACATTCCTCAAGCGCACGGCAGACTGCAAGGCCACGTCGAGCGCCTGGCACAAGTTCCGCGTCACTCTCCCGTGGCCGACGCTCCCTGACCGGCGCTGCCGGACCCATCGGCGGCGCCGGTCTTCGCATGCCGTTCGGACACCCCCGAAGAACGCAGTCAGTCGGCGCATCCGTTCGCCGAAGCCCGCCTCCCAACGGGACTGCCCGAAGCCGCGGGGGGTAATCCCCCTACATGTCACGCGACGGTGGGGGGCACACATGGGCAGTCATCTGGAGACGTTCAAGAAGGGTTGGGAGAACGACGACGTCGACATGATCCTGAGCGCATGCTCCGACGACTTCGTCTACGACGACCCGTTCGACGGCCGCTTCACCAAAGCGCAGTTCGCCGACTACTATCGGGGCTGCGTTGAGGGGGAGGTCTCGTGGAGCGACGCGGTACGGGAACCAGACAGCCGGGAAACGGTGTGGATGTGGTGGACGTGGAAGCCCAGCGGCGCGGCTGAGGGTTCACACGGAGCCGCGCTGATCAAGGCGACGGCAGACGGTATCCACTCGGCGAAGATCGTGTACTACACGCGCACGCACTGAACGCCTCCGCAGGGCGACTGCTCATTCCGTCAGGCGGAGCCAGCGCGCGCCCTGCCCAGGCGTGACGCCCCGTCACGCGCGTAGCACAGGTCGACCGGTCGGCCGCCGTTGCGCCGTACAGCGCCGTTCCCGCGCCGAGAAGGGTGACGATGGGGAGGGGAGGGTGACGATCACGGGCAACGAAAAGACCCCGCCTTGTGAGCGGGGCCATCGTGTGCCGGAGGGTCGGGCTCGACCTAGCGCCAACGGCTATCCCGTTTGACGGGACTGACGGGTACTACCCGTGATTCCGTGCCTACACGGCCTTGGTGACCCGACCGGTCTTGAGGCAGCGAGTGCAGACGTAGGCGTTCTGAGGATGACCGTCGACGAGGATGCGGACGCGCTGCAGATTCGGGTCGAAGCGGCGCTTCGTGTGACGATGCGAGTGGCTCACGTTGTTCCCGATGGCCGGGGTTTTGCCGCAGGTGAGACAGATTTTGGACATGGGTGTTCCCTCAGCTTGATTGGCGAACGGCTGCGCTAGTATGCTGCACGCGGTCGGGCAACGCAAACGGGCTTGCCGTCCGCACCCGACACCCACGAGGCGCGATGACGCGGTTCACCAAGGACATGTCGATCTTCGAGGCGCTGGCGGCCGAACCAACTGCTCGCGACGTCTTCGAGAGTCACGGCATGGCTTGTTGTCTCTGCATCGGCGCGCAATCCGAGACCATCGAGGCCGGCGCGATCCTGCATCAGGTCGACCCGGAGATGGTCGTCGCGGAGCTGAACGGCCTGTCCGGCGACGAGGCCTGAGGGAGCGGACGTGGCGGAGTCAGACTTCAGGATACCGTTCTCGGGCCGGGGGCTGAACGGCGGCGTCACGGTGGCGCTCCCGGTGATCGCCAAGCTGGCCGGCAAGGCGGCGAGGGCGACCTACGGCGTCGTCGCCATGCAGGAGCCGCCCATCAAGAAGCTCGCCCGGGTCTTCCGCGGGTCGCTCAGTGAGGGCGTGGAGCTCGAGGTCGGCGACGGCAAGGTCGACATCGGCCTCCACGTCATCATGGAGCGCGGCGTCAACATCGCCCAGGTCACGGCCAACGTCCAGGAGCAGGTGCGCTACCAGGTCGACCGGGTGGGCGGTGTCCGCGTAGGAGAGATCAACGTTCGCGTCGAGGACCTGAAGGATTGATCGTCCGCACGGCAGCCATCGGTGTCATCCAGTCCGCGCTCGGCGCCGTCGAGGCCGAGCGCGAGTTGATCAACGACCTCAACGTCTATCCGGTGCCGGACGGCGACACGGGCACGAACCTCGCCCTCACCGTGCGCGCCGTCCTGGAGGAGCTCGAGCAGAGCGACGTGACCGACATCCCTTCGGTCGCCGCCGCGGTCACCAAGGGCTCGCTGATGGGCGCGCGCGGCAACTCGGGCGTGATCCTGTCTCAGATCGTGCGCGGCATCTGCGACGTCTGGGGGCAGGCGGACTCGCTGGACACGGCCGTGTTCAAGCGCGCCGTCACCGAAGGCCAGGCGGCTGCCTACCGGGCCGTGAAGACCCCGGTCGAAGGCACGATGCTCACCGTCATCCGCGAGATGGCGGCGGCGGCCCAGGGCGTGCCGGACAGCCTGGGCCTCGAGCACCTGCTGGCGGCGGTCGAAGAGGCCGGCAGGATCGCGGTCGAGAACACGACCGCGCAGCTGCCGGCCCTCCAGAAGGCCGGCGTCGTCGACGCCGGCGGCTATGGGCTGCTCGTGCTGTTCCGCGGGCTCACGGACGCTATCGAGGACCTCATGCGCGGCGGCAAGGTCGTGGCAGGGGCTCGTCTTGCGGCCCGGGTGGCCGCGGAGACCTTATCCCACCCGGTCGAGGGGAGCAGGGCGCATGCGGCGCGGACGGTGACGGTCCACGAGCCGAGCGAGCTCTCCGAGTACCGGTACTGCACGACTCTCCTGATCACGGGGGAGGAGATCGACCAGGAGGCCCTGGAGAGCTTCCTGCTCCCGATCGGCGACAGCGCCCTCGTGGTCGGCGACGCGCGCACGGTCAAGATCCACGTACACGTCAATGATCCGGGCGCCGTGCTCACCGAGGCCATCAGGCACGGCTCCGTCGGGGATGTCGAGATCAACGACATGCACACCCAGACGAAGGACCGCGACCAGAGGCTCTCCGCCGCCCCTGAGGTCGGGGAGGGCGGCACCGTGGTGGTCGCCGTCGTCGCCGGAGCCGGCAACCAGCAGATCTTCCGCGAGCTCGGCTGCCACGCCATCATCGACGGCGGCCAGTCCATGAACCCCAGCGCCGCCCAGTTGCTCTCGGCTGTCGAGGCCCTCGGCAGCGACGAGGTCGTCATCCTGCCCAACAACGGCAACGTCATCCTCACCGCCGAGCAGGCAGCGGGCATGAGCTCGCTGCATATCGCGGTGGTACCCTCGCGCTCCATTCCCAGCGGGCTCGCGGCCATGATCGCGTTCAACCCCGAGCAGGACGCGGTGGACAACGCGCGCATCATGCAGGACGCCATCGTCGATGTACGCTACGCTGAGGTCACCCACGCTGTGCGCGACTCGGAGCTGGACGGGCTGGAGGTCACGAAGGGTCAGGCCATGGCGATCGTCGACGGGCGGCTCGTGGCCGCGTCCGACGCGCTGGAGGAGGCATTCACCGGCATGCTTCAGGAATTCGTCCGTGAGGGTGCGGACTACGTGACCGTGCTCACGGCACTCAACGGGTCCGGGGTGACGAGCGAGCAGCTCCAGGAGCTCGCCGGGCGCGTCGCGCCGGACACCGAAGTCAGCTTTCACGAGGGCGGCCAGCCGCTCTACCCGATCCTTGCGAGCGCCGAATGACCGAGTTGCTCACCCTCGAGAACACCGCCATCGTCTGCGATTCCACCTGCGATCCGCCGGAAGGCTTCTTCGATCGCCCCGGACTCTCCATGGTCCCGCTGAAGGTGCACTTCGGCGATCAGATGTTCCGCGACGGCGTCGACATGACGTACAAGGAGTTCTTCGTCAAGCTGGAGTCGTCCGACATCCTGCCCACGACCTCACAGCCGACGGCCGGGGAGTTCGCCGCCGCCTACGAGGCGGCGAAGAAGAAGTACGAGCATGTCTTCTCGCTGCACCTCTCGGGAGAGATGAGCGGTACGGTGCGTGCCGCGGAACAGGCGGCCGAGCAGTTCGAGAACGTCCACGTGTACGACATGCGCACGGTCTCGACTGCGCTCTCGCTCTGCGTGGAGCGTCTGCGTGCGCGTCTCGAGCCCGGCTGCACGCTGCAGGACGCGCAGGCGTACCTGCAGCACTTCACGGACGACTCGAACCTGCTGGTCCACGCCGCGACCCTGGAGTACCTGCGTCGCGGCGGCCGCATCGGCAGGGCGGCCTCGCTCGTCGGCGGCGTCCTCGACATCAAGCCGCTGATCGCCACCGCCGACGGTACGCTGGTCGGGTACGCCAAGGTCCGTGGGCTCAAGAAGGCGATGGCCGCCATGCAGCGCTTCGTCGAGGAGCACAGTAAGCCGGACGACGAGGTGTACTTCGTCCTCATCGACGCGGTGAACGATGAGGAACCGCCGCTCATCCGCGAGATGATCGAGCGGGTCCGGCCCAACGCCCACTACCTGTTCCAGGGACACTGCGGAGCGGTCGTCGGCACGCATATCGGCCCGGGCACGGCCGCGTTTGCGATGATCGTGGAGTGACTGAGAAGCCACTACCGCTTCGCTTCGGCGGCGGTCGGTACGAAGGACGGCCGCCGGTCACCCGCCTCTCCTTCGACCCGGTCTCGCTCGCGCGCTCGCTCGCGGACCTCGAGCACGTGACGCCGGCGGTCGCACGCAGGCTCGCCGGTTTCGGTCTCGAGTCCGTGGGCGACCTCATCGAGCACTTCCCGCGCCGCTACGAGGACTTCCGCGACCGCAAGCGCATACGCGACCTCAGGGTGGGGGAGGAGGCGACCGTCCGCGGCGAGGTAGTCCGGGTGACGGCCGAGCGCACGGCTCGGCGCCGCGTCGACATCGTCCGCGTCGTGGTGCGCGACGACACCGGGGCCGTGGAGGCCGTGTGGTTCAACCAGCGCTACCTCGTCAAGGTCCTGCACGAGGGGATGCGGCTGAGCCTGCGCGGGACGTTCAGGCCCCAGGGCGGGCGCCAGTCGTTCGCCGTGAAAGGCCACGAGATCCTCGATGACGAGGACGGCGAGGGGGTCCACACCGAGGGCGTCGTGCCGGTGTACCCGGCGAGCGAGCAGGTCTCGGCGAAGCTCCTTCGCAGCCTCGTGCACAGCGTGGCTCCGGTGATGCGCCGGCTGCCGGATCCGCTTCCGACCGGCCTTCGGGCTCGCGAGGGACTGCCGGCCCGCGCCGACGCGGTCATGGCCGTGCACCTGCCGCGCACGCTCGCCGAGGCCCGACAGGCGAGGGCGCGCCTCGTGCTCGAGGAGCTGCTGCTGATGCAGGTGGGGCTGCTGCTGCACAAGGCGGAGCAGCAGCAGCGCCTGCACGCCCCGGCTCTGCCCGCGCCCGGCGATCTCAGCCGCAGCTTCCTCGACGGGCTGCCGTTCGAGCTGACGAGCCACCAGCTTGAGGCCCTCGACGAGCTCGAGGCCGATCTGCGCCGGCACGCGCCCATGCGGCGGCTCCTGCAGGGCGACGTGGGCTCCGGCAAGACGGTCGTCGCTCTCTACTGCCTGGTACGCGCCGCCGAGGCTGGTCTTCAGGGCGCGCTGATAGCGCCGACGGAGACCCTCGCCATGCAGCACGCGGAGACCGCCGCGCGACTGGTGGGCGCGCTCGCCCCGACGCAACTGGTGACGGCTTCGCTGACCGCAAAGGAGCGCCGCGAAGCCCTGGCGCGGCTCGCCAGCGGCGAGACGCGCATCGCCATCGGCACCCACGCCCTCCTGCAGGAGGACGTGCGCTTCGCGCGCCTCGCGCTGCTGGTCGTCGACGAGCAGCATCGCTTCGGCGTGGAGCAGCGCGACGCGCTGGTGCACCGCGCCGAGCGTGAAGGAGGCGCGCCGCACGTGGTGCACATGACGGCGACGCCGATCCCGCGCACGCTCGCCCTGACCGTCTACGGCGACCTCGACGTGACCACCATCGCCGGAGTCCCGTCCGGCCGCCAGCCCGTGGTCACGCGCCTCGTGGAGGAGGGCAAGCGCGAGATCGGCTACGACTTCGTGCGCAAGCAGATCGCCAAGGGCCGGCAGGTGTACGTGGTGTGTCCGGCGATCGACGAGTCCGAGTCCATCTCGGCGGCGACTGCCGTCGCCGAGGCTGAGCGGCTGCAGGCCGGGCCGTTCCGCGACGCTCGCGTCGCGGTGGCGCACGGCCAGCTCAAGTCCGCCGCCCGGGACGAGGTCATGCGCGCCTTCAAGGCCGGACGGCTCGACGTCCTCGTCGCCACGAGCCTGATCGAGGTCGGTATCGACGTGCCGAACGCCACGGTCATGATCGTCGAGGGCGCGGAGCGGTTCGGCCTTGCGCAACTCCACCAGTTGCGCGGTCGTGTCGGCCGGGGCAGCGAGAAGTCCTACTGCATGCTCTTCTCCAGCCCCGAGACGGGCAGCTCGCAGGCACGCCTCGAGGCGCTGCTGGAGACCAACGACGGCTTCGAGCTCGCCGACCGCGACCTCGAGATCCGCGGCGAGGGTCAGGTGCTGGGATCGCGCCAGGCGGGCGTGCCCGACCTCAAGCTCGCCCGCCTGGCGCGCGACCGCGAGGCGCTCGTGCGGGCCCGGGCGCTGGCGGCAGATCTTCTCGCCGCCGACCCCGGTCTCCTCGACCCAGCGAACGCGCCTCTCAAAGACGCTGTCGAGTCGGTCTTCGGGCACGAGCTTGGCTGGCTGCTCAAGGCCTGACCGCCCGCGGGGGCTCGCCCACGTATACTGCGGGCATGCGCACGCCCGAACTCATCGCCACGCACACCAACACCGACTTCGACGGCTTCGCGGCGATGGTCGCCGCCCGCAAGCTCTATCCTGAGGCGCAGATCAGCCTCGGCGGGGCGGTCAATCGCAACGTGCGCGAGTTCCAGGCGCTGCACGCCGACGCCGTCCCGGTCGTCGACCCTGTCGACGTCGATCACGAGAGCGTCCGCCGTCTGATCCTCGTCGACACCGTGCACGCGAACCGGCTCGGCGACCTCGGCGATCTGTGCGGACGCGAGGATGTGCAGGTCGTGGCCTTCGACCACCACGCGCATCCGGGCGACCTTCCGGACTACCTGGAGCCTGACGCGCTGGTCAGCTCGGGGGACGGTTCGTTGGTGACCCTGCTCGTGCGCATCATCGCGGAGCGCGGCATCCCGGTGACGCCGTTCGAAGCGACGGTGTTCGCGCTCGGTATCCACGAGGACACGGGTTCGCTCACGTTCTCGACCACGACCACGCGAGATGTGGAGGCGCTCGCCTACTGCATGCGCGCGGGCGCGGACACGCAGCTCCTGGAGAAGTGGCTCAACAACGCGCTCACCCCGGCGCAGCGTCGCACCCTCGCCGGCGCTCTGGAGACGGCCGTCGAGCTCCCCATCGCCGAGGCCTGCGTCCTCCTGTCGGCTCTGCGCGAGGAGCTCTACGTCGAGGGGGTGAGCGTCGTCGCCCACCGGGTGATGGACCTCACCGGGTGCGACGCGTACTTCCTCCTCGTCGAGATGGAGGGGCGTGTCTTCGTCACCGCGCGCAGCCGCGGCGGCCGCGTCGACGTAGCCGAGGCGCTGCGGCCGGTGGGAGGGGGAGGCCATGCAGCTGCCGCTTCTGCCGTCGTCAAGGACCGTCCGCTGGACGAGGTCGCCGCGGCGGTCGCGGCCGCGGCGCCGGCGGCCGTGGCGCCCGCCATGATCGCGTTCGACGCGCTCGAGCAGGGGCCTCCGGTGGTCGACGCCGGCACCGCGGTCGACGAGGCCGCCCTGAGGTGCCGCAGGGACGCCTTGGGCGGCGTCGGCGTCGTTCACGATGGCCGACTGCTGGGACGCGTGGCTCTCGGTGACCTCGAACGCGCGTCTGCGCACGGCCTCGGCCACGCCCCGGTCAAGGCGGTCATGACGACGCGCGTCCCACTCGTCTGGGCTCAGGCGCCGTTGGAGCGCGTGGCGCTGCAGCTGGCGCAGGACGAGATCGGGTGGCTGCCCGTCGTCGCGGAGGGGCCGGGAGAGACCGCGGACAGCGTGCCCATGGCCAAGCTGCTCGGCGTCGTCTCCCGCGGCAGCGTCTCCGGGGCGCCGCCGCGCGAGCCGGCGGCGCCGGTGACCGTCAACCTCGCGGGCCCGCTGGGAGAACTCGGCCTGGACGAGCTGCTCCGTCACGTCCAGGCCGTCGCCGCCGGCGTCCGCGGATGCTACCTCGTCGGCGGCGCTGTCCGTGATCTGCTGCTGGGTGAACCAGGGTTCGATGTGGACCTGGCCGTCGAGGGCGACGGGATCGCCTTCGCGACGGAGCTGGCCGGCCGGCTCAAGGGTCACGTGCGGGCGCACCAGAAGTTCGGCACCGCGGTCGTCGTCGCCGGAGATGACTCCGGGCGCCTCCGCGTCGACGTCGCATCGACCCGGGCCGAGTCCTACGCCTACCCCGGTGCGCTCCCCAAGGTGGAGCACGCCGGCATCCGCAGCGATCTCGCCCGTCGCGACTTCACGATCAATGCCATGGCGGTCTCCCTCAAGCCGGAGACGTACGGCGACCTCTTCGACTACTTCGGCGGCCGGGAGGATCTTGACGCCGGCCGGATCGTCGTCTTGCACAACCTGAGCTTCATCGAGGACCCCACGCGCATCTTGCGCGCGATCCGCTACGAGAGCAGGTACGGTCTGCGCATGGACGAGCACACGCTCAACCTAGCCCGCGCGTGCTGCGCCATGGACCTGGTCGGGGACCTCTCGTCGGCGCGGCTGCGCGACGAGCTCGTCAGCCTCCTCGACGAGGAGAAGGTCGACTTCTCGCTGCGGCGCGTCGAGGAGCTCGGCATCTGGCCGTCGATCCACGGCCGCCTCCGCGTCGACGCGCGCTCCCGCCGGCTCGTGCACCGCTCCGACGAGCTGCGTCTCGCGCACGCCCTCGACGACGAGGCGCCGCGCTGGAGGCTCCGCCTCGTCTGGTTGCTGCGCGACCTCGATCCTGAGGAGATCGCCGCCTGGACGGTGCGCATGCGCGTGCGCCGCGAGGACGCCGCCGTGCTCGAGCGCGCCCTGGTCGTCGGTCGACGACTGCTTGGCAGGGCGGCGCACAGTCCGAGTGAGGCGGCGCTGTACGACCTCGCTCGCTCCGAGCCCGTCGAGGCGGTGCTCGCGGCGATGACGCTCGACGACTCGGGCAGCGCCGCCGACCGGCTCGCCCGCTATCTGGACGTCACGCGGCACGTCCGTCTCGAGATCTCCGGCGCCGACCTGATCGAGATGGGGTTCTCCTCCGGGCCGCGTCTCGGCGACGTCCTGCGCAGTGTGCTGCACCTCAAGATCGGCGGCGTGGTCACCAACCGCGAGCAGGAGCTCACGGCCGCGGCCAAGATGCGGGAGAGCGAGTGACCGACTCCGGGCTGTTCGTCCAGTTCCTGCTGATCTCCCCGCTTCTGCTCGTCAGTCTCGTGCTCCACGAGCTCGCGCACGGCTGGGTCGCCTACCGGCTCGGCGATCCGACGGCCAAGGTGCACGGCCGGCTCACGCTCAACCCGCTGAGGCACCTCGACTTGTGGGGGACCGTCATGCTGGTGGTCACGTTCCTCGGCTCCGGCGGTTCGTTCTTTCTCGGATGGGCCAAGCCGGTGCCGGTGGACCCCCGCTACTTCAAGGACGGGCAGCGGGGGATGATGTGGGTCGGTCTCGCGGGACCTCTCACCAACTACGCCATGGCTCTGGTCGCCGCGGGACTCATCTGGCTGACCTACCTCTACTCGGACAGCTTCTTCCTCCTCAGGATGTTCTGGATGTTGTTCCTGCTCAACGTGATCCTCGGCACACTGAATCTGCTGCCCATCCCGCCGCTCGACGGTTCCCGCGTCGTCGGCGGGTTCCTGCCGCGATCGACGTACGCCAGTTGGGCCGAGCTCGACCGGTACGGCAACTACGTCTTCATCGGACTGTTCGTCGTTCTCTTCGCCTTCCCCACGGTGTACGAGACCACGTTCGGGGCCGTTCTGGACTTCGCGATGCAGATCCTGCCCGGCGGGAGGTTCGGGTGACGGTCGAGGAGATGGCGTGGAGAGAGCGTGACGGCCTCCGCTGGCTGGAGTGGACCGCCGGAGGCGCCACGGCCGCCTTCCCGGCGCGGGAGGGTGGAGTCTCGGAGCCGCCCTTCGACAGCCTCAATCTCGGGCTGTCCGTCGACGACGAGTCTGCTCTGGTCCTCGAGAACCGGCGGCGCTGGTGCGCCGCCGCCGGCATCGCGCCGGAGCGCCTCGTCGTCCCCGGCCAGGTCCACGGCACGGAGCTGGCCTGGGTGGGGGAGGCCGAGGCGGGTCGCGGAGCCCTGGAGAGCGCGACGGTGATCCGCGAGCACGACGGTCTGCTCACTGCGACGCCGGGGCTCGGCCTGGTGATCAGCTACGCGGACTGCGTGCCCGTCGTCATCGTCGCCCGCGGCGACGCAGGACCGGCTCTCGCGACGGTGCACGCCGGCTGGCGCGGCATGATCGCCGGGATCGTCGGCAAGGCGGCCGCGGAGCTCGGCCGGCGCGGCCGCCTCGTCGCCGCGGTGGTCGGTCCGAGCATCGGGCCGTGCTGCTTCGGCGTTGACGACGAGCTGCGGCGCCGGTTCGAGGCCCGGTTCCCGGGCTCCGCCGGCGCCGGGACCGTCGACCTCTGGCGCTGCGCGCGTCAGGAACTGGAGAACGCCGGCGTACCGGGTGCGCGGGTCACCGTGACCGGTTTGTGCACCAGCTCCGACGCGCGCTTCTTCTCTCATCGCCGCGATCGCGGAGCCACGGGACGGCATCTGGCGGTGGCACGGCTGCAGGAAGCGTAGGCCGGCCCCAGAAGTAGGCCGCCGAGGAGGAAGATCGTGGTACGACAGTTCACGCCCGATCCGCAGACGGTGCGCGTCCGCTTCGCGGAGGTCGAGGCGCGCGTCGCCGAGGCAGCCGCAGCGGCGGGGCGTGACCCCGCCGGCGTCCGCGTCCTCGTGGCCACCAAATACGTGGCGGCGGAGCACCTCGGCGCGCTGCGCGACGCGGGCATCCGCCTCATCGGCGAGAACCGGGCCCAGGATCTTGTCGCCAAGCACGAGCTCTACGGCGACGCCTTCGACTACCACTTCATCGGCCACCTGCAGAGCCGCAAGACGAAGCTGGTGCTGCCGCTCGTCAGCCTCATCCACTCGGTCGGCAGCATGAGCGTCGTGCAGGAGATCGAGGCACGCGCAGCGAACGCCACGGACGTACTCCTGGAGATCAACATCGCGGGAGAGGAGAGCAAGACCGGTGTGCCGCTCGCGGAGGTCGACGCGTTTCTCGACCAGGCCGCGAACAGCGGCAAGGTCCGTTTCGTCGGGCTGATGTGCATGCCGCCGCTGTTCGACGACGCTGAGGAGGCGCGTCCCTTCTTCGTGCGGACGCGCGAATTGGCCCAACGGCTTTCGACAACGTGGAGCGGAACGTATACTTTCGACCAGCTATCGATGGGTACCAGTGCCGACTACGAGGTCGCCGCGCAAGAGGGGGCGACTATCGTGCGTGTCGGGAGCGTGCTCTTCTGACCGGGTAGGAGGGACCTGATGGGCCTAGGCGATTCGTGGCACAAGGTGGCGGTCTACTTCGGCATCGCCGATGACGAAGACGAGTACGACGAGGACGAGACACTGGCGCCGCACGAGGAGCTCGAGCGCTCGTATCAGGAGCGTCCCAACGTCCGCAAGCTCAACAGCGGCAAGGGGCGCAACGACTACGACGACATCTTCGCCGACGAGCCCCGCCGCCGCGCGCCGTCTTCGCAGCAACAGGTCGTCCGCGCCATCGAGCCCGCCCGGCCCGCTCGGGTGGAGGTCCATCTCGTCATCCCCAAGAACTTCAACGATGCGCAGCAGATCGCCGACAAGTTCAAGGTCGACGTGCCGGTGATCATCAACCTGCAGGGCGCGGACACCGAACTCGCGAAGCGGCTCATCGATTTCTGCAGCGGCCTCACCTACGCCATGGACGGCGGGATGCAGCGTGTCGGCGAGAAGATCTTCCTGCTCACCCCCCGCAACGTCGAGGTCTCGGCTGAAGAGCGGGCGAGGCTCATTGAGAAGGGCTTCTTCAATCAGTTCTGACGACCGGCGCGGCTCAGCCTCGCCGCACCGGGCCGCCTCGCCCGGCAGGGAGTCCCACTCATGAGGGCCGGGTTGATCGGCGCAGGCCACATGGCCCACGCTCTCGGGCAGGGCTGGAGCAGGCCCGGGCTTGCAGAGCCTCCGGCCCTATCGTTCTTCGACATCTCCTCCGAGGCGGCCACGCATGCCGCGGCCGACACGGGGGCCGCCGTCGCGCCGACCCTGTCCGCGTTGATCGAGGGCGCCGACCTCATCCTCGTCGCCGTGAGGCCGCAGCACGTGGCCGGGGTGCTGGCCGACGTGGCTCCGCTGCTCGGCTCCCGGCCGCTGGTCTCCGTCGCGGCCGGGGTGTCTCTGAAGGTGCTTCGCGACGGTCTCGAGGACGATGCCCGGGTCGGCCGCGCAATGCCCAACGTCGCCGCCGCCCTGGGGCTGGGCGTGTTCCTGTTCGTTCCCGGCACCCTGGGGGAGAGCCAGCCGGCGATCGAGCGGCTCCTCGGCCTCTGCGGCGAGGTCGTGCCCGTCGCCGAGACCGAGTTCGACTCGGCGACCGCCGTAGCCGGATGCATGCCGGGCATACTCGCGATGCTCGTGCGTGACTTCGCCCGCGCAGGGGTGGAGCGCGGGCTGGACGAGGACGTCGCGCGCAGGCTCGCCATCGCAGGGGTCCACGGCGCCGCTGCGGTGATCGCCCGGGAGGGCGATCCTGACGCCGTGATCGCCGCGGCGGCCACGCCGGGCGGGATGACCGCGGCCGCCATCGCCGCGCTCGAAGAGCACGAGATCGCCACCGCAGTGGCGCGCGCGGTGCACGCCGCTGCCGAGCGCGCCAAGGAACTGACGTAGGCGCGTCGCACTAGAGGGAAGTAGACGACGCGCGGCGCGGGCCGCGCTACCGAGAGGGGAGAGGATGAAGCTCACACCGCTCGACATCCGCCACAAGGAGTTCAAGCGCGGCATGCGCGGCTACGCCGACGTGGAGGTCGACGAATTCCTGGACGAGGTCGCCGACGAGTACGAACGCCTGTTCAAGGAGAACATCGACCTCTCAGACCGCGTCGAGGCTCTGGAGGAGAAGGTCGCCGGCTACCAGCGCATCGAGGAAACGCTCCAGAAGACCCTCGTCAACGCCCAGGCCAGCGCCGAGGAGCAGAAGCAGAACGCGAACAAGCAGGCGCAGCTGATCCTGCAGGACGCGGAGATGAAGGCTCGCCAGATGGCCAACGAGGCGTACTCTGAGCGCCAGGCGATCGAGCAGTCGATGGCCAAGCTCAAGAGCGGGGAAGAGGATTTCCGCTTCAAGTTCCGCCAGATGCTCGAGGGCTACCTGCGGCAGCTCGGCGAGGCCAAGAAGTCGGCGGAGGAGCCCGCCGGCAAGGATCTCGCCCGCCACGCCGAGGCGATCAAGGAGGCGATCGCCCGCGAGTCCGCGCCGAAGCCGCCCGCGGAACCTGCCGCCGCCCCGCCGGCCGTCCACGCCGCTGAAGAGCCAGAGCCGGGGCCTGCGGCCATCCCGCCGGCCGTCCACGCCGCCGAAGAGCCAGAGCCCAAGCCTTTCGCCGCCCCGCCGGCCGTCCACGCCGCCGAAAGGTCCGAGCCCGAGCCTCTGCGGCGGCCTGCCCAGGAAGCGCCACCGGTCCCGCCCGCTCGGGGCCCCGGCGGCATCGCCAGGGGGCCCGGCGGCGTGCAGGCGGGCGTACCACGCCGCGACCCTGCTTCGGACGCTGCCCCGGCCGAGTCTGAGGTGACCGGGAGCCAGCCCGCGGGTCAGCCGGCGGCCGACGACGCCGACGAGTCGGAGGCTCCGCCGGAGAGCCCGACCACGTCCGATGAGGCCGACGCCGACGAGACGCCCGTTCGGCGCGAGCGCATCCTCTTCGGGGAGACCGACGACCTCCTCGACGACGTGGACAGCGGGGTGAACGAGAACGAGTTCAAGTGGTGACACCCCGTCGCTGACCCAGGCTCGGGACGGCCTGAGTCTCTCCGTCTGGGTGACGCCCGGCACGCGTCGCTGCGAACTCGCAGGCGAGGCGGACGGACGACTCCGCGTGCGGCTCGCCGCCCCGGCCGTCGAAGGACGCGCCAACGACGAACTGGTACGCTTTCTCGCCGCGGAGCTGGGAGTGCGACGCGGCGACGTCGAGGTGGTCGCCGGCGGGCACTCCCGGCGCAAGCGGCTTCGCGTGGCCGGCGTGACCCTTCCCGAGGCGAGGCGTAGACTCGGCCTCTGACCGAACAAAAGGAGCATCCGATGGCGAGACTCGCCTACTGCAAGCGCTGCAAAGCGACGTACCCCCTCAACATCGTCCTGAACGACGGGGGACGAAGCGGCAAGGCCAAGGAACCCACGTGCCCGATGGGTCACGTCGACATCAAGGAACTGGACGCCGTTCCCAAGCCGCGTGGCAAGAAGTAGGCAGGGGGTCGCACTCGCCCTGGTGCTGGCGACGGTCATCGTCGCGGCCGACCAGGCGAGCAAGTGGCTGGTGCGCGCGGCGGCGGACGATCTTCCCGTGCGGCTCGTCGGTGGACTGCGCATCGATCTCATATACAACTCCGGCATCTCGTTCAGCCGGTTCGCCGGCGCCGGGTCGATCGTCGTCGTCCTCGTCGCCGCCGTGGCGGTGGGAGTGGCCGTGGCGCTCGTCCTGACCACGCCCAGGTACCGGCCCGCGCTCGGCGTCATTCTTGGCGGCGCCGTCGGCAACCTCATCGACCGCGTGCGCTTCGACGGAGCCGTCGTCGACTTCATCGGGCTGTACGCCTGGCCCTCGTTCAACGTGGCGGACGCGGCGATCGTGATCGGCACCGTGATCCTGGCGGCACAGGTGGTCCTTGGCGCGCGCAGGTGAACCGCACGCCTTCCGCGTGGACGCCGGTGACGCCGGCGAGCGGCTCGACGTCGCCCTCGCGGTACACGCCGGCCTGAGCCGCGCCGCGGCCCAGCGCCTGATCGAACAGGGCCGCGTGCTCGTCGGAGGGGCGCCGGCGCGCAAGCGGCACGTGCTGCGCGCCGGGGAAGAGGTGCTCTGGCAGGCACCGCCGCCGCCGGCAGCGACGCTGGCGGCGGAGGACGTCCCCTACGAGATCGTGTACCAGGACGAGTGGCTCCTCGTCGTCGACAAGCCGGCCGGCGTTGTCGTGCACCCGGCCCCGGGTCACGAGCACGGCACCCTCGCGCAGGGACTCGTGGCTGAGGGCGCCCGGGGCGGTCACGAGCTCCGCCCCGGAATCGTCCACCGGCTGGACAAGGACACCTCGGGGTTGCTGATCGTGGCGCGCCGCGACGAAGCGTACCGGCGCCTGGTCGCCGCCATGGAGCGGCGCGACGTCCACCGCGTCTACCTCGCGCTGCTCGCCGGCGACCTGCCCCAGGACGACGGGACCATCGACGCCCCGATCGGGCGCCACGTCCGCGACCGCAAGAGGATGTCGCTGCATACGGTCGCCGGCCGACCCGCCGTCACGCACTTCGACGTCCTCGGCCGCGCGCCCGGGTACACCCTGACCCGCGTCACGCTGGAGACGGGCCGGACCCATCAGATCAGGGTGCACTTCTCGGCGCTCGGGTATCCGGTCGCCGGCGACGTGCAGTACGGGCCGGCGCAACGGCCGGAGGGCCTGGCGCGACAGTTCCTGCACGCCGCTCGGCTCTCCTTTCCGCACCCCGAGGACGGGCGGGAGGTCACCTGCTCAAGCCGGCTTCCGCTCGAGCTTGCGACGTTCCTCGAGCGGCTCGGCCTCCCGGCGCAGCCACTCGGCTGACACGACTCCCGGGCGCCTTCCCGGGGCTCGCGGCAGCAGCTCCCGTGTGCCGTTGTCGTCCCCCACGACAAAGCCCTCGGCGACCTTGCTGCGGCACGGGCTGGCTGCTACAGTACGTCACGACCTTTAATCCACGTCCTGAGAGACGGAAAGGGGGTGCAGCGTTGCCGTACGCCATCAGGTGCCGGCGGCGCTCTTTTTATGCCTGAACCCAGACCAGTCAGTGAGACCGTCGTCCTGACGGCCGAACAGATGTCGCGGACCATCACGCGCATCGCGCACGAGATCCTGGAGAAGAATCCCGGCGAGCAGAAGCTCGCCGTCGTGGGCATCCACACGCGCGGCGCTTTCCTCGGCGCGCGCATCCACAAGCTGCTCTGTGAGGTGGGCGGCTGCGAGTACGCCTCCGGCAACCTCGACATCTCCTTCTACCGCGACGACGTCGCCGCGCGCGGCGCGGTCGGCGTCATCCCCAGCACGCCGCAGCCGGTGGTCAAGGACACCGACCTGCCGTTCGCGATCGACGGGGCACGGGTCGTCCTCGTCGACGACGTCCTCTACACGGGGCGCACCATCCGCGCCGCCGTCGACGCACTGTTCGACTACGGGCGGCCGGCGGCCGTGCAGCTCGCCGTCCTCGTGGACCGCGGCCATCGCGAGCTCCCCATCCGGCCCGACTACGTCGGCAAGAACCTGCCCACGGCGCCGCGCGAACGCATCAGCGTCCGCGTCGCCGAGTGCGACGGCGTCGACGAGGTCGTCCTCGTGCGCGCGAAGGAGGCGTGACCATGCCCAAGCGGGACCTGATCAGCATCGAGGACCTGTCGCGCGCCGACGTCGAGCTGCTGCTCGACACGGCCGAGAGCTTCCTGCCGGTGCTCGAGCGCGACATCAAGAAGGTGCCGACGCTGCGCGGGCGCACCATCATCAACCTGTTCTGGGAGGCCTCCACGCGCACGTCGTCGAGCTTCGATCTCGCCGCCAAGCGCCTCTCGGCCGACACCCTGGCCCTCAAGGCCAGCGGCTCGGCCGTCGAGAAGGGCGAGACGCTCAAGGACACGGCGATCACGCTGAGCGCCTACTCGCCCGACATCATCGTCATGCGGCACCCCTCGGCCGGCGCCTGCCAGACGCTTTCGGCCAATACGGAGGCGAGCGTCATCAACGCCGGTGACGGCAAGCACCAGCACCCGACGCAGTGCCTGCTCGACCTCTTCAGCATGCGTCAGAACCTGGGCCGCGACCTCGACGGTCTCAAGGTCTTCATCATCGGCGACATCCTGCACAGCCGCGTCGCCCGCAGCGACATCATGGGCTTTCGGATGCTCGGCATGGATGTGACGCTGGTCGCGCCGCCCACGCTGATGCCGCGCGGCATCGAGGAGATGGGCGTCAAGGTCGAGTACGACCTCGCCAACCTCAAGGACGCCGACGTCATCTATCTGCTCCGCATCCAGCGTGAGCGCATCAAGCCGGGCGCCGCCTACCTGCCTTCGCTGCGCGAGTACAGCCAGATCTGGGGCATCTCGCAGGCGCGCCTGCGGCCGGGGCAGCGGGTCATGCACCCCGGGCCCATCAACCGCGGCGTGGAGATCGCGTCGGACATCGCCGACGACGACGAGAACCTCATCGCCCACCAGGTCTTCAGCGGCCTCGCGGTGCGCATGGCGATCCTGTACCGGACCATCGTCGGCTACAGCGACGGTACTGCGAGCGGGGAGGTGCTCTGATGAAACGGACGTGGTGCAAGCACCTCCCCGCCGCCGAGCTGCTGGTCAAGGGTGGCCGCGTCGTCGACCCGGAGTCCGGCGTCGACGCCGTTCAGGATGTGCTCGTCAAGAAGGGCAAGGTCGCGGAGGTCGGCAAGAGCCTCAAGGCCGGCAAGAACACTCGGGTCGTCGACGCCGCCGGCATGCTCGTGCTGCCCGGCTTCGTCGATCTTCACGCGCACTTCCGCACGCCGGGGCGCGAGGACGAAGAGGACATCGCGACCGCGTCGGCCGCAGCCGCGGCGGGCGGCTACGTCGCCGCCTTCGGCATGGCCAACACCGACCCCGTGGTCGACACTGCGACGATCCTCACGGGTCTGGCGCAGCGGGCGTCCGTCGACGCGCTCGTCCCTGTTGGCTTCTTCGCGGCGGTCACCAAGGGGCTCGCCGGCGAGGAGCTCACGGAGATGGGCGAGCTCGGCGCCGCCGGGGCTGTGGGCTTCAGCGACGACGGCCACTCGCTGAAGACGGCGGTCATCACGCGGCGCGCGCTGCAGTACGTCAAGGTCAGCGGGCGCTTCGTGGCCATCCACGCCCAGGACGACTCACTCTTCAAGGGCGGCCAGATGCACGAGGGACCGGCCTCGGCCCGACTGGGCCTCACCGGCATCCCCTCGCTGTGCGAGAGCCTCGACGTCTCGCGCGCGCTCGACATCGCCGCCTATGAGGACGCCGACCTGCACGTGTGCCACGTGAGCTCGGCCGCGTCGCTGGAGGCGATCGCCCGGGCGAAGGAAGCCGGGGTGCGCGTGACCGCCGAGGTCACCCCGCACCACCTCATCATGAACGACGAGGTGGTCGCGACGCTCGACCCGAACGTGAAGATGAACCCGCCGCTCCGCTCCGAAGGCGACCGCAGGGCGCTGGTCGAGGCGCTCAAGAGCGGCCTTGTGGACTGCGTGGCCACCGATCACGCGCCGCACGTCTCGGAGGAGAAGGATGTGCCCTACGAAGAGGCGCCCTTCGGCGTCATCGGACTCGAGACGGCCTTCAGCGTTCTTCACGCCGGGCTGGTCGAACCCGGGGAGCTCGACCTGGCGACCCTGGTGACCCGCCTGAGCACCGCACCGGCGCGCATCGCCGGCCTCGAGGCTCCGGCGATCGCCGCCGGCGCGCCGGCGGACCTCTGCGTCATCGACCCGGCGGCCGTCTGGACGGTGGCGCCGGAGACCCTGCAGTCACGCTCCTGGAACTCCCCGTGGCTCGGCAGTGAGCTCACGGGGAAGGTGCGCCTCACCGTAGCTTCCGGGCGCGTCGCCTGGGACGACCGTGCCTAGTCCCGCTGTCATCGTCCTCGAAGACGGGACCACCTTCGCCGGTGAGGCTCTCGCCGGTCAGGGCTCGGTGGGCGGCGAGATCGTGTTCAACACGAGCATGGCCGGCTACCAGGAGATCGCCAGCGACCCGTCCTACTGCGGCCAGCTGATCACCTACACGTTCCCGATGAACGGGAACTACGGCGCGGACGTCGAGCGCGACGAGTCGGACAAGGCGCATGCCCGGGCGATCATCGCGCGGGAGCTCACCAACTACCGCTACAACCGCGCCTCGCGCAGCACCTGGCTGGACTGGCTGGCCGAGCACCACGTGCTCGCGATCACCGGCGTCGACACGCGCGCCCTCACTCGGCACATCCGCGAGAAGGGCGCGCTGCGCGCCGTGGTCAGTACCGAGACCGGGGACCTGAAGCACCTGCGCAAGGCCGCCCAGGGACTGCCCGTCATGGGCGGCCTCGACCTGGCAAGGGTGGTCACCTGCGAAAAGGCGTACGAGGCGCCGGGGCCCGATGGAGCCCCGGTCCCCGACCTTCACGTCGTGGCGTACGACTACGGCATCAAGCGCTCGATGCTCGGCTATCTGGCCGGCTGCGGGTTCCGCGTCACGGTCGTGCCGGCACAGACGAGCGCCCGGGAGGTGCTCAAGCTCGCTCCGGACGGCGTGTTTCTGAGTAACGGACCGGGTGATCCGGCGGCTGTGACGTACGCCGTCAAGGCCATCGAGCGTCTCCTCGGCAAGGTGCCGGTGTTCGGCATCTGCCTGGGGCACCAGCTCCTGGCGCAGGCGCTCGGCATGAAGACCTTCAAGCTCAAGTTCGGTCACCGGGGCGCCAACCACCCGGTCAAGGACCTGCGCACCGGCATCATCGAGATCACGACGCAGAACCACGGCTTCGCCGTCCGCGAGGAGGCCGTGCCGGGAGCTGAGGTCACGCATTTGAACCTCAACGACGGCACGGTCGAAGGCGTCGCCGCGGCCGACCGTTTCGCCTTCTCGGTGCAGTACCACCCGGAGTCGACGCCCGGACCGCACGACTCGCTCTACCTCTTCGCAAGGTTCCGCGAGGAGATCGACCGCTTCAAGCGGGGAGGGCAGGTCTGATGCCCCGCCGCGACGACCTGCACAAGATCCTCATCATCGGCTCGGGGCCGATCGTCATCGGGCAGGCCTGCGAGTTCGACTACTCCGGTACGCAGGCCTGCAAGGTCCTCCTCGACGAGGGCTACGAGGTCGTGCTCGTCAACAGCAACCCGGCGACGATCATGACCGACCCGGCGTTCGCCACGCGTACTTACATCGAGCCACTCGACCTCGCGACGCTCACGCGCATCATCGAGGTCGAGCGGCCGGACGCCCTGCTGCCGACGCTGGGTGGGCAGACGGCGCTCAACCTGGCCATGGAGCTCAAGGGCGCCGGGGTGCTCGACCTCTGGGAGGTCGAGATGATCGGCGCCGACGAGACGGCCATCCACCGCGCCGAGGACCGCCTCGAGTTCCGCACCGCCATGGAGGAGATCGGCCTGCGCACGCCGCGCAGCATGCTGGCCGAGACCATGGACGAAGCTCAGGCGGCCCGCGAACAGCTCGGCCTGCCGCTCGTCATCCGCCCGGCGTACACGCTGGGCGGCATCGGCGGCGGCATCGCCTATGACGACGAGAGCTTCACGCGCATCTGCGAGCAGGGTCTCCAGCTCAGCCCGATCACACAGGTGCTTCTCGAGGAGTCGGTGCTGGGCTGGCACGAGTTCGAGCTCGAGGTCATGCGCGACCACGCCGACAACGTGGTGATCATCTGCTCCATCGAGAACATCGACCCGATGGGGGTGCACACCGGCGACAGCGTCACCGTCGCGCCGGCCCTCACGCTCACGGACGCCCAGTATCAGGAGCTGCGCGACGCCGCCAAGGCGATCATCCGCAAGATCGGCGTCGACACCGGCGGCAGCAACGTGCAGTTCGCCGTCAATCCAGAGACGGGCGAGGTCGTCGTCATCGAGATGAACCCGCGGGTCTCGCGCAGCTCGGCGCTGGCCAGCAAGGCCACGGGCTTCCCGATCGCCAAGATCGCCGCCCGGCTCGCGGTGGGCTACACGCTCGACGAGATCGACAACGACATCACCCGGAAGACGCCGGCCTGCTTCGAGCCCACGCTGGACTACGTGGTCGTCAAGACGCCGCGCTGGGCGTTCGAGAAGTTCCCGCTCACCGACCGCGAGCTCACCACGCACATGAAGAGCGTGGGGGAGGCGATGGCCATCGGGCGGACCTTCAAGGAGGCCTTCCAGAAGGCGATGCGCTCGCGCGAGCTCGACTCGCCGACGGATCTGCCGGGCACTGCGCAGGAGTTGCGCAAGGCCCTGGCGATCCCGACCGCGGAACGCTACGAGCTCGTCCTCCACGCGTTCCGCCAGAGGATCAGTGTGGACGACGTGCACGAGCTCACCGGCATCTCGCCGTTCTTCCTCAGCGAGCTCGCCGACATCGTCGAACTCGAACGGGAAGTCCGCGAGGCGCAGCTCTTCACGCCGGAGCTCCTCCGGCGCATGAAGCGGTACGGGTTCAGCGACCGGCGTCTCGGGGAGCTCACCGGTCGCGGCGAGCGCGAGATCCGCGCGTTGCGCCTCGAGCACGACGTGCTGCCCGTCTACAAGGCCGTCGATACCTGCGCTGCCGAGTTCCAGGCCGAGACCCCGTACTTCTACTCGTCCTACGAGGAGGAGAACGAGGCCTCGCCGGGCGACAAGGAGCGTGTCGTCATCCTCGGCTCCGGGCCCAACCGCATCGGGCAGGGGATCGAGTTCGACTACTGCTGCGTGCACGCCGCGCTCACGGCTCGGGAGCAGGGCTTCGAGGCGGTCATGGTCAACTGCAATCCGGAGACGGTGAGCACTGACTACGATGTGTCCGACCGTCTGTACTTCGAGCCGCTGACGTTCGAGGACGTCGCCGGTATCGTCGCCAACGAGCGTCCGCGCGGCGTCATCGTCCAGTTCGGCGGCCAGACGCCGCTCAAGATCGCCCGCGCGCTCGCCGAGGCCGGCATACCCATCCTGGGGACGCCCCAGGAGTCGATCGACCTCGCCGAGGACCGTGGGCGCTTCGGGTCGCTCCTTGAGCGGCTCAACATCCGGTGCCCGGAGTACGGTCTCGCGACGACGCAGGAGGAGGCGGCCGCCGTGGCGGACCGCGTCGGCTACCCTCTCCTCGTGCGCCCGTCGTACGTCCTCGGGGGTCGCGCCATGCAGATCGTGTACGGCGCGACAGACCTCGAGCACTACATGGCCACGGCCGTCAGCATCAGCCCCGAGCATCCGGTCCTCATCGACAAGTTCCTGGAGGACGCCATCGAGGTCGACGTGGACGCGGTCGCCGACGGCGAGAACGTCTACATCGGCGCCGTGATGCAGCACGTCGAGGAAGCCGGCGTGCATTCGGGCGACTCCGCCTGCGTCATCCCGTCGATCTCGCTCGGGGAGGGCACGCTCGAGCACGTGCGCAAGCAGACACGGGAGCTTGCCCTCGCGCTCGGCGTGCGCGGCCTCATCAACGTCCAGTTCGCCTATCAGAACTACCAGCTGTACGTGCTCGAGGTGAATCCGCGCGGCTCGAGGACCGTTCCGTTCGTGAGCAAGGCCACCGGCGTCCCGATGGCGCAGATCGCGACGCGTGTGATCCTCGGCGAGAGCCTCGCGAGCATGGGCCTCGAGCGGCGCGTGCCGGAGTACGTGAGCGTCAAGGAGGCGGTCCTGCCCTTCAACCGCTTCCCCGGCACCGACACGCAACTGGGTCCGGAGATGAAATCCACCGGCGAGGTGATGGGCATCGCCGAGGCGTTTCCGGCGGCGTTCGGCAAGGCGGTCGCGGCCGCCGGCATGCCGTTGCCCACGGAGGGCAACGCGTTCCTCTCCGTGTGCGACAGCGACAAGTCGGCGGCGACGATCCTCGCGAGCCGGTTGCAGTCGCTCGGCTTCACGATCTACGCGACCAGGGGCACCGCGACGGCGCTCACCAGCCTCGGCATCCCGGTCAACGTGGTGAACAAGGTGTTCCAGGGCGAACCCAATGTGGTCAATCTCATCGAGAGCGGCCAGATCGGCCTCGTGATCAACACCCCGTTCGGGCGCGGCGCCCGCGCCGACGGCTACGAGATCCGCACGACCGCCCTGCGCAAGGGCGTGGCCTCCATCACCACGCTTGCGGGTGCGTCGGCGGCCGTTTCCGCGATCGAGGCGGCGAAACGGCCCCGCGTGCAGGTACACTGCCTGCAGGACCTCCACGCGGCAACGGAGTAGGCATGGGCGACGCCGCACCGCAGACCATCGGCGACCACTCGCAGTGGGCCGAGAGCACCCACTGCCGGGTCTCCGCCGTGCGTCACTTCGGCGCCTTCGCCGTTCTCGAGCTCATCGCGCCGCGCGTGGCGCGGCGGGCGCGGCCCGGGCAGTTCGTCATGATCACGGTGCCCGGGGGCGGGTTTCTGCTTCGCCGCCCGGTCTCGCTGTTCTCCGTGCGCGGCGACCGCCTCAGCCTGCTGCTGGAGGCACGTGGCGCCGGCACCGAGCGCCTCGTCGGGCTCGAGGTGGGGGAGAGCGTCGACCTGGCCGGCCCGCTCGGAAGTGCGTTTCCGACGGAGGACGTGAGCAACGCGCTCCTCGTCGGCGGCGGCATCGGCTGCGCCCCCCTGCAGTACCTTGCCGACGAGCTGGCGGCGGCGGGCGCCAGCGTCACCGCCGCCTTCGGCTTCCGCGACTTCCGCGCCGCGCGCGCCGCCGGCGCGTTCAGCATCGACCGGCTCTGGGTCGCCACCGAGGACGGCAGCGTCGGGAAGGCGGGGACCGCGCTGCACCTGCTCGCGGCCCTCGACGTCGCGCCGGGCACGACCGTGTACGCGTGCGGACCTGCGCCCATGATCGCCGCCGTCCAGCGATGGACCTTCGCCGAGGGACTGCGTGGGTACGTTTCGCTGGAAGCGCACATGGCCTGCGGCACGGGCTCCTGCCACGGTTGCGTGGTCGACACGGCGCGCGGCAAGCTCCGCGTCTGCAGCGAGGGGCCGGTCTTCCGCCTCGACGAGGTGACGCCGTGACGACCGGCGGGCCAGAGCTCTCCGTCCGGCTGGGCTCCATCTCACTCGAGCACCCGCTGCTCGATGCCTCGGGCACCTTCGATCTGCTGGAGTACGCGCGGCGCTACGACGGCGACTACTTCGCCGACTTTCCGTACGCCGCCTACGTCCCCAAGACCGTCACCGCCGACGTGCGGACGGGCAACCCGGCGCCGCGCGTCACCGAGACTCCTTCCGGCATGATCAACGCCATCGGCCTCGAGAACCCCGGCGTGGAGGCCTGGATCGAGGGCCTCCCTGCGTGGGCCGGGCTCCGGCAGCCGGTCATCGTCAGCGTCGGCGGCAACGACCCAGCCCAGTACGCCGCGGTGGTCACCGCCATCGAGGCGCACCTGGACGTGGCGCCGCGAGGATCCGCGCCGCCCATCCAGGGCTACGAGCTCAACGTCTCGTGTCCCAACGTCTCCAGCGGCCTGCAGATCGGCGCCGACGCCTCGGCCACCGAGAAGGTGGTGGCTGCCTGCCGCGAAGCCACCGGGCGGCTTCTGCTCGCCAAGCTCACCCCCAACGTCCGCGACGTCGCGGAGATAGGCCGCGCCGCCCTCGCCGCCGGCGCCGACGGCCTCTCCCTCGTGAACACGTTCAAGGCGCTGGTCCTCGACCGGCAGACCTTGCGCCCCTTCCTCGGCAACCGCACCGGCGGACTCTGCGGACCGGCGATCAAACCCATCGCCCTGCGCATGGTCGCCGAGGTCGCCCAGGCGTTCCCGGGCGTGCCTCTCGTGGGCATGGGCGGCGTGATGACGGGGCTCGACGCGCTCGAGTTCATCGCCTGCGGCGCCACGGCCGTGGCGGTGGGCGCCGCCAACTTCACCGCGTTCGAGGCGCCGCAGCGCATCCTCGCTGAGCTTCGCGACGAGATGGAGGCCCGCGGGCTCGCCTCCGTGGCCGCCGCCCGCGGCCTGGCCCTGGACGCCTGACAGGCTCGGCGGGCACGATCCGCGGGCAAAAGGCCAGCTAGGCGTACTTTTCATCGGCTCATATCTGTTGAACTCGCCGCGCGGCATCACATATACTCTCGCGCGATGTCCCCCTCTTCAAAGCAGTTCAACACGGCTCCGGCGCGGTCGCTTGATCAGCGGATGGACGCTTTGGGCAGGGCCAATGAGGTACGCAGCCGGCGCGCCGCGCTGAAGGCCGATCTCAAACACGGCCTCGTCAGCATCAACGAGATCCTCGCCGCGCCGCCCGAGTACCTGCTCACCGCCAAGGTCGCCGACCTGCTCATGGCGGCTCCCAAGTGCGGGCGGGTGAAGTCCGCACGCATCATGGAGCAGTGCCGCATCAGCCCGAGCAAGACCGTGGGCGGTCTCTCGGAGCGCCAGCGGCACGAGCTGCTCGCCTACTTCGGGGGCTGACCATCTCGGCGGTCTTCGTCATCTCGGGGCCTTCGGGCGCCGGGAAAGGGACCGTCATCGCCCTCGTCCGCAAGCAGCTGCGTCACGTCGTGACCTCCGTCTCCGCGACCACGCGGCCACCGCGGCCCGGAGAAGTGGACGGCCGCGAGTATCACTTCCTGGACGAGCCGGCCTTTCGCGCGGCCGTCGCGGCGGGCGACTTTCTGGAATGGGTAGAGTACAGTGGCAATCTGTACGGCACGCTGCGCAGTGAGGTCGAGGCCCAGCTCTCGGCCGGCAACGATGTGGTGCTCGAGATCGAGCTCATCGGCGCCAGGGTCGTACGGCGGACGATGCCCGAGGCGATCTCGGTGTTCATCGCGCCGCCGAGTATGGCCGAGCTTGCCGAGAGGCTGCGGGGTCGCGGCACGGAGACGGCGGCGGCCATCGCCCGCCGTCTGGATCGCGCCGAGACCGAAGTCGCGGCCGCAGAGGAGTTCGACCACGTCGTGGTGAACGACGATGCCAGGCGCGCCGCCGACGAGGTGGCCGCCATCATCAAGGCACGAAGGAAGGAAGACTAGTGGACAAGCCCCGCATCGACGAGTTGCTGCCCCACGCGGACGGCTCCCGGTACGCGCTGGTCATGATCGCCGCCAAGCGCGCTCGTCAGATCAACAACTACTACCACAGCCTGGGCGAGAACACGCTCGGTCTGGAAGAGCTCACGCCGCCGCTGATCACGACGCGCAGCACCAACCTGCTGACCATCTCCTTCGAGGAGATCGTCGACAACAAGATCGAGTACGACTCTCCGGACTGATGCCCGTAGTGCTACGAAGAGCACGAAGATCCAGTGAGCGGACGCCGGCCCGAAGGGCCCCGCGGGCGACGGACTGATCTCCCCGTGAGCGAGGCCGCCATCGTCCACGCCGCCCGCACCGTGCTCGTCGGTGTCACCGGCGGCATCGCGATCTACAAGGCGGTCGAGCTCGTACGCGGCCTCGTCAAGGACGGCCACCAGCCGCTCGTGGTCACCACCGAGGCCGCGCAACGGTTCGTGATGCCGCTCACCTTCGCTGCCGTGTCTCAAGCGCCGGTCCTCGACGACCAGAGCGCCTGGCAGTCGAGCGGCGGGTGGTTCCAGCACATCGAGGCCGCCCGGACCGCGAGCGTCATGGTCGTCGCGCCCGCCACGGCCAACACCCTCGCCAAGATGGCCGCGGGCATGGCCGACAACCTGCTCACAGCGATCTACCTCGCCTTCCGCGGCCCCGTCATCGTCGCCCCCACCATGAACTGGGCGATGAACGAGCACGCGGCGACGCAAGAGAACCTCCGCGTGCTCGCGAAGCGAGGCGTGGAGGTCATGCCGACGGAGGAGGGCGAGCTCGCTTGCGGAGAGGAAGGCTCCGGCCGCATGGCGTCGCCGGAGGCCATCCGGCTCGCCGTGCGTCGGGCGCTGGCCTCGTCGGCGGGCGGCCCGCTCGCCGGCAAGCAGGTCGTGGTCACCTCCGGCGGCACGCGCGAGCGCATCGACGCCGTGCGTTTCATCGGCAACCGCTCCAGCGGCAAGATGGGCCGCGCCGTCGCCGACGAGGCGTACCTGCGCGGCGCCCGCGTGACGCTGATCACGACGCAGCCGGCGGACGGCGCCCCCTACGCGGTCGTCCGCGTGGAGAGCGCCGAGGAGATGGCCGTCGCGGTCGGCGAGCAGGTGCGCGACGCCGACGTGCTCGTGATGGCCGCGGCGGTCGCCGACTTTCGGCCGAGGGACGAGGAGGTCGGCAAGATCGAGCGCGGCGAGCGCGACTCGCTCACGCTGGAGCTGGTGCGCACGGTCGACGTGCTGGCCGCGACCGCCCGCCCCGGCCTGTTCCGCGTGGGTTTCGCCGCCGAGGCCGGGCCACGGCTCGACCGCGCCCGCGCCAAGAAGGCGGCCAAGGGCGTGGACCTGCTCGTCTTCAACGACATCCTCGCCGAGGGCGTCGGCATCGGCTCGGACGAGAACGAGATCACCATCCTCACCCCGACCGGCGAGGTCCGCGTGCCGCGCACCACCAAGACGGCCTGCGCGGCCGCCATCGCCGACCACATCGAAGCCGGGCTGCCGTGAGCGCCGACCGCGAGACCGTCGTCGCCGAGATCCAGGCGCGCGTCGCCAACGAGAACCTGAGGCGGCACATGCTCGCCACGGAGGCCATCATGCGCGCGCTCGCGGCGCGGCTCGGCGAGGACGCGGACGTCTGGGGCCTGACCGGTCTCGCCCACGATCTGGATGTCGAGGAGACCGGGGACGACGCCGCACGTCACGGCGTGATGGCCGCGGAGGCCCTCCGCTCGCTCGGGCTCCCCGAAGAGGCCACTCACGCGGTGGCCGCGCACAACCCCGAGACCGGCGTGGTCGCGTCCGAGCGCATCGACATCGCGCTGATCGCCGCCGACCAGCTCAGCGGGCTGGTGACCGCGGCGACGCTGGTCCGCCCGGAGAAGGACCTCGCCGGCGTCAAGGTCAAGTCGGTGCGCAAGCGGTATCGCGAGGGAGCGTTCGCACGCGGAGTGGACCGCGAGTCCATCGCCCGCTGCTCCGAGCTTGCCATCGAGCTGGATGAGTTCTTCGCCCTCGGGCTCGAGGCGATGCAGGACATCGCTCCCGAGCTCGGCCTCTAGGGAGGCCCGCGGTGGACCACCCGGAAGCGCGCGCACCTGAGTTCTGCCTCGAGAGCGAGGCCTACACCCTCTTCCGCCGCGGCGTCGGGTTCCTGGACGACGGACATCCCGCCCAGGCAGCCATGTACCTGGCGATGGCCCTGCGGCTCGAGCCCGGCCGCAACTCCATCCGGGAGACGCTGGGGCGGGCGGAGTTCGCCGCCGGACGCCTCGACCGCGCCGCCGAGCTCTTCGCGGCGGTCGTCGCCGACGTCCCCGACAGCGACTACGCTCACTACGCCCTCGCGCGCTGCCTGCGCAGGCTGGGGCGCGGGGAGGAGGCGCGGGGTCACCTGCGGCTTGCCCGCGCCTTGCACCCCACGAACGAGGTCTACCGGCGGCCGCTCGAAGGCATCGACTGACGGGGCGTCGCCGCCGGCGCGAGCGGACGCGTCGTGGTCACGCCGGGGGAGGGGGCGGTCCCACCGCCGGCGGCGCGGCGCCTTCGTCCAGCGCTTCCGGCCCCGCATGCGCCATGGCGAGGAGGACGGCGATGCGCTGGCGGACCGGCGGGTGCGTGTCGAAGACGCCGGTCACTTCCTTGGTCTTCTTCAGCGGGTTCTCGATGTAGAGGTGGGCCGTCGCCCTGTTGGCGCGGCGCAGCGGGCTCGGATCGGCGGCGATCTTGGTCAGGGCGCGCGCAAGCCCCAGGGGATTGCGCGTGAGCTCGACCGCCGACGCGTCGGCGAGGTACTCGCGGCGGCGGGACACGGCGAACTGGACCGCATAGGCCGCGGCGGGCGCCACGAGCGCGAGCACGAGGGCGATCACGGCGAAGATCGCGCTCGCCTGATCGCCGCCGGAGCTCCCACCGCCCCTCCGGCGACCCATCCCGCCCCAGAAGCTCCAGCGCAGGAAGAAGTCGGCGATGAGGGCGATCATGCCGACGAGGATGCCGACGAGGGTCTCGAAGCGGATGTCGTAGTTGCGGATGTGCGCCATCTCGTGCGCCACGACGCCCTGGAGCTCCTCGCGGTTGAGGCGCTCCATCATCCCGCGGGTCACGGCGATGGAGGCGTGCTCCGGGTCACGACCCGTGGCCAGCGCGTTCGGCGAGGCCTCGTCGAGCACGTACACCGCCGGCACCTGCGGCAGGCCGGCGGCAATGGTCATCTCCTCGACGACGTTGAAGAGCTGCGGTTCTTCGGCGTGGGTCACGCGGCGAGCGCCGCTGACGGCGAGCACCATCTTGTCTCCGCTGTAGTAGCCGATGATGCTCCAGGCGATCGCGACGATACCGAAGACGCCGAGCAGCCCGAGCCCGCCGGGGGCGCCCCCGAGTGTCGCGTAGCCGATGGCGAAGCCCAGTACGGCGAGCATCGCCACGACGAGACCCGCCAGGAGCCACGAGGCCCGGCGGTTGCGACGGATCTGCTCGTACATGCGGCCTCCGGCGGCCTGGCTCGCCTACCTCAGGTCGACGGTCGGCACGGCGCGGTCGCCCTCGGGAGCTTCGAAGAACTGGCGCGCGGTGAAGTTGAACATCCCGGCGATCAGGTTCGACGGGAACATCTGGATCTTGTTGTTGTAGGTGAGGACGCTGTCGTTGTAGAACTGCCGCGCGAAGGCGATCTTGTTCTCCGTGGAGGTGAGCTCTTCCTGAAGGCTGAGCACGTTCTGGTTCGCCTTGAGGTCCGGGTAGCTCTCCACCACCGCGAAGAGTGATTTGAGCGTACCGGTCAGCGCGTTCTCCGCCTCCGCCTGCGCCTGCGGGCCGCGACTGCCGGCGTCGATGGCGGCGGCGCGAGCGTTGGTGACGTTGGTGAGCGTCTCCTGCTCGTAGGACATGTAGTCCTTGACCGCCTCGACCAGATTGGGGATGAGATCGTGCCGGCGCTTGAGCTGTACCTCGATCTGGCTCCACGAGTTGTCGACCTGGTTCCGCCGCTTGACCAGGCTGTTGTACATCCCGGCCAAGACGGCCACGACCACGACCAGGATGACGATGAGGACGATGACGGCGATCAACCGGCGCTCCTTCCGTTGGGTGCCCTTGCTCGCGAGTAGTCTACGATACCCGGGGGAATCGGCCACGTGACCGTTTGTACACAGCCGATGAGCTTGTCTATCCTAGGTACGAGATGAAACCGCGCACCCGCGACATTCTGGTCCTTGCGATCGGCCTCGCCATCCTCCTGGCGGCGGCGTTTGGCGGCTACGCCGCCGTTCGCGCCAGGGCCGCAGGTTCGGGCGCCGCGCAGGTGCTGGCACCGGTACCGAAGCCCACGACGACGCCCCAACCGGAGTCTTCCAGCATCGAGCCGGCCTACGAACGCTGGACGGTGGGCAAAGCTGTCGGCTCGGTCACGGTGTACACGCGCCCGAGCACGTCCGCCGCGGTGAAGACCAAGCTGGGCAAGCTCAACCAGAACGGCTACCCCAACCTCGTGCTCGTGGACTCGACCCGCGAAGTCGACGGCCGCGTGTGGTACCGCGTCTGGCTCGCCATCCGCCCCAACGAGAGCCGGGGCTGGGTCCCGGAGGGCAAGCTCGCCTTCTACACGACCGCCGCGAAGATCACCATCGATCTCTCGGAGCGCAAGCTCAGCGTCTATCGGCGCGGCGAGCTCATCGACACGTACCCGGTCGCGGTGGGCAGGCCTGGTCTCAGCACGCCCACCGGCTTCTTCTTCGTCAATCAGAAGCTGAAGCCGCCGACGCCGGGAGGCGCCTACGGCGTGCTGGCGATCGGTATCAGCGCGTTCCAGCCGAAGCTCCCGAACTGGGCGCAGGGCGGTCCCGTGGCCATCCACGGGACCAACCAGGACGAGCTCATCGGCAAGGCGGTGAGTCACGGGTGCGTGCGCATGCACGACAAGGACGTGCTCGAGGTCAGCCGCTTCGTTCCGGCGGGCAGCCCGGTCGTCATCGAGCCCTGACCGGCCTGCGACCTGCCGCACCGCGTTCCCGTTACCAGTACTCGCCCTGATGCAGGAGCATGTCGTGGGCCTTGCACTTGGGGCAGGTGTACGAGGCCGCCTTGTCGAGGAAGAAGAGTTCGCTACCGCAGATGACGCAGTGGAACTCGTCGATGTGGATATCCGCACCGGTCATGTCGACCTCTACGATGGTCCCGCACTCCACGCAGTACGCCGGCATGAACCGCTGCCGCGGATCGTACACGCTGACACCCCAGCGGATGCGGTCCGCCGTGTACGCGCACTGGCGGCACTCGAACGTCGTGTACTCTCCCATGGCCTGCCTCTCTCCGGACTTCTCGTTTCCCTCCCAGTATCGGCAAGAGGCCCGAGCGGTTGAGCGTAGCCGCCTTGAACGGCCGGCTGAGCCAGTGCTATACTTCTCGGGCAGGACAACACACCACGAGGCGGACTCTTGCGTCAAAAGTCGGTGGGCAACCGACTTTTCTCGTGTTAGGGGTCGTAATGAGGGAGAAGAGAGAGCAACTGGAGACCGTCATCGAAGCCACGCTCGCCGAGCGCTTCCCGGACGTCGAACTCGTCGACGTCGACCTGCGCGGCGGGTCGGCTGGGGCGCTCACGCTGTTCATCGACCGGCCGAGCGGCGTCGACCTCGAGCTGTGCACGGCGGTCAGCCAGGCGCTGGAGGATGTCCGCGAGCAGTACTCGCTCGAGGTCTCCTCGCCAGGCCTGGACCGGCGGCTGCGCAAGCCGGCGCACTTCGCCGCCCAGGTGGGTCGCGACGTCGCGGTCACCATGACCGAGCCCGTCGACGGTCGCCGCAACTTTCGCGGCGTCCTCGCGACGGCCGGCGACGACTCCATCACCCTCACCCTGGAGGGCGGGGGCAGCGCCACGCTGCCGCTGGCCGCCCTCGGGAAAGCCCACGTGGTCTACAACTATGAAACCGACGGAGGCCATCGTGAGTAGAGAGATCATCGAGGCTCTGCGCCAGATCGAGAGCGAGAAAGGCATTGCCTTCGAGGCTCTTGTCGAGGCTCTCGAGGACGCGCTGCTGTCCGCCTACAAGAAGTCGCCTGACGCGGCCGAGTACGCCGCGGTCGAGATCGACACGGAGACCGGCGACATGCGGGTCTTCCAGCTCATCTTCCCGGAGCACATCGACACCGAGGCGCTCAAGATCCACGACGAAGAGACCGGGGAAGAGGTGGGACTCGACCTCAGTGGCGTGGACATGAGCGAGGTCGAGCGCATCGAGGTCACGCCGGACGACTTCGGCCGCATCGCCGCGATGACCGCCAAGCAGGTCATCCTGCAGCGCATCCGCGAGGCCGAGCGCGACCTCATGTACGAGGAATACATCGATCGGGTCGGCGAGCTCGTCACCGGCATCGTTCAGCAGAGCGATCCCCGCCACAACACGCTGGTCGAGCTGGGCAGGGTCGAGGCCGAGTTGCCGCGCGGCGAGCAGATCGAGACAGAGCACTACGAGCACGGCGCTCGCATCAAAGCCGTGATCATGCGTGTCGAAGAGTCGGCCAAGGGTCCGCAGGTCAAGCTCTCGCGGCGCAGCGAGGAGCTCGTGCGCAAGCTGTTCGAGCTCGAGGTCCCGGAGATCGCCGACGGCCTCGTCGAGATCAAGCAGGTCGCTCGCGAGACCGGCTATCGTGGCCGCGACGGCAAGCCCACACCCGGGCGCTGCAAGATCGCCGTCATCTCCAACGCCGACGGTGTCGACCCTGTGGGCGCCTGCGTCGGACCGCGCGGATCGCGCGTGCGCATGGTCGTGAGCGAGCTGCGCGGTGAGCGCATCGACATCATTCCGTACAATGACGACGCGGCGCGGTTCGTCGCCAAGGCGCTTTCGCCGGCCCGTGTCCGCGAGGTCATCGTCGACGACGAAGAGAAGACGGCGACGATCATCGTCCCGGACGACCAACTCTCTCTCGCCATCGGCAAAGAAGGCCAGAACGCCCGCCTGGCGAGCAAGCTCACGGGCTGGCGCATCGACATCAAGAGCCAGCAGCAGATGGCCGAGGCCGAGAACAGCCTCGAGTTCGGCGACGAAGAAGGCGTGGACGGCCAGTGCATGGCCATCGGGCGCAGCGGCAAGCGTTGCCCGAACCAGGCCGAGCCGAGCTCGCGGTACTGCAGCATCCACGCGGACTACGTCGAGCCTCCCAAGGCCGAAGCGGCGGCGGAGGAACCGGCCGCCGCGGTCTCTGAAGAGTCGGCCGATGCCGTGGAGGCGAGCGAAGAGTGATCGCGGTGGCGACGCCGGAGAGGACGTGCGTCGGCTGTCGTCGCCGGCGCGGCCAGGACGAGCTCGTTCGGCTCGTTGCCGCACGGGGACGCGTCGTCCCTGCGCGACCCGGCGCTGCCGGCAGGAGCGCGTATCTGTGTCCCGAAGAAACGTGTCTCGTGGCCGCGGAGAAGAAGCGCGCGTTCGCGCGCGCCTTTCGCGGCCCGGTGACGCTCGATCCCACGGTGCGTGAGGTCTTCGCGCAGCCCGGGGATGCGCGGTCCAGCCACGCGAGCCCGCCTGACGGCGAGCCTGCGGCGGCAAAGGTGCAGTGCAGCTGCGCCGCCCTGCACGATAGTGTGCCTGCGGCGGCTGTTGACGAAAGGCGGTGAGGTGAATGGCGAAACGTAAAGTCTCGGACATCGCGACTCAGCGAAAGACGAGCGTCGAGGATGTGCTCGCCCACCTCAAGAAGGCGGGCATCGAGGTCGTCGACGGCGAGGTCAGCGTCGACGACGCGGCGATCGACAAGGCGTATGCCGCGTCGTCCGGCGGCGCCGTCCGCCGGCGTTCCGGCGGCGCTCCAGCGGGCAAGAAGCGCAGGGTCATCATCGATGCCGGCGCCTCGCGCCGGGGTGGCGGCCCCGGCGGCCGCGACCGACGCCGCGGCCGCGGCCGCGGCCGGGAGCGCGAGGAGCAGCAGACGGCGCCGGTCGTCCCGACCGGCCTCGTCAAGGTGCCGTCCGGGTCGAGCGTCAAGGACATCTCTCAGCTCCTCGGTATCACGACTTCCGACATCATCAAGGCGCTCATGGGCTACGGCGAGATGGTCACCATCACGCAGACGCTCAGTGACGAGGCCATCGAGGTCCTGGCCACGGACTTCGAGCGTGAGGTGGAGATCACCCACGCGGCGGACGAAGAGGCCGAGCTCGAGAAGGAGGCCGTGGACGACCCCAAGGACCTCAAGGCCCGTCCGTCGGTGATCACCGTCATGGGCCACGTCGACCACGGCAAGACGAGCTTGCTCGACGCGATCCGCGAGACCGAGGTGGCGGCCGGCGAGGCCGGCGGCATCACCCAGCACATCGGCGCCTACCAGGTCAAGCACAACGGGCAGCTCATCACCTTCATCGACACGCCCGGGCACGCGGCGTTCACGGCCATGCGGGCGCGCGGCGCCAAAGTGACCGATATCGCCGCGATCGTCGTGGCGGCGGACGATGGCGTCATGCCGCAGACCGTGGAGGCCATCGACCACGCCAAGGCCGCCCAGGTGCCGATCGTCATCGTGATCAACAAGATCGACAAGCCCGACGCCAATATCGAGCGGATCAAGCAGCAGCTTGCCGAACAAGGCGTCGTGCCTGAGGACTGGGGCGGCGACAACGTCTTCGTCGAGGCGAGCGCCAAGAAGCGCATCGGACTCGACAACTTCCTGGACATGCTCCTGCTGGTCGCCGAAGTCGGCGACCTCAAGGCCAACCCGGACGCGCCGGCCAGCGGCTTCATCATCGAGTCCAAGGTCGACCCGGGACGTGGCGTCGTGGCCACCGTCCTCGTGAACCGCGGCACCATCAAGGTCGGCGACGCGGTCGTGGCCGGAGAGGCCAGCGGCCGGGTGCGCGCCATGCGAGACTTCCGCGGCGAGCCGCTCAAGAGCGGTGGTCCCTCCACGCCGGTCGAGATCATCGGCTTCGACGAGCTCCCGGTCGCCGGAGAGTTCTGCCGCGTCGTCAAGGACGAGCGCGCCGCGCGCGCCCTCGGCCAGAAGCGCGCCAATCGGCTCAGGACCGAGGCCCTGGCCAAGCAGCACGCGCTCACGCTCGACGACGTCTTCGCGCGCATCGCGGCGGGCAAGGTCCTCGACCTCAACCTCGTGGTCAAGGCTGACGTTCAGGGCAGCCTCGAGGCGCTCAGCGACGCGCTGCTCAAGATCCAGCACCCCGAGGTCAAGGTGCGTGTCATCCACTCCGGCGTGGGCGGCGTGAACGAGTCCGACGTCATGCTCGCCAGCGCCTCGACGGCCATCATCATCGGCTTCAACGTCAGGCCGAGCCCGCAGGCCACGGCACTCGCCGAGACCGAGGGCGTCGACATCCGCACCTATCGGGTGATCTACAAGGTCACCGAGGACATCACGGCGGCCCTGGTCGGCATGCTCAAGCCGACCCTCGAGGAGATCGTTCTGGGGCAGGCGGAGGTGCGCACCACGTTCAAGGCCTCCAAGCTGGGCACCATCGCCGGCTGCATGGTCACGCACGGCAAGATCGTCCGTAATGCGGGCTTGCGTGTCTTGCGCAACGACGTGGTGGCGCACGACGGCAAGATCGCCTCGCTCAAGCGCTTCGCCGAAGACGCGCGCGAGGTCCTGGAAGGCTTTGAATGCGGCATCCTGCTCGACGGCTTCAACGACCTCAAAGAAGGGGACGTGCTGGAGGCGTACGAGACCAGAGAAGTCGCCCGTGAGGCCTGACGCCTGTATCGGCGTCCTTCTCGCGGAGTTGCACTTCCCCTTCAGCCGGACGCTGAAGGAGAAGCGCGCGCCGCTCGCCTCGCTGCGTGACGTGATGCAGACCCGGTTTCGCGCCTCGTTCAGCGAGGTAGGACTGCAGGATGCGTGGCAGCGTGCGCGCGTGCTCGTGGTGCTGGCCACGTCGTCGCTGCAGCAGACCCGCGAGCGCCTCGACGACATCGACCGCTACCTCCACGCGCAGGACTACGAGGTGGCGCGCGTACTGCTCAAGACGGCCGACACGGTGGACACGGTATGGGACTTCGACTACTGAGAATCAACGCGAGCATCAAGGAGATCCTCTCCTCGGTCATCACGGCGGAGGGTCTCAAGGACCCGCGCATCGGATTCGTCACCGTCACGGGGGTCGAGACGTCCCGAGACCTGCAGCACGCCAAGGTGTACGTCAGCGTGCTGGGAGGCAAGACCGAGCGCGACTTGACCATGAAGGCCCTGGAGAAGTCGCGCGGCTTCCTGCAGGCCAGGATCAACGCCTCGCTGCACATGAGACGCACGCCCCAGCTGCAGTTCTTCTACGACGACACGCTCGACAACGCGCTGCGCCTCGAGCGCGCCCTCAAGCGCGAAGAAGAGGTGCTCGGCAAGGAGGCGCCGGAGATCGTCGTCGGCGGCGCCGACGACGCAGACGATACGTCCCGGACGGACGGCGGCACCCCGCCGGCCGATCTCGACGGCGACGACGCACGGGTCGAGGGCGGCGGGGAACGGGAATGAAGGCGCTCGCCGCCGATCTCGACGCGGTCTGCCGGCGCATGCGCTCCGAGCGCCGCGTCGCCCTCGCCGTTCACGAGAAGCCCGACACCGACGCCCTCGGCGCCGCCGCCGGCATGCTCGACCTCTTCGCTCAGCTCGGCGTCGACGCCGCGCTGTACGTCGCCGACGGAGAACTCTTGCCGCTCGGCGACGAGCTGCTGCCCGACGAACGCGTGCGCCGCGGCGCTCCTCCCGGCGACGCGGCGTTGTACGCGCTCGATTCCGGGAATCCCCAGAGGCTCGCCCTGCCGGCGGGCTCGTGGGGCGCCGTCGCCGTCAATATCGACCACCACCACGACAACCCGCGCTACGGCGACCTCGCTTTCGTGCGCGGTGACGCCAGCAGCACCTGCGAGCTCGTGTGCGAGATCGCCCTCGCACTCGGGCTGACGCCGTCACCGGCGGCGGCAGCGGCCCTCTACGCGGGCGTCTCGTTCGACACCGGCCACTTCCACCACGACTCCACGTCGGCGGCGACGTTCCGGTGCGCCGCGTGGCTGGTCGAGCTCGGCGTCGACGTGACCGGCCTGTACGCTCTCCTCTACGAGCAGCGCTCCCTCGCCGCGCTGCGCCTGTGGGCGCGAGCCGTCGACCGCGCCGTCGCCGTCGCCGGCGGTCGCGCGCTCGTCACCGCTCTGGAGAAGGCGGACTTCGCCGCCACAGGCGCCGGCCCCGAGGAGACGGAGGGCATCGCCGACAGCCTGCGCGGCGTGGACGGCGTCGATGTAGCCGCGGTCGTCAAGGAGCAGGACGCCGGCGCTCGTGTGCGCGTCAGCCTGCGTTCGGAATCGATCGACGTCAGCGCGCTCGCCGCCCGTCGGGGCGGCGGAGGCCACCGCCTCGCCGCCGGGTTCTCGAGCGACGACGGCCCCCAGGAGGTGATCGCGTGGCTCAGTTCCGAACTCGAAAGGCTCCTCTTGACGGCATCCTGCTGATCGACAAGCCCGAGGGCTTCACGTCGCACGACGTCGTCGCGCGGGTGCGGCGGCAGTTGCGTCCCGACGTGAAGAAGGTGGGTCACGCGGGCACGCTCGACCCGTTCGCGACGGGATTGCTGGTCGTGCTTGTGGGCAGGGCCACCAAGCTTGCCCGGTTCTTCGTCGACCTGCCCAAGGAGTACGAGTGCACCGTCCGCTTCGGCGTGCGCTCGGACTCGGGCGACCTCACCGGAGAGCTCGAGGAGACAGGCCTCGCGACGACCAGGGAGGCCGTGGACGAAGTGATCCCCGGGTTCCTCGGCTGCATCATGCAGAGCGTGCCCATGACGTCCGCCGTCAAGGTGGACGGCGAGCGGCTCTACAAGAAGGCGCACAGGGGAGAGATCGTCGAGACGCCCGTCAAGGAAGTGGAGATCGAGGCGATCGACGTGCTCGAGTTCGACGAGGCCGCACAGACCATGCGCTGCCGCATTGCGTGCTCCAAGGGCACCTATGTGCGGCAGCTGGCCATCGACATCGGCGAGGCGGTGGGCGCAGGAGCGCACCTCGATCAGCTCTCGCGCACCGCCGTCGGCGACCTCCGGCTCGCCGAGGCACAGACGCTCGCCGCCTTCGAGGAGGCCGCCGAGGCTCGCGAGCTCGGCAACGAGCACATCCCCGGACTCATCCCGCCGGCAGCGGCGCTGGAGTTCATGCCCGGCATCGAACTCTCGGCGGCGCAGGTCGCCGCGGTCCGCAACGGGGCGCGGCTGCCCGGCGGACCGCAAGAGCCCGTGCGTCTCACCTTCCGCGGCGAGCTCATCGCCATCTACGGACCCGCCGAGGAGGGCAACTCCCTCAAGCTGGTCGTCAAGCTCTGATGGAGGTCATCACCGATATCGCGCTGGTCGAGCGGCGTCCCCGAGCTCTGGCGCTCGGTACGTTCGACGGCGTGCACGCCGGCCACCGCGCGGTGATCCGTCGCGCCATCAGCCTGGCGTCCGAGCGCGGCCTCACCAGCGCCGTGGTCACGTTCGACCGGCACCCGCTCTCCATCATCGACCCTTCACGGGTGCCGCGGCTTCTGACCTCCACAGAGGAGAAGGTCCGGCTGATCGGCGAGCTGCAACCAGACGAGCTGATCCTCCTGCCGTTCGACGAGCACCTCGCCGCGCTCACTCCTGCCGCCTTCTGCGCCGACCTGCTGGCGCAGGGTCTCCAGGCGCGGGTCGTCGTCGTCGGTGAGAACTTCAATTTCGGCGCCGGCGGCGCCGGCGACGCTGCCCAGCTGCGCGCCTGCGGCGCCGCACACGGCTTCGACGTCGCCATCTGCGAGCTCGTCACTGAGCACGGCTCCGCGATCAGTTCGACCCGCATCCGCCGGCTGCTGCACGACGGGGAGCTCGAGGAGGTGCGCGAGATCCTCGGCCGGCCGCCGTCGGCCGCCGGGGTCGTCGTCCACGGCGACAAGCGCGGCCGTATGCTGGGCGTGCCCACCGCCAACGTCGACGTCGAGGCGGGCACGATCTTCCCCGGTCGCGGGGTGTACGCCGCCCGCGTCTTCGTGGCGGGCGCCTGCTATCGCGCCGCCGTGAACATCGGCCACAACCCGACCTTTCAAAGCCGGGAGGCGCCCACCGCGCACGTGACCGTCGAGGCCTTTCTCCTCGGCTTCGAGGGCGACATCTACGACGAGGAGATCCGGCTCGACTTCCTCCACAAGATCCGCGACGAGCGGCGCTTCGACAGTGTCGGGGAGCTCGTCGCGCAGATGCGCCTGGACATCGCGGCCACCGCGTCACTCGTCGACTCCGAGCTCGACGCGATCGGCCCGCCGCCCCTTCCGGTCGCCGAGGGCTGACCTCGCCTCCCGCGGTGCGGTTTGTCGCCGCCTCCCGCTGTGCTACCCTTGCTCGACCGCCTTCTCGGTCACGGGCCGCCAACCCGCGACTGGGTCTACGGATGCTCCCCAAAGGGAGGTGAAATCCATGGCCATCACCAAAGACATCAAAGAGACCATCATCGCCAAGCACGCCAAGCACGAAGGCGACACTGGCTCCCCCGAGGTACAGATCGCGATCCTCACGGCGCGCATCGAGAGCCTCACCGATCACCTCAAGACGCACAAGAAGGACCATCACAGCCGGCGCGGCCTGCTGAAGATGGTCGGTCAGCGTCGCCGCCTGCTCAACTACCTGCAGGCGCGCGACCTCGAGCGCTATCGCGCGCTCGTCAAGGAGCTCGAGCTCCGCAAGTAGGCAGCACCCTTCGGCGCCAGACGCGCCGTTGTCATCGTCCCCGTGTCAACCACGCCGACGAGAGAGTACCCGCGCGCAATGGGGCGCCGGGTCGAGAGAGACGAAGGAAGAAATGAACACGATTGAAGTTGAAGTCGGGGGTCAGACCATCACCCTCGAGACCGGTCGCCTCGCCAAGCAGGCCAACGGCGCCGTGCTGGTGCGCTGTGGCGACACGGTCGTCCTGGTGAGCGCAGTCATGCGCGAAGACGTGCGCGAGGGGCAGGACTTCTTCCCCCTGACCGTCGATGTGGAAGAGCGGCACTACGCCGCGGGCAAGATCCCCGGCGGCTTCATCAAGCGCGAGTCGCGTCCCAGTGAGAAGGCGATCCTGGCTGCGCGTCAGATCGATCGCCCCATAAGGCCGCTGTTCCCCAAGGGCTTCATGAACGAGGTCCACGTCGTCGCGACCACGCTGTCCGTCGACTTCGAGCTGTCGTATGACGTGCTCGCGACGCTCGGCGCCTCCGCGGCGCTCACCATCAGCAACATCCCGTTCGGAGGCCCCATCGGCTCCGTGCACGTCGGCCGCATCGACGGCCAGCTGGTCGTGAATCCGACGCTCCAGGAGCTCCAGGACGAGTCCGACATGGACCTCGTCGTCACCGGCACCGCCGACGCGATCGTCATGGTCGAGGCCGGCGCCGATCAGGTCTCGGAGAGCGTCATCGTCGAGGCCCTCAGCCTTGCGCACGAGGAGATCAAGAAGCTCGTCGCCGTGCAGGTCGAGCTGCAGAAGCTCGTCGGCAAGCCCAAGTGGGACGTCCCCGCGTGGACGATCGACGAGGGCGTGCTCGCCGAGGTCCGCAGCGGCTTCGGCGCCGCCTTCGACGCCGCGACCCAGGTGCCCGGCAAGAAGGAGCGCATGGACGCGACCGGGGAGGTCAAGGACGCGGCGTACGCGCAGCTCATCACCGACGACACCGACCCCGACCGGGTGGTGCAGGTGAAGCGCGCCGTGGCCAAGCTGGAGAAGGACATCATCCGCCGGCGCATCGCCGTCGAGAAGCGTCGCCCCGACGGGCGCGCCGCCGACGAAGTCCGGCCGATCAGCAGCGAGGTCAACGTCGTCCCGCGCACGCACGGCAGCGCCCTCTTCACGCGTGGCGAGACCCAGGCCATGAGCCTGCTCACACTCGGCGGCACCGGCGAGTTCCAGCGCATCGACGGCCTCGGCATCGAAGACAAGAAGCGCTACATCCACCACTACAACTTCCCGCCGTACTCGGTGGGGGAGACCGGCTTCATGCGCGGCCCCAAGCGCCGCGACATCGGTCACGGCGCCCTCGCCGAGCGCGCCCTGCTGCCGGTCCTGCCGAGCGAGATCGACTTCCCTTACACGATTCGTATCGTGTCGGAGATCCTCGAGAGCAATGGTTCGTCCTCGATGGCCAGCGTCTGCGGCTCGACGCTCTCGCTCATGGACGCCGGCGTGAAGATCAGCGCTCCGGTGGCCGGTACCGCGATGGGTCTCATCAAGGAAGGCGACGCCTACACGGTCCTCACGGACATCGCCGGCGTCGAGGATCACCTGGGCGACATGGACTTCAAGGTCGCCGGCACCGACAAGGGCATCACGGCCCTTCAGATGGACATCAAGATCACGGGCGTCACCTTCGAGATCCTCACCGAGGCGCTCGAGCAGGCCCGCAAGGCCCGGCTCCACATCCTCGGCAAGATGCTCGAGACGATCGCCGAACCGCGCAGCGAGCTCAGCCAGTGGGCGCCGCGCATCTTCAGCATCCAGATCAACCCCGATCAGATCGGGCTCGTCATCGGCAAGGGCGGCGAGACCATCCGCGGAATGACCGAGGAGTTCAGCGCCGACATCGACATCCAGGACGACGGGACGATCTTCATCTGCGCCCCCGACGAGGAGGCTGCGGAGGGCGTCAAGAACCGCATCCAGTCGATGACCAAGGAGGTCGAGGTCGGCGACGTCTTCACCGGACGTGTCGTCAAGACCACCGACTTCGGCGCCTTCGTCGAGCTCAAGAAGGGCACGGACGGCCTGCTCCACATCTCGCGCCTGGCCCCCAAGGGCGAGCGTGTGAAGAACGTCGAGGACGTCGTCAAGCGCGGCGATTCGGTGACCGTCGAGGTCGTCGAGATCGACAAGGCGCGCAACCGCATCGGGCTGACGCTCCTCAAGCCGCCCGAGGCGGACTGATGCCCGTCGAGCACGGAGTACTCGGAGTGCTAGTGAGCGCCGCGCCGGCACGCAGTGTCAGCGCGGCGGACTAAGAGAAGACGCGAAGCAGGGAGCGGGCCACGGAGGCCTACCGCCTGTCAACGCTGGACAACGGCCTGCGAGTGGCCACCGAGCGCCTCGAAAGCGTGCGCTCGGTGGCCCTCGGGTTCTGGGTCGCCGCCGGCTCCCGGCTTGAGCCGGTCGAACTGGGCGGCGTCTCGCACTTCATCGAGCACCTGATCTTCAAGGGCACGGACCGCTTCTCGGCGGCCGACATCGCCCACATCTTCGACGACATGGGCGCCGAGCCGAACGCGTCCACCTCCAAGGAATACACGCTCGTCAACGCGCGCCTGCTGGACGATGACCTCGACACCGCGTTCGAGGTGATCGCCGGCATGGTGGCGCGGCCGACCTTCGCCGACCTCGACCAGGAGCGCGAGGTCGTGCTCGAAGAAGTCGCCATGTACGAGGACTCGCCGCCCGAGCTCATCCACGACGACCTCTCTGAGGTCGTCTTCGGAGAGCATCCGCTCGGGCGGCCCATCATCGGGCACTCCGAGACGCTGGCGTCGCTCGACCTCGACACCGTGCGCACCTATCACGACGAGCACTACGTGAATCCTGGCGTCGTGGTCGCGGCCAGCGGTCACGTCGATCACGATCACTTGTGCGATCTGGCAGCCGAGCACTTCCGCCCGGAACCCGGCGCCGTGGTTCGGCGCGCCGAGCTGAGCGCGCCGGCGTTGAGCCACCTGGCCCGCTTCACCCAGAAGGACACCGAGCAGTACCACGTGTGCCTCGGCGGCCCCGGTCCGCGTCGCGGGGACCCGGACCGGTATGCGGTCTACGTCGTCGACACGATCCTCGGAGGCTCCTGGAGCTCACATCTCTTCCAGGAGGTCCGCGAGAAGCGGGGGCTGGCCTATTCGGTGTACTCGTACGCATCCCTGTACGCCGACGCCGGGCTCACGGCCGTCTACTTCGGCTCGCGCGAGGAGGCCGTCGAGGAGGCCATGACGGTCATCCTCGACACGCTCGTCGACCTCGAGGCCGCCATGACCACGGACGCGGTCGACCGCGCCAGGAACCACCTCAAGGGCCAGCTGGTGCTGAGCATGGAGAGCCCCGGCGCGCGCATGCAGAGCCTCGGCCGGAACGTCCTGCTGGAACAGCCGGTCCTGACCGTGGACGAGGTGCTGGCGCGCATCGACGCCGTCGACCATGACGCTGTCATCGAGGCCGTGCGGCGGTACTATGACCCGGAGACGTGGTCGACGGCCTGCATCGGACCCCGGCCAGAGCCGTTCCGGGCCGTGACGCAAGGGTTCTTCCGGGAGGAGCGATAAGCGGCATGTCTACGCTGTCCCGCCTGTGTACGCCGAAGGAGGGGGCGTCATGATCGACGTCCTGGTGACCGGGGCTGCCGGCAAGATGGGCTCGCTCAGCGCCGCCACCATCGCGGCGCAGGACGACCTGCGGCTCGTCGCGCTGGTCGACCCCAAGCCCGGCGACGGGGGCGAGGTGCCGTGGTTCCATGACGTCCACGCCGCGCTGGCCCTCACGACGCCGGGTGCGGCTCTGGAGTTCAGCCTGCCTGCCGCGGTCTTCGAGAACGCGGCGGCGCTGCTGGACGCCGGAGTGCCCACCGTCGTCGGAGCGACGGGCCTCGACGACGCGCGGGTCGACGCCCTGGCGGCGAAGGCGGCGGCGTCCGGCACAGGGCTCGTCATCGTCCCCAATTTCGCCATGGGAGCCGTGCTCCTCATGCGCTTCGCCGCCGAGGCGGCCCGCTTCTACGAGCACGCCGAGATCATCGAGACGCACGAGAAGGCCAAGATCGACGCGCCATCCGGCACGGCGCTGCGTACGGCGCGCCTGATGGCCGAGGCTCCGGGGTCCGCTCTTGCGGCCCCGCCCGGCGCCGGCCAGACCGCGCGTGGCCTCGTCGCCGACGACCGCGTGAACGTCCACAGTGTCCGCCTGCCGGGCGCGGTGGCGCACCAGGAGGTCATCTTCGGCGGGGAAGACGAACTGCTCACGTTGCGGCACGACTCGCTGTCCAGGCGTTCGTTCATGGGCGGCGTGCTGCTGGCGCTGCGCCGCGTCGGGGGCGTCGACGGAACGGTAGTCGGCCTCGAGAACCTGCTTGACTGATCGACCGATGTGATCAGACCGCCTATGAGGGGGGATCGACGTGAGTGAGAGCCTTGGGACCATCCTGACCGCGATGGTGACGCCCTTCGACGCCGACGCGGCCGTCGATCACGGCAAGCTCGCGGCGCTGGCCGACCACCTGCTCGCCCACGGCTCCGACGGCCTCGTGGTCGCCGGCACGACCGGCGAGTCGCCGACCCTGTCCGACGACGAGAAGCTGGCGATGTTCCGCACCGTCGTCTCGGCGGTCGGCGACCGCTCCACCGTCGTCGCGGGATCGGGCTCCAACGACACCCGTCACAGCGTGGAGCTCACGCGCGCGGCCGAGGCCTGCGGCGTGGACGCCATCCTGGCCGTCGTCCCCTACTACAACAAGCCGCCCGAGCGCGGCCTGCTGGCGCACTTCCGCGCCATCGCCGCCGCGACCGACCTGCCGGTGATCATCTACAACATCCCTGGCCGCTGCGTCGTCAACCTCTCACCCGAGGCCCTCGCCGCGCTGGCCCAGACCGAGAACATCGTCGCCGTCAAGCAGGCCAACCCCGATCTCAGCGAGACCGACCGGCTCATGGAGCTGAGCGACATGCGCGTGTACGCCGGCAACGACGACATGCTGTACGAGGTCATGTCCCGCGGCGGCTCGGGGGGCATCTGCGTGGCCAGCCACCTCGTGGGGCCGCGGATGGCCGAGATCGCCCGGCTCTGCCGCCAGGGCGACTGCGCGGCCGCGGCCGCCGAGGACGGCCAGCTCCACGCCCTGTACGAAGCGCTGTTCGTGACCGCCAATCCCATCCCGATCAAGGCGGCGCTGAATCTGCTCGGGCACGAGGTCGGAGGCCTTCGCCTCCCGCTCCTGCCCGCGACCCCTGAAGAAGAATCCGTGGTGGCCGCCGAGCTCAGGCGGCTCGGTCTGACCGACGCCTGAGTCCTGCGGCCGCCCGCACAGAGAGGTATGCACATGACTGAAGACGCCGTACGTATCATCCCCCTCGGGGGACTCGGCGAGGTCGGCAAGAACATGACCGCGATCGAGTACCGCGGCAAGATCGTCGTGCTCGACTGCGGCGTGGAGTTTCCCAGCGACGAGATGCTCGGCATCGATCTGGTGCTGCCCGACATCAGGTGGCTCGTCGAGCGCCGTGACGACGTGCTCGCGTTCCTCATCACGCACGGCCACGAGGACCACCTGGGCGCGCTGCCGTTCGTCCTCAAACAGATCAACAGGCCCGTGTACGGGAGCCGCTTCACCTTGGCGCTGATCAAGTCGAAGCTGGACGAGCACGGCCTGCTCAAGTCCGTCGACCTCGTCGAGGTCAACGATCGCTCACGTCTGGACATCGGTCCTTTCGCCGTCTCGTTCGTCGCCACGAGTCACAGCGTGCCGGACTCGCTGTCCATCGTGCTGGGGACAGACCTCGGCGCCGTGGTGCTGACCGGCGACTACCGGTTCGACCACACGCCGATCGACGGCCGGATCACCGACGTGAACGCGTTCGCACGCCTTGGCGACAGCGGAGTCCTGGCGCTGCTCGGTGATTCGACCAACGCCGAAGCGCCGGGCTCGACGGCCTCGGAGAGCACCGTCGGACAGGCGTTTCACCAGATCTTCGCCGAAGCCGAGGGCCGCGTCATCGTCGCGAGCTTCGCGTCGCACATCCATCGCGTCCAGCAGGCGATAACGATCGCCCATCTGCACGGCCGCAAGTTCGCTCTCTCCGGCCGCTCGATGGTCAAGAACGCGAACATCGCCCGTAACCTCGGCTATCTCGACGTGCCGGAGGGGGCGATGATCAAGCTCACGCAGATCGACGACTACCGGCCCGAGGAGATCCTCATCCTCTCGACCGGCAGCCAGGGCGAGCCGCTCTCGGCGCTCACGCGCATGGCGTTCAACGACCACCCGCAGGTCGAGCTTCACGAAGGGGACACTGTGGTCATCTCCGCCAAGGCGATCCCCGGCAACGAGCGCAGCGTCACGGCCACGATCGACCGCCTGCTCAAGGTCGGCGCCACGGTGATCTACGGGGAAGGGAGCGGCATCCACGTCAGTGGGCATGCCGCCCAGGAAGACCTCAAGATGATGCTCAACCTCGTGCGGCCGAAGTACCTGCTGCCGGTCCACGGCGAATACCGCATGCAGCACCTCCACGCCGAGCTCGCCAGGCAGTCGGGGATGGCGGACGAGGACATCTTCATCCTCGAGAACGGGGACGTTCTCGAGCTGGATGAGGACAACGGTGAGATCGTCGACAAGGTGCCGACCGGCATGGTCTTCGTCGACGGCTTCGAGCTCGGCGACGCCGAGGGCCTCGTCCTGCGCGACCGCCAGCAACTGGCCGCGGACGGCATCCTGATAGCCGTGGTGACGGTCGACGCACAGTCGGGAGACACCGTCGCCCCGCCGGAGCTCGTCGCCCGCGGCTTCCTGCACGACGACGAGCGCCTCAAGGGCGTCCTCGAGGAATGCGGGGAGGCGCTGGACGTGCTCATGGAGGAGCTCGGCGCGGAGCACGTCACCGGTCAGAAGCTGATCCGCGAGGACATCATCCAGCGGATCTCCGAGCTCGTCTTCCGGCGCACCAGGAGCCGGCCGCTGATCATGCCCGTGGTCGTCGAGGTCTGAGGGGACGCTCGCCGGGCGCCGAAAGCGCACGACGTTCTAGGGATTCGCGCCGGCGCGTCGAACACCCCTCCATGGCGACTGCACGCCCCAAGCAGGCTCGGAGGCGCGCGGGCGCTGCGTCACGCACGCGCCCCCGCGCCACTTCAGTGACCGCGAAGGCCCAGCCACCGGCTTCGCGGCATCGCCGCGAGCTGGGGGCGATCGCCTTCCTCGCCGTCGCCGTCTTCCTCGCCTTCGTGCTCTACCTGGGCTGGGACGGCGGCGCGCTCGGGCGCTGGCTCGGCGACGCGGCCCGGTGGGCGGTGGGCATCCTCGCCTTCGCCCTGCCGTTCATCCTCGGCTTCGTCGCCTATCTGCTCGTGGTCAAAGAGGAACGGCGCCCCCAGCGCGGCATGAGCTGGGGCATCGCCTTCATCGTGACTGGCGTGGCGCTCGCCGCCGCGGCGGACGCCTTCGGCATCTTCGCCGGCGAGCGCCCTGTGGCGCTCTTCCGGGACGAGTACATGAGCGCCCACGGCGGCATGTTCGGTGAGGCCCAGTGGGCGGTGCTCAGTCCCTTCGTCGGCCGGGTCGGCGTGGACGTGCTCGTGATCGCGCTCATCGCAGCGGGCGTCCTCCTGGTCACGGGCTCGTCGCTGCACCAGTGGGCTTCCCATTCGAAAGAGGGCGTGGCCGCCGCCGGACGGGCCGCGCGGAACCAGGCCGAGGTCCTGGGAGCCCGTCGCCGGGACGCGGCGAGCACCAGGATCGTCGATCTCGACGAGTCGCCGACGATCGACGGCGGCGACCTCATGCGCACGTCGCTCGCGCCGGCGCTCGACTTCTCGGCGCCCGTCCCGACGGGCGGGCCGCACCTCATCGACGGCGTGTCCGAGGCTCCGGAGATCTTCGACGAGCCTTCGCCGGCGGCGGACGAGCCTGCCCCCGAACCGATCGTCGCAACCGAAGACGGCGTCCAGCTCTCCCTGGCGGGAGCCGGCGTCACAGAGAAGGACGCCGCAGGGGAGGATGTGGCTCTCGCCTTCGCTGCTGCCGAGAGGCATGAGTGGAAGCTTCCCGACCCGGCGCTTCTGCGCCGGCTCGGCCAGGGAGATGGGGAGTCCCCCGATTCCATCGATCGCGTGTCCGAGTGCCTCGTCAACACCCTCAATCACTTCAAGATCCCGTCGCAGGTGATCGGCACCATCTCCGGGCCGCGCGTCACCAGGTACGAGCTGCAGCTCGCGCCCGGCATCAAGGTCAGCCGGGTGGCTGGTCTCAAGGCCGACCTCGCCTACGCGCTCGCGGCGACGGACGTGCGCATCCTGGCACCGATCCCCGGCAAGACCGCGGTCGGGGTCGAGGTCCCCAACGACCGGGCCAACTACGTTTCGCTCGGCGACATCCACGGCCTGTTCCCGCAGCACGCCTCACCCATGGCCTTCTGGCTGGGCAAGGATGTGACCGGCAAGGCTGTGCTCGCCGATCTCGTGCGCATGGTCCACCTGCTCATCGCCGGCACCACCGGGTCCGGCAAGAGCGGCTGCCTCAACGCGCTCATCACATCGATCCTCCTGCGCGCCACCCCCGATCAGGTGCGCATGATCATGATCGACCCCAAGAAGGTCGAGCTCAGCAACTTCAACGGCGTGCCGCACCTCCTCGCCCCGGTCGTCACCAACATGAAGCAGGCGACCTACGTGCTGGACAACATCTGCCGAGAGATGGACCGGAGGTACGATATCCTCTCGCGCAACGGCTGCCAGGACATCCGCACGCTGAACAAGAAGCTGGTGCGCGCGGGCGACGATCCGATGCCGTACACGATGGTGATCGTCGATGAGCTGGCCGACCTCATGATGGTGGCCCCCTCGGAGGTCGAGGACTCCATCATCCGCCTCGGCCAGCTCGGCCGCAGCTGCGGTATCCATCTGGTGGTGGCCACGCAGCGTCCGTCCGTCGACGTCGTCACGGGCATGATCAAGACGAACATCCCGTCGCGCATCGCGTTCGCCGTGAGCTCGCAGACCGACTCTCGCATCATCCTCGACCAGGGCGGCGCCGAGAGCCTGCTCGGCATGGGCGACATGCTCTTCAGCCCCATGGGCAGCAGCAAGCTTCTGCGCGTGCAGGGCGCGCTCGTGACGAGCGCCGAGATGAAGCTCGTCACCGAGCACTGGCGCAGGCAGGCCAAGCCGGACTACCACGAGGAACTGCTCGAGAACCCGGCGGGTCCGGACGCGGAGCAGTCGCAGCAGTCGGCCGGCGGTGACGAGCTCCTCGGTGAGGCCATCAAGACCGTGGTGAACACCGGCGCCGCGAGCGTCGCGCTGCTGCAGCGCCGGCTCCGAGTCGGTTACGCCCGCGCCGGGCGGCTCATCGACATCATGGAGGAGATGGGGATCATCTCGGGCTACGACGGGAGCAAGGCGCGCTCCGTGCTGATCGACGAGGCCGGTCTGCCCGCCGCGCTCGCGCGGCTGAACGGCGAGGCGCCGGCCGAGCAGCCGGAGGCGCTCGTCGTCGCCGACATGCCGGAGGAGCCATCCGCGGCGGCCGCCCCGGCGCCTGACGACGGCTGATCCCCGTCTCGCGCTGGTCCATTTGTCTTCACCCCACCCGCTTACTAGACTGTACGTTCGGGTGACCGCCGCGACCGCACCCCCCGCGGCGAGCGAGGAGAACACCGTCCACCGTGTTTGAGATCGGCAACACGCTGCGCGAGGCCAGGGTCCGCCGCACCCTCACGCTCCAGCAGGTCGAGGAAGACACGAAGATCCGTGTCAAGTACGTCCAGGCCATGGAGAACGAGGACTGGGACGTCATGCCCGGCGTCACGTACGTGAAGGGCTTCCTGCGTACCTACTCCACGTACCTCGGGCTCGATCCTGAAGTCATCATCGGCGAGTTCCGCTCGCGCGGCATGGTGCCGTCGGCCGAGCATCACGAGCCGTTCGCCGGCTCGTCGGTGATCGGCAAACCGCGCAGTCACCGGGGCCGCAACACCATCGTGATCCTGGCCGTGGTGTGCCTCGCGGTGCTCGCGGCCATCTACGCTCTGGGCATGGACTGGGGCGCGAGCGAGGAGCCGCAGACCACGCCGAGCGCCCTCGGCATCACGAGCCCGTCGCCGACGGCGAGCAAGACCCCCAAGCCGACCGCGAGCAAGACCGCGGTCCCCGCGTGGCAGCGCGACCTGGTGAAGGTGGAGGCCGTCCGCGGGGACTGCTGGATGGAGGTCCGGCGGAACGACGCCCAGGGCGTCGTGCTGTTCTCCGGCACGGTGAAGAAGGGCGACATGAAGAAGTTCAAGGGCAAGGACATCTGGATGAGCCTGGGCAACCCGGCGAGCGTGCAGCTTGAAGCGGCCGGCAAGAAGGTCGCCCTCAAGAGCGACGTGGGTCCCTGGACGGTCGAGATCGTCAAGGGCCGGGTCACCCAGGGCCAGTAGACCGAGGGAGACACCATGGCAAAGGAATTCTCGTTCGACGTCGTGTCGCGCGCGGACATCAACGAGGTCCGCAACGCGGTGAACATGGCGCAGAAAGAGATCGCGACGCGCTACGACTTCAAGAAGAGCGTGAGTTCGGTCACGCTCGAGGGCGAGGCCCTCGTGCTCGTCTCCGACAACGAGGGCAAGCTCAAGCAGGTCGTCGACGTCCTGGAGGAGAAGCTCGTGCGCCGCAAGGTGCCGCTCAAAGCCATCCAGTACGGCAAGATCGAAGAGGCGCTCGGCGGCACCGTCCGCCAGCGGGCCCCCATCGCCCAGGGCATCCCGGACGAGAAGGCCAAGGCCATGAACAAGCTCCTCCGGCAACGGTTCAAGAAGGTCAAGGTCCAGATCCAGGGCGACACCGTACGCGTCTTCTCGGGCAGCAAGGATGAGCTCCAGGCGGCCATGGGCGCGCTGCGCGACGAGGATTGGGGCGTCCCCGTCCAGTTCGTCAACTACCGCTGAGGCCCGTCACGGGCAGCAGTTTCTTCATCCACACGCTCGGCTGCCCCAAGAACGAGGCCGACTCCGACGCGCTCGCCGCCCGCCTGCGGGCCGCCGGTCACCAGGCCGCCGCCGCGGACGCCGCGGACGTCGTCGTGGTGAACACCTGCGGGTTCATCGATGCGGCCAAGGAGGAGTCCATCGAGGCCATCCTCGACGCCGCGGAGGCCGCGCACGCGCGCGGCGCCCGCGTCGCCGCCGTGGGCTGCCTCGTGGAGCGCTACCGGGACGAGCTGGCCGTGGAGATCGCCGAGGTCGACCTCTGGTGCGGCCTGGACATGGCGCCGCTGCTCGCGGCTCTGCACGAAGCCGGGGAAGAGGCGCCCGGCACAGACGTCCCAGCAGCCGCCGTCCCCGTGCCTCGCAGGCCGCGCCCGGTGAGCGCCTACGTGAAGATCTCCGACGGCTGCGACCGCCGCTGCTCCTTCTGCGCGATTCCCCTCATCAAGGGCGACTACGAGACCGTGCAGGCCGCGGAGGTGCTCCGCACGGCGCGCGCGGCGCTCGCCGCGGGTGCGCGCGAACTCGTGCTCGTGGGCCAGGACACGTCGCGGTGGGCGCAGCCCGGCTGGGGAGGTGTGAGCCGCCTGCTCGGAGAGCTGGCGGGTCTGGACCCCGCCCCGGCCTGGCTGCGCCTCCTCTACTTGCAGCCCGACGGCATCGACGACCGGCTGCTGGAGGCGATCGCCGCGCACGCCGTCCCGTACGTGGACGTGCCGCTTCAGCACGCCTCGGGCGCCGTCCTGCGCCGCATGCGGCGCCCCGGCGACGGCGACGCCCATCTGGCGCTCCTCGAGCGCGTTCGGGCCGTCCTGCCCGGCGCGGCCGTGCGCTCCACGTTCATCACCGGGTTCCCCGGCGAGACCGATGCCGAGTTCGAAGAGCTCGTCGCCTTCGTCCGCACGGCCGGGCTCGCCGTCGCCGGCGTGTTCGTTTACGACGAGCAGGAGGGCACGGCGGCGGCGGGCATGCCGGGCGCGGTGCCTCGAGGGCTTGCGTTCGAACGCGCCGCCCAGCTCAGCGAGGTCATCGACCGCCAGGCCGAGCGCTACTGGAGCGCGCTTACCGGCCAGACCGTCGAGGTCCTCGTCGAGCGCGGGACCTCTCGCCCGGACACCGCCGCCGTGGGCCGCTGCGTCCTGCAGGCCCCGGACGTCGACGGCAGGACGACGGTGAGCGGCACACGCGCACGGCGCGGTGACGTCGTTCACGCCGTGGTGCGCGAGAGTCTTGGGTATGATGTGGAGACCGTCGCCGCGACAGGGGGAGCGTGAGCAGCCAGCTGAACCTCGCCAACACCATCACGATCGCGCGGATCCTGCTCATCCCCGTGTTCCTCGTGCTGTTGCTCTCCGGCATCCCCGAGCCGTACGGCGACATCCTGGCGGCCGCCGTGTTCATTCTGGCCGCCGCCACGGACAAGCTCGACGGCTACGTTGCGCGGCGGAGCAAGCAGGTCACCACGCTCGGGCAGTTCCTCGATCCGCTGGCGGACAAGCTGCTCATCGCGGCGGCGCTCATCGCCCTCGTCGCCCAGGACAGGGTCGCCGCCTGGGTGGCCATGGTCATCATCGGGCGGGAGATCGCCGTCAGCGTTCTGCGCATCATCGGCGTCTCGCAGGGCGTCTCCATCCCGGCGGACAAGTACGGCAAGCTCAAGACGGTGCTGCAGATCGTCTATGTGGTCTACGTTCTCGTACCGACGGAGGACATCGCCGAGATCATCCACGTCTCCACCGGCGTGGCCGTCAGCATCCAGTGGGTGCTGGCGGCGGTCGTGGTGATCGTGACGCTGGCCAGCGGGGTGAACTACTTCCGAAACGCCCGCGGTCTCATCCGCATGCCCGGAAGCAACGCCTGATGCCTCCGGGGGCGCCGCGGGCCGCCGTCGTCCTCAGCGGCAACGAACTCCTCGACGGCCGCACGCGCGACACCAACGGCGCCTTCGTCTGCGGCGATCTCAGCCGCCGCGGCGTCAAGGTCACCGAGCTGCTCACCATCGCCGACGACGCAGAGCGGCTCACGGCGGCGTTGCGCCACGTCCTGGCCGCCGAACCCGATCTGATCATCGTCGGCGGCGGCCTGGGCACCACCCACGACGACCTCACGGCTGAGTGCCTCGCCCGCGTGCTCGACGTCCCGCTCGCCGAGGATCCGGTCGCGCTGGCCTTCATCGAGACGAGCGCGCGCGCCGTCGCCGCGCGCCGCCATCTCGACTTCGACGAGACCTTCGCCCTGGCGCGCCGCCAGGCCAGGCTCCCGGCCGGCAGCGCTCCCGTACCGCCGGCCGGCGTCGCTCCCGGCATCGCCGCGACGTACGGGCGGACGCGCGTCTTCGCCTATCCCGGTGTCCCTTACGAATTCCAGCAGATGTGGCTGGCGACGGCGGCCCGCCTCGACGACGAGGGGTTCTTCCCGGACGTGGTCGTGCGCACGATCCGGGTGTTCGGCGTCGGCGAGCTGCAGGTGGGACCCATCCTGGATGGGTTGCCCCACGATCTGCTCGAGCTCGGGATCAACGTCGGAGGGGGAGAGGTGGCGGTCCGCATCCGTCACCGCCGTGACGCCGCCGCCGGACGGCAGGCCGGCGCCCTCGTGGCCGCCCTCCAGACCGGCGTACCGGTGTACTCCACCGACGGCCGCACCGTCGATGACATCGTCGCCGCCGAGCTCAGAGGCCGCCAGGCGACGCTCGCCGTCGCGGAGTCCTGCACGGGAGGCCTGCTCGGCGCGCGCCTCACGGCGCGCCCCGGCAGCTCAGACTACTTTCTCGGCGGCGTGGTGAGCTACGCGAACCAGGCCAAGAGCGACCTCCTCGACGTACCTCCGGGGATGCTGGCCCGGTTCGGCGCAGTCTCCGCCGAGGTCGCGCAGGCGATGGCCGAAGGAGCGCGGCACGCCCTGCGCGCGGATTACGCGCTCTCCATCACCGGCGTGGCCGGCCCCGACGGCGGCACGGCGGAGAAGCCGGTCGGGCTGGTCTGCATCGGGTGCGCCGGACCGGACGGCAGTCGCGTGCGCGAGAGCTCCTTCCCCGGCGACCGCGACAGCGTGCGCATGTTCGCCGCGACCTCGGCTCTCCACCTCCTGCGCGCGACGCTTTGCCCGTGAGCGGCGAGGCGACGCCGGAGCACCTGCGGCTCTTCGTCGCCTGCGACCTGCCCGCCGACGCCGCGCGCGCCGTCCGGGACTGGCAGGAGCGTGAGCTGCGACCGCGCCGCGATCTCCGCCTCGCGCCGACGCTCCACCTCACGCTGGCGTTTCTCGGCAACGTGGCCACGTCCCGCGTGCCGGACCTCGAGCGCGTGCTCGGCGCGATCGCCTGGAAGCCGGCGAGGTGCAGCTTCAAGAAGCCCTTGTTCCTGCCTGCGCACGGCAGGCGCCGGGTGGTCGCTCTGGAGCTGGACGACCCCTCCGGCACGCTGAGCCGGCTGCAGGAGGAGGTGGCCGGGGGGCTCGCGGCCGAAGGGCTGTACGAGCCCGAGAGCCGCCCCTGGCTGCCCCACGTCACTGTGGCCAGATTCCGTCGTCCAGGTCACCCCTTTTCCCTGCAAAACGTGAACATTACGAGGTTTGGTGTCGTCCGGATGGTCCTGTATAGTAGCCACCTGGAGCGAGCGGGCGCCGTGCACGCTCCTGTTGCAGATTTCCCCGCGTCCTGAGCAGGAGAGGAGCGCTACCTTGGACAAGGACAAAGCCCTCGAGGCGGCCGTCACCCAGATCGAGCGACAGTTCGGCAAAGGCAGCGTCATGCGCCTTGGCGACCACCCCGTGAGCGATGACATGCAGTTCATCCCCACCGGCTCGCTGGCCCTCGACATCGCCCTCGGCGTCGGCGGCATCCCGCGCGGCCGCATCATCGAGATCTTCGGGCCGGAGTCGTCGGGCAAGACCACCATGGTGTATCACCTCATCGCCCAGGCCCAGAGGCTCGGCGGCCAGGCGGCGTTCATCGACGCCGAGCACGCGATGGACCCCATCTACGCCAAGGCGATCGGCGTCGACGTGGACAATCTCCTGGTCTCGCAGCCGGACTACGGCGAGCAGGCCCTCGAGATCGCCGAGATGCTCGTGCGCAGCGGCGCGCTCGACATCGTCGCCATCGACTCCGTCGCCGCGCTCACGCCCAAGGCCGAGATCGAGGGGGAGATGGGCGACAGCTTCGTCGGCCTGCAGGCCCGCCTCATGAGCCAGGCGCTGCGCAAGCTCGCCGGCACCCTCAACCGGTCCGGCACCATCTGCTGCTTCACCAACCAGCTGCGCGAGAAGATCGGCGTGATGTTCGGCAACCCCGAGGTCACCACCGGCGGCAAGGCGCTCAAGTTCTACGCCACCATCCGCCTCGACATCCGCCGCATCGAGACACTCAAGGACGGCACCGAGGCCGTCGGCAACCGCTGTCGCGTCAAGGTCGTGAAGAACAAGGTCGCGCCGCCGTTCAAGATGGCTGAGTTCGACATCATGTACGGCGAGGGCATCTCGCGGGAGGGCACGCTGCTCGACCTGGGCGTCCTCTACGACGTCGTCGCCAAGAGCGGGGCCTTCTTCAGCTACAACGACGAGCGCCTCGGCCAGGGCCGGGCCAATGCCAAGGCCTTCCTCAAAGAGAACCCGGACATGGCCGACGCCATCGAAGTGCAGATCCGCGCCAAGGCCGGCCTGCCCGGATCGGGATCTGCCGGCTCTGCCGACGACGCGTCCACGGAGCCAGTCGTTCCCGCCGGTGTGGATCCGGTCACCGGCGAGGTCCTGCAGGCGTAGCCGTGTCCGTCGTGACGGCGCTCCGCGCCACGCGGCGTGGAGGAGTCGCGCTGCACGTGGACGGCGAGTACGTCTGCGTGGTCAGCGAGGCGCTCGTGGCGCGCTGGCGCCTGTTCAAGGGTCGCGAGCTCGACGAGGCCGATGTGGCCGAGGTCCGCGCGTCCGCGTCCGCCGAGCGCGTCATGGGCGACGCCTACCGGCTCCTCGGTCATCGCGCCAGGAGCGCGGGCGAGCTCCGGCGCCGGCTGCTGGACAAGGAGCACGAGGAAACCACGGTCGAGGACGCCCTGCAGCGGCTGGCCGCTGATGGTCTTCTCGACGACGCCGCCTTCGCGCGGAGCTACGTCGCCGACAAGCGCCGCCTCGGCGGCTGGGGTAGCGAGCGCATCCGCCGCGGCCTGCGCGCGCTCGATGTCGAGGCGTCCATCGTGGACGACGTCCTCGCCGGCGGTCCAGAGGGCGAGGGCGACGAGTTCGACCGCGCCCTCGCTGTCCTGCGCCATAGGGGCGCGCCGGTCAAGGCCGGAGAGGCCGAGCGCAGGCGCGCGTATCAGACCCTTCTTCGTCGCGGGTTCTCCTCATCGGTCGCCTACGCCGCCGTGCGGCGGTGGGCCGACGGAGAGGCTCCCCGGGCGAACTGACCGGCGCGCCGCCTGAATCTGGCGCGTCGCGCCCGGCGCGGCGACACCGCGACCGCAGAGCTGCGGCCTGCTCCGGCATCACTGGACGAAAGCCATCTCCCGCAGAAAGACCTCGTGGAACTGCGTGTCCATCGCCAGCTCGCGGAACCTGATCTTCTTCCTCAGTTCCGCGATGCGCTCCCGTTGACGCACGTCGATCAGCGCGATCTGCGCCCCGACGCCGGCGGCGTTGCCGACGAAGGCGATCCGGCTCTTGGCGATGCGCGGCAGCAGGCCCACGGCCAGCGCGTTGTCGAGGTTGAGGTAGTTGCCGAACGCGCCGGCGACGTAGATGTGGCGCAGGTCGGCCGGCGCGAGGTCGACGCGCGAGAGCAGCAGCGACCATCCCGCCGCGATCGCTCCCTTGGCGAGCTGGAGGGCGCGCACGTCCTTCTGCGTGAAGACGATGTCACCCTGGGGGCCCTCCGCCACCAGGTACTCCAGCCCGTGCGCCCCGCGACGCACGCGTTCGTGCGGCCGCATGAGACCCGTTGCGTCCACGACCCCGGTGGTGATGAGGCCGGCGAGGATGTCGACGACGCCGGAGCCGCAGATGCCCAGCGGCTCGACGCGCCCGATGGTCTCGATCTTCCGCGGATTGCCGTCGGGCGTGAAGGCCACGCGTTCTATCGATCCCTCCGTGGCTTTCATGCCGCAGGTGATCTGGTAACCCTCGAACGCCGGTCCCGACGCACAGCTGGTCACATGGACGACGCCGTCCTTGACCAGCGCGATCTCCGTGTTGGTCCCGATGTCGACGGCCATCGCCGGCAGGCGCTTCGCCTCGAGATGCGTAGCGGCGATGACGGCCAGGCAGTCGGACCCGACGAAGCCGGCGATCGGCGGCATGAAGTACACCCGCCCCTCCGGGTTCATAGCCACGCCCATATCGGCGGCCCGCAGGGAGATCGGCTCGTCGAGCGCCGGCGCGAAGGGAGCTCCGCTCAGGCCGTGAGGCGACAGCCCGAGGGCAAGATGATGCATGGCCGTGTTGCAGACGACGACCATGTCGTAGACGTGCTGCGCGGCGATCTCCTGACGCGCGCAGACGCTCGCGAGGGCGACGTTGATGCCTTCCGCGACGAGACGATTCAGCTCGGTCAGCGAATCCTCCTCCAGGGCCTCGGTGATCCGCGTGACAACATCCTCTCCGTGGTGCATCTGCGGATTCTCGATCGCCTCCTGGTCGATCAGATGGCCCTCCTGAAGGTCCATGAGGTAGACGATGATCTTGGACGTGCCGATATCGACCGCCGCCCCGTAGGCGCTCACACCGGCGTCCTTGCGCTCGATGTCGATGAGGCTGCCCTCGTACATCGTGATCGTGGCCGAGAACCGCCCTTCACGCAGCATCGCGGGAAGCTTGCGCAACACCGATAGGGGCACAGTCGTGGCGCCCAGCTCGTTGCGCACCCGCTCTCGGTCGCTGCGCGCGTCATCGAAGGTGGCTCGCGGCAGGGAGACGGCCCGCTTGCTCACCGCGGGGTGAGCCTCGCCGTGCGTGAGCCGGGACGCCGTGAGGATCTGTCGGCGGCCGGCCGTCTGACGGACCTCGATGCTGACCCGTGCCGAGAGTGGCCTGGCCTGGCACGCCAGCCGCCAGCCTTCGGCACGTCGCTCGGGTGTGACCTTGCTCAGCTCGACGCTGGTCGGCTCGCTGAGCTCGCCGGCGCCGAGACGGACCAGGCACTTGCCGCACGTGCCGCGACCGGCGCAGTCGACGGGGAGATCGACGGCCGCGCTCGACACGGCGGCCAGGAGTGTGTCGCCGGCGGCGACCTCGACGGTGACGCCGATCGGCTCCACGAGGACCTTTGGCACTGGTGTACCCCTTTCTCGGACCGCGCGAAGAAGCGCTTCTCGCGGAAGATCGTTGGCGAGATGAGCTATGTATCTCACGACGTCCGCTCGCCACGCAACAGCAGTTCGGAACGCTGCGCCGCAGGCAGGAGTGCTGACCGGCCCCATCCCGGTCACGCAGCGCAGTCAGGCGGACCGGCCACCGTCACGGCCCCCACCCTCATCTGCGGTGGACAAACGGTAGAGGCTTGACCGGAGGCTTGTGCCGATGCGTATACTCACCCTACTACGAGTCAGGCAGGGTCGTTCGCAGCTCTTCTCATCCATGCGCTCCGCAGGGAGGTGGTGCGCCACAGCACACACGGCAATCATTCCTCGATAGGCTTCTGCACCACGAGTCTGGAAGGAGGGACCACATGGCTGGACCTGGGACGAAAGCCCAGCGCGAGCGCATGACGGTCTTTGAAGCGTACGAGCGGGCCCGCAAGGGGCCCAAGGTCGATGAGGCGGTCTGGAACTTCGAGATCATCCCGCAGACGGCCACGCGCCTCAAGGAGAAGTACGGGATCGAGATGGACAAGAGCGTCATGGTCCCGACCGATCCCGACATGATGAAGCGGCTTTACCAGGCGGGACTCGAGATGCTCGTCGAGTGCGGTGTCTACTGCATCGACACCGGCAGGGTCATCAAGTGGACCGAAGAGGAAGTCCTCCTCAACGTCTCCACGGCGCCGAAGGAATGCGTGATCGGTGAGGGCCTGCACTCGCGACGCATGTTCCCTCGCTCGCACACAGATACCCGTCCACCGCTCGTCCAGGGCGGCCCCACCGGTGCGCCCTGCAGCGAAGAGAACTTCTTCGGCATCCACGAGTCGTACGTCAAGGAGGGCATCGTCGACTGCATCGTCGACGGCGTGCTCTCCACGGTCAACGGCTACAACCCGGCGCCGGACACCCCCTGGGAGATCCTCGCCGGTCGTCAAGAGATCATGATGGTCCGCATGGCGCAAGCCAAGTGCGGCCGCTCGGGCATGGGGTTGTAGGGCCCTGAGACCACTCTGAACGCTGCCGCGACGATCTCGCAGGACTTCCCGGGCGGCATGCGGACATCAGACAACCACGAAGTCTCGCAGCTGAATGAGCTGAAGTGCGACATAGGCGCGTTGACCTTCACCGCTCATTACAATCTCAGCTCAGACGTCGTGATGGTCGAGCAGATGCCGATCTTCGGCGGGTTTGCCGGTGGTCTCGAGGAGACGACCATCGTCAACGTCGCTACGCATCTCAACTCGTTCACCACGTTCAACGGCACCTGGCATCTCGACGGCCCGGTCCACATGCGGTGGGGCATCACGACGACCAGGGAGGCCCTGGCCATCGCGGGTCACGCCATCATGGCGATCAAGTCCGTCTGGCCGCAGCTTCTGAGCGGCAACCAGTACTACACCATGGCCGGGCCGTGCACGGTCATGTGCCTGCTCGAGACGGCCGCCCAGGCGATCACCGACACCTCGAGCGGTCGCGAGATCATGTCCGGCGTGGCCGCCGCCAAGGGCGTCATCACCGACAAGACGACGGGCATGGAGGCGCGGTTCATGGGCGAGTGCGCCCACGCCGTCGCCGGCTTGCCCACGGAGCAGACCAACGAGGTCCTCGACGCCCTGGTCAAGATGTATGAGGGCGACTACAAGACCGCCGACCAAGGCAAGTTCTACCCAGAGTGCTACGACACGGTCAAAGTGGTCCCGACCGACGAGTATCTCGAGGTCTACGACAAGGCCTGCGCCGCTCTGCAGAGTCTCGGCGTCAACTACAAGCTCTGGTAAGAGGAGTCTGGACAGCGATCACGCCGAGTACGAGGAGGCTGTAGGGAAATGGCAAATGAGGCGTTCTTCACAGAGGCTATCGACTCCCTCGTGAACCACGACAAGGACGCGGCACAAGACGTGGCCAAGCGCGCCATCGCCGCCGGAGTCACTCCGCAGGACATCATGCAGAACGGCTTCGTCGTGGGCATCCGCAGGGTCGGCGACCAGTTCGACGAGGGCGAAGTGTACCTGCCCGAGCTGATGCTGGCAGCCGCGGCCATGGAAGCGGCGATGGAGATCTGCAACGCGGCGCTGCCGGAAGGCGAGAGCGAGACCCGCGGCGTCGTCGTCATGGGCACCGTCGAAGGCGACGTGCACGACATCGGCAAGGCCATCGTCTGCGCGTACCTGCGGGCCAACGGCTACGAAGTCCACGATCTCGGCCGCGACGTGCCGGTGGACGACTTCGTCGACAAGGCCGAGGAAGTCAATGCCGACGTCATCGGGGCCAGCGCCCTGCTGACGGCGACGATGCGCAAGCAGGCGGACATCCTTGCAGAACTGGACGACCGCGGCATTCGCGACAAGTACAAGTTCGTGGTCGGAGGCGCCCCGTGCACGCCGGAGTACGCCGATTCGATCGGCGCCGACGCGTATGCGGCGGACGCCAGCGACGGCGTCAAGAAGATCGAGAAGCTGCTGGGCATCAAGTAGACGAGCAAGGGCTGCGGCAAGCGGCCCGTGTGCAGCTGGGGCGGCGCCCGACGAGCGGGCGCCGCCCCTCATCCTTTCGACGGCCGCTTGCGCAGAGCGCGGGCGGCCGTTGGCCGTTGTGTGGGGAGGTCACGAACACGTGAGGGCATTGACGTATCCCTGAGGATGTCAATAATGGCAGCCAAGAGGTGCGTGGGTTGGCCGAATCGTCCTAACAAGTGCGCCCCGGCACAAGCCCCCGGCGCCAGACAGAACCATCAAGAGGCACCAGACAACAACACGTACTGGAGGTCGCCAGATGATGAGACTGTTCGCAGAGTGCATCACGAGGGGGGGGACATGAGCACACCCGGCACGGGAGAGCACGAAGTCGACCACGTCGTCGAAGAAGCGATCGAGGCCGAGGCGCACGGCGGCAAGCACGATCCGCGCATCGACAGGCTCTACCGGCAGGACGTCATCGTCATCTACATCTTCGTCATCGCCCTATGGCTGGCGCTGTGGTCTGTGTTCTTCCTCGTCGCCAACCCGGAGATCACCGACAACGCGCTGCGCTGGCTCCTCATCGGGCTCGGCCTGTTCGCCTCGGTGTTCAACAGCGTCGGCATGATCTCCAACACGCGGCGGCTCAAGCACGAGGCGGTGCGCTTCTACTCGCAGGACCTGTTCTGGCAGGACGAGAAGAAGCGCCGCAAGGCGCAGGGGCTCCTATGAACGGCTCACCGCGCGCTACGGAGGCTACGCATGGCTGATCAAGACCAGGACAAACACGAGGAATGGGTCCCCTACAAGGACTACAAGGCGCCCAAGCAGAGCACGTTGTGGCAGGTCATCGACGTGCTCTTCGTGCTCGTTCTCTGCTACGTCTGTCTGCTGATCCCGATCCTGCTCACCGGCAAGGTCCTGGTGGGGGACTGACATGGACCGCCTCACACTTTCCGGGCTGCGTCCCGGGCACAGGACACGTCGTATCATCTCCCTCTTTGCGCTCGCGCTGCTCTGTCTCACCGTCGTGATGGTCTTCGCGGGGGCGGCATTCGCCGCCGAGGGCGAAGGCGCAGTCATCATCACGTCCAACGGCACCGAGATCCAGACGTCAGAGGGCATGGAGGCGCCGGAACTCGACTACAACTGGGTGTGGTGGAGCTTCTTCCTCACCTTCGGCCTCCTGGCCGTCTACTACATCCTGGTGCTCCGCATCTCCAACACGGAGTTCAAGAAGATCATCGACGCCCACTTCGGGCCGAAGCAGGACGGGAGGTGACCGGCATGGAATGGCTGAATTACGTCGTCTGGGCGATCGGCATCCTCATCCTCGTGTGGCTGGTCATCGACGCCTTCCGCATCGAGACCACGTACGACCATGACCTCCTCGTCAGCTCCGTCGAGGGCGAGATCGAGAAGGAGATCCTCGATCACGCGCATCCGACCACACCGCCCGAGGGAGGTAACTGATGGCCACCGAGCAAGTGGCGGTACCTTCTGGCGCAGCCGCAGCGCCGCAGCGCCTCAGCCTTCTGCGCGTGCTCGGGCCCATGCACGTCTGGGCTCTCGGAGTGGGCATCGTGCTCGTCGGCGAGTTCATGGGCTGGAACTTCACCGTGGCCAAGGGCGGCGTCTTCGGTGGCCTCGTAGCCTGCTGGTTCTCCGGCATCCTCTACTCCTGCGTGGCGATGATCGACTCCGAGGTCAGCTCGACGGTCGCCTCCGCAGGCGGGCAGTACGCCCAGGCCAAGCACATCCTCGGCCCTCTCGCCGCCTTCAACATCGCACTGTTCATCATCTTCGAGTACTGCATGCTGGCGGCCGGCGACAGCCTCGTCGTCGGGGCCATCGTCAACAGTCTCGATGCGACGCTGAGCCCGACGCCGTTCGTGGTGCTCGCCATCGCCTTCCTGGCCTGGCTCAACTACCGGGGTGTGCACACGACCCTGACGTTCAACTTCGTCATCACGGCGATCGCGTTCATCACGATCTTCGTGCTCATCGTGGGCGCCGAGTTCTGGAACCCCGGCGGGATCACGCAAACCCAGGCGCTGTTCGCGCAACCTCCAGGGAGCGCCGACCCCAAGATGCCGTACGGATGGCTCGGCATCCTCGCCGCACTGCAGTTCGGCATCTGGTACTACCTCGGCATCGAGGGCACGTGCCAGACCGCAGAGGAGTGCCGCTCCGCGCCGCGCGCGCTGCCGGTCGGCACCATGTCGGGCCTGATCACCCTGCTGGTGGCCGCCACGATGACCTGGTACATCTGTACGTCCCTGGTCAACTGGATCACGTTGGGCGAGTCCGTCTACCCGCTGTACGACGCCGCGGTGAACACCGGCAAGAACTGGCTGAAGGTCGTCCTTTGGATCGGCACCGTGCTCAGCTGTCTGGCGTCGGCCAACGGCTGCATCAACGACGCCTCGCGAGCGTGGTTCGCCATGGGCCGCGACCAGTTCATCCCGAGATGGTTCGGGGGCGTCCACCCGCGCTACAAGACGCCGTACCGCGCGATCCTGTTCCTCGTCCCGATCATGATCGCCTTCGGCTACACCGGGCTGCTCGACCAGGTGATCACCTTCTCGATCATCTCCGGCTGCCTGATCTACTTCATCATGCCGCTGAACATGATCCGCTTCCGGCGCCTGTATCCGATGGACTCCATCAAGCGGGGGTACGTCTCCCCGTTCCATCCGTTGCCGTCGTATGTGCTGTGGCTGTTCGTCGGCCTGACGTTCCTGGCCATGTACTTCGGCTACTGGCGCAACCTCGTGGCGGCGCTGGTGTTCTACGGCCTCTGCTCGATCTGGTTCGTCCTTCACCGGTTCAAGTACGTGGACCGCGCCAAGCTCTATACCATGCCGTGGCCACGGCCCAGGGGCTACTGATGGGGAGGAGGACGTCGTGTTTGACACGCTGCTGGTAGCCACCGACGGTTCGCGCGCGGCGGAGAAGGCTGTGGAGTACGCGGTCGCGTTCGCCAAGGACCGCGACTCCCGGCTGATCATCTGCACCGTGACCTCGGAGAAGATGGTGAGACTTCAGAGCTCCGAGCCGAACCCGCCGAACGTGGACATCTCGCTGCAGGATGCCGGCGACCGCATCTCGACCGAGGCCCTGGCCAGGGCGGAGAAAGTGGCGAAAGCTGCCGGCGTCAACTACGAGCTGGACGAGATCTACGGCAGGAACGTCGCCGCCGCGATCGCCAAAGAGGCCCTCGCCGTTGGCGCCGAGCACATCGTCATCGGGTCGACCGGGCAGACCCAGCTTGCGACCTGCGTGCTCGGTTCGGTCGCGCAGAACGTGGTGCACTACGCCCACTGTCCCGTGACGGTGGTCAGATAGGTGCGTGAGCGGGGCCGCAGCCGCGGCATGGAGGGGTGAGAGTGGCATGGACGCCTCCCTCACCCTCAGGATCGCCATCGTTGCGGCTGCGGCCCTCTTTCTGGGCTGGCTCCTGGTCAGCTACGTGCGTCGCGACAGGTGGTCGACGCAGCACATGCTGGACGGGTTCCTGCCCGTGCTCGACGACCCCCGCGTCGGACGCAGCCCCTGGGGCTACGAGTTCATCGAGGGCACGTTCGAAGGGCGTCCTGCCCGGGTGAGCCTTCTCCCGGACTCGCTCATCACCAGGACCCTGCCCACGCTCTGGCTCGAGATGCGGTGGGCACGTGGTCACGATGCCTGGCTCTGCGTCATCCTCGCCGCCAACGGCATGGAGTATTTCTGCGAGGACGTCGACGAGGGCTCTCGCCTGGTCACGCCCGGTCGATTGGCCGGATTCGATCGTCGTGCGTGGCAAAGGCCCGGAGAGCGCCATGCTGGCGCGTCGCCTTCGTGACCTCGATCTCACGGCGTATGATGACCTCAAGATGTTCACACTCAGCGAAATGGAGACGAAGGTCATCATGCGCTGCGCCCGAGCGGAGGTGTCCACGTACAGGGTTCTGCGCTCGGCGGACTTCGCTGAGGACTCGGTGAAGCCGGAGCTGGTGAGCGAGACCGCGCGATTCCTGCGCGACATCGAGCGCAAGCTGCGCAGCGACGAGGAGATCACGTGACGAGGGCGAGACGCGCGCCTCGACAACGCAAGCAGGCACCAAAGGGCGTGTTGACCAAGCCACGCTCGGTACGGTTCGTCACGGTGATGGCGTTTGTGCTCCCGGGTAGCGGCCAGGTCTTCAATGGGGCCCCGGCGAGAGGCGTCATCATGCAGGCCGGGATGGTGTTTGGGGCGTTCATCACCTACATGCTGACGACGCCCGACATCTCGCCCGTAGGTCGCATGGCCGGTGGGCTGCTGATGTACGTGTTCTCGATCGTCGACGCCAACGGCATCGCCAAGCTGCGCGTTCACGCCTGGGAGCGGATGCAGGCGGGAGGGCCGGGCAAACGCGCTGAGATCGACGACGGCGAACCTGCTCGGCGCGACGCGCAGGCGCGGCAAGCGCAAGAAGGGCGTCGCTGCCCCTGTCGACCCAGGAGGCAGGCCCGCCGAGGAACCGCCGGCCGCATCGGGAGGGTCGCCAGAACCGAGCGCGACCAGTGCGGAGCCCGCGTCCTCCGAGCGGCCGTCGGGCTGACTGCGGCGAGCTGGACCGCCGCTCACGCCGTAGTGTCCGGCGCAGCTGACGATCGGCCGCAGGCACGCGATCGAGTCTCCGACCCTGCCGGTGGCGCCCGTCTCAGGAATCGCCTGGTGCGCCAACTCGATCGCCCGGGTACCCTTGGCTCACAACCCCCACCGGCACCGCGCGACTCGGACGAAGGGATGCACATGACGGTGACGCTGTATACGAGACCCGACTGCCCGTACTGTGATGCCGCGCGCCGGTATCTCGACGAGCGCGGCGATGCCTACGAGGAGCGTGACATCTCCACGGACAGCGAAGCCGAGAGCGAAGTGGCGGCGATCACGGGCGGACCCTTGACCGTCCCCATCACCGTCGAGGACGGGGACGTGCGCGTCGGCTTCCCCTACACCTGAGGTGGCGCGCGGGGTCGGGCGCGCTGGATCTGGCAGCACGACCCCGAGCGCCGGCGCGCGTGACGCGCCGATTCTGCCGCCTGCGGCGGAAACGTGGCGGCTTCATCGGGCCCGTTCAATCCGCTGGCGTGTCCACGAGAGTCGCGGTCGGGGATTTCTGTGCGAATCTGTGCCAATCTGCCAGTTTGTTGACGCGCGGTGCCTCCCACCATACATTGCGTACAACGTGACATCGTCGCTCCACTGCGGCAGAAGTTGTGCGGCCCCGCAGCGAGCGACCGTGGAGTCTCGGTCGCTGTCAAGGTACTCGTGGGCAGTCGGACGAATGGAAGGGCGCCGGATGGCGATGTTCCACACGACGCGACCTAGTCGGATCATCAAGTCCCTCTCAGGGGGCACACGGCTCCTTGCTCGAGGCTACGCACGTCCACCGCCCGGTGCGCCTTGACTCCGCGCTTTCTCACTCCAACGGAGGTGTGACGCAGTGAGCAAGATCTGGACCCGCATGGGTGACGGACAAGCCGTCGAGATGACTCCCGACGAGCTCCGTCAAGACATCATCGAGGCGTCCGAAGACGCTGCCGACAAGGGCAAGGTTCCACCGCTTGAAGAACGCGAGATCGAGAAGCTCATGGAGATCTTCTCGGCGCCGTGGAGAGTCATCGGCGTCGAGCCTGGCCACGAAGTACCTCTGACCAAGGATGAAACGGCGTGCACGCTCGTGTCATCGCAGCTCTCGAGCGGTGCCCACCTGCCGATAACCCGCGAGGCGGCAGTCGAGGTGTTCGAGCGCGTCTTCGCGTTCGACACCATGGAACTCGGCTGGATCGACTACTCCTTCAAGCCCGCGAAGCCGATGGTCTCGCTCGACCAGGTCGCCATCGAGCGCCTTCTTGCGACCACGGTGTTCCCCATCCTGTACGGCGCCATGCCGAACATGGGCCTCTACTACACGCCCGACGGCCCGTACATCAATCCGGCCGACCTGCTCGGCATGATGAAGGTCGACGAAGCGCGCGAAGAAGAGATGAAGGCCGCCGAGCTGTGCATGGAGGACATGATCTTCGTCTGCAAGCGCATGGCTGAAGTCGGCGCCGACGGCATCGACTTCGACACCACCGCCTCGGCCGGCGACGCCGACTTCCTGGCGACGCTGAAGACTGTCGAGGAGCTCAAGAAGACCACCAAGCTCGGCATCGAGGTCGGCATGTCCGGCGAGTTCATCCTCGGCATGCACGGCGAGGTCGAGTACAAAGGCAAGAAGCTTGCCGGCATGTTCCCCCAGGACCAGCTCAAGGTCGTCGAGGAGGCGGGCGCCGACATCTTCGGGCCGGTGGTCAACACCAAGACCAACAAGTCGGCTGCCTGGAACGTGGCCCGCGCCGTGACCTTCGTCAAGGAGGTCTGCAAGCAAGCCACCATCCCGATTCACGCCAACGTGGGCATGGGCGTAGGCGGCACCCCGATGTTCGAGACGCCGCCGATCGACGCTCTCAGCCGCGCCAGCGTGGCCATGGTCGAGATCGCCAAGGTTGACGGCTTGTAGGTGGGCGTGGGCGATCCGTTCGGGATGTCCCTCACCCACGCGATTGCCTCCGGTCTGGGTGGCATTCGTACCGCTGGAGATCTGGTGGCACGGATGCAGCTCAACTACCGGATGCGACTTCCGGAGGCGAAGAAGTACGTGGCGGACAAGCTTCACGTGAGCCCGTTCGACCTGTCCGACTCCACCGTCATGCGAAACCTGCGCGAAGAGCTCGATATCGGGTGCGTCGAGGCCATTCCTGGTCTCTCCAAGGGTCTGGCGGCGAAGGCTCGCATCGCCGACCTTCTGGACATCGACATCGCCGCCGTGGACATTCTCAAGGGACAGATGCCAGACTGAGCGCAGGAAGCACACGTCAGTCCCGTTGAGCTCGTCCCAACCTGACCGATGGAGGTCATAGGCATGGCAAACGAAGATTTCTACCAGGCAGCGAAGGATGCCATCCGCGCGTGCGACCGGCCGGCGGCAGTCGCTGCAGCTGAAAAGGCTTTGGCTGCAGGCGTCGCGCCGGACGACATCCTCAAGAACGGTTTCATCCCCGGCATCTCCGCGATGGGCGACCTGTTCGAGCGCGGCGAGGTGTTCTTGCCCGAGCTCGTCCTTGCGGCCGACGCCATGACCGGCGCCGCCGAGGTGTGCAACGCGGCGCTGCCCGAAGGCGAAGCCGAGGTCAAAGGCACGGTCGTCATCGGCACCGTGCAGGGCGACGTCCACGACATCGGCAAGACGATCGTCGTGGCGTTCCTGCGCGCCAACGGCTACGACGTGCACGACCTCGGCCGTGACATCTCGGGCGAGAAGTTCATCGCCGCCGCAGAGGAGCACGGCGCCGTGGTTATCGGCATGAGCGCCCTGCTCACCACCACCATGCGCGAGCAGACCCGCGTGATCGAAGCCCTCAAAGCGGCGGGCCTGCGCGACAAGTACAAGGTCATCGTCGGCGGCGGCGCCTGCACGCAGCAATGGGCCGAGAAGATCGGCGCCGACGCGTACGCAGAAGACGCCAACGACGGCGTACGCAAGGTCAACCAGCTGATGGGGAGCTGAGTCGCAGCTGGTCGACGCGAGGGCGGCAGAGCAGGTCGCCATGCGACAGGCTCTGCCGCCCGGTACGCACGCAGGGGAGTGTTCCGGACCTGGTCCGGAGAGTGCAGGGAAGGGGGTTGAAGCGTACGGGCTGTCGACGTTGCCCTGAGACGGGTGGCTACTGACTCTCGGCCCACGACGGCATCGCGACCGTGGGCCGGGCATGACTGGTCAACGACCATTAGGGGGAGATTATGCACTTGATCGCGGCCGAGATCGGCGACTACGCGCCTTGGTTCTGGGTGGCGATGGCGGTGTACTTCGTCGTCGTCCTGTGGATCGGTGCGAGGATCTACAACACGATGAGGAAGAAGGACGCCGCCGACCAGGGCCACGACTACTGGGTGGCGAGCCGGCAGACGAAGGCCATGATCGTGGGCATGAGCATCGCCGCAGGTTGGCTGCTGATCGGCTTCATCACCTGGGCCATCTTCAACACCTACATGTACGGGCTTGGGGGGATCTGGGCGATGGTCGTGCCCTGGTTCATCCTGCTGTTCACGATGGTGATCCTGGTCCCGTGGGTGCGCCGCATCAAGGCCATCTCGCAGCCGCAGATGTTGCAGAACCGCTTCGGGTTGTCGCTGCGCGTGCTCGTCAGCCCGTTCAACGTCTTTGCCTTCATCGTCTGGTCGGCCGCGGAGGTGTGGACCATCGCCCACATCGTGGCTCCCGAGTTCGGGGTGGAGCCGTGGGTCATGTACCTGGCCTTCAGTATCCCGATCGCCATCTACATGTGGCTCGGCGGCTTCCACTCGGTGATCAACTCGAACATCGTCCAGTTCTTCATGGCCATCATCTTCGTGACCATTGTCACCGTGGCCATCGCCATCGTCGCCTTCCGCGATCTGCCGAGCGGCGTGAGCATGATCGACTACCTCCAGAGGGTGGTGCCGCCCGGCAGCGGCGAGGGCTACAACGGCCTCAGCCTCTTCAGCCTGGGGGTGCCGTTCGTCTTCATCTCGATCATCGCACTGCTGCCGGGTTGGGTAGTCGAGGAGGACTGGTGGCTCAAGGCTCAGTCGGCGAAGACCACGAGGGCGGCCCGCCAGGGCATCTGGGCCAACCTCGTGTACAACGTCATCTTCGTGCTGCTCTTCTCGAGCCTGATCGGTCTCTTCGCGCTCGTGGTGTTCCCGCCGGAGACGGCCTTTGAGTCAGTGCTGGGCGGCGACGGCTATGCCATCCTCACCGTGTTCATGAGCCAGGAGTTCCCGATCTGGGCGCTGATCATCCTGTTCCCGATGCTGGCAGGGCTCTCCATGTCGACGATGGCCACGTTCACCAACGTCTGCGCGATGAACATCAGCTACGACGTCCTGCAGCCGCTCGTGTACCGCAAGCGCGGCTGGAGCGACGCGAGGATCATGTCGTGGAGCCGCGCCTGGTCGCTCATCGTGGTCGTCATCATGATCGCCGTGGCGTTCCTGATCGACCAGCTGCCGCAGGGCTTGTGGGATGCCTACTACCTCTCCAGCGGCATCCTTTCGGCCGGCGTCGCCGTGCCGGTGCTGGCGATGTTCTGGAAGAGGGCCAACCTCTACGGGGCGTTCGCGGGCTCGCTGGTCGGGGGCCTCACGGCCGCCATCGGCTACTTCGTCGAGAAGTACACGTTCGAGTACGTCTACTGGCCGCAAGCGCTCGCCGACACGTATCTCGGCTACTGCGTGTGGGGCGTCGTCGCCGGCGTGGTCACGCTCGTCGTGGTGAGCCTGCTCACCCCGCGCTCGCCGCAGGCCAAGCTCGACGCCATCGCGGACCAGCCGGTCGACGATCACGCGGAGTTCTTCGCCGGAGTCCGCGAGACGGGCTGATGCCGACACAGACTACGCAGAACTAGCGGACCGAGGCCACGCCGCCCGTCCGGGCGGCGTGGCCTCACCCTGGTATGTTCAGGGACACTCGAGATCTCGAGAAGGAGGCCCGAATGGCGAACACCATCGTGGTGGGATACGACGGTTCAGGCACTGCCAAGGCGGCGCTGACGCAGGCGATCGACCTGGCCAAGGACATGCCCGACGCGGAGATCGTCATCACCTGTGGTCACGACCGCACTCCCGGCTGGCTGGGCTACGAGCCCATGTGGAAGGCGGCCATGGAGATGGAGAAGCTCTGGGACGAGATGGAGGAGAAGATCGTCACCGATCTGGAGGCTGCCGCCGAGACGGTGCGCGCCGCAGGGCTGAAGGCCGCGACTGCCTGCAGCCGCGGCAACCCTGCGGCGATCGTCGTCGGCGTCGCCAAGGAGACCGGAGCTCGCATGATCATCGTGGGCGCCAGAGGCGCGGGTACGACGGAAGAGTCCACGACCCTCGGATCGACGACGACCGAACTCCTGCACACCTCCCGCGTCCCCGTGCTCGTGGTCCCGGTCTGAGCGACCGGGTGACGGGTTCGGCAGGCGGTCTGGAACTGCAGCGGTGCGACACTGCGGCCGGCGAGGAGTCTCCGGACTCCTCGCCGGCCGCACAGCAGGCTCAACCTCCCGAGATCTCTACAGTCGCGTCTTTCGCGAACGCCAGTTCCGCTGCCACGCGCAGAGCCTTCAGCGCCGACGCCGGAACGATGCAGTCGGTGCAGCACATGCCTTGCCGGCCGGCAGCCAGCACGGTGTTCTCGGTCCGCGGGTTGATCTCGTTGTACGCGTCCAGCGGCGACTGCTCCTCGAGCAGCGCTGCGAAACGGGTGACGTTGTCGCAGTCAGTCTCGAGTGCGATGCTCACGGAGCGGCCGTCGGTCGTCTCCGCCCGCGCACGCGTGCGAAAACCGCAGATCCCGGGCTGGATATCTGCCTCTCCAATCATGTGCACTACCTTTCTGAGGTTGTCACAGTGGTGATACCCCAGGGGGTATCAAACGTCACCTTCGTCCGGCGCCCGTCGCCGTGTGACTGCGCGATCGGCGCCGATCTCGCGGCATGTCCGGACGCGATCGGTCGGCCCGTCTTCGCCGCGAGAGCCGATGACCCAATCAACGACTTATCCCCGCTATATGGTGCGATATACTTGCACAGCAGGAACAGCCTCGCGAGTTGCGTCTTCTGTGACGACAGCGGCGAGGATCGGAGAGCGTGAATGCGAGATTCGGAGAGGGGTGAGAGTTGAGCACAAGTCGCGCGGCGGCCATGGCTCGTGGGGGCCGCCGCATCATCACCGCCACCACAAAGGGGGAAGTGTGATTCGAAGTCAGCATGCAGGGATTCAACACAACGGGGGCGTCGGCATCGACGTTTTCACCCCGGAAGAGATGCAGGCCATCCACTGGGGCACCGTCGAGGTACTCGAGACGGCGGGGCTCTGGGTCGAGGACGAGGAGGCGATCGACCTCTTCGCCGACGGCGGCTGCAACGTCGACCGCTCCACGAAGAAGGTAAGGATCCCGCAGCACGTCCTCGAGGAGGCTGTCAGCTGGGCTCCGTCGACGGTCACGCTGTGCGGCCGCACGCCCGACAAGGATGTCGTGCTCGAAGGCCGGCGTGTGACCTACACCAACTTCGCCGAGGGAGTGAAGGCCGTCGATCCGTGGGACGGCCAGCTGCGCCCGACGACGAAGAAGGACGTCGCAGATCTCGCGCGCCTCGTCGATGCCCTGGACGACATCGAGGTCTACACCATCGCAGTGACGGCCACCGACGTGCCGCCGGAGGTCGCCGAGGCGCACCTCATCGAGGCGACGCTCACCAACACGACCAAGCCGATCTGCAGCCTGGCGCTCGGCCATCACGGCGCACGGCTCCATATCGACGCCGCGGCTGCGGTCGTCGGCGGTCATGACAAGCTCGCCGAACGGCCGATGCTCGAGTTCCTGAGCTGCCCCGTGAGCCCCCTCAAGTTGATGGGTGAGTTCACCGGCTGCATCATCGAAGCGGCGCGCGCGCACCAGATCGCCATGCCGCTGTCCATGGCCATGTCGGGCGGCTCCGCCCCCGTGACCCTGGCCGGGACCATGGTGACGCACAACGCGGAGGTGCTCGGCGGCATCGTGCTGGCCCAGCTCGCCGAGAAGGGCGCCAAGTGCATCTACGGTAGCTCGACCACGGCGTTCGACCTGCAGCGTGCCGCGGCCACCGTCGGCACGCCGGAGCTCGCCCTCATCAGTGCGGCCGTCCCCGCGATGGCCAGGTTCTACGAACTGCCCAGCTATGTGGCCGGGTTGTAGTCAGATTCCAAGCTTGGTGGCGACGTGCAGACCGCACACGAGAAGACCATCACCGGCCTCATTCCTGCGTTGGGAGGAGCCAACCAGATTTACGGTGCTGGCATGATCGAGTCGGGCGTCACCATCGATTACGGCGTGCTCGTCATGGACAACGAGATCGCGCGCATGGCCAAGTACATTCTTCGTGGCATCCCCACGAACGACGAGACGCTCATGGTCGACGAGATCATCGAGGTAGGGTCCGAGGAGGACTTTCTCTCGCGTATGAGCACGCTCAAGATGATGCGTGCTCACCAGTCGAAGGCTGGGCTCATCGACCGTCGCGTCCGCGAGGAATGGGACATGGACGGCGGCACCGATCTGTACTATCGCTCCAACGAGAAGGCCAAGGAGCTCGTGGCGGACCACAAGGTCGAGGAGTTGCCGAGCGACGTCGTGGACCAGATCAAGGCGATCGTGTCGAAGAGCGAGAAGGACGCGGGCGTCGCCTGAGGCCCGGGGCTTCGCAACAAACCCACGACGTGGAGGACACAGGATCCTATGGCAGACTTTGAGTCTCTCAAGCAGATGATCATCAACGGTGACGACGCCGCCACCGCTGCTTCACAGCAACTGATCGACGGCGGGGCCTCGGCCCGCGATATCCTCAACGAGGCGCTGCTGCCCGGCATGGACGTGGTCGGCGACGAGATGAAGACCGGAGAGAAGTTCATCCCCGAGGTGCTGCTCAGTGCCCGGACCATGCAGGCATGCCTGGACATCATCAAGCCGCACCTCGCGGCCGGTGAGAGCATGAGCCTCGGCACGGTCGTCATCGGCACCGTCGAGGGCGACATGCACGACATCGGCAAGAACCTCGCGGCCATGCTGCTTTCAGGGGCCGGCTTCGAGGTGGTCAACCTCGGCAAGGGCGTCACTCCCGCCGACTTCGTGGCCGCCGTCAAAGAGCACAAGCCGCAGATCGTCGGCATGAGCGGCCTGCTGACGACCACCATCCCGAAGATGCCCGAGACCATACAGGCCCTCAAGGACGCCGGCCTGCGCGATAGCGTCAAGGTCATCATCGGCGGCGCTCCGGTAAGCGTCGAGTGGGCCAACGAGATCGGCGCAGACGCCTACGGGGCCAACGCCTCGCTCGGCGTCACCAAGTGCAAGGAACTGGTCTCGTAGCGAGAGCAGCTTCAGATGTTCGACTCAAGAGGGCGGGGAGCCGCGAGTTGCTCCCCGCCCTGCTTCTTTCTGGGTTTCCGAAGCCGGACCTGTTGACGAACACGTTTTCGACGGTAAGGTCGTCTGAATACGTGCGGAGCCCACGTGACGTGCTGGGCCCACGCCGCCTGAACGAGGGCAAAGGGGGTAGCCGAGAGACAGAGCCGCGCAGCCACCGCAGAACCGTAGACCTGGCGAGGCGAGGCCGGTGTGACCTGTCATTCAGGTCACTAGTTCGCCATCAGAGGCACAAGACGTGAGTAGGGGACTCGGTCGTGACCAACGACCAGCACGTGCTTGACAGCTAACAGGGGAGCAGTTCTATGGCAGACAACAAGCTCTTGGGGGACGACTACGCCAAGTCGCGTAGCGACACCAACATGGTCCGGGCCATCACCTGGAAGGGTGCGTTTTTCGTGGCCGCGGGTGTTCCGGCCCTCATCCTGTTCTCAATGGGCGCGATCTCGGGTGGCGCCGGCGCCGTTGCGCCGCTGGTCTGGACGGTGTCCGTCCTGATCGGTTTCGTCGACGCCTTCACGTATGCCGAGATCGCAGGACTCCACCCCAAGAAGTCCGGCGGCACGGCCGTACACGGAGCCACCGCCTGGATCCGCTACAGCAAGGTCACGGCACCCATCTCGCTGTGGTGCAACTGGCTGGCGTGGACGCCGGTGCTGGCCATCGGTGCGGGGCTTGGAGCCGGCTATCTCTTGTCGATCTTCTATGCGCCGGACGCCACCATCAACACGTGGCAGATCACCCTGGTCAATCTGGACTTCCTCAAGGATGGTCTCTCGCTGCGCATCAACGCAGTATTCATCATCGGCGCCCTCATCATCCTCGCGGTGTGGAACATCCAGCACTATGGCATCTTGCGCACCGCACGCGTACAGACGATCCTGACTATCGGCGCCATCACGCCGCTGCTGGTCCTCTCGGTCGTCCCGCTGGTCACCGGCGACGTGATGATGAGCAACTTCTCGCCGTTCACACCCGCGAACGGCGCGTGGGATCTGGTGGGCTGGCAGGCTGTGATGGGCTGCCTCTTCATCGCCGCGTGGTCGGCCTACGCCTTCGAGACGGCCGTGTGCTACATGAGCGAGTTCAAGGATCCCGCCCGCGACATGTCGCGGGCCATCCTGTGGTCGGGCGTGTTCTGCATCCTCATGTACACGCTCATTCCGTTCGTGTTCCAGGGCGTCCTCGGTACGGAGTTCCTCTCGTCGCCTGAGATCGCCTCGGGACTGTACGTCGCCGACGCGTGGGCTCAGGTGGTCAGCGCCGGAGAGGTCCTGACCAACATCATCATCGTTCTGCTGTTCTTCACGGTCATCGTCGCGGTCATGACCGCCATGTCCGGCTCGTCGCGCACGCTCTTCCAGGGCGGGCAGGACGGCTGGCTGCCCAAGTACCTGAGCCACCTCAACAATCACAAGGTACCGACCTACGCGATGTGGACCGACCTGGGCTTCAACCTGGTCCTGCTGCTGATGTCGGACTATGTCTTCGTACTCGCGGTGTCCAACTGCAACTACATGATCTTCAACTTCCTCAATCTCAACGCGGGCTGGATCCACCGCATCGACAATCCGAAGGTGCCGAGGCCTTACAAGGCTCCGCTGCCGCTGTTCGTCCTGGGCGCCGGCTTCGCCTATTTCAACGCATTCCTGCTGGGCGCCGGCGCCAACTACTGGGGCGAGGGCACGCTGCTCATGGGCTGGATCTCCGCCCTGATCGCGATTCCCTTCTTCCTCTACCGGCACTACGTCACTGACAAGGGGGTGTTCCCGGAGCACATGTGGGACGACCTCATCCCGGAGGGGGAGACCGAGCTCGGTCCCAAGCGGGCTGGGATCCGCCCGTACATCGCCATCGCCGGCGGTCTTGCCAGCATGACCATCGGCTACGTCATCTTCTGGACCTAAGACCGGAGGAACGTCGCTCGGCGACGTCTGTGGGCCGCGGCGGAGGCTTCGAGCCTCCGCCGCGGCCCTTCTCACTCCGAGAGCCGTGACCCGCACGACCTCGGAGGGCTGTCTCACGAGCGGAGTCCGTCCCTCTGAGTCCTGCGGGATGTACCAGGGCATCCGCCAGCCCGGCCGATCTGCAGCGGCGGGCTGTGCGATACTCACGATTCCATGAATGGTCACGAACACACCGGCGACACCCCGGCACTGACGGCGACCGCCCGCTTCCTGGCGCGGCTCCAGCCTTTCGACGGGTTGAGCAGCCAGACTCTCGAGGATGCCGCCGCTGCGGCGACTGAGCAGTCCGTGCCCGCCGGCAAGTCGGTACTGGTCGAGGGCGGAGAACCAGGTTCGCAGTTCTACGTTGTACGAGAAGGGGCGCTGGAGCTGGTGCACAAGGGGCTCGTGATCGACATCCTGTCTCGCGGCGACGTGTTCGGCCACGCGACGCTGCTTACCGGAGAGGCGCCCCAGTTCACGGTACGGGCACGCGAGGATGCCCGCGTGCTCTGCCTCCCGGCGGAGGTGGCACTGCGGGTCCTCAGCCGGCCCGAGGGATCGCGCTTCATCGCGCGCACTCTCCGCGACCGTCTGGCCAAGGCTGCGCTTACGATGCGTGCCATGCCGGACGTGCGCACGCGTCCGGTCACGTCGGTCATGCTCAGCGCCCCGGTCTTCTGCGAGCCCGGCATGACGATCGCCGACGCCGCGAAGCTGATGGCAGGCGAAGGCCTCACGGCGCTGCTCGTCAACGCGCGCAACGGCCTCGGTATCGTCACCGACGTGGATCTGCGCGACAAGGTCGTGGCGGTCCGCGCTTCGGGGGACGCGCCCGTGAGCGCGATCATGTCGCAGCCGGTTCGGACGGTCGGCGCGGGTACGCTGGCGCAGGAGGCAAGCGTCCAGATGATGGAGGCCGGCGTCAACCACCTGCCGGTGGTCGATGCCGGCGGAACCGTGGTCGGCATCCTCTCGGCCAGCAGCCTGATGACTCTAGATGCCCTCAGCCCGTTCGCTCTGCGATCCGCCATCCTGGCCGCGCATACCGTGGACGAGGTGGTCGACGCCTCCGAGGAGGTGCCCAAGCTCTTCGTCGATCTGGTCGATGCGCACCTCGATGCGCCGGCGCTCACGAGGATCGTCACGGCGCTCAGCGACGCGATGACGTCGCGCCTCCTGGATCTGGCGATCACGCGTCACGGCGCGCCTCCAGTCGCCTTCTCGTGGCTCGCGCTCGGCAGCACGGCTCGCAGTGAGCTCAACCTCGCTTCGGACCAGGACAACGGCCTTGCCTACGCGGACACCGACGACGCCGGCGTGAACGAGTACTTCCGCGTGCTCGCGCGCGCGGTGAACGAGGCTCTGGGACGCTGCGGGTTCAGCCCCGACAGTCACGGCGTCGTGGCCGACAACCAGGACTGGCGCATGCAGGCCTCTGATTGGCGCCGCATGTTCTCCGACTGCCTGGGGGGCTGGGACACCGATCGGCTGTTCCGTGCCGCGATCGGCTTCGACCTCCGCCATGTGTACGGCGACCTCTCCATCGTGCCTGAGCTCCACGACATCATTCGCGAGGCGCCGCGGCGCGCACGCTTCCTCAGCGGGCTCGCGGGGCTCGGCGCCGAGATCCGGTCGCCGCTCGGCTTCCGCCAGCGTCTGACGGGTCCGGTCGACATCAAGAAGAGCGGCCTGCTGCCGGTGCAGAATCTGGCGCGCTTCTTCGCGTTCGCCAACGGCGTCACGCCGCCGACGACGGTCGACCGCCTCGCCGCTGTCGAGGAGGCGGGGAAGAGGGGCAGCGACTCGGCGCAGGCGTTGCGCGAGGCGTTTCTCAGCATGTCCCATCTGCAGTTGCGCCACCACGCCAATGCCATCCGCGCCGGCCGCGCGCCGGACAACGCGATCGACACGGCAACGCTGCGACCGCTGACCAAGGCCGGCCTGCAAGAGGCGCTCCGCGTGGTCGCCGCGGCTCAACGGCGGCAGGCGCAGCGGCCATCGATCTGACGCTCGCGCAGCTTGTCCGCTGGTCGGACAACGGCCAAGCGCAGATCCGCTCGCCAAGCCGCCGGGCGTGAACCGCGTTCTCCGGCATCGATATCGTCAGAGATGCAAGGCGCTCGGACCCGACTCCCCGCGTGGCCCTCAAAGAGATGCTCCCGTGGTGAGACCGTCGCCCGAGGTCGTGATGGTCGTGCTCAGACGACCAATACGGGAATGCCCGCGGCCTCGTGAAGCACCTTGGTCGTCGTCGATCCGAGCACGGTGCGCTGACCCGCCCGCTCACCGGCTCCCTTGGCGCCCATGACGATCAGACGGGCGCCGGCGTCTTGCGCCACCGTGATGATGGTGACGTCCGGGGGGTCCGGGGTGCAGGCCGTCGCGACGCGTACCCCTGCGGCGCTCACCTTGGCCACTGCCTCGGAGAGCTCCGCCTCGATCCTCTTCTCGACCTGGTCCCACATCTCCTCGACGCCGAACTCCGCACCGCGGAATCCGATCGCCGGGGCTGAACGACCCTGAGCGCAGGCGACGATGATCTCTGCGTCGGCCACCGTCTTGGCCCACTCGATGGCTGCGTCCAAGGCCTTGCTTGCGCCTTCAGACCCGTCGTAGCCGACCACAATACTGTACGCCATCGCGCGCCCCCTTCTTGAGTCTCGGGAATATGACCGAGCCATACCCGCTACCTGCCGGGGGCAATCCGAGGCGCATGGCGAAGCAGCACCGCCGGCGCCCAGGTCACGCGGAGGCGGTACGTGCCCGAGCCTAGTCGTCGTCCTCGTCGAGGTCGTTGTCGCCCGGGTCGTCCTCATCATCGTCCTCGCCGACCAGGCCACGGGCATCTAGCCGCGCCAGAGCCTCCCGCGCCAGCTTGGCCACATCGTCGTGACGGTCGCCGGCCAGCTCCTCCAGTCCGGCGACAGCCGGGCGCCCGATCTTCTCGAGGACCTCGAAGGCGAGAAGGAGGAAGAGGAACCTCTCATGCTCGTCGGAGCTTCCGTAGCGGTCGTACACGCTGACCGCGTCGACGACGCAGCCCACCGCACGGGTCCTGAGGCGAACCAGTGCCTTCACGGCTTCATTCAGGAGCTTGACGCTGCGCGTGGGCAGCATCTTGCGCCGCCTCCCGAGGGTATTGGCCTGCGCCTCGATCGCCGTCTCGTAGAGGTACTCGACGAGGGCCGGGACGTCTTTCTGCAGCGAGGCCATCGCGGCCCTGCTGGACTCCCGATCCTTGTCGTACAGCGCCCAGTGGATGAGGCGTGGCATGTCGCCGTCGCGTCTCATCTGCTCGAAATCGGGCTTGCTGAAGATGCCCATCGTCCACCGTCCTCGCGGCCGGAGTCCCTGTCCTGGGGGGCAGTCTAGCGACCGCTCCCATGCGGCGCCAGCAAGGGTGGCCTCTCGCGCCTCAAACGGTTGACGTGCGGTCGTGGCCGGCCGTCGTCTATACTGCGACCAGTCGGCCGGGCTGTGCTCACGCCCGGCGGATCCATATGTCCGCGTGGTCGGGGGGGCGAATCACTCGTCCCGCGACCCCTCACCGGGGCACGACGTGTCCGTTCGGTAGAAAGCGAGGTCAGCCATGTCAACGGAGCTCAAAGACCGACTGCGTGCCGCGGCGGCCGAACACGGGTTCGAGTTGTTCGGCGTGGTCGCCGCCGACAAGCTGGGCGCTGTGCCGTTCCCTCCCAACCGCTGCCTCGACGTTCCGGCGGGGTTTCTTCCCGAAGCGAAGAGCGTGATCGTCATGGGCATGCACATCTGGGACCCCATGCAGAATGCCGTCGTCACCTCGGTGCTGCCGGACGGGGCCATCCCGTTCGATGACGTCCCCGGCTCGCAGTACTACAACATGTACTACGAGATCACGGAGGCCCGGGCGCACCGCTTCGCCGAGGCTGTTCGCGAGGCGGGCTACAAGACGGCCGTCACGCACTTCGTCCACGCCAAGGCGGCCGCCACGCTCGCCGGCCTCGGGTGGATCGGCAAGCAGACGTTGTGCATCACGCCACAACTGGGCCCTCACGTGCGCTGGGCCTGCGTCGTGACCGACGCCGTCCTTCCGTACGACGATCCGTTCACCGAGGATCTCTGCGGGGACTGCGATCTGTGCATCAAGGCGTGTCCGACCCAGGCGATCATCCCCGGCCCTTCTCAGGGGGTGGAGCCGGGCAAGAAGGTCGATTTCTGGAAGTGCATCGTCCCGCAAGAGATGCTCGCGGAGCCCAACAAGGCGTGGGAGAAGTGGGCGGGACACTACTCGCCGCGAGGCAGCCACGAGTGCCTGATCTGCCTCGACGCGTGTCCCGTCGGCAGGGAAGAGCACGAGCGCCGCGTGGAGATGTACGCCAGGAAGCCGATGGCCTGAGCGCGGCCGTCCGCGAGAATCGCCGTGGCCGGCGGGACGCGGAAGGCCGGCCTCTCCGAATTGACTCTGCGTGGCGCCGTCGCGTACTATCGGGACGCGTGACGTGTGCGCGTGCTTTGTGTATTCCATTCTCGCTCTTGCACAGCGATACAGACGGCGCTTCGGCGCCGATAGGCTGAACCGATCAACCAGGGGTCCACGATGAGAGAATCAGGAGGTTGTGCGAACCTACGTTCGTCCTGATCCCTGGGCGTAGTCACAGCTGCAGTCGTCGGTATCGTTTGCATGTGCGAGCGTGGCGCAGGCCGGGCGCGTTGCCCGGCCTTTTTCGTGCTGCGCGACCTGCGAAGGGATTGAGAGAATGATGACTGCGGTGTATATCGTCGCCGGACTGGCGATCGGATTGGCGGTCGGGTACTTCGTCCGCCGCAATCTCGCCTCCGGCAAGCTCGCGGGAGCCGAGCGCGAGGCCGACAAGCTGCTGAAGGACTCGCGCCGCGAGGCGGAGACCATCGTCAAGGAGGCGCGCCTCGAGGCCAAGGAAGAGGTGCACCGTGTCCGCACCGAGGTCGAGGGCGAGTTGCGCGACCGCCGCGAGGAGCTCGGCAAGGCCGAGCAGCGCATGCTCCAGCGCGAAGAGTCCATCGACGCGCGAGCCGCGGAGCAAGACCGGCGCGAGCAATCCATCCGCGACCGGGACGCCAACAGCCAGCGACTGGCCGACGAGCTCAAGCACTCTCACGACGAGGCCATGATCCAGCTCGAGCGCATCTCGGGACTCAGCGCCGCCCAGGCCAAGGAGATGCTCCTCAAGCAGACCGAAGACGAGGCGCGTCACGAGATGGCCAAGCTCGTCCGCCAGATCGAGGAAGAGGCGCGCCGAGAGGCCGACAGGCGCGCGCGCAACATCCTCTCCCTCAGCATCCAGCGAACCGCCGCCAACCACGTCGCGGAGACCACCGTCTCGGTCGTGAACCTGCCGTCCGACGACATGAAGGGCCGCATCATCGGGCGCGAGGGTCGCAACATCCGCACGCTCGAGAACATCACCGGCATCGACTTCATCATCGACGACACCCCGGAGGCCGTGGTGCTCTCCGGCTTCGACGGCGTCCGCCGCGAGACCGCCCGTCTCACGCTGACCAAGCTGATCACCGACGGGCGCATCCATCCGGCGCGCATCGAAGAGACCTACACGGCCGCCAAGGCCGAGGTCGAGGCGGCGATGGAAGAGGCCGGCGAACAGGCCTGCTTCGACACCAATGTGCACGGCGTGGCGCCCGAGCTCGTCAAGGTCCTCGGGCGCCTCAAGTACCGCACCAGCTACGGCCAGAACGTGCTCAATCACTCCATCGAAGTCGCGCACCTCGCCGGCGTCATGGCCGCGGAACTCGGCGCCAACGTCAAGATCGCCAAACGGGCCGGGCTGCTGCACGACATCGGCAAGGCGGTCGACCACGAGGTCGACGGCTCTCACGCCGACATCTCTCAGCAGCTCTGCAAGAAGTATCGCGAGTCGCAGAGCGTCTGCCACGCGATCCAGGCGCACCACCAGGACGTCGAGCCGCAGACCGTGGAAGCCGTCCTCGTGCAGGCCGCGGACGCGATCAGCGCCGCGCGTCCGGGCGCCCGCCGCGAGTCGCTCGAGAACTACATCAAGCGTCTCGAGTCGCTCGAGCACATCGCCGAGAGCAAGAAGGGCGTGGAGAAGTGCTTCGCCATGCAGGCGGGACGCGAGGTCCGCGTCATGGTCAAGCCGGGCGAGATCGACGACGACGCGACGACGCTGCTGGCGCACGAGATCGCCCGCGATATCGAGGGCCAGCTCGACTACCCGGGCCAGATCCGCGTGACCGTCATCCGCGAGAGCCGCGCCGTCGACATCGCGAAGTAGCGGACGCCGCGGCGCTGCATCGCCACTGCGCGGCCAGAAGGTGATCGGGATGCCGGCACGGTACTACCTGCGCTCGTTCGGCTGCCAGATGAACGAGCACGACGCAGAGCGGATCCGCGCGCTCCTGGAGGCCGAAGGCCTTGAGCGCGCGGACGCCCCGGAGGCGGCCGACGTGCTCGTCTACAACACCTGCACGGTGCGCAAGAGCGCGGACGACCGTCTCGCCGGCCATCTGGGCACGGCGGCGAGGCTCAAGCGCGAGGAACCCGGCCGCGTCGTCCTCGTGACCGGCTGCCTGCCCCAGGCGGAGCAGGCGGACTTCTTTGCGCGGTTCCCCTTCGTCGACGGGGCTCTGGGGCCGCAGAACCTGCACCGCCTGCCCGATCTGCTGGCGGCGGCCGTTGAGCCGGCGCACGCAGCGCCTGCCGGCTACTTCGACGACGGCCCGCGCTTCAGTGGCGACCTCGCCGCACGGCGCGAGCGACCCTTCCAGGCATGGGTCCAGGTCATGAGCGGCTGCACCAACTACTGCTCCTACTGCATCGTGCCGTACGTGCGCGGACCGGAACGGAGCCGCTCTGTGGAAGATCTCGCAGCTGAGGTGGAGGCCCTGGCAGCCGACGGCGTGCGCGAGATCACGCTGCTGGGCCAGAACGTGAACGCCTACGGACTCGACCTGCGACACGGAGGAGCGCGCGACGCGCCGAGCTTCGCCGGCCTGCTCGCCCGGCTCGACGCCGTCGACGGGATCGAGCGCATCCGTTTCATGACCTCCCACCCCAAGGATCTCGGTGACGACCTGGTGGCGGCCGTGGCGGAGCTGCCCAGCGTGTGCGAGCACGTCCATCTGCCGGCGCAGGCCGGCTCGGACCGGGTGCTGGCGGCGATGCGGCGCGGCTACACGGCCGCAGAGTACCTCGCGCACGTGCGCGCGCTGCGCGACGCGGTTCCCGACGTCAGCATCACGACCGACCTCATCGCCGGGTTCCCGGGCGAGAGCGACGACGAGTTCGAGGCCACGCTCGCCCTGGTCCGCGAGGCGGCCTTCGACGCGGCATTCACCTTCGTGTTCTCCCCGCGCACGGGGACGACGGCCGCGGAGCTCCCGGGGCAGGTACCGCCGGATGTGCGCCGCGAGCGTGTGGAGCGCCTCATCGCGCTCACGCAGCAGCAGGCGCTCGACTCGCGGCGTGCGTGGATCGGCCGCCGAGCAGAGGTGCTCGTGGAGGGGTTGAGCCGCGACGGGTGGTCGCTCAGGGGGCGCACCCGGCAGAACGTGACGGTCAACCTATCGGGCGCCGTCGAACCCGGTGCTATAGTGACTGTGGACATCAGCGCAGCGACCTCAACCACGCTGCGCGGTGCGATCTGAGCCGACGATCAGGAGGTGCCGTCATGCAAGGCTGCATCTGCCCTCATCCTCCACTTCTCATCCCTGAGGTAGGAGGTACGGCCCGCGGCAAGATCGCGGCCACCGTCTCGGCGATGGAGGCTCTCGCCGCGTCCGTCGGCGAACCGGACACGATCGTCATCGTCTCGCCGCACGCCGATGACTTCGGCAGGGACCACGGCGTCAAGACGTCGGCCCGCCTGCGCGGCGACTTCGGCCGCTTCCGCTGCCCCGAGGTCGCGTTCAGCTACGACAACGACGTACAGTTCGCGGAACTCCTGCTGGCGCTGTCCGGCGACTACCGCAAGCTCAGCTTGACGCCGGACGACGGCGATGTGCTGGACTGGGGCGTGCTCGTGCCGCTCAGCTTCCTCCGGCCCAACCGCATCGTCAGCCTCTCGGTCGTCGGGCCGTATGCCGAGCACAGGACGCTGGGCCAGCTCGTGCGGCGCTGCGCCGAGGAGCTCGGGCGCGAGACCCTGTTCCTCGCCTCCGGCGACCTTTCTCACGCGCTCATCCACGGCGCACCGGCGCCATATGATCCTCGCGGCAAGCTCTTCGATGACGAGGTCGTCAGCCTCCTCAGCATCGGCGACTTCGCCGGTCTCGCGCGCATCGAACCGATCCTGCTCGACGGCGCCGCCGAGTGCGGCCTGCGCAGCCTCATCGCTCTCGGCGGCTTCCTCGGCGACGACGCCACGGTCGACCCGGAGATCCTCAACTACGAAGGTCCCTTCGGCGTCGGCTATCTGGTGGCGCGATTCGGATCGCGCGGCGGCGGCGCCGAGAGCGACGCTGGATGAGCGAAGAGGGCGGAGGGGCTCCGGGACCAGCGGACTTCGCGCTCGCGTGCGTCCGCTGTTACGTCGCCGGGCGGCCGGCGCCTCCTCCTCCCGAAGAGGCGCTCTACGAACGTCGTGCAGCTTGCTTCGTCACACTCAAGAAGCAGGGCGAGCTCCGTGGCTGCATCGGCACCCTCGAACCCGCGGAGGGGTCGCTCGGCGACGAGATCGTGCGCAACGCGTATTCCTCGGCCATGCGCGACCCTCGCTTCCCGCCGGTGACCGCCGACGAGTGCGAGGCCATCTCCTGCTCCGTCGACGTCCTCGGTCCGAGTGAGGCCTGTGAGCTCACCGACCTCGACCCGGAGCGTTACGGCGTGATCGTGGAGGCGGGGCCTCGGCGCGGCGTGCTGCTGCCGGCGCTCGCCGGCGTGGACAGCGTGGGCGCCCAGGTGGGCATCGCGCTGGAGAAGGCCGGCATCGGCGCCGACCAGCCCTTCGAGGTGCGCCGGTTCAGGGTGAGGCGCTATCGCCAGGGCGACTCCGCGGCTGCCGAACCCGGCTCGCCGGACGACGAGGCGGATGGCTGACCGGCCGCCGGTGGTCGCGCTGTTCGGCGCCACCGCGCTCGGCAAGAGCGAAGTGGCCCTGGAGCTCGCGGAGCTTCTGGACGCCGACATCGTGGTCGCCGACTCGATGCAGATCTACGCTGGCCTGCCCATCGTCACCAACCAGCCCGACGCGGCCGCCCGCCGCCGGGCCACGTACCACCTCGTCGGATGGGCGTCGCCGCAGCAGGAGTACAGCGTCGCCGAGTACGCCGCCCGGGCGCACGAGGCCGTGGACGGGCTGCTCGACGCCGGACGACCCGTGATCGTCGAGGGCGGCTCCGGCCTCTACCTGCGCGCCGTTCTCGGTGACCTCGCGTTCGGCGGCGCGCCCGACGAGGCTCGGCGGCGCGCACTCGAGGAGCGGTGGCGACAGGACCCGGACGCGCTGCTCGCCGAGCTCAGGCGGCGGGCGCCGGACCTCGCGGCGCGTATCGACGTGCGCAATCCGCGCCGCGTCGTCCGTGCACTCGAGTCACTCGACGAAAGGGGCGCGGGGACGCAGCGGGACGCGCTGTGGGAGCCGGCGGCTCGGTATCCGCACCGGCTCTTCGCTCTGGTGCCCGACGACGACCGCGGCGCACTCAAGGAGCGTATCGACCGGCGAGTGGATGCCATGCTCGCCGCCGGCGCGCTGCAGGAGGTCGCGGCGGCGCGGGCCGGCGGACCGTTCTCGCGCACGGCGGCGCAGGCGATCGGCGTACGCGAGCTCTGCGCCGTCCTCGACGGCGGGCTCACGCAGGACGAGGCGGCGGCGCGCATGAAGTCACGCACGCGGGCCCTGGCGCGCCGCCAGCTCACCTGGATGCGCAAGCTGCCGGACGCAGCCGGCATACCTGCGTCGGGCCGGCCCGACGCCATCGCCGCGGACGTCCTCCATCTCGTCCAAAGCGAGGCGTGGTAGGATTCAGGTTCCGGCGCTGCGCGGCCGCGCGCGCTTCCGCTCACAGGGAGTCATCACTGGTGCAGCCTCAGTGGCAGGGTCTCGGCAAGGTCCAGTTCTCCAAGTGGCAGGGTCTCGGCAACGACTACATCGTCCTGCACGAGGAGCAACTGCCGTTCGAGCTCACGCCTGAGCGCGTCTGCCTGCTCTGCGATCGCAACCTGGGGATCGGGTCGGACGGCATCCTCCTGATCGGCGCGCCCACCGGGGAGGCGCGCTTCCCGCTGCGGATCTTCAACCCCGACGGCAGCGAAGCCGAGATGTGCGGCAACGGCGTGCGGATGGTCGCCCGCAAGCTGAAGATGGAGGGCTCGATCACCGGCGACTCAGTCGTCCTCGAGACCGCCGCCGGCGAGATCGTCCCCAGGCTCGGCGACGGCTACCAGGTCACCGTCGACATGGGCTTCGCCCGCTTCGGCGGCGAGAAGCTCGAGGGATTCGAGGGCGACTGCATCGACGAGTCGCTCGACGCCGCCGGCCGGAGCTTCACGTTCACCTTCGTCGACGTCGGCAACCCGCACGCCGTCATCCAGTCTCCGTGGCCGCTCGAGCTGGTGCCGCTGCACGAGGTCGGACCCGTGATCGAGAAGCACAAGTACTTCCCGCGCAAGGTCAACGTCGAGTTCGTCAAGGTCATCGGAGAGCACGACGTCAAGATCCGCGTCTGGGAGCGGGGTGTGGGGGAGACCCGCGCCTGCGGCACCGGCGCGACGGCGACCGCCGTCGCCCTCGTGCGCGCCGGTCAGTGCACCAGCCCGGTGACCGTGGAGCTGCCCGGCGGCAAGCTCGTCATCGACGTCCGGCCCGACTGGCGCGTGTTCATGACCGGCCCGGCCGAGGAGATCTACCACGGCGACCTCTCGTTCGAGTTCCTGGCCCACCTCGAGTAGGGCCGCAGCCGTCTCGACCCGCACCTTCGGAGGACCATGAGGATCGCAGAACGTGTTCGCACGCTGCCGCCGTACTTGTTCGCCGCCATCGAGCGCCAGATCGCCGACCGTCGCGCCGCCGGCGTCGACGTCATCAGCCTCGGGATCGGGGACCCGGACCTGCCGACGCCGCCGCACGTCGTCGCGGCGCTCGCGGAGGCGGCGGCCGATCCGTCGACCCACCAGTATCCGAGCAACCAGGGCGAGTCCGGCTTCCGCGAGGCGGTGGCCGGGTTCTACGCGACGCGCTTCGGCGTCACGCTCGACCCCGGCAACCAGATCGTCCCGCTGCTCGGCGCCAAGGAAGGCATCGCCCACATCTGCCAGGTGTTGCTCGACCCGGGCGATCTGGCCCTGGCGGCGGATCCCGGGTACCCCGTGTACGTGACCGGCCCCATGCTCGCCGACGGCGGCGCCGTGCACCTCCCGCTGGTGCCCGAACTCGGCTTTCAGCCCGATCTCGACGCCATCCCGGCTGAGACCCTCGAACGGGCGAAGATGATCTTCGTGAGCTACCCCAACAACCCGACCGGCGCTGTGATCGAGGACGACTTCTTCGTCCGGCTCGTCGCGTGCGCGAAGGCGAACGACATCGTCGTCGTCCACGACAACGCGTACGCCGACATCACTTTTGACGGGTACGTCGCACCGAGCTTCCTGGCTACCCCCGGAGCCGTCGACGTCGGGGTCGAGGTCTTCAGCCTCTCCAAGAGCTACAACATGACCGGCTGGCGCGCCGGCGCCATCGTCGGCGACCGCGAGGTCGTCGACGCGTACTGGCGCCTCAAGACGAACGTGGACTCCGGCATGTTCGGCGCCGTGCAGCGCGCCGCCGCCGCGGCGCTCACCGGCTCGCAGGAGTGCGTGCGTGAGATGTGCCGCACCTACAGGCGCCGCCGCGACCTGCTCGTGGAGGCGCTGCGTTCGGTGGGGATACAGGCCGACCCGCCCAAGGGGACCATCTACCTCTGGGTCGCCGTGCCCGACGGCTACACCTCCGCGAGCTTCACGCAGCAGGTGTTGGAGCAGGCGGACGTGGTCGTGACGCCGGGGGCTGCCTATGGCCCCTCCGGCGAAGGCTTCGTCCGCCTCGCGCTCACGGTGCCGGACGAGCGCCTCGAAGAGGCCGTGCGGCGCATCGAGGAGCGGGTACGCCTCTAACGGCCCGCAGTCTCGCTCGATCTGGGTGCGCCTCGTGAGCGCCGGGGACGGTCCCGACACGGGCGTGACGACCGTGCGGCCACGGTCCGTCGTGTTCGCCGTCGTCCCCAGCGGCCACGGCGATCACGGCGAGGACGAGGAGCTCGCCGAGATCAAGGAGCTCCTGCGTTCCGCGGACATGGACTGGATCGCCGACGTGATCCAGCGCCGCGACACACCCGACCGCCGCACCTACCTGGGCAAGGGCAAGATGGCGGACCTCAAGGCGACGATCGTCGAGTCCGGGGCCACGGTCGCCGTCTGTGAGGACGACCTCTCGCCGGCGCAGGTGGCCGCGGTGCTCGACGCCGTCGACGTCGACGTGCTCGACCGGACCGAGCTCATCCTCACCGTGTTCAGCAAGCACGCACACTCGCTCGAAGGCACGATGCAGGTGCACCTCGCCCAGCTCGAGTACGAGCTCACGCGCATGCGCGGCAAGGGCCTGGTGATGAGCCGCCTGGGCGCCGGCGTGGACATGCGCGGCCCCGGCGAGACCAAGATGGAGGTCGACCGGCGCGTCGTGCGCAAGCGCATCCAGACGCTCCGCCACCGGATCGAACAGATGGCGCGCACGAGACGCACGCAGCGTGCGCGCCGCCTGCGCACCGGCGTCCCGCTCATCGCCCTCGCCGGCTACACCAACGCCGGCAAGTCGACGCTGCTCAACGCGCTCACCGACGCCGAGGTCTCCGTGCGCGACCGTCTCTTCGAGACGCTCGACCCGACCTCGAGGAGCTTCCGCTACCACGACCGCGACTACGTGGTCACCGACACCGTCGGCTTCATCCGCAAGCTGCCACACCAGCTCGTCGACGCCTTCGCCAGCACGCTGGAGGAGACCACGCTCGCGGATGTAGTCCTCGTGGTCGCCGACGCCGCCCTCGATCCCGCCGAGATCGCCGTGCGCGAGAAGACGGTGGCGGACGTGCTGGAGATGATCGGCAGCACTGCCCCGAGGATGCTCGTCTTCAACAAGATCGACCGCATCGACGAAGGCAAGCTGCTGCGGCTGCGGGCGCTCTACCCGGAGGCGGAGTTCATCGCCGCCGGCGCCGACCTGGGACTGGACGAGCTGCGCGCGCGCCTGGCTCGCTTCTTCGACCGCGCCCTCCGACCCGTGCGCCTGCTCTTCCCGTACGCGGAGGCGGGCGAGATGCACCGCCTGCGCGGCATCGCCAGCGACGTCCACGAGGAGCACACCGCCGAGGGTGTGGTCTTCGCGGCCCGGCTGCCCGCAGCGGAGGCCGGGCGCTACGCGCGCTTTGTGATCGAGCCGGAAGTCGAGCCGGCAGACGCGGCAGATGCGGCAGACGAGGCTCAGGATGATGCCGAGCACACCCGTACCCCGGATGACGCGAAAAACGGGCTCCAGGAGCCTCCTGAGACCATTCTGAAGCCGCCGGGCCCACCTCTCGAGGCGCAGGAGCACGACGCGGAGGCCGAGCATGCCGACTGACGCCGAGTTTCCCGTCCCGGTACGCCTGCTGACGCCGGCCGCGCGCCTGCCCGAGCGCGCCTATGAGCATGACGCAGCCTACGACCTCTACGCGGCGGAGGAGGCCACGCTCGCGCCGCTCGAGCGCGCCGTCGTCGGCACGGGGATCGCCCTGGGCCTGCCGGGCGACCTGGCCGCGCTCACGCTGCCTCGCTCCGGACTCGCGGCCCGCCACGGCATCTCGATCGTCAACGCCCCGGGCCTGATCGATCCGGGGTATCGTGGCGAGGTGCGCATCATCCTCCTCAACACCGATCGCGAGCACGAGTTCCGCGTCTCCGTCGGCGACCGCATCGCGCAGCTCCTGCTCCTGCCGCTCACTGCGGTCTCTCTGGTGCAGAGCGACACCCTCGACGACACCCACCGCGGCGAGCGCGGCTTCGGCTCGAGCGGGATGGGGGGGAGGCAACGGTGAGCGGTCCCGTCCCGGACCCGGATGCCCTGGCGCACATCGCCTCCGACGAAGCCGGCTTCGGCGACAAGCCTACTATTCGTGTCGCAGGCCTGCTGGTCCACGAGGGTAGTATCTTGATGGTAGAGCAGGGCCGTGGGGAAGAGAGGTACTGGCTTCTCCCCGGCGGCGGCGTGCGGTTCGGCGAGACACTCTCCGACGCGCTCAGGCGCGAGCTCCAGGAGGAGCTCGGCTTGCGCGTCGGCGTCCAGCGACTGCTGGCCATCGTAGAATCGATCTCGCCGGATCCACAGTACGCCAAGCACGTGATCCACCTGGTCTTCGAGATATCGGCGTCGCCAGAGGCGCAGCCGGAGCCCCAGGAGGTCAAGGTGCTCACGGCGCGCTACCTCAGCGAGCTCGAGCTCCAGTCCGCCGACGTGCGCCCGCCCATCACCGAGTTCCTGCTCGCCTGCGTGAGGGAGATGCCCTCGTCGCCGCAGTTTCTCGGTCGTCGCTGGTAACCACCCGGCCCGATCAGCGCCCGCAAGGCTCCGTTCTGAGCCCCGTCCCGGCTTCAGAGACAACACGCGATAATCTCCGTTATGTAAAGTAAGACGTCGGACGGCGTAGATGCCATGCCAAGCGACCGTCGCACCGTCGTCCTCCCTGCCGGCCGTAGCACACGGTGCGCGCGGCCGCTCCCCACCGGCGGCGTCTTGGCGGACCCGCGCGACGCGCTGTAGGCTTTGAGGCTATGGCCTCGCCAGACCACCACCGAGCATGCCCCCCGTCTCGCCGGGGCGCCTTGCGCGCCGGGCTTCTGCGGCGCACCCTCGTGGCGCCCCTCGTGGCAGCCGGGCTCCTCGTCGCTGGCCTCGGCGCGCTTGAGTACGTCTTTACTAGTGGGCTCTGGACGGTCGTTCCTGTCGAGTACTACCTGTGCGACGGCAACGACACGTCCACCTATGTCTCGTGGACGATAGGACGCAACAAGCGCCACCCCCCGGACGTGCCGGCTGTGTACTTGCTCGGAGGCTCGACCGCACGGGAGGCCTTGCTGAGCGGGCCGTCGCTCGCCGCGGATGTGTCGCGGCTCGGCGGACCACAGGTGGCCGCGTGGAACGTGAGCAGCTCGAACCAGCGCTTCTCCGAATCGCTGGCGATCGTCGATAACGTGCCAAGGGATTCACCTACGTGGGTGATCATAGGAATCAGTCCCGGCCGCTTCACGGCGTCCCCGGCCGACAGCGAGCGCGAGGTGATCGGCTTCGGCGTCCTGACGCGGAGCCGCCACCTGCAGCGGTACGTCTCCGACGAGTACGGGCGCTACACGAACGCCGCGACGATCCTGCCGGGCATCTTCACATACCTCGGCGAAGTGCTGGCCGCAAACGCCTCCGCCGGGCGCCCCGTGCGGCGCGAGTACCACGGCTTCAAGTACACGCTGGCTCGCAGCTACACGCCGGCGCAGAAAGACAGCATGGTGGCGACGTGGTTCGAGCGGTCGTACCCGCGGTTCCGCGCCAACCTCGACTACAACCTTGCAATGCTCGAGCAGGTGGTCGATTGCGCCCAGGCGCGCGACCTGAACGTCGTCCTCCTCGAGCTCCCGCTCAACCGCCGGGCGCTGGACGGCCGGTTCGACGAGGTCCTCGCCATGTATCAGCCACCGGTCCGGGCGCTGGCGCGGGCACGCGGCGTGCCATACGTGGAGCTCGACCGCGTGGACCCGCTCCCCAGCTCCGACTTCCACGATCTGCTGCATCTCGTGGAGCCCGGCCGCGCCCATTGGCAGGGTCGCCTTGCCGGGGAACTCGTCAGATTGATGGCGGCGGACGACGTCGCCAAGGCCCGCGCGGCGCTCTGACAGGGCACGCGGGGCCGCTTGTCGGCCGGCGCGGTCTAGTAGGTGATCAGACTATAGACGTCGTAGCCCTCGAGCTTCTTGCGGCCCTCGAGGGCGGAGAGCTCGATGATGAAGGCCACGCCGATGACCTTGCCGCCGAGCTTCTCCACGAGCTCGATCTTGGCACGGGCCGTGCCGCCGGTGGCCAGAAGGTCGTCGTGTACCAGCACGTTCTGGCCGGGCTTGATGGCGTCGGCGTGGACCTCGAGCGTGTCGGTGCCGTACTCCAGGTCGTACGCGGCGGACACCGTCTCGTGCGGCAGCTTGCCGGGCTTGCGCGCGCAGACGAACCCGGCGCCGAGGCCGTAGGCGACCGCGGCGCCGAGGATGAAGCCGCGCGCCTCCGCGCCCATGACCACGTCCACGTGCTTGCCCGTGCCGTACTCGACGAGGCGGTCGACGGCCTCACGAAGGGCCCGTGGCTCCTGCAGCAGAGGCATGATGTCGCGAAAGAGGATCCCCTCTTTCGGGAAATCGGGGATGTCGCGCACGTGGGCGGCGAGGTCGAAGCGTGCGTTCGTCATGGCATCTCCTTCACGGGGCGACTGCGACACGTCGGCGCAGGCGGATGACGGGAAACGGTTCCCTCAGCGCCTGTCTGCGGTGAGCAGGCGGACGCCGCGGGCGAGCAGAAGCTGACGGAGCTGGGTGGCCGCCTGGACGATGTCGTCGAGCTGGTCCACGGCTTCTCGCCGGCGCTCGGGACGGTTGGAGCGCAGCGCCGGCAAGAGCACCTGCTCGATGAGCCCGATCTCGCGGTCCACGGTGCTCTTGAGGACGCGCAGGTTCTTGGGGCGCAGGCCCAGCTGCGCGAGCTGCGCCGCGGCCGCCGCGATACCGGCGTCGGTCTCCGTGTAACGCTTGACGCCGCTGACCTGGCGGCCGTGGACGAGCTCGTACTCCTCGAGTTCGTCCAGCAGTCCGATGTCGGCGCCGGTGAGCTGCTGGACCTCCTCGGACGTGTACTCGCGCCCCTCCACCGGGGTCAGCAGATCGGTCTTGCGCAGGCCTTGCCGCGCCGACGGCAGCGCGCTGGCAGGGCTGCGCTCGAGCTCGCGACGGATCACCTTGAGCGGCAGGTATTCGTCGCGCTGCATGCTGAGCACGCGCACGAGGCGCGAGAAGTCGTCCTGCGAGTAGAGACGGTAGCCGGACTTGGTCCGGCGCGGCGTGACCAGGCCCTGCTCCTCGAGGTAGCGGAGCTTGCTGACGCTGATGTCGGGGAACTCGCCCCGCAGGCGGTCGACGACCGAGCCGATGGTGAGCAGCCGCTCGTCGCCGACGTCGAACAACAGTTCCGCGGTCTCGGTCACGTCTCCCCCGGCGCTCGTCACGACCCCGCCGAGGCGAGGAACGTGAGCTTGTATTTGCCGATCTGGATCTCGTCGCCGTCGTTGAGCAGCACACGATCCTTGCGCCGGCGATTGACGAACGTGCCGTTGAGGCTGCCCTCATCGACGATGATCCAGCCGTCCCCCTCGCGCACCACGTACGCGTGATTGCGGGAGACGGTCACGTCGTCGAGGAAGATCGCCGCGTCCGGGTGCCGCCCGATGGCGACGCGCTCGCCCCTGAGCAGGTAGGTCTCGCCGGCGCGGCCCCCTCCGCTGCGGATGACGAGGCACGCGTCGTCCGCGCACGCAGCGGCGAGCGCCGCCGCGCGGCCGTCCTCTTCGCCGGGGACGTAGCTGAGCGTGGTGGCCGACTCGGGCGGGGCGGCGAGGAGACTCGCTCCGCAGCGGACGCAGAAGCTGGCGCCCTCTGAGTTGCGGATGCCGCACTCGGGGCAGAACACGCTAGTCCTCCGTGTCCTCGTCGTCGGGATGCAGCGTGGTGGCGGGCGCTTCGGTCGGCCCCTTGCCGGCGAGGATGCGAGAAAGACCCGCGACGTCGTCGGCCGAGATGACCGCCTCGCCCTGTGCGTGCTTGCGCTGCAGGCGCATCACGAGTTCCGCGCGAAGGATGTCGAGCTCGCCGTGCAGGATGCGCCGTCGGCGCGAGATCTCCCGCTCCTCGGCCTCGAGCTCCGCGATGAGCGCGCGCAGATCGTCGTCCGAACGGGACACCAGATCGACGATGTCATCCATGAGCCGACTCCTCTCCATAGGTCGAGGGTTGGGCAGCAGATGCTACCGGACGCGCCCTCAACGTTCAAGCTCAGGTTGAGGTGGCCTGCCGGCCGAAGCGCCGCCCGACTCGCCCTCGGGCGGCCGTTCGACGCGCACGACCTCTCGTGCGACGAGCCGCTGCAGCGCCTGCAGGGCGTCGTATTCGTCGGCGTCGCCGCCCACGAGCATGCCGGCGACGACGTCCCCGACGGCGCGGGCGCCCGGGCCGAGATAGCCGAGAAGGCGCTTCTCGAGGGAATCCTCGGGCTCGCCGCCGAGATAGCGCACAAGCCCCGGCGCAGGAAGGCGCCGGCGCAGGCGGTACGTCTCGTCGAGGCGGCGCATGCCCTCTATCAGCAGCGACTCCGTCGACAGGTTGAGGGAGTCCTCGTCGAGCTCGACGGCGGGGTCGAAGTCGAACGTCCCCGTCTTGACGCCAAGGAGGGCGTAGAACGCCTTCTCGGCGGTCAGCTCGCCGCAGTGGGCGCCGACGAGGCGCCCTCCCCTGAAGGCGAGCTCACCGGCCAGCGCGCCCTCCTCGTCGAAGAGGAGCAGGCGTCCGGTCTTGGCGCCCACGGACGTCATCTCGACGAGGTCCGCCAGCGGCAGTTCGGAGAGATCGCCCTTCAAGCCCATTCCGGACCCCATCCTTCACGTCTCGTCATGCGCTCGCCCGTCCTTTCATTCGGGTGCAAGCTTCGCAGCCGGCGCCCGCCTTCCTGCCCTGGCCCTTCGCGAGACCCGGACCCCGTGCCGGCGCCTCCTCTCATGCTTTCCCGCAAACGCGACGATATACGGTCCAGCATCGGACGGACGCGGGCCCGCGGCGGCGCTGATATACTGCGCTGACCACGAGCGTCTACGGGAGGAGCGTGCGTGGCTCGTCGAAAAGGACTCGTCATCAACGACCGACAGCTCGATCGCTGCGACGACCTCCTTCAGAAGTTGAAGGAAGTCTCCGGATCGAGCTTCCTCGCGCTCATCAGCACGTCTGGGCAGCCCATCACGACGGCCTCCGACGAGTACCACCCGGAGACGCTCTCCCTCGCCTCGCTCGCCGCCAGCTCGTTCGCCGCGACGCAGCAGCTGGCCAAGATCCTCGACGAGAATGAGTTCACCCTGCTGTTCCACGAGGGCAAGGGGCTCAACCTGCACGTCTCTCAGGTCACCGACCAGGTGCTCCTCATCGTCACCTTCGGTCGCGAGACGCAGGTCGGCAAGGTGCGCCTGTACACGCAGCGCGCCATCGAGGTCCTCAGGCAGATCTTCGAGGGGCATGAAGACGAGATCACGCCCACGATGGACGCCGACTTCGAGGCAGCCGCCGGCAGCGCGATGGACGACCTGTTCAAAGATGTGTGAGGCCGCCCCATGCCACTGATCAACTTCGCCGCCCGCGAGATCAACTACAAGATCGTCTACTACGGTTGCGGGCTCTGCGGCAAGACCACCAACCTTCAGTACATCCACCGCAAGATCAACCCCGACGCCCGCGGCAAGCTGGTGAGCATCGCGACCGAAGAAGAGCGCACGCTCTACTTCGACTTCCTGCCGCTCACGCTGGGGACGGTCAAGGGGATGCAGACGAGGTTCCACCTCTACACGGTCCCCGGCCAGAGCTACTACAACGCCAGCCGCAAGCTCGTGCTGCAGGGCGTCGACGGCGTGATCTTCGTCGCCGACTCGCAGATCACGCGTCTCGACGAGAACGTGGAGAGCTACCTCAACCTCTGGGACAACCTGCTCAGCCAGGGCGACGACCTCAGCAAGCTCGGCTTTGTCATCCAGATGAACAAGCGCGACCTCACCGATGTCTTCTCCGTCGAGGACCTCAACGAGCTGCTCAACCACACCGACTCGCCGGTGGCGGAGAGCAGCGCGGTGACCGGTCAGGGCGTGTTCGAGACGCTCAAGGTGGTCTGCAAGCAGGTCATCGCCAAGACGGGCTGAGCGCCGTAGCGCAGGTCGCCGCCGCCTGCCCTCTCCCCCACCGGCTCAGGTACCGACCCGCTTGACCCAGTCCAGCGGCCGGTAGTGTGAGACGAAGGCGTCGCGGAACAGCACCGCGCCGCCGGCATCCTTCACCGTGCGCTCGACCTTGACGCTGCGCCCCTCGATGCCCTGCTCCCAGCGGATCACGCCGGGTCCCAGATCGCTGTCGTAGATCAGTCTCGGGTTCGACCTGCCGTGCGCCGGCTTCCGAATATCATAAAAGGCACTGGTGGTGTAGGTGACCTTGCGCCCCGTCTTCCCCACCAGCGCCACCGTGAGCGCCCCTCCGTCGATCCAGCTGCGGATCATGATGCTCCTGCCGGTATCGTTCTTGAACTTGAAGTCGATGGCACCCCAGGCCACGGTGGCGTCGCGGCCGATCGGGTAGTGCGAGATGTAGAGCGAATGCGCGTCGCGCTCGACCACCGGCAGGCCGGCGAAGAACACGGCGTTGAACAGCGTCGTGGCGTACTGGCAGATGCCACCGCCGACCCCTTGGCGAAGCACGTTGTCGGCGGCGATCACCGGCGCGTAGTCGAAGCCGCGGTTGGCCGTGCGCGGCCCCATTGCGGCGTTCAGCGAGAAGGTCTCGCCCGGATCCACGACGGTGCCGTCGACCAGCTTGGCGGCGAGGGCGATGTTGTTGGCCCGCGACTCGTTGCGTGGATCGAAGTAGGTGACGAACTGCGATCCGAGCGCGGCCAGCCCCATGTTCTCCACGTCGGCCGTCGAGAGCTTGGGGAACGCGGGCGTGAGCGCGACGAAGATCGTGCGCAGGCCGCCGCCGGAGGCGGCGTCGTCGAGTTCCTCGAGCAGCACGGGCATGTCGAGCACGTTGCCCGACCGGCTCTCCACGACGCTCACGGTGCCGTTGTCGTTGACCTTGACGGTCGCGTCCACCGGCGGGCTCTCGGCGAAGGCGAAGAGCCGGTGCAGCTTGGCCCGCGCGCGCTCGTTGCGGAACGTGAGCGGGTAGTCGTCGGCGTCGTCGCCCTTGTTGACGCTGAGCATGCCCGCCATCTGCTTCGGCGAGAGGACGACCTCGCGGGAGCGATAGCGCAGCGTGATGGGACGAGCCAGGTAGGCGGCCGCGGCCGAGGCGCGCGCCTCAGCGTCCACCGTGCTCACCTGGGGGGACACCGCCTTGGTGGGGACCGGGCCGGCGTAGCCCTGCCCGGCGACCAGCGCGGCCAGGATGCCCCGTTCGAGCGCGACCGCGTCCACCTCGCGCCCGTCCACCGCCGGTACCGCGGTCACGCGCTTCCCGGTCAGCTTGAGCCGGGCGTCGCGAGCAGGGACGTCGACCTGCGCGCGCACGGAGTCCAGACCGGTGGTGTAGGCGGCCGTGTCGACGCGCACGACGGGGGCGACCTCTCCCGCCGCCCGGCAGCCACACGCTGAGCCCGAGCGGCAGGTCGCGACGCCCCACCTCGTACGCCTTCTGGGCGGTAGCGTCCGCATCCACGGAGATGCCGAGCTGCTGCAGCGAGAGCGCCAGCGGCTCGGCCTCGCCGGTGTCGAGCCGGACCGCGCCGACCCGCTCCTCCACGCCCGAGGCCACGGCGGCCGCCGCCGCGGACCGGTCGAGGCCCTGGAGCGAGACGCCGGCGACCGAGACGCCATCGCCGACCTTGTCCCACGTGACGACCTGCAGCGCGACGAAGCCGGCGACCGCGAGCATGACGATGAGGAGTGCGGTCGCCACCCACACATGGCGGCGATACCAGGAGCCGAGACTGCGCAACGGGCCTCGGCGCGAGACGACGGCGGGATGCCCGACCCCGGGCGAAAGTGCGTCCATGCCTTCCATTCTACGGCAGCGTTCGCCGCCCGCACCCCGGGTCCCTACTCGGTGTGCTCCCGGATCACCTCGCGCACGAGGTCGAAGAAGCTCTCGGCGAGGCGTTCCGACTCCTTGCGGTCGGCCCCCTCGGCGTAGATGTGGAACACGGGCTCGTCGGCGTCGGGCAGAAGCTGCACCCACCCGCGGCCGCGGCGGAGCTGGATGCCGTCGACCATGTCGATCTGCGCATCCCCAGTGGCCGCCTCACGCTGCAGCTGTTCGGTGGCCGTGCGCATGACCGTGCCCTTGAGGGCCCACGGACAGGCCGCAGTCTTGTGGACGAGCGTGCTCGTGGGGATCTCGGCCAGTTGCTCGCTGAGTGGGCGGGCCTGCGCCGCCAGCAGCTCCAGCAGCTTGCCCAGGCTCATGACGGCGTCGAACGCCGGCAGGAAGCGCGGGAAGATGTAGCCGCCGCCGAGAGAACCGGCGAAGACCACCCCTTCCGCGGTCGACGCCTGCGCCAGCGCCGGCAACGAGACCTTGGTGCGCTCCACCGCGACGCCGAACGGCTCCGCGAGCGCCTCCGCGATGTGCGTGACCGTGAGCGGCAGGACGATCTTCTCGCCCTTGGAGGCCTGCTGCGCCACGAGCTTCACAAAGAGCAGCAGCACCTTCTCCAGCGGGACCTCGGAACCCGTGTCGTCGACCACGTACAGTCTCTCGGCGTCGGGGCCGATGACCAGCCCGAGGTCCGCCTCCATGGTGCGCACGAGGCGTTGGACCTCCTGGATGTTGGCGCCGAGCTCCTCCGCGCCGAGGCTCACGTGCTGCTGATCGCTGAAGGCCCGCATCGACAGCACCTCGGCGCCCAGACTCCCGAGTAGGCTGGGAAGCGTCAGAGAGGCCGGCGAGTGGGAGTAGTCGATCACGAGCCGGTAGGCGCGGCTGCGGATGCGCTCGATGTCCCACGAGCCGAGCAGACCGCGCACGTAGGTCTCCATGGCCCTGTCCGGGAAGGTGATCTCCCCGAACTCGCTGTAGAAGGCGCGGCGGAAGTCCTGGCGGCCGTAGTACTTCTCGATGTCCTTCTGGCGCTGCTCGCTCAGGTTGATGCCCGGAGGCTCGAACACCTGTATCTGGATCATCTCCGGGTCCCAGCTGGCGACGCGCACGTGCATGCCGCCCTGCGAACTGCCGTTGGCGACCTCCAGGCGGTTGATGGCGCTGCTGGCCACGCGCAGGTCGCGGACGACGACGCCGGTGGAGTTGAGGCCGCAGATGAGGGCGCGCTTGATGACCCGCGACGCCGGGTGGGCGTCGCGGCTCGTGGTCACGCGCGCGCCCTTCTTGAGCACGGTGCCGTAGGCCATCGCCATCCTGAGGGCAAGTTCCGCGGTGATGTCGATGTTGATGAGCCCGGTGATGCCGTCCTTGCCGAAGAGCTGCGAGCTGCCCCGAGACTCCCAGATGATGCTGCTGTGGATCTGAGCCCCCGACTCGACCGTCTTGAACGGGTAGATCTTGACGTCCGGCGCGATGTAGGCCTGCTCACCGATCACGCACTCGTCGCCGACCGAGACGCCTTCGCTGAACGAGGATCCCGCCTTGAGGTCGCAGTTCCTGCCGATGATGGCGCCAAGGACCTTCGCGGAGGCGCCCACGTAGGTGTTGGCGCCGATGACGCTGTTGCGCGTCTCGGCGTGCTCCTTGACGACGACGTTGCTGCCGAGGAGCGAGTAGGCGCCGATGTACGCCGTAGGATCGACCTTGACGTAGTTGCCGATGAAGGCGGGGCCCTGCATGTTCTCCAGCGAGTCCAGGTTGACTCCGTCGCCGATGAAGACGCGGTTCTGGAGCTCGATGCCGTGGAGCGCCGCCTCGACCTTGCCGTCGAGGAGGTCGCGGTTGGCGGAGAGGTACTGTGGCAGGCTGCCGATGTCCTGCCAGTAGCCCTCGGCCACGTACCCGTACAACGGTGCGCCCATGGCGAAGAGCTTGGGGAACAGATCCTGGCTGAAGTCGTACTGAGCGTCGGCTGGGATGTAGTCGAAGACCTCAGGCTCCAGCACGTAGATGCCCGTGTTGACCGTGTCGCTGAAGACCTGACCCCAGGTGGGCTTCTCGAGGAAGCGCTCGATGCGTCCGTCGTCGTCGACGACGACGACGCCGAACTCGAGCGGGTTCTCGACGCGCTTGAGAGCGATGGTGACCAGCGCCCCGCGCCGCTTGTGGAAGGCGACGATCTCGCCGAGGTCGAAGTCGGTGAGCGCGTCACCGCTGATGACGATGAACGTGTCGTCCTTGAGCTCGTCCTCGGCGAGCTTGACGCTGCCCGCGGTGCCCGCGGGGGACTGTTCGACCGAGTACTGCATGCGCACACCGAGACTCGAACCGTCGCCGAAGTAGTCGCGGATCACCTTGGGCAGGAACATGAGGGTGACGACGGTCTCGTCGATGCCGTGCCGCCTGAGCAACTCGACGATGTATTCCATGCACGGCTTGCCGCACAACGACACCATCGGCTTGGGTTGGTTGCTCGT
>CAVOVA010000013.1:0-29173 GCA_963699725.1 uncultured Thermoleophilia bacterium
CGAGGCCTACGTGGAGGCGCTGCGCGCCGAGGGCGTCCCCGTCCAGACCGGGATCTTCGGCGCGCACATGCACGTGGACCTGGTCAACGACGGGCCGGTGACCATCCTGCTCGAAGCCTGACCGCCGCCAAACGGCCGAACCGGCCCCCAAACGACGGTAGCACCCGGCAGCAGGCCCTGCTCGGCCGCCGCGATTCTGCAGGTGACGCGCGTCCGCGAGCTTCTCGCTCTTCTGCGACACGTTCTTGTGGGCGGCACAGCCCGCGAAGACGTCCCCGATCCAGGCGAGCACCCACGGGTCCCAGTAGTACAGGTACGGGATCCTGCGGTACTCGCCACGTTCGTGCGTAGAGATCGGGCCGGTCATCGCCGCGGTGCAGACGATGACGCCGCCGGTGCTCGGCCACTTCAAGCTCAGGAGCCACCCGACCACGCGTGCGGAGGTTCTAGGCCAGCTCCTCGGGCGCGAGTTGCCACAAGTCGACCGCCAGTTTGTCGTTCTCTCTGTAGTCGATCGGAATGTCGAGAACGACTGGTCCGGGGTGCCGCAGGGCTCTGGCGATCAGCGGCTTGACGTCGCCGGCCTTCTCGGCGCGGAGGCCCTCGACCCCGAACGAGCGCGCCAGCGCCACGATGTCGGGGTTGTCGAAGCGGGTCCCGGCGATGCGCCCGTACTTGCGCCGCTGGTGCATCTCGATGAGGCCGTAGCCGCCATCGGTCCACACGAGGACGACGAAAGGCAGACCCAGCCGGCGCGCCGTCTCCAGCTCCTGGACGTTCATGAGGAAGCCGCCGTCCCCGCTGATGCACGCGACCTTGCCGCGGCCGCGGCGCGCCAGCGCCGCGGCGAGCGTCGCCGGCAGCCCGAACCCCATGGCGGCGAAGCCGTTGCTGATGAGCACCGTGTTGGGTTCGCGCGCCTCCCAGAAGCGCGCCACCCAGAGCTTGTGAGCGCCCACATCGCTGACGAGCACGTCGTCGGGCGCCAGCAGCTCGCGCAGGTCGCGGAGGACCCGCTGCGGCTTGATCGGGAAGTCGTCGTCCGTGCCGGCGTCGAGCACCCGCCGGAAGGCGCGCCGGTAGGGCCGGGTCTCGATGCTCGCCACCTTCTTGCCCTCGAGGAGGCCGGTGAGCTGGAAGAGGATGCGCGAGAGGTCGCCGATGAGCTCCACCTCGGGGATGAACTGCGCGTCGATCTCGGGCGGCACCGTGTCGATGCAGACGATGCGCTGCCGCCCCTCCGGGTTCCAGGCGGAAGGCGGCCACTCGATCATGTCGTAGCCGACACTCACGACGAGGTCGGCGCGGCCCAGCAGCCCCTGCGGGTAGTCCTGTCGAGCCAATCCGGCGGTGAACAGGAAGTGCGGATCGGCGGCGTCGAGCACGCCCTTGCCCATGAACGTCGTGACCGCGTGCAGGCCTGTCTGGTCGCAGAAGGCGCGCAGGGCCGGCGACGCGTGCTGGCGCACGACGCCGTTGCCCACGAGCAGCACCGGCCGCTTCGCCTCCTGGATGATCTCGGCGGCGCGCAGCAGGCTGACGGGGTCGGCCTCGACCAGAGGCTCGGGGCCGCGCGGCAACGGCGCGGCCGTCACCGCCGTCTCCATGATGTCCTCGGGCAGCTCGAGATGAGTGGCCCCCGGCTTCTCGGCGGCGGCGATGCTGAACGCCTTGCGTACCGCCTCCGGCACCATGCGGGCATGGTGGAGGCGCGTGTTCCACTTCGTCATCGGGCGCAGCATCTCGACGGTGTCGATGAACTGGTGCGTGGTCTCCTTGTGCATGCCGGCGAGCCCGGTCTGGCCGGTGAGCGCCACCAGCGGGGCGTGGTCCAGCGTGGCGTCGCCGACGCCGGTGGCGAGATTGCTGGCGCCGGGCCCCAGCGTGGCGAGACAGACGCCGGGCCTGCCGGTGAGCCGGCCGTAGGCGTCGGCCATGAAGGCCGCCCCCTGCTCGTGACGCGTGGGGACGAAGGTGATCAGCTGCGAGCGGTCGAGAGCCTCACTGAGATCGAGAGTCTCCTCGCCCGGGATGCCGAACACGAACTCGACGCCTTCGTTCTCGAGGCACTCGACGAACAGCTCGGCGGCCATTCGCGGCGAAGCGCCGGCGGCGGCAGGCGGGAAGATGGGGTTTGGACGGTGACCCATGCGTGACCGAGTCTAGCACCCGACCTCGGCGACGGCGCGCGAACGGGCGCCCGACTCTCGCCCCTCGTGGAGTACATGACGTCGAGGCGGCGGCCGGAAGGGCCGGGCGTCCCGGCGCGGCTAGGTGGGGCGTGCGCGGCGAGCGGAGCCCTTCCGCGGCCGGGCGGCCTTCGCCTCGGCGTCGCTGGCGAAGGCGTCGAGGCCGAGATAGTCCGGCCACTCGAGCGCCGGCAGGAAGCCGGCCGCGAGGCCGATCATGCCGGCATTGTCGGTGCACAGGCTGAGCGGCGGCAGCGAGAGCTGCAGGCCCTCGGCTTCGCAGGCCTCGGTGAGCGCCCGGCGCAGACCGGAGTTGGCGGCCACTCCGCCGGCGACGGCGACGCGCCGCAAGCCTTCGGCGCCGGCGCCGGCCACCGTCTTCTCGACCAACTGGCGGACGATCGCCGCCTGGTAGGACGCGGCGATGTCGGCGCGGTGCGCCTCGATCTCCGCCGCGTCCCGGCCCTTGAGGTCGTACAGCAGCGCCGTCTTCAGACCGCTGAAGCTGAAGCCGCGACCGCGGGGCACGGCGCGTGGAAACCGAGCGTAGCCCGGATCGCCGCGCGCCGCCAGCTCGTCCAGTTCCCTGCCACCCGGGTACCCGAGGCCCAGCAGCCGGGCGCCCTTGTCGAACGCCTCGCCGGCTGCATCGTCCATGGTCTTGGCGGCCACACGGTACCGCACACCCTCCTCGACGACGCCCAGCAGCGTGTGTCCGCCGCTGGCCACCAGGCAGATGAACGGCGCCTCGACGCCGAGGGCGTAGTTGGCGGCGATGTGTCCCTGCAGGTGGTTCACCGGGATCAGCGGCAGCCCGCGCCGCCAGGCGAGCGACTTCGCCGTCGCCAGCCCGACGAGCAAAGCGCCGATCAGGCCCGGGCCCTGCGTCACGGCGACCGCGCCGACGTCGTCCCACCCCACGCCGGCCTCCGTCATCGCCTCCGCGACGACCTCGTTGACGAGCTCGGTGTGGCGGCGCGACGCCACCTCCGGCACCACGCCCCCGAACTGCGCGTGCAGCTCGTTCTGGGAGGAGACGATGGACGACAGGACATCGCGCCCGCGCACCACGGCCGCGCTGGTGTCGTCGCAGGAGGTCTCCACGGCGAGGATGGGAGGGAGGGACGCCGCCGGCCGCGGCGCCGCGGCGGTCACGCGCTGTCCCCTTCCCAATCTTTCCACATGATCACGGCATCCTCGCGGTCGTCGCTGTAGTAGCCGGGCCGGACCCCTGTGGCCACGAAGCCGAAGCTCCGGTAGAGCTCTATCCCGGGGGCGTTGGAGACCCTCACCTCCAGCGTATGGCCGCGGTGCCCTTTGCGCTCGGTGATGCCGAAGTAGGCCTCCAGCAGACGCGACGCGACGTGCTGGCGGTGGAAGGCGTCGTCCACGCAGAGGTTCATGAGGTGCCACACGTCGACGAACATGTCGGCGACGAGGTACGCGATGATGCGCCCGTCGTCCTCGCAGACGAGGCAGATGCCCGACTCCCGGGCGAGCTGGCCGCTGAAGACGGCGAGCGACCACGGCAGCGTGAAGGTGCGCGCCTCGAGCGCGGCGACGGCCTCGAGGTCGGTGAACTGCATCGGACGGACGCTGCGCTCGCGGCGCGGCGTGTCGGGGACGACCTGCAGACTCACGATCGGGCCCCCGCGGCGGGTGCCGCGCCCTGCCAGCGCGCGGCATCGGGGGCGCGGCCGTAGATGGGCAGCACGGCGTCCGGGCCCCGGACCACGCCGGGTGCGCCGCAGGCGATCGCCCGGCCGACCATCGCGGCGGTCGGTGCCACGACGCCAGCGGCCGGCAGCGCCGACGCCGGCAGCAGCTCGCCGTAGAGCGCGGCGCCGTCGCCGCCCGTGACCACGTCGCCGCGCGCGGCGAGCCACTCGGCGAGGCCGACGGCAGGGACTACGGCGACGTCCTCCACCTGCCGCGGGTCGCCGGCGTCATCACGCGCGAAGACGGCCGCGAACACCTCATGACGGCGACCGTCGAGCAGCGGGACGAGCAGACGCCCCGGCCCGGCCTCGGGCGCGCGCGCCAGGCGGAGCGCGAGCGCCGCAAGCGTCGGCACGCCCGCCAGACCCGTGTCCTCGCCCGCCTGCGCCAGCGCGCGGGCGGTGGCGATGCCGATGCGCAGGCCGGTGAAGGCTCCCGGGCCCAGGCCGACGGCGACCGTGTCGACGTCGCCCCAGCCCAGGTCGGCCTCGGTGAGGATCTCGTGGACGAACGGGAGCAGCAGCTGCGAGTGGGCGGGGCCCGCGAGTGAGACGCGTTCGGCGACGACGCCGCCGTCGGTGGTGCAGAGCGCCGCCGAGCACGCCGTCGTCGCCGTCTCCAGCGCGAGGATCACCGGCCGCCCTCCGCGGCACGCCGCACGGTCCTGCCGGCCGCGACACGGGCCGAGCCGGTCACGGCGATCCCGGCCTCGGATGCGGCGGCCGCGACCTCGGCCTCGAGCGTGTCGGGGCCGAAGAGTCGGGCCGAGCGCGTGCGGAGCGTGCGATGCTCGAGCTCGAGGCGCACGTCGGCCGGCGGGAGCGCTTCGCTGCCCGCCGCCGGCCACTCAACGAAGGTGATCGCGTCCGGCCCCAGGTAGTCGTCCCAGGCAAAGAGCTCGGCGTCGGCGCCACGGCTGAGCCGATACAGATCGAGGTGATGCAGTCGCTCGCCGTCGCGCCCGCGATAGCTCTGCGCCAGCGTGAACGAAGGACTGGTGACGGCGCCGCGCACGCCGCGGGCGCGAAGCGCTTCGCGGACGAGGGTCGTCTTGCCGGTGCCGAGGTCACCCTCGACGGTGACGAGCGCCGGAGGGTGCAGCCGGGCGGCCAGCAGGCGCGCGAGCTTCCGCGTCTGGGCCGGCGAGGCGAGGGTGAGCGTGACCATTCAGAAGAGGCCGAGCTGCTCCGGTTCGACCGTCGGGCCGGCAGCCGGACGGCCGGGGCGCGGCATCCGGCCGGCGGCCGCGGCCGGCGCAGGGTCCGGCTTCGGCGTGAGCTCCGCCGGCGCCGGCGGATCGTCGCACGCGGGTGCTGCCGTCTGCGCGAGCGCCGGCGGATCCTGGCGCAGGTGCTCGGGTGGCCGCCAGGCTGGCCGCTGGGCGACCGGCGGCGCGGGGGCCTCCTCGCCGGGCGTGGGCGCCGCGTGGGCGATGAGGTCCGGCAGGCGCGAGAAGTCCTCGTTGAGCGTCGTCAGCATCGCCGGCGTGTACAGCGCCGCGGCCGGATGGAAGATCGGAAACAGGTACAGCGCATGCCCGGCGATCTCGATCGCCCGAGGCGTGCCGTGCACGCGCGTGATGCCGGTCTGGTCGCCGCTGAGCAGCTTCGTGGCGAAGTTGCCGAGCGTGCAGATGACCTTGGGCTTGATGATCTCGATCTGCCGCCACAGATACGGCTGGCAGGCGTCGATCTCCTCGGGCCGCGGGTCGCGGTTGTTGGGCGGCCGGCTCTTGAGGACGTTGGCGATGAAGACCTGCTCGCGCGTCAGCCCGATGCTCGCGAGCAGCTGCTCGAGGAGCTTGCCCGCCTGACCGACGAACGGCCGGCCCTGCTGGTCCTCGTGATAGCCGGGCGCCTCGCCCACGAACAGGAGGTCTGCGCCGGGGTCTCCCTCGCCGAACACGGCACGCGTGCGGGTCTCGGCGAGCATGCAGCGGGAGCATCCCTCGACCTCCTCACGGAGGGCGTCGAGGGCTGCGGTGACGTCGTCAGTGGCAGGTGCCACAGGAGGAGCTGGCGCAGGAGGAGCAGTTCTTGGTCGCTCCCTTGCCGCCGAGGTTGGACGACGATGAATGAACGGCGAAGGTCGAGAGGAGCCGGGACACATCGCCCGACTCGCATTCCGGGCACACCGGCTTGGTGCCGTTGCGGACCAGTTCCTCGAACACGGTTTCGCACTGGTTGCAGCAGAATTCATAGATAGGCATGGCCGTAGTGTAACACCGCCGCGATTGACCTCGCGCGCGCGAGGTCCTAGGCTCAGTACGGCCCGGCGCCGAGCCTCGGCAGGCGACCGGGACATCGCCTGTACTGCACAGGCCTACGGCAGGCGCGGTACCTCCCCCACCGGGCGGACCGCAGCCGGAGAGGTCGGAGGCTTGACCGTCGACACCTATCGCTTCTGCGTGATCGGTCCCGGACGCCTGGGATCCACGCTCCTCGCCGGCCTCCTCGAGGCCGGGATCGACGTCACCGCCGTAGGCGTGCACGCCGACGACGACACCAGCCTCTTCGGCGGCATCCCGCATGTGCGCGTGCGCGACGCCGCGCTCGAGGCCGACGCCTTCTGGATCACGGTGCCGGACGATGAGATCTACGCCGTCGCCGGGAGGCTCGCGGAGGCCCTGCCGTCCGTGCGCCGCCCGGGCGCACCCCAGCCACTCGCGATCCACTCCAGTGGCCTGGGCTCGGTCCACCTGCTCAAGCCACTCTTCGAGCAGGGCGTGCGCGTCCTGTGCCTGCACCCCCTGCAGACGTTCGCCGGCGAGCCGAACGCCGAGCTGCTCGAGGGCGTGCCGTGCGCCGTCACGGCGCTCGAGGAGCGCGACCTGCAACTCGGCGAGGCGCTCGCCACCCGCCTCGGCATGCGACCGTTCCGGCTCGCCGACGAACAGAAGGCCGTCTACCACCTCTCGGCGGTCGTCGGCTGCAACCTGCTGGTCGCGCTGGAGAGCGAGGCCAAGCGACTGATGGATGAGGCCACCGGTGGGAGCGCCGGCCTCGACCATCTCTCGGCGCTGCTCGAGACGACGCTCAAGAACCTGCTCGAGAGCGGAGAGCCGGCCTTTGCGCTCACGGGGCCGGTGGCGCGCGGCGACATCGGGACCGTGCGCGCGCACCTGCGCCTGCTCGACCGCGGGAGCCCACGGCTCGCGCGGACGTACCGGGCGCTCAGTCTCGAGGCCCTGGCGCTCGCGGCGCCGCGCCTCGACGACGAGCAGGTCAAGACCCTGCAGGAGCTCCTGGGCGCCGGAGACCACGCGTGATCGTCGCCCGGACCATCGCGGAGGCGCGGGTCGCGTTGCGCGAGCTCCCGCGCCCTCTGGGCCTGGTGCCGACGATGGGCGCGCTCCACGCCGGACACCTGAGCCTTGTCCACGCGGCCCGGACACGCTGCGCGAGTGTGGTCGCCTCCGTGTTCGTGAATCCGACGCAGTTCGGCCGCGGCGAAGACTTCTCGACGTACCCGCGCGACGAGGTCCGCGACCTGCGCCTCCTCGAGGAGGCCGGGGTCGCCGTCGCTTTCGCGCCGGACGCGGACGAGATGTACCCGGCCGGCTTCGCAACGCTCGTTCACGTGGGCGGCGCGCTCACCGAGAGCTTCGAGGGCGCCTCGCGGCCGGGGCACTTCGACGGCGTCACCGTCATCGTCGCCAAGCTGCTCGGCGTGACCCGGCCGGACGTGCTGTTCCTCGGCGAGAAGGATGCCCAGCAGCTCGCCGTCGTCCGCCGCTTCGTGCGCGACCTCGACCTGCCGGTCGAGGTCGCCGGGGTGCCGACCCTGCGCGAGCCGGACGGCCTCGCCATGAGCTCACGCAACGTCCGTCTCACGCCGGAGCAGCGCGCGGTGGCCCCGGAGCTGTACGGCGCCCTGCTCGCGGGCGCGGCGGCCGCGGAGGCGCCGGGCGCGAGCGCCGACGACGTTGTCGTCGCGGTCACGAGTGTCCTGCTGGCGTCCGATCCGGCGCTCGCGCCGGGCGGGGCGGTCGGACCAGGCGGCAGGGACCCGGCCGGGCCGCGCTTCGAGCTCGACTACCTCGCCGTCGTCGATGCCGACAGCTTCGTCCCGACGGCCGAGCTGGGACCGCGCTCCGTGCTCGTCGTCGCGGCGCGCCTCGGCTCCACCCGCCTCATCGACAACCTCCCGCTCGCAGTTCCCGCGGCGGACGAGCCGCTCACCGCCTCGTCAACCAGCGCGTACCCCGCCAAGGACGCGACCACATGAAAGGAAGGGTCACCATGGCGACCGTCTTCACCCACGGCAAGCGGAAGGAGCACGCGCGCGAGGGCCTCGCGCGCGTCATCACCGGCTCCATCGAGTTCTCCAGCAACGGCGACGCCGACATGGTCAAGATCACCGAGGAGGTGGCCGAGGCCGTGCGCCAGACCGGCCTCGGCGATGGCACCATCACCCTCTTCGTGCCCGGCGCTACCGGCGCGCTGACCACGCTCGAATACGAACCGGGCGTCGTCGAGGACGTGCAGCGGGCGCTGGACGTGGTGGCACCCGCCGACGGCTTCTACCGGCACAACGCGAACCTCGGCGACGGCAACGGCCACTCGCACGTGCGCGCCGGGCTTGTTGGGCCGTCGCTGGTCGTGCCGTTCGTCGACGGCCGCCTCACGCTCGGACGCTACCAGGACATCGTCTTCTGTGACTTCGATGCGCGCCCACGGGAGCGCGGCATCGTAGCGCAGGTGATGGGCGTATGAGCGGCTCGCCCGTCGGCGCGGGTGACTGCGACCCGAGCAAGGCGCGCCCACTCGTCCAGGTCGCGCTCGACTTCGTCGACCTGCCGCGCGCCCTCGAAGTGGCGCGTGAGGCCGTCGCCGGCGGCGCCGACTGGATCGAGGCCGGCACGCCGCTGATCAAAGCCGAGGGCCTGAGCGCCGTGCGCGCCCTCAAGGCCGAGTTCCCCGACAGGACGATCGTCGCGGACATGAAGACGATGGACGCGGGCCGCACAGAGGTCGAGTACGCCGCCAAGGCCGGCGCCGGCGTGGTCGGCGTGCTCGGCGCCGCTTCCGACAGCACGATCAAGGAGTGCGCCGAGGCGGCGCGCAACTACGGCTGCAAGCTCATCGTCGACATGATCGAGGTCGCCGACCCCGTGGCGCGCGCGAAGCGCGCGCAGGAGCTCGGCGCCGACTACATCGGCATCCACACCGCCATCGACCAGCAGATGCGCGGCGAAGCGCCGTTCGAGACGCTGCGCGCCGTCGCCGAGGCGGTCGTGATCCCCGTCTCGGTGGCCGGCGGCATCAACAGCGAGACGGCCGCCGCGGCCGTCGACGCCGGCGCCGGCATCGTCGTCGTCGGCGGCGCGATCATCAAGTCGGCCGACGCGGCTGCGGCGACCACCGAGATCCGCCGCGCCGTGGACGAACGCGTCTGCATCGAGACCACGCTGTACAAGCGCGCCGGCGCGGCCGATATCCGCACCGTGCTCGAGCAGGTCTCGACCGCCAACGTGAGCGACGCCTGGCACCGGCAGCCGAGCCTGCCGGGCATCAAGTCGCTGCTGCCGGGAGCGCACCTCTGCGGCCCGGCGGTCACCGTCCGTACCTACGCCGGCGACTGGGCCAAGCCCGTGGAGGCGATCGACGTCTGCGCGCCTGGTGACGTACTCGTGGTCGACGCCTGCGACGCCACGCCGGCGATGTGGGGTGAGCTGGCCACGCACAGTGCGATCGTCAAGGGTCTCGCCGGGCTCGTCGTATGGGGCGCGATCCGGGACACTCCGGAGATCGCGCGCCTCGGCTTCCCCGCTTTCAGCAGCAAGGTCTGCGCCAACGCCGGCGAGCCCAAGGGCTTCGGAGAGATCAACGTGCCGATCGCCATCGCCGGCCAGACGGTACGGCCTGGCGACTGGATCGTCGGCGACGACGACGGCGTCATGGTCCTCCCCAAGGAGCAGGCCGTGGAGCTCGCCAACCGCGCGATGGATGTGCTCGAGAAGGAGAACCGCCTGCGCGGCGAGATCGACGCCGGCAAGACGCTCGCCGAGGTCGCCTACCTGCAGAAGTGGGAGAAGGCGCGCTAGGCCCGAGGCGCGGGCGGGTACATCCCTAGTGAGCAGGCGGACAGCGGGAGGCGAGCGCGGTGGATGAGCGGCAAGACCCCGGCGCCAAGGCGCGCGAGGCGGGCACCAAGTCCGAGCGGCTGCTGCAGGACACCTATCTGAGCGGCGCCGTCGGCATGGCCGCCTCCGGGCCCAGGCTCTCGGCCGATCTGCTCGCCCGCGGTGTGGACGGCGTCGACGATTCCCTGGTGCGGAGCGATTCTTCGTGGAGGACAGGCGCCGAGCTCGAGGACGAGCCGGGTACGGACGTCGCTGCGCGACCCGGCGGTTTCGCGGGCCTGTTCCGCCGCCTGTTCGGGGGCTGAGCCGCCGAACAAGGTCACGAGGCCGCCGCGCGACGTCAGGCGCCCACCCGGCAACGAGGGAGCCACGGCTTCAGCGCGACCGGGGCGCCTGCCGGGCGAACTCGAGACACCTCGCAGCCGGCCGGACAGACTGAGCGCACTGGCGCGCCTCGGAGCCCCGAATCCGCAGCTGCCGTGGGGGAAACGAGCGTGAACTGGATGCGCAGGCAGCCGCCGGGATACCCGCTGGTATGGCAGGGCGAACGGCCTAGGAGACGGCAGGGCGGCGGCCGAAGGCCCGTACCGCCCCCCTCTCCGGCGCGCCGGCGGCGTGCGCCGCGGCGGCGAGGTCGCGGCGCAGGGGACGGCGTCCGAAGCGCACGAGGTGCCCGGCGCAGCGGCAGTCGCCGGCGCCGAAGCGGCGTGGGCGGCGCTCCGCGCCGGGCAGCGCCGCCAGGGCGCCGGCGAGCTCGCACTCCCCCGTCGCGCCGTCGACGAGCCAGGCGCGCCCGGCCGGGAACGCCGTGAACAGGTAGTCGGCGTGCCAGCGCAGCGGCTTCTCCAGAGCCAGATGGCGCGCAACGCGCGCTTCACGGGCGCGTGCGGCGCTGCCCACGTAGGCGTACCAGCCGCGCTCGAACGCGACCGCGCCGAGCGCGCCCACCCGGATCGTCGTCCGCCGCGGTACGCGGGTGAGGACGACATAGAGCTGTGGTGTCGCGGCGATACGACCGGGGGCGAGCGCGCCACCCTCTGAGTCGCTCACCGGCGGACGCCCCGGAGGCTCACCGGCCCGGGGCCTCCCAGTCGGCCGGCTTCGCCGAGCGCGGCGGCGCGGTCGAGCCGAGGCGCCGACGGGATCCTGGCGCCATGCCGCCGCGGCGCGGCTGGCAGCGCGGACAGTAGTGGGTACCGCGACCGCCGACCACGGTCCGCTCGACGATCGTCCCACAGACGCGGCACGGTTTGCCGGTGCGCTGGTACACGCTCAAGATCTCCTGGAAGCTGCCGCGCTCGCCGGCGGGGTCGATGAAGCTCTCGATGCTCGACCCCTCGTGGTCGATGCCGGCCTGCAAGGTCTCGAGGAGGGCCGCGTGCAGGCGCCGCGCCTCGCGCGGCCCGAGGCTCCCCGCTGCGCGCAGCGGGTGCAGCCGGGCCAGGAACAAGGCCTCGTCGGCGTAGATGTTGCCGACGCCGGCGATGCGCCGCTGATCGAGCAGGAACGCCTTGAGCGGCGCGCGCCGGTCCTTCAGCGCGCCGCGCAGATACCCGAGCGTGAACTCGGGCCCGAACGGCTCCGGCCCCATGCCGCGCGAGGCGAAGAAGTCGTCCTCGGCCGCCGGTTCGAAGGCCCACAGGCGGCCGAACCTCCGCACATCCTGGAAGTGCAGGTCCGTTCCAGGGTCGAGGCGCCAGATGAAGCGCGCCGGACGCTCGCCCGGCTCCGGGCGGAAGACGAGTTGCCCGGTCATGCGCAGGTGGATGACCGCGACGGCCGGGCCTGCACGGCCGCGGTCAGGCGAGTCGGGCGCCTGCGTCGCCGTCTCGCCCGCTGACCTTGCCATCATGCGCGCCCGCGTTTCCACGGATCCGAGGTCGACCAGCAGGTACTTGCCGCGCCGGCGCAGCCCCGTGATCCCGCGCCCGGCCAGCAGCGCGTTCAGTTCCGCCTCGGACTGATCGCTCACCGTGGGGTCGTTGACGACGACCTCCCGCAGGAGGAGACCCGGCAGGCACGTGAGCAGCCGGCGCCGCACGGTCTCGACCTCGGGGAGCTCAGGCATCCGCCGCGCCCGCGGCGTCGCGCCGCCACCACGCCTCGAGGAAGGCTCGTGCGCCATCGGTGTCGGTCACTTCCCCAGCCTCGATCTCCTCCTCGAGTGCGTCGAGTGCCTGCCCCACGGCCGGCCCAGGTTCGATTCCGAGCAGGTTCATCACGTCGTCGCCGCTGAGCAGTTGCGGCGCCGGCGACTTGCTCACCGCCGTCCACACCGAGCGCGCCAGGCGGTAGTGCCTGGCGATGGAGGCGGGCGAGGTCTTCTCTCCCCGCGTCGCGAGGCGGTCGCAGAGAGAGACGACGACGGACTCGAACACCCACGGGCTGACGTCGCGCCGGTAGCGGGCAAGCGCCCGGCGCGTGAGCGGTTGCTCGCGTACGAGGAAGCCGAGCCGCAGGTGCTGGCGGATGAGCGTGCCGACATAGTCGAGGAAGCGCTTGCTGAAGTTGAAGCGAGTCCCGATCTCGGCGCCCATCTGGCGGCCGGTCTCGTCGTGGCGCCAGAAGATCACGCGGCCCCGCTCGTCGACCACCCGGACCACGGGCTTGCCGATGTCGTGGAGCAGGACCGCCCACGAGACGGGCACCAACGGTTCGACGCCCGGCATGCCCGCCTCGTCGGGCGCGGCGAGGAACCGCCGCCCCCCGAGCTGCGCGACGACGCCGGTCACGTAGGTGAGCGCCTCCAGGGTGTGATCGAAGACGTCGAGGTGGTGGTACGGGTTCTGACCGACGCCGCGGAGCCCGTCGACCTCCGGCAGCACCACCGCGAGCGCTCCCCACGCGGCGAGGTCGCGCAGGGCGACGGGAGCGCCGCGCGTGCCGAGGAGCGCAGAGAGCTCGTCGCGGACGCGCTCGCCGCTCACGCGCGCCAGCCCGGGCGCGGCGCGGAGCGCCGCCTCAGTCGCGGCGGTGTCCGGCACGAGCTCGAAGACGCGCGCCAGGCGTGCCAGGCGCAGCACGCGCAGCGGGTCGTCGTCGAGCGAGGCCGGCGAGCAGAGCCGCAGCCGGCCGGCGGCGAGGTCGTCGAGGCCGCTCAGCGGGTCGACGAGGTCATCGCCATCCAGCGGCCGGGCCAGAGCGTCGACCGTCACGTCTCGTCCCCGCAGGTCGGCTTCGAGACGGACGGAGCGGGTTGCCGGGTCGGGTGAAGCGCCGGGCGCGCCGCCGCGAAGGGCGGCGACGTCGATGTGCAGATCACCGATGATGACCCGCCAGCTGCCGAAGAGGTCCGACGTGGCGTAGACGGCGCCGCCCAGACGGTCCGCGAGACTGCGGGCGAGCGCCTCGGGGCCGCCGTCCACGGCGATGTCGATATCGCGGACCCGGCGCCCGAGCAGCTCGTCGCGCAGACAGCCGCCGACGAGCCACCCGGCTTCGCCCGGGCCGAGCGCCGCGAGCGCCGCGCGGGTCACCTCGTCAGGCGTCGGCGGAGCGATGCCGTAGCGGGCGCCGGCCACGGTGGATCAGGCCGTGAGTGCGCCGCGGTAGCGGCGCACCACCCGCGGCGCCACGTCGCACGCGACCTCGTAGTTGATGGTGCCGAGCAGACGCGCGACCTCTTCGCAGAGGATGCGCGAGGTCTCCGGGCCGTCGTGCCGCGGTGTAGCCGGCGCCGCCCAGGCGACGGCGGAGCCGCCGCCCGCGCCGTCGCCGGCGGCGCCGAAGAGGACGACCTCGTCACCGGCTCCGCCCCAGTCGTCGGGCAGGCGCACGGTGAGCTGATCCATGCTGATCCTCCCGACGATCGGGCAGCGGCGCCCCGCGACCAGCGCCTCGCCACGGTTGCCGAGCGCGCGGCGCACGCCGTCGGCGTAGCCGATCGGGACGATACCGATGCGCGTCGGCTCCGCGGCGATGAAGGTGCGGCCGTAGCCGACCGAGTCGCCGGGGGCGGCCTCCCGGACGCCGGCGACGTATGAGGCGAGCTTCATCGCCGGCCGCAGCCCGTCCTTGAATGGATCGTCGTTGCCTGGAGCGAGCCCGTACATGGCGATCCCCGTGCGGATCATGTCGAAGTGGGTGCGCGGCCCGCGCAGCGTCGCCGCACTGTTCGCCGTGTGACAGATCAGGCCGGGGTAGTGCTTCCTGAGCGCCCCGGCCATCTCGGTGAAGCGCGAGAGCTGCTGCTCGAAGAACCGGGTGTCGTCCTCGTCGGCGGTGGCGAAGTGGCTCATGAGGCCGGAGAGGACGCCGCCGGCGTGAGCCTGGGCGCACAGCTCGGCGACCTCGTGCTTGGGGGCGCCGAGCCGCCCCATGCCCGTGTCGTACTTGACGTGCACGCGGACGCCCAGGCGGACGGCCTCGGAGATGACCGGCGCCGACCACGCCACCACCTCGGCACCGGCCGAGCCGGCGCGCTCCAGACCGGCGCCCGTCAGCGGGCCGAAGATCAGGATCGGCGCCGTCAAGCCGGCCGCGCGAAGCTCCTCGGCCTCGGACGCGGTCGCCACTCCCAGCCACGTCGAACCGGCCTCGAGTGCGGCCCGCGCGGAGGCCACAGCGCCGTGACCGTAGCCGTTCGCCTTGACGACGGCGCAGTGCGCGGCGCCGTCCGCCACGTCGCGCATCAGCCGGCGGATGTTGTGGCGGATCGCCTCGAGGTCGACCTCGGCGACCGCGCGATGACGGCCGGCCAGCACGCTAGAGTCCCAGGATCTTCATGATGTCGTGCCGCGTGACGATGCCGACCACCAGTTCGCCTTCCACGACCGGCACGCGGTCGAAGCCGTGCCGGGACATCAGCGTCGCCGCGGCGCGCGCCGGGTCGTCCGGGGCCACGGTCTTCACCTTGTCGGCGCCGGTCATCAGCTGCTCGACGTTGGCGGCCGCGGCCTTCTCCAGCTGCTCCTTGAACTTCTTCTGGCTGCCCAGGTAGATGATGCTGTCGAACAGCTCGAAGTAGTGGGGCATCTTGATATCGGCGTCCATGGCCATGAGATCGCCCTCGGTGACCATGCCGAGCAGCGCACCCTCCTCGTCGACGACGGGCGCGCCACCGATACGCTGGTCGCGGAAGAGGGCGACGAGGTCCTTGACGGTCATGTCCGGTGCCACCGTGACGATCGGAGTGGTCATGATGTCGCGGACGAGCGGTTCGCCCTCGGGCGGGGTCTCAATCGTGCTCATGGATCTCCTCCTGTGGGCCGGCCTTGAGCCGCTCCACGGCGGCGGGCAGGTAGTGGAACAGGTCGCTTGCCACCATGCAGTCGGTGCCGACCGCCTCCTCGGCCGCCAGGTCGGCGGCGAGGCCGTGCAGGTACGCGCCCAGACAGGCGGCGTCGGTCGCCCGCAGGCCCTTGGCCAGCTGGGCGACGATGACGCCGCCGAGGACGTCGCCGGTCCCCGGCGTGGCCAGGCCGGGGTTGCCGGTCGGGACGACGTAGGCGCGTCCCGACGGATCGGCGACGATCGTCGCCTCGCCCTTCAGCAGAACGGTCGCGTTGGAGCGCTGCGCCGCGGCGCGCGCGCACTCCAGGCGCTGGGCAGCGACCTCTGGGGCCGGACGGCCGAGCAGACGGCCCAGCTCACCCTCGTGCGGCGTCAGGACGGTCGGCTGCGTACGCCCTGCCAGCAGCTCCGGCCGGTCGCCGAGCGCGTACAGCCCATCGGCGTCGAGCAGCAGCGGCCGGTCGATGCCGACGAGCTCCTTCACCAGGAGCTGCGCCTCGTCGGCACGGCCGAGGCCGGGGCCGGCCGCGACGGCCTTGAGCTGCGACGCCTGTTCATAGACCACTCCACGGGCGGAGAGGCCGAACTGGCCGTTCTCTCCCGGGACCGTCACGGTGATCACTTCGGCGTACGGCTTCTGCGCGCCGGCGCCATCCGGCAGCGCGCAGTGCACCAGGCCGGCGCCGCCCCTGAGAGCCGCGAACGCGGCCATATGGGCGGCGCCCTCCATTCCCTTGGAACCGCCGACGACGAGCACCGTCCCCACCGAACGTTTGTGGTCGAGCGAGCCCTTGGGGACGATCAGGTCGCCCATCGCCTCCTCGGTGAGCATCCACACGCCCGGGTCGTGGTCGCAGAGCGCCGGGATGCCGATGGGCGCGATCACGACCTCGCCCGAGAGCGCACCCCCCGGCGTGACGAAGTGGCCGACCTTGGCGGCGTGGAGCGTGACGGTGAGATCGGCCACGACCGCCGGGCCGTGCACCGCGCCGGTACCGGCGCCGACGCCGCTCATGATGTCGACGCTGACGACGGCGCCAGGCGCCTCGTTGATGAGCTCGATCGCCGCCGCGGCCGGGCCCTTGGCGGCGCCGGTGAAGCCGGTGCCGAAGATGGCGTCGACGACCACGTCCGCCATCTCGGTGAGCACCATCGACTCCTCGCTGAGCGCCCCGTCCTCGCCCGTCGCGGAGCGCACGTCCACCCCGAGCGCCGTGAGGATGTCCAGGTTGAGCTTCGCGTCGCCCTTGTACTCCTGCGGCGAACCGAGCACGAAGACGCTGACCTCGACGCCGGCGTCGAACAGCTCGCGGGCGATGACGAAGCCGTCGCCGCCGTTGTTGCCCTTGCCGGCGAAGACGACCGCCTCCTCCGGTGCGTAGCGTTCGAGGATCTCGTTCGCCACGGCCAGCCCCGCGCGCTCCATGAGGTGCCCGCCGGGGATCCCGACGCCGAGGATGGCGGCGCCGTCGACCTTCTGCATCTCGTCGGCGGTGTACAGGCCCAGCAGCAGGGACTCATCCATCCGCGTCCTCCTTGAGTGCGGCGGCCACGGCGTACGCCATGCCGCCGGTGTGGCTCAGCGAGACCTCGACCCTCGTCACCCCGAGTCGCCGCGCGACGGCGGCGACGTCGCCGTGCAGGGCGATCAGCGGCTTACCCCCCGAGAGTACCTCGATGTCGCGCCAGACGAACCCGATGATACCGATTCCGAGCGCCTTGCCGACCGCCTCCTTGGCGGCGAAACGGGCGGCGTAGCGCGACCAGGGGTCGGCGAAGTCGTCGCAATAGGCGCGCTCCTGCTCGCTGAAGAGCCTCTCGTAGGCGCGCGGCAGGCGCTCCAGCAGCCTGCGGATACGGGCGGCCTCGGTCACGTCGATGCCGAGGCCGAAGAGCAGGCCGCCGGGAGGGACGGCGGCGAACCAGCCCGCCATGCCGCCGGTCCGCCGCATCTGCTCGTCTCGCGAAGGGCCGGTCAACCGCTCACTCCACCGTCACCGTCTTCGCCAGGTTCCGCGGCTGGTCCACGTTGAGGCCTTTCATGCCGGCGATGTGGTAGGCCAGCAACTGCAGCGGGATCACCGTGAGGATCGGCGCGAGATGATGGTCGGTCTTCGGCACCCAAAGGACATCGCGCGAAAGCTCGCCGATCGCCTCGTTGCCGTCCGTCGCCACGGCGATCACGTCGGCGCCGCGGGCACGGACCTCTTCGATGTTGCTCACCAGCTTGGGGAACACCGGGCCATCGTCGGCGACAACCACGACCGGCGACTCCTGGTCGAGCAGCGCGATCGGCCCGTGCTTCATCTCGCCGGCGGCATAGGCCTCCGTGGGGATGTAGCTGATCTCCTTGAGCTTGAGCGCTCCCTCGAGGCACACGGCGAAACCCATGCCCCGCCCCAGATAGAGGAAGAAACGCTCGTCGCGGTAGCGCCCGGCGATCTCCTCGATGGCGCTGGGCCGGGCGAGCAGCTGTTCCGCCAACTCGGGCACCGCGCGCAGCTCGTGCCCGAGCCGCTTGAGCTCGCCCTCACTCATCGCGCCGCGCGCCCACGAAAGGCGAAGAGCCAGAAGAAGCAGGGCGGCGACCTGGGCGGTGTGCGTCTTGGTCGCCGCCACCCCGATCTCGAGCCCCGCGCGTGTGAACAGCACGTGGTCCGCGTCGCGCGTGGCCTGGCTCCCCTGGATGTTGGTGAGCGCGAGCACCGGCGAGCCGGCCTCCCGCGCGAGCCGCATGGCGGCGAGCGTGTCGGCCGTCTCCCCCGACTGCGTGATGCCGATCACCAGCGTGTCGGGGTCGAAGACCGGCTGGCGGTAGCGGAACTCGCTGGCGACGTCGATCTGCACCGGCACCCGGGCGAGCTGCTCGATGGCGTAGCTGACGATCAGACCGGCGTGATACGAGGTGCCGCAGGCGACGATGAAGATGCGCCGCAGGCGGCGCAGGAACTCGTCGCCCATGCCCACCTCGGAGAGGTCCACCGTCCCGTCCTCGCGCAGCCGTCCGGCGAGCGTGTCGCGCAGCGCCGCCGGCTGCTCGTGGATCTCCTTGAGCATGAAGGTCTCGTAGCCCGCCTTCTCGGCCGCGTCGTCGTCGCCGGGGAACTCCATCTCGTCGCGGACGATGGGCTGACCGGCGACATCGGTGTACTCCGCGCCGCCGGCGCGGAGCGTGACGACGTCGCCGTCCTCGAGCACGATCACCCGACGCGTGTGCGCCAGAAACGCCGGGATGGCGGAGGCGAAGAACATCTCGTCCTCGCCCACGCCGACCACCAGCGGGCACTCGTGACGCGTGCCGACGACCAAGTCCGGCTCGTCGGCCGAGATGGCGCAGAAGGCGTAGTGCCCGTCTATTTCGCCGAGCGCCGCGCGGACGGCCAGAGTGAGCCCCTCCTCGGCGTGCTCCTCGATCAGGTGCACCACGACCTCCGCGTCGGTCTCGCTCGTGAAGGTGTGCCCGTGCTCGGTGAGGCGGGCGCGCAGCTCCTTGTAGTTCTCCACGATGCCGTTGAGGACGATCGTGAAGCGCCCGCTGCAGTCGCTGTGCGGGTGGGCGTTCGCTTCGCTCGGCTTGCCGTGCGTCGCCCAGCGCGTGTGGCCGAGGCCGACCTGGGAGTCTGAGCCGTTCTCCCCCGCCGCCTCGAACAGCGCGTCAAGGTTACCGACGGAGCGCACCACGTCGATGCCGCCGGGCTCGATGAGGGCAATGCCCGCCGAGTCGTAGCCGCGGTACTCGAGGCGCCTGAGGCCGTCGAGGATGATGGGCTTGCCGGGACGTCGCCCGACGTAGCCTACGATGCCGCACATGCATGCTCCCTTCGGTAGGTCAGGGCGCAGATGGGCAGGCTGCGGACGGCACCCTCGAATCGCTTTGTTCCGCCGTCACCAGCGGGTTTTGTCGACTCGATAACGACCGTGCCGGGCCGGGAGGCATCCGCCGAGTCTTTCGATGAACCTCCACCTCGTCACCCGTGCGGGCAAGCCTCATGAGGGGCTGCCGCGCGGGCCAGGCGCTCAGGTTGCTGACGGGTGTCCGCACCACCGGTCTGCTATGTCGACCGGTATTCTACCCCGTCACCTCCCGAGAGACCTCCGCCGCCCAGGCTCAGTCGAAGGCCGGCGACACGAATCCTCGCTCTGCGAAGTGGCGGTCGAACGCCAGGCACTCGCGCACGTCCAGCCGACGCATGATCTCGAAGCTCGTACAGTCAACCAGACTCAGCCCGCGCCGCCCGGCGACGATGAGAGCGTCCACGGCCCGCTCGTGATCGACCCTGGTGACCCACTCGATGACCACGGGGGCGAGGGTGTCGCGGGTCAGGCGGCGGACGGCTTCGAGGCCGAGGCGTCGCTGCAGGACGGCGCAGCTCTCCAGCACGACGTAGTCGGTGGTGAGCACGGGGGTGCCGGCGGCAGAAGCCCCCCGCCACAGCTCGGCCGCGCGACCCGCTCGCCCGTCGTCCCCGTCGAGCAGCGCGACGAGAAACGAGGTGTCGACGAAGAGGCTCACTCGGAGGCCGCCGCGAACTCCTCGTCGTGCCGCTGCGAGAGATCGGGCACGCCGGAGCGGAAGGCACCGACCGCGGCGAGCGACCGACGCCAGCGCTCCTCGAGCGGAACGCCCGACTCGCGTTCCACGTACTGATCCACCGCTTCCCGGATCACGGCGGCCATGGAGACGGAGCGCTCACGCGCCAGGCGTTTGACCGCCGCGACCTCGTCTTGACTGAGCTGTATCTGAGTGCGCACCATTTCGTCACCCCGAAGTGTAATCACCTCGACCACTTATGTTATCACTGGTCGGCGCGAACAGGAAGCGCGCGTACAGAGTCTTTCGAAGGGATTCCGCTCTCAGGGTCGTGCGCCATCGCGGTCGGACGCGCGCCACCAGCTACGTCAGGTGCTGTTCGACAACGGCGACGATGCGCGCGCAAGCGGCGTCGACGTCGGCCTGCGTAGGGGCCTCGACCATCACGCGCACCAGGGGCTCGGTGCCGGACGGGCGGACGAGAACCCGGCCGCTGCCCTCGAGGCGGCGGGTCTCCGCGTCGACCGCCGCCCACACCGCCTCGGCCTCTTCGAGCTCCCCCAGGTGGCGCACGCGCACGTTGACGAGCCTCTGCGGCAGTCGCGTCATCACCTGCGCGGCTTCCGCCAGCGGCGCGTCCATCTCTCGAAGGGCCTGCAGAAGCAACAGCGAGGTCGCGAGGCCGTCGCCGGTCGTACTGACGTCGCGGTTGATGATGTGCCCGGACTGCTCGCCGCCGAGCAGGTAGTCCCCCTTGAGCATCTCGGCGACGACGTAGCGGTCGCCGACGGGCGTGACCACGACGCCGATGCCCTCGCGCGCCATGGCGCGATGGAAACCGAGGTTCGTCATGACCGTCGTGACCACGGCGTCGCCGCGAAGCTTGTCCTGCGCTTTCAGGTGTTTCGCGAGGATGGCGATGATGAAGTCGCCGTCGACGAACTCACCGGTGGCGTCGACGGCGAGCACGCGGTCGCCGTCGCCGTCGAAGGCGAGGCCGAGGTCGAAGCCGTCGTCGGCCACGGCCTTCCGGAGCGCGCCGATATGGGTGCTGCCGCAGCCGGCGTTGATGTTGGTGCCGTCGGGCCGGTCGAAGAGCACGCTGACGTGGGCGCCGGACTCCTGGAGCGCCAGGGGCGCGGCAACGTGCATGGCGCCGTGGGCGCAGTCGAGGGCGATCCTCATACCGCTCAGGTCGAGCGGGATACGCTTGACCACGTCCCACACGTAGCCCTCCACGGCGCCCTCGAGCTGCTCCGCGCTGCCGAAGTCGGCGCCGGCCAGCGACTGCAGGTCGTGGTGCTGGATGTGCGCCTCGATCTCGGCCTCCTCCTCGTCGCTCAGCTTGATGCCGGCGCTCGAGAAGAACTTGATGCCGTTGTCGCCGAAGGGGTTGTGCGAGGCGCTGATGACGACGCCGGCGTCCGCCTCGCGCTGCCGGACCAGGGAAGCGAGTCCCGGCGTGGGGATCACGCCGGCCACCTCGACACGAGCGCCGCCGCTGGTGAGGCCGGCCGTGAGGGCCGCCTCGAGCATCGGGCCGCTCAGCCGCGTGTCGCGGCCGATCACGAACAGCGGGTGCGGGCCCGCCTTCTGCGCGAGCACGACGGCCGCCGCCCGGCCCACCTGGACGGCGAACTCAGGGGTCAGCAGCTCGCCGGCGACGCCGCGAATACCGTCGGTGCCAAAGTACGTGCCCATGCCGCGACCCATCTCCGTTTCGTCAGTGGGATCCGGCGCGCCGCGCCGATGCACGAGCCATGCTACGCGCGAGTGCGAGGGGTGGCAAACGCCGACGATCCCAGCCGCCGAGGTTCAACTGCACGCCACGGAGCTTCGCCGTACCCCACACCGCGCCCACGGCGACACGGAGCACCGACGCCGGCTTCCTCCGTGTGGGCGCCGTGTCGCGCCGCGGCTGCCTGGGGTCGTGCGGCAAGCCATCGGGGCTCCTCGGGATCGACCGGACGCCGACCGCGGCACCCGCGGAGAAGATCGGCCGGCGTGCAAGCCAGCCGGGGACCGACGGAGGGGGGAACGACGACGGGCCGCCTCGCGGCGGCCCGTCGGAAAGGGCTGGTCTGCGGCGCAGGGTCAGCGCTTGCTGAACTGCGGCTTCTTGCGCGCCTTGTGGAAGCCGGCCTTCTTGCGCTCGACCTGACGGTCGTCGCGGGTGAGGAAGCCGGCGCGCTTGAGCGGGGTGCGCAGGCTCTCGTCGGCCTCGCAGAGAGCGCGGGCGATCCCGTGGCGCACGGCGCCGGCCTGTGCGCTGATGCCGCCGCCGTACACATTCGCCGCGACGTCGAACTTGCCGGCGGTGTGTGTGGTCTCGAAGGGGGTGAGGGCGATGGTCTCGAGGACCTTGCGACCGAAGTACTGGTCGATCTCGCGACCGTTGATGGCGACCTTGCCGACGCCCGGGGTGAGGATCACGCGGGCGACGCTGGTCTTGCGCTTGCCGGTCGCGCGATAGGTCACTGCATCAGCCACGCCTTACTCCTTGATCTCGAGCATGTCCGGGTTCTGCGCCTCGTGCGGATGCTTCGAGCCCGCATAGATCTTGAGCTTGCGGATCTGGGCGCGCCCGAGCTTGTTGTGGGGAAGCATGCCCCGCACGGCGTGGCGGATGACTTCTTCCGGGCGGCGAGCCTGGAGCTTGGCGTACGACTCGCTCTTGATGCCACCGGGATAGCCCGAGTGGTGGTAGTACATCTTCTGCTCGGGCTTCTTGCCGGTGACGACGATCTGCTCGGCGTTGATGATGACGACGAAGTCGCCGGTGTCGATGTTCGGGGTGTAGATGGGCTTGCGCTTGCCGCGCAGGCAGTCGGCGACGACGGTCGCGAGGCGGCCCAAGGTATGACCCTTGGCGTCGACGACGTACCACTTCTTCTCGATCGTGGAAGGCTTGGCGACGTAAGTCTTCATGCGCTCACTCGTTCGGTAGCAGGAAGCACGCCCGGCTCGGACGCGCGAAGGGGAACTATAGCGAATCCCGGCGGGCGGCGCAACACGGCCGCCGTCGGGCGCGGGCGCGGGCGACGCGAAGCCCACGCCGAGGGGCGCTCAGCCGAGCCGCCGCAGGCGGATCTCGTCGCCGGCGTCAAGGCCCAGCACCTCGGCGGCGGAGCCGTTGCTGACGGCCACCGAGGCCTGGCCGTAGCTGTCGATGAGCACCACGATGTCGCTGGCGCGCACGGAGGCAAAGGTGCGCGCCACCTTGGCGAGGAAGCGCTCGTCGCCGGTCAGGAGCTCGACCGTCTCGGTGAGCCGAGCCTTCTCCAGATCGCGGGCACGAAGGTTGAGCGCGACGTTGCCGAAGCGGTCGACGAGCACCGCGATGGCGGTGAGGCCGTCGCGGTGGTGCTGCGGCTCGGGGACGTCGATGCGGTCGAGCGACTCGGTCTCGACGGCGGCGCCGACCGACTTGATGGTGAGGCCGACGGCCAGGCGGGCCGCGACCGGCGCGAAGATATCGCGGCCGTGAAAGGTGGCGGAGAGAGGTGCGAGCCACAGCTCCTGGTTGCTCAGCTCGAACGCCTCCGCGACGCCGCCGTCGGCGTCAACCGCATGCATGAGGAGCCCGTTGTCGGGGCCGACGAAGAGACGGTCGCCGGCACTGCGAAGGGCGATCGGCCGCCGCGGCCCGCCGACGCCGGGATCGACGACCGCCAGGATGACCGCCGTATCCGGCATGTACGGCAGCGTGTTGCGCAGCACGACCGCACCCGCGAGCACGTCCCGCTCCGGGAGGCCGTGCGTGACGTCGATCACCCGGGCCTGAGGCGCCAGCCGCGCGATCACCGCCCGGCATGTCCCGGCGAAGTCGTCGGTGTACCCGTAGTCGCTGAAGAAGCAGATCGGCCGGTCCATGTCGCGAACCTACGACGAAGCCGGCCGCGGCGCAACAGTTGGGCACGCCGGCGCAGGTGTCCGGCCACGGCGCACCCCAGAGCAGCGCGCCGCGAAGGCCGCGCTGGCCGTCAGCCGGTTCGCGCGTCGTCGGCGATCGCGCGGAGGAGGCCCGCGGCCGTGTACTCCCGGGCCTCCACGGCCACGGGCAGCCCCAGGTCTCGCAGCACCCCGCTGGTGACCGGACCGATCGAGCAGAGGCGAACGCCGGCCAGTCGCTCGACGAGCGGCCGGCCGGACGCGTCGTGCTCTTCGAGCAACGCCGCGAGCTGTCTCGCGGTGCTGCCGGACGTGAACGTGACATAGTCGGCGGCCTCGATGCTCGCCGCCGGAACGGCGAGCTCACGGGGCGGCATCGTGTCGTAGATGTGCAGCACGTCCACGATCGCTCCGCGGTCCCGCAGCTTGTCCGGCAGGACGTCGCGCGCGTCGCGGGCGCAGGGGATGAGCACCCGAGCGCCGGCTGCGGCGGCATCGACGTGCGCGAGCGAGTCGAGCAGGCCCTCGGCGACGTACTCGTCCGGGACGAGGTGGCAAGGGAGGCCGTGCCCCTCCAGCGCCCGCGCCGTCGCGGGGCCGACCGCGGCGACGACCGGCCCCGCGGGCATCGTCGCCGCCTCCGTGCCCCTGGCGAGGTACCCCGCGAACACGCGCGCCGCGTTGGCGCTCGTGAACACGACGAGCCGGTAGGTCGCGAGCTCGCGCAGGACGGCCGCGACCTGGTCGTCCAGGGGTCGCGGCACGATGCGGATGGTGGGGACGAGCAGGACCGTGGCCCCGAGCGCCTCGAGAGGGTCGACGAGCGAAGCGGCCTGCTCGCGAGGCCGGGTCACGACGACGGTGCGTCCGGAGAGCGGCCCGTCCGACGTCATGTCAGCCGCCTCCGCGGACCTCGGCGAGGATCTGGTCGGCACCGCGCGCCAGGAGATCGTCGGCGAGAGCGATCCCGAGCCCTTCGGGCGCCAGCGCCGGTCCCGCGAGCTCTCCGCGCACGGTCTTCGTGCCGTCGACGGATCCGACGAACGCGCGAAGCCGAAGACGGTCGACGCCCGCCTCGTCGGGTACCTCGGAGGCCTCCGCGTGGCCGGCGATCGGCACCTGGCAGCCACCCTCCAGCGCGTGCATGAGGCTGCGTTCGGCGCGCAGGGCCAGAGCGGTGCGCTCGTGGATCAGCGGGGTGACGAGCGCGGCGACACGGGCGTCGCCGGCCCGCGCCTCGATCGCCAGCGAGCCCTGCCCGACCGCAGGCAGCATCTGGTGAAAGGCAAAGGCGAACGACGCCAGTCCCGGCTGCCCGAGACGGGCCAGGCCGGCGGCCGCGAGGACCGTTCCGGCCATGCCCTGCTCTTCCAGCTTGCGCAGGCGGGTCTGCACGTTGCCGCGGATGTCGACCAGGTCGAGGTCGGGGCGCAGCGCCAGCAGCTGCGAGCGACGCCTCAGGCTCGAGGTACCGACCGTCGCGCCCCGGGGAAGGTCGTCGAGGGTGCGTAGCGAGGAAGACGCACCGCCGACGAACACGTCGCGCACGTCCTCACGCGTCGTGAAGGCGACGATGGCAAGGCCCTCCGGAACCTCCGTGGGCATGTCTTTGGCCGAGTGCACGGCGAGGTCGGTGCGGCCGTCCAGCATGGCCGTCTCGAGCTCCTTGGTGAACAGGCCCTTGTCGCCGAGCTTGGCGAGCGGCGCGTCCAGCAGCCTGTCGCCTTTGGTCTGGATGACCTCGATCTCCACCCGGAGGCCCGGATGCAGACGCAGGAGCTCGTCGCGCACCCATTCGCTCTGGATCAGTGCGAGGCGGGAGCCGCGGGAGCCGATGCGGACCAGGTCGGTCACGCGTCCTCCGTCCCGGTACCGCGCAGGTGGCGGATGTTGTCGGAGGGTACGGCCGGCTGCTCCCCGGCTTCGGCGCTCGCCGCGCCGGCATCGGCCGCCGTCTCGTCCCCGGCCTCGCCGTCGTCGAGGTCGAACAACGTACGCACGGCGTCGACGTACAGGTAGCACTGGTCGCGGCCCGCGACCTCCTTCATCTTCACGGTCGGCACGTGCAGGATCTTGTTGACGATGCTGGCGGTGAGCATCTCGACCCGGGCGCGCTGCTCATCGGTGAGGTCGCTCATCTTGTTGCCCAGCCGTTGGAGCTCGCTGCGACGGATGTCCTCCACGGTCTCGCGCAGACTGGCGATGGTGGGGACGACCTCGAGGCTGCGCAGCCAGTCGTTCACGCTTGCGAGCTCCTGTTCGACGATACGCTCGGCGTGCTGCGCCTCCTTCTCGCGCTCACTGCGATTCTGCTCGACCACGTGCTGCAGGTCGTCGATGTCGTAGAGGTAGGCGTCGCGCACGCGGTTGATGTCGGGGTCAAGGTCGCGCGGCACGGCGATGTCGATCAGGAACATGGGGCGGTGGCGGCGATGCTTGAAGGCCCGCTCGACACGCTCGCGGGTGATGACGTAGTGCGGCGCCGCCGTGGAGCTGATGACGATGTCGGCGGCCGAGAGATGCTCTTCGAGGTCCTCGAAGGGCACGGCGCGACCTCCGACCCGCCGGGCGAGATCCTCGGCGGCTTCGAAGGTCCGGTTCGTCACCAGGATCTTCTCGATGCCGTGCGCCTTGAGGTGCGTCGCCGTGAGCTCGCTGGTCTCCCCGGCGCCGACGATGAGCACGGTGTGGTCGCGGAGCTTGCCGAACACCTGCAAGGCCAGCTCGACGGCGGCGGAGCTGACGCTCACCGGACGTTCGCCGATGGCGGTCTCGGTGCGCACGCGCTTGCCGACCTCGAGCGCGTGCCGGAAGAGGCGGTTGAAGACGACGCTGGTGCAGCCGCCGTCGCATGCCTGCTGGTACGCGGCCTTGAGCTGGGCGACGATCTGTGCTTCGCCGACGACCATCGAATCGAGGCTCGATGTGACCCGGAACAGATGGGCGATGGCGCCGTCTCCGGAGAAGCTGTAGAGGCTCGGCTCGAGCTCGCCGGGCGCGACGCCTGCGTGGCGCGCCAGGTGGGCGAGCGCCGCCTGGCGCGCCGCCAGCGAGTCGCGCCCGTACAGGTAGAGCTCGGTCCGGTTGCAGGTGCTCAGGGCGAGCGCCTCGCAGGCCACGCCCTCTTCGAGCAGCTCCTGAGCCACGCGCAGCGACGCCTCCTCGTCGAGCGCGAGGCGCTCCCGCAGCTCGAGCGATGCGGTCTTGTGGGAGATGCCGGCGACGACGACGTACATGCGGTCAGCCCCCGTACGTGTGGAAGCCGCTGAGGTAGGGCACCGCGGCGAAACGGATGACGAGCAGAAGGACGAGGCCGGCGACGGACATCCAGGAGACCGCGCGGCCGGACCAGCCGCCGCGCACGCGGCCGGCGATGAGCACCAGATAGACGCCCCACGCGGCGGCCGACAGCAGCACCATGGGGTCGGTCGCCCAGCCCGGCACGCGGAACGTCTCGGCGCGGATCACGCCGGCGGCCATGCCCATGGTGAGGAAGGGGAAGCCGAGCAAGGTGGCGTGGTAGATGAGCCGGTCGAGCGCCGCCAGGGAGGGCAGGCGTCCGAGGACGCCGCCTGTCTTGCGCCGCCGCAGCAAGGTCTCCTCGACGAGGTAGATCATGGCGGCGCCTCCGGCGACGTAGAGACAACCGATGGCGACCAGCATCACGATGACGTGCACGATCACGATGTCGCTGCGCAAGGCCGGTACGAGCCCCACAGGCGGGTTGTACTCGATCAGGGCCACCGTCAGCAGCACGAGCACCACCGGCATCACGTAGAGGCCCACGGCCTTGATGCGCGTGAACGCCTCGAGCACGTACCAGACGACGACGATCGCCCATGCGATGAGCACCATCGACTCGTAGATCCCGACAAAGGGGAAGTGCCCGGCGCTGAGACCGCGGAAGACCAGGGCCAGCGACTGGATCGCGACGGCAAGCGCGGCGACGATCATCCCGACCCGGTTCATCCAGGGACGCTGCGTGAAGAACGCGATCAGGAACACGGCGAACGCCGCCGCGTACAGCAGGTACGCAAGCCAGACGAGGATGACGGATGCCTGGTCCATCGGCTCCGGATCAGTCCGTTCGGCGCCCGTTGCGGCGCCGGTGCGTCACTCCGCGCCGCCCTTGCCCGCGGGCGCCTGCCGGCGCTTCGTCTCGTCCTCGAGCAGGTTGACGTCGCGCTGCAGCGCCGTCACGCGGCGCGCGCTCATGAAGTAGTAGAGCACGAGGACGGCCAGGATGATGGCGTAGGCGGCGGCGACGTACTTGACGCCTTCTTCGATGGTCATGTGGTCAGCCTCCCAGCGAGGTCTTGAGGTCGGTGACTCGGTCCTTGAGGTTCTCGATCGCGAGATCGCGGCGTGTGAGCGCAACCAGCAGCAGCGTCATGCCGATCATACTGATGAAGAAGCTGACGAACATGCTGCCCTCCATGCCCGTGCCCCCGACGGAGATGACCACCGGGTGCAGGCCCTCCGGGAGGAAGCGCGTCGCGAAGAAGGTGATCGGCACATCGACGAAGGCGATGATGGCGAAGACCGCCGCGTAGGTGGCCCTCCGCTGCTCCTCATCCACGACCGAGCGCAGCACCCAGTAGGCGGCGTAGAGGAAGCAGACCAGCAGGAAGGTCGTGAGACGCGGCTCCCAGGCCCACCAGGTGTCCCAGGCGGCCTTGCCCCAGATCATGCCGGTGAGCATCACGAGGATGCTGAACAGCAACCCGAGGCGCACGCTGACGTAGCTCAGGCGGTCCCACTTGAGGTCCTGAGTGCGCAGGTAGGCGATGGCCGCCACGAAGGCGATGCCGAAGGCGACCAGCGCCGTCTCCGCGATCGGCACGTGGTAGTAGAAGATCTTCTGGCTGAAGCCCATCGACGACGAGTCGGTGGGCGCGTACCAGAAGGCGAGCATCAGGCCGACGATGAGGAAGGCGCCGGCTTCGATGAACAGCACCGGCGCGCTGACGAGCTTTCTCACGCTCACTCTCCTATGGCGAAGTCGTAGGTTCCCCAGGCCGCGACCATGAACACGGCGTCGAACCCGAGCAGAAACAGGAGCCGGGCCAGCAGGCCGCCAAGCCCGGCACCTTCGGCGAAAATCAGCGTCGTCGCCCCCGTGGCGGCGATGAGGACGGGCACGATCAGCGGCAGGAACAGGATCGGCAGCAGCAGGTCGCGCGAGCGCGTGTTCATCGAGATGGTCGCAAGCAGTGTACCAAGGGCACAGATGCCCGCGTCGGCCAGCAGCAAGACGACGAGGAACGGCAGCAGGTCTCCCAGGTAGCTGCGCTCGATGAAGAAGAGCGTGAACACCGGGACGGCCACCGCCTGGATGATCAGCAGGAAGACCAGGTTCCCCACGGTCTTCGCGAGGAAGATCGTGACACGGTCGACCGGGCAGAGCAGCAGCCCGTCGAGGCAGTGCTCGTCCTTCTCCTGGGCGAAGGAACGGTTGAGTCCGAGCAGCATGGCGAAGATGAACGTCACCCAGAGCATGCCGCCGGTGAAGTAGGTGAGGTCGAC
>CAVOVA010000014.1:0-231461 GCA_963699725.1 uncultured Thermoleophilia bacterium
GCGAAGAGCAGCGTGAAGCCGAGCAGCTGCGGCTGTGAGGCGGGGTCGGTGACGCGGCCGAGCAGTTCGTCGGCGAGCGGGCCCGGGCGACGCACGAGGTCCCAGCTGTTCCAGCGCAGGAAGCGGCCCAGGTAGATGCCGAAGCTGCCGAGACCGGCGGCGACCACGACGAACACCCAGCCGGCCGCCATGCCCAGCCCGCGGGTCACGATCTCCTGCATCAGGTACAGCGACACGATGCCGAGTATCAGGCCCGTCCAGGCGAACCAGTACAGCATGAGTACGTCGTACCAGCCGGGCACGACATCGCCCATGCTGCCGAGGTGGAGAAAGTCGGTGAGGATGTACGGCGCGTTGGGGAAGAAGGCCAGCCACACGATGGCCGCTGCGACGATGAGTACGTACAGGACGGCGCGGCGGGCAGAAGCGAGCCGGTAGGCGATGGCCGCGAAGACGAACGGCACCCATGCGAGCACGAGGTTCCAGAGCAGGAACCAGTAGTGGGAGGTGCGCGAATACCAGAACCGCGCGACGATGAGCCCGATACAGACGAGGGTAGCGGCGGTGAGCAGCCCGATGATGGCGCGGGCGAAGTCGTGGCGGCCGCGCGGGTGCGCCTGCGGCCCGCCGCCTGCGGCGGGAGTCGCCGGCGGTGGCTCGGATATCGGCTCGCCCAGTGCGGGGCCCGGAGCGGAGCCTGCGGCCGGCGGCTCACGGCGGATGACGCCGTCGAACGGCCCCGGCTCGCCCGGTCCCATGCCGCTCACCCGCCCCCCAACGGCGGGAACAGCGCGACCTCGTCGCCGGCGACGAGCCGGTGCTCAGCAGCTGCATGCAGGCCGTTGACCAGCACCAGTCCGGCTGCGCCGGGTGCGAGGCCGAGAGCGTGGGTGACGGCGGCGACGGTGGGCGTATCCAACGGCGAGAAGTCGTAGGCCGTGCGCCGCTCGCGGGCGCGCAGTTCGAGGCCCGCGTAGAGCTTGACGCTGAACGTGCCGGCCGCATCCGTCATAGGTCGACGATACCACTCATTCCCGCCGCCCAGTCTGCCGATACGGAGGGCGCGCACGCAGGACGAGACGCCCGCACGCGGAAGAACATGGTCATGGACGACGACGACATCACAGCGGCGCCTATCCTCGCCGGAGGCCAAAGTACGCCCGGTGCTCCGGACGAGGGCGCAAGCGAGGACGGCGCACCGGAAGGCGTCGCGGCCGACGGCCGCGACGCGGCGTTGCGCGCCGTCCAGGTCGCCCTGATCAAGGAGATCGACGCCTCCATCAGCAAGCTCGAGGAAGCCCGCATCGGCGAGGGCACACGCGAGCACCTCGAGATCCTCCGCAGTCTGCTCAAGGCGCAGGTCACGGCGTACCTCGAGCACTTCGTCGCGCGCCGCGCCACGCTCTTCTCGCATACGTCCGTGATGTACGCCGGCGAGGTAGGCTCCCCCGGCGTGATCTCCACGACCTTCCGCGGCCTCCTCGAAGGCGGCACCCTGACCGGCGGCCAGGGCGCCAAGCTCGCCCAGCTCCTGAACGACCGGCGCACGCTGCTCATCTCCGGCGACCGCGCGACCGGGAAGTCGACGCTGCTCAACTCGCTCTTCGAGCTGGTGTCGGTAGACGACCGCTTCGTGGCAGTCGAGCGGGGTCCGGACCTGCCGGCGCTCAAGGAACGCTCGTTCTGCGTGCGCCTCCGCGTCGACGGCGACACCGACGTCCAGTCCCTCTTCTCGAGGGCGCGGCGCATGGACCCGGGACGGCTCGTCATCGGTGAGATGCATGCCCAGGAGGTCCGCGAGTTCTTCAGCTTCCTCGCCGAGGACCCCCGGGTCGGAGGCCTCGCCACGCTGCGCGCGGAGACGGTGCAGCGCGCGGTGAACGGCATCGTCGCAGCCCTCGGCGGCGACGCCGAGAACGCGCGCGAGCTCGTCGCGCGCGTCAAGCCCGTCTTCGTGCACATGATGAGCAGCGAGAAGGGGCTGCCGCGCCTGGCGGCGATCTGGAGCGTGGAGGAGCTGGCCGACGGCGAGATCGTCCTCGAAGAGGTCCAGACCGGACTCCCCGCCGCGAGTGAGCTGATCGCCGAGACCTGATCGGCGGCGCGCCGCTCACCCCACGTCAACGCCCACCCACCCGCGTCACCCTATGCGGCGTCCGGCCTTCGCGTTACGGTTGCCGGCGAAGGGTCCGGACTGCTATGGTGCCCGTTCACGGCGCCGCAAGGCGACTGTTCACCCCTGCTCCAGCACACAGGCTGGGGCCGCACAGACCATAGGAGGTGATTGGGATAAACAGGTATGAGCTCATGCTCATCGTGAACCCGAACGCGGACGAGGATCGCCAGAAGGAGATCGTCGACCGGCTTCGCACCAACGTCGAGAAGGATGGCGGCACCATCGCCGGTATCGACGAGTGGGGCAAGAAGAAGCTGGCCTACGAGATCAAGAAGGAATCCGAAGGCGTCTACACCGTCATCACGTTCACGTCGACACCCCAGACCCTCAGTGAGACTGAACGCGTGCTGAGCATCACCGACGAAGTCCTGCGGTTCGGGACCAAGCGGCTGAAGTCCTAGCGGCACGACTGAGGAAAGGGAGTCCACCGTGGCCGGGTCCATCAACAGCGTCATCGTCATCGGCAACCTCACGCGCGACCCCGAGCTGAAGGCGACGCCGAGCGGCACCAGTGTGTGCAGCCTGCGCATCGCCGTCAACGACCAGGTCAAGGATCAGTCCAGCGGCGAGTGGGTCGAGAAGGCCAACTTCTTCACCGTCGACGTCTTCGGCCGCCAGGCCGAGACCTGCGCGCAGTATCTCTCGCGCGGTCGTCAGGTGGCCGTGTCCGGCCGCCTGCGCTGGCGCCAGTGGGAGACGCAGGACGGGCAGAAGCGCGAGGCCGTCAGCATCGCCGCCGACAGGGTCCAGTTCATCGGTCCGCGCGACGGCGGCGGCAACGCCGGCGGCGGCCAGCAGGCCCGCCGGGAGGCCCCTCCGTTCAACGAGTCCGGCCTTGAGCCCGCCAAGGGCGATTTCAACGAGTCCGGCGACGACGACATCCCGTTCTGAACACGATGACATCGCGCCTCCGGGCGCTGTAAGGAGAGAGAACACGCATGCCCAGCTCCAAGCCAAAGCCGCGGCGCGAGAAGAAGAGCAAGGCCGGTGGATTCGGCCAGGCCCGCCGCCGCTACTGCTACTTCTGCAAGGAGAAGATCGAGGAGGTCGACTACAAGAACTACTCGACCCTTCGTCGCATGATGTCCGACAAGGGCAAGATCCGCTCGCGCCGCATCACGGGCACGTGCCGGCGCCATCAGAACCAGCTGGCGTCGTCCATCAAGTTCGCGCGCGAGATGTCACTGCTTCCCTACGTCAACCGCTGAGGAGGACGCCATGGAGGTCATTCTGCTCCAAGACGTCGAGAATCTCGGCGACAAGGGCCAACTGGCGAACGTGTCCCGCGGCTATGCCCGCAACTACCTGATCCCGCGCAAGATGGTCGAGGTCGCGACGCCCGGCAAGATCACCGAGTTCCGCCGTCGCGAAGAGGAGCGCAAGTCGCGTGAGGCCCGCATGGCCGCGCAGGCCGACGAGTTCACCGCCACGCTCAACAAGACCGTCATCACGCTGGTCGCCAAGGCCGGCGAGGGCGACCGCCTGTTCGGCAGCGTCACGAGCGCCGACATCGCCGACGGCATCAAGGATGCGCGCGGCATCACCATCGACAAGCGCAAGGTCCTGCTCGAGGAGCCGATCAAGGAGATCGGCACCTTCATGGTCGACGTCGAGGTCGCCGAAGGCTTCGTCGCCACCGTCAAGACCATCGTCGCGCCCGCCTGACGGCGATTCCAGGCGCACAGACCTCAAGCACCCCGAAGCCCCGGGCGATGCGCGAAGAGCGCGTCTCCCGGGGCTTCGTGCACGTGCGCCGGCCGGGACGATGAGCCGCCGCTGGTTGATGCCGCACGGCTTCGCATACGGGCCGGCGAGCGCCGCGTTCGATGGAGGACGGTCGAGAATGGGGTGCCCGAACATCCCCGGCGTCTTGCGCATGACCCACCCGGGCTGTGCACTGAGCCTATCTCGCGGCGCTCATCTCGTGCAGGAGTGTCTCCACGCGCCGTCGGCCCGCGGGGTGCACGCCGGAAAGCGCAGGTCGTCGCGGTCCTCCTCGCGCGTCATGCACGGCCGGCGCCGCCCCGGGTCAGCCTCGGTCCCGGCGTCGGCGAGGCGACGCGGATGACCCCGCGCCCAGCTCCGGACCGTCCAGCACGTGCCCAACGCGTTGTGCATGAGCGGCGGCCGATACCCGACATCACCCCGGCGCCCACGCCGTCCGCCGGACGACCTGGCCGGGAAGGCACGTGGAGAGCGCCAAGATGGCTCGGCTAGAGGCTCTCGAGAGCGAAGGTCGACTCGACCGGGACCCCCGCTTGCAGCGTCTGAAGGATGACGCAGTAGCGCTCTGCGCTGTGCAGCAGCCGCCTGGCTCGCTCCTCACGTTCGTCGCCCCGAACGACCACTCGCGTGTGGGCACGTATTGCGGTGATACCGACCGGGAAGTCTCTGCCCATGGCCAACGTACCGCGCGGGTCCCAGTCTGCCTCGACTGAGACCTCCAACTCTTCCAGGTCGATGCCCATGTTGGCGGCGACCATGCGCAGGGTGGTCTCCTGACAAGCCGCCAAGGCGGCGAGCAGCAGATCGCCCGAACACGGCACGTCCCCGTCGCCGCCGACAGCCGGGTGTGCCCCGGAGCGGATGAGGACGTCTGGCATGGAGTCGGGTGAGACGACGACGTGCACCGGATCCGCGAGATCGCTCGCGCCACCATGGACGCTCAGTACCTCGACCGCGTCGTCGGGAGCGTCGAGGTAGCGCTGTCGAATCGGCGCCTGCCGCGCCCGGATGTCCACGTTTGACGCAGGCATGTGGCCGCTTCCTTCCCGAGTCCGTGTTTCATGCGCCGCAGAAGCGCGGCACCGGAGCACCTACCCGTGGACTGCGCCCTTCCTAACCTGCGTCGTGCCGCGTGCGGATGTCGCCAAGTGCAGCCGGCTTCCTCTGCGGAGGGCTGCACCACCACGCTCGCGGGGCCGTCCCGCGCGATCCGCGGACGCGGCTGAGAGCCCGTTGGCCACAAGGCCACCGCAGGCGTCGACCCGCGGCTCGTCGTCCGGGCTGGGCGATCACCTTCGCGACCGGCCACAGAGGCCTCGACCGCGGCTCTTCCGTCCTTCCCGCCAACGCCCTCTGGCGTCCCGCCGTTGCGCTACCATCGTCCGGCAGGGTCGCATAGACTCCGAGTCCCACGCCATCGCAAGCCGCCCGGGAGGGCCATGGCCGTCGAGCGCATCGAGCCACCAGCAAGTCCGCATCTGCCACCGCACAACCTGGAGGCGGAGCAGTCGGTGCTCGGCGCCATGCTGGTCAACCCGAACGCGATCACGGCGGTCGCCGAAGTCCTCACCGGCGACGACTTCTACCGCGACACGCACCGGCTGATCTACCGTGCCGCGCTCACGCTGTTCGAGCGCAGCGAGGAAGTGGACGTGGTGACGCTGAGCGCCCAGCTCGAGCGCGAGGGCATGCTCGAGCGCGCCGGGGGGCGCGACTTCGTCCATACGCTGGCGGAGTTCGTGCCGGCAGCCGCCAACGCCGCGCACTACGCCGGCATCGTGCGCGAGCAGAGCGTCCTGCGCTCGCTGATCCGCGTCGGCAACGAGATCGCCGAGCTCGGGTACCAGCACCCCGGCGACACTCATGATCTGCTCGACCGCTGCGAGCAGAAGGTCTTCGCCATCCAGCAGCAGCGGAACGTCGGCGAGTTCGAGCACATCAAGCAGGTCCTGGTCCGGAACTTCGAGCACCTGGCCACGCTGGACGGCGAGCGCGGCGTCACCGGCATCGCCACCGGCTTCGAGGGCATCGACCGGCTCACCGGCGGGTTCCAGCGGGCCAACCTCATCGTCCTCGCCGCCCGCCCCGGCGTCGGCAAGACAAGCCTCGCCCTCAACATCGCCCACCACATCGCCACGGAGGGCGTGCTCGCCGACGGCAGCCGGCCGGCGGTCGCCATCTTCAGCCTCGAGATGAGCGCCGAGGAGCTCGGCGAGCGCCTGATGTGCTCCTCCGCGCGCGTCAGCTCGCACAAGCTCCGCACCGGCAGCCTCTCGCCGGACGATCACGCCAAGCTCGTGCAGGCGGCCGGCCTCCTCGAGAAGGCCGACATCTTCATCGACGACACCGCCGGCCTCAACATGTTCGAGCTGCGAACCAAGGCGCGGCGTCTCCAGGCCAAGCAGCCGCTCAGCCTCGTCATCGTCGACTACCTCCAGCTCATGGCCGGTGACGGCAGGGCCGACAACCGCCAGCAGGAGGTCTCCAACATCTCGCGCGCCATGAAGCAGCTCGCGCGCGAGCTCGCCGTGCCGGTCATCGCCGTCTCGCAGCTCAACCGCTCCCCCGAGGCACGCGCCGACAAGGAGCCCCAGCTCGCCGACCTGCGCGAGTCGGGCGCCATCGAGCAGGACGCCGACATGGTGATGTTCATCTACGAGGACCCCAGCGACCCCGCCGCCAAGGGCGTCGTCAAGGTCAAGATCGCCAAGCACCGCAACGGCCCCACGGGTCTCATCCGCCTCGGCTTCGTGCGCGACTACACGCAGTTCCGCACGCTGCGCCAGACCGAGGAATACGGGTACGGCGACGACGAGTAGCGGGCGGCTCGAATGACCCCGCACGTCACCCGCTTCGAGACGCCGGCCCTCGACCCCGTCGCGCTGATCCGCGCGCTCGGCCTCGAGGGCGAGGCTCCGGTGGTACTGCTCGACTCGGCCGGCGGCTCCGCTCAGCTCGCCCGCCGGCACTACCTTGCCTGGGACCCCGTCTTCCGGTTGCGCGCGCGGCGCGCGGTCGTGAACGTGACGGCCGGCTCCGGCGTGCGACGCGAGGGCGGACCGCAGGTTCGCGCCCTTGCCGAGCGCGCCGGCGCCCTCAGCTCGCGGACGCCGTTCGAAGCGCTGCGAGAGGCGACGCGGTTGGCCGCGGTACCCGACGCGGACGCGGCGACGGAGCCGGTTGCCGGCGATGCCCATCGCGGCGCCGGCTTCGCCGACCTCCCCGAGGCCTCAGCGCTGGTCGGGCTGCTCAGCTACGACGCGGTGCGCTACCTCGAGCGCCTGCCCGACACCGTACGCGACGACCTCGGCATCCCCGATATCGACGTCTTTCTGCCGGGACGCCTCCTGCGCTACGACATCGAGTCCGGCGAGGCTCTGCTCGTCGACCGCCTCGCGGCAAACGAAGGCGCGGCAGCGGCCCAGGCGGCGCGCGTGGGTGCAGCCCTCGAGAGAGCGCGCCACCCCTCCCCCGCCCCGCTGCACGGCAACGACCTGCCGGTGTACCGCAGCAATTTCACCCGGCCCGAGTACGAAGAGGTCGTGCGCCGCACCCGCGAGTACGTCTTCGCCGGCGACATCTTTCAGGCCAACCTCTCGCAGCGGCTTGACCTCTGCTACGCCCTGCCGAGCCTGCACCTCTACCACACGCTGCGCACGGTGAACCCCAGCCCGTTCGCCGGCTACCTGCACTTCGGCGACTACGAGCTGATCAGTTCGTCGCCCGAGCGCCTCGTCTCGCTCGACGCGGATGGCTGGGCCCAGACGAGGCCGATCGCCGGCACTCGCCCGCGCGGCTCGCTGACACCGGACGACCTCACCGACGAGCTCAATCTCGACCCGAAGGACCGTGCCGAGCACATCATGCTGGTCGACCTCGAGCGCAACGACCTCGGCAGGGTCTGCGAGTACGGCACGGTACGCGTCAACGAGCTCATGATCAATGAGTTCTACTCGCACGTGATCCACATCGTCAGCAACGTCCGAGGCCACCTGCACCCCTCGCGTGACGCCGTCGACCTGGTCAAGGCCATGTTCCCCGGCGGCACCATCACCGGATGCCCGAAGGTGCGCTGCATGGAGATCATCGACGAGCTGGAGACGGTGCGACGCGGTCCCTACACCGGCTCCTTCGGCTGGATCGCCGAGCGGCGGCTCGACCTCAACATCATCATCAGGACGCTGGTCCGCAAGGGCGACCGGCTGTTCCTGCAAGCCGGGGGCGGTATCGTCGCCGACTCGGTGCCGGTGCGCGAGTACCGCGAGACTCTGCACAAGGCCGCCGGCATGCTGCGCGCCGTGAGCGCGAGCATCGCCGAGCGGGCCGGCTAGGCGCGGCGGGCGCCGGCCGCCCGGGCGACGCCGGGCACTCAGGCGCGATACACTCTGCGCCGTGACGATGCTACTGCTCAACGGCGTGCTCATCTCCGAAGTCGAAGCGACCTTGCCGGCCACCGACAGAGCGCTCACGCACGGCCTCGGTCTCTACGAGACGCTCAAGCTGGTCGGCGGCGTACCCGTGTTCTTCGAGGAGCACGTCGATCGTCTGGTCCAGGGCATCGCGGCGCTCGGGCTCGAGAAGCACATCGACAGGCCCGAGCTGGCCGAGCAGATATGCCGCGTCAGCGCGGCCAACGACGTGCGCGACGGCGCCTGCCGTCTGCTGGTCACCGCCGGAGCGCCGGAAGGCGCTCCGTCCCTGCTCGTGCAGACCGACCAGCGCACCTTCCCGCAGCGGCCGCTGCGCGTGATCACCTACCGCGGCGTGCGCGTCAGCGCCCAGTACAAGGCGATGACGGTGATGCAGTCGTACCTGGCGCAGCAGGCGGCCAAGGCCGTCGGCGTGGATGACGCGCTGCTCGTCGACGGCGAGGGCCAGATCTTCGAGGGCGCGACATCCAACGTGTTCCTCGTGCGCGCCGGCGGCCTCATCACGCCGCCCGCCGAGGGCGACATCCTGCCCGGCGTGCTCCGCGCCAAGGTCGAGAAGCTCGCATCGGCTGACGGTATCCCCGTCGTGGAGGCGTGGGTGCGCGTCGCCGACCTCCGCCCCGACGACGGCATGCTGCTCACCAGCAGCGTTCGCGGCATCGCGCCCGTGGAGCGCGTCGATGACGTGCAGCTGCTCGTGCACGAGGTGGAGCTGACGAAGGTACGCTCGCTGATCAGCCAGGCCGAGGCCGCGAGCACGAACGCCTTCCGCGACACCTACCGGCAAGACTGAGGGCCTGGCCGGCGCGGATGCATCGGCGTCCCCGGGGTTACGTGCAGCTCGCTGCGCGGAATCCTTGCAGCATGCGACGCGCCGCGGACATCATCGTCGTCCTCACCATCCTGGTTGCAGTGGGCGCGCTCCTCGTCGCTGAGGGGCCGAACCCGACGATCGCGCGCGGCGTATCGACGTCCGGCCCCGGCGCCGGGTCACCTCCGGCGGCCGGCGCGGACTCCGCGACAGCGACGGCGCGCACTGCCGCGACGCCCCCGGTCGTGACGCTCCAGCTGTTGCCGTTCAGGTTCGACCAGCCCGTGTACGTCACGGCGGCGCCGGGCGACGCCACACGGTTGTTCGTCGTGGAGAAGACCGGGCGCATCGTCATCGTCAAGGACGGGGCGCTGCTGCCGAAACCGTTCCTGGACATCTCGGGCAAGGTCACCAGGGGTGGCGAGCAGGGTCTGCTCTCGATGGCGTTCCACCCGCGGTACGCCGCCAACGGCCGGTTCTTCGTCGACTACACCGACCTGGGCGGCGACACGCGCGTCGTGCGGTATCGCGTGTCGCCGACGGACCCCGACGTGGCCGTCGCCTCGACCGCCAGGGTCGTGCTGCGCGTCCGCCAGCCGTACGCCAACCACAACGGCGGACAGCTGCAGTTCAGCCCGGGCGGCCGCCTCTTCGTGGGCATGGGCGACGGCGGGAGTGGCGGCGACCCGCAACGGCGAGCGCAGGACTCCCGGAGCCGGCTCGGGAAGCTGCTGCGACTCAACGTCGACGTCTCACCGGTGAAGGTCGGCGTCTACGCGAAGGGGCTGCGCAACCCGTGGCGCTTCTCCTTCGATCGCTCCACCGGCGCCCTCTGGATCGGTGACGTCGGGCAGAACCGCCGGGAGGAGATCGACTATCTGAAGCCCGGGCGGCCTGCCGGCGCGAACTTCGGCTGGAACGGCTACGAAGGCACGCGCGTCTACGACAGGGCGGTCGCCAGGAAGCTCAGGAAGGGTTCGCTCACCTGGCCGGTGGCGCAGTACGGCCGTGGCGCCGGCGTCTCGGTGACCGGGGGCTACGTGTACCGAGGCGCGGCCATACCGGCGCTACGCGGCTTCTATCTCTTCGCCGACTTCGGCTCGGGACGGGTCTGGGCGAAGAAGGGGCCCGGCGGCGCGCGGAGCGCGCTCCCCGGGGTCGACGGTCAGGTGAGCCAGGTGTCGTCGTTCGGACAGGATTCGGCCGGCGAACTGTACGTCGTCTCACTTGCCGGCCGGGTCTACCGGATCGTCCCGGCTCCCTGACAGGTGCTTCCGCGCGGCGCTCGCCCGTCCGCACGAGACGGGTCCCGGCGGCGCACAAGGTTCAGCGCCGCCGCCCCTCCAGGAACCAGGCGGCGTGGCGGTGCGCCTTGCCGCGGTCCCGCGCCTCGTCGTAGCTGCGCTCCTCCAGGTCGAGGACCTCGAAAGCGGCGAAGTCGCGGGTGAGCTCCTCGGCGGTGACGAAGTGCAGGTAGACGTGCTCCACCCAGCTCCGTTCCTCGCCGGAGACCGGTTCGCCGACCGCATAGTGCTGCGGGTCGCGCGGCGAGAGCGTGCTCAAGAAGAGGAGGCCGCCGGGCCGCACGGCGGCGGCGAGGGCTCCGGTGAACTCCCGGCGGCCGATCGGCCCGAGCAGATGGTAGACGTTGCTGACGAAGACGACGTCGTAGGGGACGCCATGGTCCGGGTCTCCCGCGAGCGAGCCGAGGTCCCCGGCCACGTACTCCACCTCGAGTCCGGCCGAGCGGGCCTTGCGCGCGGCGGCGATGGCCGCAGGCGACGGGTCGAGGCCGAGCACCCGGCAGCCGAGTTCGGCGGCGAGGTACCGCGAGTCGCGGCCGTAGGCGCAGCCGACGTCGAGGATCGAGAGCTCGGGCGAAGCGTACGGGCGCAGGCGGGCGACGGCGAGACGGGCGAGCTCGCTGGGACCGTCGCCCCAGATGCGCTCCTCGGCCGCGTACCGGCGGTCCCAATAGAGCGCGGCCTGCGGGATGTCCGGGACGGGCCGGCGGAACGGGTCGCCGCCGGAGGGCCGGCGCGCGTCGCCGCGGCCTCCGGCGCCGGGCCGGCGCGCGTCACTGCGGCCTCCGCCGCCGGCTCCGCCCGCCGCCGCGCGGCTCACGACTTCGTCAGACGGCGCCACGCCTCCAGGTACTTCTCGGAGGTCTTCGCGGCCACCTCGGGCGGCAGTTCGGGACCGGGCGCCGTCTTGTCCCAGTCGAGCGTCTCGAGGTAGTCGCGCACGTACTGCTTGTCGTAGCTGGGCTGGCTCTTGCCCGCTTCGTAGCCGTCGGCGGGCCAGAAGCGCGACGAATCCGGCGTCATGATCTCGTCGATGAGGATGAGCTCGCCGTCCAGGATGCCGAACTCGAACTTGGTGTCGGCGATGATGATGCCGCGCTCGAGCGCGTACTCCGCGCCGAATCGGTACAGCTCGAGGGCGACGTCGCGGACCTTCTCCGCCATCTCCTTGCCGATCAGATCCACCGTCTTGTCGAACGAGATGTTCTCGTCGTGGTCGCCGATCGCCGCCTTCGTCGACGGGGTGTAGAGAGGCTCGGGCAGCCGGCTCGCCTCGACGAGGCCGGCAGGCAACTCGATGCCGCACACCTTGCCGGTCTTCTCGTAGTCCTTGCGCCCCGAGCCGGTGAGGTAGCCGCGGACGATGGCTTCCACCGGGAGAGCCTCGGCCTTGTGCACCACGATCGACCTGCCGGCGAGATGCCTGCGCCCGGCGTCGGTGCTGAAGGGATCGGGGTCCACGAGGTGGTTCGGGATGATGCTGTCCGTCTGCTCGAACCAGAAGTTGGCGATCTGCGTGAGCACGACGCCCTTGTCCGGGATCGGTGTCGGCAGGATGACGTCGAAGGCCGAGAGCCGGTCGCTTGTGACGATGAGCATCTGGTTGGGCGCGTACTCGTACACGTCGCGTACCTTGCCGCGGCTGATGAGGTTCCAGGCGGTCTCGTTCGACTCGTATAGCGTCGTCATGATCGGCTCGCTCCTTTCGCGGCGATGAGGTCGAGAAGGGCGTCGGCGGCGACGCGAGGGCCGGCGGACTCCTTGCCGGACAGCCCCAGCTGCGTGCGCAACTGCCCGACGAACACGCCGGCCTTGAACGCCGCCGCGAACGTCGCGGCGGCCAGGGTCTCATGCTGGTCCCGGCGCTGAGCCGGGCCGAACGGGTTGGCGAAGTAACTGTGGGTGAGGCCCACCTCGGTGGTGGTGCCCTTGCTCATGGCGGCGCCGTCGCGGAACACGCCGAGCGCCGCCTCCTCGTCGGGGAACCGGTCGACCACGGGGTGCTCGCCGTCGACGGCCTCGTGATTGTTCGCGTAGAGCAAGAAGTCGACGGGGTAGCCGCGCAACACGTCCTCGAGCGTGGTGACCGGGAGGACGACGCGAGCGTTGACCCGGCTGGGGCTCATGATGATGGAGCGGTCGAGCTGGCCGAACGCGTACCCCTGCTGCAGGTCGTCGAGACGGACGAAGGCGCCGATCTCGGTGCCAAAGCCGAGCAACTCGCCACCGGCGCCGACCTCGAGCGAACCCATGTCGTCGGCGATGATGCGCACCTCGCGGACGCGGCCGTCGCCGGCCACCCGCAGCGCTTCGAGCGTCTCGCTCTTGCCGGTGGCGGTGTCGCCGATGAGCAGCACCGTGGCCCGCGAACCGTCGTGGAGGACGAGCCGCGCGTAGGCCCCGTGGAACGGCATGACGCCGCGGTCCATGGCGGCGACGTTGTGCAGGGTGAGCACCATCTTCTTGAGGTAGCCGAAGTAACCGAAGCGGTCCTCGAGCGGGACCGCCGCCACCAGCACGCGGCTGCGGCGGTCGTCGTAGAAGACGGTGGGCAGGTCGCCGAAGCGGGCAAGCGCTGCCGGCGGGACGCCGTAGAGGTACACGGCGTCGGGGCCGGCGGCGATCTCCTCGTCGGAGGCGACCTCGAAGAGGTTCGCGAGACTCAGCCCCAGCCCCATGAGGCGGCGGTGGAAGTACACGAAGACGACGAACCGTCCCACGAGCGCCGGGTAGCAGAGCCACTCCTCGCGCTCGAGCTTGAGCCCGTCCAGCGGGTTGTCCTCGACCTCGGCGAACTGCCCGCTGCGCGTGTTCATCGGAGGGTCGAGCAGAAGCGGCGGGTAGAGCAGCAGGTCACGCACGAAAGGGATGCCGGCGAGCAACTCGCGGTAGTGCGCCGGGACGGGCCACTTGTGGCGCACGGCGTACACGCCGACCTCCGCGCCGGCGGCGACCTGGCGCAGGACGCGCGGCCGCGTCCCGGTGATGTTCTCGGCGACATCGCGGTAGACGGCGCGGACCAGGCGCGCCAGCGCCTCGACGGCCTCGGTGAAGCCGCGCAGCGGGCGCTTGTCGCCCGGCGCCGGGGGCGCCTCGGCGTGCACGACGAGAAAGCGGTCCCAGCGGCGCCAGAAGTCATAGAGGCCCTCGACGAACTCGTGCAGACGGTCGCGGCGGGCGAGGAGGTCGCCGGGCTCGGCGACCGTCGACGCCACGCGCTCCAGCGGGTTGTTGGCGAGCAGCCGGATCAGGTCGAGCAGCCGGTCGCGGCGGGATTCGTCGCCTGCGGCGGCTCCGCCGGCGGCCGCCGCACCCACTCCCTCCCCGTCGCCCAAGCCCAGATCGTCGAGCGCACGGGGATTGTGCGCTTCGAGATGGTCCACGTAGAGGCCGAGCACGCGTGCGAACGTCGCGCTCTCGACGAGCTCCTGGGTGTTCGCGCAGACTGAGCCTTCCGAGCACATGACCGCCTGGCGATCGTCGATGTCAAGGCGCAGAAGACTCACGCGGGAAACATACCAGACACGACCCGGGACAACGAGCGTGAAGACGCATGCGGCCCGCGACTTCTTCTTGAGCAGGACGAAGATGCCGTGCAGGCCCGCGCGAACTCGGCCCTCACGCGGCCGCCGGCTGCTCAGACCCGCAGAAAGCGCACTTGTGCGCACCGTGCGGGATCTCGCTCAGGCACTCCGGGCACGTCTTCGTCGTGGGGTCGGCGCCCTTCGCGCGGCGCTCAGCGAGCTTGTTGAGCGGAACGACGACGATGAAGTAGATCGCCGCTGCGACGAAGAGGAATGAGATGACCGCGTTGATGAAGGACCCGTAGAGGAACTGACTCTTGTTGATCGTGAAGCTGAGCGCCGAGAAGTCCGGCTGCCCGAAGACCGCCGCGATGAGCGGCGTGAGGATGTCGCCGACGAACGAGGTGATCACCGCGCCGAACGCGGCGCCGATGACGACGGCGACGGCGAGGTCGACCACGTTGCCGCGCAGGATGAAGTCCTTGAAGCCCTTGAGCATGATGATCCCCTTCTGTGCGTCTCGGATGCTCACCGTACGGCAACGAGCCGGTCCCGGTGCGTCCGCTCGCCGACCAAGGTACCCCGATGGCCCACAGCCTAGCGGGTTGGCGTTGGGCGAGGCGCCGTCGCACGAGCCGGCGGCCGTGCTGCTGCCTCCTTGCGGGCGACGCTCGCTGTGCGCGGGCCGTCAGCGCTGACGTAGCACGGGTGCGAGGCAGGCCGCTGCCGTGCCGGCCGAGAGCAGCAGCCCCAGCGCGAGCATCACGGGGCGTGGTCCGAACGCCGAGGCCAGCGCCGTCGCCCCTGCGTACGACACCACCAGGGCGACTGCCAGAAGCACCGAGCGGGCGCTCATGACGCGTGCGCGGACGGCCCGGGGTGCGCGCTCCTGCACCAGGGTGAGAGTCGGGACGAAGAAGAGGATGTTGAACACGCCGGCGACACCGTTCAGGACGGCCGCCGGCCAGAACGGAAGCATGGCGACGGCGGCCATCACAAGGCCGGTGCCGATGAGTCCGAGCAGGATGGTCGGCCCTTTGCCCAAACGATCGACGGTCGGGCCGCAGGCGAACGCGCCCAACGCAAAGCCCGCGGCGAGTGCTGCCTCGAACATCCCGAGTCCAAGGGCGCCGCGCTGCCAGTGGGTGAGGACCAGCATCGAGGTGAGCGGCAGTTCCGCGCTCGCGACGAGCGCGGCGCATACCACCAGCACGGTGTTGGCGCGCAGGACGCGGTCCTGCCACATGACGCGAAGACCGTCGCCGAGGCCGAGCTTGCCCTTGCCTTGCTCGGCGGCGGGGCAGTCGCCGCGTGGGGCATGCCACTGGGCGGCGCCGCGCGTGGTGGTCTGCATGATGAGAGCGGCCGACACCAGAAACGTGATGCTGTCGACGCCGAAGCCGAAGCGCACCCCAAGGCCCGCGATGATCGCGCCGCCGACCAGATAGGCGATCGGGTCGAGGGTGCCCTGGGTCGTCTCGTCCAGTGTGTTCGCGGCGAGCAGGTCGCGCCTCGGCACGATATCGGGGAGCACCGCGTTGCGCGCCGGCGTGAAGAACACCGTCGCCGTCGCGTGCAGCACGGTCAGAAGATACACCGCCTGCAACGGGAGTCCCGCGGCGAGCGCCAGGATCAGGACGATGAGGGCCCGGACGCAGTCGGTGACGATGAGCACGGTCTTGCGGCTCACGCGATCCGCGAGCGCCCCCGCGAACAGACCGAACGCGGCTCTGGGCAAGACGGTGAGCGTCAGCACCAGACCGATACTCAGGTCCGAGCCCGTCATGGCGAAGACGAGCGCGGTGAGCCCGATCTGGGTGAGCCGGTCGCCGAACGTGCTCACCAGCTGCGCGGCCCACAGCAGGCGATAGTCGCGACGAACGAGGACGCGGTGGTAGCCGGCCAGCTGCTCGCGCACCGCAGCGACGGCGCTCATCATGCCTCGATGGCCGCGCGGGGGATCCGCATCGAGACGACGAGGATCACCGCGATTCCGGCGACGATGAGCGCGTCTCCGAGGCTGAACACGTTGGCAGCCGGCATCCACGAAGGCACCGCGAAGACGTCGCCCAGGTACGAGAGACGGGTGCCTGCGTCGATCACGGCCGAGTTGTTCAGGGCCTGGCCGTCGTAGGCATTGCCGGCCAGCTCCAGAGCCGCTCTGCTGGCCGGCATGTAGCCGCCGTTGGCGGTGATCGCCATGAGGTTGAGGCCCATGCCAAGGCCGGCGATGAGTACTCCGAGGCGGCGGCGGTTGAGCACGACGAACCACACCAGCAGCCCGTAGGAGGCGAAGTGCAGGACCACGGCGGTGGTCGGAGGCAGTGCCGCGCCCAGCGGCGAGAACGCGACCACCTGGACGCCCAACGCCGCAAGAACCAGCCACGGCCGCGTCAGCGCGATGCGCTCGAGGTTGCGCAGGCGGCCTCCCGACACGTAGCCGATCGCGACGCCCACCACGAGTGCCGTCAGGACTACGAGCATGGTCGTCTCCAGGTTGGTCGAGGCTGCTCGGCAGCCGGCGTCGGCGACACGCGATGAAGGCCGGCGGACGTCATGCCGTGAGAGATGCGACGGGCGGGCGGGCCGGGGCCTGCCCCTGCCCACCGCCTGTGACCGCGTCGCCGCCGGCTCGTTTGGAGGCGTAGAGGTTGACGTCGGCGACCGCGATCAACTCGCTGACCTCGCACCCGTCCTCGGGGAAGGTGGCGACGCCGAAGCTCGAGCGGATGTGGATGGTCTCGCCCGCCTGTGTCACACAGGGGGCCCCGGCAACCGCGGTGCGCAACTTCTCCGCCAGGGTCGCCGCTTCTTCCGCCGCCGTCTCGGGCAGGATGAGCAGGAATTCGTCGCCGCCGTAGCGGCCGACGATGTCGGCGGCGCGGGTCTTCTCGTTGAGCAGCTTGGCCACCTGACGCAGGACGAGGTCTCCGGCTGGATGGCCGTGGGTGTCGTTGAGCACCTTGAAGCCGTCGAGGTCCAGCATCACCAGGCTGAAACTGGTGCGGTACCGCTCTGCCTGGGCGCGCACCGGCACCAGGAACTCGTGGATCTTGCGGCGGTTGGCGAGGCCGGTCAGCGCATCGGTCTCGCTGAGGCTGCGCAGGCGGCGAAGCAACTTGGCGCCGCGCACGGCCTCGCCGGCCAGCTCGGCCATGGAGCTCGCCAGCGCTAGCTCGTCCTCGTTGTAGTGACGCTCGCGCGTCGAGTCCCAGAACGTCAGCAGCCCCATCGGCCCGTCGACCGACTGCATGGGGACCGTCAGACAGCTCTTCTCGCCCCAGACCTCCATCGTCACCCGGCTGACCGGGTCGAGCTCGGGGTCCGACAGGGTCTCGAGAAGCATCTCTCCCGATTCCAGCAGGCGCCGCTCGACCGGGTTGTCGGCCAGGGCCAACGGCTGGCCCAGCTTGTTCCACTCGCTGGCCGTCCTCTCCCATGCCGCGCGCGCGACGATCGCATCTCGCTCCCCGTCGAACTCGTAGGCGATGCAGCTGGTGAGATCGAGGAGTTCGGCCACCCTCCGGGTGATGGTCGACAGCGCCTCCTCGGAAGTCTTGGCGGTGGCGATCGCGCGGCTCGACTCCAGCAGCGACGCCAGTCTGCGCGCATTGAGCTTCTGATCCTCGATGGCCTCTGCATCGCGGACGGCCAGAGCGATGAGCTGGCACATCGATTCGGCCACGGCCTCCTTGTCGGAAGTCACCGTGCGCCCCTCGCGGCTCTCTCCAGCCTCCACGAGGCCGATCACCTCACCCCTGACGATCAGCGGAACGACCAGCCTGGCCGTCTCGTTCCAGCGCAGCATGTCTGCGCGCTCCGCCGGACCGAGGCGCGCGTCGCCGGGCGACGTGACGAGGATGGGTCTGCGCGTGCTGATCGCCGCACGGCCGGTCGGCAGCGCGGCGAGATCCGCCACCGCGCCGAGGCCCTCAGGGTACCACCCGCCCTCGAAGATGCTGGCGACGCAGACGAGGCCCCCGGTCTCCTCCAGGCGATAGATGTTGCAGTTGGGTACATCCAGCATCCGGGAAAGCGAGAAACTGGCGGCTGCCCACAGCCGCGCCGGGTCACGCGCGCCAGACAGTTCCGTGACGAGGTCATCCGGCTCCCAGGGCCGGACGGGCTGGACGGTCGGCGAGCCTTCCGCCGCCGTCGCCGTACCCAGACCGTCCAGCGCTCCGGCGAACGCCTGCACGACGTCGGGGTCGAACTGAGTGCCGGCACAGTTGCGCAGTTCCGTCACGGCCATGTCGTGCCCCAGGGCCTTGCGGTGCGGCCGGTCCGTCGTCATCGCGTCGAAGGCGTCGGCCACAGCGATGAGGCGGGCGCCCAGAGGGATCTGCTCACCTGCGAGCCCGTCGGGGTAGCCTGCTCCATCCCAGCGCTCGTGATGATGGCGGATGAACCGGCGGCCCCGGCGGAACATGCTGAACTTGCCGGCGATCTCGTCGCCTTCGGTGGCGTGCTTCTCGATGAGCCTGCGCTCTTCCGCCGTGAGTGCGGCCGGCTTGAGCAGCACACGGTTGTCGGTCGCCATCTTGCCCAGGTCGTGCACCCGGGCGGCGGCAACGACGAGGTCGATCTCGCGAGGCGCCAGATGCAACGCGTGTGCAGCGGCGGCCACGTAGTCGGCCACGCGCACGGAATGCTCGTAGGTGTACTTGTCGCGCCGGTCGATCGAGTCGGCCAGCGCCACCAGCGCGGCGTCGGTCTCGTGCTGCAGCGAGACGAAGAGCTTGAACCCGTTGTAGACGACCAGCACCAGCGGCACGAAGTAGAGAAGCGACCAGGGCGTGGCCTGGTACGTGTATGCCGCCAGCGCGCCGAGGGGCGCCATGGACACGTACGGCAACAGGATATCCTTGAACGACATACGCCATTCCTGGAAGAAAGGGCGGCCCCTGATGCTGAGGACGGCAGCCACCAGGGAGTCGTTCACCACGAGGTACACGAACGCGGCGATGGCCAGCGCCGGCGCATCGGCGACCAGGTCGATGGGCCCGTTGATCTCGAGGGCCTGATAGACGGCGCCACACAGTCCGACGGCCACGGCCATCTGCGCGATGTTGAAGGCGGTGCGCACGAACGGGCGACGGTGGATCACGCCGTCCGTGACCACGAGGCCGCAGACGGCGACCGCCATCGCGAAGGCGGGGCCGAACAACACCGCGGCCGCGAAGTGCACGGTGAAGGAGAGCGACATGCCGCTCTCCTGGCCCGTGGCCACGTACCACCTCTCAGACAACGCCGCCAAGGTCACGAACACGGCGAAGTCCAGCCAGTCCACGCTCGCGGTCAGCGGCAGCGAGCGCAGGAAGATCGCGGCTGTGGCGATCCAGAGGAGCCCGATGAAGGCGACAGTCTTGTGGGTTTCGTGTTTCATCGTCAGTCGGCTCTAGGCGAGGGGCTGGAGCGGGCCAGCGGTCCCGTCAGGCCGGTCGACGTCGGTGGGTCGAAGGCTCTCTCAGCCCCACTTGAATCCGGCGCCGCTGGCAAGGGCCAGCGCCAGCAAGGTGGCCAGACCGAACAGGTACTTGTTGCGCGCCATGAACTTGGTCATGAGTTGACTCCTGCGTCGAGATTGATGTGGAGCGCAATCCACTCCGTTTCTCAGCACCACTTGCGGCCGAAGCGCACCAGGCGCGGGCGCCTCTTGAGCTGCTTGTCCATGCGGCTTCCTCTCTTGAGACGGGACGACGTCCGAGGCAAGGCCCGTCAATGCCATTTGAAGCCGCAGATGCTGGCGAGGAAGCCCGCCTGCGAGGCGACGACGGCCAACCCGAACACCACACCGAACAGACGCGTCTTCTGCTTCATGAGTCTCTTCATCGAACCTCTCCTTGGTCAGGATCACTTGAGCCTTCACCGCTCGCCGGTCGTGGATGCGGGCCGGCGAGCTGTCTGACAGCCCTTCCCTCCTCTGCACGTCGTTCCGATCGCCTCGCGGCGACCGCTGACCCGCTCGATTGCCAGCATCGGTCCCGCTCCGCCCGACACATACGGGACGTTCGTCTACCTCCACCTCAACAAGGCCGACGAGGCGTAGTCAGAGCGGGCGGCGGCGGGGTCGCCGGGCCGTCAGACATCGGGGTCTCGCGAACGAGAGGGCCGATGGTACGCGGCCACGCGGCAAGACGCCGGCGACCCTCGGCCGCACGCCGGAGGACCGGGATCCGTATCGTTCCGCACGTCTCCGTACGTCGAGAGGGCCGGCGGATGCGCCTTCGCGCACTCACCGGCCCTCTCGGTCCCCGAGGCCGCCGCGCGCCCTGTTCCGGCGCGGCGGACGTGCTCGAGCCTGTTACTTCGCGTTCGCGAGGTTCGCGTTCACGAAGTCCCAGTTGACGAGCTTGTCGAAGAAGGTCTGCACGTACACCGGTCGCAGGTTCTGGTAGTCGAGGTAGTAGGCGTGCTCCCACACGTCGACCACGAGCAGCGGCGTGATACCTGGGGCCGCCGGCATCTCGGCGTTCGGCGTACTCACGATCTTGAGTTCGCCGTTGTCCGAGACGAGCCAGGCCCAGCCGGAGCCGAAGCGGCCCACGGCGGCGGCCTTGAAACCCTCGACGAACTTGTCCCAGCCGCCGAAGGTCGCGGCGATCTTCTCGGCGATCGGGCCAGTCGGCGCGCCGCCGCCGCCCGGCTTCATGCCGTTCCAGAAGAAGGTGTGGTTCCACACCTGCGCCGCGTTGTTGAAGACCGGCTGCTTGTCCGGCTTGCCCGCCACGGCCATGATCACGTCCTCGAGGCTCTTGCCCTCGAGGTCGGTGCCGGCCACCAGCTTGTTCAGCGTGTCGACGTATGTCTTGTGGTGCTTCCCGTAGTGAAAGCTGATCGTTCGCGCCGAATAGTCCGGCTCGAGCGCGTCGTCCCCATACGGGAGCGGCGGCAGTTCAAACGCCATCGTTCCTCCTTGTCGTCGGGTGGGTTGTCTACCGTGCTGCTACGGCCCCGCGGGGCCGGGTGGTGGTCACACGTCGACGTGGATCGCGCCGTCCCGCACGCGCACCTCGTAGGTGTGCAGGTCGTGCACCCGGGTCTTCCACTGCAGCCGCTTCTCCAGTTTGAAGAACCGCTGCACAGGTTCGGGGATCTCGTCGTCGGGTCCCATGTCGTGGTCGAGGGGCCAGCTGAGGTTGGCGCCGCTGCGGATGTCGAACTGCCCGTCGTGCAGGGGGCAGGTGAGGACCCACCCCTCGAGCGCACCTTGATCGAGCGGTGCGTTCTGGTGACCGCACCGGCGGCTCACGGCGTAGATGCCGCCGTCGTACTCGCACAGGCAGATCTCACGGTCGGCGGCGCGCACGTACTTCATGCCGCCGCGGGCGATGTCGTCGAGCTTCGCTACTTCATGCCACATGGTCGGCTCCTCAGACTTCGTCCGGCGGGATCTGGGGCAAGCTGTCCGGGTCCGTAACGTCCTGGTGAACGAAGAGACCACACCAGCAGCGCTTCATCTTGTCGAAGTGCTCCCGGTGGTACGGGATGCACGGGCAGCAGATCAGCATGTCCTCGGCGCGCACGCCGCTCCGTCCCTGGCAAGGACAGAAGGGCGCGCCGTGGTCCTGCTCCAGCTTGACCTCCTGCTCGAGCAGGAAGTCGGCGAGCTCCTCGTCGGGCGTGAACTTGTAACCGAGCGGTTGCACCACACGCTCGAACAGATAGCGGAAGGATTCCTTGCGCGCGTCGCTGCCCATGCTCACCCTCCCCAGCCCTTGAGATGATCGAGGAACTTGTCGGGGCTGTAGCCGACGATCACCTCGCCGTTGATGACGACCACGGGAAAGCGGCGACCTCCACTGAGCTCGTACGCCTTGTCGGCGACGGCGTCCTGCTCGTCGTCGGGCAGCTTGTCGACGTCGACCGACTCGTAGGGGATCTTGCTGTCGTCGAACCACTTTCTGGTCTTGCGGCACCACGGACAGGTGCTCAGCGCGTAGATGTACACCTCGTCGACCATGGTCACGCCCCTTCGATCTCGACGAGGATCTTGCCCTCTTCCACCTTGACCGGGAAGATCGCGAGCGCCAGCTCGGGCGCGTCCAGGAACACCCCGGTGCGCACGTCGAATCGCCAATCGTGGCACGGGCAGGTGAGGACGGCTCCCTCGAGCTTGCCGCCCTCCAGCGGGCAGCCCATGTGCGCGCACTTGTTGGCGACGGCGAACAGGTCACCGTCGATGCGGGTCAGGAGCACCCCGAGGCCCTTGGGATAGACGGCGACGTACGCGCCGTCGCGGACTTTGGTGTCGTCGATGGTCGGGACCCAGGCAGGTCCGGTCACGGCTCACCCCCTTCGCTCTGGCTCTGTCAGTGCAAGACGACCCGTGGGGCGGAGCCTGTCTCGCCGGCGCCGGGCCGGAGGGCGGCACCCGCCGCATCACGGGTCGAGTGGCAAAGGTACCCGCGGCGGCGTCGAGGCAAACTGTCGGCTGCCGGCAGGGCGCCGGGGACGGCGGGCCGGGGCGACGGCCGCCCGCCGCTACCAGCGCTCGAAGTGGACACGCGCGGCGGCGTAGCGGTCCGAGGGTTCCTTGTGCTCCGCCGGCCGGCCGAACGGGACGATGGCGAACGGCACGACGCTCTCGGGGATGCCGAGGAGGGCGCGAACGCCCTCGACGCGCTCCTGCAGAGGATGGACGCCGAGCCACACGGCCCCCAGGCCGAGGTGCTCGGCCTCGATCAGCAGGTTCTCGGTCGCCGCGGAACAGTCCTGCTCCCACATCTGCGGCCACTTGCAGGACGTGGGATCGCCGCAGACGAGCACCGCGACCGGCGCGTCGGGCAGCATCTTCGCATACGGATGGAACCCGGCGATCGCGCGCAGCGTCTCACGGTCGCGCAGAACGACGAACTGCCACGGCTGCTGGTTGCCGGCGGACGGCGCCGCCATGGCGGCGTGCAGCAACCGTTCGACCGTCTCGTCGCCGACGGGGTCGCCGGTGTACCTGCGGATGCTGCGCCGGCTGAGGACCGGGTCGTCCATGTTCACCTCACTGGGGATACCACGTGCCCCGGCAGGGTATCGGCCCGGCGGCCCGGCTGACAAGACCGCGGCGGCCCGGGATTCTTCACGAAGCGGGAACGGGCGGGCGGCCCTTCGGCCGCCCGCCCCGCCTCGTCCCGCCCCCCACCCGCGTGTCACGCCGGCGCGCCCCCGGCCGGCGCGACGTGGCTCGCGGCGTCTAGTCTGTGCTCTCGACCGTCAGCGTCAGGTCCGGCTGCGCATCCGGCGACGGCGACTCCCAGCTGCGCGCGTAGGTGCCCGTGAGGTCGGATGAGCCGGCCTCGGTGACCCTGAGCACCACGACCTGGGTGCCGCCCTTGCCGGCGAGCTGCTCGGGGTCGTCGTCCGACACGTAGTCGCTCTTCTCGATGGTGAACGTGTCACCGGCCGTGAAGGTCCACTCGTACCCGGTCGTGACGTTCGCCTCGAGCGTCACCACGACCGTGTCGCCGACCCTGGCCTGCACGGTCGTCCCCGTCGCGGCGGCCGGCGTGACCGCGATAGTGGCCGGCGAGCTCGCCTCAGCGGGGCCGCCGCTCCCGCCGCAGGCGGCGAGCAGCGCCGCTCCCAGCGTGGTCAGCGACAGCACCGCCGCGACCGCTACCAGACACGTACGCGCCTTGGTCTCCACCTCTTCCTCCGCTGCTCCGCCGGGCGAGCGTCACGTCCACTTCCTCTCCCGGTCTACGAGACGCGCCACGTTTGTATGGCGTTCGCCGCGCCGCTATCATCCCAAAAAGGGAACTACCTGCCCTTTGTCGACCTCCCCCTCTCCGACTGCCATGACTGCTGCACGCTCTCACCACGATGTGATCGTCGTCGGCGCCGGCCCCGCCGGCATCTTCGCCGCACTCGAGCTCGTACGCCGCAACGGTGCCAAGGTGCTCGTCATCGAGCGGGGTCCCGACATCGACCACCGGGCCTGCCCGGCGCGCAAGACCGGCGTGTGCGCCGGCTGCGAGCCCTGCGACATCACCTGCGGCTGGGGCGGCGCCGGCGCCTTCAGCGACGGCAAGCTCACGCTCACGCCGGACGTCGGCGGCTGGCTCGACCGCTTCGTCGGCAAGGAGCGCCTCTCCGAGCTCATCGGCTACGTCGACGGCGTCTGGCGCGAGTACGGGGCGCCGGACGAGGTCCACGGCGGCGGCAAGCAGTTCGAGGAATTCCGCCGCGAAGCGCTCCTGCACGGCATGACCCTCGTCGAGTCACCGGTGCGCCATATGGGCACCGAGCGCTCCTACGACATCCTCACGCGCATGCGCGCGGAACTGGAGTCACAGGTCGAGGTGCTCACCGCCAGCCGCGTCGACCGCATCCTCGCCGAGAAGCCGGCCGGCGAGAGCGAACTGCGCGCCACCGGCGTCGTGCTGGAGGACGGGACGCGGCTCACGGCCGACGCAGTGGTCGCCGCCCCGGGCCGTGACGGCGCCGCCTGGCTCATGGAGGAGTGCAAGCGCCTCCACATCGGCCTGCGCACCAACCCCGTGGACATCGGCGTGCGCGTCGAAGTCTCTGCGGCGGTGATGGAACCGCTCACGGACGCGCTGTACGAGAGCAAGCTCATCTACTATACGCCGAGCTTCGACGACCCCGTGCGCACCTTCTGCATGAACCCGTACGGCACCGTCTCGCTCGAGAACTACGGCGACGTCGTCACCGTGAACGGTCACAGCTACGCCGACTTCAAGACCGACCGCACGAACTTCGCCCTGCTGGTCAGCACCGACTTCACCGAGCCGTTCGACGACCCCATCGCCTACGGCAAGAGCATCGCCCGGCTGGCCAACGTCCTCGGCGAGGACATCATCGTGCAGCGCCTCGGCGACCTCCACCAGGGCCACCGCAGCACCATGGACCGCATCCGCCGCGGGACCGTGCAGCCGTCGCTGCAGGGCGCCACCGCGGGCGACCTCGCCTTCGTGCTCCCCTACCGGCACCTCACCGACATCCTCGAGATGCTCTCCGCCATGGACAAGCTCGCCCCGGGGGTCAATGGGCGCGACACGCTGCTCTACGGTGTGGAGGTCAAGTTCTACTCGGCGCGGCCCGAGCTCGACGACGGCCTGCAGACGCCGGTGAAGAACCTGTACGCCGTCGGCGACGGCGCCGGGATCACGCGCGGCCTGATCCAGGCCTCAGCGGCCGGTGTGATCGCCGCGCGCAGCATCCTCAACGGCGGCCGCCCGGGCGCCTGAGGGTCGAGCCGGCACGGCGGGACGGCCGCGCCGCTCAGTCCGAGACGATGCTCCCCGGCCGCCACTCTCGCGGCAGGAGCTCGCCGACCGGTCGCCCCACCACGCTTTCGACGCGACCCAGCACGTCCTCCGCCTCCTGCTTGCGCGCGGTCGCCCCGGCCAGCGCCGCGGGGTAGCGGGCGAACCGCTCGAGGCGCGCGGCGAAGCGCTCGTCGATCCCGACGAGCCGGTCCCCTGCGACCAGCTTGTCCGCGAGGTAGACGACCTCGGCCTCGCCGACGTCACCACCGTCATCGCCCAGGGCCATATGCCGGCGAACGACCGCGGCGACGCGCACGTAGCCCATGCCCTCGAGGACGTCGGCGCCGGCCACGGCGTGCTGCGGCTGGTCCCGCGCCGCGTCGTGAAGCAGGGCGCCGGCGGCGATGAGCGGCGCGCACACGTGCTGGCCGCGCTCGTTCAGGGCGGCGGCGAGCACTGCCGCCACCGCCGCCACGGCACGAGAATGGGAGACGACCGCGCCCGGCGTGCCGCGCTCCCGCAGGAGCTCGAGGCACCGCGCCTCGTCCGGCAGGTCCTCGCCCGTCGCCAGACCGCGGATGCGGGCGAGGTCGTCCTGTGTGTCCGCGTCGGTCAGCACCCCCGGGTCGTCCACCTCGACCAGCAGCGACGACGCGGCGTGCCTCATGAGCAGCTCGCGCAGGCCACCAGCGGGCTGGTCGCTGAGGATCTCCTCGCACAGCGCCGCGGAGATCAGCGGCGGGTGCCCCGTCGACTCGTGAAACGCCGGGTAGACGACCGCCGGTCCGGCGGCGACGCTGGCCGGCGCTCGGCCCGCCGGCCGCGCGGCTCTTGCCAGCCGGCCCACGGTCTCCGGCCGGACCAGCGGCACGTCGACCGGCAGCAGGAAGAACCGCGAGACGCCGGCGTGAAGCGCCGCCACGCCCGCCTGCACGGACGAGTACATACCCTCGTCGAAGCGCGGGTTGGGCGCCACGCCCGCGCCGGCTCGGGTGGCGACCGGAGCGACCTCGTCGCCACGGTAGCCTGTCACGACGACCACGTCGTCGACGCCCACCGCGGTGAACGCGCCGACGGCCCGCTCCAGGAGCGTGCGGCCACCGGCTTCGAGCAGCGGCTTGAGCTGGCGCATGCGCGAAGAGCGGCCGGCCGCGAGGACGATCGCCGCCAGGCGCTCCATCACTCAGCCGCCCGCGCCCGACCGGGCGAGGACCATCTCGGCGGCGATGCTCACCGCGAGCTCCGCCGGCGTCTCGGCGCCGATGTCGAGGCCGACCGGCGAGTGGATCCGGCCGACGGCTTCGTCGCCGAAGCCCGCTTCACGAAGCGCGGCGTCCATGCGCGCGCGCTTGGAGCGGCTCGCCATGAGGCCCACGTACCGGGCGCCGATCCGGAGGGCCTGCTCGAGCACCTCCATGTCGTGGACATGACCACGAGTCGCGATCACGACGAAAGCGTGCTCGTCCGCTCCCACCGCCGCCAGGGCGGCCTCGAACGGTCTGGCGACAACCGTTGCCCCGGGGAACCGTGCGGGCGCCGCGAACTCCTCACGGTCGTCGATGACGACGACGCGGAAGCCCAGCCCGAGGAGCACCGGCGCCAGAGCCCGCCCGACGTGACCGGCGCCGCAGACGACGGCGAGCGCCGGCGGGTCGAGACGCTCGACCACGGCGCCGCGGCCGTCGCTGAGACGGGTCGCGCCGTGCACGGCGGCGCCGGCGGCCAGCGAACGGACCTCCGCGGCGTCGCACACGGCCGCACCGGCGCGCCGCCCGTCTGCGTCGAAGGCGCAGTGCCGGACGATGCCGTCATCACCGTCCTCGCCGGTGGGCAGGACCGTGACGTACCAGGCGCGGCGCCCTGCGTCGCGCGCCTCGCGCAGCTGAGCGCACACCTCGAGCAGCGCGGCATCGCCGGCAGACACGTACGCGATCAGGACCTCCGCGGCGCCACCGCAGAGCATCTTCTCGGCGCTGCGCACGTCGGTACCGCCGAGCTCTGTCCACACGCGGCGATAACGCCGCTCCGCCAGCGCGTCCGCGGCGGCCGACATCATGCGGTGCTCGAGCAGGCCGCCGCCGATGCTCCCGGCGATCGAGCCATCGCCCCGCACCAGCATCTCCGCACCGGCGGCGCGGGGCGTCGAGCCCTGGTCGGCGACCAGCGTGACCAGGGCGAACTCGCGTCCTGTCTCGAGCATGTCCAGCGTGTCATCGAGGATCTCGTACATGCGACCTCCCACCGGCGATTGTACAGGCACGAGCGGGTGGGGCCGTCGGGCGAGCGGCGGCCGCTCGATTGTCAAAGTGCGGCCGTCCTCCTATGATTTCGAGAAGGGATCGTCCTTTTCTTCACCAACCCCCCCGGCCACCTCTGGGCACTTCGCGTCCTGACACAGACCCCCGGCGGCCGGCGCAGCCAAGCACAACGGAGGGAGAGCATCGTGCCCGGCACCGTCGTAGTCGGCGCCCAGTGGGGCGACGAGGGCAAAGGCAAGATCACCGACCTGCTGGCGGAGAAGGCCGACGTGGTGGCGCGCTTCCAGGGCGGCAACAACGCCGGTCACACCATCGTCCGCGACGGCGAGGAGTTCAAGCTCCACCTCATCCCCTCCGGAATCCTGTACGAGGCCAAGACTTGCGTCATCGGCAACGGCGTGGTCATCGACCCGCGCATCATGTTCGGTGAGCTCGATGCGCTGCGCGCCCGCGGTATCAGCGGCGACAACCTGCGCGTCAGCGGCAACGCCCACTTCATCATGCCGTACCATCTGCTCCTCGACGGCGCCAATGAGCAGCAGCTCGGCAAGTACAAGATCGGCACCACCGGCCGCGGCATCGGGCCGTGCTACGTCGACAAGTACAAGCGCATCGGCATCCGCGTGCAGGATCTGCTGGACGAGAAGATCCTCCGGCGCAAGGTCAGGACCGCGCTGCAGGAGAAGAACTTCCTGCTGCAGCACTACGGCATCGGCGTGCTCGACCCGGACGGGGTCGCGGACGAGCTGCTCGGCTACACCGAGCGCTTCGAGCCCTTCATCTGCGACGCCAGCCTGCTGGTGAACACCGCCCTCGACCAGGACAAGCACGTCCTTTTCGAGGGCGCCCAAGGCGCGCTGCTCGACGTCGATTTCGGCAGCTACCCCTTCGTCACGAGCAGTAACCCGATCGCCGGCGCGGCGTGCACCGGCACGGGCGTCGGCCCCACGCGCATCGACCACGTCATCGGCGTCGCCAAGACGTACACGACGCGGGTGGGCGAGGGACCGTTTCCCACCGAGCTCTTTGACGACGTCGGCGCCGCGATGCGTGATGTCGGCCACGAGTTCGGCACGACCACGGGACGCGAGCGTCGCTGCGGCTGGCTGGACCTCGTGGCGCTGAGGTACGCCGTGCGCCTGAGCGGCATCACCCACCTCGCGCTCACCAAACTCGACGTGCTCACCGGCCTGGAGACGCTCAACGTGTGCACCCGGTACAGGGCCGGACGCCGGGTGCTCGAAGAGTTCCCCCTGCTGCAGACGGACTTCCACCACGCCAAGCCGCTCTACGAGGAGCTGCCCGGCTGGACCGAGGACATCCGCGAGTGCGAGACGTGGCAGGACCTGCCGCAGGCGGCCCGCGACTACGTCCAGTACATCGCGGAATCCACCAAGACGCGCGTCAAGTTCATCGCCGTCGGCCCCGGTCGCGACGAGACCATCGTCCTGCCGCGGAGCATCGGGCGCGGCGGCGCCGTCTGACGACAGCCACCGCAAGGGGCCTGTCGCGCGGCTCGCCGGCGGAGTAGCGCCGACTACGTCCCGGCCGCCATGGCCTCTTCCGGCGACGGCGCGGACAGCGGCGGCGATCGGCATCGTGCGCCCCGGTCCCTCCGGGACGTACACTCTCCCCCGTTGGACGATACCGGCGCGCCGACTGACGCCATGCCGTGCGCGAGGAAGGGGCGACATCGATGGACAATGCGATCGAAGCCCGCGGCCTGGTGAAGACCTACCGCGGCGACGTCCGCGCCCTCGGTGGGGTGAGCCTCGCCGCGGAAGCGGGGACCGTGTTCGGCCTGCTGGGGCCGAACGGGGCCGGCAAGTCCACGGCGGTCAAGATCCTCACGACCCTGTCGCGCCCTGACGCCGGAGAGGCGCGCGTGGCAGGCTTCGACGTGTTGACGCACCCAGGCAAGGTGCGGCTGGCGATCGGCTGCGTCGCCCAGAAGTCCGGGCTCGACCTGCAGGCGACCGGTCGCGAGAACCTGATCCTTCAAGGCCGCGTGTACGGCATGCGCGGCGGCGCCCTGCGCACCCGCGCCGCCGAGCTCATCGAACGCTTCGGCCTCAGCGATGCGGCCGATCGCACGGTGCGCACGTACTCCGGCGGCATGCAGCGCAAGCTCGACGTGGCCGTCGGCCTCATGCACCGACCGCAGGTCCTCTTCCTCGACGAGCCCACCACCGGACTCGATCCGGAGGCGCGCGTGGACATGTGGTCCGAGATCGCGCGCCTCGCCGGCGACGAGGGGCTCACCATCCTGATGACGACGCACTACCTGGAGGAGGCCGACAGCCTTGCCCGGCGCCTGGCGATCGTCGATCGCGGCAAGGTCGTGGCTGAGGGCACACCGGACGAGCTCAAGGGCGAACTGCGTGGCGACGCCATCGTCGTCGAGTTCGAGGAGCAGGTAGTCGACGGCGAAGTCCGCCGCGCCCTGGACAAGGTGCCCGATCTCCGCGACGTCACCGTAGAAGCCCGCATGCTGCGCGCACGGGCCGACAGCGGCGCGCGCGCCGTGCCCGCCGTGCTGGCCGCACTCGAGGCGGATGGCGTCAAGGTCGCCTCCGTGACCGTGTCGCGGCCCTCGCTCGACGACGTGTACCTGCAGTACGCGGGCCGTGCCTTCAGCGAGGCCGACGAGGAGGCGAGGAAGCGATGACCCGCATGTTCGCGGACACCCTCTTCATGACCCAGCGGCACTTCCGCAACCTGCTGCGCCAGCCGGCGTGGGTGTTCATCTCCCTCGTCCAGCCGGTGGTATGGCTCCTCCTCTACGGTGCCCTGTTCCGCAAGATCGTGGAGATCCCCGGCTTCGGCGCCGGCAGCTACATCGACTTCCTCACGCCGGGCATCGTCGTGATGACCTGCCTGTTCAGCGCCGGCTGGAGCGGCATGGACCTCATCGAGGATATCGACCGCGGCGTGATCGACCGGTTCCTCGTGAGCCCGGCGAGCCGCGGCTCGCTCATCGCCGGACGGCTCGTCCAGGGGGCGCTGGTCGGCGTGATCCAATCCGTCATCATCGTCGTCCTCGGGCTCATCGTAGGCGCCGAGTATCCGGGCGGCATCGCCGGCATCGCCGCGCTCACCGTGTGCGCGGTGCTCCTCGGCACGGGCATCGGCGCCCTGAGCAACGCCATCGGTGTCCTCTCCCGGCGCGTCGAGACGATGGTCGCGGTGAGCAACTTCGTGTTGCTGCCGCTCACCTTCCTGAGCTCGGTGTTCATGGCCAGAGCGCTGATGCCGGCCTGGATGCAGAGCATCGCGACCTACAACCCCGTGGAGTGGGCTGTGGTGGCCGGGCGCGAGGGCCTGGCCTCCGGCGCCGACTGGGTCGTGGTGCTGAGCCGGATGGCCTGGCTGCTGGTGTTCACGCTGGGGTGCGGGTGGCTGGCGACCGCCGCCTTCCGCGTCTACCAGAAGTCGATCTGACGACCTCCGCGACGCCGGTCGTCGCCGGTGAGATACTCGGCGGTGACGGTCGTCGTCGCGAAGGGAGGAGCGTGAGGCGAGTACTGCCGCGGCACCTCAAGGCCGACGTGCGCTGGCAGGGCGTCATGGCCCTGAACCAGGCGGTCAAGCGCCTGCTCCTGCCGCGTCGCCGGCTCCCCACCGGGGCGCCCGACCGCTTCCCGCGGTGCCAGGAGCAGCGCGGCCTCCTGGTGCCCATGCGGGACGGCGTGCGGCTGTCGACCAACGTGTACCGGCCCGCGGATGAGGACGGACGGGCGCACGACGCGCCTCTCCCGGCCGTCCTCATCCGCCTCCCGTACGGAAAGGACGACCCCTACGCAAGCATGCCCGCGCACGGTCGCTACTGGGCGCGCAAGGGCTACGTCTGCGCCGTCCAGGACGTGCGCGGCAAGTTCGCCAGCGAGGGTGAGTGGCAGCCACTGCTGCATGAGGCCGACGATGGCTACGACGCCATCGACTGGGTCGCGACGCAGCCGTGGTGCGACGGCCAGGTCGGGATGATCGGCGAGTCCTACTTCGCCCTAACCCAGTGGGCCGCCGCAAGCCGCTTTCACACCGCGCTGCGCTGCATCGCCCCCGGCTGCATGGGCGTCGACCTCTACCGCCTCATGTGGGAGGGGGGCGCCCTGGCGCTCGGCACGGCCGGCACCTGGGTCTGCGACCAGGGTCATCGTCGCTACATCAACTATCTGCGCTTCGACCCGTGGGTGCTGCCCCTCAAGGACTATCCGGCCGACGCCGGGTTTCCCAGCGAGCTGTTTGACCAGGCCGTGCGGCACCCGGACCGCGACCAGACCTGGGAGCCCTACGACCTGTCCGACGTGCTCGAGAAGCTGGACATCCCCGCCTTCCACTGGACGGGGTGGTACGACTGCTTCCTTCGCGCCTCGCTGGAGACCTGGGAGGGCGTGCAGCGGCGCAACATCTACGAGACGGTCCGTGCCAGCCAGTGGCTCTGCATCGGACCGGCCGACCACGAGCTGACGACGGAGAGGACCGGTACGGCCGGGCGCTACGAGCTCCGCGGCCAGGGCATCACCAACGACCGCGTGCTCGCCTTCTTCGATCACTGGCTGCGCCCGGAGAGCGACGACTTCGCGAAATCGCCGCGGGTGCGCTGCTACGTGACCGGCGCCGGCCGCTGGCGCGAGGCCGATGAGTGGCCACTCCCGGGAACGCGATTCACGACGTACTACCTGCGCGCGGCGCCCCCGTCGGACGGGGACGCGCCGGAAGGCGAACGGCGCGGGTGTGACGAGCCGGCCGATGCCGGCGCCACCCGCGCGCCCTTCCCGCGCCCCGGCCTGCTGTCGACGGACGCGCCGGACGACGAGGCGCCGGACGGCTTCACGTACGATCCGGCGCGCCCGGTCGACTACTGGATGGGCAGGCCGGTCTGGGCGGCCGCGCGAAACCTCGCGGACCGGCGGCGGCTGGTCGCCCGCCCGGACGTCGCCGGCTACGTCACTCCTCCCCTCGCCGAGTCGCTGGAGGTCGTCGGACCGCTCGCGGCGACGCTGTACGTCTCCACCTCGGCGGCGGACACCGACTTCACGGTCGCCCTCGTCGACATCTGGCCGGACGGCTACGCGCAACTGGTGCAGGAGGGCATCCGCCGGCTGCGCTACCGCGACGGTGACGGCGAGCACGCCGGGCCGGCGGCGGCGCCCGGCGCCGTCTACGAGCTGCGCGTGGACATGGCGGCGACCGGCCACCAGTTCGCCGCCGGGCACCGCGTCGGCGTGGAGGTCTCCAGCAGCGCCTTCAGCCGCTGGGACCGCAATCTCAACACCGGGCGCCCGTCTGGCCAGGACGCGGAGATGACCCTGGCCCACCAGACCGTGTGGCACGACCGCGAACGGCCGAGCAACCTCGTGCTACCGCTCGCGCCGACCTGACCACGCCTCAGAACGCCGGGTACACCTCGATCTCGGCGATGCGGTTGATCGATCCGGTCGTGGTGCCGTAGCACTGCAGCCGGATCCAGCGCGCCCGACGGCGAGAGAAGGAGAAGGTCTCAAAGCCCTTCGCCTCGCCGCTCGTCATCGTCTGTCTGGCGAGTCGCCACGACCTGCCGTCCGCTGAGACGAGGACGCGCAGCTTCGCGGCGCGCCGGTCGCCTCCCGCGATCGCCACGCGGACGGCGCCGACCTCGCGCAGGCCGGTGAGTCGCACATCGAGCGCGACCCGGCCTCTCGACGACCAGCGCGTGGTGCGGTCACCGTCGACCGCGGCCGCCGCGACGCCGCGAGCCGCGCGCACCCGCTTGATCGTCAGCGGCGCGGCATCCGGCGGGAGACGCCGAAGACGAAGCATCGCCTCCAGGAAGAAGGCGTCACCAAAGGCCAGTCCCCGGTCGGTGATGCCCGTTCGCCACAGGTACGTGCCGTGGAGGAGGACGGCAGGATTGGCCTCGAAAGAAGCGTAGTCCGTCGACAGCAGCACGGAGAGCGTCTCCCTGGCCGCGGCCTCGTAGCGGCCACGGCGCTCGGGGTCGGGGTCCAGAAGCCCAAGATCGAGGAGCCCGGAGGCCGCGATGGCAACGGCGGACGAGTCGCGCGGCGCTTCGGAGATGGCGGGGTCGCCGAAGTCCCAGTACGGCACCTGGTCCGCGGGCAAGTGGCCGAGATACCAGTCGGAGACAGCGCGCGCCGCGGAAAGGAACTCGGGCTCCGGCGCCTGCCTGTAGGCAGCGGCGAATCCAAGGATGGCCCACGCCTGTCCGCGGGCCCACCACAGGAGCTGCGACTTCATCAGGCTGTCGATGATCACGTTGAAGTCGCCGGCCGGACGCGACAGCATGGCCCCCACGTCGGGATCGAAGCGCTGGGCCGTGCTGGTCGCCGCTTGTATGGCCTTGCGGCGAAACCGCTCCTCGCCGGTGAGCCGGTAGGCACGCACGTAGGTCGGAAAGGAGAGCGCCCCGCTGTTGAGCGAATCCAGAGAGACAGGGGACGCCCCGATGGCCGCCTGTCGCCCGGTCGCCGCTTCGCGCCACCATTCTCTCCTGGTGGCCTGGCAGCACGACCACAGGCCCCCCGGGACGAAACCGGCGACCCATCCCGCCGGACCGGTGTACTTCCAGCCGTGTCCTACCGTGTGGCAGGCGTAGCGGCGCGGTGCTGTGCCGCGCTCCGTTGCGGCGAGCCGCTGCCGGGCGCGCGTCTCGGCGGCGCGGCCCTGACTGGAGAACGAGCCGTCACCGGCCACCGCCGGCGCGCATCCCCGCGAAGCAAACGCGGCCGGTCCGCCGGTGCGTAGCCGCAGGCGTGATACCGCCCGGCGGCGCGTCTTCGCCCCTTCCCCGGCGTGCCCGGCCCGGGTACACTTGCGGGCGTCGGGCCGGGCCGGCGGCAGCGCCGCCCGGCGCCATCGCTACGTCCTTCGGAGGCCCCATGCGCGTGCTCGTGGTGGGCGGCGGCGGCAGAGAACACGCCCTTGTCCATTCCTTCGCCCAGTCCCCGCTCGCGGATCGCATCTTCTGCGCCCCGGGCAACGCCGGCACCGGCGCCGAAGCCGACAACATCCCCGTCGTCGCCGACGATCTGCCCGCACTGTTTGAGTTCGCCAGCCGCGAGGAGGTCGACCTCACCGTCATCGGCCCCGAGGCCCCGCTGGTCGCCGGCCTCACCGACCTCTTCGAGGAACATGGCCTCGCGGTGTTCGGCCCCAACAAAGAAGCCGCGCAACTGGAGGGCAGCAAGGTCTTCGCCAAGGAGATCATGGCGGCCGGCGGCGTGCCGACGGGCGCCTACCGCCGCCACGACCGCGTGGAGTCGGCGATCACCGACGTGGAGGGGCGCGAGGACTACCCGCTGGTGGTCAAGGCCGACGGCCTCGCCGCCGGCAAGGGCGTGCTCATCTGCAAGAACAAAGCCGAGGCCCGCGCCGCCGTGGAGGCCTGTTTCGTCTCGCGTGAGTTCGGCGACGCCGGCGACGTGCTGATCACCGAGGAGTACCTCACCGGGTCGGAGGTCTCGCTCCTCGTGCTCTGCGACGGCGCCGACGCCGTACCGCTCGCGCCGGCGCAGGACTACAAGCGCATCTTCGCCGGCGATCGGGGTCCCAACACCGGGGGCATGGGCAGCTACTGCCCCGTGCCCGGCTTCGAGCGGAAGGCCATCGACGCCGCGATGGAGCTCGTCGTCGAGCCGGTCGTCGCGGCGCTCCGCAAGCGCGGCGTCATCTACCGCGGCGTCCTCTACGCCGGCCTGATCGTGACTGATGCCGGCGTCAGGGTGCTCGAGTTCAACTGCCGGTTCGGCGATCCCGAGACGCAGGCGGTGCTGCCGCGCCTGGGCAGCGACCTTCTGGAGCACTGCGCCGCCGCCGCCAACGGCGAGCTCGGCGGCTCCAAGGTCCTCTGGCGGCCGCAGGATTGCGTGACCGTGGTTCTGGCCTCCGCCGGCTACCCGGCGAGCAGCCACAAGGGCGACGTGATCGACGGCCTCGATGCAGCCGCTGCGATGGACGACGTGACCGTCTTCCACGCCGGCACGGCGCTGCAGGACGGCCAGGTCGTCACGGCCGGCGGCCGCGTCCTCGCGGTCAGCGCGCTCGGCGACGGCTTCGCCGCCGCCCGTGAGCGCGCCTATGACGCGATCGGCAAGATAGGCTTCGACGGCATGCAAGTGCGTCCCGACATCGCCGAGCGCGCCGTCAAGGCTCGTGCCGGCGAGCTCGACCTGTTCCCCGCCGGATTCGGCCGCACGTGAGGGGGACGACATGAGGAAGCGGCTCCGCGGCCCGGCGCCGCTGACACTCGCGTGCGTGCTCACGCTCTGTCTCACCCTCACCGGCGGCGCCCTGGTCGCTTGCGGCGAAGACGCGTCTTCCACGGACGGCGGCGGGACTCAGAGTCCCTTCGCCGGGCTCTGGGAAGCGGTCGAGGCCTCGTTCGACATCACCTGGGACGACGGCAGCCGCTCGTATTCGCTTTCGTCCGGAGGGAGCGGCGGCGGTCTCGAGGTGATCGAGGCCGATGCAGGGCTCACCGTGACGCTGGTGGGCAGGAGTGGGGTCCGCAGTGATGCGTTGCCGGCCACGGACGGCGGCCAGACGCTGAGCTTCGCGATCCCGATCAGCGAAGAGACGCCGACCGACGCGACCCTGACGTCGACCGGCGACGGGACGGCGACGCTCACACTCGCCGGCACAGACAACACCTGGGACTTTCAGAAGACGGACAAGATCACGCTGGAGGACTGAGGTCCCGGCGTGGGCGCGCTGCGCCGCCGGCAAAGGAGAGATGGACGTGGAAGAGACGAGAACCGAGGTCGAGACCATTCTGCAGGGTATCGAGCTTGAGCCTGTGCTGGTCGGCATAGTAATGGGCAGCGAGAGCGACCGTGAGGTCATGGAGAAGGCGGCCAGGGAGCTCGATGAGCGCAAGATCAGGTACGAGTTCAACGTTCTCTCGGCGCACCGCGACCCAGACAAGGTCTCGCACTACGCCAAGACCGCGCAGAGCCGCGGCCTCAAGGTCCTCATCGGCGGCGCCGGAAAGGCGGCGGCTCTCCCCGGCGTGCTGGCGGCGTACACCAACCTCCCGGTCATCGGCGTGCCCATCAAGACGAGCGACCTCGGAGGTCTGGATTCACTGCTGAGCATCGTGCAGATGCCGCCCGGCGTGCCCGTCGCCTGCGTCGCCATCAACGGCGCGCGCAACGCGGCGATCCTCGCGGCGAAGATCCTCGACCTCTGAGCCGTGCCGGTCGCTCACCCGGGCCTGTGCGGTCTCGCTTGGACGCGCCGAAGCTGCGCGATACACTCGCGACACGACGCCCTGTCGCCGCTCCCGCAGCATCGAGGGGCACCAGTGAGGAGTAGTCCCGCATGAGGACCACTGTGTTCGTCATCGTGGCCGCCGCGCTCGCGCTGGCAGCAGGACTCTTCACGGCGCCGCCCGCCGCCGCCGAAGACGTGCGCTGGCAGGGGACCTACGACGGCCGGCTGCACGCCAGCGACGCTTTCACCTCGCTCGTCGTCGCTCCAAGTGGCGCCGTCTACGCGGGCGGGTACACCGCCGTCAGCACGGCGAACCGCTCGGACACGCTGCTCGTCCGCTACGCTGCGGACGGCACCAGATCTTGGGTGCGGCGCTGGAACGGCCCGGCGTCGGGCAGCGACCAGTGCTGGGACCTGGCGCGAGACCGCCGCGGAGGGCTCTACGTCGCCGGCCGCACGGCCGGGCGAGGCGGCGACGCGGCGGTCCTGCGGTACTCGTCCAGCGGTCGGCTGTCCTGGTCCCGCCGCTTCAACGCCGGCTCGCGCTGGCAGGACGACGCCCGCTTCGTACGTGGACTCACCGACAGGGATGGCGTCTACGTCGTCGTCGAGAGCTGGTCGGGCACTGCCTACCGCACGCGCGTCTTGCGGTACAGCCGCCGGGGCGCACGCCTCTGGACAGCGGCGCTGCCGACGGGGACCCGGGTCAGCGACGTCACGACGGATGCGCGAGACAACCTCTACCTCTCTGGCTGGGCCGCCTCAGCGACCGGCTCCGAGGCGGAGCTTGATTCCTTCTCCCCTGGCGGCTCACGCCGCTGGACCGTCCGCCTGTCTGGTGACGCCGCTTTCACCCGCGCGAAGGCCATCAGCGGTGGGCGGAGCGGCATCGTCTGGACGACGGACTCGTCGGACGACGCCGCCGAGCCCGGGCATGGGTCGGTGCTCGCGTCGCCGTACGCATCGTTCGCGCCGCATTGGGGCGGCGACTTGGGGCTCACGCCTCCCTACGTGCTCAACGATGTCTCTGTGACGCGGTCCGGCGGCGCGATCGCTGTCGGGCGTGCGCGATCGGGCGGCCCGGACCAGGGTTTCGTCGTGCCTCTCGACGAGATGGGCGTCCCGAACGCGTCCCCCCTCATATGGAGCGACCCGTCCGGCTGCGCCAGCGATCTCGTGGCTGCGTCCCCCGATGACGGCGCATGGGTCGCCGGCAGATCCGGCGCGGTCTTCTCCGTGCTGCACTACCGCCCGGCCTCAGGCCTGGCCTGGCGCTACGACTATGCCACCAGGCCGGCCGGCCGCGCTCTCGCCCTCGAGCCGGCCGCCGACGGCGGCGCCTACTTGGCGGGCTGGGGTCGGAGGACCGGGGCGGGTGCCGACGCGCTGATCCTGCGCCTGACGCCCTGAGGCGGGACGGCAGGTCTCCTCATGACCCGGCCAGAGCGGCGAGGCCCAGCGCGTCCGTAGCCATCGAGACCGGTGACGCCACGGGCAACGCCATTGCGTACAGGTCCACCGTCCCGAGCACCTCGCCGTCCGCGCGATAGGTCGCGGTGCCCACGAACGTACCCGGCCCAGGTGCCGTGGTGAGAACGGGCGTGATCGCGATGGTGCGCTTCACGGTGGCCCGCTTGCGCACGATGACGTCGGTGAGCGACTCACCCGCCACGCAGGTGAGCACGCTGCCGTCGGGCATGGTCCGCCGAGCGACGACGTCGCCGCTACCGACCACGTCGCGCCGCCGGTAGAGCGACGACCCATAGAGCAGCAGGTCGGCGTTGTCGCGCATGTTCCGTGCCCGCGACGGCTCGCACAGCGTCGTGCTGATGAGCGGGCGGAGCCCGGGCTGGCCGGCCGCCACAAGGCAGTACCTGGCCTGGGGTGTGTATCCGGGCTTGATCCCTTCGCCCCAGGAGTAGTCGAGGATCCAGTTCCTGGAGGTGCACCGGTAACTTCCGCTCTCCCACGTCACCAGCGCTTCTTTGATCGCGACGACGCTGCGCACGACCACGTCGCGCATGGCGCGCCGGCCGAGCCTCGCCAGGTCGCGTGCTGTCGTCAGGTGCGCCCTATCCCTTGGAGCTCCCGACGCGTTGGTGTAGCGCGTCCGCTTCAGGCCCCAGACGCTGGCCTGCTGGTTCATGAGCCTCACGAAGCGGTCTTCGTTGCCGGCGACGTCGGCGGCCAGGGCAAGAGCGCAGTCGGTAGCGCTGCGCACGATCATGCCATTGATCGCCTCACGGTACGTGATCCTGTCGCCCGGTTGCAGCCCCACGCCGCTGCTGCCCGCGACCGCGTCCGAGACAACGAACCAGTCGTCCAGTTCGTCGCGGCGGTGCTCGAGCACGATGAGCAGCGTCATGATCTTGGTCGTGGAGGCCATCGGCAGTCGACGGTCGGGGTGCTTGGACCACAGGACGCGCCCGGTTACACGGTCGATGAGGATGCCGGATTTCGCGGCGACAGTGGGCACGGGCAGCGTGCCGGCCCGGGCCGCGGAAGCGCCGCCAGCAGCGGTAGCGACAAGCAGGCAGGCGAGCGCGGCGGCGACCAGCATCAGACGCCTGCCACGCCCCGGGCGGCGCTGTCCTCGCTCCCTCATCACGGCACGTAGGTGGCCGTCGACTTCCCCGCCGGGAAGCTGATGCTAATATGCCCGTCGACCGGCGTGAAGTGGCGCACGACGCCATTGACGATCACGACTGCAGGCACCGGCAGGGCCGAGTCGTACGGCGCTCGCACGGTCAAGGGAGCCGGGCATGAGACCTCGATACTGCCCGGTTCGATGTGCACACGCCACAGCTGATGGCGGCCGGCCTCCGTGCTGAAGTGATGTCCCCAGACGTCGGCCGACGGCAGCCAGCTTCCGTAGTCCCAGGTGAGGGGAGCGGGAGCCAGCGTGCGCCACACGCCGTTCGGGCGCAAGAACTCGAGACTCGCCTCGGGATGCTGGGAGAGCATGGTGCCGTGCCTCCCCGTCCCGACGACCTGGACGACGGGCGCGCCGGGCGCCAGGCTCTTGATCCTCCTGTAGAGGTAGCCCGTCTGCGTCTTGACCTGATTGAAGCCGATCGCGTCATCCCTGCTCCACCAGATCGCGATGGGTACGCCACTCGAGGCCAGTGTTGCCGCGAACGGGGTGGAGCTGCGACGCTTGTAGAGCCACGGGACCTTGGATGGGGCGCCGCCCACCTCGCGGCGCATCAGAGGCCGCACATCGGCCCTGTCCACGCGCGCCAGCTCACGATAGCGCGCGGCGAGGTTGGCACTACCGTCGACGCACATTCCGGCGGCGAAGCGGTCGGGGTAGCGGGCGATCGTGCAGAGCGCCTCCTGCCCGCCCATGCTGATGCCGACGACATACAGGCGCTGGTGATCGACGTGCACCCAGGGGAGACTGCTCTCGACGACGTCGATGATCTCGGCGATGTCCTGCAGCTGACCGGCCACGGCCCAGGAGTTGCGGGGGTCGCGCCTCCCCGAGCTGTCTGGGCAGATGACCATGAACCGCTCCGTGCTCGGCAGATCACCCCAGATCGAGGCGGGCCCCAAGGGTGTCGATTGCCTGCCCCGCGGCTGAACGATGCATGGCAGAGCCCCGTTGTCGCCCGGCGCATAGTCGCGTGGCAGCACCACCGTGGCGTAGCGGGCCCTGTTGTTCCAGGCGCGATAGGGGACGGCAATGACCTGGTTGGTGCCGACAGCTGTCGCTTTGAGCGTCTCGGATCGGACGCTGGCCGTCTCGGCGCGGGCTTGGGGAGCGGCGACCGCTCCCAAGACGACCAGGCAGCAGAACGCAGCACCGAGAAGCACCTTCCCGCACCGGCGGGTTGACATGCCCGCCCCCCTTTCTCTTCCTCCAGGGAAGGCTCGAGCGACTCGGCCCTCTGGGTCCGTGGCTTGTCACAGCATCTCAGAAGGCTGGAAAGTCCGCAAGGAACGAGGAAGGCGGCCCCGACCGTGACCGTGCGGCATCGCCGTCGGCCGGGAACACTCTCTTCATGAGCAGGCACGCGATCAGGTCGGCGCTGGCGCCGGGTCCGCCGGGCGCCGCGTCTCCGGGCGTCTCCAGCGGACACTTCGTCTTCGTGTCGGCGCAACTGCCCGTGGACGTGCATGGGGAGCTCGCCGGAGTCACGGCCGCCGAGCAAGCCGGCCGTTCCCTCGACAACCTCGCCCACCAGCTCCGCTCCACGGGCCTCTCGCTGGACGACGTCGTCAGCCTCGAGATCCACCTCGTCGACCCGGCCGACCGGGCCGCCGTCGACGCCGCGCTCGGTGAGCGTTTCACACCGCCGTATCCCGCCGTGACGCTCTCCGGTGTACCATGGTTGCCCGGCGGTGTGCGGCTCCAGATAGCCGCCATCGCGCAACGCTACTGAGGGTCGCCGCTGCCCAGGAACCACAAGCCGCCGAGCCCGAGGACGATCTCGGGCTTCTTCGATGTCGCCGTGCACGCCATCGCCCTCGCCCACGCGGCCGTGCGTGCATTGCCCGCCTGAACGACTCGCCCACAGAAAGGACGGACCCCATGGAGAAGCAGGTCTATGCGTCGCCCGACGGCGCCCCGGCCGTCGGCCCCTACTCGCCTGCCGTTGGCGTCGGCGACCTCGTGTTCGCCTCCGGCCACATCGCGCTCGACCCGGACGGCAAGATCCACGGCTACACGCCCAAGGACCAGACGCGCAAGGCGCTGGAGAACCTCCGGCTGACGCTGGACGCCGCCGGACTGACGCTCGCTCACGTCGTCAAGACGACGATCTTTCTCAAAGACATGGACGAGTTCGGCGCCGTGAACGAGGTGTACGGGGAGTTCTTCTCGGAGCCGTACCCAGCGCGCTCCACCGTCGAGGTGGCTCGGCTCCCCAAGGACCTCCACGTCGAGATCGAAGCGATCGCGTACCGTGGCTGAAGTGCAGCGAAGCTCCGCCGGCGCGCGAGGCGCGCTCCTCGCTCTCCTCGCGCTCCTCGTCGCCGCGGCGTTGCTCGGTGGCTGCGGCGGGTCTGCCGAAGACGACCCGTTCGAGGGATTCTGGATCGGCGGCGGGGCGACGGGCATGAAGCTCGTCCACATCGTCAGGGACGGCGACGCCTACAAGGTCTTCGCCAACCCGGACTACGAGGCTCCTGCACCCACCATGAAGGGTGAGGCGCTTGTCGTCGAAACGCACGCGGCCACGATGAGCTTTCTTCCTGCGGGGACGGACAAGCTCACCATGGACCTCTCGGGCGACGCGTTCGACGCGCCGGAGCAGACCGAGCTGAAGCGAGTCAGCGAGACTCAGTACGCCGACGCGGCCGTCGGCTTCGGTCTCAGCAGCATCCAGCGCGCCCTCGCCATGTGGAAGGAGGGCGGCGGCAAGAAGTACCCGCCCGCGTCTGAGGTGACGCCCACGGGGGTGCTCAGCCAGATGGTCTCGTGGCCGACCAACCTGTTCACCGGCGAGCCGATGCAGCCTCGCGAGAGCAAAGGCGACTACACGTACAAGCTGGTGGCCGGCGGCAAGCAGTACTCGCTGATCGGGTATCTCTCTGACGGCAGCACCATCGGCAAGTGACCGCGCGCGCTCGGCGGGCGTTCCCGGCCTTCGGCCGCGGGCGCCCGCCGGGACGGCGCGCACCTCGACAGCCGCTCGGCTGGGCTCAGCCGCGCCGCTGCCGGTCCATCTCCCGCTGGATCTCTTCCTCGCCGATCGCCCGGCTCCCGCGGCCGTACGCGTCCCACGCGTTGAAGGCGAGACCGATGCCCCAGCCGCCCAGCACCCATCCCGGCCAGAAGTAGCCCGCGCCGCTCAAGTACCAGATGAGGATGATGAACGCGTTGACGATGCAGTAGGCGATGGCGTGGTTCCAGAAGTCGCGCTTCCTCTTGATCGCCTTGATGGCTTGATGCCGGAGCTCCTCGTCGGTCGCCATCCCACTACCTCCGTTGGTCGTCGTCGGTACCCCCCGCCACCTCCGGATTGTGCACCACCGGAACGCGGGACGCCAGGGTGCGCCGGGCCGGCACGGCCCCGCCGGCGCCCGCCCCTCACCGTAGCTGGTGTGAGAGAATCGCAGCGACGACAGACGGGGACGGCCGGAGGCCCGGCCGTTCCGTGACGCACGCGGCGGCGGAGGGCACGAGATGATCGAGCGCTACACGCTCCCTGAGATGGGCGCGATCTGGACCGACGAAGCCAGGATGCAGGCTTGGCTGGACGTCGAGATCGCCGCCGTGAAGGCCTGGAACAGGCTCGGCAAGGTCCCCGACGACGCCGTCGCCGAGATCGAGGCCAGAGCGGCGTTCGACGTCGCCCGCGTCAACGAGATCGAGGCGACGACCAACCACGACGTCATCGCCTTTCTCACCAACGTCGCCGAGTACGTCGGCGACGCCAGCAAGTACGTGCACTACGGCATGACGAGCAGCGACATGCTCGACACAGCTCTGGCGCTGCAGATCAAGCGCGCCGGGCTGCTCCTCGAGCGCGACCTGGTCGCGCTGGGCGAAGTGCTCAAGCGGCGCGCCTTCGAGTTCCGGGACACCGTGGAGGTGGGGCGCACGCACGGCATCCACGCGGAGCCCATCACCTTCGGGATGAAGCTCGGCATGTGGGCATTCGAGGTCAGCCGCAACCTCAAGCGGATGCGCATGGTCACCGTCAATGCCGCGGTCGGCAAGATCAGCGGGGCCGTCGGCGCGTACAACAACATCGATCCGCGAGTCGAGGACCTGGTGTGCGAGGAGCTCGGGCTGGGCCGCGAGCCCATCAGCAACCAGGTGGTGCAGCGCGACAGGCACGCCGCCTTCCTCTCCTGCATCGCCATCATCGGCTCAAGCATCGAGAAGTTCGCCACCGAAGTACGGCACCTGCAGCGTACCGAGGTGCGCGAGGCCGAGGAGGCCTTCCACAAGGGCCAGAAGGGCTCTTCCGCGATGCCGCACAAGCGCAACCCCATCCTCAGCGAGCGCATGGCCGGCTGCGCGCGCGTACTGCGCGGGAACGCGCTTGTGGGCATGGAGAACGTGGCACTGTGGCACGAACGCGACATCAGCCATAGCTCGGCCGAGCGCATCGTCCTTCCCGACAGCACCATCCTGCTCGACTACATGCTGCAGAAGTTCACGAAGCTCATCGACAACCTCGTCGTCGACGAGGAGCGCATGCTGGCGAACCTGGGCCAGAGCTACCGCCTCGTCTTCAGCGGAGCGGTCCTGCTGGCCCTCGTCGACAAGGGGATGCTGCGCGAGGACGCCTACCGCGTCGTTCAGGATGCGGCGATGCACGCCTGGCGAGAAGGTGTGGACTTCGGGCTGCTCATCAAGCAGAACGAGGAGGCCATGGCGGTCATGAGCCTCGATGAAGTCGAAGCCGCCATGGACCCGGAACAGTACCGGGCCGGGAGGGACGTGATCTTCGGCCGGCTGGAGAAACTCGAGTTCTAAAGGGGGCGGGATGGCGGACTGCCCAAGCTGCGGCGGCGCGCTCAAGGATGGGGACTGGACGTGTGGGCGATGCGGCGTGCCGGTCGCAGGAGTGGGCTTGGCCGCCGCGCCAGGCAGCGAGTACGACCGGGGTGAAGCGGGTGGTCGGCCAAGTCCATACGGACCGTCGTCGGGATGGGCGCCGGAGTACCAGCCGCAGCCTGCAGCCGCCGCTCCCACGGATTCCGGCGCTTCCGGGCTTCTCCGCCTGGTCGTCATCCTCGCCGTCCTGGCGGTCATCGCCATCGTCGCCGTGTGGTTCTTCGTCCTCCGCGGCCCGGGTACGACCGGCGAAGAGTTCCTCGGCACGTGGACGGCGAGCGCGCAGCAGGGCATCGCTACGGCCGTGGTGACCCGCGACCCCGGCGGCGATTTCTCCGTGACGATCAGCGGGTCCGAGCAGACGGAGAAGGTCACGGTGCCGGCCCATCTCGACGGCGCCGATCTCGTCATCACCATGGACGACTTCTCGCAGATCGCGGGAGAAGCGAACGCCGAACGCTTCAAGAACGCCCTCAAGGCGCTCGCCGGCGACTTCCGCATGGTCCTCACCAGCGTCGACGCCACCCACGTCGACCTGCGCATCGTCGGCACGTCGGCCTCGGGAGAGGATTTCGACCAGACGATCCCTCTCGTCCAGGAGCCCGCCGGAAGCACATGAGCGCCCCGAGCCGCATCCGCCCGGCTACGCGCGGCGACGGGCCGGAGATCGTCGACCTGCTGAACGCCTGCGACGTCGTCGAGGTGGGAGAGCCGGACAGCACCATCGCGGACCTCGAGAACGACTGGGCCATGGAGGGCTTCGATCCGGGCAGCGACGCCTGGGTCGCGGAGGGCGCCGGCGGGATGCTGGTCGGCTACGCCTACGTGGGCGACCAGTCTCGAACCGGAGAACTGGAGGCCGATCTCTGGGTGCACCCGGCTCACCACGACCCGGAACTCGGCGGTCGTTTCCTCGGCCTCGCCGAGCGCCGGGGGGCGCGGCTCGCCGTTGAGCGCGGCTACGCCGACCCGTCGCTCGACGTCTTCTGCATCTCCGCGAACACCGCCAAGCGCGGTCTTCTGCGCCGGCACGGCTACGAGCTGAGGCGGACGGTGTACCGCATGACCGTCGACCTGGCCGGCGGGGCGTGCGAGCTGCCCGTTCCCGAGGGCCTCGAGATCCGGCCCTTCCGGCTCGAGGCCGACGAACGCGTCATGTACGAGACCATGAACGAGGCGTTCGCGGACCACTTCCGCCAGAGCGAGGAGCCCTTCGACGCGTGGCGGGCCCGGCTGCTCGGCCACGCCGACTTCGACCCGGGTCTCTGGTGTCTGGCCTGGGACGGTGACGAGGCGGCGGGCGCACTGATCGCCTACGACCACGGCGACCTCGGCTGGATCAAGGGACTCGGCGTACGCCGTCCGTGGCGCCGGCGCGGGCTGGGCGGCGCTCTGCTCGCGCACGCCTTCGCCGAGTTCGTCCGGCGCGGTCAGTTGCGCGTCGACCTCGGCGTCGACGCCGAGGGCCAGACGGCACCGCAACGGGTCTACGAACGCGCGGGCATGCTGGCGAGCTCAGCCTACGAACTCTACGCGAAACGTCTGGCCGGCTGAGCCGGCCGCCGCACGGCCGAGCTCGCAGGCCCCGCCGGTTCCCGTCGTCGACGATTCGCATCGCCGCCGCGCGGGGAAGACCGGGCCATCTGACCCCCGCGAGAGGAGCTCGTATGAGACGTCTCGTCCTCGCGCTGGCGCTCGCCGTCGTGATGGCTGCGACCGTCGTCGCCTGTGGCGGCACCACGACCGATGACGCGACCAGCGCCGCACCCGTCGCGACGCCAAGCGAGACCGCCTCGCTCAGCGCCCCCGGCGCCGACCAGGCCGCCGTGCTGTTCGCCGACGACTGCGCCGGCTGCCACGGCGCCGACGGGAGCGGTGGGAGCGGGCCGGATCTTCGCGGCGAGGACGACCTCGCCGGCGTCAAGAGTCAGATCGAGAGCGGCGGCGGACCGATGCCGGCCTTCTCCGGCCAGCTCTCACCAGACCAGATCGAGGCCCTCACCCAGTACGTGGTGACCGAGCTCCAGTAGGAGCTGCGATATCATCGGGACGATGGAGGAGGCCCGTCGCCCCAGCCCGAGACCGATCCGGCATGCGCGCCCCGACCTGGACGTGCGCATCCGCGTGCCCGGCTCCAAGAGCATCACCAACCGGGCGCTGCTACTGGCCGGCCTCGCGAGGGGCACGTCCGTCTTGCACGGCGCCCTCGAGGCCGGCGACACGCAGGCCTTCGCCGCCGGTCTGCGCAGCCTCGGGACCGCGGTGGAGGCCGGCTCCGGCGGTCTGCGTGTGACCGGCGGCGGCATCCCGGCCGCCGAGGCCGACGTCTTCTGCGCCGAGGCGGGCACCGCCGCGAGATTCCTGGTAGCGGCGGCGGCGGCCGGCGAAGGCACCTACCGCTTCGACGCGGCGCCGCAGCTGCGGCGCCGCCCGCTCGGCATCCTGCTCGACGCGCTCCGCGCCCAGGGGTCGCGCACCGAGCCGGAGGATGCCGGCGGCATGCCGTTCACGCTGCTGGCCCGCGGGCTCGCCGGGGGCAGCCTGCGGCTCGCCGGCGACACCTCGAGCCAGTTCATCTCGGCACTGCTCATGGCGGCGCCGCTGGGCCGCGCGCCCTTGGACCTGCGCGTGGACGGCCTCGTCAGCCGCCCGTACGTGGCCATGACCCTGCGGATGATGGCACAGTTCGGCGCCGGCGCCGAAGCGACCGGCGACGAACGCTTCGTCGTCTCGCCCGGCGCCTACGCAGCCCGCGACTACACGGTCGAACCCGACGCTTCGACGGCATCGTACTTCTTCGCCGCCGCCGCGACGGGCGGCCGCGTGCAGGTCCTCGGCCTGCACCGCAAGGACGCTCTGCAGGGCGACGTTGCCTTCCTCGATGTGCTCGAGGCGATGGGCTGTGCAGTGACCGACGAGCCCGAGGGCGTCCGGGTGGCCGGCCCGGCTTCGCTGGCCGGCCTCACGGTCGACATGGCCGATACCTCGGACACCTTCATGACCCTCGCGGCCATCGCACCCCTCGCCACCTCAACGGTGACGATCACCGGTATCGGCAACGTCCGGCTCAAGGAGTCTGACCGCATCGCGGCCGTGGAAGACAACCTGCGTCGGCTGGGGGCCCGGACCGAGTCCGGCGCGGACTGGCTCCGCGTGTTCCCCGCCTCACCGCGCGGCGCCCGCATCGACCCGCACGGAGACCACCGCATCGCGATGGCGTTCTCGGTGCTCGGTCTGCGCGTCCCCGGGATCGTCGTCGACGACCCCGCCTGCGTCGCCAAGACCTGCCCCACGTTCTTCGACCTCTGGACCGAGCTGGAACAGGGAACTGACCCAACTGGGCAAATAGGGGAAGAGCAGTACTGACAAGCATCCCAACGTCACCCAGCCGGGAGGGCGAACATGGACGACGAGATCACGGGCAAGGTGCCCGACGACACCGAGTTGACCCGCGTGACACCCCCCGCCGACGACGACGCGACGCGGGTGATGCCGGCGGCCGGTGAGGGCGCGACCCAGGTGATGCCGAGTCAGGACGCCGGCGCTACGCGGGTGATGCCGAAGGCGGGCGAAGCTCCGCCCTCGCCGCCGTCTCCGCCCCAGCCGACACTCCTCATGTCGCATTCCAGAAGTTCGGGTTCCGGCGGCGTGCCCTGGTGGGTCTGGCTGATCGTCGTACTCGTCGTCATCGCCGCGGCGGCCGTGCTCTGGTTCCTCTATCTGCGGCCCACCGACGCGCCCGTCACCGGCGAAGAGTTCATCGGCAACTGGTCGCCTGAGGCCGGCAACGGCGGTGGGCTGGTGATCTCCCGAGCCGGCGACGAGCAGTTCAAGATCGCGCAGTACGACGGCCAGCTCCAGGCGGTCGGCTCCACCACCGCGGACCTCGTGGACGGGACGCTACAGACCAGCGTCAAGGCCTCGGCAATGGGCTTGCCCGGCGTCACCGGGACGGTACAGGGATCGCTGACCTACGATGACGCCAACGACCACCTCATACTCACGTTCTCCTCGGGCGATCTGCAGTCCGATCCTGTGTCGTTCGTGCGCGTCGAGGTCCTGTTGCCGGCGAGCCCCTCGCCGACGCCGTCGCCGACGGCCTCCCCGATGCCGACGGCGTCGCCCTCTCCGTCGCCCAGCCCCAGCCCAAGCGCTTCGGGATCGCCGACGGCGGACCAGCAGGTCATCGACGGCATCGCCAAGCTCCAGGTGGGCATCGTCACGTGGGCCAGCAACAGCAACAATCTCTATCCGCCGCCTCAGGACGTCGTCGAAGGCGGCGGCATCTCCCAATACGTCGATCCGTGGCCGACCAACCCGTTCACCGGCCAGCCGATGACGCCGGGAACGGCGCCGGGCAGCTACGTGTACGAGCAGCTCGGGGGCGGCCAGAGCTACAAGCTCACCGGCTACCTGAGCAACGGCCTCACGTACTCAGTCCCGTGACCCTGTGGGCCGCCCGCCTCCGGGCGGGCGGCCCACCGCCGAGAACGGTACAATCCCCACCACACCGCGCGGCCCAAGACCGGAACGACGGATCGCGGTCGCCGCAGCGTCTAATCTCTCGGCAGCCCCAACGCGACGGCGAGGGGCAGGATGGGTGCGAGTGGCGTTCGATACGGCAGAGAGCGAGATAGACGAGCAGACCGTCTCCGCCGCGAGGCGCGGCGACGGTGAGGCGTTCGTGAGGATGCTCAAACACTACGACAGCCGCCTGCGCGCCTTGGCCTTTCGCATGCTCCGCGACCCCGTGCTCATGGACGACGCGCTCCAGGACGCCTCGATCAAGGCCTATCAGGCCCTCCGGAGCTTCCGCGGCGAGAGCGACGTGGGCACGTGGCTCTACCGTATCGCGTACACGACCTGCCTCGACTACCTGCGCCGCGAGCGCCGCTTCCAGCTGCTCACCGCCGAGGACGCGCTCGCCGACCTCGCCTGCGACGACGACCCCTGTGACGTCCTGACGCGCTGGGCCGACCTCGAGGACGCGCTCGGCCGCCTCCCGGTGGAGCAGCGCGTCCTCGTGGTCCTCGTGCACCACTACGGCTATGACTACCGCACGGCGGCCGAGGTGATCGGCATCCCCGAGGGGACCGTGTCGTCCCGCCTCGCAGCGGCACGGGCGCGCCTGCGCCGGTTGCTCTGCGAGCCCGCCTACGTGCGGGAGCAGACGTCGTGAACCGCCGCCGCAGAGGAGCCCCCGAAGGCGGGCTTTCGGGCGGGGCGGCGCAGCAGCACCGCACCATGGCTGTCGAGCGGGACGCCGCAGGGGCGCCGCTCTGCAGCTGGAACGACGACCTCGGCCGCGAGCTGCGCGAGTCACCGATCCCGGCCCACAGACCGGACTACTTCGAGCGTGTGCGCGAGCGCGTGCGCGAGCTCGCCGGCCGGGACGAGGGCCCGCCCGGCGCACCGCCAGGCGCGCGGGCGCGGCGCGTACCGCCGCCGCCGCGCCCGCGCCGTACTGCCCGCTTCGCCGCCGTCGCGGCGGTCGCCGCCGCCGTGGTGGCGGCCGTCGTGGTCACCTGGTCCGGCGTCCCCGGCATCCAGCGCTCCGAGCCCGCGCCGGCCACTGCCGATACGGTGCTCGCCCGCGTGCAGCACGCCCTCGCCAGCCTCGCCAGCATCAGCGGCGACGTCGTCGAGTTCGGCACCGCGCGAGGCCGGCCCTTCTCCCATCACCTGGGCTCGTTCACGTTCACTTCGCGCGGGGACTATCGCATCGTCCAGAAGGGGCAGAACGTCGCCTACACCTACGACGCCGTCAAACGGGTGGCACGGCGCTACGTCTTCCGCGACGGTCAGACGCTGTACTCCGAGGTCGCCCGCGACCTGCCGGATCCCGGTCCGTTCTTCAGCCCGTGGATGGGCGTCTCGCAGGTGCTCGACCGCAGCGTCGCCGCCTACGCGAGGGCCGTGATCGCGGAGCTCGACCCCGACGTGCCCGTCAGCCCCGTGACCTACGAAGGACGCACCGCCTGGTCGATCACGGTGCCGGAGCCTCTCTCGGGGGGCGGGAGCAACGGGTCGGCGTACATCATCGTCGACGCTGAATCCGGCTACCCCCTGTCTGTGGAGCACTGGACCGCCGACGGCGACGTCAGCGGCACGCGCATCGAGAACGTGCGCGTCGGCGGCGCGATACCGCGCAGCCGATTCACGATCCCGACGAAGGCCCAGGACAGGCTGATGCCGATGAGCGAACGCTTCCGCCGCATGAGCCTCCGGCAGGCGGCCGCCCTCGGCCGGCGCGCCACGACCAGGTTCTCGCCGTTCGAGGCTCGATGGGTCCCTGAGGGCTACCGTCTGAGCGGCGTCACCGGCGCCGTCAATGGAGCCTTCATGGGCGCGTACCGACCCGTCCACGACGGCAACGTCGGCTCACTCACCGTGGTGCTCACCTACCAGCGCGGCTTCGACCGCTTCTGCATCGTCAGTCGCTGGCGTCAGGACAACCCGCCGGGCTCCGACGATCCCTTCGACGAGAACTCGGCGGCGCTGACGGAATCCACCAGGCTGGCGATCACGTCCGGCAGCCTGCGCGGCGAGACGGCAAGGGTCGTCCTCGGGCTGCCTGACTGGCCACACCTCTACATCAGCACCGGCCACGATCGCCGAGTCTCGGTCAGCGTCGCCGGTGACCTCACGAGAGACGAGCTGGCGCGCATCGCCGGCTCGCTCCAGCCCATAGGAGACTGAGCCGTGCGTGCCATCCGCGTCCACGAATTCGGCGACCCCGACGTCCTCATCGTCGAGGAGTTGTCGCAACCGGAGCCCATCGAAGGCGAAGTCCTCGTCCGCGTGCAGGCGGCGGGGGTGAACCCCTACGAGACGTACGTGCGGGCGGGCCTCTACAGCGAACTGCCCGCCGTCCCCTACACCCCCGGCGCCGACGGCGCCGGGACCCGCGTCGACACCGGCGAGCGCGTCTACCTGACGGGATCGCTCAGCGGCACCTACGCCGAGTACGCGCTCTGTCGCGAGGAGGACGTGCGGCCGCTGCCAGAGGGTCTCTCGTACGCCCAGGGCGCGGCCCTCGGCGTCGCCTACGCAACCGCGTACCGCGCGCTGTTCCAGCGCGCCGCCGCCACCGCCGGCGAACGCGTCTTGATCCACGGCGCCTCCGGAGGTGTGGGTCTCGCGACCGTCCAGCTGGCCGTGGCCGCCGGTCTCGACATCATCGGCACCGCCGGCAGCGAAGCGGGCAGCGACCTGGTCGCGGCGCAAGGCGACGTGCGCGTGCTCGACCACCGCGACCCGGATCACCTCGAGGCGGCGCTTGCCTTGGCCGGCGGCCGCGGGTTCGACCTCATCGTCGAGTTCCTCGCCAACGCGAACCTCGGGGCGGACCTCAAGGCCCTGGCGCCCCGTGGCCGCGTCATCGTCGTCGGCAGCCGCGGACCCGTGGAGGTCGACGCCCGCGACCTCATGAACAGCGAGGGCGCCGTCCTGGGGATGCGGCTGCCCAACGCGAGCCCGCGCGAGCTCGCCGCGGCGCGTGCGGCCGTGGACGCCGGGCTGCGGAGCGGAGTGCTGAAGCCCGTGGTCGGACGCGAGCTGCCGCTCGCGGAAGCGCCACGGGCCCACCGCCTGCTCATGGAACGGCCTGCGCTCGGCAAGCTCGTGTTGGTCCCCTAGCGGCGTCTCTCTCCCGCGCCGGCCGCGTCCCCCCGCAGGGGCACCCGACCGCCGCCCAGGTTCCTCCCGCAGTTGACCCCTGATTCAGCCCGCCGGGTGACGACGACGCGGGGTCGTCGCCGTAGGCTCTTCTCAGGTCAACGCAACCGAGGGGAAAGGAACCCACCATGACGACCATCGAAGCCGCACCGTCGCTGCCAAAGCCGCGTCTCGACGTCGGCCTCTCCTTCAAGGGCGGCTGGAACGCCTTCACCGCCGACATCGTCCCGCTGCTGGTCGGCGGCCTGATCGCCGGCATCCTGTCAATCGTGACCCTCGGCATCCTCGCGGGTCCGCTGTTTGCGGGGCTGTACTCCATGGTCGCCGGCCGCATCCGCGACGGGCGCCGGGCCGAGATCGGCGACGTGTTCTCCTGCATGGACCGCTTCTGGAGCTTCCTCGGCGCCGCCATCGTGCTGGTCGTGCTGATCGGGCTCGCCTCGCTCACCATCATCGGCGGCGTGCTGCTCGCGACGATCTGGCTGTACGTGATCCCGTTGATGGTCGATCGCAAGATGGGCATCTACGACGCGATGGCCGCGAGCTACCACCTGGTGGTCGACAACGGCTTCTGGGAGCACCTGGCGCTGACGGTCGTGCTCATCGCGCTGAACGCGGTCGCCGACGGACCGCTGGCGATCCTCGCCGTGCCGTTCACGATCGCGACCATCAGCGCGGCGTACTTCGTCGCCGAAGGACGCGGCTCGCTCGTCGAGCGGATGTAGGCCGGCTCCGGCGAGAGGCCCCAAGCTCGAAGCCCTACGGGCCCGGCGGTGGCGCAGCGCCACCGCCGGGCCCGCGCGCTGCGTCTCCCGGTGGCCCCTACCGCTCGAAGTCGTCAGCGACGACCGGCGGCGTCCTTCATCTCGCACCACGCCGTGAAGATGGCCTTGAGCTCGTCCCTGAGTTCCTCGGCCTGGGCGAGGCCCTCGACTTTGAGGACACGCGCGACGTCGCCGCTGCCTTCCAGATGCGGGAAATCACCGGGGATGCTCGCCCCCGAGTGGAACATCAGGCTGACGTGCTTCTTCGCACGGGGATTGTAGCTCGCGATGTTGCCCTTGTACGAGAAGGTCGGGCTCTTCCACTTGATGGACTCCTCGATGCGCTCGTCTGACTCGAGGATCATCCCGCGCACGAAGAGCATCAGTTCTCGCTGCGGGTTGTCGCTGCCGGCGAACCACTCGTCGACCTCGGGATTCTTCATGACGACCTCCAAGACAACGGCGCTGCCGCTCCGGACAACCGCCTCTTGCAGACAGGTTCCCCCTCGGCCCGCGGCACAACCGCCGCGTCGCCGCGCTCGTCGACGGGAGGTCATGCCACGCGAGAGCTCAGTCCACCGGCAGGGCGAAGAAGTCGCGCGGCGTCCGGAAGCAGACCTGGTCGATGGTCTCCTTGTCGAGGCCCATGAGCTTCATGGCCAGGATCACGCGCGGCACCATGAAGTAGTCGTTGCCCATGCCGCCGAGCTCGGAGTTGATGATGAGCCGGTCGCGCCAGTCAGGATGGTCGATGACGATCCGCGCGGCGGCCTCGGGCGGCATCTTGTCCCAGCAGATGGAGAGTCCGACCATGCCGCCGGTGCTCATGCGGAACTCCATGGTCTCCTCGCCGGCGTGGTCGAACACGCAGCGCTCCACCGGGTAGCCCTCTTCCTTGACGATCTCGAACACGCGCGGGGTGACCGTGGGACCCTGCGGCGCGAGGCGGATCGGCGTGTGCAGGATCACCGGCAGGTCGTGCTCCTTGGCCAGACGCAGGTGCTCGCGAAACAGCCACTCCTCGAATCCGGTGCCGCAGTCGAGACCGATCTCGCCCATCGCCACGACGCGCTCGTGCGCGAGGAACTCGGGCATACGCTCGAGGCACTTCTCGGCGTCGGCGCGGCTCACGCCGAAGAACGGTATCGAGATCGACGTGTATGCCTCGTAGCCGAGCGTCTTCGCGGTCGTCGTCTCCATCGTGAGGAAGCGCTCCCAGAGGAGCAGCACCGTGTCGGCGTCGTGCGTGCCGACGAACATGTGCGGGCTGGGGATGACGGCCGCCTCCATGCCCATCATCACGAGCTTCTGGAGCTGCACGTCCTCGATCATGTCGGTGTGCAGGTGCGCATCGATGAATCTCATGCCGGGTCCCTTCCTACGTTGATGGATGGCTGCGGGTCGCGTCGCGGCACCCGGTCAAGTCTCGGCCGGCGGTCATGCAGGAGGCGGCGCTTCGCAGACCGGGTCCTTCTCGGCGAGCGGGCGCTCGCGGTCGGTCGCCCAGCGGGCGACGGCGCCCACGGCGATCAGGATGCCGAGCACGCAGGACCCGGTCCAGCCCCAGTGGTCGTAGATGAGGGCCGCCATGGCGGAGCCGGCGGCCGCCCCCACGAAGCACGACGTCATGTAGAACGCGTTGATCCGGTTGCGCGCCGCCGGTCGCAGCCGGTAGATCTCGCTCTGGTTGCTGATGTGGACGCCGGTCGTGCCGACGTCCAGGACCACGATGCCGGCGAGGAGCGCGGCAAGGGACTCGCCGCCGAGCCACAGGAGTCCGAAACCGGCGAACATCAGGCCGGCGGAGCCGCCGGTGAGCCAGTACGCCCAGCCGCGGTCGGTGAAGCGGCCGACGACGGTGGCGGTGAGCGCGCCGGCCGCGCCGACGAGGCCGAAGAGACCGATCACGCCGTCGCCGAACCCATACCGAGGGCCGGCGAGGAGGAAGGCGAGGGTCGTCCACAGCACACTGAACCCCGCGAAGGAGAACGCTCCGTACAGAGCGCGCCGGCGCAGGACCGGCTCCGCGCGCGCGATCTCGACGACGGAGGCGAGCAACTTCGGGTACGAGAGGCCGACGGACTCGCGGTAGCGCGGCAGCTTGACGTAGAGGAGCACGGCCTGGGCGGCCATGAGGACGGCCGCAAGGATGTACACGGCGCGCCAGCCGGCGGCCTCGGCCACGAGGCCGGAGAAGGTGCGCGCCAGCAGGATGCCGAGGAGGAGGCCACTCATCACGGAGCCGATGACGCGGCCGCGCTCTGCCTCCGTAGAGAGCGTCGCCGCGAACGGCACGAGGATCTGCGCCATCACGGAAGTGACGCCGATGACGCCGGCGGCGGCGATGAAGAAGCCGATGGACGGCGCCGCAGCCGCCGCCGCAAGGCCGGCCACGGTGATCGCGGCCAGCGTCACGATCAAGCGACGGCGCTCGAACAGGTCGCCGAGCGGGAGCAGGAGGATCAGGCCTGCCGCGTAGCCGATCTGGGCGGTCGTGACGATGAGTCCTGCGACCGCCGCCGTCACCCCGTAGCGGTCGCGGATCGTATCGAGCAGCGGCTGGGCAAGGTAGTTGCTGGCGACGGCCTGACCCGTCGCGACGGCGAAGAGCAGGATCAGGCCGCGGCTCATGCCGCGGCCCTCCCCGCTGGCTGGCGTGGGGTCCGGAGGTACGTTCACAGAGGGTGCCTACAGGCCGCGGCGGAGCGTGTCAAGAGCTCGGACCGTTCCGCGGAACGGTCATGCTGACCACATCGTGGAAAGCGGCGACCCCGTGATTGAGCCGGACGAGACACGGGAAGACGGCCCTCAAACCCCGTCACCACCCATGCATGGAGGTAGCCCGATGGCAGCGACGGACAATCCGCGCGACGTAGTCGTGGCACTGGCGGAGCACGAAGAAGCGATGAGCGCCCTCTATTCCGCCTACGCGAAGGAGTACCCGGCGGTCGAGGACCTGTGGACTGCCCTTGCGCGCGACGAGCACGGCCACGGCGCCCTGCTCCGCTCGCTGTCGGGACGGACCGACGACCTCGCCGCTTTCGTCGACAACCGCGAGTATGACTTGGCCGAGGTCCAGGCCGACACGGCGCGACTCAGGAACCTCGCGCAGGTCGCGCCGGTCGCCGGCTTCCCCCTCCAGGAGGCGTTCCGCGTGGCACTGAAGCTGGAGGACTCGCTCATCGAGTCGCAGATCCTCGTCGCGTATGACGGCGACCCGCCAGAGGTCACGAAGGTCGTCGAGACGCTGCGCGAGCAGACAGAGAAGCACCAGCGCCGCCTGCGAGAGAAGTTCGAGGGGCTGGGCGCACAGAGTTGACCGGCGGCGCGTCCGGCTCAGTCGCGGTGAGTTCTCAGGCGAGGGTCGTGCGGAACCGCGCTCCGTCGGCCTTGCAGATCAGCTGCTGCACCTGGCGGGCCGTCATCGGCCCGGTGGGCAGTCCGCCCCCAGGAGCCACCCACTGCCCCGCCATCCAGAACCTGCCCAGGCCGGGCAACGTCGGCGGCACGTTCTTGAGCTGCCACTCCGGCGTCGGCAGCCAGCCTTCGAAGCTGCCGCGCCAGTTCCCGGTGTAGCGCACGAGCGTCGCCGGCGTGCTCACGTCGGTCATCTCGACCTTGGCGGCCAGCCCCGGCCAGCGGTGGTCGAGCGTGGCGACGACGGCGTCCGCGACGCGCTGCTTCTCAGCCCTGTAGCGCTCGCGGTCCGACTCGCGCAGCCCCGACCAGTACGTCTCGTCCGCCTCGAGGATGCAGGTGACGGCCGTCTTACCCTCGGGCGCGAGCGAGCGGTCGAAGTTGTGCACGCGCACGCCCAGCCGGCGATACGTGCGGCCGCCCGCTTCGAGCGGCTCGGGCATGGGCAGATCCATGCCCGTGATCATCCGGGGCAGCCCGTCGAACGGATCGTCGACGCCCACGCCGACGAAGAGGATGGACGGGAAGACGGGCGGCGCGGGCGCCTCGTACAGGCGGCGATGCTCGTCGCCGAGGTAGTGGCCGCCGAGCATGCCGAAGATCGTGGCGTGGCCGTCGGCGGCAGAGACCACGGCGCCGGCACGCTCCTCGGTGCCGTCCTCGAGACGTACGCCGACGGCGCGGGCGCTCTCGACGAGGATCTCCGCCACGCGCGCGCCGTACCGCACCTCGCCGCCGAGATCCATGTAGCGGCGCTCGACGTTCTTCGCCAGTGGCAGCGAGCCGCCGATCGGGTAGCCGGCGGAGCCCTCGTGCAGCCAGGCGAAGGTCATGATCATGAAGAAGGCGGAGCTCTCCGGTGGCCACATGGCGCGGAAGGCCGCCGCGAGCAGCGGGTCGTGGAAGCGCGCGGCGACCTCGTTCATCGTCACCTTGCCCCACTTCCGCATCGGCATGATGTACGGAGCCATGCGCGGCAGCAGCCGGGCCATCGCCGTTGGCCCCATGAGCTCTCGTGGCGGCGAATCGGCCATCATGTCCTTGCCGGAGAGCTTGCGCGCCGCTGCGAAGAACTCCTTGACCAGCGGCGCGTCCGCCGGCGAGAGCGCGCAGAGGTCCGCCTCCGTCTTGTCGATGTCGCGCGAGATGACGACCGTGCGGCCGTCCTCGCCCTCGTAGCGGTAGAACTCCTCGAGGTCGACGATGTCGCGACCCCGGATGAGCCCGATCTCCTGCCACAGGCGGTACATGCTCCCGCCCGGCTTGGAACCGGTGAGCCAGTGGATGCAGTAGTCGATCGTGTAGCCCTTGCGCTCCCAGGCGGTACACAGCCCGCCGGGATCGTCGTGCATCTCGAAGATGCGGCTGCGGTAGCCGTTCATCTGCGCGTAGCAGCCCATGCTCAGGCCGGCGATGCCTGCGCCGATGACGATCACCGACCTGTCCGTCGAGCCTGTGGTCCCGGTCATGTCAGCCTCCTCGCGAGCGGGTGGTGCCTCGCAGCGTACACCGGTCGCGCGAGGGCGGGGGACGGCGCCGTTCGTCTCAGGCACCCTCGCCGGGAGTTCAGCCGTCCTTGTGCCGGCCGAGGGCGGGCGGAGCTTCGCCCGGAGGCGGCATGATGGGCACACGGCCGCGCTCGTCGAACGCAGCCGCGTGCGTCCGCGCGTAGAGCCGCCGGTAGAGCGGTGAGAGGAGGCCCGCGGCGACGGCGAGGGCGGCGAAGGCGGCGAGGAGCAGCGCCTGCGCCGCCAGAGGCCCGGGAGCGCCGGCGGACGCCGCCCCCCCCGGCGCTCCGTCGGCGACGAGCTGTGCGGCCAGCGCCAGCAGGAGCGATGCGACGCCGGCGACCCAGTAGTCGAGCGGCAGCCGCCACAGCCAGCGCCTGTGCCACCAGACGTTGCCCGGCCGGAAGCGACGCCAGCCGTAGGCCGGGTTGAGCAGGAACCAGAGGAAGTCCCACACGGCGCTCCAGGCGATCCAGGCGGCGAGCAGCGCGAGTTCCCTCGCCGCCGTCCACGGGGCGCCGAAGGCGAACGGCAGGTGAAATGCGACGAGCGTCGCCGCGAACAACAGCAGGTTGTATCCGGTGAGCGGCTTGCCGCCGAGGATGAGACCGAACAACCGCGCCAGTGGGCCGCTCACGCGGTACGGCGTCGGCAGTCTCTCGGCCCAGCCGTAGGGTCCCTCGATCTCGATCTCGACGGCGGCCATCGCCACGGCGAGCGCGCAGAGGAGCGGTGCGGCGACGGCAAGCGTCACGCGACGGCCTCGAGCGATGCGGATGCGGCGAGCGTCACTCGGATGCCTCCGGCGAGCGTCCCCGGCGTGGCTGCGACGATCGCGGCGGGCGACGGCCGCGTGCCACGCGCTCGAGGGCTACCAGGGCGAGCTGCTCGCGGAGCGCGGCGAGCGCCTCCTCGTTGCCGTCCTGCGCATAGTCCTCGAGAGCGCGCTCGTGTTGCGGCAGACGCTCGAGAAAGGCGCCGATCGCCTCCGGCGTCGGCGCCTCCGCGTACTCGCCGTACCCGAGTCGCGCAAGGTAGCGCGCGTTGAGCGTCTGCTCGAACTGCCCGGTGACCGGGATCGAGAGCGCCGGCTTGTGCAGATACACGCACTCCGAGAGCAGCGAGAAGCCACCGCCGGCGATAGCGGCCCGGGCGGTCCGCAGGTCGTCGAGAAAGACCGTTTCGCTGAACGGCCGGTAGACGAGCTCGCCGACGACGAGGTCCTCCTCGAGGTCACGGCGCACGCCGTAGAGCCGGCAGGGCAACCCGGTCTCGTGTAGCGCCCGGACCAGGGTCTCGCTGCCGGCCGCAGTCTGATACACGAGGAGGTGCTCGCCTTGCTCCGCCTCGGCGGCGAGCACCGCCTCCCGCAGCACCGGCGCGACCAGCGTCGTCGCCGTGCGCCGCAGCGGCGGGCGGAAGAACGTGGGCACGATCGCGTGACGCAGGCCCGCGGCCTTCGTCCGCGCGATCTGCCGCGCCAGCTCGAAGTCGAGCGTCTCGTCGCCGATGATGCCCTCGTCGTGGCGGCAGCGGTCGAGCATCATGATGTTGTCGACGCTGATCGCCGGCACGCGCTCACGGCGCGCGACCGTGAGCACGAACGACTCGAAGTCGCTCACCACGACGTCCGGCTCGAAGTCGCGCGCGATCTGGTAGAAGCTCCGCACCTGCGCCGGCCAGCCGCTCATGGCGCCGCGCAGGTTGGTGACCACCGTCTCCCAGCGCCGGATGGCGTTGTCCTCATACGAGAGCGAGAACCCAAGGATCTCGCGCACCTGCGGGAAGTGCTGCGCCAGATAGTCGTGGGCCCGTCCGGAGGCGACGATGAGCACGTCGTGCTCGCCGACGATATCGGCGAGGAAGGCGTGCGAGCGCGTGGCGTGACCCATGCCCTCGCCCGCCACACCGTAGAGGATCCGCACGTGGCGCTCCTTTCATCGCGGTCGATCGTGCCGCATGCGTACAGACTCTACCCGCTCGCGAGGTCCTCCAGCTGGTGACCGGAGACGCGGCGCGGTAGTGTGCCCGCTGTGCACCAGCCCCCGCAACTCGGCGCGTTGTCCGCGCGACACCGAGCCGCCATCATCCTGATCCTGGGCGGCCTGTGGACGATCGGGTCCTTCTCGACCGACCTCTACCTGCCGGCCATGCCGGCGGCGGCCGGCGACCTCGGCGCCTCGGCGCAGGCGGTCGCGCTCAGCGTCACCACCTTCCTCATCGGGCTCGCCCTCGGCCAGCTGCTCGCCGGCCCCCTCAGCGACAGCTACGGCCGGCGACCGACCTTGCTCGCCGGCCTGGTGGTGTTCACAGCGTCGGCGCTGGTCTGCGTCGTCGCGCCGTCGGTGGAGGTGCTCATCGTCACGCGCTTCGTCCAGGGCGTCGCCGGAGCGTTCGGCCTTGCCATCCCAAGCGCCGTCATCACCGACTACGCCCGAGGGCGCGAGGCCGCGCGTCTCTTCTCTCGCGTGGCCATCATCGGCGGCGTGGCGCCGATCGTGGCTCCGATCATCGGGGCCCAACTGCTCATCCTGTCAGGCTGGCGCGGACCGTTCGTCGCGCTGACAGTGATCGGCCTGATCCTCACCGCGAGCGTCGCCATCGGGCTGCCCGAAAGCCTGCCCTTGGAAGGGCGCTCGTCGAGTGGCGTGCGCCCCGCGCTTCGCGCCATGGCCATGCTGACGCGCGATGTCGACTTCATGGGCTACACCATCACCAGCGCCCTCGTCTTCATCGCGTTCTTCGCGTACCTGACGGGCTCATCGTTCGTCTACCAGGAGGTCTACGGCCTTTCGGCGACGACCTACAGCTTGCTGTTCGCGATGAACGCCGTCGGCATGCTGGCAGCCAGCCAGGTCAACCACCGGCTGCTGGCCCGGTTCTCCCCCGAGGGCTGCTCGCGATCGCCCTCGCGGCGAACGCCCTCGCCGGCGTCGCCGTCCTCGCGGTCGTGCTGGTCGGAGGACTCGGGATCTGGGCCTTGGCCGTGCCGTTCTTCGTCCTCGTGACGAGTCTGGGCTTCATCTTTCCGAACTCGACGGCGCTGGCACTCTCCCTGCACCCTGAAGTCGCCGGTTCCGCGGCGGCCTACTTCGGCACCCTGCGCCTCGGGTTCGGCGCGCTGGCTACGCCCCTGATCGCGCTCGGCGGCTCGGTGAGAGTCCCCCCGATGGCGCTGGAGATCGCCCTGTCGGGGGTGGCCGCCCTGCTGCTGTTCGTCGTCGTCTCACGGCGCACCCGTGGCCAGCGTGTGCTGCTCGACCTCCCAGAGGAAGCCTCCGCCGACGTCCCCGTCGGCTGACCATCGCGCCCGGCATCGCGCCTCCCCGGCGCGCCGCGCGGGTACACTGTCCCCAATGGCGGACACCCGGGAGGTGGCGGACGATGATCTGCGAGATCGCGAGGAAGCTCGAAGGCGAGGACCTCGAACGCATCCAATCCCTTGAGAACGACCTCGGCCTCACCATCGTGGCCTTCTCGTGCCGGTCGCTCGACCCGGCGCGCGAGGAGAGGCTGCAGAAGATGATGGAGGAGATGGGGCCGCAGCTGCAGGCGCCGGCGGCCGAGGCCGACGACGACCAGCTCACGCGCATCCGCACGGCGGAGGAGGAGATGGGCCTGGCGCTGGTCGCCGTCAGCCTGTCGGCTCAGTGAGCTGACGGTGGCGCGGGCGGCGGGACTGCGCCGACCGTCCCCGCCGACCGCAACGTAGCTCTCCCGCGCCACCTGCGTCCAGGGCTCAGGCCTGCGGATTCGGTGTCTTCACCACGAGGAAGCGTACGCGGGCAGCGCTCTCGTTGCGAATCGCGTGCAGGTGGCCGGCGGCGCTGGGGACCAGCGTGTCCGGCCCCGCCGTCACGGACTCCCCCGCGATCTCCACGATCGGCGTCCCCTCGAGGACGTAGAAGTGCGCATCCACCGGCGCCTTGTGCGGCTTGACCACCTCGCCCGGCTCCAGGGTGATCTGACTGACGACGACGTGCGGCGTCGAGTAGAGGTGCCGCACGTCCACGCCGTGCGGGTTGTCGGCCACGGGGATCTGGTCGGCGGTGATGGTCTGCATGGGGTCTCCGTTCGTCGGGAGCGGCCGCAGCGGGCCGGGATCGGTCACGTCAGAGATCCCCGCAACGCCCGGCGGCGAGTCTTGACGCTGGTCAACCGGGTGAGGCCGACGGGCGGGCGGCCCTTGATGATCCTCCCTGCTTTGAGCGCCGACTCTTGACGGTCCGCTCATATCACCTCTAGACTGCGCCCCTAACGACTGCCGGACTGCTCGCTGCTCCGGCCGCGTGCGTCACGTAGTCCGGGCGTGTCGTTCATTCACTTGGGGAGGAAACTGTGAACAAGACCAGCAAGAGGCTCGTAGTCGCGCTGATCACGGTGTTGGCGCTCTCGCTCGGGGCGGTGGCTATCGCCGCCTGCGGAGGCAGTGACGACGGTGGCGGCGACACGGGCGGCGCGCCGTTCAAGGTCGGCCTCGCCGCACCCTTCACCGGCGACTACGCCACCTACGGCGCGTCTCACAAGGCGGGCGCCGACATCGCCATGGCCGAGCTCAACGACGCCGGCGGGGTCAACGGCGGTCAGGTCTCGACAGAGCTCGGCGACGACCTCGGCGACCCGAAGCAGGCGGTGCTCGTGGCCCAGAAGTTCATCGACGACACCTCGATCGTCGTCGTCGATGGGCACATGTTCTCCGGCGCCACCATCGCCGCCGGCGCCAAGTACGAGTCCGCCGGCCTGCCCATGATCTCGCCGTCGGCGACCAACCCGGACATCACCACTCTGGGCGCCTACATCTGGCGTGTCTGCATGACCGACGCGGTGCAGGGCGAGGGGCTGGCCAACTACAGCGTCTATACGCTGGGCAGCAAGAAGATCGCCATCATGTACGACAACTCCGACTACGGCCGCGGACTCGCCGACGCCTACGAGGCGGCGGTCAAGACCGCACAGGGCACCGTAGTAGGCAAAGAGCAGTACGCGACCGGCGACACCGACTTCAAGGCCCAGCTCACCAAGCTCAAGGGCGCCGGTCCGGACCTTCTGTTCCTCTCCGGGTACTATCCTGAGGGCTCGAAGATCGCCCAGCAGGCCCGGGAACTCGGCATGGACGTCCAGATGCTGGGTTCTGACGGCTACGCCTCCGACGAGCTGCCCAAGCTGGGCGGCGCCGCGGTCGAGGGCATGCTGGTCTCCACCTTCTTCGACTACACGAAGGACGACCCGGCGGTCCAGAAGTTCGTGGACGCCTACAAGGCCGCCAACGATGGGGCCAACCCCGACTGGTTCGCGGCCAACTCCTACGACGTGATCATGCTGGCCGCCAAGGCAGCCGAGAACGCCGGCAGCAACGACCGCACCGCCATCAACGACGCGCTCGGCAGCATCGGCACGTATGAGGGCATCTCAGGCGCGGTCACGTTCGACGAGAACGGTGACGTCATCAAGCCGCTGCAGATCGTCGTGGTGCAGGACGGCGCCCTGGCCACCGCTCCACAGCAGCCGACGGAGTAGCGACCCCGCATCAAGGCTGAGGAGGGGCGGGTGGCACACCGCCACTCGCCCCTCCCCGCGCCGACGCGCAGCACTGACCCTGCGGACCCGAGGACCACGTGAGCGAACTCGGTCAACAGCTCGTCAACGGCCTGATGATCGGCTGCCTGTACGCCCTCATAGCCGTCGGCTACACGATGGTGTACGGCATCATCGAGCTGATCAACTTCGCCTTCGGCGAGCTGTTCATGTTCGGCGCCTTCATCACCATCATGATGATGGTCCCGGAGATCTCCCTCTTCGGCGCCACGGTCCCGATGCCCGGCCTCAGTTTCTTCCTCGCGATCCTCATCGCGATGGCAGTGGTCGCCGTCATGGGCGTGATCATCGAGCGGCTGGCGTACCGGCCCCTCCGCAACGCCCCCCGCCTGGCGGCGCTCATCTCGGCGATCGGGGTCTCGATCCTGCTTCAGAACGTCGCCCAGGCCATCTTCGGATCGCAGCAGGTCCCGTTTCCCGACATCCCGCTGTTCACCACCGCGGCCGGGGCTCCCAAGGCGTTCGTGCTGGGGGATGTCCAGATCACCTACTTCCAGGTCTTCGTGGTCGTGGTCACCGTGACGGCCATGCTGCTCCTCAATCTCTACGTGCGGCGCACACGCATGGGACGCGCGATGCGCGCCTCCGCCCAGGACAAGAACACGTCGGCCCTCATGGGCGTCAACGTGAACAAGGTCATCGCGCTCACCTTTCTCATCGGTTCGGCGATGGGCGCACTGGCCGGCGGCCTCTATGGGGGCGTGTACCACGCCGCGTGGCCGCTGATGGGGTTCAACCCCGGCCTCAAGGCCTTCATCGCCGCGGTGCTCGGCGGCATCGGCAACATCCCCGGCGCCTTCCTCGGCGGCCTCCTCCTCGGCGTCGTCGAGGCCCTCGGCTCGGCCTACCTGCCCATGGGCTCGCAGTATCGCGATGCGATCGCCTTCGTGATCCTGATCCTCATCCTGTCGTTCAGGCCGTCCGGCCTGCTCGGCTCCACCGTGTCGCAGAAGGCCTAGCATGACCGGCAATCCGCAGAACAACGAGACCGACGGCCAGAACGCCGGCCCGGGCGGCTACCGTACCAAGCTCAACCCCATCGCGTCGGCGCTCGTCGGCAACGGGTCCACGAAGTCCCAGCGCATCCTTCTGGCCGTACTGCTCGCCGTCGCCGTGATCCTTCCGTTCGTGGTCGGGTCCAACCGCTGGATCACGCTGATGACCGTCGTCGTCATCTACATCGTGCTGGCCTCCGGTCTCAACATCGTCGTCGGCTTCACGGGTCTGCTGGACCTCGGCTATGTGGCCTTCTACGCGATCGGGGCCTACTACACGGCGATCATCTTCAACAACGTCCTGAAGGTGAAGTTCGGCGTCGACATCGACGCCTACTGGTGGCTCACCTGGATCAACTTCGTCGTCGGCGGCCTGATGGCTGCGGTCGCCGGCGTGCTCATCGGCTACCCGACCCTGCGTGTTCGCGGCGACTACCTCGCGATCATGACCCTCGGCTTCGGCGAGATCATCCGTATCCTGGCGCTCAACTGGGTCGGGCTCACGCGCGGGCCGTCGGGCATCTCCGGCATCCCCAAGCCGGCGTTTTTCGGCTTCGAGCTCACCACTCAGAAGAGCCTCTACTTCCTGGGCCTCGCCCTGGCGCTGCTCTCGCTGTGGACGATCTCGCGCATCGTGCGCTCGCGCATCGGTCGCGCCTGGACGGCCATCCGCGAGGACGAGGTGGCGGCCGAAGCCATGGGCATCCACACCTCGCGATACAAGCTGCTCTCGTACGCCACCGGAGCCTTCTTCGCAGGCGCCATGGGCGTGTTCTTCGGCCACTACCTCAACTACATCTCGCCGAGCAGTTTCATGCTCATGGAGTCGTTCCTCATCCTGAGCCTGGTCGTCCTCGGCGGCATGGGCAACATCGCCGGCCCCGTCCTCGGTGCGATCGTCTGGATGGGTCTGCAGGAGTGGCTGCGCGATTTTCCGTTCGTGCAGGCCCACCCCGAGACGCGTGGGATCGCCCTGGGGCTCGTCCTCGTGCTCCTCATGGTGTTCCGCCCGCAGGGCCTGCTCGGGTCGCTGCGCGTGAGGCTCGAGATGCGGCCGGGCAGCAAGGACGAGGCGGACCACGAACGCCAGGTTTGGTCTGATGCCAGCCGTTAGCGACACCGCCACGAGCGCGGGCCCGGCGACCACCGCGCGCGCCGAGCGCGTGCTCGAGACGACCCAGCTGGTCAAGTCGTTCGGCGGCCTCGTCGCCGTCAACAAGGTCGACTTCCACGCGGGCGAGAACGAGATCGTCGGCCTCATCGGTCCCAACGGGGCCGGCAAGACGACCCTCTTCAACGCCATCACCGGCGTCTATCCGCCCACCTCGGGGACCATCCGCTTTCTCGGTCATGACATCGCCGGGATGCTCCCCTCCAAGGTGACCAAGCTCGGCATCGCGCGCACCTTCCAGAACATCCGCCTCTTCAATGAGATGACGGCGCTCGAGAACGTGATGGTCGGCCAGCACTGCCGATCGCACACCAGTATGCTGCGCATCATCGCGCGGACGCCCGGCGCGATGCGAGCCGAGCAAGCCATCCGTGACAAGTGCATGGGGCTGATCGAATACGTCGGCCTTGCAGGGCATGCGGGGGAGATCGCCAAGAACCTGCCCTACGGCTCCCAGCGGCGGCTCGAGATCGCGCGCGCGCTCGCCACCGAGCCGACGGTGCTGTTCCTCGACGAGCCGGCGGCGGGTATGAACCCGCAGGAGACCTCCGCCCTCATGGGCCTGATCCGCCGGATCCGCGAGGAGGGCATGACCATCATCCTGATCGAGCACGACATGAAGGTCGTCATGGGCACCTCGGACCGCATCGTGGTCCTGGACCACGGCGAGAAGATCGCCGAAGGTCCGCCGGACATGGTCCGCAGCGATCCCAAGGTGATCGAGGCGTATCTGGGGAAGGGCGCAGCATGACCTCCGCGGCGGCGGCCTCCGCGATGTCCGGCGCGCTCCTCGAGGTCCGCGACCTCCATGTGTTCTACGGCAACATCGAGGCGATCAAAGGCGTGTCGCTCGAGATCCGAGAGGGCGAGATCGTGACCCTCATCGGCGCGAACGGCGCGGGCAAGACCACGACGCTGAACGCGATCTCGGGTCTCCTGCGCCCGCGCAGCGGCACCATCAACTACGCGGGCCAGGCCCTCGCCGGCGTACCGGCCTACGAGGTCGTCACCCGCGGACTCTCTCAGGCCCCCGAAGGCCGCAAGATCTTCCCGCGCATGTCGGTCAGGGAGAACCTCGAGATGGGCGCCTTCTCGCGGCCGCGCCAAGACCTCAGCGCCGACTTCGAGCGCGTGTTCGACCTCTTCCCGGTCCTCAGGGAGCGCGAATCGCAGCCGGGCGGCACGCTGTCCGGCGGGGAGCAGCAGATGCTCGCCATGGGCCGAGCGCTGATGGCCGGCCCCAAGCTGCTGATGCTCGACGAGCCGTCGATGGGGCTCGCGCCGATGCTGGTCGAGAGGATCTTCGCCATCGTCAAGGAGATCAACGCCCAGGGCACCACGATCCTGCTGGTGGAGCAGAACGCCCACGTGGCGCTGGAGATCTCCGACCGCGGCTACGTGCTCGAGACGGGTCGCGTCACGCTCACCGACGAGGCGTCGGCCCTGCTGCGCGACCCGCACGTGCGCGAGGCGTATCTCGGCGCCGACTGAGATCCGCCCTCCCGCGCTACACGTCACGACCCGCCGCGGCAGGCGCAACGGCTAGTTGACCCTGAAGCCTCTCCACGCCGTCCTGGCGGCCGTGTTCGCGGGCGTCTGGCCGATCGAAGCGCGCACGCGGTAAGCGCCCTTTCGTAGAGGCCGATACGACCAGGCGTAGTTGCCGGCGGCCGTGGTGACGGGAGACGCCCTCTTCACCGTCCTCCAGACACCGGCTTTGCGGCGCTGGACGACCACCGCGACCTTGGCGCCGCCGAGACTCACCGGCGCCAGGAGGCCGATCATCCTGACGCGCCGGCGGACGGCGATTCCCGTCGGCCTCGCCTTGAGCTTCAGTGAGGGGGCGACGGTCACGACGAAGTCCGTCGCGCTCGAGACCTTGCCGCCCGGCGTGAGCACCGAGACGAGGCCTGACGTCGCGCCTGCGGGCACGAGCGCCGTGATCTGCGTGTCCGAGTCGACCACGAACGCCGCCCAGACACCGTTGAAGATGACGGCCCGAGTGCGGTCGAGGTGCTGGCCGGTCAGGGTCACCGTGGTGCCCGGCACGCCCGCGCCCGGGGTGAGTCCGGAGAGCGTGGGCGCGGCGATGGAGTGATGAGCGCTGCCGGCGGGGTCAGAAGGAGATGCCGTGACGGGATGGCATGAGGTGCAAGCGCTGGAGCGGTCCGGATGGGCCACGTGAGTGACGGTCGACCCGTCGGGCAGGTGACACGCGGACGTGCACGCCGCATCATTGCGTGCCCCGCTCACGTCCTGACCGGGTGCGTGGCACGTCCAACAGGTCAGGTCCGGCTGGGGTACCTTGTAGCCGGCGTGACATCCGAGGCAGGCCTCGTTCGTCGGCGTCCACCAGGTGTGTGCGTTGACGTGACAGGTCTCGCAGTCGGCGAGGGTGAGGCCGCCGTGGATGTAGGAAGCGCGGGCGTGGGCCGGTTGCGGCGTCAGCGCTGTGAAGAGCGTCAAGGCCGTGACGATGACGACGAAGCCGATCAGGTGAAGCGGCCGGCTGCCGCGAATGACTGCGTGTACCATGTGCTCCCCAATCCCGCTTGGTCGGTCGGTCAAGCCTAAGGGGCCGCGGTGGACGACGTCCACCGCGGCCCCCTTGTCTTCACCCGGCGTGGGGCTCCCGGGCGTATCTTGCGATCGTGGTGCCGACGACTAGCGGCGGACCCTGATCGTCATGCGCGGGCTGTACTTGTTGGTGTGCGACGAGTCCGAACGCTCCCACTTGAACCTGTAATTCTTCCAGGTCCTCTTCGCGACCTTGAACGTGAACCCAAAGTTGCCCTGTGCGTCGGACATGGTCGTCCCGAGCACCTTGTTGCCGCGGAGAAGCTTGATCTTGGCACCGGCCGCCGGGGAGTTGTCGCCATTGACGACCCGACCGGACACGTGGGCCTTGCGGTACTTGCGGACCCACCTCGGGGCGGAGCGGTGCGTGAACTTGCCGCCGACCGACTTCGCCATCTGCTCGGCCTTGACCAGGCCGGCCATGATGTAGGTCGGGTTGTGGACGCTCTCGGAGGCGTCGTTCTCGAACACCTTGTAGTTCCACGTAGCCCTGCCGACGAGCACGTAGCCGGGCTTGGTGGTCACGGTGCTGGAGAACTCGCTCCGGGTCTTGGCCTTGGCGATCGCCGTGGCGACCTTGGCCGCCTGCGCCGTCGCATCTTCCTGCCACTCGTCGATCTCAGCCTGAAGCTGGCTGCGAGACAGGCTCGGATGACAGCCGGTGCAGGAGTCTTCACCGTTGTAGCCGGCTCCGGCCATCTCGTTCCACGCCTCGGCGTCGCCGGGGAGCATGGGCTTCATGCCGTGCGAGACGCGGGTGGCTGCCTTGTTGGTCTTGGGCATGTGGCAGTCCTCGCACACCGCGCCGGGCATGAAATCGCTGCCATCGGCCACGTCGTACATGGCGCTGCGGCCGTGGAGGGTCTCACGCTGCGGGTGACTCGGGCTACCGTGAGCAGTCAGGTCATCCATCGGCTTCGGGTCCGGCTTCTGACCCTGGACCTCCACCTGCCAGTTGTGGCAGTCCTCACAGATGCTGGTGTTGTCGACGGTGAGGCCCGCGGCGCTACGCTCGCCGGCCATGTCCGGGTCGCGGACGACGTCGGATGCACCGACGCCGGACGGATGACCGTTGTGGCAGGTCACGCACTCCTGGCCCATCTTGCCGACGGTGTCGGCGGCCGGGACGATATCTGCCGCGAGGTCGTCGCCCTTGGTCTGCAGGTAGCCTTCACCCGTGTGGCACTTGTAGCAGCCGTTGGTGAAGCTCGGGTCGAAGTTGGGCGAGTAGTGACCGTTGCCCGCGGCCTGGTAGGCCATGGCGTCCGGGTCGTCCATCGCGAGCGCCGAGCGATACGAGTGCGCCGAAGCGGCCCACTCGTCGTAGTAGTAGTGGTTGCCCTTGGCGTTGCTCCCGTTGGGGAACATCCAGTAGTCCACCGGAGCGAGGGCGAACTCCTCCTCCGTCGGGATCTTGGTGTAGGACTGGCCACGGCTGACGCCGTTGACGTCGACGAAGTCGCGCATCGGCAGGTTCACCGTGTAGCCGTAGATGCCCATCGTGCCCTCGACGTCGGTGAAGCTGCCGTGGCACTGGCCGCACACCTGCGACTGGCCGAGGACGTCCAGCGTCGTGGAGACGTCGACGCCCGTGCCCATGTGACCAGAGGCGGATTCCTGGCCGGTCCCATGGCACTGCTCGCACTGGATGCCGAGGCCGGCCATCGAAGCGGAAGCGTCGGTCATGAAGTCATCGACCGTCGCGTTCTCGTCACGAGCCCACTGACGGGCCGTCGACTCGGTCGGCTGGATCGTCGCGGCGGGGTTCGGGACCTCGCCGGTGCCGGGCACCGTGTTGCCAAGCATGTGGCAACGGTTGCACGAGTAGCTCTCGTCGAAGAGACCCTCCTCGGCACTGATCATCCACTCCCCGCCGTGTGCGGGCTCCCACGAGAGGCCCTCGACGATGTTCCACGGCATCACGGTCGGGTCGGTGCTGCCCATGAAGAACAGGTACTCGGTGGCCGAGTTCCCTACTTCGCTGGCGTCGCCGAGCGTGATCCAGTCGAGATCGGTGAGGCTGTAGCTGCCGCCGGCCTCGAACATGGACTGGCCGGTCCCCAGCACAGGCTCGATCTTGCCGGCGGACTGGAAGGCCGTCCAGGCCTCCGGTGTCTCCGGCGAGACGCCCTCAGTGGCGAAGCGGCCGTGAAGCGCCTGTGCATCAGTATGACATTCCAGGCACTTGCCCTGGCCCGCGTAGTGCATGCCGTATTCGTTGACGAGCGTGGCGGACGCCAGAGCCGGCACGAGCAACATGCCCGCGATGGCGACCGCAAGTAGAACTGAGATCCGTTTCCCCATAGCTCCTCCGAACTGATACATCTGCAGACTGGTCCTTGTTCCTCGCACCCCCTTCGGCTGCTCGATGCTGACGTGACGATACGCCGGCGAGGTGAGGCTGATCCGGTGCGCTCGACGCGCGGTGGGCATGACGACTGCGGGCCGCGACGCGACCCCCGGGCTTGTGCTGTCGGCTCCCTGCGCGAGCGAGGCCGGTCCCCAACACCCCGGCGACCCTCGCGCACAGTCTAAGGTTAAAGCCCTATGTGTACAAGAGCACAAAACTGTAGATATTTCTACTTTAGCGACCAAATAACTCTGCTTCGTTGACCAGACCCGGGACAGGCGAGGCAGGGCAGCCCATCGGCGGTCACCAGCGTCGCTCACGCGATGGCCGGCATCCGCCATAGCGCACCGCTCCACTCCACGATCACGCCGTCGCTTCGCCCCGGTCCATGAGGGGTAGTACAGGTCCCGAGAAACGCATTGCGGGGAGGAAGGCCATGGCCTCAGAGGAACGGCTGCGCGACGCGTCGCCGACGGCGACGGACTTCGACTCGAGAGCCGCCGAGGGACCGCCCGCGCGAGCGCGGGCGGTCGTCATCGGCGGCGGCATCATCGGCGCCTCCGTCGCGTACCACCTCGCCCGGCTGGGCTGGACCGACACCGTCGTGCTCGAGCGTAGCCGGGTCTCGAGCGGCACGAGCTGGCACGCCGCCGGCCTGATGACGCGCACCCGAGGCACCCACGCGCAGACCGAGCTCGCGAGCTACAGCCGCGACTTCTACAAGGGTCTCGCGGCGCTCTCCGGCGTCGACATCGGGTATCACCCCAACGGCTCCCTCTCCGTGGCGCGCACGCCGGAACGCATGGTCGAGCTCGGCTACGCGCTCACGATGGCGCACCACCACGGCCTGCCGGCGCGACGGATGTCGCCCGCTGAGATCGCCGCCGTCTCGCCCCTCCTCGCCGTCGACGATCTGGTCGGCGGCGTGCTCTTCGAGGAGGATGCTACGGTCAACCCCGGCATCGCCGCGTACGCCACCGCCAAGGCCGCTTTCGACCTCGGCGTGCGCGTCGTGGAAGGCGTCCGTGTCACCGCTTTCCGCCTGCAGGAGGGCCGCGTCACCGGCGTCGAGACGGACCACGGACCTGTGGCATGCGATGTCGCGGTGATAGCCGCGGGGCTCTGGTCGCGTGACCTAGGCCTATTGGCCGGCACCCGCCTGCCGCTGCACGCGGCAGAGCACTACTGGGCGCAGACGGAGCCGGTGGAGGGCGCGAGCCGCGACTTGCCCATCATCCGCGACCTGGACGGCTACTTCTACATCCGGCACTACCGCGGCGGGCTGCTCGTCGGCGCCTTCGAGCCCGACGGGCGCCCGCGGACAACGGCGTCGATTCCCGACGACTTCTCGTTCGGGGAGTTCGAGCCCGATCTGCCGCACTTCGAGCTACCGCTCTCCAAGGCCCGGCGGCGTGTGCCGGCACTGGTGAAGGCGCGCTTCGCGCACTTTCTGGACGCGCCGGAGAGCTTCACGCCGGACGCCAACTTCCTGCTCGGCGAGACGGCCCAGGTAGCGGGGCTCTTCGTCGCCGCCGGCATGAACTCGCAAGGCATCATCTTCGGCCCCGGGGTCGGCCGCGCTCTCGCGGAGTGGATCGATGAGGGCGCGCCGACGATCGACGCCTCGGAACTCGACGTGCGCCGCTTCTCGCCGGCGCAGGCCAACGCCGGCTACCTGTTCGAGCGCACGCGCGAGTCGCTCGGGCGCCTGTACGCGATGCACTGGCCGTTCTTGCAGCCCGGCACGGCGCGCGGCTTGCGGCGCGTGCCGCTCTACGACCGGCTCTCCGCCGCCGGTGCGTGCTTCGGAGAGACGGCCGGCTGGGAGCGGGCCAACTGGTACGGGCCGGCCGGCTCGCGGCCGGAGTACAAGTACTCGTACGGCCGCCAGAACTGGTTCGGCGCCGCATCCGAGGAGCATCGGGCGGCGCGCGAGGGCGTCGCGCTCTTCGACCTCTCCTCGTTCGCCAAGCTGCGCGTGGAAGGAACGGCCGCGCTCGGCGCCGTCCAGCGGGTCTTCACCGCCGACCTCGACCGGGAGCCGGGAGCGGTGGTGTACACCTCGATGCTCAACGGACGCGGCGGCACGGAGCTCGACGCGACGGTGACCCGGCTCGCCGACGACCTCTTCCTGGTGGTCGCGCCGACGGCGGCGCAGGCGAAGACGCTCCACTGGCTGCGCCGCTACGGCGACCCCGCCGCCGTGGTGACCGACGTCACGTCCGGGCTGGGCACGCTCGCCGTGACCGGCCCGCGCTCGCGGGAGCTCCTGGCTCTGCTCACCGGCGCCGATCTCTCCGACGCCGCGTTCCCGTTCGCGACCGCGCAGGAGATCGACGTCGGCTGGGCGACCGCGCTCGCGTTGCGGATCTCGTTCGCCGGCGAGCTGGGCTGGGAGCTGTACGCCCCGGTCGAGTCGCTCACCACGCTCTACGACCAGCTCCTCGAGGCAGGCGCCGGGCTGGGCCTCCGGCACGCCGGCTACCACGCTCTGGACAGCCTGCGCGCCGAGAAGGGCTATCGTCACTGGGGCGCGGACATGGGTCCCACGGACACGCCCTTCGAGGCCGGCCTCGGCTCCACCGTCGCCATGGAGAAGCCGGGCGGATTCATCGGCCACGAGGCCCTGGTCGTACTCAGGACCGACCCGCCGCGACGGCGGCTCGCGCATGTGCTGCTCGCCGAGCCCGAGCCGCAGCTCTACCACGGGGAGTCGGTGGTGCACGACGGCCGCATCGTGGGTCGGGTCACGTCCGGGGCCTTCGGCCACACCCTCGGCGCCGCCGTCGGGCTGGCCGCGATCGAGGCAGAGCCGGCCGTGGCGGAGCACATCGTCGCCGCCGGCGACGTCGAGATCGAGATCGCCGGCGAGCGGGTGCCTGCGCGCCTCGGCGCCCGACCGTTCTACGACCCCGACGGCGTGCGACTGCGTGGGCGCTGACAGCGATGCGGACTCCCTCGCGGCGTATGATGCCGTCGTGGAGGGTGCCGGAGGACAGTCCTGGAAGCTGCGCGCGGCCCTCGTCTATGCCGCCGCGGCGCTCCTCGCGCTGGGCGGCGCGGCAACGATGATGCGGGGCTCGACGGCGATGGCTCGGACGCCCGCTGCCGTCGCGTCGCCCTCGCCCTACCCCAGCGGTGGCCTCAGCGAAACGCTGACAACCACCGTGCCGCGCGCCGTGACCCTGCACAGCGGCTCCACGACGCGGGTGAGATACCGCGCCGACGACACGGCCGGCGGCCCGGTGACGATCGATCTCCTGGTGGCCACGCGCTCCGGCGAGGTGCGCCGTCGCCTGGTCACCGGCCGAGTGACCGCCGTCGGCGTCGAGCACATCTGGAGGGGCCGCCTGCGGCTGCCCCGCGGCCGCTACGTGCTCGTCGCCCGCGCGGTGGACGCAGACGGCCGCGGCGAGGCGAGCGCGACGCCGGCCGCGCTCCGCGTGCTCGCGCCACTACCGCCACTGGTGCCCACGGCCCGCGCCCGGCGCGCCGCCTTCGCCTGGGCGGCCCGGCGCGCCGGGGACGTCGCCGTGGCGGTCATCGACAGCCGCGGCCGTCTGTACGGCTACCGCGCGCAGCGGCCGTTCATCACCGCGAGCGTCGTCAAGGCTATGCTCCTCGTGGCCTATCTCCGCCGCCACCGTTCCGTCGGACCCGCGATGCGCGCGAGGCTCACGCGCATGATCACCGTCTCCGACAACGCGGCCGCGGACGCCGTCTACCGGAGCGTCGGCAGACAGGGCCTCATGCGCCTCGCACGCACGGCGCACATGCGCACGTTCCGCGCCGGCAGGGCCTGGATCGTGAGCCGTGCGGGCGCGGCCGACATGGCGCGCTTCTTCCGCGACATGAAGCGGTACGTGCCGGACCATCACCGCCGCTTCGCCAACGGGCTGCTCGCGCACGTCGTGTCCTGGCAGCGCTGGGGCATCCCCATGACGGCCGAGCCACGAGGCTACCGCGTGTACTGCAAGGCGGGCTGGCTCGGCCCGTGGACGCTGGCGAACGAGGCAGCCCGACTGGAGCGCCGCCGGGTCCGCATCGGTCTGGCCGTGTTCACCGACCACAATCCGACGTCCAGCTACGGCAAGGAGACGATCGCCGGCGTGACCGAGCGGCTCCTGCGGCGCTGAGCCGGCGCGCGCGACTCCGAGCCGCAGGCGCCTCGCCGGCGGCGCGTGAGCAGCTCCTCGCCGGCGCTCGACCGGGCCTAGGTCGACCGCTCGCGCACGACGACGGCGACGTCGATGCGGTCGACGGCGCGCAGCACCGGCCACTGCGAGAGCAGCGCCGCCGCGATGAGCGCAAGCGCGACCAGCGCCGGCGTCCACGGCCGGAGCGCCAGGTCGAACGAGAAGAGGTCGCTGCTGAACGACGCCATGAACGCGGCTGCCGCGTAGTAGCCGATCACCAGGCCCGGCACGATGCCGATCACGGTGAGCAGCAGGTTCTCACTGGAGACGAGCAGCGTCAGCTGGCGGCGACCCATGCCGGCGGCGCGCAGCGAGGCCAGCTCGGTAAGGCGCTCCGAGATGTTCGCCGACATCGTCGTGTAGATGAGGGCGAGGGCCATGACGGCGCCGAGGACGACCATCAGGCCGACGAAGGCGTAGAAGAGCCCCATGAACGACTGCGCTGCGGTGTACAGGGCCCGCGAGTCGACCACGGCGGCGACCTCCGGGAGGCCGGCGATGCGGGCGCGCACGGCCGCGCCGTCCGCCCCCGGCGAGAACCTGACCAACGCCGCGTTGACAGGGTCCGGTGCCCCGGGGCCGAGGGCGCTCCGAAGTTGCGGCAGCGAGAGGTAGGCATAGGTACCCATCGGCTCGTCGACGAACCCGGCGACGCGCTCGTGGACGGTCGTCCCGAGCGACGAGAGCTCGACGGCGACTTCGTCCCCCACGGACAGATCGAGCAGGTCGCGCAGCGAGCTGCCCAGGTAGAGACCCGTCGTCGGTGGCGACACGCGTCCGCGGCCGGCGACGAAGAAGCCGTGCAACTGCGTCCCCGGCTCGTAGGCCTGGAGCTGGGTCCGGTACATGCCCGACGACGACCTGATCGCGGCCGGGACGTCGGCGAGCGCCTCGGCGCGAGCAACGCCGGGGACGGCGGCCACCGCGGCGACGTCGCGCGTGGCCGACGCCGCCGTCGCCCCCGCGGCGCCGGCGCCGGCGAAGTACGCCTCGGCGTCCTGCCGCTCGATGTCCACGAACTGACGCTGCAGGAGCGTGGTCGTCGTGTCGAGCATGCCCCAGGAGGCGAGGATCAGCGTCGCCGCAAGAACGATGCCGAGGACGGTCGAGAGCGAACGCCGCCGGTTGCGCCCGACGCCGCGCAGCACCATCTTCCAGCGCGTCGGCAGCGAGCGAAGCGGAGGCACCATGCGCTCGACGAGGCTGCGACCACCGTGGCCGGATCCGATCTGCCCGCGCATCGCCGCGGCGGGCTCGAGCCGAGAGGCCCTCATCGCCGGCGCGAGCGTCGAGAGGGTGCCCGCGACAACGGCGAAGACGAGTCCGACGATCACGGTGGTCGGGTGGAACTGGATGACGTGGATCGGAACGGAGACGGCGTCCGTGTACAGCCTCGTGACGAAGCGCGCCAGCACGATGCCGGCGACGAGGCCGGGGATCGCGCCGGCCAGAGCAGCCGAGAGGCCGTACGAGAGGTAGTGCCGGAACACCGTACCGCGCCCGAACCCGTTGGCGAGCAGCAGGCCGACCTGTGCCTGCTGTGAGAGCACCAGCCTGGTCAGCAGGATGTACGTCGCCATTGCCGCCGCCCCGAGGAAGAGGATCGGGAACATGACGGCCATCTCGCCGAACCCGTTGATGTCCTCGCTCAAGGCCGCGTTGGAGGGCTGATCGGCCTGGGTGAACGCGTCGATGGCCCCCTGCTGCCGCGCCGTCTCACCGAGCCGGGCATCGAGGGCGGCGCGGTCGGCGCCGGGCGCGTAGGTGAACAGCGCCTGCGACGTCACCGACGACGGCGGCAGTTCGTCCAAGAGGGGGTCGGGGACGAAGAGCACGCCGAAGTCGCTCTGGGAGGCGAGGATCTCCTGACGGCTGGGGGCCGGCCAGAGGTACTCCGCTGAGGCCGCCTCGCCGAGCACGACGACCGGGCGCCAGCCGGCCGCGCCCAGCGCCTCCAGCCGGTCTCCCGGGCGCAGCCCGAAGTGCCCGGCCATGTGCTTCTCGACGAGCACCCCGTCGCCGCGGTCCGGCGAGAGGTACGTGCCCTTCAGCACGATGACCCCGTCCACGGGCGGCTGCTCGCCGCCCGGCAGGCCGACGAGCCGCCCGAGCAGCTTGTGATCGCCCACGCGCACGGCGACGTCGGCGATGCGGCGCTCGTAGGCGGTGGACACGCCGGGCAGCGCCCTGCCGGCGGCGAGGATCGCCGTGGTGTCGCCGCCGCTCGCCGTGAAGTCCGCGAAGTGCGTGATGTCGAACACGCGCTGGTACGACGCCTTCAGGTTCGCGTAGGCGTCGTAGGACAGCGCGAACAGGGCGATGCCGAGGAAGATGGTCACGACGACGGCGGCGAACTGGCCGCGCCGCGCGCGCACGTCACGGCGCATCTTGCGCGCGAGAAGGCTCACGACGCGCCGGCCATCACCAGTCCACCTCGCTCGCCGGCACGGGCTCGGCGTTTCTCTCGTCCGAGACCACGGCTCCCGAGCGCAGACGGACCACTCTGTCGGCCGCCTCGGCGATCGCCGAGTTGTGCGTCACGACGATCACGGTCCGGTCTTCACGGGCGGCGGCCTGCAGCAGTTCGAGGACTTGCCTGCCGGTGTCCAGATCGAGCGAGCCGGTGGGCTCGTCGCACAGCAGCAGGCGGGGCTGCTTGACGAGGGCCCGAGCGATCGCGACCCGCTGCTGCTCGCCGCCGGAAAGCGCACCGGGAAAATGGTCGAGGCGGTCGCCGAGGCCGACCTCTTCGAGAGCAGTGCGGCTCGCGTCGCCGCGCCCCACCAGCTCCGCCATGAGTTCCACGTTCTCGAGCGCGGTGAGCGTCGGTACGAGGTTGAAGAACTGGAAGACGAAACCGACCTCCTCGCGGCGGTACCGAGTGAGCTCCTCGGTGCCGAGCGTGGCGAGGTCGCTCCCATCCACGACGAGCCGCCCCGACGAGGGTCGCTCGATCCCCCCGACGAGGTCGAGAAACGTCGTCTTGCCCGATCCACTGGGACCGAGAAGGACGACGAACTGCCCCGCCGGGATGCTGAGCTCGGTCGGCCGCAGCGCGTGGACGGCGAGGCCGCCGGCGCCGTACGTCTTGGCGGCGCTGTCCAGGACTACGAGAGCCATCGTCCGCCTCCTTCCGTGATCGCCACGCTGCTTCGTGTGTACCCCATGCGCACGCTACACCCTAGAGCAGAGGTTCTCCGCGTCGTGCGTCGGGCTCCGGGCGCGATCCGAGCAGCCCGTCCAGCGCCTCCATGTGCTCGGGCCGGGTGACCACCACGAGCTCGTCGTCGCGCCGGACCCGCATCTCGGGCGTGGCGAAGAGCGTCTCCTCGCCTCGACGCACGCTGAGCACGAGCGTATCGGGCGGCCACACGACCTCGCCGATGCTCATCCCGGCGATCTCGGCATCTGCCGCCAGGCGCCCCTCGAACAGAGCGCCGCGGCCGGCCAGCGCGTCGAGGCGTCGCACCCCAGCATGGACGAGACGGGTGTAGTGGCGGAGCAGCCGCTTGGAGGTGGCCGTGCCGGCGAGGCGCCCGTCGGCGGAGACCACCGGCGCCCACGTCGCCCGGTTGAGGGCGAGCAGCTCGATGGCAGTGTCGAGCGTGGAGTCGGCGGGAATCACCGGGCCGCGGGCCGCGGCCAGGTCTCCGGCCGTCTCCGTCCTGCCCCGGCCTGTGCTCTCGGCGCTCGCCGGCAGGATGCCGAGATACGCGCCGTCGCGGCCGACGACCGGCGCCGACTCGAGACCCGCGGCGTCCACGCGCTCGAGCGCGTCGAGCGCGGGCTCGTCCGCCTGTAGCACAAGGGGCGGGTCCTGCATGACGGTAGCGAGGGGAAGGGCGCCGACCGGGGTCAGGCCGAAGCGGAAACGGTGCGCCGGCGCGTCCTCTCGCGACGCCAGCTGCGAGTGGTAGATGTGGCGGTCGCCCACGATGAGCGTGGCGATCCCGACCGCTACCATGGCCGGGGCGAGCAGGGACAGATTGCCCGTCATCTCCGCCACCATGAGCATCGTCGCGATGGGAATGTGGCCGATACTGCCGAAGCTGGCCATCATGCCGACGATGACGAAGGGGGCGGGGCTGAGCGGGACCCCCGGCGCGATTGCTTCGAGCACCCGCCAGACGCCCGCCCCGACCAGGGCTCCGATGACCATCCCGGGGCCGAAGATGCCGCCGGAACCGCCGGAGCCGATGGAGAGGCTCGTGGCCAGGATCTTCGCAAGCGGCAGCAGCAAGACGAGCCAGAGCGACAGCGACATGAGGCCGGGGCGGGTCATCATCTGCTGCACCCAGCCGTAGCCGGTGCCCAGCACCTGGGGGAACAGCAGGGCGATGCACCCGACGAGCAGGCCGCCGACCGCCGGAAGCAGCCAACGGGGCCAGCGGGACCGTCCGAAGAGGTCGTGCGTCGTCCAGAACGCCTTGTCGTAGAGCAGACCGACGAGGGCGGCGGCGACGCCGATGAGCGCGTAGTACACGAGCTGGATCGGTTGGTCGAAGCGCAGAGCCTCGTGATAGCCGAAGATCGGCGCGAACCCCTCGACGGCGCCGAAGACGACGAAACCGACGATGGACGCGATCAGTCCCGGCACGATGGCCGCCGTCTCGAAGTCGCGACGGTAGAGGACCTCCGCGCCGACGACGGCGCCCCCCAGCGGCGTGCGGAAGATGGCGCCGATCCCGGCCCCCATACCGATGGTGACGGCGATGCGCGCGTCGTCCTGGCTCAGCCCGAACCCGCGGGCGAGGAAGGAGGCGAACCCGGCGCTGATCTGCGCCGTCGGACCCTCGCGACCGCCCGAGCCCCCGGACCCGATGGTGATCGCCGACGCGACCATCTTGACGAGCGCCGTCTTCGGGCGGATCCCCTTGGGGTCGTTGTGGACAGCTGCGATGGCGGCGTCTGTCCCGTGCCCGGACGCCTCCGGGGCGAAGCGATACACGAGAAGGCCCGAGATCAGCCCGCCCAGACCGACGACGAGCGGGATCGCCCAGGGGCGCGCGAAGTGGCCTGCGGCGGTGATGCCGCCCTCGTTGGCGGGCGACGGCGCTGTGTACCCCCCGACGACGCCGAGCAGGAAGTGGGTCGAGAGCTCCAGCAGTGTCACGAACGCGATCGCCCCCACCCCGGCGACGGCGCCGATGAGCACCCCCAGAACCAGCCACTTGGTGAGGTATGGGGCCGACGAGACGCGCAGCGCGATGCGACCTCTCAGAGACAGCAGGGGCGTCGGCCAATGCATGCGCGCAACCTCTCGAACGGCGGGGAAGCGACCCGCCCTCGCGACGGGACGGGTCGACCAAGTCTACTAAGTAAACATACCATCTGGCGGATGCTTCGACAGCCGCGTCCGGCGGGTCAGGCCGGCAGCAGCGCCTCGAGCACCGCGTCGAGGCAGCGCCGGAAGCGCTCGTCTCGGCCCCCGTCCGCGGGGGATGCGGCGCCGGTCCCGGCGCCCGCCGGGATGTTGCGCCGCAGGAAGGGCGCGCTCTCCGGCAGCTCGCCGACGAAGCCGGCGACCTCGAGCCACGCGTAGCCGAACGTGAAGCTCTCCAGCGTGTGGAAGGCGTCGAGCGCCTGCTCGTCACTCAGTCCCGAGTGACCGAACACGGCGAGAAGGCGAGACGCCTTCTCCTTCGCCGCCCCCGTCTGCAGCGCCGAACTCGCGACCAGCGGGATGGCGTTCGGGTGCGCGGCGAGCACGCTTCGCAACGAGGTGAAGAAGGTGCGCGCCCGTTCGCGAAGCCCTGCGGGCGAGCCGTCCGCGAGATCGGCGAGTACGAGATCGACGACGCCATCGAGGATCGCCTGCTTGTTCGGCAGGTGGCGATACACGGCCATGGCGTCCACCCCAAGCTCGGCGCCGAGGCGGCGCATGTTCAGGGCAGGCAGGCCCTCGGCGTCGATCACGGCCAGCGCGGCCTTGCAGATCTTCTGCTGCGACAGGCTCCCACGCGGCGGCCTGCCCCGTGTCTCGGCGCTCATGTCCATGGGGTCGTCTGCATCATGCTCCCGGCGGTATCTCCGACTCCGAAACAGCATACGTCAACGCGATCCGATGAGACTCCAACTCTGGTTCGCGTAGCCGCGTGGCCCCGGGCGCCGGATGACCGTTGTCGCCTCACTCCTTCTTCGCGCGACACGCCGGGCACCCCGACGAATGTTCTGGGCAGAAGCGGTCATGCAGTGTCGATACAGGACACAGATGCCCGGCGCGAGAGACGCCGGCGGGCGGGGAGAGAGGCAAGTGAACGTGGCTCGTCAGCCATTCAGCAGATGCCAGGTCATCTGCGCTGAGTGCGAGGCCTGGAACCAGGGTGAGGACTCGGGCACATCCACCTACTTCTACGACGGCATCAGCTTCTGGCGGCGTGAGGCGAGCGGAAGGGCGTGCGTGGTGCCGTCGTGGCGCGCCCCGGCGCACGGCTGGCGGCACGCCGACGGCTGCGGCTGCGAGCTGTGCACGTCGCGCAGACCGGTCCCACTCCAAGGGCTCTCCGTGGCTTGAGCGGGACAGTCCTCCCCCTGCAACCTGGCCGATCTACCGTTCTGCGACTTCTCTCGAGGCGTGGGATGCGCCGCTACTCGAGGCGGGCGCCGGCGGAGAGCCCCGCACCTGAAGCCCACTCGCCGGCAGGCAATTTGGGGCCGCCTGCCGGACGCACGCGCGTCACGCGGACGCGGCCGTCCGGGCACGCCACAGTGAAGCCGTCGTCTGACACCTCGACGACCTCGCCGGCCTCTCCCCCGAGGCCCGAGAAGTCGCGGGCGGGCAGCGGCACGGCCGCGAAGACCTGCACGGCCTGGCCGCCGCAGGTGGTCCAGGCTCCCGGCGCCGGGTCGCAGCCGCGGATGAGGTCGTGAATCTGCTTCCACGGCCTGCCCCAGTCGATGCGTGCGTTCCGTCGCTCGCACGGCCCCTCGTACGTGGCCTGCGCGTGGTCCTGCGGGAGGCGCGGGGCCTCGCCACCGGCGACCAGGTCGACCGCCTCCAGCATGGCCTCGACGCCCAGCGGGAAGAGACGGTCGAAGTAGACGGATCCTAGAGTGTCGGTCTCCGAGATCGGGGTGCGCTTCTGCAGCAGAACGTCACCGGTGTCGAGGCCCGCGTCGGGCCAGAAGACGGACAGCCCAGTCTCGGTCTCGCCCTTGATGATGGGCCAGTTGATGGAGCTGCGCCCGCGGTGTCTCGGCAGCAGCGACGGGTGGTACTGGATGGTGCCGCGCGCGGGGATGGCCAGGAACTGCTCGGGGACGACCAGTGTGACGAAGGCCATCACCTGCAGATCGGGCGCAAGCGCCCGGAACTCGTCCCACACCAGCGGCTCGTGGAACGAAGCGGGCCGCAGTACCGGTATCCCGGCGGCGAGCGCGGCCTCCACGAGCGGGTCGGCCTTGGCGCCGGGCGCGCCCGGTGGCGCGTAGACGGCGACGATGTCATCGTCGCGCTCGAGGAGCGCCTCGAGCACGGCCTTGCCGAAGGCCTGCTGGCCGTGCACCACGATACGCATACTGATCCCCGCCTCTCACCTTCCCGGCCCGTGCGGACCGGTCGCCGGCACGTTGCACGCGGGATGCTACCCGAACGGATGCCTCCGCGGCGCCAGAGTCCGCTGGCGCCCGCGGGAGACCCCCGGACAGGACCCGCCACTGCCGACCGCCACCCAACACCGGCCCACGATCGCAGAGACGTCGTGAGCAGCCTTGCCGCCGGGCGCCGGACTGCGCGAGGCACCCTGATGACGCTCACGCCGGGGCACACCGCCACCGTCCTCAGCTCGGGCGCCCTATGGGCGCCGTTGCCCTTCCTCGTCGTGGAGCGGGACTACGACGACGCGGCAGGGCTGGCGCCCGTGCTCTCCGTACTCGCGGCGCTGCCGCAGGCGGTCGCCGCCCTGGCCTCCGCTCTGCCGCATCCGGCGACGGCGCCTCCGGGGACGATCTGGTGCCTCCGGCTCGAAGCGGAGCGGTGAGCGCCCGGTCCGGAGCATTGCCCGGCGCCGCTCGCGCGCGTACCCTGCCGTCATGGACAAAGACGGGCTCATCCCCATCGGGCGCTTCGCCAACCTGACGGACCTGTCGCCCCGACTGCTGCGACGGCTCGACGAGCGCGGCCTGCTCTCGCCGGTGCTCGTCGACCCGGACACGCGCTACCGCTACTACGACATCCGCCAGACGCGTGTGGCCGGCCTCATCCACCTCGGCCGCCAGCTCGGCCTCACCATGGACCAGATGGCGGACCTCATCGCGGCCTCGGTGCAGGGCGATCTGCGCCGCCACCTGCAGCGCCATCGCGACGACGTGGCGAGGAAGCTCGCCCAGCAGAGCCGCCTGCTCCGCCTGCTCGATCAGGAGCTCGAGCGCGAAGAGCCCCTGGTGACCTTCGACATCGCGCTCAAGGAGGTGCCGGCCACGCTCGTCATGAGCACGTCCGGCTCCATCCCTCGCACGCACCCCCACGACCCCTGGTCACTGGAGAGCGCCCTGCGGCGGACCGGCGCGAAGGTGATGGTCCACATGGCCCGCCATGGGGAGGAGCCGGGGCCCCACCCGGTGATCCTCTACACCGTCGACATGGAGAAGGACGACGAGATCAGCTTCGAGGTCTGCTTCCCGGTCGCCCGGCGGCTCCCCGGGCGCCCCGGCGTGCAGTGCAAGGAACTGCCGGCCGCGCGAGTCGCGTTCACGACGTTCCGGGGTCCCTACGACACGATCTGGAACGCATACGTCGAGCTGCACGCGTGGATCGCCGACCACGGACACACCGCTTCCGGCCCGGTCCGTGAACTCGGGGTGGTCACCGACGAGGACACGGACGACCCCCGGCAGTGGATCACCGAACTCGCGGTTCCGCTGAAGACTTGACCTTCCCCCCTGGGAGACTTGCATCCTCGTGGGCACTGCAACTGCAAGGGGGTACTCAATGGGATCCAAGATATGGCTGGGAGCGCTGCTCGCGCTGCTCGCGGCATCGCTCCTCATTCCGGCATCGGCAGTGGCCCACGGCAGGACCAAGCCGGCCGACACGGTCTTCAAGAACGGTTACATCCACACCGTGAACCCGAGGCAAGGGGTCGCGCGGGCCGTGGCGGTGCGACACGGCAAGATCGTCTACGTCGGCTCGAATCGGGGCGCCCGCGCCTACGTCGGGCCGTCCACCAAGGTCGTCAAGCTTGCCGGCAAGATGATGGTGCCGGGCTTCATCGACTCCCACATCCACGCGAGCATGAGCGTGAGCGGCCTGTACTCCGTCCTGCTCTACGGCATGACGAGCGTGGACGAGTACGTCGCCGCGGTGGCCGAGTTCGCGGCGGCGAATCCCGACATGGACGTGATCAGAGGCCAGGGGTGGAGCAACACCGTCGCGCCGGACAACGGGCCGCTTGCGAGCGCTCTCGACGCCGTGGAGAGCGATCGGCCCGTCGCGATCATGTCTGAAGACGGGCACTCGTATTGGGTGAACAGCAAGGCGCTCGAGATGGCCGGCATCACGGGCGCGACGCCCGACCCCGAGGACGGTGTGATCGAGCGCGTCCCCGGCAGCGAAGCGACGGACCCGCCCTACGGCACGCCGTCCGGCACCCTGCGCGAGACGGCGGCCAACCTGGTCACCGACCTGCTCCCCGACTACTCCGTAGAGCAATACCAGGACGGCATGCGCTACTTCCAGCAGGAAGTGGCCGCACCGCTCGGCATCACCACCGTCTTCGACCCGCTGATGTACGCCGGCAGCAACGGTGTCCAGGCGCTGGAGGCCATGGCCGCCTCGGGCGAGCTCACCGTGCGCTTCCGCGGCGCCCTCGCGCTCTCGCCGGAGGACGACCTCGCGGCGTGGATCAAGGCGGCCAGGGCTGAGCGCGCCGGCCACACCACGCGAATGTTCAGAACGCGCGCCGTCAAGATCTTCGCCGACGGCGTCGTCGAGGGACATACGGCGTATCTGAAGGAGCCCTACGCCGACGCCCTCGAGTACAAGGGCGATGCCACGTACCGCGGTGAGCCCATCTGGCAGCCCAGCGTCCTGAAGAAGACCTTCGCCAGGCTCGACAGGGCCGGGTTCCAGATCCACACGCACGCGATCGGCGACGCGGCGACCACGGAGACCCTCAACGCGCTCAGGTACGCGCGCAGGGTGAACCGGGCGCACGACTGGCGGCCGGGCATCACCCACCTCCAGCTCGTGGATACGAAGGACTTCCGGCGCTTCGCCAGGCTGGGCGTGACCGCCGTCCCCGATCCGTACTGGTTCCTCAAGGACGACTACTACACGTACCTCCAGCTTCCGTACCTGGGGCTGCCGCGCGCCGATGAGGAATACCCGATGAAGAGCTTCTACGACGCCAGGGTGCTGGTGGCGTCGGCCAGCGACTATCCGGTGACGATCCCGCCGAACCCGCTCGCCGGCATCGCCGTGGGCGTGAACCGCTGGGCTCCCGATTGGGTGTGGGAATATCCGGCTCCTCCGAGCCTGGACGGCGTCCTCTGGCCGGAGGAACGCGTGACCGTCAAGCAGATGATCCGCAGCTTCACCATCAACGGCGCCCGTGCCAATTTCCTCGAGAAGCGCACCGGGTCGATCAAGGTCGGCAAGCGCGCCGACCTGGTGGTGCTCGACACCAATCTCCTCAAGGTCGAGCCGACCGAGCTCTTCAACGCCAAGGTGCTGTTCACCATGGGCGAGGGCAAGGTCCTGTTCGACACCCTGTGACGACCTCGACGCCGGGCGCTCCCTGCTGAGCGCACCGGTCGAGCGGAACAGACGAAGGGCGGGGGCGCAGCGGCGCCCCCGCCCTTCGTGCGAGGTCGATCGGTGCTCGTGGCGGGCGAAGCGCCCGGGCGTGGCGGGCGGCTAGAAGCGACCGCCGATCCAGGCGCCGCTGATCGGGCCGTAGCTGACGACGGCGCCGGTGTGTGGAGCGTGGATCATGCTGCCGCCGCCGACGTAGATGCCCACATGGTGACTGTAGCTGGCGCTGCCGAAGAAGACGAGGTCGCCAGGCTGCAGGGCGTTCAAGGGCACGGGCTTGCTGGCGCGCTGCTGGTCGGTGGCGCCGTGCGAGAGGCCGATGCCGATCTGCGCGTAGCAGTACATGGTGAGGCCGGAGCAGTCGAAGCCGCTCGGGCCGGCGCCGCCCCAGACGTAGGGCACGCCGAGGTAGCGCTGAGCGATGCCGACGACGGCGGAGCGCCCCGAGCCACCGGGGTCGACGATGGTCCCGCCGCCTCCGCCGCCTCCGCCGCCCGAGCTGGAGGACGAGGTGGAGCCGTTGGAGGACGAAGACGCCTGCGCGGCCGCAGCCACCCGCGCCGCCTCGGCGGCCTTCTCGGCCGCCGCCTTGGCGGCGGCGGCCGCCTTCGCCTCGAGTTTCGCGATGTCGTCCTTGAGGCCTCCGGCGGTGCTCTCGAGCTGGGACTGTAGCGCGAGCACCCGGTCCTTGCTCTCCTCGCGCTGGGCCACCAGCTTGACCGCCGCCTTGCGGTCCGCCACCAGGGCCATGCGCCGGTCGGCGATCTCCCGGCGATACACGTCGGCGGCGTGGGCGGTGTCGGCGTCGCTCTCCGACATCCGCTGCATCAGGTCGAGTTGCGTGACGAGCTCGTCGAAGGTGCGCGATGCGAACAGGACGTCGACGAGACCGGTGTCGTTCGCTTTGTAGACCTGGCGGGCGCGCGCGGTGAGGTGCTCGTTGGCGACGCCGAGCTTGTACTCGGCGGTCTTGAGGAGCTTCTGGGTGCGCACGATGCGGTCCTGGACGGCCTCCAGCTTGGAGGCGGCCTCGTTGTACTGCTCGACGGCGACGTCCGACTGCTGGTAGACCTTCTCGAGTTGCGCCTGGACGGCCTGCAGCCGCGCCTTCTTGTCGGCGATCGGGCCGGCCGGCGCGGCACCCACGAAGACGAGGATGATGATCAGCGAGACAAGGCCGGGCAGGAAGGCCCTGCGTATGGCGGTCAAACGGATCGCCTCCTTCGCGCCGGATGACTCACGATGACGAGCCCGGCGCCGTAGGGCTTGAGTCCGGGACCGTAGCATCCTGCATCACCGGGGGCAAACCGGGAGGCGTTGAGGCAGACGTCCTGCGTGCCCCGATCCGGTCATCGGTCGCGCGTGGTCAGATCCGGTTGTAGAACCCGGGCGACCCGACCCCCGAGGCCTCGTCGCCGGAGAGGTCGACATGGCTGGGAGCGAGCAGCACGACCTCGCGGCCGACGAGTTGCAGCGTGCCGCCGAGCGCGTAGACAAGGCCGCTGGCGAAGTCGGTCAGGCGGCCGGCGAGGCGTGGGTCGCAGCCATGGAGGTCGAGGAGGACCGGGCGCCCCTCGCGCAGACGGTCGGCGACGACCTGCGCCGCCTCGAAGCTCTCCGGCGCCACCGTCTCGAACGCCAGACCCGCCCGGCGTACCAGCCCGAGGCGGCGCGCATCCCGCGACCCGGCCTCCCACTCGTGCCCCGGGTCGTCGTGCCGGTCGTCGTCTTCGTACCATTCGTCGTACGCGTCGCGCGCTGTGACCATGTTCCCTCCGGACCGTGCCATGTTCGTCTCTTTATCTTCGCCACGAGCGCGGCGTTCGCCTGCCCGGATGCGGGTAGGACGGAGTCACGCGATCACAGAGGAGAGGACCATGACAAGCATCCCGCAGGAGCTGCACGACCTCCTGGCCGGCGGCCACAACGTGTGGGTCGCCACCGTGGGACCAGACGGCTCACCCAACGTCTCGATCAAGGGCAGCGGCGCCCTGCTCGACGACGAGCACCTCTACTTCGCCGACATGTTCAGCCACAAGACGCGGGAGAACCTGGAGCACGACCCTCGGGTCGCGATCGGCATCCACGACCTCGAGCGCAAGGTGGCGATGCAGGTCAAGGGGACGGCCGAGCTCATCGACCACGGAGAGGTCTTCGACGCCGTCGACGAGAAGCTGAAGGCTATCAGCGAGCAGCTCCACCTGCCGCCGATGAAGTACGTGGTGCGCATCACCGTGGAGTCGGTCTGGGACATGGGCCCCGGGCCGAACGCCGGCGAGCAGCTCAAGTAGGGAGCGCGCAGCGGCGACTTCACGCGTTGGGCGCGTCCGTCGCCCGGCGTCAGCGGGTCGTGAAGTGCGCGAGCACCCCGACCGCCCACACGGAGCCGGCGAGGCAGACCATGCCGAACTCGATCAGGATGCCCGTCCCGGCGGCCTTCAACGTCGCGGCGCTGGTCGAGAGGGCGGCGCGATGGTCAAGGCGGCGCACGTACTCGCTCACGAATAGCCCTGCCGCGAAGCCCACGAAGAGACCCACGAGCGGGATGACGAACATGCCGATGATGCCCGCCACGATCGCGATGGCGATCGAGCGTTTGGGGATCTGCTGCTCCTTCAGCTTCCGTCCGGTCAGCACCCAGCTGGCCGACCATCCGACGGCGGCGATGAGCACGCCGACGATCGCCGCGGTCCACGCCGGCCACGAGCCCATGACCGCCGCCCAGACGATCAGCGCGATGATGGCGATCAGGCTGCCGGGCAGCACCGGATACACCGTGCCGATCGCGGCGACGGCGAGGGCCAGCCCGGTGAGCACGGTGACGAGGATCTGCCAATCCATGTGGCGGCTGCCCGGCGCCGCTACTCGGCGGGATCGCCGTTCATGACCCTCGCCGACGGGTCGCCGTAGGCTCTGGAGAGAAGAGACTCTACCGGTTGTTCGCCGTGCGCACGGCGCAGGCCCGAGTTGCCGACGGGCCGTTCAGTCGCCTCGACAAGCTCCCCGGCGCCGATCAGATGCTCTCGATGGCTCTCGAACACGGCGTCTTCCTTTGCGTGCGCAGAAGCACGATGACAGCGCGTGACCGGCGAACCTAGAGTCGCGCCAACACCTGGATCGCGGCGAAGAGGACGAGCAGGGCGACCACCGGGCTCCAGTCGAAGCCGACGCCGCCGACGCGAGCTGCAGGCAGCATGCGGCGGAAGACGCCGAGATACGGCTCGGTCACCTTGACGAGCGTCTGGTTGAAGCGATAGACCGCCGTGCCGGGCGTGAGACGCATCCACGAGAGCACGGCCCGAGCCACGATCAGCCACGCATAGACCGTGGCGGCGAGGTACAGAAGGTTGAAGATGCCTCTCACTGAGATCCTTCGGACGAGGTGATTGCCGGGCGACGCGGCCCCGGTCCATTCGACAAGCTCGGGCTTCATTTGCCCGAGTGACTTCGGACGCTACATCAGTACACGCCAACTTGCCACACAGCGGTGGTGGACCGAGCGGCGCGGCCGGTCCGTCGCCGCTCCGTTCTCACCCGTCGGGCTGGCGTCGCGGGGGCATCTGCCCCAAGTGGGACGCGAGTCTGGGCCCCCGGGCCCCGAGGCCGAGCTTCTTGCGCAGGTTCTTGCGGTGGAACGAAACGGTGCTCGGGGAGATGTACAGCGCCTCCGCGATCTCGCTCGTGCTCCTGCCTACGCGGATCAAGCCCGCGATCTCGCGCTCGCGCGGCGTCAACTGGACACCGGCCTCCGCGCTCGAGCCGAGGACCTGCGCCAGCGGGCTCACGATCTCCCGAAGGTTCTGCACTGCGGCGTCCAGGTAGATCGCTTCTGGAGTGGCGGCGAGTGGTTTGGCCAGCCGCCCCAGCATGGGGAGGATCATCGTTTCCACGTTGTCGACGATGGTGCGCTCCAGCTCGACGCTGTCCCGGTTTCGCTGCTCGAGGATGACGCGCAGGGCGGTGTTGCTGTCGGACAGAGCGTCGGCCTGACGTCGTAGCGACGCCTCCGACTCCTCCAGGGCCGTGCGCAGGGTGCGGTGGGCCGTGATGTCGGTACCGAGGGCGAAACACGTGGGCGCTCCGCGGTAGCGGCATGGCACCAGCGTCACGGTCAGCGCCTTGACGGCGCCGCTCAGCGGTGAGCTCCAGCTCGAGCCTGGCGGCGGCCCCTGAGGCAGAGGCGACGCGCACCGCGTCCAGGGCGGCGGCGCCCCACACCCCGCCGACGTCCCTGCGAAGCAGCTGGGCCCGGCTGGTCTCCAGGAAGCCGGTGCCCGCGGAATTCGCGTCGAGGAAGCGCCCGTCCGCGGCGATCTGGAAGACCGGGTTCACCGCGTTCTCGAACAGGGTGCGGTAGAGCTCAGCGGCCTCGTGCAGAGCGCGTTCGGCCTCCAGGTCGCGCGTGGCGTCACGGATCGCGCCCACCATATGCGACGATCTGCCGGCATCGTCCCTGAGCACCACGCCGCGGTCGCGCACATGCACGTACGTGCCGTCCTCGCGCCGCAGGCGGTACTCGCCGCGGTAGACCGTCCCTTCACGCACGGCGGCGTTCACGGCCTCCACCGTCGGCGCGTGGTCGTCGGGGTGAAGGCGCTCCAGCCACGATACGAACGCGCGCGGCAACCCATCAGGGTCCAAGCCCAGGAGCGCGTCCATCTGCGCCGAGAACTCCATGTAGCCGGTGTGGATGTGCCAGTCGTAGTAGGCGTCGAAGACCGAATCCACGAACGCCTGGAAACGTGACTGGGTGGGCGGCCGACGGTCGGGGCGTGGCGCGGGGCCGCCCCCCGGAGATGTCGCCGGCCGCGAGGGCGCGGGTCCGTCCACCATCTCTCCTCACTGAGAGTTTTCTACTACCAGTGGCCCCCCATAATACCCTCTTTCATCAAGCCGGCGCGTTGCTAGACTCGAGGCTGTTCCATCGGTCGGAGCGCCTGCGCCGGCCGCCGGCCGGGCTGAAGACCCTCGCGAGAAAGGAGCCGTAGAGCTCATGAGCACGTCCGGCGGGACCCTCCGAGTTCGATGAGTGGCGAGCCTCTCTCGCGTACCGGGCTCGAAGACGACCGCCCGACCAGACCTCGCATCAGGAAGGAGCCGATGGGTTCATGACAGTCGCACCGACCACCAGGTATGGCGCGGTCACAGACGAGGTGATCGCCGCGCTCAAGGGTCTGCTGGGCGACGAGAACGTGCTGACAGACATGCACGAGCGGGCGATGCGCGCGGCCAACTGCGCGCCCTTCCCGCTGCACCGCTGGGCCGACCAGACGCCCGACGTCGTCGTCCTGCCGGGGAGCACGGAAGACGTCGTCGGCATCCTCGAGTTGGCGAACGAACGGCGCATCCCCGTGACACCGCGCGGGGGCGCTTCCGGCCTCGCCGACGGCGCCATGCCGCTGCGCAAGGGCATCTGCGTCGACATCAAACGCATGAACGAGATCTTCGAGATCGACGAGGAGAACTCGTGCGTGACCGTCGGCACGGGCATCAACCCGCTCAAGCTCAACGAGGTGCTCGAGCCACTCGACAAGTTCTTCCCGGACGACCTCGCCGGCTACGCCAACGCGGTGATCGGCGGGCGCATCGGCTGCGGCGGCTGGACCCTCATCGGCAGCCGCTACGGCCACATCCCCGACACGGTCATCAGCATGGAATGCGTGCTCCCCGACGGCCAGGTGATCTGGGTCGGCGGAGGCGGCACGAAGAAGATCCGCAAGAGCTCCTCGGGCTATCGCCTGAAGGACCTGTTCATGCAGCACCAGGGCACCTTGTGCATCGTCACCCGAGCCGTCCTCGAGCTCTATCCCAGGCCCGAGGTCGAGTTCGCCGGCTACTTCGCCTTCGACAACTGGGACGACGCCTACAGCGCCCTCTACGACATCACCACGAAAGGCTTCGGGACGATCTCGTCGGCGATGATCTTCGACGACAAGAAGATCGACTTCCTGCGCCGCGACGACGAGGCGTTCATCCCGCTGCACAAGGACGTCAAGTTCGTCGATCTCATGACCTTCTACGGGCTCAAGTGCGAGGTGGAGCCGGCGGTCAAGGAGGGCTTCCGGATCATGAAGAGGTGGGGCGGCAAGTACCTCGGCCCCGAGCAGGGTGAGGGCGACTGGGCGTCCCGTCACGACCGCTACCACCTCTCCTACCACGGCCGCACGCCCGACGGCCAGGCGACCCTCATGTCCTGGCACTGCGAGGACACGGCCGCCTACCACTCGGCGCTCCCCGCCCTGCGTGAGCAGTTCCACGAGATCGTGGGCCGCTACATGGAGGAGTACCCCGGGATGTTCGACGACTGGGGCATCTTCATCTACACCAGCAACCCGTTCAAAGGCTGGGGCGACTACCTCATCGAGATCGACATCGGTGTCGCGGAGCTGCAATACGACACCGAGACCTGGGATGCCTGGATCAGGATGAAGAAGGAGATCGCCGGCGCGGCCGTCGACCAGGAGTGTTCCGTCTCCATCTGCCACGGGTCCTGTCGCGAGGGCGACGACGATGTCGCCATGCATCGCGAGATGGCGAACGGGTCGTTCGACATCATGAAGAAGATCAAGCGGATGATCGACCCGAACAACATCATGAACCCCGGCAAGTACTGCCTGGACGAGGCGTACGACGACTGACCGGCTCCCGGTCGGGAGTGGAAAGGCAGGTCCCAAGCCATGACCTATCAACTCAGCAAGAAGGACTTCTACGCTGAGCCTCTCACGAAGACCAAGACCATCCCGGAGGAGTTCGTCAAGGAGGCGTATCTGGTCTTCGCCTGCCGTCACAAGTTCTGTCGCGACATCTGCCCGAACTTCGATCTCACCCGCCTGGAGGCTCACACCTCGTACGGCTTCCACACCTCGATCCTCGCCGTGAGCCGTGGCGTCGGCGACCTGGACAAGCTGGTCGACGATTTCACGTACTGCCTGGAGTGCGGAGCCTGCGAGCTGCGCTGCCCGAACACGTCCATGGGCGGCGATTTCTACCGCCGCTCGACCACGACGGTCGATCTCGTGCGCAAGGTGCGTCGCGACCACATGGCAGACGGCGGCGAGATCGGCAACTGGTCCGCCGTGAAGGACTACCTCGACGAGCATCGCGGCTTCGTCGCCGGCCAGGGTGAGCTGGTGACGAGGTGGGCCGAGGGCATCAAGCTGGCCGGCGACATGAAGACGGCGCTGTTCGTCGACTTCTTCACCGCAAGCCAGGGCACGGAGGTGCCGCGGCTGGCCGCGCAGATCCTCGGCAAGCTGGGCGTCAAGCTCGGCGTGTACGCCACGCCCGGTGTCACTGCCCCGGAGCTGCTCAGCCAGGATGAGGAGGAGTGGAAGAAGTTCGCGGCCGCGAACGTCGCCAGCTTCCGGGAGCTCGGCGTCAAGACGCTCGTCGTGGTGAACCCGCACGACTACGCGCTGTTCATCCGCGAGTATCCCAAATGGTTCGACATGGACGGCATCGAGACGGTGTTCGTCACCGACTTCATCCTCAGGAGGATGATGGAGAGAGGCGTCACGCCGGCAGTAGGCGTCGAGGGCAGGTTCGCCTACCACGACCCGTGCACGCTGAACAAGCTCGTCGTCGAGGCCGATTCACCGCGTGAGCTCGTAGCCATGATCCCGGGCGCCGAGATCATCGACGTACAGCCTGGCAACCAGTGGCGCTACTGCTGCGGCAACGGCAACGGCCCGTACCGCAAGCTGCACGAGGACGTCGCCTACCGCATCGGCCAGAAGCGCCTGCGCGCCGCTGCCGACCTCGGAGCCGACACCATCCTCGTCGCCTGCCCGCACTGCAAGGACCAGTTCGCGGACGTCAAGGCGAAAGCCGGTCTGCCGGTGGAGCCCGTCCACGTCCTCGAGGTCCTCGCCAAGTCGATGGGCATCGATTGGCAGACGACGTCGCCCACCATCGGTTGACCGCAGGAAGGAGCGCCAGCATGGCTGAAGATGTTCTGTACAAGTACGGCGAGATCGAGATCCTGCCGACGCGCATGGAGAAGTACATCCAGCAGCAGGAGATGAACGAGGGTGAGCGCGAGCGCATCGTCCGCGCCCGCAACATCCACCTCGACTGGTATCACCGGCACTTCGCCCACGAGATCCTTCCACCGCCGGAGGGCGAGTGGGAGCCCAAGGCGTGAAGTAGGAAGACCCGGTCCTTCCCCTCGGAGACATCGTTCATAGGAGCGCTATGAGAATCATCGTGTGCGCAAAGCACGTCGTCGACTCCACCGAGATCCGCTGGGACGTCGAACGCGCTGAGATCGTTCTGCGCAACCTGCCCACCAAGATCAGCGACTATGACCGGAACGCCCTGGAAGCGGCCGTCACCCTCAGGGAGACCGGCGAGTTCGTGGATCTGGATGTCGTCATGGTGGGCGGGGAGCCGGCGGTCAAGACGCTCAAAGAAGCGGTGGCCATGGGCGCCGACAAGGGCTACCTCGTCGAAGGCGGGTGGGACGACCCCTTCGACCCGCTGCGCACGGCGCGCGTGCTGGCCAACGTCCTCGGAGAGCTGGAGGCGCCCGACATCGTCATGTGCGGCCTCGTCTCCGAGGACGGCTACAACGGCGTCACGGCGCCTGCTCTGGCGCACTTGCTCGAGATCCCGTATCTCGGTCCCGTCATCGAGCTCGACGCCGGCGACGGCTACGTCCAGGCGGTCGTCGACGCCGGGGACGTGCGGCGCACGGTGAAGCTGCCCACGCCGTGCGTCCTGGGCATCGACTCGCGGATGAACGTGCCGCGCCTGCCCACCGTCCTGCAGGTCATGAAGGTCAAGGCCGACCGGATCGTCAAGGTGTCGCTCGGCAGCGCCGGCCTGTCTGCCGACGCAACAGAACTCGCCCCGAGCGCGCAGCTCGTCGCGTGCACGTCAAGCGCCGTCGAGCGCAGGCAGATCGTGCTGGACGGGTCGGCGCAGGAGAGTGCCGTCAGGCTCGTGGATTCGCTCTCTCGGGATGGGGTGCTGTGATGGCCTCCCGTTTCGTGGTGAGCGCAGCGTCCGCCTCCGATCTGCAGCGCGTGGCGTCCGCCGCGAGGGAGCTCGCAGGCGCGGACGGGCGCGTCGACGCCGTCGCCCTCAGTGCAGAGAGCGCTGCGCTCGCGCCTGTCGACGCCACTCCCGAGCACCTCGTGGCTGAGCTCGGTGGGCTCGCCGATACGCTGGTCGTGTACCACGGTGAGGGGGCGTGGCTGCGGGGCGACGCCTGGGCGGCCGCCCTGCTCGACGCCCTCGGCGACGGAGCCGACGGCGTGTTCCTCGCAGATGCCCCGGCCGCCCGCGAGGCTGCCGGACGCGTAGCCGCCGCACGCGGAGGGTCGTGCGCCAGCATGTGCGACGCGCTGCGACGCGACGACGACGGCCGCCTCGTCGCCACTCGTTCGGTCTACGGCGGCGTGGCGGACGGCGACATCACGCTGCTCGCGACGCCGGCCGTGTGCCTGTTCACGTCCGGCACGTTCGAAGGAGAGCTCACCGGTGCGGCCGTCGCGGTAGAGCGTCGCCCGCTGACGCCACCCGCGCACGAGATCACGCTGGTCTCGGAGGAGCCCGTCGACCAGACCGTCGACCTTGCTGCGGCCGCCACGGTGGTCGCGGTGGGCCGCGGATTCGCAAAGGCCGAGGACCTGAAGCTGGTGGAGCCGCTGCTCGAGCGCCTCGGCGCCGAGCTCGGCTGCTCGCGCCCCATCGCCGAGGACTTCAAGTGGCTGCCGCAGGAGCGGCAGGTGGGGCTCACCGGCACGTCGGTCACTGCGGGCCTGTACATGGCGCTCGGCATCTCCGGGCAGGTGCAGCACCTCGCCGGCGTCAAGGACGCCGGGATCGTCGTGTCCGTCAACAACGATGCCCGGGCGCCGATCGGGCGCAGCGCCGACTACGTGGTGGTCGCCGACCTCTACAGGTTCATCCCGGAACTCCTGACCGCGCTCGGCGACCGATCCTGAGCGGGGCGGCACCGTGGACATCCACTACGTGCGGGAGTACCTGCCGTTCCTCCCCCGCACGGCGACACTCATTGCCATGTACTCGTGTGTGGCCGCGGTGGCCGTGTTGTTCGCGCTGGGGTTCGTGCGCCGCCTGCGCCGCTATCGCAGCCGCGGAGGGGACCTCTTGCCGGCGAACGAAACAGCGCTGCCGTGGGGTCCGCGGCTCTCGCGCATGACGCGCGACGTCGCGGTCCAGGCGAAGGTCGCCGAGCGCGGACTGCCGGCCGCACTGCACCTGCCGATCTTCTACGGCGTGGTCCTGCTGTTCATCGGCACCGCCATCGTCGTCGTGTACGAGGACATCCTTCGCTGGTTCGGTCCCTTCGTGCTGGGCGGACTGTTCTACGTCGTGTTCGAGGGCGTGCTGGACCTTGCCGGGCTGGCGCTCGTCGTCGGCGTCGGGATCGCCATGTGGCGGCGCTTTGTCATGAAGCCCGCGCACTTGACGCGCAAGCGCTCGACGAACCTCGTCCTCGTCGGACTGCTCTTCATGGGGCTCTCCGGATTCGGCCTGGAGGCGTATCGGATCGCCGCGCACCCGAACGAGTGGGCGGGGGCCGCGTTCGTGGGCTGGTCTCTGTCACACCTCATGGGCGGGCTGGCCGACGGCTCCGGGATCGGTGTCTACCAGGTGGTCTGGTGGCTGCACGCGGCCATCGCCTTCAGCCTCGTCGTGAGCTTGGCTTGGACCGGCTTCTCGCACGTGTTCATCGTGCCCCTCTCGGTCGTGACCCACGACCCGGAACGCCCGCGGGCCAGGCTCACCACCCCGTTCAACCTCATCGAGGCGGTGGAGAGCGAGGATGACGTGGACCTGGTGGCCGGCACGACCAGCACACAGGCGATCGCGCCACCCGGGAGGCTTTCCGCCGACGCCTGCGTCGCCTGTGGCCGCTGCCACGCCGAGTGCCCTGCCACCGCAGCCGGACGGCCGTTGTCGCCGCGCGACCTCGTGCAGGACATCCAGCGCTCGCTGGGCACCGACCTGGGGACTTCGGCAACGGCGCTTCCGGCCACCGCCTTCGAGGAAGCCGTGTGGTCGTGCACGAACTGCTACGCCTGCGAGCAGGCGTGCCCGGCACGGATCCGTCACGTGGACTTCGTCCTCGACTTCCGCAGGGCTCTCGTCGACGAGAATCGTCTCGACGAGCAGAAGACGGCCGTTCTGCAGGCGCTCGACCGCAACTCCAATCCATACCGCCTGCCCTCCCACGAGCGCGCGGCGTGGCTGATGCAACTGCCGTATGCCGAGGAGATCACCTTCGGGGTGGCGACACTCGCCGAACCCCCCGAGTATCTGTACTGGATCGGCTGCGGCGCGGCCTACGACGAGCGCTCGAGCCAGGCCGTCCGGGCTACGATGGACCTGCTTCGGGCCGCCGACGTAAGCTTCCTCACGCTCGGCCCTGCCGAGCCGTGCTGCGGTGAACCGGCCAAGCGGCTCGGCGAGGAGGGCCGCTTCCAGATGCTCGCCGCCACGGCGATCGCAATGATCAAGGAAACGGGCGCGAGCAGGATCGTCACGCACTGCCCGCACGGTCTCAACACGTTCCTGCACGAGTATCCGGCGCTCGGCTTCAGCATCCCGGCAGTGCACCACAGTCAGCTGCTCGCCGAGCTGGTGGCCGCGGGGCGACTCCACGTCGGCCCCGCGGAGGGCGGCTCGGTGACCTACCACGAGCCGTGCAACCTGGCCCGCGCCGGACTTCCGAGCGGGCCGGCCCTGGAGGTGATCGGCGGCCAAGCCGTGCTGCCGCAGCGCTGCGGGGTGCGGACGTTCTGCTGCGGCGGCGGTGGGGCCAACAGCTTCTACCAGGTCGAGCACGAGGAGAGGCGCATCAGCGCCGTCCGCTACGAGGAGCTCGCGGCCACGGGCGCCGACGAGATCGCCGTCGCCTGCCCTCACTGCCTCACGATGCTGCGGGACGCGGCCGCGGCGCACGGCGAAGACGCCGTTGCGGTAGTCGACGTGGCCGAGAAGCTCCGCGACCGCCTCCGCGAGCCCTTGCCCGAGTGAGTCGCGATCACCCGCTCCGTCACGCGATACCTACGCTCTGGTGAGGGGCGCCGGTAGCGCGGGGGCGAGACGGTTTCGCCGCTGAAGGCCGGCACCACTCTCACAGTCTCGGCAGGCGCAGTCCTTTCGCCGCTCCCCAACCACGGCCCGCCAGCAGCCCAGAGACGACCGGCTGGGAGACCGGCTCGCCGGTCTCCACCAGATGCTTGAGGAGCCCCGCGTTGCGGCAGTGGCCGATCAGCGCTGCTCCGACGACGCGATCTCCGCGCAGGTAGAGACGCCGGTAGAGACCGTCCGCCGCCCTGCTCCCGTGCCAGACGATGGACTCCGTGCCCTCCGTGGACGTCGCCTCCGCGGTCTCGCCGATGAAAGCGGCGGACGTGCCGAAGATGGGCACGATGTTGAAGGCGACCTCGCTCCCGATCGACGTCGTCCCCCCGGCCATGAGCGTGCCGGCCACGTGCCCCTGAAGACACGCGCTCGGCCACGTGGTGAAGGCCCTGGGCCGGCCGCTCACGGCGTCCATCGAGACGGCCACGTCGCCGGCCGCATACACATCCGGGGAGGCAGTGCGCATGTGCCCGTCGACGGGCAGGCCGGCGGCCGGCGCGTCGCCCGGTGTCAGCGGCACCAGGCTGGGGCGCGCACCCTTCGCCGCGATGAGCAGATCCGCAGGCACACGATCGCCTTCGCCGGTGAGCAGGAACCGCCCGCCCGCGCCACGTTCCATGCCGGCGACCGTGCGGTGGAGCAGGATGCGGATGCCTGCGGCAGCGAGCAGCGCCTCCACGACGCCGGCCTCGTCCCGCCCCGCGTTGCGGCTGAGGACCTGCCCCGATGCCGCGACGACCGTGACGTCCTTGCCGAGCTCGCGCAGGGCCATCGCCATCTCCAGCCCGGCGAGTCCGGCTCCGAGCACGCAGACCGTGCGGCACTCGGCCGCCCTGGCACGGATGCGCCGGGCATCGTCGACGCAGCGCAGCGTCAGTGGTTCGCCCTCGTCCGCACCGGCGACGACGCTGCCTTTCGCCGTGGCCCCCGTGGCGATGAGCAGCCGGCGATAGGCGATCTCCCTGCCGTCGTCGAGGACGACCCGGTGGTCGCCCGCGCGCACGTCGACGGCACGCCGGCCCGCCACGACGGTCACGTCGCGCGCCGCGTAGAAGGCTCCGTCTGTCAACATGAGCCGGCGCTCGGAGAGACGACCCGAGATGAGGTAGGGCAGCAGCGCGGGAGAGTACGCGGCGGCGGCCTCGGCGGTCACGACCACCAGCGTCCCGCGCCTGTCGCGCCTGCGGATGGCCCTGATCGCCGCCAGCGCTGCCGCCCCATTGCCGAGGATGACCAGCGGGTCCGTCACGCGCTCCCCCTCCAGATCATCGCTCTCGGCATCAGAGCGCGGCCACGGGTCCCACCCCGAGCTCTGCCAGACGGTCCGGCGTCGGGACACCGTCCCCGTCCCATCCGCGCAGGGCGTAGTACTCCGGGAGCATGACGTCGAGCTTCGGGACGTGGCCCTTGCTGGCGCCTTCGACGAACGGCTCCTCGAGCATGCGCCGCGGCAGGGTGTCATCCGCGGAGGTGAGCCCGGCGCCGAGGTTGAAGAGGCGTTCCAGATTGAAGATCGCCTCTCCGGCCCGCAGGAACCCGTCCAGGCCGCCGAAATCGATCCCGGTCGCCTTCTCGACGAGGCCCATGAAAGCGGCGGCGTGTGGCATCGCGATGACGAGGAAGTTGCACATCCCGGAGGAGTCGATCATGCAGTAGTAGTCCTGGATCTGCTTCGCGATCTCGGCTTTGCCCTCGCTCGTGAATCGGTCGACGTTCTCGCCTTCATCCTGCGTGATCCCCAGCAATGAGATACCGAAGAACTCGACGCAGTGCACCTCGTTGCGGATGTGGCAGGCGCCGCGGCTCTGCGTCGCGTAGGCGAGCGCGAAGCCGTTGCCGCCCCGGGGGTCGTAGTTCGGGAACTCCAGCTTCTTCACCGTCATGCTCAGCTCGGGATGGCCGTAGCCGTCGGCAAGCCGGTAGGACCCCTCCGCCAGGGCATCCCCGAAGCCTTCGCGAAGGGCCGTCTTCTGCAGCAGCTCGACCACCGCTTCGCCATCGCCGAAGCTCAGGGGGCGTCCGACCTCGTCCTCCGAGACGTACCCCTTCTCAACGAGCTCCATGGCGCAGGCCATCGTCACGCCGGCCGAGATGGTGTCCATGCCGAGTTCATTGCAGAGGTAGTTGCTCTTGAGGACCGCCTCGAGGTCCGAGATCCCGCACACCGCCCCGAGCGACCCGAGCGTCTCGTACTCCGGTCCTTCGCCGCGGCCCTTGAACCGGCCGTTCTCCACGGCCGTCACGCGGCCACAGGCGGTGGGGCAGCCGAAGCACGCCTTGGTCTTGCCGATCCCCTTGAGGTTGTAGCGAGAGACCGCGGTGCCGCCGATGGCCGCCGCCCCCTCGAACGTGCCCTGCTGGAAGTTCCTCGTCGGCAGCAGCCCGAACTCGTTGGAGAACTCGACCACGTCGGACGTACCGTACTCGGCGACGGTGACCGTCATGAACTGGTTGAGCAGCTCGTGATCGCGCACGTCCTTGACGGCCTGCACGAAGCCGGCGGGGTCGGCGACGCGGATCCCCTGAGTACCTCGCACCACGATCGCCTTGAGCTTCTTGGACCCCATCACGGCGCCCACTCCCGAGCGCCCGGCCGCACGGCCCATGTCGTTCATGACGGCGCTGATCTTGACGAGGTTCTCACCGGCCGGCCCGATGCACATGACCTTGGCCTCTTCTTGAGTCTCCCCCACCAGGATGTCGGTCGTCGCGCTGACCTCCCGCCCCCACACGTCTTCCGCCGAGCGGAACTCCACGCGGTCGTCCTCGATCCAGAGATAGACCGGAGCGGTGGCCGCTTTCTCGACGATGACCACGTCGTAGCCCGCGAACTTCATCTCGGCGCCGAAGTAGCCGCCCGTGTTCGATGTGGCGATCGCCCCCGTCAGCGGAGACTTGGTCACCAGCATCTGCCTGCTGCCCGCCGGCGCGCTGGTCCCCGTGAGCGGGCCGGTCGCGAAGATGAGCTTGTTGTCGGGGCTGAGCGGATCGACCTTGGGATCGACCTCCTGGGTCAGGTACCACACGCCGAGCCCGCGTCCGCCCACGTACTTCTCGAGCACGGCACGATCGATGGGTTCGCTGCTCGCCGTGCGTCGCTCCAGGTCGACGCGCAGGAGCCTGCCCTGCCAGCCTCCGATCGCCGTTGCGCGCACCATCACTGCCGCCCTTCCTCGAGCCTCATTCGCTCCGCCAGCGCCTTGCGCCGTGCGCTCGTGAGAGAGTTGATCCCGGCGTAGTCAAGGGCCTTTGTCGCGCACGCCTGCACGCACGCCGGGTCCCCATCGCAGAGGTCGCACTTGCGCACGCTGTTCGCGCCGTCGTCCTCGACGCAGCCAAAGGGACAGGCGAGGACGCACATGTGGCAACCGACGCAGCGCTCGCGGTCGACGAGCACCACATAGCCGCCGTCGATCTCGTCGGCGTGCATCGCACCCGACGGACAGACGGCCACGCAGGCGGCATCGCTGCACTGCAGGCAGACGACCGGCAGGAAGAAGCACTGCTCGGTGAAGATGCTCACCCGGACGGCCGATTTCTGTGGGTTGAACTCCTCGTAGTGCGCGAAGGAACAGGCGGTCTCACAGGCTCTGCATCCCGTGCACCTGTCCGGATTCACGACGAGCTGGGGCTTCACTGGCGAATCGCCTCCTTGAACGTAGTGGGCCGGCTGCCTACGGCGGTCAGCCACCTGACAACTGCATGAAAACGCGTACGCGGTCTCCGTCCTCGAGCACCGTGGACCGGTGCGCATGGCGTCCGTTGAGCGCGACGAACAACTGCAGCCGCGCGGGCAGGCCGCAGACGTCGGTGAGCAGGTACGCGACCGTGCTGCCCGTTGGCACGGCTAGTCGCGACAACTCCGAGACGGAGACTCGCGGGCGGTACCGGGAGAGGTGCGGATGGAGCTGGAGCGTGACCTCCACCGTCCGGCTCTCACCAGGGTCCATGCTCATCTCGTCCGACCCGGCCATGCTCAGGACCGCAGCGCGCGTGCCGCGCGCGCCACGGCCGCCTCGCGCCTCTTGTGCGCCGAGCTCTCGTCGGCGAACACGTAGCGGATGGCCCCAGGCTCGCAGACGCGCGCGCACTCGGGCTCCCCGTCGCAGTAGTCGCACTTGGCGCTGACGCGGCTGACCTTGTCGTAGTGGGCATGACCGAAAGGACACGCGACGACGCAGGTGCGGCAACCGATGCACTGGCCGTCATCGATGATCACCCGGCCGCCTGCGAGGTCCCGCCGGCAGGCTTTGGTGGGGCAGGCCTCGCTGCACGACGGCGTCTCGCAGTGATGGCAGGCAAGAGGCACGTGCAGACCTTCCTGCGTGCGCCAGACCGTGATGTGCGCACGCTCGAGATCTGCGTTGCCGGTGTGCGCGATCGAGCAGGCGAGAGCGCAGAGCATGCAGCCGTCACACCTCTCTTCGTCGACCACCAGGACCTTCTGGTGAGAGCGATTCCTATGTACGGTCGCACACGAGCCCTCATCCATCCGGATGATTGATACACTACGACGCGTCCCGATCCAGGGCAAGGGCGGCGCGAGGCCCACCGTGCTCGTCCCGTGGTTGGCGGCGGGAAACGCATCCAGCCCAAGGGCCGCACAGTGGTACCATCGCTCCCCAGACAAGACGCGACAGTGCTCACCCGGAGCAAGAGACGAAAGAGGTCAGGTCTGCCCGCAGGCGGCAACAGCGATGACGGCGGAGCAACGAGCGATCGGCGCTCAGGCTGCCGGCCTGACGCGACGACGCACCCGACGGCTCGCCGCATGGTAGCTGCCGCCCGGCGCATACTGGCTCGCGACGGGTTCGCCGCGCTCACCCTCGAGGCCGTATCCGCGGAGGCCGGCGTCAACAAGGCCTCCACGCGCTACTACTTCGGAGGCAAGCAGGGTCTCGTCGAGGCGGTGATCCGCGAGATCGTGCTCGACGAATGCGCGGCCGTGCAGTCCCCCATCGAGCCGGAGGGACGACCCTCCGAGCGCGTCGACGCGCTGGTCGCGCGCGCCCGATACGTGGCCACGGACGCGGATTCGTTCAGCGGGTTCTTCGAGGTCCTGCCGCAGGTCCGCAAGAGCGCGGCCACCAAGCGGGAGTTCATGCAGCTCTACGAGCGCTGGTTCGCCTGGAACCTCGAGTGGCTGATGTTGACGGGCGATGAGCTGCCCGAGTCGACGAAACGTGGGCTCGGGATGCTCGTCTCCGCAGTCATCGACGGTCTCGCGGTCCAGCAGACCATCTTCGAGCCCGGCTACGATCCGGACGACTGTATCGCTCTCTTCAAGGAGATCCTGATGGACATCGTCGAGGGCGGGCCGCGCTCGCCCACGTCCGGGTCACGCGACGAACAGGAGCCTCGAGGCTGAACAGGGATGGGGGGGCCACAGCCCGTAGGCGGCGTAGCAGCGGCCGGCCATGACGACCGACCCTGATCCGCTGCAGCTGGGGCGGTGCCGCCCTTCGGCGGCACCGCCCCAGCTGCATTCACGAGGCGTGCCTGTGGCCGCCTCGCGGGGAGGTCAGGCCGCGGCGCACAGCGGATCTTGGGGATGCTGCGCGCAGTAGCTCGCCGACGCGAGCTCTGCGGAGCGGCGGCGGCGGATCAGGACCCACGCGGTGAGCCCGACGATGAGCACCGCCAAGGCGGAACCGATGGCGATCCAGGTCGTGCTGGAAGGCGAGCTCGTCGAAGCGGGTTGCGCGACGTACGTCGGCGCGAGCGGCCCGATGCCGCCCCTGCCCTGCGTGCCGGCCCGAGCGGGGGTGAGCACCGCCAGGGTGACGCCGCCCCTGTCCTGGGCGCCGGCCTGTGCGGCCGCGAGCGGCCCGATGCCGCCCCTGCCCTGCGTGCCGGGCTGTGCGGACGTGAAAGCCGCGGTGCCCGTGGTCGCCCCGGCGGCGTGGCGCTGGAGAACCTGGGCCAGCGTCAGCTGCTGCGACGAGTTGCCGCCGCTCCCTGCGGCCTGCGCAGACGAGACGGCCAGCGCGACCACGAGCAGCGACAGCAACAGCAGGCCCGAAAGGCGAACGAGCCGTAGTTGTGTTGAGGTCTTCATATCTTCACCTCTCGTCGCCGGCGAGTTCACCGTGGAAGGTCCGGCGACGTGATTGAACGGCGGGATACCCCGTTGACAGTGTCTGGCCCCGGCGGGCCTCCGAATAAACCCTGCGTCCACAGGAGAAATACTGCACCAGCGGCTGTCCCGGCTGAGTTGACCCAGACCGGGCCACCCCGCGTCCGGCGAGAGCGCTCCTGCAGGGAGGCTGGTGGACGCCAGAGGAGTCGAACCACGAAACGCTTCGCCCTCCGCGGCCTACCACCCACAGGAGGAGTGTCGTCCCGCTCGATCTCCTTCCGTTGCGTGTGCTTGGTCAGGAACGGTCCGCACCATGCTGCCGCCGCCTTCCTGTGTGCCGCCGGCCTCGGCAATACTCCGGGCGTCAGGGTAGAAAGTGCGAGAGAATGACGCCGGCACGGCGCACGCGACCGCGAAGAACTGCGAGGTTTTCATGAAGGCGATCGTCTGCACAGCCTACGGCGGCCCGGAGGTCCTCAAGCTCGAGGAAGTCCAGAAGCCGCGGCCGAAGGAAGGTGAGGTGCTCGTCCGCATCCACGCCACGACCGTGTCGAGGGCGGACTGCGAGATCCGCCGCTTCGACTTCCCCGCGTGGGTCTGGCTCCCCCTCCGGCTGGCGTTCGGCGTCGTGAAGCCGCGGCTCCGCATCCTCGGCCAGGAGTTCGCCGGCGAGGTGGTGGTCCCCGGCGAGGGGGTGACCGACTTCGCGCCCGGCGACCGGGTCTACGGCACGACCGGGATCGGCCTCGGGGCCTACGCCGAGTACGTCCGCGTCGGCGGACGCCGTTCCGGCAGCGTCGTAGGCCCGATGCCGGCGGCCCTGAGCTACGCCGAGGCCGCCGCCATCCCCTACGGCGCGATGGAGGCGCTCCGCTTCCTGCGCAAGGCGGGCATCGGCGCCGGTCAGAGGGTGCTCGTCATCGGCGCCGGCGGGAGCTTCGGCACCTACGCGGTCCAGCTGGCGAAGCATGCCGGCGCCGAGGTCGTCGCCGTCGACAGCGGCGGCAAGCTCGAGATGCTCCGCGAGATCGGCGCCGACGAGGTCATCGACTACACGGAACGGGACTTCACGGACGGCGCGGGAGACTTCGACATCGTCTTCGACGTCGTCGGCCGGACGCCCTACGGCCGCGTCGACCGCCTGCTGCGTCCCCGCGGACGGTACGTGCTGGCCAATCCGCACACGGCCCAGCTCGTCCGCGGGCTCTGGGCCTCGCTGACCGGAGGCAAGAAGACGGTCTTCAGCTCGGGCGCCGCCGCGGTCGAGCACCTGCGCGCCGTCACGGAGCTCGTCGAGGCCGGGAGGCTCCGACCCATCATCGACCGCCAGTACCCCCTCGAGCAGATGGTCGAGGCCCACCGGTACGCCGAGACGGAGCAGAAGAAGGGCAACATCGTGATCGTCGTCGACCCGGAGCAGGGCGGTTCAGACTGAATGGACCCAGCAGAGGCTATGGCAGGGCTCATACTTCCCGTGAGGACGCCAGACTCGCAGCACACGCCGAGGGGAGGCAGCGCATGACGATGTACCAAGACCTTCGGGCCCGGCTGGACCGCGGCGAGGTCATCATCCTGGACGGCGCGACCGGCACCGAGCTCCAGCGCCGGGGGGTGCCCATGCACGGCTTCGCCTGGAGTGCGGCGGCGCTGGACACCCACCCCGAGGTGGTCCGCGCGGTGCACGAGGACTACGTCCGTGCCGGCGCGGACGTGATCATCACCAACACCTATGCGACGGCGCCGCACGTTCTGGAGCAGGCCGGGCTGGGCGAACATGTGCGGGCGTTGAACACGTCCGCCGTCGACCTGGCCATGGCGGCGCGCGAGAACGCCGGCGCCGGCCGTCCGGTCGCCGTCGCCGGCTCGATCTCGAGCTTCCGCGTCTCCGTGACTCCCACCGCGCGACTGGAGGCGAGCTACCGGGAGCAGGCCGGGTTGCTGGCCGAGGCCGGCGTGGACCTCATCGCCCTCGAGATGATGGGCGCCGTGGACCAGGCGGCGCCGGCTATCCGCGCCGCCGTCGCCACCGGCCTGCCCGTCTGGGTCGGCGTCAGCTGCGGCCGCGCCGACGACGGCACGGTCCAGTTCTTCGACGGCAGCCCTTTGCGGGCCGGTCTCACGGAGCAGCTGGCGCTGCTGGCAGACCTTCCCGCTGGAGAGACGGCAGTGACGGTGATGCACACCCTGACCGAGGACACCGCCCCCGCTCTGGAGATCGTCCGGGAGCACTGGTCCGGTACCCTCGGCGCGTACGCCCACTCCGGCAGATGGGTCGATCCGGAGTGGGCGTTCGAGCGCATGATCTCCCCCGAGGACTACCTCGGCGCCGCGCGGCAGTGGGTCGCGATGGGCGCCCAGATCATCGGCGGCTGCTGCGCCATCGGGCCGGAGTACATCCGCCTGCTCAAGGAGGGCCTGTCCTAGCTGCGTCCAGCTCGCGCCACAGGCGCGCGTCGTCGTCGAAGAACGCCTGCGACACGTGCGTCCGCTCGAGACCCGACGGCGCGCCGGCTCGCCGCCAGACGTTGTCGCCGCCCCACGCGCACGATGAGGACGGCCGGCACGACCGCCATCGACGGATGGCCGTCGACCATGGTGCGCACAAGCGTCTATCCCCACTCGCGCCTTCGGTCCGGGCGCCCGCATGGTGTAGTGTCCGGCAAAGGCCCCCCGTCTCGCCGGCGCGATCGGCCGGCCGCGGGGACGGAAAGGAAACCTGGGTGCTCTACGTCTTCGACTCGGCCGGCCGCCCCGTGTACCCGCTCGCCCGTTGACGGGGATCCTGCTCGCTCTGACGGCGAGTGCGGCCTGGGGCTTCTCGGGCTTCATCGGCGGTGTCGCCAGCCGTGCGCTTCGCATCGCGGTGCTTCTCGTGGCGTCCATGCTGGCCGGCTGCGCTGTGTTGGTGCCCGTGGCGCTGCTGACCGGCGTACCGGGGCTCGCCGGGTCGGAGGCCGCCTGGTCCGTCCTCGCCGGGCTCTTGGGCGTGGGTTCGGTCGGCCTCCTGTACGCGGCGATGGCGATCGGCATGATCAGCATCGTCGGCCCCGTCAGTGCGTGCGGGATCACCATCCCGGTGGTGATCGGACTGGCTCGAGGCGAGCAGCCGAGCACGCTCCAGCTGGCCGGCATGGCATGCGCGGTCGCGGGCGTCGTCCTCGCTTCCGTGGAGAGGGACGCCGGCAAACGCGGCCTGCGGTTCGTCGCCGGCCTGGGACTCGCGCTCGCCGCAGCGGTCGGCTTCGGCCTGTGGTTCGTCGCCATCGACCTGGCATCGACACACGATCCCTACTGGGCGGCCACGGTCGCCCAGCTCGCCAGCGCGGCGGTGGCCCTGCTCCTGGTCGTCTGGCGGCGCGGCCCGCGCGCCGCGACGGAGCTCCGCGCGACCGCCACAGCCCCCGGCCCCGGATCGCGAAGCCCGCGCAGCGCCACCCGGCTGCTCGTGCTGGCGGCGCTCGCTGCGGGCTTGAGTGACGCGGTAGCCGTGCTGACGTTCGCCATCTCGACCACCTACGGCATGCTCAGCATCGTCTCGGTGATCGCAGCGCTCTATCCCGCGTTCATGGTGGGGTTCGCCGCCGTCTTCCTCCACGAGAGACCGGCGCGGCACCAGCTTGCCGGCGTGGTCATAGCGCTGCTAGGCATCGCGCTGATCACAGGTGGCGGAGCCTAGCCGGCGGCGTGCAGCCGTGCCGGTCCATCGAGAGAGACACGGTCGGGTAGTGATCAGCCTCTTCGCCCTCGGCAGAGAGGCCCACGACGAAGCCCCAGACCAGTGCGGTCGTCCAAGGTCGCGCCGACCTCATGCTGCCATGCGCAAGTGAGGTGGTGGGCCGCAGGGGAGTCGAACCCCTGGTATCCGTCGTGCGAACGCATCTACCCGATCTGCCACTCAGTGCTGCTGAGGGTCGCCAGATACGCCCGCGAGCACGACTGGAGCTCGGGCCTGCCTGCGCGGCACGCTCACCTCTCATCACCCGGCGGGTGGCTGATACCGGGCAAGGGCGAACTCGACGAAGCGCGATCGCACCTGCTCGCGTGCCAGCAGCTTCTGCGCCGGCGGCAGCGAGAGGACGGCCCCCAGGACGGCGTTGGCGAACGCCGGTCCCCGCCCCGCCGCGCCATCCACGAGCAGGTCCGCCAGCCTCCCTCGCTCGAGCATCCGCCTGGTGAGGTACTCGACGGCGTTCAGCGGGACATGAGGCGCCTGCGGGCGCCGTGCCATCGTCAAGGAGCCTTGCGGACAAGCGCCAACGCAGACGCCGCAGCCGAGGCAGCGGGCGAGGTCGACGTCGCAGGTCAGTGGCGGGGCGCCCTGGTCTGCGTCACTCTGCCGGGCGCCTCTGGGCACGAGCGAGATGGCCTGCACCGGACACGACCGCTCACACTTGCCGCATGCAGTGCACCGATGACGATCGACCGTGGGTTCAAAGGCGCTGGGTTGCATCACCGGCATGCCGTTCTGCGCCGAGCGGAGCTCGACGCAGCAACAGGCGCAGCAGCTGCAGATGTAGCTCAACTCCTGCCGCACGTTGTCCGCGATGTGCACGAGGCCGTGCTCCCGAGCCGCCTCGAGGAGCTCGCGTCCCTCCTCTCTGCCGACCTGCCTGGCGTGGCCGTGCCGGATGAGGTAGCGAGCCGCCACCCCGAGACTCATGCACGTCTCCACGGGATAGTCGCACGCCGTGCCGAGATGCGTCGCCACGTGGCGGCAGAAGCAGTCCGTGACGGCCAGAGAGTCGGCCCTCTCCACATACGAGGTGGCTCGATCCCAGTCGAGGACCTCGGACGCGAGGTCGTTGTAGAGGGCGGTCTCCTGGACGAGGGTGCGGCTGACGACCGTGGGGCCCCCCGAGACTTCCTCGTCGAAGGCGCTGTCGCCGGCCATGTAGGCCTCGTAGGCCCGGGCAAGTCGTGCCTTCGCCAGTCCGTCGCTCAGGCGCATCATCGAGAGCTCGAAGAACCCCACCACGGGAGGCGCGAGCATGTACGTCATCGCTCCGATCCGGGCATCGTGCAAGTCGAGCACGAGTCCCTTGCCGGCCATCAGCTCGAGTCGAGCGCGGAGATCGCCTTCGCCTATACCTGTACGCCGGGCCAGGTCCGCGATGGTGGTGGGAACGACCGGCAGACGGGCAGCCAGGGCGGCATCGCCGGGAGAGAAGAGCGTCTCCAGGATCTCTCGCCAGGCTCGTTTGGCAGCCGGATCCTGCGGCTCGACCATGGCGACAGGCCCTCGCTGCAGTCGCTTCGCAAGATCTTGATGAGCGCGCCCCAGGCTCGCTGCGTGTCCCAGGATTCCTCCTTCTCCAAGGGCACCATGGTACCCCTATCAGCTTCCCGTCGCCCTGCCGCGGGGACGCGGCTGCCGCTGCCGTCCGGGTTGAACGGCACGCCGACCCCCGCGATGTCCTTGGGCGCACTACTGCCTGCCGACTTCTGACCCGTACCCCTGAAGTCGGTCCACCCGCACTGCCGGGGTTCGCTACCACTGAAGGAGTCAGGCCATGCCCAGGAAGCGCTGTCGTCGCGAGGAGATCATCGCCAAGCTGCGCCGGGCCGAGGTCCTGCAGGGCGAGGGCAAGAAGGTCCCCGAGGTCACCAAGGTCCCGGAGCGGCTGCCCGAGAAGGGCGGCCTCTGGCTTGCCGACGGCTCCTTCATCCGCCTGCGGCGCGAACACAGAAGACCACGTCGGGGCCTGCGGCTCGGTCGCCGAGGGGGTCCACGACGGCCGCCCACTGCAGCCGCTCACGGTCGTGGACGATCATGAGCCGCGCCGCAGCGATGACGACCAGCGCCAGACCGAGACGGCGGGAGGGTGTGCGCCGTCGAGAGGAGGCTCGGACGCGCCGTCGGTGTCTGCTGAAGCCATGAGGTCATTCCCGGGCAGGCCGGGGAAACAGGATGCAGGGAGTCGTGCTTCCGTCTCGAGCGAAGTGCGAACCTTCCCGGGCGACCGCGTCAGGCGGCCTGGCGCACCCGCACGTCGGCGAGATGCTGCTGGCACATCCTGAGGGCCACGGCGCCCTCGCCGACCGCCGCGGCGACACGCTTCGCCGAGTCGGCGCGGACGTCCCCGGCGGCGAACACGCCGGGTATGCTCGTTTCGAGACTGAATGGGAGCCGCTCCAGCGGCCATGGCCGCTGAAGTCCCGCGGCGAGGATATCGGGGCCGGTGAGCACGAAGCCGTGCTCGTCGCGCGCCAATTCTTCGGGCAGCCACTCGGTGTGCGGATCGGCGCCGATCATGACGAAGAGCGCGTCCGCCGGCACGATCTCCCGCTCGCCGCCGTCGCGACGCTCCAAGGTGAGCTGCCGGAGGCGCGTGTCGCCGTCGCCGTCCACGATCAGGGTCCGGTTGCGCACCTCGACCTTGTCATAGCCCTGCAGCATGCCGAGCAGATAGCTGGACATGGTGTCCGAGAGCGCCTCGCCGCGGGTCACCAAGGTGACGCGGCGGGCCCACTTCGCGAGGTGCAGCGCAGCCTGGCCCGCTGAGTTGCCGCCGCCGACGACGAAGACGTCCATGTCGATCAGCGACCGGGCCTCGGACGACACCGACCCGTAGAAGACGCCGGCACCGCGGAAGTCCTCCAGCCGCGGCACGTCGAGTCGCCGGTACGTGACGCCCGTGGCGAGGATGACGGCACGAGCTCTGAGCGACGTATCGTCGGAGAGCTCCACGATGTGCAGCCCGTCCTCACTGCGAAGCGCGGTCGCCTCGCTGGCCAGGAGGAACTCCGCGCCGAACTGCCAGGCCTGCTCGTAGGCGCGGTAGGTCAACTCATCGCCGGAGATGCCGGCGGGGAAGCCGAGGTAGTTGTGGATCATCGAGCTCTGTCCTGCCTGGCCCCCCAGCGCCTCGCGTTCGAGCACGACTGTGCTGAGGCCTTCGGACGACCCGTAGACGGCGGCGGCGAGGCCAGCCGGACCCGCCCCGACGATGACCAGATCGCGCTCGTCTGCGGACGGTCGGCCGCGCACCCCGAGCGACTCCGCCAGTTCTCGGTTGCCGGGGTCCTCGAGGATGCGGCCGCCGAAGACCACGGCCACGGGCAGGCGTGGCGCCTCGTCGACGCCGGCGTCCCGCAGGATCGTCTTGCCCTCCTCGGAGTCGGCGTCGTAGAAACCGTATGCCACGCCGTTGCGGCCGAGCAGGTCGCGCAGCTCGTGAGAGCGCCGGGCCCAGCGCTCGCCCACCAGGCGCACGGCCTCGTAGACGGGCCGCTGCAGTCGCGCCCACTCGTACAGGAAGCCGGCGACGTCGCGGTGGAAGCGCTCGTCCGGCGCGGAGTGCCACGGTTTCGTGATGAAGAACTCGATCTGACCGACGGCGCAGCCGTCGAGGATCGCCTGCGGCGCGCTGCGGTCGCCCCACGAGACCAGCATCACGCGCTTGGCGACGGGGTCGATGAGACGCGCCTCACCGAGGAAGTCCGCGCCGGGCATCTCGGGCATCAACTGATCGGCGAGGATCAGGGCTACGGGTTGCCCCTCGGACTTCAGGCGGCGCAACTCGGCCAGGGCGACCGCCGCCGACTGCCGGGCCAGCACACGGTAGTCCCGGCCGTAGCGTTTGCGCAACTCCTGTTCCGTGATCGTCAGGCTGGCGATGTCGTCGTCGACGACGAGGATGACGGGCTGTTTGACCATTCTTGTCCTTGGCGACGCACTTTACTGGGTGATTGCCCCGTACGGGAGATTCCACGCCATAGGGAAGGCCGTCGTCGATCGTCGTCAGACCCCGGCAAGAAACGAGTCTCTCGGCCTTCGACCGAACGCGGCCAGCCCACTTGGCCCCGCGACGCGGAGGATCGCCGCCGGCGGCGTCGTGCTCTCAATCCGCCGGCGAGTCACGCGCGCCTTGTGCACGCGTCCGGATCACTCGATGTACGCCGCCTCTGCCTCTATCGCGCCCACGATCAGCATCACGGACTCGTGCTCGTCTTCCAGTTGGCGGGTCGGGCTGTCTGTCATCGAGGTCTCCTTCCGGCCGTCTTCTTCCGCACCCCCGGGGAGGACGCGCCAGACGGCACGAACGTGGCGGCGGGGTGAGGTTGGGGCGGCAGACGAGGGTCGGCCGCGGGACCGCTGGGCGGCGTGGGAGTTGGGCGGGATCGCTGCGGCTGCGAGCCCGGCGATCGCGACCGCCACCGCCCTCGGCCCCGGATCCCGAAGCCCGTGCGCGGCCACCGGGCTTTTCGCGCTATCGGCGCTCCCTGCGGGCTCGGGTGACGCGGCAGCCGTGATGACGTTCGCCATCTCGACCACCTACGGCTTCCTCAGCATCGTCTCGGTGATCGTAGCGCTCTATCCCGCGTTCACGGTGGGGTTTGCCGCAGCCTTCCTTCGTGGGAGACCGGCGCGGCACCAACTTGCCGGCGTGGTCATAGCGCTGGTGGGCATCGCGCTGATCAGAGGAGGCGGAGTCTGGCCGGCGACGTGCAGCCTCGCTGGTCCATCGAGAGAGAAGCACGGTCCAGTAGTGGTCAGACTCCCCGCCCTCGGCAGAGAGACCCCTGACGAAGCCCCCCAGACCCCTGCGGTCATCGAAGGTCGCGCCAACCTCATGCTGCCATGCGCAAGTGAGGTGGTGGACCGCAGGGGAGTCGAACCCCTGACCTCCGCCGTGCAAAGGCGGCGCTCTCCCAACTGAGCTAGCGGCCCACGAAGGGGACAAGTATACCGCCTGAGGCCGGGGAGACCCGGCCTGACCCATCAGGTCACGGACAATCGGGTCGCTGGATGGTTGCGACATGACGTGGATGACGCATCCGTGGCGAGAACAGGACGACGGCAGACGAGCGCCGCACGCCTGCGACTCTCGGCGGTGTTGCGTCACGTGCGCCGGCGCCGGCGCTGCCTGTACGCGGCGCCGGCGCTCGGCTTGTCCGCATTCCGCCGGTGTCAGCGCTTCACCGTGAATGCCTTCGCGTTGCTCGTGCCCGCGCTGGTCGTCACGCGCACGTAGCGCTTCCCGAACGCAGCCTTCGCGGGTACCTTGCAGCGGATCTTGGTGTTGCTCCAGGAAACATAGGTGCCGCACTTCACCGTGCCGAACTTCACAAAGCTCGTGCGACTCTTGGAGCCGAAGGCTTTGCCCGTGATCGTCACGATGATGCCGCGCTTGCCTGACGTGGGCGACAGCCTGCTCAGTACGGGCTTTGGAGAGGTGACGGTGAAGGCGGCAGCGCTGGTCGCGGTGCCCACAGGAGTGGTCACGCTGATGGTGCCGCTGGTCGCGCCAGCGGGCACCGTCGTCGTGATGTGGGTATCGCCGACCAAGCTGTAGCCCGTCGCGGCCGTGCCGCCGAACTTGACCGCCGTGGCGCCTGTGAAGCCCGTGCCGGTCAGGGTCACCGCGGTGCCCACTGGGCCCGAGGTGGGGCTGAAACCCGTGATCTCGGGCAGCGCTGACGGCGGCGTGATGGAGACGTACGCGGCGCCGACGCTCTGGGTCATCGAGGTGTCCACAGCCGAGTCGACCCAGTAGCTGGATCCCGCTCCGCCGCCTCCGCCATAGGTGCCGTCGCCCCCTCCTCCGCCGCCGAAGTAGCCACCGCCTCCGCCACCCGCGAAGGTCACGTAGGTAGAGAAGAAGTCGAACCAGCCCGCCGAGCCTGCTCCGCCTCTACCAAGCTGCCCGGCCTCAGCTGGGGAGCCGGTCGAACTGGAGGCCTGGGCACCTGCCAGGCCGCCCGTGGTGCCGCCAAAGCCCCCGTTCCCTGCCGCAGCGCCTGTGGCTGATGCGTCGCTGCCGCTGCCGCCGGCTCCCGCGCCGGTGACCCCCGCGAAACCGGCGCTGCCCGCACTGCCGCCGCTGCCCTGGCCGGAGCCGGCGCCACCACCGCCACCGGCGACCACCAACCGCGAATCCGTGTCGGTCAGCAAGACACTGATCGGCTCGGTACGTACATCGGAGGCGCCCCCACCTGAGCCGCCCCAGGACGTGACGCTCGCGCCTCCGCCGTTGAAGCCTCCCGGGGCGCCGCTTCGGTCAGACACGGGAGAGCTGCCCGGTCCGCCGACCACCACGTAGAGCATGGTCGTGCCCACCGGCAAGGGCACAGTGGCCGTCACCACCGCGCGTCCGCCGCCAGGCTTCGCGTTGTACCAATCGGCCCCGCCGACGGCGCCTGCGGCCGTGATCGTCACCGCGGTCGTCCCGACCGGCACCAGGTAGATCTGCTCGGCTCCCGTGTACCAGTAGGTTGTCGCCGTCGCTGCTGCCAAGGGAGGATCTACCCCGGCCTCGGCTCGGGCATCTGTCTGTGGAGTCCAGCCGGCCGCCAGAGCGGACGCGGCGATGACCAGGACGACGAAGATGACGAACAGGAGCGTGCGTTCCCTCTTCTTCCTCATGATTCCCCCTTGTCCCCATGCGTCATGTTTGCCAGACCGTAGCCAGATGGCCGATTCGCGACATCACCCGAAGAGGGTGATGTTTGCGCAGCGGCCCGGGGCGTACACGTCGAGCGCGGCGGGATCCAGCCCGCCCTGGGGGTCATACTGCGGACGCGACGGAACAGCTCGCCGTAGCCCCTCGACATCGGGCGCGCTCCGCCGATGGCCATTGGCGCGCCGCGGGCCGCCCTGTCCCCAAGCCCCGCAGGCGGCCGGCGCGAGCGCTGCAATCAGAGCAATCAGCATCGGATCCACCATGCGTCCCTCCTGTTTGGCCCCATGTTTCGTTCGGCTCCAGAGGTCGATGCTCAAAGTCCCCAAAGCACGAAGACCGACCCGCGGGCCGGTCTCACCTGTGGCTCCCCGCCGGACGAAGGCGGCCGTCAGGTGCCTCCGGCGGATCTCTGCCTCCCGCGTGCAGCGCTGCACATCTCAGGAGTCTCGTATAGGGGATGGCTTACGCCCGGGCGGCGGAGAGTTCAAGCGTCTTGGACGCGGGGAGCGGCGCTCTCCCAACTGAGCTAGCGGCCCACGAAGGGGACAAGTATAGCCGAGGTCGCTGGATGAGGCCGTCGGGGGTTGCGGAAGGATTGCCTGCCGAAGACCAAGAAGACGCAGCAGACCATCGAGATGATCGGTCAAGACCCCCGGCTGCAGACTGCGACGCCAGCCACGAAGACGCTCAAGAGCATGCTAGGGCAGACCCCGAGAGCCGCACCCCCACGCCGCAAGAACGTCTTGGGACGAGGGGATAACTGTGACGATCACTCCTCTTCTGGTCCGTCGACGTTGATGGTGGGTTTGCCGCTGCCGGCTCTGACGACGATGAGACGGCTCTCCTCATCACTGGGGTTCGATTCGCGGTGGACCGTCTGGGGTGGGACCAGCAGGAAATCACCGGTGTGGCCTTCGGTCACGGTCTTTCCGCCTGCTCCGGACTCGACGCGGCATACCCCCGACAGCACGTAGATGGTCGTCTCATGGTCTCCGTGCTGATGCCAACCCGATGTCATGTGCGGGGCCGTTCGCACCAGTCCGGCCCAGGACAGGTCGGTCTTGAACGCTTCTTCTCGGATCATGCCGGCGGTCGGGTCACTCTCTTCCCGATCCGACGCGACTACCTTGCGAACTGCGGCCATGGCAACTCCGTTGAGGGTCTGTGTGGTGCGAGTGCGGCGGTGAACGGGCCGGCTCGCGCTACGACTCAGGACTTCCCTCCCGGTACGCCTCCTACACACGCGGGGGGCGACTTCGGTCTCCTGCGTCGCTTCGGTCGCTGGCCGCACGGACGAAGCGGGCGCAATAACCGAACCGCATACCGACAGCGTTGGCGATCGGTGATTCTGTGCGAGCGCCGTTCTCCCAACTGAGCTAGCGGCTCGTTCAGTTGACAGCATACTGACAATATGACAGTATGCTGTCATAGACTGACGCACCGTCCAAGGGAGGCTGACGAGCATGGAGGATGTCCATCTCTTCGTACTCAACACGATGGCGGATTGGGAGCCTGGCTTCGCCATCGCGCACATCAACAGACCTATGCCCGGCATGTCTTCCGGATTCCGGGTCAGAACGGTGGGGCAAGACCGGACGCCGGTCCGTTCGATGGGCGGGCTGACGATCGTGCCGGATCTGAGCCTGTCTGAGATCTCCCCATCGGGGAGTGCGATGCTGATCCTGCCCGGCGCGGACCTGTGGGGTGACGGGAGCACGGACCCGGTCCTGTCGATGGCGAAGGAGTTCGTGGCGGCAGGTGTTCCTGTGGCCGCGATCTGCGGGGCGACGTTCGGCTTGGCCCGAGCTGGGCTCTTGGATGATCGGCTGCACACCGGCAACGACCCCGGCTGGCTTGCCTCCAGCGGATACGGCGGGGCCGCGCAGTACGTCCAGGCACCCGCGGTCGAGGACGGCGGAGTGATCACGGCCTCTGTGACGGCATCGCTGGAATTCGCCAGACTCATCCTCGCCAGACTCGGCATCTTCAGCACCAGGGCGCTGGAAGCATGGTACGGCTTGTACAAGACCGGAGACCCGGCGTGCTACGTCGAGCTCATGGAGGCGTGTGGGCATGGCCAGGACGACTAGGGGTTCGCAAGACCCGTTGTGGGACCTCGTGCAGAGCATCTTTCGGCTGAACGGCTTCTTCGTGCATGCGGGCGAGCGTCTGACCGCGGAGTGCGGACTGACGACTGTGCGCTGGCAGGTGCTGGGCGCGGTGCTGCACGAGCCGCTCACGGTGGCAGCCATCGCCCGGGACATGGGACTGGCTCGCCAGAGCGTCCAGCGGACTGCGAATCTGCTCGTGGAGGAGGGATTGTGCGAGTACGTGCCCAATCCCGCGCATCGGCGGGCGAAGCTGCTGTCCGCCACGGACCACGGACTGGACTCCGTCCGACGGCTGGCCCCGAGAGTGACCGCATGGTCGACGCGAGTGCGGGAGTCGGTCGGCGATGACGTCATCGACGCGGCGACGGTCTCCGTGAGAGAGCTCATGTCGGCGCTTTCGAGAGACGAAGCACGACTGCTGGGCGACGACTGACGCGCGGCCGACCCCTCCGTCGCCTCGTCTCTTGCGTCTTGACTGAGCTCTCAGGGCGTCGGTCCTGAGTGCGAAGGCGGCGCCCTCCCAACCGAGCTAGCGGCCCACGAGGGGGACAAGCATACCCCGCGCTCAGGGAGACCCGTCACGCCACCTCAAGTCGCGGGGACTTGGATAGCGGAATGGCTGCCTGCGGCAATCGATCCGGCGCTCCGTGTTCAGCAGGCCGCGTAGGCCCTGCGTCTTTGGACAAGGGCCACCACGGAGCCGCCCACGATAGCGATTCCCGCCGCCAAGCCGAAGGCGTCACCGGCGAAGGCAAGCACACCGCCGTCGCTGAGATCGGCCACCGAGTAGGCGGCATGCTGCAGGGCGAACAGGCCACCGAACACCAGGGAGACCCAGAGCGCGGGCCTGCTGGGCCTCCTCCACAACCAGAGGATCAGCGCCGCCGTGACGACGGCGAGTTCCAGCGCGGGCAGCACATCTCCGGACAAGGCAATGAGGGCCGCGTAGGCGACGACGCCCGCCCAGCCGACGACGGCCACTTGGATTCCACGTTGCGACGCTTGCATGTCACTCTCCTCTCAGACAAGCCACACGCAGGCGTATGTGCCACCGCGGGAGGTCACCCAAACGATTGCGGCGCTCTCCCAACTGACCTGGCGGCCCACGAAGGCGTTCAGTAGAGCGCGGCGGGCTCTTCCGAGCGTGAAGGCGCGCCATCAAGGCGGCTTGCTTGAGTGCCGAACAGCGCCGGCTGAGACCACGATGGGATGAGGGTCGGCACGACGATGCGCGGTCTCAGTTAGCATGGCGGCATGTCCGAGGCCCAGCAGACCCGTGGGGGCCACCTGGGCGTCCTCGCCCTCGTGGGGATCGCTCCGATCTGGGGCTACAGCTGGGTGGTCAGCAAGGTCGCGCTCGGGTACGCCAAGCCACTCACGTTCATCGCCCTCATCACGGCGTCGGGCGCCGGGTGCCTCTTCCTCGTGCTCATGGCGACTCGGCGACCGCTGCGGCCGCCGCCGTTTCGATGGACGGTGCCGATCGGCCTGCTCCAGACGGCGCTGTTCAACATCCTCGCCACGCTCGCGCTCAGCGTCGGCGGGGCCGGCAGGGTCTCGGTGCTCGTGTACACGATGTCGTTCTGGCTGTTGCTCCTCGCCTGGCCGTTCCTCGGCGAGCGGCTGCGCGGCCTCCAGTGGCCGGCCGTGTCGCTCGCGTTCGCCGGCCTCATCCTCGTCGTGCGTCCCTGGGACATCGGCGGCGCGCTCGGCGGCATCCTGGCTGTCGCCGCCGGACTCTCCTGGGCGGGAGGCGCACTCCTGGTCAAGCTGATGGAGTGCCGGATCGAGGCCGACGTACTCGCGCTGACCACCTGGCAACTGGCTGTCGGAGCCCTCATCCTGAGCGCGATCGCCGTCCTGGCGCAGAGCGGCTGGCCGCACTGGACGGGCATCTTCTGGCTGTGCCTGACGTACTCGGCGGTCCTCGCCACAGCCCTGTCTGTGGGCCTCTGGGTCGCGGCTCTGAGCTCGCTGCCGGCCAGCGCCGCAGGCCTGGGGACGCTCGCCGTACCCGTCGTCGGAGTCGCCACGTCGTGGCTCCAGCTTGGGGAGCGGCCGAGCGGCGTAGAGGCATTGGGGATGATCCTCATCATCGCGGCGCTCGCGCTGCTCGCGGCGTATGGCCTCCTCGGGGGGGGTGTCGGCCGGGCTACGACCGAGGGCTTCTGCCTGCCGCCGGTCATCGACTGACGACGGCACCCGCGCCCAGGCGGCTTGCACGCGTGCTCGCCGTGCGGTCCGACCCCGAGGCCGGCGAGGAAGGCCGCGCGGGTTCGCTGCGCACGGCCGACGGGTAGACAGGGACTCGCGTCATTTCCCACGGACCGCCAGACGTCCGTCGATGCTGCGAACGCCAGGAGGCCGCTGTATGAAGACGCCCGCATACAACAACGAGATCCCGGAACGCATCATGACGCCTGATGCCGTCGAGTCGCGGATCGGGACACTCGAGTTCTTCGATGGATTCCCCACCGAAGAGACTACCCGCAAGGTCTACGACAACCTCGATTTCATCCGCGGCGTCGAGACATTCCTCAACTTCATCCCTGCGGCATCCATCGAAGGGGTGCGCCGCGGGCTGGCGGAGCTGGGGGCGAACACGTCGAACCAGGTTGTCATCTTCGACCGGTTGATGGACTCCAACCCGCTCTTCTTGACCGGGAACACCGACACTGTGTACGCCCTGGCGATGCTCGACCTCGAGAGTGACGGCGCCACGGTCGTCGAGATCCCTCCCGGATGCGGACCCGGCACAGTGGACGACGCGTTCTTCCGTTTCGTGATCGACATGGGCGCCCCGGGACCGGATCGAGGCGCGGGCGGGAAGTACCTCATCGTGCCTGCCGACTACGACGGTGAGATACCGGAGGGCTACTTCGTGGCCCGGTCCTCGAGCTACGTTCACCTGTTGATCTTGCGCGGATTCCTGGTGAACGGGAGGCCGGACGCCGCCACCCAGAACTTCAAGGATGGTTTGAAGGTGTATCCGCTCGCCCAAGCGGCGAACCCGCCGGCCATGGAGTTCTTCAGCGGCTCCGGGCAGGCCTTCAGCACCATCCACGCCAACAACTACGAGTTCTACGAGGAGATCGCCCACGTACTGGCCAAGGAGCCCCTGGACTTCATCGATCCCGAACTGCGCGGCCTCGCTGCCAGCATCGGCATTCGCAAGGACGCGCCCTTCGCCCCGGATGCACGCATGAAGTCCATCTTGATCGAAGCCGTCGCGGTGGCCAACGCCACCGCGCGAGCCATCGCCTTCGAGAGCCGCGACCCGTCGAGCTACTACTACGCGGACAGCGCCTGGAAGACAGGGTTCGTGGGCGGGGACTATCAGTGGCTGCCCGATCAAGGAGTCGGCGGCCGCGATCTCGACGCGCGCACGCGCTTCTTCTACATCGCCACGGTGAATACGCCGGCGATGGCGCTGGCGATGATCGGAAAGGGCTCGCAGTACGCCTACGCCGAGCATGACAAGGACGGAAACCTGCTGGACGGCGCCAAGCGCTACAAGCTGCACATCCCCGCAGATGTGCCGGCCGCCGACTTCTGGTCCGTGGTCGCCTACGACCCGCAGACGCGCTCCGAGCTCCAGACCTCGCAGCCCTATCCCAGCAAGAACAACAAGCGGGACTCGCTGATCGTGAACGCCGACGGCTCGGTGGACCTCTACTTCGGGCCGACGGCTCCATCCGGACTGGAAGCGAACTGGATCCAGACGGTGCCGGGCAAGGGGTGGTGGCCGATCGTGCGCCTGTACGGGCCACTCGAAGCCTGGTTTGACCGGACGTGGAGGCCGGGGGAGATCGAGCCGACCGAGTAGAGGTTCGCGCGCCCCACCCTTGCGCGGCATCACTGCTCCGGGCAGCTCGGGGCGGCTGGGAGCATCAAGGATCGCGGCTGCCGCCGAGGTTGCAGACCACCGATCCGTGCGTCGCTTCGTCTCTTGCGTCTTGACGGGAGGCTCGGCAGCAGGCCACGCCGTGCAAAGGCGGCGCTCTCCCAACTGAGCTAGCGGCCCACGAGGGGGACAAGTATACCCCGGGAGATCAGATGGTCCCTGCCTGACCCTCTGAGATCCAGGGATTCCGGTTGCAGAATGGTTGCAGATCCTCCCGAGTCTCACCTCGATTGCGAAGAGGCCGACAGAGATCGTCCCTGTTGTTTCGTCCGTATCGGCGCTGGTACATTCGCGACGTGAGCGAAACTCCCGCCAGGGCAGGCTTCTCCATGCCGCCCGAATGGGCGCTGCACTCCTGCTGTTGGATGGCGTGGCCGTGCCGCCAGGACAGTTTCTGCGACTTCGAGGCGGGGCGCGACGACTTCGCGACGGTCGCACGCACCATCGCGCGCTACGAGCCCGTGCGCATGATCGCCAACCCCTGCGACGTCGAGGACGCACGGCGCCGCTGCTGCGAGCATCCCGGCGGCGCGCCCGCCGACGTCGAGATCGTTAGCATGACCACCGACGACTCCTGGGTGCGCGATACGGCTCCGACCTTCCTTATCGGCCGCGGTGGCGCACTGGGCGCCGTCCAGTGGCGCTTCACCGGCTGGGGTGGCTGCCGCCGCGACTACACCGAGACGGCCAAGATGGCCGGCCGTGTCACCGCGCTGACCGGTGCCCGCGGCTTCACGGCACCCATCGCGTTCGAGGGCGGCGCCTTCAGCTACGACGGACGGGGCACGCTGCTCACGACCGAGGAGGTGGTCCTGGATGAGGGCCGCAATCCGGGCCTGTCGAAGGCCGACGCCGAGGCCATCTTCAGGGAGTACCTCGGCGCCGAGAAGGTCGTCTGGCTGACGGCGGCGCTCGAGCGCGACCCTACCGGAGGGCACGTCGACGGCCTGGCCGGCTTCGTTGCGCCGGGCGCCGTCGTCGCGCTGTCGTGCGAGGACTCCGCCGACCCCCAGTACGAGCCGCTCCGCGAGAACCTGAGGCGGCTCGAGGCGGCGCAGACTGCGTCGGGCCGCCCACTCGAGGTCGTCACCATCGACCACCCGCAACGACGTCTGGACGATGAGGACGGCTACCGCCTGACGTGGACGTACATCAACTTCTACGTCGCCAACGGTGCCGTCCTGGTGCCGGGCTTCGGCGACCCGCACGACGGGCCGGCGCGCGAGACGCTGGCGCGGCTGTTCCCCGGACGCGAGGTCGTCCAGCTGCATCTGAGAGAGATCGCACGCCTCGCTGGCGACGTCCACTGCATGACGCAGCAGCAACCCTCGGCGTAGGCTTCGCAGGTCCGAGTCCACGAGAATCGTGTACCGAATCGTGCGTCGACTCTCAAACAGGCTGGTGCCGGTTCAAGGGTGCTCTGAGCTGTGACGCGGTAGCCGGAGCCGCGTGGTCGAGGAAGAACGCTCCGATAGACCGGGTCCGCATAGGCGACGCTGTCCCAACTGAGCTAGCGGCCCACGAGGGGACAAGTATACCGCGAGTGCTCCGATCGCCCGTCCAAGCCCGTCGGGCCACTAACGTCCGGATCGCGAATAGGGTTGCGACAGGCCATCAGCGCCCGGCCGGCCGTGCGGCCTGCTCGGCACGTACCCTTGTCGCCCGCTGGAAACGCCACACGCCACGCCCTTGACACGGTCGACTTCCCGGCGTATAGTCGAAATCGACTAATCACTATCGACTATAGGAGAGTCTCGTGGGACGCACCAGCCCGGCAGAGTACCGTCTACTCGTGCTCGGCATTCTGCGGATGCAGGAGATGCACGGATATCAGCTAGCCGAGGTGATCGAGAGCCACTTCAGTGAAGGCGATGTCATCAAGAAGCCGACGCTCTACGACACGCTGAAGAAACTGGAGGCCGACGGCAGCGTGGCCAGCCGCGACGACCGGGAGGGCAACCGTCCCCCCCGCACTGTGTACTCGCTCACGGCCCACGGTGAGCAGGAGTTCGAGGACCTGCTCCGCAAGCACATCGGTACCTATCGCGGGCCAGATCCGCGCGACGAGGTGGCGCTCATGTTCCTCGGCGTCCTGCCGATGGAGGAGACCCGGCGTCTGCTGGAGATACGCAAGGCATCGCTGGCAGACACACTCGCCCGGGAACCCGAGGAGGACCCGCATCATCGCGGGGCTCTGGACCCCGTCGTCAAGCGACGCCTCCGTCACCTGCGCGCCGAAGCCGAATGGCTGGAGGAGGTCCTCGCCGGCTTGACGGCAGACGCCGAGCACGACACGCCGTGATGAGCTCTCTCAGTTGGGCCATCAAGACTTCGGCGCTCACCAAGGACTATGAGGAGGGGGTGCGGGCGGTCGACGCGCTCGATCTCGCGATCGAGGCGAACACAGTTTTCGCACTGCTGGGCCCCAACGGCGCGGGCAAGACGACGACCGTCTCCATGCTCACCACGCTCCTCTTGCCGACGAGCGGCACGGCGACGGTCGCCGGCTCGGACATCCTGACCGCGTCGCGCGAAGTGCGACGCAAGATCGGGGTGACGTTCCAGGAGACGGTGCTCGATCCCGCGCTGACCGGGAGACAGGCGCTCGATTATCACGGCCGGCTCTACGGCCTGCGCCGACGCGAGCGTCGGGAGCGCGCCCAGCAGCTGCTGGACCTCGCAGAGCTGGAGGGTGCCGCGGACAGACCGGTCAAGAAGTACTCGGGCGGGATGAAGCGGCGCCTGGAGCTCATCCGCGGACTCATGACTGACCCGGAGATCCTGTTCCTGGACGAGCCCACCCTCGGCGTGGACCCGCAGAACCGGGCGAAGATCGGCGACCACATCGTACGTCTCAAGGAACAGAAGGGCATGACCGTCCTTCTCACCACCCACGATCTAGACGAGGCCGCCCGGCTCGCCGACACGGTCGGGATCGTGGACGAGGGGCGCCTCGTCGCAGTGGGCTCGCCCGCCGATCTCATGGCGGCGATGGGCGACGACACGATGCATGTGCGGAGCGGCGCGGAGCCCCGCGCATTCGTCGCGGCCGTCCGCTCGCTGGACTACGTCGCGGAGATCGCAGAGACCGAGACCGGCGTGCAGATCGGCGTCGACTCGGGAGATCGCCGGCTGCCTGAGATCGTCGCGCTGGCGGCCGCGACCGGCTACGCGATCGAGGCGATCTCCGTATCCAAGCCCACACTCGGCGACGTCTTCCTCAGACACACGGGGCGTAAGCTTCGCGACCAGCCACGAAAGGAGCGGGGATGAACGCCGCGACGGTCATCTGGAGCAAGCAGATGGCCAAGTTCGTCCGCAACGGCGAGGAGTGGATCGGCGCGCTCATCCAACCGGTCCTATGGGTGGTCCTCTTCGGAGTGGGTATGCGCAGCCTGCTCGAGCCCTCACTCGGGAACGGGGACACGTATGTGACCTTCATCCTCCCCGGCATCATCGCCTTGACGTTGTTGAGCGGCGCCACCGCCGGCGGCATGGGGTGGCTCGTCGAACGTGTCCAGGGCATTGTCAAGGAGTACCTCGTCGCGCCGATCGCCAGGATCAGCATCCTACTCGGCATCGCCGCGGGGATCATGACGAAGGCGCTCATCCAGAGCTTGGTCATCCTGATCGTGGGAGTCCTCGTCGGCGCGACCGTGAGCGGCAGCGCCGCAGGCTGGCTGCTCTCGTTCGTATTGGTCCTCCTGTTCGGCGTGGGCTTCTCAGGAATCGCTCTGGCGGCCGCCTCATCCACCGACGACATCGGCGCCTACCACGTGATGATCGCCCTCTTCCAGCTCCCGATCCTCTTCATGAGCAACGCGCTGTACCCACTGGACGCACTGCCGACCTGGCTGGAGTGGGTGGCGCTGGTCAACCCGGCGAGCTACCTGGTCGACGGTCTCAGGCAAACCATACTGACCGACGCCCTGTCGATGAGCGGCACCTTCCTGCTGCCGATGTGGAGCTGCTTCGCGGTGTGCGCGGCATTCGCCGCGACCGGAATGCTGATCGCCCTGACGGTCCTCCGCAAGTCTCTGAGGTAGCCAGGTGGAATGGATCTCGTTCGGCGCTCTCCCAACTGAGCTAGCGGCCCACGAGGGGGACAAGTATACCGTGCGCGAAACCGCATCGGCCTGCTGGCGCTACCTAGTCACCAGGCTTGCGGTTGCAGATTGGCAGCACACGGGGCCTGGCGACGGAGCGCGTCATGCACGCTCAGAGGCCCGCCAGTTCGGCCACCTTGCCCAACATCACGGGACGCAGGTCCCAGAGCCACGAGAGCTCGATCACATCGGGGTTGTTGCACTTTGTGCAGGATGCGGCCTCCGCTCCCATCCGCCGCCAGCCGGGCGTGCCGAACAGGGACGCCAGTGGGCGGCCTGCGGACTGCAGGTCGGCGACGTTCGCGAGCGGCCGGTCGGCGTGGAGACAGTCGCGGACGGACCCGTCGGCGCCGACGGTGAGCCGTGCCCGTGGGGCGCGGCAGGTATAGGCCGCGAGCCCGGGATCCGCGGCGAGAAGCCGGAGGTACGGCCGCGAGTCGAGCACCGGGTACCCGGCGTCCTTGAGGTCCAGGGCGAGGCGCGCCGCCGCGCGAAGCTCGTCCGGTCGGAGGGCGAGACCGGCGAGCCGGTCGCCGGCCTCGCCGGCGCTGAGCTCGCCGGTCTCCATCGGGCAGAAGTAGAGCCCCGCGCCCCAGCGCCGGGCCACCGCCGCCACCCGGCGCAGCGCGCCGGGGTTCTGCCCCGACAGCACGGTGTTCAGCAGCAGTGTCGGCCGCAAGGCGTCGGCCCGCAGCATCTCGACGAAGGCTTCGAGCCGCGCGAAGAGTCCCGGCAGCCCCCGCAGCCGGTCGTGCGCGTCTCCCACCTCGTCAAGGCTGAGGATCAGCGCGTCCACTGCGCCGCGCAGCGCCGGCCAGCGCTCCTGAAGGAACCAGCCGTTGCTGATGAGCGTGACGAAGAGCCTGGAGCGGCGGGCGGCGAGGAGGAGTTCCGGCAGGTCCTGCCGGAGCAGGGGCTCGCCGCCCCACACCACGAGCTGCGCCATACCGGCGCGCCCGGCTTCACTGTAGAGCCGGCGTACGGCGCCTGTGCCGAGCTCGTGTCGGGCGGCCTGCTCGAGGTCTGGTGTGGTGGTGGCACCTCTCGACGTGGTCCCGCCGGCGCCTGACCGCCACAGGCACGTCGCGCACCTGCCGTTGCAGCGGTCCGTAACGAGGTGGCTGAGCGTATGCGGACGCCCGCTGGCGCGAGAGACGGCCATCCTGGCCACGAGACGCGCCCGCGTCCTCCGACGGTGGAGGGTGCCGCGACCGTTGCGTTCGTCGTACATGCACGAGTGGTACCACATCCGCGAGCGCGGCATGCGGCCGGCCCCGGCGTCCGTACCCGGACAGCGCGGGTATTTCGGTTGCCAGGCAGGTCATGGCGTGCAACGAACATGCGTAGTGACGCTGACGATAACCACGCTTTTCCTGCAAATTGGGCACTTGAGGAGGGGCGCCGGGGCTCACGGGACTCGGTGCAAAGGCGGCGCTCTACCAACTGAGCTAGCGGCCCACGAAGGCGTTCAGTATGGCGCGTGCGAGCAGGAGGACCGGCAGAGGGCCATCCAGTCACGGGCGTCTTGGGGGCGGAATGGTTGCAGCTCACCCGTGAATACGTGAAGTGGCGGCGGGTGACGTCTGCTACCTCCCACTCAGCCGCCGGCCGACCTTCCAAGCCCAGACCGGGTACCCCACGTAGAGTCCGGCGAGCACCGCGAGCGGCATGCTGCGCGGCAGCATGTCGCCGTCGCCGTCCATCCTGGTACTGACCACGAACCACACCAGCGTGGTGAGGAAGCCGGCGCTCACGAACAGGATCTGCGTCTGGAAGGGGATGACCCCAAGAACCAGCAGGAGCTGCAGGACGATCACAGTGAGCATGCCGGCCAGGCCGATCACCAGCGCCAGCAGCGCTACGCGCGGCCTGCCCAGCCGCAGCACTCGCCAGAGCGCCACTGCGATGGGCAGCATAAGCGCGTACTGAGCCGCCACAGCAGCATCGTTCAGCATCCCAAGCCGTGCGCCGCCGCCCGTCCTGAGGAAGGTCGCGTAGAACGCCACGAGCATCGCGATGCCGAAGACGCCGATCGGGGCGCTCACCAGCGCGCTGATGCCCGCGATGCGCGTGAGGCGCGAGTCGGCCGCACGCTCCGGACACAAGAAGAGGGCCGTGTCGCCGGTCATGAGGAACACCCTCCTGAGCAGCCCGTCCTACGCGTTGGGTATTCCCGCCCGCACTTTCGTCGACGCCCAGACGCAGCCGGGCGTCGACTCCTGCGCGCAGCCAGCCACCTGTTGATGAGCTGGCTGGCCGGCAGGGCGGCGCTCTCCCAACTGAGCTAGCGGCCCACGACGCGGTCCGGCAAGCCCGAAGGTGCGCCTGTCATGGCGCTGGGGAGCGCCGGCTCGACGCCCAGGACCGCCTCGGAGACGCCTCGGGTCGCCTGCGTCGCCTCGGTCGCAGGGCAGCCACGGAGACCGCCATGCGGTTTGCGGACAGCTCTGTCGGGTAGGCGACAGACGAAAGGGGGCAGCTTCAGGACCGGACTCGCTGCGAGGACTGATGAGTGAGCGACAGGGGAAGCTTCCGCAGTACGCGTTGCCGCACGGGGTGGTCGGCTATGTCGTCGGCGCGATCATGCCCCTCTTCCACGGCTGGTTTTATCCGCGAGCCGCGCGCGTCCTCGACCTACGCAGCGACGACGACGTACTCGACGTCGCCTGCGGCAGCGGGCGCTTCCTGAAGAAGCACGCATCCCAGGCGCGCAGCATCGCCGGGATCGACCTCTCTCCCATCATGGTGAAGGCCGCCAAGCGGGCGAACCGGCGACGCATAGCCGCCGGAACGGCCGAGTTCGTGCTGGGGGACGCCGCGGAGATGCCCTGGCACGACGGCCGCTTCAGCGCCGCCTCCATCGTGGGGAGCTTCCTCGCCCTCGCCGAACCTCAGGCGGTGCTGCGGGAGCTGTACCGGGTCTTGCGGCCCGGCGGACGCGCGCTCGTCCTGGTGGAATGGAACGCCGATGACGGTCTCGACCACAGCAAGGACGCGGCACGGTGGGGCATGCGTCTCTGGCGCGAGGACGAACTGCGCTCCATGATGAGGGGCGCCGGCTTCGACGCGATCCGCATCACGCATGCCAAAGGGCCGGGCATGCCGAGGATGTTCGTCGTCTGCGGCGCCAAGCGGTAGGAGAAGGTGACCGTCACAGGACGGCGAGCGGCAAGAGAGAGGCGATGTCTTCACCGGATTCAGGTGACTCTGCGCGGGGGCGGATGTGAAGGGGGAGTGGCCGGCCAGCCCGAAAAGCGCCAACAGATTGCGCGGCGTGCGATCATGTGCCACGCATCTGGGTTGCGGAGGGGGTTGCAGACCGCCGATCCAATGGTCGGTCCGTCTCTTGCGTCTTGAGGGGAGGTTCGCGTCCCGGGCGAACCCTGCAAAGGCGGCGCTCTCCCAACTGAGCTAGCGGCCCACGAGGGGGACAAGTATAGCCGAGGATGCTCGGGGAGACCGTCCAACGGGCGACAGGGTTGCGGCGGGGTTGCAGAAGAGAGCGGGCACCTGAGGCTCGCAGACCCTGAAGACGATGCAGACGAAGTCGTCGGCCCATGAAAACGACCGGCAGAGTCGCTGCCGACCCCGGACGAGGGGGAGCCGGTAGCTACGTTCACCCCAAGACCTTCGAGGGCACAGTCAACAGCCGGGATGGACGAGGGTGTTCTTGCTCCCCTGATGTGAGTCTCTCGCCCCGTCAGGTAGCATCCGCTCATGCCGGACGCCCGCAGAGACCGTAGTCGCAATAGGGGCGTCCTCGCGCTCGCCGTGATCGTGCCGGTCTGGGGCTACGCCTGGATCGCGATCAAGGTCGCGCTGGGCTACTCAGAGCCGTTCACGTTCGTGGCCCTGGCCACGGCGGGGTGCACCGGCCTCTTCCTCGCGGCGCTCCTCATCACGCGCCGTCCACTGCGGCCCCCGCCTCTCAGGTTCACCGTGCCCATCGGTCTCCTCCAGACGTCCCTGTTCAACATCCTCGCCACCGTCGCCCTGAGCGTGGGAGGGGCCGGCAAGGTCGGGGTGCTCGCGTACACGATGCCGTTCTGGCTGCTGCTGCTCGCGTGGCTCTTCCTCGGCGAGCGGCTCCGCGGTCTCCAGTGGCCCGCCGTGGCTCTCGCCTTCGCCGGTCTGGTCCTCGTCGTGCGCCCCTGGGACGTCGGCGGCGCTCTCCCCGGGGTGCTCGCCTGCAGCGCCGGACTCGTGTGGGCCGCAGGGGCCCTCCTGATCAAGCTGCTGCAGAACCAGAAGCATGTCGACGCACTGTCGCTGACCGCGTGGCAGATGGCCTTCGGCACCATCCCCCTCGTCGCGATAGCCGCGCTGACGCAGAGCGAATGGCCCCAGTGGACGGCCACGTTCATCGCCTGCCTTGTCTACGTCGTGCTGCTGTCGAGCGGCCTTGCCTGGGTCCTGTGGACCTACGCGCTGCACTCGCTGCCGGCCGCCGCGGCCGGGATGGGGACGCTCGCCGTCCCAGTGATCGGCGTGGCGGCGGCTTGGATCCAGCTGGGCGAGCGCCCCACGCCGATAGAAGCCGCCGGCATGGCGCTCATCGTCGCCGCGCTCGCAGCGCTCGCCGTGTTCGGGCTCGTCGGTGGCAGCCGCGCCGGGGGCACGATGGCGGAAGAAGCCGTCCTGCCCCCCGTGGTCGAATGAGCGACGGGCGTGGCGCCGGGTGACGCGGCGTCGAGTGGCACAGGAACGCAGGCCGGCTCAGAGCCTGAACTTCGGGCCGTGGCATCAGCGGCCCAAGGCCCGACTTCGACGCCCTGAAGGCGACCTTCGGCTCGATGCGCGGCGTCCTGCGGGAGGCGACCAGAGCCACCATGCAACCGAAGCCGGCGGTGAACCGCGTGGGTTGCAGATCGGGCTGCAGACCGCCGATCCTTTCGTCGGTTCGTCTCTTACGTCTTGAGGGGAGGCTCGTGGCCCGGCCACGCCGTGCAAAGGCGGCGCTCTCCCAACTGAGCTAGCGGCCCACGAGGGGGACAAGTATAGCGCGCGAGGGGATGACGGCCAGTCCGGTCCAGCCCCATCGGACCGTCACGGTCCGGGCCATCGGGTTGCGAAACGGCTGCATACAGTCGGTGTCACCCCTCCCGCCTGCTCTCGCCCGGCTGGGAATCCCTGGTGTATGGTCGTCGAAAGGTCTTTTCGGTTGGGCTCCCAGAATGGCACCCGAGCGCCTTGGTACGGGCGGAAGACGGCGGTGGCGACGTGACGCTGCACGGATGGCGAGGGGCGACGGACATGGTCGGGGTTCAGGGCAGCTACCTCGCCATGGCGGCGATCTTCGCGCTCGCCATCCTCGCGATGCTCGTCGGCGGGATCGCGTACGTCGTCGTGTTCTCTGTGGCCAGCGGGTACGGCTCGCGAGACAGCGAGTACGGGCCGGTGGACGAGTCGGGTACGCAGCACGAATGGACCGCCGAGGAGCGCGGGCGGTTCAAGCGGCGACAGCGGCTCGCCCTGGTCGTGGCGGGTGCCATCGGTCCGGCGCTCTTCGGCGTCGGGCTCTGGGCGATCTGGCTGGCCGTCCCCTGAGGCGCCACAGAGGGGGCCGGGCCGCTGTTGCCGGTACCACAGGGCTAGCTAGCGGCCCACGAGGGGGGCAAGTGTAGCCGAGGATGCCGCCTGACACCGTCGGACACCCGGGCGGGTTGCAGACGGGTTGCAGACGGCGAAGACCGTGAAGACGACACAGACGAAACCGGCCGCCGGTCAGGCGACGATGAGCCGGTCACGAGCCGTCGGTCTCGATCATCCGTCCACGTGGAGCCTGCTCCCCGGCAGCGAAGTCGGCGCTACGCCGGCAGCTCGGGGATGCGCCGCGTCAGCTCCGCCCAGTCGTCGCCGACTGCCTGCCGCACGAGCTGCGCGACTCCCGCGAACGCGTCCGGCGGCAACACCATCTGCTGGATGCGCAGCATGTTCTCGCGATCGTCGTCGCCGATGAGCGGGAACAGCCAGGCGACGACCTCCGGCTGGCGCTCCGGGGGGACCTGCGCGGCCATGGTGCCGACCGCCTTGCCCTGGTCGGGCACCGATACCCGCTCCGCGAAGATGCGGTACAGGTGCGTGTCCTCCTTCAGCAGGTGGATGTCGAGGTGGAACTTGAAGGCGGCGGCGGCTCGGGCGGTCGCCAGGGCGTCACCCGCGGACACCGCCTCGTTCAAAGCGTCGAACGCCTCGTCGAGGGCGCGATGGTCCTTTTCGTACGCCTCGGCGACCAGCGGCGCGACCTCCTCAAGAGCGGGGAAGACGGCGATCTCCTCCCCGCGGGCGTGCACCACGAGCACCTCGTTGCAGAAGCGGAACCGCTCCAGCGCCGCCTCGAGCCCCGGCTCGCCGCGCGCCGCGCCGAGGGCCGCGGCGTCGATGCCCTCCATGTCCTTGCGAAATGCGTTGTGGAAGGCCGTTATGGCATCGATCGGACCGGTCATGACTGTTGTCCTCTCTCCCTCGGTCTGCGGTCCCGAGGTACATACCCGTGAGAGTGCAAGTGTTACTGTTTCGCGACGCGGACCGCCTGCCGCGTGGGCCGCACGCCGTCGATGTCGACGCGATCAGCACGACGAGCGCCTTCGTCGGCGGCATGAGGGGAAGCGCGGAGACCGGTGGACTGGTCACGCGGGCGACCGACGGAGGAGCTCACTGGGTGCGCGTCTGGGTGGGGCGCCGGCGGCGCTCTCCCGACTGAGCCAGCGGCCCACGAGGGGGGACAAGTGTAGCTCGTGTGCCCAGGTGGTCCCGTCGGAGTCCATCGAGTCAGGGGGTCCGGTTGCGGACAGACCCGTGCCACAGGACTCGCCTCGCCGCCTAGTGCTCCCCCAGTGGGAGCACTTCGCGACGGCCTCCCAAGGCCATGCGGCCGTACGCCAGAGGCCAGACCTTGGAGCTGCCGTCAGGCTTCAACGAAGCCCGTCACCATATCCCGTCACAACTTGCCCGGGTCGCAGCCCTCGTCTCGCATACGCTCGGCCATGCCCTGCATCATTCCGGCGGCCATCCGTGATGCCATCTTCGGGACGGCCCGTGTGGCCAGAGCCACGACCAGCCCGCCGATCACGACCCCGAAGACGCCGACCGCGACGTATCTCCACCTGGCTTCAGCTTCATCTGGCAAGACCATCACTCCCTTCGCGACTGGCCTGGGTCACACCTACTCCGGGCACTCGTCGACTGCAAGTGCTACCCGCTGGTCCGACCATGCCAAGCCCCACTTCGGACCTAGAATCGCCGCCGTTGGCGTCGGAACGGGTGGCAGACCGCCGCTTCGATGGACAGTCCCAGTCCCGCGTTGGTTGCAGCGAGGTTGCAGCCGAGGGACCCAGTCGCAGGCGACGGCGTCGCCGCTCTCCGAGAGCTCAGGAGGACCCGCTCAGGCCCATCAGGTCAACGGCAGTTCGGGTTGCGGGATGGTGGCGATTGGCAGAGGAAAGGGTCGCCGCCGCGGGGATGTCGTACATCACACCCCCACTTCACCTATCGCACGCGCTCATCGAAACAGACGAACTCCAACAGATTCCCCTCGGGGTCGGCGAAGTACAGCGAGCGGACATGCAACCAGGCATGTTCAGTCGCTTGCACCTTCAGCCCCAGACCCACGAGCCGCTTCCTCTCGGTTTCGTATTCTTCGAGCGAGATGTTCAGCGCCACGTGATGCAGCGTGCTCTGGTCCGGGCTGAGGTGCGGAGACTTGGTCCCAAGGAAGTCACGGTCAGCCGCCTCGAACAGGGCCAGATTCTGGGTGTGACCGCCGTAACCTTCCGCGACCTTGAAGAAGACGAAGCTCTCGTCTCGCCGGAGCAATTCAAGGCCTACCACATCCTCGTAGAACTTCTGCATGACGTCCAGGTTCTGGACACGGAGGGCCACTTCGCCCAGCCCCTTGATCCGACGACGCGACTCGTTCATGGCACCTCCCTAGCGGCGCTGGGAGGCAGCGCCAATGCTCTGGTTGACAGTGCTGTGCACGAATGTGCGCCTTGCTTGAGCAGGGCGCGGATGGTCACCGTTGAGTAGGTCGCCTTCAGGCGCACGACGGGCAACTGGGGAGCGGCCTGTGACCATTCCCCGCAAGAGCCGTCATGACCGCGCCGGGCGGCAGCCAAGCAGCAAGGCAGGCATCCGAAGATCGGGCAGAACGAGACCGGCGCATGACAATCCCACCACCGCGCCCTCCCAACTGAGCTAGCGGCCCACGAGGGAGCAAGTATAGCGCGTGGGGAATGGCGACCTGGATCACGGGCACGTGGATTGCAGAGCGGTTGCAGCGCCTGGAAGACGATGCAGACGAAGGGATGGCCAAGGGGATCAAGCCAGCCAATCACTAGCTGGCTGTCACGAGCAGAAGGCCACATGAAGGCCGGCTGGACACGGTAGACGAACACGCCCCGTCGCGACGCGCATCGGCTGCGGCCACGGTCTCCGGTCCATTCTCCCGTCGAGCCGACTGGGCCCATGGCGCCTCGGAGGTGGTGCTGCCACAACAAGCGCTTGTCCGGACTCTGCGTAGCCGTCGGCGCCACCTGTCGCTCCGGATCCCGGCCCGAACGGCGGTCGACCGTGCCGTTCGGGCCGGGATCGCGCCACAGGTGTGAGAGGTCTACTGACCGGGGGGACGGTAGCTGGGCGAGGTCTTCACCGCGCGATCAACGTCTTCCGGAGCGATCAACACCGTCGTCCTCAACGTCACGGTCCCTGAAGCGGCGACCGTCAGGGCAAGCCCTGCGGCCGTTACGTTGTCGGGCACGTCGATGATGACGTAGGCGTCGGTCTCGCCGAAGGCGTAGTAGAACGCGTCGACGCTGCCGCCGACGGTCCTGGCGGCCTCCTCGACTGCGGCGCGCCTGCTGGTACCACCTTCCTTCAGCAACCCCTTGATGCCGTCACCGACGTAGTTGGCTTCAATCAGGTACTTGGCCATCGGAATCTCCTTTCGCGGTCGCGGTCCTCCTCGCGGTGGACGCGGCGACCGACGCGTGTCGAGCTTGTGACCATGAGGGTACCGGGGGAGCGCGTCCCTCTCCCGGCACATGCCTCCGCCGGGGGATGACGAAACGACGACTCCGTTCAGGCGCCGACTGACCGGCTCAGGTCGTGGCCAGGCTGAGACGTGCAGAAGCGGCGCGCTCCCAACCGATCTGGCGGCCCACGAGGGGGTTCCGTATCGCGCGTGAGGCGTAGACAGACCCGCCCGGGCCTATCAAGAGCGACCGGTGCTAGACGGGGGATCGATGTGAATCAGGTCGACGGACGCTTCAGGCAATTGCTTCAGCACCGGTAGGTTGTCTCCAATGCGGACAGCTAGTCTCGGCATATGCCCTCCGTTGGGACCCACGAACACGACGCTACCCCGGCATCGACCGGTTATGCACAGGCAAGGACCGGTGACCGGTCCATCATGCCGACTTTCAGGATCGCACCATCGGATTGGCAGGGAGCGGCGGTCGACTGAACAGACCGAGGCGACCGAAGCCCCGTCGCGTGCGGGGGTTGCAGACCGGGTTGCAGACCGCCGGTCCTTGCCTCGCTTCGTCTCTTGCGTCTTGAGGGGATGGTCGGCGTTCGGCACGCCGTGCAAACGCGGCGCTCTCCCAACTGAGCTAGCGGCCCACGAAGGGGACAAGTATGCCCCGGGAGCTCAGAGAGCCCCGTGTGGGGCTATCGAGTCACGGGGATCCGGGGTGCGGAGTGGTTGCAGCGGCCGGCTGCCCATGGCTGTCAGGTCCCGGCCCTCGGGAAGTTCGCGGCGGCCCACGTGGCAAAGTCCGTGATCCGCCCGGTGGTCACCCGGCGAGCGAGGGCGATCTTCTCGTCGGCGTTCGGCCCGAGGTACGTGTACTCCTGCCAGTAGCCGAACATCTGGAGCATCTCCTCGGCTCCGGGGAAGAAGGTGCGGAAGAGGTCCGCCGGGATCTCTTGGTAGGACACCTCGTGCCCCTGTTCGTTGAGCGTGTCGATCACGTCACCGAAGCTCATCAGCCCGGGCGTGGGTGCAAGGTAGGATCCCGCGCCGACCAGGCCGGGGTTCTCGAACGCCCCTGAGACGACGCCGCCGACGTCGGCGACGGAGCCTGCGTGGACCACACGGGCGTCGCGAGGCAGGGCCAGCGCCCAGCCGCGGGAGCCGTCAGGCAGCGTCTGGGGCGCCATGTTGCCGAAGAGGTTCTCGAAGTAGAAGGGCGGCATCACGTAGGTGTACGACGGGAACCCAGCGTCCCGGACGATGGGGTCCACGCGCGACTTCCGCGTGAAGTGGTGGACCTCGAACCTGCCGCCGCTGATGGTCTCGACGTCGGGCAGGGTCGACCAGACCAGGTGCTGGACGCCCGCCTCACGTGCGGCCCGCACCGCCGCGCGGCCCTGGGCGACCTCGTCAGTGCCGGGTTCCCAGAAGTTGGTGACGAGGAAGACGCCGTGGGCGCCGCCGAAGGCATCGGTGAGTGTCTCCGGCCGCGCCAGGTCGGCGAAGGCCACCTCGTCCGCCGGCCCGGCGTAGGCGTCCGGGTTGCGCGTCAGCGCGCGGACGCGGAACGTGCCGCGCTCCTGCAGCGCACGGACGACACCTCCACCCTGCGAGCCCGTGGCCCCGACGACGGCGATGGGTGGACGACTCTCGGACATCGGCGCTCCTTTGGACGACGGCTGGTCTCTGGCCCTGTGTGCCCAGGCTCTTCACCTCTCGAAACCGAGTTCGGCAGTCACGCTGCGCCACGACCTGCGTCACACTCATGGCGGCCAACTGCTCGTCGCTCGCGCCTGCAGAAGCCAGCTTCTTCGGCTCGTCGGCAGCGAGGAGCCGATAGCTGCGGGAGGAGTCCGGTATCGGCAGTCCGCCGATTGGACGCGGGTACAGTGTCTTCAGACCACCACGATCGTGAGAGGGGGACCAATGAGCCCGGTCGTTCTCAGTGGGCTCCTGTTCTACGCTTTCTTGGCCTACTGCTTCTACCGCATCCTGTCCAGGGTCGGCTACACGCCGTGGGCAGCCCTTCTCGTGTTCGTGCCCTTCGTCGGCCAAGCCGTCCTGATCGCTTGGCTGGCCTTCGGCCGCTGGCCGCTGTTCGGCCAGATAGAGGCGTGGCTGCGGCGGCCGATCGACGAGGACGACCACATGGTCTAGGAAGAGGCAGCCGTCTATGCTGCCCCACTCCTGTCCTGCGAGAGCTGCTCGAGCTCGGAGACCACGACCACGTTCGCGGTGATGTCGAGTTGCCCCGGCTCGATGGGTACGCTCCTGGCCGTGTCCGGCGCGGCCTGGGTGGTGCCGGCGCCGGAGGCGGTCACGGTGTTGGTCGCCGCGCCAGTCGAGGAGGCGCTGGCCACCACACCGCAGCCGGCGAGCGCGACGAGCACAAGCGCGAGAGCCGCGAGCAATGCGGCAGTGGCGTACCTGTTCCCGAGTGCCGTGAGGTTCCCCTTTTCTGTGTGAGCGCGCGCAGACAGCCGCGCCATTCGTGCCCCTTCTCGTGGGACGCTCGTGCGCATACAGAGGTCCAGTGGCGGTGAGGCGGGCAACGCGACGGTCACAAACCCCGACTCCGACTCCGAAGAGCCGCTGTCAGCCGACCAAGACGTACTTGTGCCCGACCATCTCGCCGTGTCGCAGATCTCCGGTCGAGGCATGTCGCTTGACCACTCCCGAATCGGAGAAGCCGAGGTGCTTGACCACTGCTACGGACGCAACGTTCTCCTCGACGACATACGCCGTGAGGTCTGACTGCTGCTCACTCCGGAGATGGTCCACCAAGGCGCGCGCGGCCTCTGTCGCGATCCCCTCGCCCTGGCGACGAGGCACGACGGTGTAGTAGATCTCCAGCTCTCCGCCGTCTGGGCTCGCACCGCACGAACCGAGATACTCGTCGGTCTCGGGATCCGCGATCGTCAGCGAGAAGACCGCGGCCTCCGTGTCGTAGGCCGAGATCACGTAGTCAAGCATCTGCGCGGCTCCGGCACGGGTCTTCTGCTCCGGGGTGAAAGCCATGTAGCGGGTCGCGTCTTCGTCGGCCAGGAACGCAGCGAAGGCGTCGAGGTCCTCCGGCTTGTGACGGCGCAGGACGACGTGATCGGCAGCTATCTGATCTGGCACGCTGAGCAGGGAGGTCTCCTTCAAGGTACATCGACGGGGGATCGTCACAGTGGCAGATTGACGGCCCTTGGGTCGCTTCGCCTCTTGCGTCTCGAGAGCGGTCTCGCTACCGGGGCAAGCCGCGAGGGCGGCGCTCTCCCTACTGAGTTCGCGGGTCCACGAGGGGGACAAGTAGAGCGCGCGAGATCGTCCAAGCCGGTGCGACCCTTCAAGCGACGGGGATCTGGGTTGCGAAGTGGTTGCAGATGCGGGTCGTGAAGACGATGCCGACGGAGGCGGCGATGGGTGCGCAGGACGCGCCCTCAACACATGTGACCGAGCGGCGCGGTCCGCCATGCCGGCCTGACTCAGGCCTCGGCCTTGCCTGCGACCTCGGGTAGGACGCCCGCCCTTCCGCGCAAGAGAAGCACGGACAGGACGACCACCCACAGCCAGAACATCCCATACGGCACCATCCACACCTCGCTCGTCCAAACGGCTCGGCTCGCAGCGAGGCCCAGGCCGCTGGCGACGGCCCACCACCCCAGCCAGCGGGGGAGGATGCCGGACGATACGATCAACCAGCCGCAGCAGACCGCGAAGCTGCCCATGGCCACCCAGCCGTTGGCGAACGAGACATTTCCCGCGTCAAAGGCATAGCGGGCGATCTGCGGATCGAGATCGGCAGCTCGAAACGCGGCGGCGTCCCAGTTGCCGGCCAGGACCAGGGCGACGAGCACAACGCCGGAGGACGCGGCCACGACGGACCGCCAGGCCGGCTCACGCTCGGCAGTCCGCAGCAGGACGGACAGCCCGATGACGAACCAGAGGAACGCGATCATGCCGAGCGTGAAGAGAAACGAGCCGAACTCGGCCAGCGGAGTGTCGACCGACTGAAAGAACGCCGCGATCTCCTCGGTGGTGCCGTCGAAGCCGGGCTCCCGGCCCGATCGGGCAATGACCGGCACGAACACGAGGATCATGGTGACGAGGCCGGCGATGCCGGTCACCCGGGCAAGCCTTCGCCGTCCGTCGTCCCCTGGCCCGTTGTCGGTGATCCCGTACCCTCCGGTCTTGATTCCCACCTGACGGCCTCCTGCACGATGAGACTCGGGAGAAGGGCGAGCGTCGGCGGCCTGACGACGAAGAGCTGGATCGCCGCCGCTCTCGTGGATAGCACGTGGCCTGTATACCCGCCCTGGTATCGGAGCACGCCGTAGCTGACCGGCGGCGCTCGCCCGACTGAGCTGGCGGCCCACGAGGGGGACAAGACGAACGCCGTGGCCATGCTCGGCCGGACGTGACCTCGCGGCTAGCTCTGCAGCCAGGCCTTGAGGTCGGCCATTCTCGCCATAGTCTCGTCATAGCCTTGGCGGTACAGCACCTCCAGCCTGGCGAGGTCGCGCTCCATGCGGCCGACCGCGAGCGAGCGCACGGGCCGGAGAACGAAGGCCGAGCCGGCTCGCTCCATCGACGCCACCAGGTCGAGCGACGTGTTGTACACGATGTGCCGGCGCAGCATCGCCGCGTGGACCGCCGGGTAGCGACTCAGCAGCACCCGGCCCAGGCCTCTGAACCGCGGCGGTGGTTTGCGGTATCCCGCATTACGTGTGAGCACCACCACGCTGCGCGAGTGGCCGTCCCGCACTGCCCGCAAGATCGGAATGGAGTCGCTCACGCCGCCGTCCAGACAGGGGCTTCCGTGCACCATCACGGGCGGCGAGAGGACCGGCAGACTGCAGGTGGCGCGAAGGAGAGTCTGCACGTACCAGCGGGGGTCGTGGTCGTGCTGCGGGTAGTACCTCGGCGCCCCCGTGGTGCAGTCCGTCACGCCGCTCACCAGCGTCCGCGGTGACGACCGGAAGCCCTCGTAGTCAAACGGCGCCAGCTCGTCCGGCAGGGTCTCGAACAGGAACTTCATGCCGAACCAGCTCCGCTCGTGCACCAGGTTGCGCCAGCCGGCGTACCGGGGGTCCGCCACCAGGTCGACGAACACGCGGTGGCTGCGTTCGCGCTGCCCCGCGACGTAGTGAGAGCCGGCGTTGGCCCCTGCAGACACGCCGATCACGTAGCCGAGGTCGATGCCCGCGTCCATGAACGCGTCCAGCACCCCACCCGTGTAGGTGGTGCGCATGCCCCCGCCCTCCAGGACCAGTCCGACGTCCGCGGTCATGGCGCGAGCGTACCAGAGCCTCCCGTGCTTGACGGCCCGCTTCGGGTCGCGGCGTGGGTCGCGGTTGGCCGATCCGTCCGTGGCAGCGTGGCATGCGTCGTGGGGCAGGCTCGTGGCAGGGCTCGCCGTGCAAAGGCGGCGCTCTCCCAACTATGCTAGCGGCCCACGAGGGGACTCAGTGTGGTGCGTAAGCTCAGGGAGACGCGTCGAGGCCTGTTGAGGCTCGGGCATCTGGGCCACAGATGGGTTGCCGAAGAGCGGTGCACCAAGGGCCTCGGCCAGCGCGAGCCCACGGCGGTCCGGCGCAGCCGCCCGTGCTCGGGCGAGGAACACAGTCCGGTACATCGCCGACGCCAAGGACCTCACCGGAACCCCTGAGCAGGCTCCTTCTGGCGAAGGCAGCGGCTCGGTAGGTGCCGCCGCTGGCCTGGGTGCAGGACCTGCGGTCAGCTCGGGCAGGACTTCCGCATCTGACGGTTGAGCGCGATCGCCGACTCGTCGGTGACGGGCGCGGCGGCGCAGACCTCCGCGACTCTCGACCACTCCTCGAGTGCCACTGCAGCGATGTCGACGCCGTGCTCCCGCTGCGCCTTCGGGCCCAGCGGCACGAGCACGTGATCGCCGTAGACGAGCCAACCGCGGACCTCGTCGTAGCCCTCGGCGGTGCCGGCCACAAGCGTCCACCCGGACTCAGCGTGCTCCGCGAGCAGGTCGCGCTCGATGGCGCAGACCTGCTCCCACTGCGGTGCGTGGCTGGTCACCTCGTGGACGGTCCACATGGCCCCGCGGCCGGCGATCATCCCCCGCAGCCTGCTGACGCCCTCCGGCTCCTCGTCTCCGATCTCGAACGTGATGAGGTCGATGAAGTGTTCTTCGGCGTCCATATCGCTGACGTTGCCGTGGGCGCCGCGATCCAACCCTTCTTGCAGCGGCGTCCTCGCCTGCCACGAGGGCGCAGAGACCTGCCCGTGCCGGCGAGCCTGTCGCCTCGGCTGCGAAGCGTTCGGCGCGCCGTGGAGAGACACCTCTGCCGACCGGGCAAGCAGTTGCGGGAGACTCGCCGCAGCCTCCACCCGCGGCGTTCCGCTCTCCCGGCCGAGCTAGCGGCCCACGAGGAGGCAAGTTGGGGCGCGTGAGACAAGGAGACCCTGTCGAGGCACATCATGCGACCGGGATGTCGGTTACGGATGGGTTGCAGACGCCAGCAGCCACCGCGTCCCGATGAAGACGGTGACGACGATGCGGGCGCAGCCGATGCCCGGTCGGTCACCGGGAGTGCCCCCAGAGCCGCTGCGCCGCTCAAGCGAGAAGGGCGTCTCGTCAGTCTGGTCAGATGCGGCGCTGGTCGACGGGGCCGCCGCGCGAGGCGTTGATCTCGTCGGCCAGCGCCAGGATCTCGTCGTTCTCGGGGATGTCGCTCATGTTGTGTCCGTAGTGCACGAACCGCGCGACCCCGGCCTTGTCGATGAGCACCTGCGCGGGCATCCGTCCCAGCTTGAAGAGCTTCACCTGCTGGCCGTAGAGCTTGAGCACGCTGTGCGTCGGGTCCGGCAGGCCGACAAACGGCAGCGACTCCTGCTCGAAGTAGCTGGCGAACGCGGCGGCGTCCTCGGGGCCGGCCACCACGACTTCGACGCCGCGGTCCACGAACTCGGAGTAGTCGTGGCGCAACTGCGCCATATGCCGGCGGCAGAACGGTCAGGTGAAGCCGCGGTTGAAGACCAGCAGCACGTTCTTGCGGCCGCGGTAGTCCGAGAGGCTGACCGGGCTGCCGGAGAAGTCGGGCAGGCTGAACTCGGGCGCGAGCTGGTTCAAAGACACGCGAGGCATGGTGGTCTCCTTCTGGCGCGACGGGATGTCGCTGTGCGACTCACTCCTATCACGCCGGGGCCGGCGGCGCACATCGCCGGTCTTCGCGGTAGTCAACGCGTTCCCCTGGATACAGGAGATCGTCTCTGGTGGCGAGCTCGACTACGCCTGCTGAATCACCATTCTCTGGAGCATCGGGCTTCTCGCCCACACCACTGCCTACACGGTCGGCGCTCAACCGGCACTCCAGCGTCACTGACGTAGCGCGGGCCTGACGTGACGCCCGCCCCGCGGGGAGCAGGCAGGCTTCCGTCGGCGACCTTCCGAGCGTGCGGACCCGAAGCCACACGCGGCTGCTGACGTGGCCCACTGCCGGCGGATGCCGCCCAGCACCGCTGCCCGACGTCACCTTCGGTTGCAGGAGCTCTACAGACGGGCCCTACCGGGGGGACTCGTCGGGCGACCGTCCGGGGCAGTCATACCGAACCCACGGGAAGAATCGGGCATGTGGGGCTGCGAAACGCTGGCAGGCTCACGAGGACGAGTTGCACTGGCTCGCATGGGATGGTCCCGCACAGGACGAGGGGCCGGCGGGACGCCGCGCCTGGCTGCGTCTGGCTCGAGGACTGTCGCCGCCGTCCTCAGGGCAGAGGCAGCCCCCGCTCGATCGTCTCCTGGACCTCGACCATGCTCAGCTGGCTCACGGTGAGGATGCCACGGTAGGGCCTGTCGAAGTCGAGGATGACGAAGAGCACCGCCGTGATCATGAGCGACAGGATGACGACCGCCGTCAGGGATCGCCCGCCCGCCAGGCCGGAGACGTAGCCCATGAGCCCTAGCGTCAGCATGGCGACCGCGCCGATCAGGTAGATGAGCGACTCGGGGACGTGGTTACGCAGTCCGTGGTCCCGGCGAGCCGCCGAGTCGATCATCTCGTTGAGGGCCTCCAGGTACAGTCCGCTGGTGACCGCGCGCCGGTCCTGTTCCGCGACCTCCGCTCCCAGCGACCACTGCTGCTGCTGGAGAGCCGCCTCCTCCTCGCGGAGATCATGCTCGGCGTTCAGATACCAGTCTGGGCGAGCCATCTCGAGGCGGACTTCGACGTACCGCGCGAACAGCCGCTCCGCCTGGCCACGCTGCGGCTCCGGCAGAAGCGACGCCCGCAGGTGGGCGGTGCCAATGGCGTTGGCCTCTTCGACCACCGCCGCCTTGCGCGCTTCGAACCGCGAGACCGCCATGGAGACGCTGAAGGCAAGGAGAAGGCCGAGCAACGCGGCGACTGCCGCCTGAACGGCACCCATATGCTCCTTCTTGGCGGTGCCCGACTTCGCGCCACGCCTGCCCAGCAGATAGCCGACCTCTGCTGCCGCGAGGCACGCCAGGAAGACGATGAACGCGACGACCCAGGTACCTACGGTGAATAGCACGGCGAAAGACCACACCGGACGTCACCTCGATTCCGTGAGCGCTGCGCTATCCGCCATCACTACCCCCACTTGTGGTCAGGCTGCATCTTCTCGCACTCGGCCTGTAGACGAAGGCGGAGAATCACCTGGCCCCATTCGTTGACCTGCTCCTCATACTAGTACGGGAGCATGCCCTGGGCGAGTCCCGGCGGTCCTCGGTCGGCGAGCGAAAAGCTCGGCCAAGCGACGTCGGCCCGTCGGGTCCTGTATCTCAGGTCAGGGAGTTCCGCACGGTTCCGTGAAGCGACGGCAACTGACCTCCCGAAAGGGCTCGTCGCCACCGGCGATCGTGTGCAACGGCGCCGCACCGGTTCGGTGCGGCGCTTGCAGCCGCGGTCGCGGGACCCCATCCTTGCGTCGCTTCGCCTCCTGCGTCTTGAGGGGGGAGATCCGTCGCTGGCCACGCCGTGCCAAGGCGGCGCTCCCCCGACTGAGCTGGCGGCTCACGACGGGGTTCAGAATACCCCCGGGAGACAGGGTACACCTGTCCGACCCTTCACGTGTCGGGGATCTGGGTTGCCACATGGTTGCAGGCCCCACGGGCGACGCACCGCATACGCCGTGAAGACCGTGAAGACGATGCAGACGGAACCGGCATGCGGCCACGTCCGCGACCCGACATGGCGGTCGAGCGCCCTGTGATCGCCCTCTGTCCCTTCAAGCCGCAGCCTTGGGCGGCACAGGTCTCACGCTGCGACAGGGGCGCCGGTCATCTTGCCCCACACCGCCCACGAATCGGACTAGACACGGGCACTGGGATAGTCCAGCTCGCATTTCAGCGCGAGCCACGCCTCATTCGCACGGTTGCCGATGGTGCAGGAGGTGATGACGCTCTCGTCTCTGGTGACCCCTGCGTCTACAAACGTGCGTCGCAGCTCCTCGCTGCTCCTCGGCACTCCGGTGTCCTCACGGAGTGAGTCGATCGGAACGCCGACCGCTCCCGGGATGTGACCCTGGTCGTAGGTGGCCGGGCTGACGTCGACCTCCACGATTCGCACCTTTGGGTCGCCGACATGGGCGGCGATCCACCGTGCGTCTATTCTGACGTCCGGCTGTTGTTGCGGACGTGTCATGATCCACCTCCGCTTCTGCGTCTTGTTCAGGACGCTTCCCGGGACCGGGGGGCCAAGACACGGATGGGCCTGCGCGGCCGTGAAGGAGACCGGCCACGTGCCGCTTGCGGCCGATGCCCGTCGTCACCTCACCGCCAGTTGCCAGATCAACACCCCGCCTATGGCCAAGGGTGTGGAGACGACGACGAGCAGCCGCGCCAGCTCGCGATCCAGGTCGAAGACGGCCGAGACGACCAGGGTGTTGAAGGCCACCGGCATGGCCGCGAGCAGGTAGAAGACGCCGGGGATCTCGACCCCGAAGAGCCATGCCAGCAGCAGGAGGACGAGTGCCATCAGGCTGCTGCGCAGGGCGATGGTGACCGCGGCCCGCCATACGTCGCCGCGGTCGTGTGCGAGCGGCTCGAGCGAGATGGCGAGGCCGATCTGCAGAAAGCCGAGCAACCCGAACGTGAGACCGAGGGCCGGCCCGATGGGCGCGACAAGGCCGGTGAGGTCCACGCCGAGCAGTCGCAGGGCCACGGCGATCGCTCCCACGACCACCGGGGGGTTGAGGAGCCAGCTGCGCACGAGCTTCCGCACACCGGGCGCCCGCAGTCCGCGGGAGCGAGGCCCCGCGTAGTGCCTGCCGAGACCCAGCATCACGCCGTCCGTCGGTATGAGGAACTGGAACAACGCGTAGATGACGGCCAGTGCCAGGCCCGGGCCGCCGAAGGCCAGGGTGGCGAGGGGGAACCCCAGCGTGGCGCAGTTGCCCATGGCCGTGGCAAAGGCCATCACGCCGGATTCGCGCTGCGCGCGGCCGCCGAACCTTCCCCACAGCATGCCGGCAAGGAGGGTCGTCCAGGTGGCCACGACCACGCAGGCGAAGCTTGCGAGAAGCCCGGCGCGGACCTCTACCGTGGTGTACGCGTACATCACGACGAGCGGCGACAGCGCCCAGAGCGCGATCATGAAGATGAGGTGCGACAGGCGTTGGGGGTCGCGCAGGCGACGCTGGAGCGCGACCCCGACGGCGAAGCAGACCACCCAGCCGGCCACCGAGATCAGCACGCCGGTGCCTGACGTGGATGGCGGGCGATCCGAGGCAGGCGGCACATGGGACAGCTAGTCTCTCACAACGGGGCACGGCCGAGACGGGGATCCGCAGGCAGTCTGGCGGGTTGACCGGACCCCATTCACTGGTCCCCTCCTCTGCAGGTGCCGGGGCCTCCTTCCTTGTCGTGGCCGGTGGCGCGTAGTCTTTGAGCGTGAAGCTGGGGGGACGATCGTCTCCGCAGCTGGCGGTCGTTGCCCCAAGGAGCCGTGCGGACGCAGGGCCGAGCCGCGACCTCTCAGCAGGTCACGTGGACGACGGCGTAGACATCCTCGGCGTCGACGTCACGCAGCAGTTGCAGCGCCTCCTTCGTGGGAGCGGCGACGATCTCGATCCCGCGTCGGTCCGCCTCAGCGCGAACGGCGGGCATGATCGGCAGGCTGCCGAACTCACCCGTCCCCACGATCAGCTGACTGCCACCCCAAGGGATCCTCTCCTCCGCTGAGAGCGGCGTGTGGCCGTACTCGTCACGGTACTGCTTCGACGGCTTCTTGTGACGCTTCTCCGCCTGGCCCGCTTCGATGACGACGTCAGACGTGTAGCGCCGGCCCTCGATCTCGACCTCGCCGAACGCGATCCACTTGGCCTTCATGCGCTTCCTCCCCACTCAATGCAGATCCGCCCGAGTCTGGTCTGATCGGGCGGGCCCGAGAGACGTGATTACTTCAAGCCTTGCCGGATAGCGCGCCGTTCACGCGTGGCGGGCGACGGAGAGACAGACGCGGACAGAAGGATGGCGTGGCGCCGCCCGTTCGTCGCTTCTGCTGTCTCGGCCGCTCAGCGTCGGGCGCCGTGCAGACGCGGACGACGATGCCACGGGGCTCGTCGCTTCGCGCGCACGCCGTTCGCTGGCACGCCGGACGGACCAGCGCCAACGCGTGACCGTCTGCGCGGAAGAGCGTAGGCTACGGCCGACTCTGGCGCAGTCTGCAGAATCCACGGTGGGCGTCACATTCTGGAGCTGCATTGATGAAGACCGCCTTGATCACCGGAGCGTCCAGCGGCGTTGGCGCCGACGCTGCTCGCCATCTCTCGGCTCGCGGGTATCGGGTGCTGCTCGTGGCCCGCAGGGCAGCAGAGCTTCAACGCGTCGCCGACAGTATCGACGGCAGCACCGCCGTCGAAGTGTGCGATGCCTCGTCCGCTGAAGCCGTCGTGGCCCTCGCGGAGCGCGTGCTGCACGAATACGGCGTGCCAGACGTCATCGTCAATTGCGCCGGCGCGGGGCAATGGAAGCTGATCGAGGACACCGCGTGCGAGGAGGCGCTCGTCATGATGCAGGCGCCCTACCTGGCGGCATTCAACATGACGCACGCGTTCATGCACGACATGCTGGCGCGTCGTTCGGGCGTGATCATCCACGTCAATTCGCCAGCTTCGATCTTCCCCTGGCCTGCCTGCGTCGGCTACGCGGCGGCACGCTGGGCGCTGCGTGGTCTCCACATGTCCCTGCGCCAGGATCTTGCAGGGACCGGCGTCACGAGCTGCCACGTGGTCTTCGGACGCGTGGACAGCGCGTACTTCGACCACAACCCCGGCACAGCCGAAAAGATCCCGTGGATCTCCCGCACGATACGGACCTTGTCCACGGATGAGTGCGGTCGCGTGATCGCCGACCTCGCGGAGAAGCCGAGGCCCGAGTTGCTGTATCCGTTGATGCTTCGCGTGTACGGGTGGACGTTCCGCCTGACACCCGGGCTCGTGCTCTGGCTGTTGAGGGTCACCGGGGCGAAGCGCCACTGACTGGGGCGTGAGATCGGGTCGAGCATCGGACCACCCGGGGCCAGCGACCGAAGAGACCGAAGCGGCGGAAGCTCGACGTCGGATGCGGCGGGGATTGCGGCAGTGGTTGCAGACCGCCGATCCGTTCGTCGGTACGTCTCTTGCGTCTTGAGAGGAGACCCATGGTCTCCGTACGCCGTGCAACGGCGGCGCTCTCCCGACTGGACTAGCGGCCCACGAGGGAGAGGCGAGCCCGCCCCCGGCGGAGGGCTGGGCGAGCCGGAGCGTCAGCCCTTCCCGTCAAGGGTAGAACCGCAGTAACCGGACCACTACTCTCCAGTAAGGGGATCTGCCATGCGAACCCGATATCTGCTCGGCGTGATCGCCGTCCTCGTACTTGTCCTTGCCGTCTGGCTCGTCCCGATGGCGCTCGCCGCGGCCGGCGGCTCCACGACTCCGAACGGGCCGGAGACCGCGGTACAACCCTCAGGCACGCAATGCCCATTCCTGCAGACCCACCCGTGGCTCGATCCGCACGGATCGGACAGTGGCGCTGGGGCTTCGACCGGCACGAGCCTGGAAGTCATGTACTACTGAGCGGGCGTGCATGAGCTGAACGGCGGGCAGCACCGGAGGAGATGCAGGGCGTGCTCCTGCCCCTATGCGCACCTCGTCGGACGGCATACAGACTGAGGCATGATGACGGGGCTGGACGAGGCCGACTGCCTCAAGTTCAAGTGGCGGCACCCGCACGGCGGACGCGGGTAGGCGCTGGGCCGGCGCCGGCGCTCAGGCGCTTGCCGGCGCGGCTCGACTCGCGCGCGCTCTCCAGCTGATCCAGCGTCGGGATGCCCTCGTTGCCGAGCCGCGAGACCTTCAGTGCGGCAGACCAGGCTGCGGTGTCGAAGCACTCGGCGGGCGACAGACCCCTCACCACAGCCCAGGCGTACGCGCCGTGGAAGGTGTCGCCGGCTCCACAGGAGTCCACCGCAGTGACCGGAGCAGCATCCCATCGCTCCAGACGGTCGGACCCTTTCCCCGTTGTGAACACGCCGCCCCTCGGCCCTTGGGTCACGCCGAACACCGCACGGCAGTGATCGTTCCAGAGTTCGACCGCTGCCCCCTCAGCCGGGTGTCCCGTCTCCTTGAGTACGTACGTCTCGGGCGCGATCACGTGATCGACCCGGCTCAGCAGACTCGCCGTCCACGGCCGCCCGGACCCGGTGTCCATGACGGTCGTGATCCCCCTCCGTTCACATTCGACAAGAGCGGCCTTGGCCAGGCCTTCATCGGTCGCGTCCAGGAGTACGATGTCGACGCCGTCGAGGAAATCCGGCAACCGCTCGATCATGCGTGCATCCGCCATCGGCTGCGGCAGCCAGATGATCGTCCGGGTCGCATCTCCCTGCGCGACGATGACCGCCGAGTGCTGCGAGGGCTGATCGTAGGCGACCCACGTGCAATCGACCCCTTCGGCATCCAGGTGCGCCCTCAGGACCTGGGCATGCATGCCCGTCCCGCACGCCGCCAGAAGCCTGGTCGCACCCCCCAGCCTCTTCGCCGCGATCGCGCCCCGGCCGGCCGTCCCCCCCACCACGGTGTGGTACTCAAGCGCGGGATTCACCGAGTCCGCCTTCGGATGGTCCTCGAGCACGTAGAGGTGGTCCAGAGTCGCCATCCCGATCATCGCGACCACCGGCGAGCGGCTCAGTTCTGGTTCAGCACCCACTCGGCTGCGTCCTCCGGACTCGACATGATCGTGATCGCCTTCTCGGTGAATCCGGCCTCCTCAGGCGATCTTGCGTGCGGTCAGAACATGGGTAGTGAAGTCGCGAGCGCGGCCGCCCACGAGGGGACCCAGTATACCCCGGGAGATCGGGCGGACCCGTCGGAGGGTTCCGATGAACGGGTCCGCTCACAGCGAGCTCGTCTTCTTCGTGCGAGACGACGGCGCCGGCTTCGAGAAGGCCTGCGACGAGAAGCCCTCCGGCGCCTTCCAGCGCCTGCAGGGCGCCGACGAGCTCTAGGGCCTCGAGATCGGCCTCGCGGCGTGACGCACATCGCGCCTCACGGCGACGGGCGTGGACACCTGCGGGATGTGGCGCCTCCGCCCGTCCGCCTTCCTCTACCGGCTCGGCGAGCTGCCCTTGCGCCCCTGCGGGCAGACGGCGATGCAGATGCCGCACACGCCGCCGAGATCCTCGTGCTTGTCGGTCTCGCGCTCGCACGCCTTCACGTCGTAGAGTTGCTCGCGCGGGAGTCCCGCCCGCCACGAGACGTCCTTGCCCGCGCCGGCGGGGCACGCATCGACGCAGCGACGGCAGGAGCCGCAGCCGCCGACCTCGAACGGTGCTCCGGCCTCCAGCGCAAGGTCGGTGAACACCGTGGCCAGACGCACGCGGGGACCCAGGTCGGGAGACACGAAGAGGGCCGTCTTGCCGATCCAGCCGAGACCCGCGCGTGTGGCGGCGGTCTTGTGCGCGAACACCGGCACGTTGCACCAGTCGTCGATCGATCCGTACTCCTCCTCGCTGATCGTCGCGGCTACGCTCTGCGCCCGATGTCCTCTCGCTCGCAGAACGTCGACGAGCGCTGAGGCAGCCGCGTTCAGCGTGGCGTTCACCCGGCGGTAGCCCTCGTAGTAGGCCTGGGTCGGCCCGTGCTCCACGTCCTCGAGCTCGTCCGGATCGAACCGCACCAGAAGCGACACGGCCGACGGCAGATGGGGCGCCATGGGCATCGGTGGCTGGTTCGACGCCACCCCCCACGCCTCCACGCCGCGCGAGCGGAGCACGACATCGACATCGCGATAGGTCAGCCCTGTCTGCATCAGCAAGACCTCCTCACCGTGGGATCAAGATCACCGTAGCCGACCGGGAACGAGCCCGCCTGTTTCCCTCGAGCGGCGCCGCGACGTTCACTTGTGCGCAAGGCAAGCCGTCTGAGAGAAGCCAGCCTGCCTAGGCGACTTCGGCGTCGGCCAGATGGAGGGCGAAGGCCCCATTGTGGACGTACACGAGCTGGCAGGCGTCGATGTACCTGGCGTCGTGGACTCGGCCTGCGCGGATGTATCCGACGTCGCCCTTGTCGAGGAAGATCCTCTCTCCGTCGAGGAACAACGAGCGCGCTTCCTGGCGATAGAACTGGATCGACATCTTCCCCTCGACGACGACCGTCATGTCGTCGCCTGGATGTGAGTGAGGCGGCTCTTCGGTGCCCGCCTCCCAGCGCTCGAGCATCACCTCGACCCCGTCGGGGTTGCCTGGATAGGTGGTGCGCACCGTGAATCCCTCTGGTGTTCCTGGAACCGGGACGTGGTTCTGCCACACGTCGCTGGTCGCTGAGGTGACATCTGGAGTTGCGTCGTCAGCAGACATCGTCTGACTCCTGTTCGGTCAAGTCCCTTGACGTGGCGTAGTCCCTGACCTTGGTCAGGGTCCTCGGGGGATCAGCAGCACCACCTCCCGTGGCCGCCGCCGGCCGCCGCGGTTCGCAGGCCTTCTGCGAAGCATAGAGCCCGGCGAGCGACTTCGTCGAGAGGTAGCGCCGCGCGACGGACAGGAGAGGCATCTTCTCACGTCGCATCGCGCAGTCTGCCGCTGTCACCGTCGCCGCGTGTACCTGGATCCGTACGTCGCCGTCCCGGGGGACGGGCGTGGTCACCTCGTTCACCCGAAGGATGTCCGGCGCCCCGTACGCCGCGCCTACGACCGCCCGTATGTGGGACTCCTTCCCCGAAAGCATGCCCGATCGCGTGCACGCTCGGTGCGGGGGCGAACAGGTCCGGTCTCTACGCCGCCGCGCCTGTCGCCGCCGCGCCCCTGCCGCTGCGCAGCATGACGATCCCCAGCCATGTGAACCACACGATCTGGCCCAGCCCGAAGACCGCCGTCAGTGCGTCGGTGAGAGCCGGGACAAGGGTGAGCAGGCCCGCCACGCCGACGACCGCACCGAGGTAGCTCAGTGCCTTGGGAAGGGCTCCTGCGCGCACGGCCGCCCAGTTCCCCAGCAGCATCCAGATGCCGCCGACGATCTCAATCCCGCTCAGTCCCTCGAACACGGCGTTGACCGCCAGCCAGACGGTCGCGGCCTGAGCCGGGTCTTCGCCGAAGCGATCGACGACGGTGCCCATGCCCACGGTGAAGAGCGTGCCGCTGGCGATGACCAGGCCGGCCCAGATGAGGCCGAAGACCGTCGCCGCCTGCGCCAGTGCCGGCGAGCCGGCCTTCAGCCGATCGTAGAGCGCCAGCGCGAGGACGACCATGAAGGCGCCCCAGACCACGTAGACGATCAGGTGCAGCAGGGAGAGAAAGGCCTGGTTGTCCACGAGCAGGGTCACCTGCTCGACGGGGTCGTCGACACTGGCGACGTCCACGACGAGGAGAAAGCCCACCATGCCCGCCACGTATGCTGCCGCCTCGTACAGTGCGGCGATGCCGCCCCACTTCTGAAGAGCACTCATCTGATCCTCCCAATCTGCCCCAGCCGCCGCAGATGTCCCCCTGCGGAGATTTGATACTGCCCACGCCCTCCAGAGGCCGGCCGTTGCCGGCAGTCTCCCGCTCTTCCGTTCATCGAAGACTGAACGGCGGGTACCGGTCCGTGACCAGCAAGAACGCGTAGGCCTCCACTCGAAGTGCCCATCTGCTGACCCCTACCACGTAGTCGAAGAGCGCCCGCGGATAGCGCCCGGTGAAGAGGATGGCGAACCAGGCGATGACGACCGCGAAGACCGCGATGAGTCCAAGGACTATGAGCACGAGGTAGTGCGGGACCGCGAGCAACCACTTCACCAGCGGCAGCCAGCGATTGAGGTCTCGCTCGACGTCGGGGTAGTCGATCTCGAGATGCACCGACTGCTCGTCTACGGTCGAGGGATAGCGGTCGGTGAGCAGCACGAAGTAGGCCGAGACCCGCGCCACGAAGCGCGTGAACTCACGTGCGAAGTCGAACCACCAGCGTGGGTAGCGCTGCCGGAACAGGATCATCAGCAGCGTCGCGAAGAAGAGCCCGCTCGTGATTCCCCCGCTGGTCCTCGTGATCGCTTCGCCGGTCTCCGTGACCACGGTCCAGCTCGCGACTGCGGAGAGCAGGGACAGAATGATGTAGATCGGGATGATCCAGATCAGCCGGAAGAAGGTCGTGAGCCGATTGAGCTTCTCGGGGTAGTCGATGTCCAGGCGGGCGGCGTAGGGCGCTGGCGGCCTTGGGGTGAACCCGGGAGGCGGTGGCTCCGGTGGCGTCGGCTCGGTAGGTGGTGGCCCCGACGGTGTGGTCGGCCCCGTGGGCTCATCTGGCGCGGACATGGCTCCCCCTCTGATCAAGGTGTGCTGTTCGCCGCATAGGCGCTGCCCCCCACTCCCGGCATTGTGCTGAACATGCCCGTTCGGGGCGTAGCCCAAGCAGCGCCCAGGCCCCGATCACGCGACACCGTCTCGTGCGTACAGCCATCCAGATGATCGATTCCACGCCCGCGGCCTCAGGCAAGGTCGGCGAGAGGGGTGCGCAGACCTGGGTGGCACGCGTCGCTGCGGACAGACGCCAGGGCCACCCCGATGGGGGTTCGAGAAGATCGGTCGCCTGTCACCGATCGGCGTCGACGAAATCGTCCACATCCCCGTCGGCCCCGAGGCGGCGATGCCCGGGATGAGCTGATGGCCGATCAACCGGTCGTCGATCAGGGCCGGCGGGAAGAGCCCGTCAGTCGACCGTCGACGACCGCGCGAGAGAATGGCTGCTCGATGAAGACGTTCGCGCGGACGTCCTCTTCGACCGAGAAGGGCTCGTGTACGACCACACGGGCATTGCACGCAGGTTCAGGCGACGATCACGGCTACGTGCGCCGCCGTTCACGGAAGGTCCGCCCCGCTCTTCCCATCGAGAGACCTACTTCTTGCCTCTTGCCTGGTTGTAGCTGATGGCAGCACGAACGAGCGTCTTCAGCGAAGCTCCCTCGACGTGATCACCCTCATAGAGCTCAATGGCCCGCCTCTGGTTGCCCCCCAGTTCTCCATTGAAGAGCTCGTCAGGATCACTGAGTGCCGCACCGTGCATGAAGCCGAGCTTCACCTTGTTCTTGAAGATGTTCCCGACACAGAGGATCCCGTTGAGTGACCAGACTGGTGACCCCATGTATTTCCACTCCTCCACGATCTCGGGATCGACCTCGAGGATGGTCTTGCGGAGCTCCGCCAGCGTGGCACCGCGCCAGTCCTGGTTCCGCGCGATCAAGTTGTCGATTTCTTCACCAGGCTTCATGGCCGTCCCCGTTTGTTTGCTGCACAATCATCCTATGGTTGTTCTCTGGATCAGCGACGCCGAACCGCTTGACGCCCGACCCCGGACCGTACAGGTCACGGATCCCCGAGCTCGCGTGCGGATGCGGCCGACTGCGGCGTAGGAGGCTGACGAGCATGCACGTCAGGTGGCGAGCACTCCGCAGCTTCGCGCGGCGGGCGATGCTCAGCTTCGGCCCCGTGGTGGCCGTCGCCGTAGGCTTCGTCGCGCTGGGCGCGTATGCGACCGACACCTCGCAGCCGGAACCCACGCCGGATCTCGGCCTGATGCGTGGCATGACTCCTCTCCTCAAGTCCCGCGTCGACTCCGTTCGTGTGTTGGGAACGTCCGGCGACGATGCCATCGAGATCGCCGGGAGCAGTCGCGGCGCGGTGCTTGTCACCGTCAACGGACGCCGCCGCGAGTACGTCGTCGGGGCCGGGCGCACGCTGGTCGTGTTCGCGCGTGGTGGTCATGACACCGTGAGGGTGCGCGGCACCGTGCCCGCCAGGCTGGCGCTCAGCGGGGGCGCGGGCGACGACCTTCTGGTCGGAAGCACGGGCGATGTCATTCTGGACGGCGGACGGGGGGACGACGTCCTCGAGGGTGGCGCCGGCAACGATCTCGTCGACGCTGGCGAAGGCGACGATGTCGTCCGCCTCGGCCCAGGGCAGGATGAAGCGGACGGCGGGGACGGGCGTGACCTGATCACCGGCGATGGTGGAGACGACTACCTCCAGGGCGGCCGCGGAGAGGACACGCTGCGAGGCGGTGACGGCCGCGACGTCCTCTACGGGCTCGACGGCCGAGACCGCCTCAGCGGCGGCGCCGGCAGCGACTACCTGGACGGCGGCCGCGGGGATGACACCGTCGCCGGTCAGGGCGGCCGGGACATCGCGTTCGGCGGCGCCGGGAACGACGTCCTCCACGACGCCACCGGCGGCGACCTGCTTGCCGGCGGAGCGGGCCGAGACGCGTTCCTCGCCGACGAGCTCAGTCGAATCGTCGCGCCCGCGGGCGGCGAACGGTCGCGTCCCCCCCGCTTCATCGAGCTGGTCGACGATCGCTACGGCTTCGCCATGCGCGCCGGCTCGGACCTCGAAGCCCTTCGCTCACTCCCGCTCGGCCGCGAGCTCCTCGCCGGCCTCGCCGCGAGCGGCCATGCGGTGGTGCTGCGCGCGACGGACGACGGCAACGCGGTCAGCTGGGACCCGACGGCTGCCGACTCTGCCGGCGTCGGCGGCCGAAGCGGTCCCGGTACCGACAGCGTCGTGCTCTACAACCCATATCGCACGGTGCTGGGCGAGGGGCGACGTAGCTGGGAGCACAGGCCACCCATCGTCGGCCTGTTTCACGAGCTCGTCCACGCGCTCGCCGTCGCGCGGGGGACCCTGCCCTCCGAGAGCGCGCCGCGGCAGGCGCAGGCCGTGGGCACGATGCCGGAAGGGGAGACAGGCCCGCACCTCCGGCGGGCCGCGCGGACGGACTTCGTTTCACCGGCGACGCCGACCGAGAACGGCTTCCGCGCCTTCCTCGGCCTGCCCTTGCGGCCCCCGGAGTAAGACGGGCCGACCCGATGTTCATCATGGATGAGAAGGGGCTGTGGCGAACAGAGGGATTGAATCACGCGGGCGCGTTGCCCTCGTCCTCGGACAGACCCTGTACGTCAGCAGACACTCGAACTCACGCCGACCGAAGCAGGCGTCGAGTGGTCGGCTATCATCCTGGTGAGTCCTGCCACACCGGGACGCGTCAAGCGGTCCGGCGGCCGGATTCCTGCAGGAGCTCTCGTTGGTCGCACCGACGGCGCCCACGCGACGCAGTCGCAGCGACGAAGGCGCCACCGGTCAACGACGGATCAGCATGGACAGCGGGTGAGGGCCGGCGCGGTGCGCCGCTGCAGGCGAGGATCGCACCCAGGAGAGAGAAAGGCGACAGTCATGGCCTACGTACTCATCGAGCACGAGATCTCCGACTTCGACCTGCTCAAGCAGGTCTACATGGACGACGCCGAGCGTCGTCGGCGCCTCGGGTCGCAGGGCGGGCACGTCTGGCGCGCCGCCGATGACCCCAAGAACGTGAGCGTCGTGCTGGAGTGGGACACGGTCGAGCACGCGCGCGAATTCGCCGGCTCCTTCGAGCTCGAGCAGGCGATGCACTGGTCGAGCGCCAAGACGCCGACGACCCGGGTGACCGTCTTCGAGGAAGTGCTGGAGTCACCACACTGACGAAGGTCGTCCTTCGCCGCCGCCGCGACGGCCACACCGGTGTGTGGACGCGCTCGACCGCGGCCGTATGCTCGTCGACGGCGGTGCCCGCTGGTCCGGAATGGACTCGGCGCCCGGGTGGTTCGGCCTGGCTCCAGCCAGCTTCATGATCGCGCGGGAATGATACGGGTTGTCGGTGAGCATGCAGGGCGCACGCAGGTTCTCAGTGATGGGCCAGCGCTTGTGCATCTCCCCAGAGCAGTCCGAGGCGAAGGTCACATCGAGCGTGTGACGGCGGCCGAGTAGCCGCGAGCTCACGCTGGCCTCCTCCAGCCTGGCCGCCTTCTCCATGATCAGGTCGCACATGCCTTGGCCGCGTCGCCCGTCGGTGGCTTGACGATCACCCTTGGGTTCTTGCCGGCGGCCGGCGGCGAAGCGAGCCCGTGTCGTCCCAGACCCACCTAGACACTCGTCCCACCATCTCCAACGTCTGCGCAGCCGATACTGATGATGAAGTCGCCTGCGGGCGCAGCTGCTGAAGCTGGAGAAGGAACGCCGTGAAGAGCGACCCGCCGATCAGTCTGAGTGACGCGACCTCGAGGGGCTTGGGGGCCGGCGGTCGCGCCGAGACCGGGGCCGACATCCCGCCGAGGCCTGCGAGCGACTCGCCCATCGCGGTGGCGGCTCTGGGAGAGACCGACAGCGTCTCCATCGCTCCCCGCGTGGTGCCAGATGCTCGCGCACGGCGGCGCAACGAAAGCCGGGCCGCACGGCGTCCACGACGCTTTGCAGGCGCGCGATCGCGGGCCACGCGAGCCGCGGGAGACCAGTTGGAGACTGCCTACCCGCCCCGGGGCGCATCGGCCGCTCAGATGCGCCAGGCGCTTCGCGCCTACCTGTCCCAGCGGGCCCTGGATGCGAACGTGGTCTACGACGTCGTGCTCGCGGCAGACGAGGCCTTCATCAACGCCGTCAGCCACGCGGACGCCGCCGATGACCCGATTCGCGTCACGGCACGCGTGTCGGAGAGCGAGGCCTCGATCGAGATACGGGATGGCGGCGGCGGATTCGCGTTTCGCAGGTCAGATCCGCCATCCGTACCTGACGTGCGCCGAGCGAACGGCCGCGGAGTCTTCCTCATGGAGAGTCTGATGGACGAGGTCAGCGTCAGGTCAGGGCGGCGGGGAACGATCGTCCGGATGGTCAGGCATCTCGCCTGAGAGGCGCGCGGCAGTGTCGACGCCACGCTTCTGACGTTCGACCCGGATCAAGCCCGTCGCCCTCTCCGAGACCGGGGTACTGGGGGCGACTGCCGCTGCTTCACTCTCGAGGCCGTTGAGCCTGACGCACATGGTGCTCGTCAGCGGCCAGGTCGACGATCGCGAGCCGACCGGCACGCAGTCCACCACCGTGCGGCGTCGCTCAGGCGAACGCCCGCCTGACGGCGGCCGTCGGTCACTCTGCGCGCCGGACGAGGCGCCGGTCTCGGCGCACCGGCTGATCGCCTGGCCAATCAGAGAGCGTCTGCCTTGGTTAACTTTCCTTTACAAAGTACTTTGTATTGGTTAGACTGTTCTTGAAGGCGACCCACGGAAGAAGGTGTCGACGATGGCACAGGCTGATCTGAAGAATCTCGAGCGCGCGACGTTCCGCAAGTCCTACGAGGACGGTCTGTTCGACGTGTTCCTCGGACTTGTACTGGCCCTGACGGCTGTGAGCGCCGTCATCGACCGCCTCGACCTATCCGATGGCGCTTCACTCGTTGTCACCGTCGCGCTGTACGGCTCGGTCACCGGCGGGATGATCTGGCTGCGACACCGCGTCGTCCGGCCGCGACTCGGCACGTTCAAGCCCGGCCCGGCCCGCATGCGCCGCATTCGGGCGACCCGCCTGGTGCTCGCGGCATCGGTGGCGCTCGGGCTCTTTGCGGCCGCGCTATCTGCTCTGGGGGAGCCGCCCGCCGGCATCACGGGATGGCTGCCGTTCATCTTGCTCGCGAACAGCCTGATCGTCTTCGGTCTGATGGCCTACTTCCTCGATGTGCCGAGGTTCTTCTTGTACGGCTTCCTGTTCCCGGTGCCGTTCATCGCGAGAATCTGGTTGGGACCGCTTGATCCGGCAGAAGCGCTGCTGGCGTTCGGCGCGCCGACCGCGATCATCGTGGGCATCGGTCTCCACAAGCTGGCACGGTTCTTGCGCGACTATCCCGTGCGGGACGCTGGGGTCTCCGGTGTCTCCTAGGGGCGGCGAGACCGGACCCTCAGACCTCGACCGGATGGTCCACGAACCGGCCAGGCTGCTCATCATGACGAACCTGTTCGTCGTCGAAAGCGCGGACGCCACGTGGCTGCTGCAGCAGACGGGGCTCACCTGGGGCAACATCGCGTCCCATCTCGCCAAGCTGGAGAGGAGTGGTTATGTCTCCGTGGCGAAGTCATTCAAGGGTCGCAAACCACTGACGACTCTCTCGCTCACGGAAACCGGGCGGAACGCACTGCTCGACTATCGCGAGCACATGCTCGGGAAGCTGTCGCCACTGGGCACGCGGAACGTACAGACACATCGCGCTGGTGGATAGGTAGAGATCAATTCTTCCGAGCCGGACTGCGGACTGGTTGCAGACGGCGCGACCCCTGGGACCCCGAAGACGGTGCCGACGAAGTCACCCTTCCCTGTCGGCGCGAGGTCCCAGCTGCAGGTACACGGCTCCGAAACCGGCCGGGTCCGCGCCGGCAGGCGGCGGTTCGGCGGGGGGAGATTGGCCAGGTCGCCCGCAGGGTACGACGCAGGTGCGCACGCGTCCACCAGCGGCTATCGTGTGGCGATCCACGCACACGCAAGGGACCCCGATACGGCATGATCCGGACGACTCCGTTCCACGAGCGCACAGCGGCTCTGAACCAGACTCAGCTCTGGAGTCACTGGTCCAACTTCCTCGCAGCGGATCGCTACCAGCTGAGCGACAAGGCGGAGTACTTCACCGTCCGTAACGCGGCCGGCATCTTCGATTCCAGTCCGCTCTACAAATACCGGATCACGGGGCACGACGCGGAGGCGTTCCTCGCGGGGATGCTCGCCCGCGACATCCGGGCTTGCTCACCAGGGAGCGCCCAGTACACGTGCTGGCTCGACGATCGCGGCTTCGTCATCGAGGACGGCCTCATCCTCCATCGGAAGCGTGACGACTATCTCCTGACGAGCGCCGAGCCCAACTTCGCCTACTTCGCCGACCGGATCGGGCGCATGCACGTCCAGGTCGAGGAGGTCAGTGACGAGATCGGCACACTCGCCCTCCAGGGCCCGCGCTCGCGGGACCTGCTCAAGGAGCTCGTCCCGCAGATGGAGCACATCCCCTACTTCGGCGTCGCCGCCGGCGAGATCGGCGGCGCGGAGGTGACGGTGAGCCGGACCGGCTACAGCGGCGACCTCGGCTACGAGATCTGGATCGACGCCCCCGACGCCGTCCACGTCTGGGACGCGCTTTGGGAGAGCGTGCAGGGCTACGGAGTCCAGCCGTTCGGCCTCGATGCCCTGAACATGCTCCGCATCGAAGCCGGCCTGCTGCTCCTCGAGGCCGACTTCGACTCGAGCCGCTACGCCTGGAACGACGCCCACCGCTCCACGCCGATCGAGCTCGGCTGGAGCTGGATGTTCCGCGATCTCAAGAGCGACGACCGGGCCTTCATCGGCCGGCGCGCGCTGGAACGTGAGATCACCGAGAAGACGTCGCGCTGGGCAATGCGCGGCCTCGCCATCGACTGGCAGGACTACGATCGGGTCTACAACGAGGCCGGACTCATCCCGCCCAAGGACCACACACCCGTCGTCGAGGACTGGATGGTCTACGACGACGGTTACGAGCGCCAGGTCGGCTATGCCACGAGCTTCATGTACTCGCCTGTGCTCCAGCGCCACATCGCGATCGCCCGGGTCCGCCCCGACTTCGCCGGACTCGGCACGAGGGTGAAGCTCGAGTTCACCGTGGACCATCACTACGAGCAGGTCGCCGCGCACGTCGCCCGGCTGCCGCTCTACAACCCGGAGCGAAAGACGGCCTGAGATGACGACGAAGAAGACGCCCGCCCAGTCCCGGAAGAAGTCCGCCGTGCCTGCCTCGACGGCATCGCGCGCGGACCATACCTATGATGCCATCGTCGTCGGCGGCGGCCACAACGGTCTTGTCAACGGCGCCTATCTCGCCAAGTCGGGCCTGCGGACCTTGATCCTGGAGCGGCGCCACCTCGTCGGCGGCGCCGCCATCACCGAGGAGCTGCGCCCCGGCTTCTGGTTCACCACGTTCTCCTACGCCCTCTCGCTCGTCCGGCCGCAGATCATTCAGGACCTCGAGCTCACCAAGCACGGCTTCATGCCGCTGCTCATGTCGTCCACGTTCGCCCCCATGGAGAACGGCGACTACCTGTGGCTGACCCAGGACCGCGGCCAGAACCTCAAGGAGATCGCCCGCCACAGCAAGCACGACGCGGACGCCTACGAACAGTACAGCCATGACCTGAACATGGTCTGCCAGGCGCTCAAGCCGCTGTTCGACCAGGTCCCGCCCGACATCTTCAGCGACGATCCGGAGGAGCTCCTCGCGCTCGCGGAGCTGGGTCGGCTGTTCCGCCGGATGGACAAGCGCACTCTGCACAACGCCGTCAGGCTGCTCACGGGCAGCGCCGCCGACTTCCTGGACGACTACTTCGAGTCCGACATCGTCAAGGGCTACCTCGCGAGCTCGAGCATCATCGGCACCAAGGTCGGGCCGCGCTCGCAGGGTTCGGGGCTCGTGCTGCTCTATCACTCGCTCGGTGAGCACGACGGCGAGTTCGGCGCCTGGTCGTTCCACAAGAAGGGCAACGGCGGCTTCACCCAGGTGCTCGCTCGCGCGGCGCAGTCGTTCGGGGCGGAGATCCGCCTCGAATCGCCGGTCGCGTCGGTCATCACGAAAGACGGCCGGGCCACGGGGGTCGCCCTGACCGACGGCACCGAGTTCCACGCCGACACGGTCGTGAGCGCCCTCGATCCCCGCCACACGTTCCTCGAGCTCGTCAACCCGCGCGAACTCCCCGACGACCTCGTCGAGAGCATCAGGCGGTTCCGCTTTCAGGGCACGTCGTCGAAGGTCAACTTCGCGCTCGACGGGCTGCCGGAGTACCCGGCCCTGCCCGGCCGCGAGGACGTCTTCCGCGGCTTCACCAACATCGGACCGTCGATCGACTACCTCGAGCACGCCTTCGACGAGGGCAAGTACGGCTGGTACAGCTCGCGGCCGTACATCGACGGCGCGATCCAGAGCACCATCGACCCGGACATGGCGCCCCCCGGCAAGCACGTGATGTCGTGCTTCATCCACTACACCCCGTACCGCCTGCGCGAGAGCGACTGGGACGCCGAGAAGGAGAACCTCGGCGACACCGTGCAGCGGACGCTGGAGTCGTTCTTCCCGGGCTTCGGCGACCTCGTCCTCCAGCGCGAGGTCGTGACGCCGCTCCACATCGAGCGCACGGTCGGGCTCTCGGAGGGCAACATCTTCGCCGGCGAGTTCTTCGCACCGCAGATGTTCTTCTTGCGCCCGGCGCCGGGCTGGTCGCAGTACCGCACCCCGATCGCCGGCTACTACCAGTGCGGTTCGGGTACCCATCCGGGAGGCTGCGTGATGGGCGCCCCCGGCAAGCTGGCCGCCGGGCAGATCCTCAAGGACCGCGCCAGAGCCGGGCGCGCGTAGGCCGTCGTGGTCGTCACAGGAGTGCCTTGGCGGCGAGCGGCCCATCGGGTTGCCGTCGCCCGGCGGGGCTTGCCGGCGTTGGTCGTGCCGTCCGCCGCCCCCCGCGAGGTTGCCCGATGCGAGACTCTGGCATCGCCGCTTCGAGCCCTGCCCGCCGGGCGATGTCAAGGCGTGACCGGCGGGGCATCCGACTGGCGCAGCCGAGCGCGGCGGTTGTGGGCTGGGGACACCACCCGGACGGGGCGTGTGCGGCTCGTCGGGCAGATCGAGGAGGATCGGGCGTGACCGACACATTCCCGAGCAGCGACATGGCACTGACGCACATTCTCGTCGTCGGCGACATGAGCGTGTCGAGAGACTTCTACCGCGATGTACTGGGCGCCACGGTCTACAGGGAATACGGAGGCAGCTCTTGCGTTCTGCGGTTCCTGGGCGGCTGGCTGCTCCTGGTGACCGGCGGCGGGCCGACCGACGACAAACCCGACGTGACGTTCACGCCCCCGGCGGACGTGTCGAGGGTGAGTCATTCGATCACCATCCGCGTGCCGGACTGCCAGGCGGCGTACGAGACACTGCGCGCACGCGGGGCCGTATTCCTCACACCCCCGCATGATTGGGGCCAGGAGATCCGCTGCTTCTTCCGCGATCCGGATGGTCATCTTCTGGAGCTGAGCGCGGTCGGAGACGCTCCTGCCTAGTCCACGCTTCGACTTGACGGCTCTCGCCGCCCCATGCCCCGACGTCCGCCGGCAGACGGGCGCAGGCACGGCGAGTCGCCGGTGAGTCCAGACCGCATGCCCGCCGCGGCGTGCGCGCGCCTCAGGCGAGCGGGATCGAGACCTCCACGAGCAACTCGCTCTCGGGAACGTCCTGCGGATCGTTGAGGTACACCTCTCGGGCAGGGCCGGCCGCCTTGCGGCCGTTCTCCTCGAGCCAGGCGAACAGCGCCGCGTAGGCCTCGGGAACCCCCAGATAGGGACCCTCGTGCGTGGCGAAGGCCACGTGCGCGCCGGGGACCTCCTCGAGGGCCACGCCCTCCCCGGGGACGGCGCCGACCGCCACGGGCATACAGATGACGAGGTCGAACTCCTCCTTGCCGAAGTCCGGTGAGAACACCATGGGCGGCCCGACCGTCTCGGCGCCGGTCGCGGCGGCGTGGCGCGTCAGGGTGCGGAACCCGCCGTTCAAGCCCTTGCCGATGGTCTCCATCGTCACCGTCACCCGTCGCGTGAGCGAGAGCTGCGGCGGCACATCTTTCTCACTGATCTCGTAGCCCATCTCGTCACTCCCTGTCGCTCCGATCTCTGCACCTGCTCCCACCTGCGGCGCCGCGTCCCTCCGCTGCGCACAGACCCCAGGCGATCACGACTGGGCGCGGAAGCGGGTTGCACGACACCTCATGGCCCCAAGGAACCTGCCCGCTCGACAGCATGCTCAGGCATCCAGCTTCCGATGGAGTTGTGACCTTCCCGATCTCACCGTCCCTGCTTGTCGACCCCTGCGTCTCTGAGGCCGCGATCCGGCCGTGCGCGACAGGGAGACGTGACCAGGTTGGCCGACAACGACCGCGTCAAACGGGGGTTCGCCCGCGTCAGCTCCAACGCGCGGCTGACCCGCGCCGCCCCGTCTCGTTGCCGCGGGGCGGCACGGCGCAGCGCCTGTTCAGTCCGCAGCCAACTGGGACGACTTGAGCAGGCGGCGCCCCCAGGCGAAGGAGGTCTTCCAGTACGTGTTGTTCGGGTCGTCAAGGCTCGCGATCGTGACACCGTCGCTGGAGCCGGTCGAATGGATGAACCAGCCGTTCCCCATGTAGAGCGCGGCATGGTAGATCTGTGCGACGGTCGATCTGGCGCCCGCGGTCCCGAAGAAGATGAGGTCGCCGGGCCGCAGCCGGCTGCGCCTGAGGCGCGGCCTGGCCAGCCTGGCCTGGTCGCCGGCGCCACGTCCGCGGACGGCGTAGCCGAAACGGCACTGCATGACGTAGAAGGTGAAGCCGGAGCAGTCGAACCCACCGGCTGCCTGAGGGCCGTACGGCGAGCTCTTCGTCGGCCACTCCCCGGCCCAGACATAGGGATACCCGACGTACCGGAACGCGTAGCCGAGGATCTGACGTTGCCGCGTGCTCAGCGCCGGCAAGGTCAGGTCGGCGTACTTGGCGATGCCGTAGACCTTGCTGCTCGCCCGGGAGGCCTGGCGCAACAGGTAGGCCACCTCGGCGCGGCTCATCTTCTGGGTCGGAGTCAGCTCTCGTCGATCGCTGCCGGCAGGATGGTTGTAGCGGAGCTGCAACTGCCGCGCCGCGATCGTGGTGGCGAAGTACGAGGGCAGTGGCGGCCTCCAGCCGGACACGGGCCGCCAACGGCGGGACTTGAGGGCCGTGAGCATCGTCCAGTCGGTGGCGGGGTAGGCCTGCGCCAGCCAGCGGACGATCGCCGCCTCGACGGTGGCAGCGGCCACCGCCCGCCCCGGATAGAACCCGCGCTCTCCGTCCCTCCTGATCAGCCCCAGGAAGCCGTAGTGCAGCGCCACCTGAGCGTCCGCATAGCAGCGGTTCCTCTCGGGAGTCATGTCGGGGATATCGACCTCGGGCACGGTCTCGCCACGATGGCCGGAGATGATCGCCAGCGCCCTTGCCAGCTGGGCGCGAGTGATCGCCCTGCCCGGCCTGAACAGCGGACCGTAGTCGTCGAGCAGCCTGGCGCCGGACGTCCCCTGGTCGGTGACCCAGTCGATCGCGGTGCGCGCCCAATGCCGGGAGCCGACATCGCTGTACGTCTGGGCGTTCGCCGGCGCCGCGGCGAAGAGGCCGCAGATCATCAGGCAGACCGCAACGACGGCGATCTGGAGAGCACTCGTGCGCCAGTTCCTCATCACTCACCACCATCGGTCGGCATCTGCCCCGACTTGAGAGAGAGGCTCTGCACGGCACACGACTCGGCCGACAGGGTCGTGAACTGGAACAGCCAACCGGCAGCGGTGAGGGCGAGTTCGTCGAGCAAGCCGCTGAACGCTGTGAGTGCTCCCCTGGTACTTGACGCCTCCTGAATGCACGAGACGCCAGGGGCGGCGAAGTCCCCGTGCTGCAGGCGCGCGTGCCCACGGAGTCCAGCGAGTGGATCACGAACTGAACGCGAGCTTCCGGCTCGTCGCGGCACACCTCCAGCAGGAGGCATCCGGCGCATATCGCGCACCGCCATCGGCATCGTGGCGGCAACCGGGCACGCGAGAGCGCGGCCTTCGAACTCGCCGTGCGCTTGATGGCTCCGGCAGCGCTTGCTACCCTTCGGAGCGGGAAGGGGTGTGCGAAGCGCGATTCGCTCTCGACAGCTGGCGTGCAAGGCTTGTGCTCGCGATGTTGGGCGCCGCCTGTCTGCTGGGCGTCACGCTGCCGATGGTCGCGAGCGGAGACGACCCCACCCCGACCTGGAAGCTCACGAAGTACTACAGCCGTGGGTGGGACCGCAGCTACAAGCTCGATCTTGCCGAAGAGATGCCCAAGGTCCCCCGGGTGGTCGTCTTCGGAGGCTCGCGCAGCCTGCGTATGGACCCGGCGACCATCAAGCGTCAGACCGGGCTCGCGGCGTTCAACTTCGGCTTCCACAACGGCCGCCCCGAAGACGCCTGGGCGGTCACCGACTGGCTCCTCGACAATCATCCCGACGAGCCGCCGGCGGTGATCTGGTGCCTGCAGGCGACCACGCTCGCCGACGTGCCCATGGCTCCCGGCCTCATCGTCGACGAGCGCCTCTCTCAGGCGTTCCCGCAGTCCCTCATCAATGCGAAGATGAAGGCGGCGATGCGCGAACCCAAGCGCAACGTGCTCTCCGGGCGCCGCTTCGGCTACGACGGGATGCTCTGGTGGAACAGCTACGACCGCAAGCGCGCGGCGGGCCTCACGCTGCAGCAATCGCTGAATCGGTATCTGGACGCCGACATGCTGGCGAAGGCGGGCAATCGCAGGATCCCGGGCAAGACCCGGGCCAAGGCGTATTTCTCGCGCACGCTTCTTCTGCTCAACCGCAACAACATCCGGCCGCTGATCGTCGTCATGCCGTATCACCCGCGGGTGCGGAAGGCCTTCATGTCCGTCGGCTGGGGCGTCAAGCAGCGTGCGCTGAACAACTACCTCAAGAAGCTCCGGAAGTACCGTAACTTCAGGATCGTCAACTGCCTGGACATCAGGACGTTCGGCGGCAGCGCCAACGGCTTCTACGACGGGGCCCACCTCACCGCGGGGAATTCGCGGCGCCTCATCCGCTACCTCGTTCGCAAGGCGCCGGGATGCTTCGCCGTGCCGATGCCGGCGCCGACGCCGACGCCGTCACCGAGCGCATCGCCCAGCCCGAGCGCGAGTCCGAGCGGCAAGCTGGTTTCGCCTCCGGCCGACGTGCCGGTGCGTGAGGACACGAGCGCTCCGGCCGACTTCCTCGAGTAGGCGCTGCCGCTGACTCGCTCCGGGTAGCTGCGTCGGGCGCTCGGGCGGCGTGATCGACTCGCCTCGTGTGCGGGCGCCGATCGGCCGGAACGTGCGCCCGAGCCGGGGTCAGGCCGGAAGCACGAAGGTGAAGGTCGTGCCGCGACCCGGTGCGGTCTCGACCCCGACGCTGCCGCCGTGCGCCTCGATGACGCCCTTGACGATGGCGAGGCCGAGTCCGCTGCCTCCGGTGGCCCGGCTGCGTGAGGCCTCGCCGCGGTAGAAGCGATCGAAGACCTTCGGGATGTCGGCCTCGGAGATCCCGGGCCCCGTATCGCTGACCTTGACCGACAGCCCCTCGGGCACGCTGTCGGTATGAAGGACGACTTCACCGCCGGGAGGCGTGTAGCGGAGCGCGTTCTCGACCAGGTTCGCCAGTGCACGCTCGACGTAGCGCGCATCGAACTCGGCGACGTCGGCGGTCCGACAGGGCTCTCCGCGGAGCGTCACCTTCTGCTGCTCGGCGCGCAGCGCGAAGGACTCGAGGATGTCCGAGATGAGGTCGGTCATCGAGTTGGGCTGGCGTTCGAGCTCCACGCCGCCCGACTCGAGGTGCGCGAGCATGAAGAGATCGTCGACGAGATGCGAGAGGGCGTTCAGGTCGCCTTCTGCGGTGCGGAGGTACCGCGCGACCGTCGCGGGGTCGTCGACGACCCCGTCGGAGAGCGCCTCGATGATCACGCGCACGGACGCGAGGGGCGTGCGCAGGTCGTGTCCGACGGCGGTGAGGAGGTGACTCCTCGCGGTTTCGATCTCGAGCCGCGCGCGCTCGGCGTTCCGCAGCCGGACCGTCATCTCGTTGAAGCTCGCCGCCAGTTCGGCGACCTCGTCGCAGCCCTCCACGGGCACGACGACATCGAGGTCGCCGCCGGCGACGTCCTTCGCGGCGCGGTTCAGCCGCGCGATCGCGGCGGTCACGCCGCCCGTCAGCAGAGAGCCGAGCGAAACGGCGATGATCGCGGCGAACACGAGGAGCACGGTCGAGAGCAGCAGGTCGTGACGGCTCAGGAACATGAGCCGCGCCGTCACGACGACATTGAGGAACGTCAGCGCCGCGGCGAGGAGATACCCCGCCATGAGGGTCCATGCGAGTCTCGGCGAACGGCGCATCCAGCCGAGACGAACGACGAGCACGCCGACGCCCACCGAGATGAGGGCGGTGATCCCCAGGAACTCCGCCATGGCGACGAAGTCGTTCTGCGGCGGGCGCATGAGCAGCGAGAACGCGAGCAGTCCGACGGCGACTGCGGCAAGCGTCCCCGCCACGAAGACGGTGAGCCCGCGCGGACCCGAGGCCTCCGAACGAGCTGCGCGGGATCCGGTCACGGCTCGAACCGGTAGCCGACGCCCCAGGCCGTGGTGATGTGGCGCGGCTGAGAGGGGTCGTCCTCGATCTTCGCGCGCACCCGCCGGACGTGCACGGTGACGGTGCTTGGATCGATGTAGTCGGCGGAGCCCCAGACCATCTCGAGCAGCTTGTCGCGATTGAAGACGGCACGCGGCCGCCGGGCGAGCGTGAGCAGAAGGTCGAATTCCTTGGCCGTCAGCGAGCGCTCCGAGCCGGCCACGGTCACCGTGCGCGCCATGGGATCGATGACGAGATCGCCGAACTCAAGACGGTCCTCGGAGGGGTCGCCTTGCGCAGAGGTGCTCACCCGCCTGAGCACGGCGCGCACGCGGGACACCAGTTCCTGCGCGCTGAAGGGTTTGACCACGTAGTCGTCGGCGCCCATCTCGAGCCCGGCGATGCGGTCGACCTCGCTCTTGCGTGCGGTCAGCATGATGATCGGCGTGTCGCCACGGGCGCGGACCCGGCGCGTGACCTCGAGGCCATCGAGCCTCGGCAGCATCAGATCGAGGATGATGAGATCCGGCTCGCGGCGCTCGACCTCGTCGAGCGCCGCGAGTCCGTCCCCGACGCTGCGCACGTCGAACCCGGCGCGGCCGAGGTAGAGACTGACGACCTCGGCGATGCTCGGTTCGTCCTCCACGATGAGGATGGACTGTGACACGTGCTACCCCTTTGACGCGGCCCGACCAGATCAGCTCCACTGTACCCCGGGTCCCCCTCGCCGAACGCCGCGAACGCGTGCCGCAAGGCGGCGTTAAGACTCTCGTAATGGGTTCGCAAGCGAGCCGTCGCAAACTCCGGGCAGGTCTGTCGCGGCCGCGGCGCAGCCTTCCTCGATTCGTAAGGGTTCCGCAAGCCGCTCGCTACATCGCTCGGGTAGCTTGCCTTCGTCAGGAGGGCGGCGGTGATCCGAGATGATCTGGCCGAACGCCCTCGAGAGGCTCTGCCAGACGATGCCTGCCGCGAGCGGGGGCGCCGGTGCAGAGCCGAGAGGGAAGGAAGAACCATGAGTCCGAAGACCATCACGAGACTGGGTCTCGCCGCGGTCATGCTGTTGGCCGTGCTCCTCCTGCCGGCGGCGGCGCTGGCCCACGGCGGGGCGTGGGCCCACGGCGGCGGCGCCGCCATGTACGAGGTCACGGTCGAGAATCTCACCGACAAGCAGATCTTCTCGCCACCGGTGTTCATCTCGCACGACTCGAGCTACCGCCTCTACCGGGTGCACCGCTTGGCCAGCAATGAGCTGATGGCCATCGCCGAGAGCGGCGACAACACCAGTGCAGCCGCGCGCGCCATGTACTCTCGCCGCGTCTTCGACGTGAAGACCGCGACCGGAGCGATCCTCCCCGGCGAGTCCGCGACCGTCACGGTCCGCTCGCCGAGAGGGGCACGGCTCTCGCTGGCCGGCATGCTGGTGGTGACCAACGACGGCTTCTTCGGCGTGGACAGCCTGCGGCTGCGTGGGACGAGCACGCGGACGTATGGGCTGAAGGCGCTCGACGCCGGCACCGAGGCGAACAACGAGATGGCGGCCTACGTGCCCGGCCTCGGTGGGATGATGCGCGCCCCGACACATCAGCGCATCCACGCTCACGCCGGCATTCAGGGCGGCGCCGACATCGACGAGTCCTACGGCTGGAGTGGTCCCGTCGCCAAGCTGACGATCACCCCCATCACGCCGTGACCCGCGATCGGTCGACCCGCGGCTGACGCGCGGCGCCCACGCGGGCGCCGCCCGACCCGACCCGACCGGCCGCGAGGCGCGATTCACGGGTCACAGAGAGGGCCGGCGACGCAGTCGCCGGCCCTCTCGGCCTGCTCACTCCCAGTCGAGCGTCAGCTTGGCCCCCTCGAGGCCGACGATGTCGGTGATGTCCTGCATCGTCTCCATCATGCCGCGGTAGGCGCCGGCGGCGTCGCGCAGCGGCGCGTAGCGGACGAGGATCAGGCGACCCTCCTCGATGCGCCTGAAGACGGCCTCGTCACGGCTGCCGTCGCGAAAGGCGGCCTCCATGCGCGCGATCGTCTGACGCGAGTGCTCGTTGTGCGACTCGTCGACGTGTGCGCCGACGTGGCGCAGCTCGCAGTCGGCGAACAGGTCACCGTGCCAGTAGACGAGCGTACCGGCTTCGTCGACGACCGAGACCTGGACCGGGAGATGACGGACGACGAGGTCCATCTGTGCGGACGTGAGGCTTCCGGCGAGGCACGCGCTCGGTCCGGCTCCGGGTGTGGTCTGGTGTCCCATCAGGTCATCCCTTCGGCTGAGTGGCCAGATCGTGACTGGTTGGCGGGCTCATCCTACTCGAGCACGCCATGCGACGGCATTGCCGTACCGGCGAGCGTGAGCCCGCCCGGCGAGTGGTCGGTGGCGGGATTCCCGAAACGCGACTACTGGGGGTATAGGAGGGGGTAGACTGCGTTGCATGACAGCGCACCACCATAACCGGCCAAGCGGGTGACCATGAGCACGGCGACCGACGTGACGACCCCGTCCTCGAGGACGGCTCCCCCGGCAGGGCTCAAGATACGCCTCATCGAGCCTGCCCCGCCCAGCATCAACATCCTCTCCTACGGCTTCTACCCGCGTCTCGGTCTGCCCCTCATCGGCGCGGCGCTCAAGACCGCGGGCCACGACGTGCGCATCTACTGCCCCCAGGCGGAGCCCATCGACCGCGACGACGTCGCGTCGGCCGATCTCGTCGGCATCTCGACCACCACCTCGACGGCGCCGGCCGCGTACGCCCTGGCGGATGAACTGCGAGCCGCCGGCCTTCCCGTGATCATCGGCGGCCCCCACCCCACGTTCGTGCCCGACGATGCCCTGCCGCACGCCGACTACGTCGCCCGTGGAGAGGGTGGTGACGACCTCATGCTGGAGCTGGTCGAAGCGCTCGACGGAAGGCGCGAGCTCGAGAGCATCCGCGGACTGTCGTTCTGGCGCGACCAGCGCGCCGTGCACAACGAGCTGCGCGAGCGCCCCGCCGATCTCGATGCCAAACCCGTGCCGGACCTCTCGCTGATCGTGGGGTCTGAGCGCATCCGGGAGACGCCCATCATGACGAGCCTGGGGTGTCCGTTCGATTGCACGTTCTGCACCGTGACGATGATGTTCGGACGCTCCTACCGCTTCCGCAGCCCCGAGAGCGTGATCGCCGAGCTGGAGGCGACGAGACCGAAGAGAGTCTTTTTCTACGACGACAACTTCGCGGCCGACAAGCGACGCCTCAAGGAACTCCTCAGGATGATGATCGACCGTGGTCTGACGCCGAGCTGGACGGCCCAGGTGCGCACGGACGTGGCCCGCGACGATGAACTGTTGGCGCTCATGCGACGCTCCGGCTGCCGGCGACTCGCCCTCGGTTTCGAGTCCATCGACCAGGCGACGCTGGACAGCTACAACAAGTCGCAGACGCTCGAGGACATCACCGGCGCGATCGCCGCCCTGCACCGTCACGGCATCAAGTGCCACGGCATGTTCGTGGTGGGCGCCGACAACGACACCGCCAGCACGGCGCGCGACACCGTCGCCTTCGCGGAGAAGTATGGCATCGACAGCCTGATGCTCAACGTCCTGACGCCCGGGCTCGGCACGAAGCAATACGAGATGATGCACGCCGGCGAGCGCGTCTTCGAGCACCGCTGGCAGTTCTACGACGGCCAGCACGTCATCTTCGCGCCGCAGAACCTGACCCCCGTCGAGCTGCAGACCGAGGTCGTGAAGGGCTACCGGCGCTTCTACTCGGTGCGTCGCGGCCTCAAGTACGTGGTGCGCCTGCGCTTCCCCCGGCTTCTGGAGCACTTCTGGGGCTGGCTGTACATCCACCGCTGGCAGAAAGACCCGACGAACCGCGCCTACATCGAGGCGCTCGCCGAGCGTTCGGGGGCATCCGCGCCGAGCAGCTGACGACGGCGCCGCGTCGAGCGGCGGCGATCCCTCAGGCCATGGTCCGGTCGCCGCCGTGGAGCAGGAAGTCGTCGACGCCGGCCGCGACCGTGTCGTAGAAGCTGTCCTCGCCCACCAGCGCCACGGTGCCGTTGCGCTCCAGGTCGTGCAGGAGGCCGGTCGTGGTCCTCGCGAAAGCCAGTCTGACGCCGCTCTCGTGCAGCTCCGCGACGAGCTCCTTGAGCATCGCCGCCGCAGTGGTGTCGAGGTGCGGCACGGCGCCGGCGTGCACGAGTACCTCGCGCACGGGAGGGCTCTGGTCGCGCACCAGCGTGCGCACCGTCTCGCGGAACCAGCGCGCGTTGGCGAAGAAGAGCTCGCCGTCGACGCGCAGGATGACGAGGCCGGGGAAGGTCTCGTAGTCAGGGTTGTCCTCCACACCGCGGTAGCGCAGGGTCTCGTCGGCGTGGGCCTCGGGGGCCCTGCCCAGGACGGCGCTGCTGGGCCGGTAGGCGCGATACACCAGCGCGAGCAGCGAGACGGTCACCGCCACGACCAGCCCCGTGAGGAGCCCGAAGACCAGGACTCCGCCAAAACAGAGGATGGCGAGCACGAAATCGGTCGCGTCGGCACGGCGCAAGCGGCGCATCGCGCCAAGGTCGACCAGATGGGCGACGGCGGCGATGACGATGGCTCCCAGCACCGCCTCCGGGAGGTCGTGGAACAGCGGCATGAGGAAGAGCATCGTCACGATCACGAAGCCGAGGAGGATGACGTTCGAGAGCTGCGACTTGACGCCCGACGACTCGGCCACCGCAGACCGCGACAGGCTGGCGTCGACCGCGAAACCCTGCAGCAGGCCGGCCCCGAGGTTGGCGACGCCGAGCGCGACGAGTTCCTGGTCGGCGTCCACTTCGTAGTGATGCCTGGCGGCAAAGGCCCGCGCGCCGGCCACCGACTCCGCGAAGCAGATCAGCGCGAGGGCGACCGCGTCGGGCAGCAGATTGGTCACGTCGGCGAGCGTGAAGCTGGGCATCGCAGGGGACGGCAAGCCGTCGGGGATCGCGCCGACGATCTCAACGCCGTAGTCCTGGAGGTCGAAGACGGCGACCGCGGCGATCCCGAGCGCCACGGCGACCAGCGCGGCCGGTACCTTCGGTGCGTACGCCCGCAGCCCGAAGATGACCACCAACGCCGCAACGCCGATGACGAGCGTCGGCAGATTGACGTCACCGAGCTGACGTACCACCACCTCGAGCTTGCCGAAGAACGCGGTGCCGCCGCCCTCGACGCCCAGCAGCTTGTAGAGCTGGCCGACGCCGATGACCAGGGCGAGGCCGGCGACGAAGCCGGTCAGCACCGGGCGGGCGAAGAAGTCGGCGATGAACCCGGCGCGCGCGAGACCGGCGACCAGCAGCAGCACACCTACGAGGAGAGCGAGCAGCGCCGAGAGGGCGATGAAGCGACCGGTGTCGCCGAACGCCAGGGGCGCGACGGCGGCCGCCGAGTATGCGGCGACCGCCGAGCTCGGTCCGACAGTCAACTGCCGGCAGGTGCCGAGCACCGCGTACGCGAGCAGCGGCGCCAGGGCGGCGAACAAGCCCGCCTCGGGCGGCAGGCCGGCGAGGGAGGCGTAGGCGATGCCCTCGGGCACGAGCACCGCCCACACCGCCGCCGCCGCGACCAGGTCCGGCCGTAGCCAGCGCCGCTCGTACTGCGGCAGCCAGTGACGCACGGGCAGCGAGGGTGGCTCCACTCGGTACCAGTGCAAGACCCGTTTCGCCACGCGCGCGTCCTCCTCGTCGGTCACCGGCGGCAGGTGAAGCGCCTCAGGCGGCATTCTACGTCTTCCATCCGCGACCATTCAGGTGTTCCAGGCAGTGCCTGCGTGCCCAGGAACGGCAGATGCGCAACAAGGGCGACGCGAGTTGGCCGCCCTCGCCCCTCCGGGCCAACGGTTCGCACTGTCGCCGTAGGGGAATTCCCCGGGCAGCGGGTCTTGACGACCTGCGAACCATGCGGCTTGCTGCCGCATCCAAGGAGGATCTCATGGCAACACCCATCAGCAGGACCATCAAGACGTTCGCCAAGCCGGACGCGCAGATTGCCAAGGGCGGCGTGGAGATCGACGTCCTGCAGATCGGCGACATGAAAGTGAAGCGCGCGACCTACCCGTCGGGCTGGAAGTTCTCGACACGCATGGGCGTGCCCATGTGCCAGGACACGCACGTCGGCTACGCGGTGTCCGGGCATATGACCGTCGAGTTCGGTGACGGTGCACAGCTCGAGTTCGGCCCCGGTGACGTGTTCGTCATACCCGCGGGACACGATGCCTGGGTCACCGGTGACGAGCCCTGCGTGATCGTACAGTTCGACGAGGGTGACTCCGCCGCGCGCCGCTTCAGCGTGGCCGGTGGAGCGGCGAAGGCTGCCTGAAGGCCGCATCTTCGCCCAGCCATCCACGTTCGCGCAGAGGGCCGCTCCAGGCGGCCCTCTGCGCGAAGGGTCAGGGCCGGAGGGCGAGACTTCGACGGCGCGGTCGTCAGGACGTGCGGCGCGAATCGCCTACAATGGACTGGATATGCGAGCACTCGAGCCCCGTCACGATACCGCCGGCGCGACCCACCCTGACTCCACGGGGTGCTTCCTCGTGCTCACACCCGGGGTCGGCGGCGAGGAGCCCCAGCGAGATGCGGGCGCCCGCGGATGACGACGGATCCCTCACGCACCGACGCGCCGGGAGTCAGCGTTCGCATCTTCGGCAGTCTGAGGCCGCTGCGGACCGCCAGGGGGCTGCCGCATTCGCTCGTCGTCGATGTCCCCGGGTCCGGCACGACCGCACGGGAGATCGCCATCTCACTCGAGTTGCCTCTCGAGAAGATCGAGGGCGTCTTCCTCAACCATGTCGTCCGCGGGATCGACGTGCACGTCTCGCCGGGCGATCGCGTCGCCTTCGTGCCGTACGGCACGCCCGGACCGCACCGCGTGCTTCTCGGGCTTCACTCCGCCGGGGACGAGGGGAGCGGCGCGGTCGCCTAGGCCCCCCCGAAGGTCGCCGGGTCAGCCTCCCGCGATCGGCGGGAAGATCGCGAGCCGGTCGCCGTCAGAGAGAGGCCGGTCGTCGGCCGCGTGGCGGCCGTTGAGAAACACCGCGCGGGGTCCGTCCGGCAGCCCGAGAAGGGCGATCACATCGCCCACGGTGGAGCCCTCGGCGACCTCGAGTGGGCGTGAATCGCGACCACTTCGCCCGTCGGGCTGATACCGGGACAGATAGGCGAACAAGGCAAGCTGGATGATCATCACGTCGACCGTGCCGACCCCCGTACCGCGAGCATGCGCTTCACGGCACGGGGGTTCGGCTCGTCATGCCTTTCAGAGCCCCATCTGGGCAGCGGTCTCCTCGACGAAGTCGAAGACCGAGTCGAGGTCCTCATCCGAGACCGTGAACACCACGTTGTGGGGGGGCAGTTCGTCTTCGTGGAAGAACGCGGGCAACCGGTCGTCGGCGGCCGTGAAGCCGGCCCTCTCGTTGAACTTGCGCTCCATCGTGAGCACTTCGCGACCCAGCTGCATGAGCTCGTCGACGCCCCACTTCTCGCCGGTGTGCGCCGCGGCCATCTCGTGGATGGCGGAGAAGGCCTCGGGGATGTCGAGCGCCGGGAAGGCCACGAAGATGCAGAAGCCCAGGCTGTCGAGCATCGCCGTGGCGATCTGCAGGTTCTTCGACAGCTCCGCCTGGCCTTCGGTCTTGAACGGGTCGACCGTGCCGCCCACGTTCAGGATGTTGGCGGTGATGGTGTAGCCGGCGGTGTGGTCGGCGCCCATGGGGGTGGTCGCGTACGTGACGCCGATCCCCTGGATGGGTCGCGGATCGTAGGCCGGCAGCGCCTGATGCTTGGTCACGGGGATGCGCTCGACGCCGAACTTCTTGCCGGTCGCCTCGGCGCCGTCCCACAGGACGCGCAGTTCATTGCCCGGCTCGAGCCCGGCCTTGAGCGCCGCGAGCGCTCCGGCGGCGTCGCCGAAGTCGATGGCGCCGGAATCCATGTAGACGGCGAGCGTCGCGCCCAGCTCGATCGTGTCGAGGCCCAGGTCGCCACAGGCGCGGTCGAGCTCGGCGATCTCGTCGAGGTCCGCGATGCCGCAATCGGCGCCCATCGACCAGGCGGTCTCGTACTCCGGCCCCTTCGTCTTGTAGTTGCCGTCCTTGTCGGCCCAGTAGCGGGAGCAATGGATGACGCAGCCCGGGAGGCAGCCGTGGCTGACGTCGCCGCCGCGCGCGAGGATCATGTCGCGCTGCGTCTCACCGCCGATGGCGTCGGCGGCCTCGAAGGTGCCGGAAGAGAAGTTCCTCGTCGGCAGGCCGCCGGCCTCGCTGAGGATGTTGGTGAGCACATTGGTCCCGTACTGGGGGAGCGCGGTACCTGACACAGGGTGTTCCTTCAGCGCCTTCGAGAAGCGCTTGGTGGCAGCCGTGAAGGCGGCCTTGTCGGCGTGCTCGATCGAGCTCGTGCCCTTGTAGGAGACCACGATGCCCTTGAGGCCCTTGCTGCCCATGACCGCGCCCAGACCGCCGCGGCCGGCAAAGCGATTCGGATAGCCTTTGGGGTCAGACACGGCGATGCCGGATGCCCTGGCGAGCGCCTCCCCTGCCGGGCCGATCGAGATGGTGGCGTACTTGTCTCCGGGCGGCCGGCTCGCGGCGATCTTGTCCGCGACCTCGTAGTTGCCCAGGCCGGCCCACTCGTCCACGCGTTCGAGGCGCGCCGAGCGGTCCGACTCGATCACGAGAAGGTAGAGCGCGCTCTCGTCGGCGGGAGCGCCCTCGACGATGACCGCAGCGAAACCCACCCGGGCGATCGCGTGAGCCGCCTGGCCACCCGAGTTGGACTCCTTGATGCCGCCGGTGAGAGGGCTCTTCGCGCCGACCGAAAGCCGGTTGCCGTTGGGGGCATTGGTGCCGCCGAGCGTTCCCGGAGCGAAGGCAAGCTTGTTGGCCGGGCCCAGCGGATCGGCATCCGCGGGGACCTCGTGGTAGATGATCGCGTCGGTGATCGCGCGACCGCCGTACCTGGCCCAGGCCGCGGGCGCAGGCTCGACGACCACCGAGAGATCACCCATGTCGACTCGGAGCAGGTTCCTCATGCGATTCCTCCTCAGGCTGCTGCTGGCGGGACGAGACGGCACGTGTGCGGTGAGTCCCGAATCAGGACCGATCGGCGAGGTGCTTTCCAGATTGGCGGCGCGCGATCCCTCTGGATCACGCGGCGTCGTCGTGTACCCCCGGGTGTATCGTCATGGAGCGCCGAGTGCAAGCGTTTGGGCACGGCCCCGGTCCTAGTCGCGCCGCGCCCGCCACGGCTCGTGCCTGACGGCCCGCTGGGTGAACGGGCACACCGTCTGACACACGCCGCACGTACCGTCCCACTCGGGGTGTTCGTATGTCTTGGCCTCGCAGGCCTTCTCGTCATAGAGCTGGTCGCGCGGCATGCCGGCCGTCCACAGCGTGTCCCGGCCGGCTCCGACCGGGCAGGCATCGACGCAGACGCGGCAGCCGCCGCAGCGGCTCTCGGTGACAGGGACGCCCGTCGCCAGCGGCAGATCGGTGAACACGGAGGTGAGCCGGACGGCCGTTCCGAACCGGACCGACACGAACGCGGCGGTCTTGCCGATCCATCCGAGCCCTGCCTGGGTCGCGGCGATCTTGTGCGAGAACACGCCCGGATCGCCCCAGTCCTCCACCGGCGGGTCGTCGTGAGGACCGGCCATGAGGTTGCTGGACTGGACAGCCGTGTGGCCCCGCGCCTCTATCTCCGCGATGATCCCGGCGGCGGCGTCATCGAGCTCGCGCCACAGACGCGCATAGTCGTCGAAGAACGCCTGCGACATGTGGGTCTGCTCGAGACCCGAGAGCGCGTCGGGCGCGTGGCGCCCGACCAGAGCGACGGCGAACGGCAGGTCGGGCGCCAGCGGCCAGTCACGGTTGGCGGCGACGCCCCATTCGTCGACGCCGGCGTTCGCGCACACGAGCTGCAGCGTCGCCATCACATCGGAACCCATCGCTCCTCCCATCCCCCAGGTCCGCGACCGGTCGGCATTGTCACGCGCGATCGTCGCGGATCGCCGGAATCGTCCTCCCCTGTATCCGGAACGCCGGACTCTGTTGCGATGATTGCATCGACCCGCATCAGGGACAAGGGAGCACCGACGAGGCCGGCCGGCTAGGCGAGCGGTATCGCGATCTCGACGCGCAGCTCGCTCTCGGGGACGTCCTTCGGGTCGTTGAGGTAGACCTCGCGAGCCGCGCCGGCCGGCTTGCGTCCGTTCTCCTCGATCCACGCGAACAACGCCTTGTAGGCCTCCGGGACCTCGGGGTACGGACCTACGTGCGTGGTGAAGACCACGTGGCCGCCGGCGATCTCCTCGACCGCGACGCTTTCGCCGGCCTCTCCGGACGCGACGGGCATGCAGATGATGAGGTCGAACTGATCCTTGCCGAAGTCTGGCGAGAAGACGAAGGGCGGTCCGACCGCCTGTGCGCCGGTCGCGGCGACGTGCTCCTCGAGCGTCTTGAACCCGGCGTCGAGACCGTTCCCTATCGTCTTCATGGTCACCGTCTCCCGATGCGTCAGCGAGAGTTGCGGCGCGACGTCTTTCTCGTTGATCTCGTAGTCCATGTCATCCCCCTCGATCGCCGGGTTCCGTGAAAGCGGCTATGCCTTCCACTATGCTCGGTGCACGTGCCTTTCATGCCCGCGTCGAACCCTCCGGCGAGCGGCCCTCCGATGGCGTAGCGATCAGATCGCGCAGCGCGTGACCGCAGCCGCCGCGCTCGCTATAGTCGGCTTCATGGTGAGTCGATGATCGAGCCGATCCAGACGCTGACCCTCCCTCAGAGAGTCGAGTGGGGGGCCGGCGCCGTGACGCGTGTCGCGGACGCCGTGACCGCCGCGGGCGCCGCCCACGTCTTCGTCGTGAGCGATGCGGCGGTCGCGCGCGCCGGCCATCTCGAGCGACTGCTCGCCGTGCTGCCCGCCTCGACGCGCGCGACGGTCTACGACCGCGTCGAAGCGGAGCCCACGGCGGAGGCCGTGGGGCAGGCGGCAGACGCGCTCGGCGCCGCGGACGGCGTCGACGCGCTCGTCTCGCTCGGCGGCGGCAGCGTCATCGACACGGCCAAGAACGCCGGCGTGCTGGCTCTCAACGGCGGCGCCCTCCGTGACTACGAAGACGGCGCGGACCCGGCCCGCGCCATCTCCCGCGTGCTCCCGCACATCGCCGTCGCCACCACCGCCGGCACCGGCAGCGAGGCCACCGCCTGGGGCGTGTTCGTCGACCCCGCCCGGCGCCTCAAGAACGCGATCTACGACCCTCGCCTCGTCCCGGTCGTGGCGATCCTCGACCCGGAGCTCACCGTCAGCGTGCCTCCCGACGTGACCGCGGGGACGGGAATGGACGCCCTGACGCACGCGGTCGAGGCGTTCGTGTCGCGGCTGGCCAATCCGGCCACCGACGCCCTGGCGCTTCAGGCGGTCGCGCTGGCCGCGCTGCACCTGAGGCGCGCGGTCGACGAGGGCGCCGACCTCGAAGCTCGCGCCGGTATGCTGCTGGCGAGCTTTCTGGCCGGCGCCGCCTTCTCCAACTCGTCGTGCGGCCTCGTGCACACGCTGTCCGAGGCGCTTGGCGGCTTCTACCGCCTGCCGCACGGCGTCACCAACGGCGTCCTGCTGGCGCCGGTCCTGGCGTTCAACGCGCCGTCGTGCGCCTCGCGATATGGGCAGCTCGGGACGGCGCTCACCGGCGTGGCCGGCGCGGACGCCGCCGAGGCCGTCCGCAGCCTGGCCGCCGACATCCGGCTGCCGCACTCGCTCGGCGAGCTCGGCGTCGCTCGCGCCGACCTGCCGGCGCTGACCGCGGCCGCCTTCGTGTGGGCCAACGACTCCGGCAACCCGCGCGACGTGACCGCCGAGCAGATCCACGAGCTCCTCGAGCACGCCGTCGATCCGCGAAGGGAGAGAGCATGACCCAGTACCGACCCGGACCCCCGAAGCACACGTGGGCGATCGCCGGCCAGGACGTCCCCGCCTTCGAGCGCGACATGGAGAAGCTGCGCGAGGGCGCGCTTGCCAAGGGAGCCGATTTCGCCGAGCTCATCGAGGCCGACAAGGTCGCGGTCGACGAGCGCGTCACGCTCAAGTGCCGGATCCCGCCCTGCGAGTGCTACGGCCAATGCCTCATGGACCCGCCGTTCTCACCGACCGCCGAGGAGACGGCGAAGGTCGTCGCCAAGTACCGCTACGCGATGCTCACCGAGGTCGCGATGGAACTGCCACAGGAGTACTGGGAGCTCATCCAGGGCGACGAGCCGCTGTGCCGGCTGCAGTACGACGAACGGGCGCTCGAGTACGATCGCACCGTGCAGCAACCCCTGTGGTTCAAGCTGCACGACGTCGTCATGGAGCTCGAACGCCGCGCGCACAACCTCGGCTACTTCTTCGCCGTGGGCTACGTCGCGTCCACGTGCTACCTGTGCTACACGGCCGACGACCCTGTCGGGTACTGCGACACGACCCGCCCGTGCCGGCACCCCTACGAGGCCCGGCCGTCGATGGAGGCCGCAGGCATGGATGTGTTCAGCACGTACTGGAACGTGGGCCGCGAGTTGAACCTCGGCTCCCGGGAGAAGTTCTCCTGGAGCGGGCTCGTGCTCATCGTCTGATCCGGCCTTGGCGCGCACGTTCGCACCGATCGCTGCCGGCTCCGGCCGCAGCGTCGGTACCGATGGCGCCCGCGCTCAGGGGTTCACGCGAACGGTGAGCGTGTAGGTGCCGCTCCCGCCCTCCAGGGCATAGACGCGGGCCTCGTACTCTCCCGGCCCGGCGATGGTGTAGGTGAGAGCGTCCTCGTCTGAGTACGCCGCCTCCCACTCGGCGAGATCAGCCCCGGACGCGACTTCCACCAGATGAAGAAGGGGCACGAACCCGTCGGCCGTGACCTCGATGACGACGACGTCGCCGGTCTCGGCCGAGAAGGCATAGGCGTCGTACTGCAGATCGTTGTAGTCGGGATCCCGGGTGTCGCCGGACTCGATCGAACCCGTCTCCTCGACAACGACCGGCGAGTCGCCGCCGCCCGCCGTCTCCCCACATCCGGCCAGCGAGACCGCGAGGAGGCCGGCTGCAAGGATCGCCACGACAAGACTCACGCGTAACGAGACCCGACCTTCACTCCCCATGCTGAGCATCTTGAGAACTCCCCCCTTCTCGGCCCGCCGCTCCTCGCGCGCCGCCGGCGTTCTCCGGACTGCCGTGCGTGTCGCCGCGCCGCGGTCGGGCGTTCCGTAGGCTCAGATCGACCTTCATACTACCGCACTGCGACGCTGGGCCGCAGGGCAGTCAAACCCCTCCGCCCGGCCGTGGCAGAGCATGTCAGTCCGGAGCCGACGAGCGATGAACCGTGTCGAGGAGCGCCGTTCACACTCCCATAGGCGTCAGGCAGGGCGGGCGAAAGACCCGCCGGGTACGGTGTCTGCGTCAAGCAGGGCGGTGCCCGCCAGATCCGGTCGCCCGCCCTCACGAGTCTCGACGATCGAGGCCGAGACTCGTATGGGCCATACAGGATGCGAGGATGTCGACACGACATCGCATGAGGCCAGGGATCCTGGTCGCCCATCTGGCCGTACTGAGTGCGCGACGAGACGATGTGATGCTTCCGCCTCGAGCCGGAGCAGCCGACACCGTCGGCGATGACCATGCCCTGGCAGTTCGTCTCCGTTCCTCCACGGCGGGGGTCCTCGCCGGCGGCCGGCGGCGCGGCGACTGATGCGGCCGAGCTTCCCCGGCTTGTCGAGAGACAGCTGTCCTCACCGCGCAGCGTCCAGTCATCCACCGCGCAGCCGGCCGCTGCGAGGCGCTCTCGCAGCGCGTCGTGGGCGACCGCCAGCATCGCCGAGTCGTCGCGCCGGCCGTCGCTGAGCAGCGCTCGCCGGATGCCTGTCCTCTCGCCTCCGCGGCTCCTCCCCCGACTGCGCCGCAGCGCGATGATCGCCGGGTTCAACGCCGTCGAACGCAGTTTCCTGATCGGCGGGGAGTACCATGTTCGTACGGCCGACGGCGACAGGGGGGCATCGAGACCTTGCCGCGTCGGCCGGATGGCTCAAGCTACCGGGAGGTGCCTCATGGGTCAGACGTCCGCCGCCCTGGCGGCGAGTGTCTGGCCGGTCGTCGTTGTCGGCCTCGTCCTTGTCGTGGCCGTCGGCGTCGGCGCCGTGGTCGTCAGTCGACCGCTGCGGCGCCTGCGCCGGCTGCAGGCGTGCAACGCCAGACTCCTGGCGGAGGGCGTGTTCGCAACGGCGACCGTGATCAGCGCCCGGCAGACGGGCAGCAGCATTGAATCAGGGGGGCTGAAGAGCGTTGAGGTGACCATGCAGCTGCAGGTAGAGACCAGGGCCGACCCGGCGTTCGTCGCCGTGGCGACGACCTTCGTCAACGTGCTGGACCTCGGGAAGGCCCAGCCCGGTGCAGCGGCAGTGGTCCGCTACGACGCGGACGACAAGAGCCAGGCCGTCATCACGAATCTGCTGGGGCCGCTCTCCACCATGGTGCAGGCAGAAGGACTGGATCCGGAGCAAGCCCATCAGCTGGTGCTCGACAGCGAGCTCCTGCAGGACGAACTGACGGTGCGCGGCGTCGAGGCCGCAGCTCTGGTGCGGGACTCGCAGCGGACCGGCATCGTCCTGTTCGACGGCGCGGCAGATCTTGTCCGGCTCTCCCTGACCGTCCAGCGAGCCGATGGGCCGAGCTACCAGGCGGAGACGACCGCGGCGATCGTGACCTCCTCCCTGCACAAGGTGCGGCCCGGCGCCGGCCTCACGGTGCGCTTCGATCCCCAGCAGCCGAGCCGGGTGGCCGTCGCCAGGCTGCCGGCGTAGCTGCCGGCGATCGCCGGGGAACCTGATTCGTCGCGCTACCGAGTCGTGGCCACTCCGCTCAGCCACTCCGCGACGGCCTCCATGCCGCGAACGTCGCGCCGGAGGAACTCATCATCGTCGGCGACGGGCCACGAGGAGAGCTTGACCCCGACCATCTCCGCCGCAGCGTGGATGAAGACCATCTGCCCATAGATGCCGAGGCCCATGAACACGCCCTTCGTCGAGTCCTTCACCCACCACTTGTTGTGGTAGAACCAGCCCGGGTACGAGGCGCTCTCGGGAGAATCCGTGAAGGCCCGGCGCACGTCGTCGTTGCCCGTGCGGCAGTCGGCGACCCACTCGTGCGGCACGATGCTCCCACCGTTGAAGACTCCCCCCTGAAGATACATCTGCCCGAACCGGCCCATGTCTCGCAGCGTGGCGCAGATGCCTCCGTCGGCTAGCGCGGAGCCGTGCCGGTCGACCGTCACGTCCGCGTCGAACTCGGTCCCCAGGGGAGCCCAGATCTCCCGGCTGAGCAGCTCCGGCAACCGCAGCCCGGACGCCCTCTCGAGAACCCAGCCGAGGAGGTCGGTGAGGATCGATCGATAGGCGAAAGGCCCACCGTGGTCGGAGGCGTTCTCCAGCCGCGAGATGTACTCGTAGAGACCCGATGCCGCCATCGGCTCGAGCGGCGGCGCCCAGCCGATGACGGTCTCGTAAGCGCGCACCTCGGCGGTGGGGTCCTCGTAGTCCTCGTTGAACCTGGTGCCGGTCCGCATGTCGAGGAGCTGCTGGACCGTGGCGCCCTCGAAGCTCGATCCCGCGAGCTCGGGTATGTAGTCCGTCACCCGACCGTCCAGCCTGAGCTGATCGCGGGAGGCGAGGATCCCCGCCAGGGTGCCGACGATCGACTTGGAGACCGACTGCAGGAGGTGTGTCGTGTGCGGGCGCATGCGGTTGAAGTAGTGCTCGGCGGCGATGCGCCCCCGATGAAGGACCAGGAAGCCGTCGGTGAACGAGTCCGAAAGCCACTCGCCGGCGGTCGACTGCTTGCCGTCGGGGAGGCCGCACGGAACGCCGAGCACGTCTCGCGGCCGGCGCTCGAGCGCCGAGATCGGGCCCGGCCCACGATGGATGCTCGCGGTCGGGATGAACTCCCGGACGTGCTGGAAGGCCCAGCGGTTGTAGGGAGGGTCCTCCCAATGCACCTCGCGGGTGACGAGCCGATCCGCGGCCGGCGGCAGGCCCCTCATGTACTCGGACGAGTCAGGCGATCCCGGCATGTTCATCCTCCTCCTACCAAGCCGCCGCGCGGCCTTCGATGGCCGGGCGCAGCAGTCCCTTCACGATCGAGCGGTTCCGGCCAGCTCGGGATGCGCGCTGCCGGCACGATCCTTCGCGCACACTGTATCGCCTCCGCGGGCGAGGCGAGAGGCGCCGTGCCGCCGGCCGCCGAATGAAGGGGCCTTCCCCTCGAACGAGAAGATGCCGCGTATGCGACGGGAGGGTCCATCTTGAGCGACGAGTCGCACGAGCAAGCCGGGCACGGCGAGACCGCGGTGCGAGAAACCAGCCATCTCGACCTCGACCGTTTCAACGCGTTCTCCGACGGCGTCTTCGCCATCGCGATCACGCTGCTGGTGCTTGAGATCCCCGTGCCGGGCGAGGCTGCCGACCTGCTGCCGGCGCTGCGCGAACAATGGGCCGAATTCCTCGGCTACTACATCAGCTTCGCGTTCATCGGCGGCATCTGGATGACGCACTCAAGAGTGACCTCGTTCATGAAGTGTGGGGACGCCGTCGCGTACGCCATGAACCTTCTGCTGCTGCTCTTCGTCGGACTGCTCCCTTTCGCAACGAGCCTCATGGTCACGCACCTGAGCGGACCGGCGGTCAAGACCGCTGTGCTTCTCTATGGCCTGGACGTGCTGTTCGCGTCGCTCGCGCTCAGCCTGCTCATGCTCTACGTGGCGCGGGAGCCGGCGCTGCTGGTGGACGACATCGCCGATTGGATGCTGGAGCGCGCAGCTCGACTGCGGTGGATCTCGATCGGTGTGAACCTCGTTGCGCTCGCCATGGCACTCGTGGCACCGCTCGTCGCCGTCGGCCTCTACCTCCTCGAGACCACGATCCTGCTGGTCCTCCCGATAGTGGGCCTGCGCCGGCACCGACATCGGGCGATGGCGGAGTAGACCTCCCCATACGGCCCCCAGCACGGCGACCGCGGCGCGGGCTGCCTCACGATCAAGAGGACGAGAAAGGACCTTGAGGATGTGGAATCCATTCGCCCGTAGGGGTAGGTCACCGCGAGACCTGCAGCCGTCACCGTTCCCGACGTCTCTGGACGCCGTCCACTCGGCGCTCGCCCCCTATCTGCGCGACGAGAAGCCGATGGACTTCTTCTTCGAGTTCCTCATCATGGAGGTCATCGGCGCCCTGCCCCGGGAGACCGCGAAAGCGCTCGATGAGTTCATGAGGGAGAATGCGGAGGCTTTCGAGACCGGGGATTGGCGCTCCGAGGTCCGCGTCGGGTTCGGGCTCTCCGACACGATCGACATCGCGATCCTCGACCTCTGGTACCGGAACGACGGGGTGACGCGCCAGCAGGTCGATCGGTACTACCCGTGGCGCTTCGCCCGCGACTTCTCTGCCGAGTACTTCTCGAACGACGGCGAGATCGACGAGTGGCCTGAGGGCGAGTTGGAGGCGGCGAAGGCCCGCATAGCCGCACACGACGGCGCGCCGACTGATTCGGACTGAATCACCCGACACGGTGTCGCCCGGTGGGGTCACCATCGTCGAGCCCGCCGACTCCGTCGCTCAGGCCCTGCCCGGGTCGAGTGCGTCCGACCTCCTGGACCTCGGCGCGCAAGCGAGGGCCGTGCCGGACCGCGACGCGACCGGCGGCGCCGGCGATCGAGCTCCCCGCCGCCGCGCGGACCGCGCGTGATCACGGCTGGCGACCGCTTCTCCGGGTCATGCGTCGCACGCCGTGACAAGCCGGCGACACTCCATGGAGTCCGCACCCACACGAGACCGGCTACGCGACAGGAGGCGGGGACGTGAGCGGTCGGGGAACCGGGCCGGTAGAGGGCGGCGCGAACGGAGTCCGCGAGTGTGCGGCCCTGCGTTTACGGCGGGCAGGTGCGCGGGCAGACTAGAGATTCCCCAAGACGGGAGGTCGCCGGGCGGTCGCCGCACGTGCATCTCCCGGCGCATCCAGGAGGCAGACGGTGGACCAATCCAGCCGCTACGCGGATCTCACTCTCAGCGAGGACGAGCTCATCAGGGGAGGACGTCACGTCCTCTGCGCCTACCGTATGAAGCCCAAGGCCGGCTACGACTATCTCGCCACCGCGGCGCACTTCGCCGCGGAGTCCTCCACCGGCACCAACGTAGAGGTCTCCACCACCGACGACTTCACGCGCTCGGTGGACGCCATCGTCTACGAAGCGGACGAGACCACCCATCTCATGAAGATCGCCTACCCGCTCGAGCTCTTCGACCGGAACATCACCGACGACAAGGCGATGATCGTCTCGTTCCTCACGCTCGCCATCGGCAACAACCAGGGCATGGGCGACGTCGAGTGGGCCAAGATGCACGACTTCTACGTCCCGCCCGAGTACCTGCGCCTCTTCGACGGCCCACGCCGCAACATCAGCGACTTCTGGCGCGTCCTCGGTCGGCCGCTCGAGAACGGAGGGATGATCGTCGGCACGATCATCAAGCCCAAGCTGGGCCTGCGTCCGGAGTTGTTCGCGAACGCCTGCTACCAGTTCTGGCTGGGCGGCGACTTCGTCAAGAACGACGAGCCCCAGGGCAACCAGGTCTTCGCGCCGTACCGCGAGACCATGGGGCTGGTGGCCGACGCCATGCGCCGCGCCCAGGACGAGACCGGTGAGGCCAAGCTGTTCTCGGCCAACATCACCGCCGACGACCCGGCGGAGATGGTCGCCCGCGGCGAGGCCGTGCTCGAGGCGTTCGCCGGGAACGAGGACCACGTCGCCTTTCTTGTGGACGGCTACGTCGGCGGCCCCGCGGCCGTCACGACGTGCCGGCGCCGCTTCCCGGACACGTTCCTGCACTACCACCGCGCCGGTCACGGCGCCGTGACGTCACCGCAGTCGAAGCGCGGCTACACCGCCTTCGTGCTCGCCAAGATGGCGCGCCTGCAGGGAGCCTCCGGGATCCACACCGGGACGATGGGCTACGGCAAGATGGAGGGCGATCCCGCTGACCGCGCCATCGCCTACATGATCGAGCGTGACTCGGCCGACGGCCCCTTCTACCACCAGGAGTGGCTGGGGATGAAGGCCACGAGCTCGATGATCTCGGGGGGTATGAACGCCCTGCGCCTGCCCGGCTTCTTCGAAAACCTCGGCCACGCCAACGTCGTGCAGACCTCGGGCGGAGGCGCGTTCGGTCACCTCGACGGCCCGGTAGCCGGCGCCCTGTCACTGCACCAGTCCGTGGACGCCTGGACGGCCGGCGTCGACCTGCTCGACTACGCGAAGGAGCACCGCGAGCTCGCGCGCGCCTTTGCGTCCTTCCCCGGCGACGCCGACACGTTGTACCCGGACTGGCGCTCGGTCCTGGGCGTCTCTTGAACGAGGAGGAGGGAGGGTCGGCACATGTCCAGCAGGCACCCGGTCATCGCAGTCACCGGCTCGAGCGGCGCCGGAACGAGCACCGTCAAGACGTCCTTCGAGCACATCTTCCACCGGGAGAACATCCGCGCAGCGGTCGTCGAGGGGGACAGCTTCCACAAGTACGATCGTGAGGAGATGAAGCAGGCCATCGCGGACGCCGAGAGCAGGGGCGAACGCCCGGTGAGCCACTTCGGCCCCCGCGCCAACCTCTTCGGGGAGCTGGAGGCCCTGTTCCGCACGTACGGGGACTCAGGGGCCGGGAAGCGCAGATACTACGTACACAACGAGGAAGAGGCGGCCGCGCTCGGCCGCAAGCCCGGCACCTTCACCCCATGGGAGGAGTTGCCGGCCGACACCGACGTGCTCTTCTACGAAGGCCTCCACGGGGGCGTTCGTGCCGAGGGCACCAACGTCGCCCGGTACGTGGACCTGCTCATCGGCGTGGTGCCCATCGTCAATCTGGAGTGGATCCAGAAGATCCACCGCGACACGCGCGCGCGAGGCTACTCGGTCGAGGCCGCCACCGACACCATCCTGCGGCGCATGCACGACTACGTCCACTACATCACGCCGCAGTTCTCGCACACCCACGTCAACTTCCAACGCGTGCCGGTGGTCGACACATCGAACCCCTTCGTCGCCCGGGACATCCCGACCCTGGATGAGTCGCTGGTCATCGTGCGCTTCCGCGACCCCGCGGGCGTGGACTTCCCCTACCTGCTCACCATGATCCACGACTCGTTCATGTCACGCCCCAACTGCATCGTCGTCCCGGGCGGCAAGATGGAGATGGCGATCCGGCTCGTGGTGACGCCCCTGCTGCAGGCGATCATGGAGCGGCGCAAGAGCGCGAAGCAGGCGGACGGAGCCTACTGAGCGGCTGACCGCCGCGCCCAAGCGTGCGCCTCAGCGAAGTGAGAAGCGCCTCCCGGCGCTCGTCGAGCGGCGTGGCCGAGTGCCGCATGCCGTGGTACGCGCCTGAGTGCCTGATGCCGCGCTGCGCGCCCGAGACGACCGTTCCGGGAGCCTCCCAGCGCGCCTCCAGGAGAGTGTGCGGGCCCGGGTCCATGGGTACTCACAGAGCGAACCTCTCGCGCTCATGACTCGGCACACACCCGACATCCCCGGCGACGACGAGCGCCGCTCTGCCACTGCACGTTCTGGAGCGGGCTCGACGAGCGGCGCGTGGGCGGTGCCCCACGGGCGCCGCCAGCTCGCCGTGGTCGCCGCCAGTGACTTCGTCGTGTGGGCGGGCGGCGGCGCGATCTTCCCCTACCTGCCCCTGTTTCTGCAGCAGGAAGCCGGCGCCTCGCTCTGGTGGATCGGCGTCATCGCCGGCGCCTATTTCGTCGGCGTGTTCACCGTCTCGCCGGCGGCGGGGCGCCTGAGCGACAGAGTCGGCCGCAAGCCGCTTCTCGTCGGCGGCACGCTGCTCTACGCCGTCTCCACCGTGCTCTTCATCACCACGACGGAGCCGGCGCTCTTCGTCCTCTTTCGTCTGCTCGAAGGGATGGGCGTCGCACTCGTCGTGCCGGCCGGCCAGGCGTTCGTCGCCGAGATCACGACGGACCGCAACCGCAGCCAGGCCTACGGCTGGTGGACGACGGCGCAGTTCGGCGGGCTGTTGATCGGTCCGGCACTCGCGTGGCCGCTCTACGAGCTCGGCGGCGGTCAGGGGCTGTGGGCCTTCTACAGCATCTTCCTCTTCGGCTCGGCGCTGTCGCTGGTGGCCGCCATCGCCCTGGCCCTCCTCATCCACGAGCCGGCGCACGCAGCACAGGCACGGCAGCGCCCGGCGGTGCGCCCTCCCTTGCGCAGCCTCCTCAGCGCTCCCATCCTCGCGATCCTGCTCGTCGTCGCCACGGCGGAGTTCACGATGGGCGCCTGGGAGGTCGTCTGGAGCCTCTGGCTCGTGTCTCTCGGCCACTCGTTCGCCTTCATCGGCCTGACCTGGATCGCGTTCAGCGCTCCGATGCTGCTCGCGTTCGCCGGCGGGCGCCTCGCCGACCGGCACAGTCGCTACGCCCTGATGGTCGCCGGCTTCACTGCCCAGGCGCTCATGTGGTTCGTGTTCTCCCTGAGCGACAACCCCATCGTGTACCTCGGCGCGGGGGTGATGGGCGGTCTCGCCTTCGCCGTCGCGTTCCCCGCGAAGCAGGCACTGCTCGTACAACTCAGCCCGCCTCGCTGGCTGGGCAGCGTGCAGGGGATCGAGCAGATGTCCATGCAGGGGGCTGCCTTCGTCGGCACGCTGACCGCGCCGCTCATCTACGGCGCGATCGGCGGCTGGATCTTCGCAGTCTGTGGCGCGATCGGACTGACCGGCGTGCTCGTCGCCGCACCGGTGCTGCGCCGCGAGTGGGTCTGCCTCAATCGCGCGCCGGCGCGCAGCTCCGCGCATATTCAGCACCTCACCCTCGAGGCCGAGCCTTCCGGAGTGGCGCCCACGGGCGAGGATGCCGTCGGGCCGGTGATCGACTAGGCCGACTGTGCCGGCGTCACCAGCCGCAAGCAGGACCGGGGAGACCTCAGGCTCCTCGCCCGGGACGGCGGGCCGCCGGCAGGCGGCCCGCCGTCCGTCTCGTTCAGCAGCCCATCGCGCCACCGGCGTGATGCCGATGATCGCCGGCGCCGGGCTTCAACGGTGACTGCGGCCGCGACCCGGGAAGGCTCTCACGCAGGAGGCCCGGGAGCCACTGCGCGACAATGCGCGCGAGAGACCAAGGGAGGAGGCGCCCTATGGCTCATCTCCTGCACGAGTTCCACATCAACGCGCCCGTCGGCAACGTCGACGCGATCGTCAAGGACCCCCGCACCTGGCCCACGTTCTGGGTGGGGATGAGCGATCCCGAGCGAGTGTTCGGCGACGGCAGTCCGGGTACGAAAGCGGAGTTCACCCAGTTGATGATGGGCATGAAGCTGCGCATCGTGGACCGCACCGTCGAGGAGCGGCACAACGCGGACGGCAGCACCGACTGGGGCTGGCGATTCGAGGGGACCATAACCGGAGAGATCTCCTGTCATCACAAGCCGGCGGACGACGGCACCGACGTGAAGACCACGTTCGACTACACCATCCCCGGGAGCGTGCTGGGCAAGTTCGCGGACCGCGTCTTCCTCGAGAAGCGTGTCCGCCACGACTTCGAAGACAGCATGGACAACCTGAAGCTGTTCGCCGAGACCACGGCGATCTCGGCGGAGGCGCGAAAGATCGCCTGACACGAGAACAGCGCCGTCCCGGGCCTCCCCAGCCGACGGCACGACAACATCTTTCGCACCTCTGTGTTCGCTGCATTCTGCAGCGAGGCGCGAGTCACGCGTCACGGAGCGAGGACCCTCGGCGTCGGCTAGCATGAGCGTATGGCAGACGACCTCCAGAGGACGACGCGCAAGCGTGACCTCGGCATCCTCGCGCTTGTCATCCTCGGGCCGATCTGGGGCTACGGCTGGGTCGCGACCAAGGTCGCGCTCGAGTACTCGGACGCATTGACGTTCGCGGCGCTGCGCGTACCGCTGAGCGCCGCCTGCCTCTTCCTCGCCATGGTCGTGCTGCGCAGGCCCCTGCGACCGCCACCACTCGGCTACACGTTACTCATCGGCCTGCTGCAGACCACGCTCTTCGTCGGCCTCGTCATCACGGCGTTGCACGACGCCGGCGCCGGCAAAGTCTCCGTTCTCACCTACACGATGCCGTTCTGGCTGCTGCTCCTCGCCTGGGTCGTTCTCGGCGAGCGTCTACGCGGCCTGCAGTGGCTCGCCGTCGCTCTCGCGTTCATCGGCCTCGTCCTGGTCGTGCGACCGTGGGAGTTCGACGGTGTCGTGAGCGGCGTGCTCACGCTGCTCGGGGGGCTGTCTTGGGCGGCGAGCGCCGTAGTCGTCAAGCTGATGCAGCGCAAGTACACGGTGGACGTACTCTCGCTGACCACGTGGCAGATGACCTTCGGGTCGATCCCACTCGTCATCCTCGCGACCTTCACCTATAGCGGCGGCCCCGAGTGGGCGTTCGGCTTCGTGTGGGGACTGGCCTACACCATCGTGCTCGCCAACGCCGTCGCCTGGTTCCTCTGGCTGTACGCGCTGCAATCTCTCCCCGCCGGCGCCGCAGGGTTGGGGACGCTGTCGATCCCGATCGTCGGCGTGCTCGCCGCGTGGATCCAGCTCGGGGAGGTGCCGACGCTCGTGGAGGGCGTCGGCATGATCCTCATCATCGCCGCGCTCGCCGTCCTCGCCGGGTACGGGCTCCTCGCCGGCCGCCGCGGAGCGGCCGCAGCCGGCGAGGAGCCCGCCGTGCGCCCGGTCACGGACTGACCAACACGCGCACACCCCCGACCCTCACGATATGCTGGCCCGGTGAAGCGGCTCTTCTTCATCCTCATGGTCGGCCTGTGGGGCGCCTTCATCGCGCTCGCCTTCGCATCGCCCGAGACGCTCGCGCAGATATGGGACTGGACCCTCGACCTCTGGTGGCCGCTGCAGATCGCGGTCTGGATCTTCTTCCTGCCGTGGATGATAGGCCTGTGGGTGTGGCAGGCAGATTGGTCGTTCGGCGTGCGCGTGGCGATCGTCGCAGTGCTGGCCGTCGGCTGGTCGGCCGCGTCGTTCCCGCGCAAGTAGGGTGAACCGCCACGGCCGCGACCTCGGCGCCCTCGCGCTCGCTCTGCTGGCCCTGATCTGGGGCTACAACTGGGTGGTCATGAAGATCGGGTTGGAGTACGCCCAGCCCTTCACGTTCTCCGCCCTGCGCACCTTTCTCGGAGCGCTCAGCCTCTTCGCCCTCCTGATCGCGCTGCGACGCCCGCTGCGGCCGCCCGCACTCGGTTACACCATCGTCATCGGTCTGTTGCAGACCACCGGCTTCGTAGGCCTCCTGATGTGGGCGCTCGAGAGCGGCGGGGCCGGCAAGACCTCGGTGCTCACGTACACGATGCCGTTCTGGCTGCTGCTCCTCGCGAGGGTGTTCCTGGGCGAGCGGCTGCGCGGCGTGCAGTGGCTCGCCGTCGCGCTCGCCCTTGTCGGCCTCGTCCTCGTGCTGCAGCCGTCGAATCTGCACGGCGCGTTCAGCAGCGTGCTGGCGGTAGCCGCGGGCTTCTGCCTGGCCGCGAGCGCGATCGTGGTCAAGAAGCTCCAGCGGCGACACGAGTTCGACGTCCTCTCGCTCACCACCTGGCAGATGCTGTTCGGCTCCCTGCCGCTGGTCCTCATCGCCGCGCTCACCTGGCAGAGCGGACCCGAGTGGACGACGGCATTCGTCTGGGCGCTCGTCTACAACGTGATCCTCGCCAACGCGCTCGCCTGGTTCCTCTGGCTGTTCGCGCTGCAGCACCTCTCGGCCGGCGCGGCAGGAATCGCCACGCTGGCCACACCGGTGATCGGCGTGACCGCGGCGTGGATCCAGCTGGGGGAGCGGCCCACCGCAGGCGAGGCCGCCGGCATGGCCTGCATCATCGTTGCGCTGGCGATCGTGACCGCGCGGGGGCTGCTGGCCGGGCGCCGGGAGGCGCCGGCGCCAACGGGATGAACGCCGGGCTCCGCGTGGAGCCGGCGCAGGCGGGCTGATCGCGGCTGCCCGGGGCGCATGCGGCCCGGGTGCGGCATGGCGTTCCGACGGCGCCCGGCACCGCCATCGCTGCCGTCGACGGCGCCGCGCAGACCCACAGATGGTGGCGCTCGTGGCGCCGCTCATGGCGCCGGGCGTGGCCGCGAGTGACGCCTCCTTTGCTGCCGCGACCCATCGGATCCATGGCCCTTTGGGGGGCGAGCCTCAGCCGGAGCCGTTCGAGGCACGGGCCTCCCCCGCCACCGCCGCCAGCCGGCGCGCCAGCTGGCCACCGAGGCCGGCGATGTCCTCCGCCGGCAGGTAGTGGCCCGCGGAAGCGTCGAAGAGCATGCGGGCCTCCCCCGGCTCCTCGTCGTCGCCGGCCCACACCAGGACCGCGATGACGAGCCGGGGCAGGGCCCGGAAACGGAAGGAGGCGTCGCCGAGGGTCAGCACCTCGCCACCCATGCCAAGCGCCGCCGCCCGGAATGAATCAAGGCCGGAGGGCCCGGTGCCCTGCGGCGCCGGGCCGGCGAACGCCCGGGCAAGCGGTTCTTCCGTGCGAGCGGCGAACGACGGCGCATAGAACAGCCCGTCCGGCAGCTCGCGGTACGCGATCCATGTGTCGGCCGGCGGCGCGCCGTCGGCCGTCAGCAGGTAGTGCAGCGTGAGAACTGCGACGGCAACGTGCGCGGGTGGCGCAGCCGCTTCGGAATCGATCGCGCCGCCTGGCTCTCCCCCCGCCAGGGTCACCTCGCCACGTGGGTGACTCACCAGATGCGGGCGGCCGAACAACGGCACGAGCACGCCGGCGTCGGTGCGCTCGCAGCCGGCGCGCGCGGCGCAGGCCGCCGCATCCGCGGCGGCCCATTCCGCGCGCGCTTTCGCGAGCGCGTCGGCGAAGCGTCGTTCAGGCGGCGCCAGATCCACGTTGCTGCCTCCTGGCTCGATCGGTCCGCGGTCAGAATACCCGACGCGGCCCGCGGACGAGCCCGGCAATGGGGCGGCTGCGACGACGGCGTGGCAGATCCGGCCGAGACTTGACTCCCCGAAACGGCCGCGCCGCGACGGCGCCGTCCTTCATGGAGTAAAGTACTCCGAGATCACCAGCCGAAGGAGAGGGAGAGCAATGGCCAGCACCACCAGGCGCCGCGGGCGCTCCTGGAAGAAGATCTTGCTGTGGGCGATCGGCGCCGGCGTCGCGGTGTTCATCCTCATCCAGTTCGTGCCGTACGGGCGCACCAGCCACTCCAACCCGCAGGCCACCAACCCGTTCAAGTGGACGGATCCCCAGGCCGAAGCGATCGCGAAGACCTCATGCTACGACTGCCACAGCAACGAGACGGAGTGGTGGTGGGCCACCAACATCGCGCCCATGTCGTGGCTCGTGCAACGCGACGTGGACGGCGCCCGTGATGCTTTCAACTTCTCCGAGTGGGCCGGACTGCCGTCGGTGGCCGAGCTGAGCGACGCGATCGACGGCGAGATGCCGCCGATGCAGTACACGCTGATCCATTCGGACGCCAAGCTCACGGACGCCGAAAAGAAGACGCTCGTCGCCGGCTACGAGGCCTCCCTCGCGGCCAACGGCCCGGCGTCATCCGGAGGCACGCCGTCCGCGACGCCGTCGGCCGCACCCTCGGCCACCGCGGGCTCGACGGCGGACGCGACGGCGATCATCGCGGCCCGCTGCGGAGCCTGTCATCCCACCGACCGGGCGCTCAACTACCGCGCCGGCAACGCGGCCGAGGCGCAGGCGCTCATCGACGCGATGATCCAGCAGGGCGCGACCGTCACGGCCGACGAGCAGCAGGCGCTCGTCGACTACTTCACGCGGTAGAGGAGAGTGGTCAGCGCGCCGCCAGGAGGTCGCGCAGGCCCTGATCCAAGCCGCGGGGAGCGTACCCGAGCTCGCGTTCGGCCTTGGCGCTGGTCGCCCAGTAGGTGACGTCCTCACTCGCGCGCACGATCTCGTGCAGGTTCGGGCCGGTACCGACCCACCGGCCGACGACGGAGCCCAGCGGCGAGGCTGCCCTGATCACCGACGGCGGGACCTTCCACCGCGCCCGCTTGTGCCCGGTGAGGTCGGCGACGGCGTCCAGGATCGTGCCCAGCCGCGTGACCTCTCCACCGAGGACGTACGCCTCGCCGGGCCGGCCCTTCGTCTCGGCGAGGACGACGCCGTCCGCGACGTCGTCGACGTAGCTCATCGTGACGCCGAGCTCCGGGAAGGCGCGCAGCCGGTGCTTGCCGCGCGCCGCCTGGTCGATCTGATCGCCCAGGTCGCTGTGGTCACCGGGGCCGTAGACGGCGCCTGGCTGCACGATCACCAGTGGCGCACCTGCTGCCGCTCGCGCCACGGCGATGCGGTGGGCCATGTACTTGGTGGCGTCGTAGTAGCTCAGGAAGTCACGGTCCGGCCGGTCGTAGGTCTCGTCGACGATCTCGCCGTGCGTGTTGCCGAAGACCGTGACGGTCGAGATGTACACGATGCGGCTCGCTGAGGCGGAGACGGCCGCGTCGAGGACGCAGATGGTGCCCTCCACGTTCACGCGGAACATCGCCTCGTGCTCGAGCTCCTTGATCCCGACTCGGTAGTCGCCGGCGATGTGGTAGACGACCTCCGCACCGGCCATGGCGACGCCCAGCATCCCGGCGTCGGTGATGTCGCCACGCAGGGGAACGGCGCCGAGACGAGTCAGCCTTCCCGCGGCCTGCTCAGACCGCGCCAAGCCGAGCACTTCGTCGCCACGCGCGACCAGCCGGGATACGACGGCCGAGCCGAGAAACCCGGCACCGCCTGTGACGAACGTCTTCATGCGCGTCTCTCTACCCGGAGCAGGAGGGGGTCATGCCTGAGGTCGCTTCGCGGCTATGCGTCCGGCCGGGAGCGTCGTGCCGCGCGGCGATGCAGGATGACGCCGACGAGCACCACCATGACCACGACGATGGCAGCGCCCACCGCGCCAGAGGAGGATCCCCAACTCGCTCCGCCATCGCCCGACGCAGCCGCGGACTCCGCGCCGCCGATCGACCATTCGAGGCCGTCCGGCCGCGTGGACGCAAGCCGGGCGAGCCCTGCGCCGGCGACCAGAGCCGCCACGGCGAGCGCGACGACGACCGGCCAGAGGCGCAACCCCCGCAGCGAGCGCCGAGCGGCGGTGCGCGCGAGCAGCTCGGGCTGCGCCCGGTACACGAAGAGCACGACGACGGCCGTGACCAGCCCCTCCGCGATGCCGATCAAGAGATGGATCGGTTGCATGAGCAGCAGGAACGTCGAGAACGGGAGGTCGCTGACCCCCGAGGTGGTCGTCTCGAGCACCACCGCGAAGGCGCCGAGCTGGAGCCCGACGACGGCTGCCAGCAGCGCGCCGGGGAACACGCGGCCGGCGCGCAGATCGGGCCCGTCACCGACGATCTTGCGGTATACGAGCGGGTAGGCGACGAACGCCGGGAAGAAGCCGAGGTTGAAGATGTTGCACCCGAGCGCGAGCAGGCCGCCGTCGGCGAAGAACAACGCCTGGACGGCGAGGATGGACGCCATCACGAGAAAGGCCGCCTCCGGCCCCAACAGGATGGCGAGGAGCAGCGCGCCGCCGAGGTGCCCGCTCGACCCCGTACCCGGGATGGCGAAGTTGACCATCTGGGCGGCGAAGACGAACGCGCCGGCGACGCCCATCAGCGGTATCTTGCTCTCGTCGAGCTCGCTCCGGACCTTGCGCGCGCTGTAGGCGACGACGACGCCGGAAGCTCCCCACATTGCGGCGCCGACGGCGGGAGAGATCAGGGCGTCGGCCATGTGCACGGGTGGAGTCCTCCCGGAACCTGGGGCACGAGCCTCGTGAACACTGCAGTGCCACGGATCAGCAACTCGTGCTACTGTAAGACCGCAGGGTAGTCCAGCTTCGGCCGGCGGTCAAGGAGGCGGCATGTCAGACCTCGTGCGCTTCGGTGTCTCCATCGACGAGCGCCTGCTCGACCGCTTCGACCAGCGCATCGCGGAGCGCTCCTACGGCAACCGCTCCGAGGCACTGCGCGACCTCATCCGGGGCGCGCTCGTCGAGGACCAGTGGGAGGCCGGCGACGCGGAGGCCATCGGCACCGTCACCCTCGTGTACGACCACCACTCCCACGACCTCGCCGACAAGCTCACCGACCACCAGCACACGCACCACGAGGAGATCGTGTCGACCTTGCACGTGCACCTCGACGCCACCTACTGCCTCGAGGTCGTGGTTCTTCGCGGCGTCGCTCGCGAGATCAGGCAGATCGCCGACAGCCTCATCGGAACCAAGGGCGTGAAGCACGGCAAGTTCGTGGCCACCACGACGGGCGAGATCGGCTGAGGGCCGGCGGGACGTGTCCTCCGTCGCCACCGGCCTCTCCGCGCTCGACCGCCTCGACCGTCTGGCGCGACTCGACACCCCGGTGCACCGAGTCGACCCCCGCGCCAAGGTGATCACGACTGGTGTCTTCATCGTCTGCGTGGTCTCCTACGGCAAGTACGATCTGCTCGGTCTTCTGCCGTTCGCCATCTTCCCCGTCGTGATGGCGACGGAGGGCGGTCTGCCCCTCGGGTTCCTCGGCAAGTTGCTGCTCGTGGCGTCGCCGTTCGCCCTCGTCATGGGCGCCTTCAACCCGCTCTTCGACCAGGAGGTGGTGGCCTACGTCGGCGCCGTGCCCGTCACCGGCGGCTGGGTCTCCTACGCCTCGATCCTCCTGCGCTTCCTCCTGACGGTGGCGGCCGCGCTCATCCTTACCGCGACCACGAGCTTCACCGGCGTCTGCCTGGCTCTGGAGAAACTCAAGGTCCCGGAGGTGCTCGTCACCCAGTTGCTGCTGCTGTTTCGCTACATCTTCGTGCTCGGCGACGAGGCGACGCGCATGGGGCAGGCGCGGCGCCTGCGCAGCTTCGGGCGCCGAGGCATGGGCTGGCGCGTCCACGGCCAGATGCTCGGCCAGTTGCTCCTGCGCACGTTCGCGCGGGCGCAGCGCATCTACCTGGCGATGAAGTGCCGCGGCTTCGACGGCGAGATCCGCGTCGCGCGGCGGCTGCACTTCGGGACGGCCGACCTCGCCTTCACGCTGGTCTGGTCGGCCGCCTTCGTCGTCTTCCGCCTCGTCGATCTGCCGCTCGCCGTCGGCCGCCTCGTCACTGGCCTCTCGGCATGAGCCACCACACGATCAGCGTCCGCGACCTGAGCTTCTCCTACCCGGACGGCACGCAGGCGCTCGAGGGCGTCTCCTTCGAGATCGGACACGGCGAGGCCATCGCGGTCGTCGGCGCCAACGGCGCCGGCAAGTCCACCCTGCTGCTGCACCTCAACGGACTGCTCACACCGAGGCGCGGCACCGTGGACATCGGCGGCATCCCGGTGACGAAGAGCACGCTGCCCGACATCCGCAGGACGGTCGGCATGGTCTTCCAGGACCCGGACGACCAGCTGTTCATGCCGACCGTCGCCGAGGACGTCGGTTTCGGGCCGCTCAACCTCGGGCTCGCCCCGGGAGACGTCGCGGCCCGCGTCTCGCGCGCGCTGGCGCGCGTCGGCGCCGAGCACCTCGCGGAGCGCCCTCCATACCACCTCTCCGGCGGGGAGAAGCGGACGGTCGCCATCGCCACCGTCCTCGCCATGGAGCCGAACGTCCTTGTGATGGACGAGCCCTCCAGCGGCCTCGACCCGCGGGCGCGTCGCCGCCTGCTGGGCCTGCTCGAGGGATTCGAGCACACGCGCATCATCGCCACGCACGACCTCGACCTCGCCGCCCAGCTCTGCGAACGCACTATCGTGATGGGAAACGGCCGCGTGCTCGCCGACAGGCCCACGGCCGAGGTGTTTCACGACGACGAGCTGCTCGCGGCCGGCGGCCTCGAGCGACCCCTCGGCATGCTCGCCTGCCCGGTCTGCAGCGCTGCACCGCCCGCCGGAGCATGACCGGAGCGCGCGTCCGGGTGGCGGCCGTGCCCGGGACACCGGCCCGAACGCACGCTCCGAAGCTCACAGGTAGCGGTACCAGCGCGGGCGCGGGAAGTTGCGCCAGAGCGGCCCGGGCTTGCCGAGGCGGCGCAAGAGCCGAGGCCCCCAGGCGGCGCTCCAGTCCCGAGCCCCGGGTAGGAACCAGCTGCGGCGGCCGGCTGCCGCCGCGCGCACCTGACGGGAGAGCCAGGCGGCGCGCGGGTCGTCCGCCGGCAGGCCTGCCGCGTAGAAGGCCGGCTCGAGCAGCTGCTGGCGCTCGCCGATGACGCCCGCTTCGCGCGCCAGGTCGGCGAGCCTCGTCCCCGGATAGATGCGCAGGCCGACCATGGCGACGACGGCCGTCGGCGCCAGCTCGTCCGCCACGCGCACCGTCTCGGCGACGGTCTCCGGCGTCTCCCCCGGCCCGCCGAAGAGCAGCGAGTGACAGACGTCCAGCCGGGCGGCCTTCGCCGCCGCGGTGGCCGTCCGCAGGTCCTCGACCGTGAACGACTTGCCGAGGCCCGGAAGGAGATCCTCGGCGGCGGAGTCCACGCCGAAGTCGACGGAGGTGCAGCCGGCGGCGCGCAGCAGCTCGAACACTCCGGGGTCACCGACGCGCGGCTGCAGGTAGCAGGAGAAGCTCACGTCCGCGAGCGGAGCGCCCGGTAGGCCGCGCCGGCGCAGGAGCTCCTCGCACACCGCCGTCATGTGCTCCTCGTCGGCGTTGAACGAGGAGTCGACGATGAACTGCTCCGCGGCGCCCAGCTCCACGCGCAGACGCTCCATCTCGTCCACGACGGCCTCCGGGGGGCGCCGTCGCAGACGCGCGCCCTCGAGCCGCGGGTAGGTGCAGTAGATGCAGCGGTGCGGGCAGCCGCGGGCCGTCTGGACGCCGGCGGTGCGGTAACGGCCGGCGCCCGGGAAGACCGCTGCGAGGTCGCCGGGAAGACGCACGCCGCGCAGATCCGCGAGCGACCGCTCCACGATGCCTTCCGGCAGGCCGCCGTCCACGAGAGCCGCGACGGCGGCCTCACCGTCGCCGACCACGCCCTCCCGCACGAGGAGAGCCCGCCGCAGCTCACGGGGGAAGATGGAGAAGGCCGGGCCGCCGAGGACGAGCCGTGCCCCCGGCGCGCCGTCCCGCACGGCGTCCGCCACCTGCGCGTACCAGTCCGTGTACGCGCGCGTGCTCGGCCATGCGGCGTTGTCGGCGTTGCGCAGGGAGAGGCCGACGACGTCCGGCCGCGAGGTGGACAGCTCGGCGCGCAGCGCCTGCAGCGGCCGTCGGGAGAGGCCCGCGTCGAAGACGCGGGACTGGCCGCCGGCGGCCTCGACGGCCCCGGCGACATAGAGGGCCCCTACCGGGAAGGCCGGCTCGGGGAACTGCTCGCGATTGGCGACGACGATGAGGACGCGCGTCATGGTTGCAGTATGGACCACGATGACCGCCGACGCCGCCGCAGCCGTGAGCTACCGCTTGGTGTGGTGCTTCTTCCCGCCCTTGCGCTCGCGGTGGTTCCCGTCGGCGGTCGTCTTGCGGCGCGCGTGGACCTGGTTGTTGCGGCGCGTATAGATCCAGAGCAGGAGGCAGGAGACCGCAATGGAGCCGATGAGACCACCGGGTGCGATCTTGAACCCGTCGCCCATGATGAGGTTGAGGAGGATGCCGGCGATGAGCGAGCCGGCGACACCGATGATGAACAGGGCGCCCCAGTCGTTGGGATGCATGTCGTGGCGGATCAGCAGGCTGGCCGCCCATCCGGCGGTCATGCCGATGACGATGAAGATGAGGATGGTCCACATGGTGGGCGACGCTCCTGTTCGGGTCGGCGACGACGGGCAGCCGGCATGATACCGCATCGCCCGGCGTCGCCGCCCTCCAGGCTAGTGGTGGAAGCCCGCGCCGTCGTCCTCCTGGATGAGCGGGCCGGGCAGCTTCTCCAGGCGCGCCACCTGCTTGCGTAGGTCGGCGAGGAGCATGTCGGCCACGTCGAACGTGAAGCCGCGCCGCACGACGATGCGCAGCGCCGCGAGGTCCTCCCTGTTCTTGGGGAACGTGTACGCCGGCACCTGCCAGCCGCGCTCGCGGAGCGCCGCGGAGACGTCGAAGACCGTGTAGTTGTTGACCCCATCCTTCAGCTTGAAGGCGAAGACGGGGAGCTGATCACCGCGCGTGAGCAGCTCGAAGGGCCCCATCTTCTCGATCTCCCCCGCCGTGTAGACCGCGACGTCGCGCGAGAACTGCTGCACGAGCTGGAAGCCCTCGAACCCCAGGCGGAGGAAGGTGTAGTACTGGGCGACGACCTGCGACCCCGGCCGCGAGAAGTTGAGCGCGAAGGTAGGCATCTCGTCGCCGAGGTAGTTCACCCAGAAGATCAGTTCCTCGGGCAGCGCCCGGGCATCGCGCCAGATCGCCCAGCCGACACCGGGGTAGACGAGACCGTACTTGTGGCCGGATGCGTTGATCGACTGCACCCGTGGGACGCGAAAGTCCCACTCGAGGTCCGGGTCGAGGAACGGCGCGACAAACGCGCCGGAGGCGCCGTCCACGTGGATGGGGATGTCCAGCCCTGTGCGCTCCTGGAGGTCGTCGAGAAGCTCGGACATCTTCTTGACGTCCTCGTAGCTGCCGTCGAAGGTCGATCCCACGACGACGACGACGCCGATGGTGTTCTCGTCGCAAAGCTTGACCGCCTCCTCCGGTGAGAGGTGATAGCGGTCGCCCTCCATCGGCACCAGGCGCATCTCGACGTCCCAGTAGTTGGCGAACTTGTCCCAGCACACCTGGACGTTGATGCCGGTGACCAGGTTGGGCTTGTCGACGGGCTGGCCCTCGGCGCGGCGGCGCTGCTGCCAGCGGCGCTTGAGCGCGAGGCCGCCGAGCATCGCCGCTTCGCTGGAGCCGGTCGTAGAGCAGCCGGTCGCCTGCTTCACATCGGGAGAGTGGAAGAGGTGGCTCAGCATGTTGACGCAGCGCATCTCCATGGCCGCCGTCTGTGGGTACTCGTCCTTGTCGATCATGTTCTTGTCGAAGGTCTCCGCCATGAGCCTGTCGGCGTAGGGGTCCATGTACGTGGTGACGAATGTGGCGAGGTTGAGACGGGCGTTGCCGTCGAGCATGAGCTCGTCGTGCACGATCTGGTAGGCGACGTCGCCGCGCATCTCGCCGGCAGGCAGCTCGTGCTGCGGGACGCGCGCCGTCTCGGCGTTGAAGACCATGTCTCCTGCCGCCTGCGTGCGGGCGAAGGGTCCTTTGGGGTGCTGCAGCGCCACGATGTTACCTCCTGGTCACCGGATCTCCGGCGACCATACTACACGGCTCAAGCCGCTCGCTGCGTTGGGCCGCGTCCGGAAGCACCGGCGTGCTTCCGCTTGCGCTGCGTCGCCTGCGCCGGCCCGTCCTCAGCATGGGCGTAGGCCCGGTGCCCCGAGATCAGGGCGAGGAGGAGGGACTCGGCGTGACCGGGACGGTCGGCTCCGGTGACGGGCTCGTGGTCGGGAAGGTGACGGGCTCGTGGTCGGTGAAGGTGGCGGGGAGGCTGACGGCGACGCCGCCGCGTGCGCCGATGGGGTCTCCGCCGGCGTGGGTGTGGCCGATGGGGTCGAGCTCCCGAGCGGAGACTCCTCCGCCGCCGGTCCCGCGATCTCGGTCGGCGAGAGGGACGGCACCGGACTCTCCGAAGGCGAGGATGACGGTGCAGGCGCGTCGGGGGTCGTTGCGGACGCCGTCGCCAATGGTCGCGCGCTCGTTGAGGCGTCCGGCGTGACGACCACCGGGGCTGGAGCGGCGACGAGGGCCGCGCCCGTGGACGGTCGCGGCGGCCGGTCACCGCTCTGCGTGACCGCGACCTCGGCGGAGCCGACGGTCGCCGCTGTGGCGGCGATCAGCACGGCCGTCTTGACCGACGCGGGAAGTCCCAGCGCCGCGCCGATGCCACTGCCTGCCGCAGCCGCGAGGGGCGGACCGCACGCCGCCACAGGCGGCACGACCAGCGACGCCGGCGGCAGGACCAGCGGCGCCGGCGGCAGCGCCAGCCCCGGCGGCAAGGGCAGGAGCGGCAGCGCGACGAGGCCGCCGGCGGAGCGAGGCAGCGGCCGTCCGACGGCGGCGCAACGCTCCTTGTATCTGGCCCGGAAGGCCCTGCGCGCCCGGGCCAGCAGCACCTCGACCGACCCGGGCGTGACACCCAGGCAGTCGGCCACCTCCACCAGCGACAGGCCGTGGACGTCTTTGAGGAGAAGAGCGGCGCGCTGCCGTCGGGTCAGGTCGCCGATCGTGGCTTCGAGCAGCCGCTGCAGTTCGGACTGCTCGTAGGGATCCAGGGGCGAGGGCACCTCGCGGCCCTGAGGGGCGAGCGCCGGCCGACGGGCGGCGGAGCGCAGGTAGTCGTAGCAGCGATTGAGCGTGAGCCGGTAGAGCCAGGGTCGCAGCATGACGTCGCGGTCCCGCGGAAGGCGCTCGTAGACACGCAGGAGGACGTCCTGCGTGATGTCCTCCGCGTCGGGGGCGTGCCGCATCACCCGGAGCGCGAGGTTGTAGATGCCGGCTGCATACTGCTGCTGGAGGGATGCGAAGGCGTCCGGCGTCCGTTTCCTCAAGCCGGCGACGAGACGCGCTTCGGCCGACTCGCGATCATCGCGCGACTCTGCATGACCGTGATCGCGCCCCTCGCCCCTCACCCCTCGTCGCATCGCCTCGCCTTCGATCGCGGTGGCCACCCCGACGCTCGCCTTATCAGTTAACGTCGCTCCACGGCCTCAGCCTAGCACCCTGCGTCCGCGCTGTCCCTCCAGCGCCAAGACGCTCGGGCCGCAGGCTCATCAGCCTGCGGCTGCTAGGAGTCTGACGGCGTCGACCGTTTGCGAACCGACAGAAGACACCCGTCATCCGCGCACTGGAGGCCTCCATGAAGAAGATCCTGCTCGCCGCCGTCGTCGCGGTCGCGCTGACGCTTTGCGCGCCGGCGTTCGCCACGAAGGCTCCCGAGACGGCTCCCGCGAAGTTCACCTGCGTCGGCAAGATCAAGGCCGTCGACCCGACGGCGGGCTCGGTGACCGTCCGGGTGAAGCTCGCCTCGCGCGGCGTCGCCGACTACCTCGGCAAGGACCTCACCATCGCCGTCGCCTCGGAAGCGAAGATCTTCAAGGTCCGGGGTCGCCGGCTCGTCGCCATCACCCTGGGCGATCTGCTCATCGGCGAGAAGCTCCGCGTGAACGGCGCGATCGACCGCTCCGGCGAGACCGTGGCCTACGTCGGCAAGCGACTCGTCATGCGACACGTGCCGGGGTGGTACGGGAAGCGCTTCGCCTTCCGCGGGCCGGTCACCGCCGTCGACGCGGATGCCCGAACCCTGACCGCCAGGCTCAACCGGGTCACCCCCCTCCTGCGTCGTTCCTGGCACAGGGAGCGCCGGTTCATGGTGGCGGCGAACGCCCGCATCTGGGTCATGAAAGATGGTCTGCCGGTCCGCGCGACTCTGGCCGACGTCGCCGTCGGAGACCGGATCATTGCCCAAGGTACCTGGCATCGCCGGGTCGGGTCGAGGTCCGTCTTCAAGATCCGCTGGATGGTCGTCCGGCATGCAGCCGTGCCGGCGCCGACGACGCTCTGACCGACGGCTGAAGCACTCAAGGGGCCGGGCGGCGAAGCGCCCCCGGCCCCTTCTTCGTCTCATGGGCGAGGCGCTCCGCGTTCCCGGCGCCTCAACCCTCCTCTTTCGCCTGCCGCAGCGCGGCGGCGAAGTCATCCTTGTCCACGTCGAGCACCTTGGCGATGCGCTGTCGCGCTGCCGGAAAGACCTGCTCGATGCGCTCGTTCATCGTGACATCGCTGACCACCGCGAGGGCCGCCTCGCCACTCGCGAGCGCTTCGGCGAGCTCTTGGGCATCCTTCTTCGGCAGGCCATCCTCCATGTGCTTGACCAGCGCGCCGGCACCGGCGCCGAGCAGCGCCATCGGGACGATCGCCAGGGGAAACAGCACGCCGACGACGGCGCCGATCCCCGCCCCGGTCCAGACGGCGTGGCCGGAGTGCTTCCTGCGGTCGACCCGCGGGTTGCCCTCGGCGTCGCGGGTCACGACCGCGGCGTCGTAGGTCCCGGCCAGTCCTTCCGCGTGCAGCTTCTTGAGGCCGTCGAGATCACGCTCGGCCAACTCCAGGCTGTCGTACAGGCCGACGAACAGATGCACGGGCTCTCGGTCCACAGCGTCCCACCTCCGTCCGGCCGGGTCGTACGGCGGCATGCGCCGCCGCCGGCCCCGGCCCCTCGTGTCTCCTGCCGCCGTTCTACCCACTTGCGGGCAATCCGCGAGGCGGTGCGCGTCCGAGCGTCGGGAGCCGCGACGCAGGCTCCCCACCCTGAGGAGTGACACCGCCAACTACATCGGATAGCGTGCGTGCATGCTCGACTTCATGAACCTGCTTCCGGGCTGGCTCGGGCTGGTCTTCATCCTGTACTGGGTCGTGACGATCGTCCTGCTGATCATGGACGACCGCGAGCCGTCGATCACCATCGCCTGGCTCTTCATCCTCGTCTTCCTGCCGCTCGTGGGTGTGTTCTTCTACGTCTTCTTCGGCCGCGACTGGAAGGTCGTCGCGCAACGCAAGGGGTGGATCCAGACGCTGAAGCGTGTGGAGACGGAGGAGATGGCGCCGATCTACGAACGCAATGCCGGCGCCACCGAGCGCTTTGAGCGCGAATGGGCCGACTCCATCGCCGTCCCCGTCAAACGCGCCATCACCAACGAGAACGTGGCCACCGTGCTGCCGGCCCGGTCCATCGAGTTGTTCGTGACCGGCGAGAAGAAGTTCGCGCGGCTCAAGCAGGACCTCGCGGCCGCGCAGCGCTTCATCCACCTGCAGTACTTCATCTGGGAGCAGGATCGGCTGACCGCCGAGATCGTCCCCATCCTCCTCGACCGGCTCGGGGCCGGCGTCGAGGTCCGCATCATGTACGACTGGATGGGCTGCATCACGTTCAAGAAACGTGAGCTGAAACAACTCGCCGGAGCCGGGGCGATCGTGCGTGCCGACGTCACCGATCTGCTGCGCATCAACTACCGCAACCACCGCAAGATCGTGGTCATCGACGGGGAGATCGGCTACACGGGCGGCATGAACGTCGGGCAGGAGTACATCGACGGCGGCGAGCGGTTCGCCACCTGGCGCGACACCCACCTGCGCCTGACCGGTCAGGCGGTCGCCGCGCTCCAAAAGCTGTACGCGTCACGCTGGTTCGAGCACAAGAAGAACCACGAAGACCTGTTCTCGCAGAAGTACATGCCGGCGCCCGACTCCACCGCCGTGGAGGCCGGCACGCTGGTCGAGGTGGCCGCGCAAGGGGTCGAAGACCCGTGGAGCGCGGCCCGGCGGGCGCACATGGTCGCCATCGGGCAGGCGGAGGAGTCGGTCTGGATCCAGTCGCCCTATTTCGTGCCCGACTACAGCATCTACGACGTCATGATCAACGCCGCCCTCAGCGGCATCGACGTGCGCTTCATGATGACGGGGATCCCGGACAAACGCATCGCCTTGTGGGCGGCTGAGACGTACTACCGCAAGCTCATCGACGCCGGCGGCCGGATCTTCCTCTATGACGCCGGCTTCTTCCACAGCAAGACGATCGTCGTCGACGGCACGATCAGCGCGGTGGGAACGATGAACATGGACCAGCGCAGCCTCAAGCTCCACAAGGAGATGATGTGCTGGGTCTTCGACAGAGGGTTCGCCCGGCAGGTCGCGGACTCGTTCGTCGCCGACATGGGGAACTGCCATGAGGTCACGCTCGACGACGTGCTCACCGTGGGCCGACTGAAGCGCTTCCGCAACCAGTCCGCACGACTGTTCTCCAACGTCCTCTGACACGCCGGCCGAAGGGAGGAGCGACGGCCAAGCCCGAGGACCAGCCCGAAAAGACCGGGACGGCTCACCGCCACCGGATCAACCACCAGGCGGTCTGGATCAAGCGCGCCGTCATCCTGGGGCTGACGAGCCTCGGCCTCTACGTCGTGTGGCCGAGCCTCGCCGCCGTCTTCTCCTCCGGCCCGCAACTCAGACACGTCAGCCCCTTGTGGGGCGTCCCGATCGTGCTCGCCGAGGTCGCGAGCTTCGCCTGCATGTGGGCACTCATGCGGCTCGCGCTCGACGTGAAGCCGTGGTTCCCCATCGCGACGGCGCAGCTCGCCGGCAACGCCTTCAGCCGCATCGTGCCGGGCGGCGCCGCCGCAGGCGGCGCCATGCAGTTCGAGATGCTTCGCCAGGCGGGCATCGGCACCACCTGGGCGGCGACGGGCGTCACCGCCGTCTCCCTCATCTCGACGGCGACGCTGCTCGGCCTGCCGGTGATCAGCATCGTCTCGATCCTCATCACCGGCGCCTCCGTCGAGCGCAACCTGTTCCGCGTCGGCTCGATCGCCGTGGTCGTGTGCCTCGGCGCGATCGCCGGCGGAGCGGTCCTGCTGTTCGCCGACCGCCCCCTCCTCGCGGTCGGCGACATCATCCAGAAGGCGCGCAACCGCATACTGCGCAAGCGCGCGCCCCTGGAGGACCTGCCCGACCGCCTTGTCGACGAGCGCGACCTCATCCGCCGCGTTCTCGGCGCCGGCTGGTGGAAGGCGCTCATCTACAGCGCCGGCAACTGGCTCCTCGACCTCACGGCGCTGCTCATCGCGCTCGCTGCAGTCGGCGCCGCGCCGAGGGCCTCGGTCGTGCTGCTCGCCTACGTCGTGGCCGCCTTCCTCGGCATGATCCCGATCACGCCAGGGGGACTCGGGTTCGTCGAGGCAGGGCTGGTGGGCACGCTGAGCCTCGCCGGCATCGGCACCGATCAAGCGCTATTGGCCACGCTCGTCTACCGGCTCGCCTCCTACTGGCTGCCGATACCGACGGGCGTCATCGCGTACGGGCTGTCCGCGCGCAAGTACGGCCGGCCGAAGCATGTGGCGAAGGACGCGGAGGGCGGGATCACCGGCTAGTCTGGTGTCTGCCGTTCGCTGCGGCTGCAGCGCCCCTCTCGGCAGCCCTCCGGCGGAGACTAGGCGCCGTCTACGCCGGGTGTCTTGCGGCCGTCGACGAGGTGCGCAACGGCGAGGACAGGATGGAGCTTGAGCATCCGCGGGCCGCTGTAGCGCATGACCTCGCGGACGCGCTCGCGCATCGCCGGCTTGTAGCAGTGCGTCTCGCAATTGGCGCAGGTCGGCTTGTCGGCGCCGTAGGGGCACTTCTCGAGTCGGAGGCGCGCGTACGCCACAAGCTCGGCGCACTCGGAGCAGAGCCCGTCGCCCTCGTCCCCGGGCGCCGTCTCGTGGTGATCGCGGCAATACAGCGCGACCATCGCCGCGATCGTCTTCTCTTCCCGCGCCAGCCGGCGCGGTGGTCTGGAGGTCGGCTCTGCCATGCCCCACTGATACCCCCATCGCAGCCGGCCGCACCTTGACTATGGTCAGGTTGGCGGAGGCGTGCGCCGCGCGGCCTCCCCAAGCGGCCCGGCCGCAGCCCGCTCGGCCCCGGGAACACCTTTGGTCACGGAGAGGGTAGTCTTGTCGGCATGGACGAGACATGGCGGATCGAGCACGACAGCATGGGCGAGGTCCTCGTCCCTGCGGAGCACTACTGGGGCGCGCAGACGCAGCGCTCGCTGGAGCACTTCCCCATCGGTACTGAGCGCTTCCGCTGGGGGCGGCCGGTGATTCGCGCTCTCGGCGTGCTCAAGCTGGCAGCGGCGCGGGCCAACGAGGAACTCGGCCGCCTGCCGCATGACAAGGCCGAGCTGATCGCGCGCTCCGCCACCGAGGTCATGGACGGCGCGCTCGACGCGGAGTTTCCCCTCGTCGTGTTCCAGACGGGAAGCGGCACGCAGAGCAACATGAACGCCAACGAGGTGATCGCCAACCGCGCCGATGAGCTGGCCGGCACCGGACGCGGCGCCGGTACACCGGTCCACCCGAACGACGACGTGAACCTGGGGCAGTCGAGCAACGACACCTTCCCGGCGGTGATGCACATCGCCGCCGCCGTGGAGCTCGAGGACGCGCTGATCCCCGCCGTCGAGGCGCTTCGCGACACGCTGGCGGCCAAGGCGGAGGACTTCACCGCCGTCGTCATGGTAGGCCGCACCCACCTGCAGGACGCGACGCCGGTCACGCTGGGCCAGGTCATCTCCGGGTGGGTGGCCCAACTCGATCAGGGCATCGCGACAGTGCGCGGCACGCTGCCGGGCCTGCACGAGCTCGCGCTCGGCGGCACTGCGGTCGGTACCGGCCTCAACACCGACCCGCGCTTTGCCGGGACCGCTGCCGGTCACATCAGCGCGCTCACCGGCAAGCCGTTCCACCCGGCCGGCAACTTCTTCGCCGCGCTCTCGGCGCACGACGCCGTCGTGAACGCGAGCGCGGCGCTGCGCACGCTCGCCGGCGCGCTCATGAAGGTAGCCAACGACATACGCTGGTACGCCTCCGGTCCACGCGACGGCATCGGCGAGCTGCGTATCCCTGAGAACGAGCCGGGCTCGTCGATCATGCCCGGCAAGGTGAACCCCACCCAGGCCGAGGCGCTCACGCAGGTCGCGGTGCGCGTGTTCGGCAACGACGCCACCGTCGCCTTCGCCGGCTCGCAGGGCAACTTCCAGCTCAACGTGTACAAGCCGGTGATGCTCCACGCGCTCCTCGAGTCGGCGCAGCTGCTGGCAGAGTCGACGCGCGCCTTCGACGAGTTCTGCGCACGGGGCCTCGAGCCCGACCTCGACGTGATCCGCCGCCACCTCGACGCCTCACTCATGCTGGTGACGGCGCTCACGCCGCACATCGGCTACGAGAAGGCGGCGCGGATCGCCCAGACGGCGCACCACAAGGGACTGACGCTCAAGGAGGCGGCGCTCGGCCTCGGCTACGTCACGGCCGAGCAGTTCGACGCGTGGGTGCGTCCCGAGGACATGACCCACCCCCTGAGCGAGTGAGCGCGAACTCGCGACCCGACCGGCGGCGCACCACGCGTACCGCTTCGCGCAAGGCCCGGAACTCCCCCGAGAAGCGGCCGGCGCCCAAGCCGAGGCCGGCCGCGCCGCAGCGCCCCGCCAGTCAGTCCCGGCCGACCTCTCGCTCGCGCCGTGGTCCGGGCTTCCTCGACCTCCTCATCATCGCCATGCTCGTCGTACTCGCGGCGATGGTCGTGGTCATCCTGCTGGTCGTGTTCCGCGGCGGGTTCTGAACGAACTGACCCCGGCAGGCGCGACGCGGCACCACTGACGGTACCAATCGGCACCACGCCCGGCGCCGCTGCCGGCGCCGGGCGTCGAAGGCGACCCGTGCGCCGGCATCGTGCCGGCGCGATCGAGGGCCGCGGAGTAGTCCCGCGTCTCGCATCTGGATGGCGCGCCGCGTCAGAGGTTGGTGAGGCTCTGCGGCTCGATCTCGCCGAGCGCCGCCTGAGCCGCGAGGGCGAGCTCGCGCTCGTGCTCGCGGCCTACCGCGAACACCCGGTACAGATGGGCCTTGGCGGGCACGAACTCGAGGATGCCGCCGAGCAGCTGCTCCTCGATGCGATCGGTCGCCGGGTCGTAGACCGGCAACCGCTTGGGCCCGACGAACGGGTTGAGCGGCCGCGGATCCTGCGAGGCGATGTCGACCACGAACTCGACGCCGCGGAGCTCCCGCGGCAGGCGCCGCACGATGGCGGCGTGGAACTCCTCCCGGGTGAGGTCGCGCGCCGCCGGCAGCGGCTGCTGGCGTTCCACGTGATGTTCGTAGACCATGCTGTACTTCACGTGGCGGTGGATGATGCTCTGCCACTCCTCCGCCAGTTCGCGGCGCGCGCTGTGCAGCGGCTCGTCGAGCCACGATTCGACGGTGGTGAACAGCGACCACTCGCTGAGCCTCCGGTACGCGCCCGGATCGTCGAGCGGGCTCTCGGGGAGGATCAGTTCCATCGTCGGCCGGAAGATCTCATGCAGGTGCAGGTCGATGGCGTGACCGATGCGGTGGAAGTACACGTTCTCGTACATGTAGAAACGGGCGTTGAGGAAGGCGCGCAGCGAGCTGAGGGCGCGCTTGTGGAACGTGAGCCCGTCGGCGGTGCAGAACGTGTAGTAGATCAGCCGGTCGACGTCGATGGGTCCGAGCCCGACGCCGCACATCCGGGCGTCGCGGCGCACGTAGTCCAGGTTGTCGACCGTGACGGCGCCGGAGAGGGCGCGGTGCAGCAGCCGCACCCAGCGGGGGATGGGGTCGGTCGCGGAAGTGGAACGACCGTCGGCCGGGCGGCGGCCGGGCCGGCAGGGCTGACGGCGGAGGCGGCGGCCTCCTCGGCGCGCACCAGAAAGGCGACGTGCCACGGGTCGATGGCCTCGCCGGCGTCGAACGACCCCGAGGGGCTGCGCCGCAGCTCGGCAAGCAGCGACCCCAGCTCGCTGACGATGAGGTGCTGCGAGATCTGCTCGTGGTCGATGCCGAACGCGGGCTGGAAGTACTCCTCGTCGCAGAAGTGGCTGAAGGGACCGTGGCCGAGGTCGTGGAGCAGACCGGCGGCACGGAGCGTCTCCTCGACCAGCGGCAGCGAAGGTGTGCCTGGCTCGACCTCGGTGAGAGTGGGATACACCTGGCGCGCCAGTTCGCCGGCAAGGTGCATGGTGCCAAGGCTGTGCGCGAAACGACTGTGCTCCGCCGTGGGGAACACCCACCATGAGCTCTGCAGCTGGTGGATGCGCTTGAGGCGCTGGACCCACGGGTTGTCGATGACGTCCGGCTCCGCGATCTCGCCGGCGCGCGAGAGCGTGATGCGCAGGTACCCGTACAACGGATCGGCGATGAGGTGGACGTCGTCGTAGGGGAGCTTCATGGGCCTCAGCCTATCGCCGGGCCGGGACGGCGACAAGGAAGCGGTGGCCGGCGCCGGGCCTGCCGGGCCGGCGTCAGCCGGCGCCCCCCGAGAGCAGCCGCGCATACGCAGCTTCGTGCGCGGCCACGAACGCCTCGCTGCCGAACCGCTCCTCGACGGCGCGCCGGCACTCGGCCGGGTCGATCTCGTCGATGCGCGCGAACGCCTCCACCATCTCGTCGGCCGTCTCGACGACGAACCCGCTGCGCCCGTGCTCGATCACCTCGGGCACGGAGCCCTGGCGCAGGGCGATCACCGGCGTGCCGCAGGCGAGCGATTCGATCATCACCAGACCGAACGGCTCGGGCCACTGGATCGGGAAGAGGGTGCACCGGGCCCGCTTGTAGAGCTCGACCTTGGTCTCGTGGTCGACCTCCCCCCGGAAGTGGACGTTGTCGGAGAGATACGGCTCGACCTCCGCGACGAAGAACTCGCGTTCCGGCCCCTCGTTGACCTTGCCGGCCATGATGAGACGCTTGCCCACGCGCCGGGCGACTTCGATCGCCGTGTGGGCGCCCTTGTCGGCGGTCATGCGCCCGATGAACAGCAGGTAGTCGTCCTTCTCCATGCTCCACGGCATGTGTTCCACGTCGATGGCGTTGGGGATCGTGCCGACGAACTGCAGGTCGGGGAATCCCAGGCGCTGGTACTCGCTGATGGCGATGAACCGGAGATCGGCGCGCAGCGAGCTGAGCAGCTCCTGGGTGATCACGTCCGCCGGGCCGTGCAGGGTGGCCACCACGGGTGTGCCGGTGAGCTCGTGGACCAGCGCTCCCATGGCGCGACTGGCCAGCCCGTCGTGGTCGTGGATCACATCGAACTCGAGGGCGCGCTTGTAGGCTTCGAGGCTGTGCATCACCTCGAGGTGACCGCCCTTCTCGATCTGCTCGAAGGGGGCGCGGGAGAAGATGTAGCTGAGCCGCGCCCGCGTCTCGGAGTCGCCGCTGGCGAACAGGGTGACGTCGTGGCCGCGGGCGACGAGACCCTCGGTGAGGAGGCTGACGACGAACTCGATCCCCCCGTAGCGCTGCGGCGGCAAGGGGAACCAGGGCGGGGCGATCATCCCGATGCGCATGACGGACCTCCAAGGCGGGACGTAGTGATCGGGTGACGGGCGCGCGGAGGGCGCCTGAGCCTCCGCGCGCCCCACCATCCTACCCGCGGGGCGGAAAGGCGCACCGCACGGCCGGGCGTTCAGGCGCGCCGCGGCGCCGGGCGGGGTACGCTAGGAGACGTGATCGACCTGCACACCCATACGACGTTCTCGGACGGGTCGCTGACCCCCACGCAGCTCGTGGAGGAGGCGGCGGCGGCCGGCCTCGCGGCCGTCGCCGTGACCGACCACGACGCCGTCGACGGCCTGCCGGAGGCGCTCGTCGCCGGAGAGCGCCTCGGCATCGAGGTGATCCCCGGCGTGGAGATCAACCTGGAGCACGACCGGGTGACCATGGACATGCTCGGGTACTTCCTCGCAGGGGCGCCGACCGATGAGCTGGAACACGAGCTCGCGGAACTGCGCGCGTACCGCGACGAGCGCAACGCGCGCATGCTCGGGCGCCTGGCAGAACTCGGCTTGCCGCTCGACCCCGCCGATCTTGCGGCGGCCGCGGAGCACGGCGCCGTCGGCCGGCCGCACATCGGCGAGGCGATGATGCGCCGCGGGTACGTGAGCTCGATGAGCGAGGCCTTCGAGCGCTACCTTGGCCGCGGCGCCCCTGCCTGGGTCGACCGCCGCCGGCTCTCACTGGTCCACGCGCTCAAGCTGCTGCGCGCGTCCGGCGCGCTCCCCGTGCTCGCCCACCCCGGCCTCATCCGCACGGACGCCGCCGGGCTCAACCACGTCGTCCGCGACGCCGCCCGCGCCGGTCTCGCCGGCATCGAGTGCTACTACCCCTTGCACGACGAGGACACGGTGGCTGCCTGCCTCTCCCTCGCGCGCAAGTACGCGCTCGTGCCCACCGGCGGCTCCGACTACCACGGCAGCGTGAAACCCAAGACACGGCTGGGTGTCGGCTCCGGCGGCCGGCCCGTCCCCGACCATGTTCTGACCGACCTGCGCTGCCTCGCGGACGACCAGCTGGAGCGCCTCGTCTGACCCCTGGTCCTACGAGCCGCAAGAGGCTCCCGTGCGCACGGCCATGACCCGGCGCCGATACCCATACGGGGCGCGGGTACCCAGACCATACGCTCAGGATTTCGCTGTATTGCCGCCCATAGCCCCCGGGGGTATAGTCGCTCGTGTGGAGGAGTACATGGATCAGGACGAGGCAGGGCGCCTGATCAACCGCCTGCGCCGGGTCGAGGGCCAGTCCCGGGGCCTGCAGCGGATGATCGAACAGGGACGTCCCTGCGAGGAGATCTTCACCCAGCTCGCCGCCACCAAGGCGGCGCTCGACCGCGTGGGCGTACTGCTCATCTCGCTGAAGATGCGCGAGTGTCTCAGTGAGGAGGCGGGCGATGAGATCGCTCCCCCGGAGGCAGTGGAGAAGGCCCTGGAAGCCTTCCTCAAGTACGCCCGCTGCGTGAAGTAGCGGGTCCGGCGCGACGCGTGGCCGAGAAGTTCGACCCCAAGCACGCCGACAAGCTCGAGAACCCGGAGAGGCTCGTCGAGCTCCCGCCGACCAGGCTGGTGGAGCTGCTCCGGCTCAGCGGCGCCGAGACCGTCATCGACTTCGGCGCCGGCACCGGCATGTACTCCATCCCCCTCGCTGAGGCCGTCCCTCTCGGCCGCGTGCTCGCCGTGGACGAGCAGCCCGAGCTCCTCGACCGGCTCCGCGCCAAGCTCGAGGCGCGGCCCGGCTCCGGCAACGTCGAGCCGGTCCTCAGCGAGGACGGCAGGACACCGCTCGACGACGGCGTCGCCGACCGCATCCTGATCGTCAACGTGCTGCACCACGTCGACGACGACCCGGGCGCGCTGGCCGAGATCGGGCGGCTTCTCGCGCCCGGCGGCCTGCTCGCGGCCGCCGAGTTCGCGCAGATGGACCGCCCGGTCGGACCATCCAACGACCGCGTGCTCTCTCTGGCGGCGGTGCGTGCGACGCTCACCGGTATCGGCCTGGAGGAGCTCGCGGTGTATGCGCCCGGCGACGTGGGCCGCTATCACAACGTGATCGTGGCGGAGAAGCCCCGCCTGTGAACGGCGGCAGCGTGGACGCGTCCGCCGGGCCATCGCCCGTCTCTCACGTGCGCGCCACGCACGGGCCCGGGCTCGACGCGTCGATCGAGCGTCTCGTCGAGCCTTTCGGCGGTTGGGCCGCCATCGTGCATCCCGGGGAGCGCGTCGCCGTCAAGATCAATCTGCTCCGCGCCGCGCCGCCCGAGAAGGCGGTGACCACCCATCCCGAGACGCTCGCCTGCGTGCTGCGGGCGCTCAAGCGCGCCGGAGCCGAGCCCTTCGTCGCCGACAGCCCCGGCGGGCTCAACGGGCCCGCCAAGGTGGCGCGCGCCTACAAGCTCAGTGGCCTCGCCGAGGTTTGCGCCGCCGAGGGCGTGCAGATCGTGGATGTGGAGGACGACAAGGTGCAGATGACCGCGCCCGCCGGCAGGCTCTATCGCAGCTTCCCCGTCGGGCGCGCCTTTCTGGACGCCGACGCCATCGTGCAGGTCGGCGTCCTCAAGACCCACCAGCTCATGCGCCTCACCGGCGGCGTCAAGCTCACCTACGGATGCATCCCCGGCCTCGCCAAGGCGCACCTGCACGTACGCGCCCAGCGGCGCGAGGACTTCGCCGACATGCTCCTCGACCTGCACCTCGCCGTGCGTCCGCGATTCACGATCATCGACGCCATCATCGCCATGGAGGGCCAGGGGCCGGGCAGCGGCACTCCGCGGGAGCTGGAGTCGCTCTTCGCCGCCCACGACGCCGTCGCCCTGGACGCGGCGCTCGCCGACCGCACCGCCCACGAGCGCCACTCCGTCTACACCGTCGCCGCCTCCGCACGCCGGGGTCTGCTCGATCTCGAGGACCCCTACCGGCTCTCCGGGGACCCGATCGAGCCGGACACCGCCTTCAAGCCGGTCCGGCGCGACATGCAGGAACTACTGCCCCCGTCGCTGCACCGGCTCACTCGCAACCTGATCACGGCGCGGCCGCGCCTCGTGGACCCCGGCGCCTGCATCCGCTGCAACGAGTGCGCGGCCATCTGCGGCACCAGGGCGATAGCCATGGACCCGTTGCCGGACTACGACGACTCGCTCTGCGTGCGCTGCTTCGCCTGCACGGAGGTCTGCCCGACTGCGGCGATCGACAACGTCTCGCCGTTGCTCGCCCGGCTGTTCTCGCGCAGCGACTGAGCGTCCGGGCCCGGCCGCCCCTCCGCCGGGCCGCTCTACTGGTGCTGCTGCAGCCGCTTGAGCAGCGTGGTCTTGCCCCCCGTCTCGAGCTCCAGCGTCCCGACCTCATCGCCCTCGCGTACGACGGTCTGGCCCCCCATCGGCTCGGAGATGCGAAGCTCGTCGCCCTGACGGGTGGCCTGGTGCGGCTGCAGCGCAGCGCCGTAGTACAGCCAGTAGTCGTCGCCGTCCTTGCGGATCTCCACGCGCCGCGCGGTGGAGGGCTCCCAGTACAGCCCCACGAAGGGGTCGGCGTCGCCGCCGCAGCCCGGGAGTGCCGACAGGCCGAGGACGATACCCACCAGGAAGAGGATGAGGAGGCCGGCGGAGGCGCGAGAGCGGCGGCTCACCGCCCGGCCTCCACGTGGAAGACGACGATCTCCGGCCGGCAGAAGGCGCGGAACGGCAGCATGCTGGTGCCCACCCCGCGCGTGACGTAGAGCGGCCGGCCGCCGACGTCGTAGGCTCCCTCGGCGAACTCCGCGCCGAGATCGCTGAGCAGGATTCTCCGGCCGGGGAGCGGCAGGCAGATCTGGCCGCCGTGGGTGTCGCCGGAGAGCGTGAGGTGGAAGTCGCCCGGCGCCGTCCGCTTGACGACATCGGCGTGATGGCTGAGCAACAGGCGGAGGACACCCGGCCGGCTGTCGAGCTGCGCCAGCACCACCGCCAGGTCGTCGTGGCCGCCGTCGGTGTCGTCGACGCCTGCGATCTGCACGGCGCCGGCGCCATGCTCCACGGTCGCCGTCTCGTTGATGAGCAGACGCACCCCGCTCTCCTCGATCAGCCGCGGATCCGTAGGCTGGACGAAGGGCGCCTTGCTGTCGCCGTGGTCATGGTTGCCGAACACGCCGAAGACGCCAAGCGGCGCGTGCAGGCGGCGCAACTGCCGCTGCAGCTCCCCGGCGCCGTGCGGACCGCCGGCGAAGTCGCCCGTGATGAGCACGAGGTCCGGCCGGGCGGCGAGCGCCAGGTCGACGGCCTTGCGCGTGGCGCGCAGATTGAAGCTGGGCGTGAACCCGGCGTGGAAGTCGGAGAGCTGCACGACGACCAGGCCGTCGAGCGCCGCGCTCGCGTCCGGCGCCGCCAGGCGCCGGTCCACGCGGCGCACCCACTGCGCCTCGTGCAGCAGATAGGCGAGGCTGAGGGCGGCGGCCCCGGAGGCCGCTGCCGCCGCCCCCGGCCCGCGGCGCGCGAACCGGCTCAGTTCGGATCGCCGGGCGCGGTGCCTGCAGGGCCGCCGTAGGCGTCCTCGCCGCCCCCGCCGTTGCCGCCGGCGTCCATCTGGCTGCGCAGGCGCTCGCGCGTCTCCTCGATCTTGCGCCGCAGCGCTTCGTTCTGGTCGGCGGCGGAATCCTTGCCTGCGCCGATGGCGCCCTTGATGCGGTCGACCTGTGCGCCGATCCCGCCCTGGCCGAACAGCTGCTGGCGCGTCTCCCTGCCGCTCTTCGGCGCCAGCAGCAGGCCCCCGACGGCGCCGACGACGACCCCGAACAGGAGTCCCCCGCGCTGCTTCGCTCCGGCGGTCTTCTGCGCGGCCCCGGCCGCCTTCCTCTCGGCTCTGCCCACCGTCCACCTCCACTCGCTCATGTTGTCTCAGGTATAGCACACGGCCGTTGCCGCGGCCTACAGGCGAGGCGCTAGAGCACCCGCGTCCCGTTGATCACGATGCCGAACCGGCAGCCGAGGAACTCCGCCGCCCGCCGGCACATCACCATGCGGTCGAGGAAGATCTCGAAGTACTGCATGACCTGGATGATCTCCGTGTCGATCTCCAGTTCAAGCGTGATGGTGCACGCCTCGCCGTCTACGGCGAGGAACGACCGCGTGGTGGCCATGTTGACGCGGTCGTGGATGTCGTCGGTCTCGGGGTCGATCACGCGTACCCGGCTATGATGCACGTCGCTCTTGTCGCCGAGGATGACCGCGGCGGCCAGAGGGCTCACGGCCTGGCCGTACTCCTCCTCGTGATTGCCGATGGCGCACATGACCTCGGCGCACTCGTCTGGACCCATCCCGAGGCGCTCCAGCACGTGCTGGCTGAGAAGCGCCGCGGCGATGCCGTGGTCCAGGCGGCTGATGCCATTGCCGACGTCGTGCAAGTAGCCGGCGATGCCGGCGAGCTCGGCCATCCGCGGCGGATGGCCAAGCCGGAGAAGGACGCTCTGGGCGATGCCGGCGACGATGCCGCAGTGGCGCGGCCCGTGCTCCGTGTAGCCGAGCACGCCCAAGCTCTCGTCCGCCTTGCGCACGAACACCTGGACCTCGTGATCGCCACGCACGTCGCCGAGCGTCACGAGGCGGTCTGCGGGCCGTTCGGAACTGCCGGTCATCTATCTCACCTCGAAGCCGCCGAGACTCTCGTCCACCGGTGCGTCACTGACGGTGAGCCGCGAGACCCGCGCCGCCGGTGGACCCTCGCGGCACCAGTCGAGCATGGCATCGACAGCTTCGCTGCTTCCCTGAAGGTGCAGCGCGACCGAGCCGTCGCTCTGGTTGCGCACCCAGCCACGCAAGCCGCGAAGCGCTCCTTCGCGGCGCGCGCTGGAGCGATAGTACACGCCCTGGACCGCGCCGCTCACCTTCACGTCCACCGACTTCACGTCGGCCTCCTCGCCCCGGTCGGGGCTGACGCCGCGGACGCCTTCGCCGCCCCCGGGCTCCAGGCCCCGAGCATCGCCCGACCCACCGCCACGCAAGGCAGCATCCCGCCGCTCGTCAGGGCTTCTGTCGCGGACCAGCGGCACGAAGCGGCAGCGGGTGTCGTGGCGCTCCTCGAAGGAGTCGCCCACCCGTTCGATGATCGTGAGCACCTGGTCGCCGCGATTGCGGCCGACCGGGACGACCAGCCGGCCGCCGTCGGCGAGCTGGCCGAGCAGCTCCGGCGGCACCTCGTCTGCCGCGGCCGCCACCAGGATGCCCTGGAAGGGCGCCAGTTCGTGCCAGCCTCTGGCGCCGTCGCCGATGGCGAGACGCACGTTGCCGTACCCAAGACGGGCGAGCACCAAGCGGGCGCGCTCGGCGAGCGGAGCCAGCCGTTCGACCGCGCACACCTCGCCGGCGACCTCGGCGAGGACAGCCGTCTGGTAACCGCTCCCCGCCCCGACCTCGAGCACGCGCGAGCGGACGTCGACGGCGAGCAGCGCGGTCATGATCGCCACCATATACGGTTGCGAGATCGTCTGACCGAGACCGATCGGCAAGGGGGAGTCGGCGTAGGCCTCGGCGACCAGGTCATCTGGCACGAAGAGGTGCCGGGGCACCGAGCGCATCGCAGCGAGCACGTCCTCGTCGCGCAGGCCGCGCGCGACGATCTGGTCCTCGACCATCCGCAGCCGCCGCACCCCGTAGTCGGAACCGTCAGCCATCATCGCCACCGCCGCCGGGCTGCCCCGATGACGCCGGGACGGGCGGCTCCTCCGGCGACTCCGGCGGGGCCTGGCGCTCGTGCGCCTTGGTGGCCGACCGTCGCATCCTCTTGTACTTCACCCGGCGACGGTCGCGGACACGCCAGTACATCAACCCCGTGACGCCGACGGCAGCGTAGCCGACGTACGGGACGGCGAGGACGAGCGCGCTTCCGAGGAAGGCAACAAGGTCCTCGGCCGTGCTGATCAGGTTGACGACCACCTCGCTGGGCACACTCTTGGGGCGCGTCAGGTGCTTGGCGTACTGGGAGAACCACGCCGCCCCGGCGCCGACGGCGGCGCCGACGACGATGCCCTGCCAGCCGAAGGGGATCGTGGCGGCGCCGGCCACCCCGCCGACGAACAGCCGGTAGGGCATGATCAGCCGATCCTGCAGCCGGTCCATCTTGGACATCTTGTCGAAGGCCGACTCAAGGATCGCGAGCACGACGAAGATCCCGATCGCCAGCCAGTTGGTGAGGAACGAGAACGCATCGTTGGGCTCGATGCCCCAGTCGAAGTAGCTGACCACTCCGATGACGGCGAGCGTGAGCGAGGGCCGGATGCCGGCGATTGAACCCAGGCCCAGCATCCGCCCGATGGCGATGACCCAGGCGGTCACGACGCTTCCTCCATCGCCCGATTGTACCTGCCGGCCGGCCGGCCGGCGTTGGGCCGACCGCCCGACGTCGCATGCTCACGCCGTGACGGGCTCCCCAGGGCCATCAGGTCGGGCTCCTCGAGCGACACGTAGTCGACGTCGAAGCCGAAGCGCCGAGGGCCGACTGACTCCGCCGTACGGCGTCCTGCCGAGGCGCCGAGCGGGGCGCTACGCCTGCTGTGCGTACTGCGCGCGTCCCTCCTCGTAGAGGTCGCGGCCGTGGCAGTCCATGACGACGATGGCCGGGAAGTCGACGACCTCGAGCCGCGCGATCGCCTCGGCGCCGAGCTCGGGGTAGGCGATCACCTCGTTGCCGACGATGCGCCTGGCCAGCAGGGCGCCGGCGCCGCCGGTGGCGGCGAAGTACACGGCGGTCTCGTCCTGCATGGTCTGCTTGACCTCGGCTGTGCGCAGCCCCTTGCCGATCATGCCCTTGAGGCCGTGCCGCAGCAGCAGCGGCGCGTAGGCGTCCATGCGGCCGCTGGTGGTAGGCCCGGCCGAGCCGATCACGTTGCCGGGCTTGGCCGGGCTCGGGCCCATGTAGTAGATGATCGCGCCCTCGAGGTCGAACGGCAGGTCTTCGCCGGCCTCGACGAGCGCGACGAGCCGCTTGTGCGCCGCGTCGCGCGCCTGGTACACCACTCCCGTGATCTCCACGGCGTCACCGGCGCGCAGATCCCGGACGACCTCGTCCGAGAGGGGGGTCGTGATCTTCTTGGCAGCCACGATCCCCCCCTCAGAGCGTGACGGTCTTGTGCCGCTGCGCGTGGCACTGGACGTTGACGGCCATGGGCATGCTGGCGATGTGGCAGGGCATCTCTTCGATGAACACGTCCAGAGCGGTCGTCCGGCCACCCAGACCTTGCGGGCCGATACCGAGGTCGTTGATGCGCTCGAGCAACTCGTCCTCCATCGCCGCGATGCGCGGGTCCGGGTGCGAGCTGCCGACGTCGCGGAGCAACGCCTTCTTGGCGAGCAGTGTGACCACGTCGATGGTGCCGCCGATGCCGACGCCGATGATCACCGGCGGGCAAGGGTTGGAGCCGGCCCGGCTCACCGTCGCGACGACGGCGTCGGCCATGCCGGCCCAGCCCTGCGCCGGTTTGAGCATGTTGAGCGAGCTCATGTTCTCTGCGCCGCCGCCCTTGGCCATCATCGTGAGGCACACGCGATCGCCCGGCACGATGCTGGTGTGGATGATGGCCGGCGTGTTGTCCGCGGTGTTGCGGCGGGCGTGACCGGGCTCCTCGGCGACGGACTTGCGCAGGTAGCCGTCGCTGTAGCCCCGCCGCACGCCCTCGTGGATGGCGTCCTCGAAGTCGCCACCGGTGAGGTGAAGGTCCTGCCCGACTTCGGCGAAGATGACGGCGAAGCCGGTGTCCTGGCAGATCGGCACGCGGTCGGCGGCGGCGATGTCGGCGTTCTCGACCAGCTGCGCGAGCACTTCGCGGCCGACCGGCGACTCCTCGGTCTCGACCGCCGCCTTGAGCGCGTCGTGCACGTCGACCGGCAAGTCGTAGTTGGCCGTGATGCACAGGTCCCTCACGGCATCCGTCACCGCCGTGACATCGAGCTCGCGGACTGCGCCCACCCTAGTCGTCCTTCTTCTCTTCTCCGGCGGGCGGCTCCGGCTCGCCGGCCGGCGCCGACCAGGGCGCCGGCTCCTCGTCAACCACCTCGGCATCGGTCACGGCGCCGTCCTTCTTCATGCCGGCGGTCGCCTTCCTGAACGCCTCGGTGGCCTTGTCGATGGCCGCCGCCGTCGCCGCGGCGATCTTGTCGGCCGTCGGTCCGATGGCGTCGACTGCCTTGTCGGCCATCTCGCCGGCGTAGTCGCCGGCGCCGCGGGCGACGGCCCGCGTGGCCGCCTTGGTCGGCGCCGGCGGCCGGCTGCCCTCCGGCATCTCGATGTAGCCCAAGGCCATCTGGTCCTGCACGAGGCCGCGGGCCCGGGCGATGATCGCCGTCGCCTCCTCGACCTCCTGCTCGAAGGTGAGGTCGGTGCGCAGGGCGATACCCTGCTCGATGGCCTTCATCGCTACCGCCGCGGCCTCACGCGGGAAGACCTCCCAATCGTCCATCGTCGGCATGATGTAGTCGGCCGACAGGCCCTTGTCCTCGGCCACCTTGGCGAGCTCGACGGCCGCCGCCATGCACATCTCGTCGGTGATCGTCTTGGCGCGCACGTCGAGCGTTCCGCGGAAGATGCCGGGGAAGCCGACCGAGTTGTTGACCTGGTTGGGGAAGTCGCTGCGGCCGGTGGCCACCACAGCGGCGCCGGCTTCCTTGGCTTCCCACGGCCACAGTTCGGGGATGGGGTTGGCGCAGAGGAACACGACCGGGTCCGCCGACATGCCGCGTATCCAGTCCTTCTCGATGGTGTCCGGGCCCTGCTTGCTGAGCGCGATGCACACATGCGCGCCCTTGAGCGCGTCCTCGATGCCGCCCGTGCGCCCCGCGGCGTTGGTCGTCTGGCAGTACTTCCACTTGTCGACCCACTCGTCCTTGACGGCCTCGATGTCCGAGCGGCCTTTGTGCAGGATGCCTTTGCTGTCGACGACGCGGCACTTGGCCGGGTCGGCGCCGTAGGCGAAGATCAGGCGGCTGATGGCCACGTTGGCGGCGCCGGAGCCGATGAAGGCGATCTCGACGTCGTCGATGCGCCGGCCGACCACCTTGAGAGCGTTGATGAGGCCGGCGAGCGTGACGCACGCGGTGCCCTGCTGGTCGTCGTGCCACACGGGGATCTCGCACTCCTCGCGCAGGGTGTCGAGGATGCGGAAGCATTTGGGCTGCGCGATGTCTTCGAGGTTCACGCCGCCCAGCCCGGGCTGCGCGAGCTTGACGAACTCGATGAACTTGTCCGGGTCCTTCGTGTCGACCATGAGCGGGAAGCCGTCGACGCCGCCGAGGTACCTGTAGAGGAGGCTCTTGCCCTCCATCACCGGCATGCCGGCCTTGGGGCCGATGTCGCCCATGCCGAGCACGCGGGTGCCGTCGCTGATCACGGCCACGGTGTTCCACTTGTTGGTGTACTCGTAGACCTTCTCGGGGTCGTCCTGGATCTCGAGGCACGGCGCCGAGACACCGGGGGTATACCAGATGCCGAAGTCCTGGAAGTCGCGGATGCAGCACTTGAGCGTGGTCTCGATCTTGCCCCTGTAGAAGGGATGAAGGACCTTGGCGTCCTCCATGGGTTGATAGGCCTTCGCCGTGAGTTCCTCGACGGTAGGCTGCTGCTGGCCCTCCGCCTGGGCCTCCGTTCCCTGGGTGGTCTCGTCCGGCATGTGCCCCTCCTTGTGGCCGGCGACAGGGCGCCGGGTCGCGACGATGCGCGGGCTCGTGACGATGCGTGCCTTGAACACAGAACGCTAGCATCCGCCGGAGAGGGCGACAACGTACCGGACGGACGAAGCCGGCGGGCGGCTCCGGCCCGAAGGGCCAGCCGCCGCCCGCCTCAGGAGCTCGCTGGCAGTGCGTGTGCCGGGCCGGGGGAGCGGCGCCTTCGTCTAGCGCGCCGCGGCCTCCGGCACGAGCGTGCCGAGCGCGTCCAGACACAGGCTGACGTTAGCCGGCGTGCACGACGTCCCCATGAGGCCGATGCGCCAGACCTTGCCGGCCAGCGCGCCGAGCCCGTTGCCGAGCTCGAGTTCGTAGCGCTTGAGCGCCTCCGCGCGCACCCAGGCGTCGTCGACGCCCTCGGGCACGCACACGGCGTTGAGCTGCGGCAGACGGTACTCGGGCTCCACGAGCATCGTGAGGCCGAGCGCCTCGGCGCCCTCGACGAGGGCGGCGTGGTTCTCGGCATGCCGCCGCCAGGCCGCCTCGAGGCCCTCCTCGGTGAGCATGACCAGCGCCTCGTGGAGGCCGAACAACGGGTTGATGGGCGCGGTGTGGTGATAGGTCCGCGTCCCACCCTCCCAATAGGGCAGCACGAGGTTGAGGTCCATGAACCAGCTCTGGCACGGGGACGTCCGCGCCTTGACCTTCTCGAGCGCCGTCTCGCCGAACGTCACCGGCGAGAGGCCGGGCGTACAGCTGAGGCACTTCTGGCTGCCCGAGTAGACGGCGTCGAGACCCCAGTCGTCCACGAGCACCGGGATGCCGCCGAGCGAAGTGACGGTGTCGGCGATCACGAGAGCCCCGTGCGCATGGGCCATCGCCGCAATCGCTGCGGCGTCGCTGCGCACGCCGGTCGAGGTCTCGGCGTGCACGAACGAGACCACGCGCACGTCCGCCTCCTCGGCGAGCGCGGCCTCGAGCTTGTCGAGGGAGACCGGCGTGCCCCAGTCGTCGTCGACGACGACCGGCGTGCCCCCGGTGCGTCTCACGTTCTCGAGCTGGCGCCCGCCGAAGGCGCCGTTGCGACACACGAGCACCTTGTCGCCGGGCTCGACCAGATTCACAAAGCAGGTCTCCATGCCCACAGAGCCGGGCCCGGAGACCGGGAACGTCACCCGGTTCTCGGTCTGAAAGGCGTACCGCAGCAGTTCCTTGACCTCGTCCATCATGCGCACGAACTCCGGGTCGAGGTGCCCGATGGTGGGGCGGGACATCGCGGCGAGTACCCGCGGATGGACGTCAGAGGGTCCGGGGCCCATGAGCACGCGACGCGGCGGCTCGAACGATGTGATTCCTTCGGTTGTGTGCATGGTCCCGGGATCCTCCTCGCGCAGCGTGCGTGTGACACACCGGACTATGCCAGTGTCCGAATAGTGCATTCCCGCCCGCTCTCGTGACTTGCGAGCGGGCGTCAGCCGGCCGGCGCATCCGGCCGGCCCGCGCCCAGTTGGGCGCGATACCGCTTGGTCATGTCGCGGAACGATTGGATGAGCGCCTTCTGCGTGCCGGAGAAGTAGCAGCGCTCGAGTTCCGCGACGATGGCGTCCTCGTCGGTGGTGAGGTTGCGCCCGGCCATCAGGCGGTTGAGATAGTCCTTGGCGAGATCGGTCGCGACGGTGAACTCGGCGGCGACGATGATGCCCGTGTCCATCTCGACCTCGCAGACGACGCTGAGGATCGTGTACATCTGGCCGCTCACCGTGTTGGCGGGCGGCTTGGCGTGGCCGACGAAGATGCTGGTGCTCATGGTCGGGCGATTCTCCCACGCCGGGCGGCGCGCGTCACGTGGACGACCCGCACGAGGGCGACGACGGTCACGTAAGCGAGCCCGAAGAAGAACAGGACCCAGAGGGCCGGGTGCAACTCGCCGCTCACGGCGGCCCAGACCGATCCGGACGTGAACCCCGCGGCGATCAGGAGCAGTGGGAGCCAGACGATTGCCGAGCGACTCCCGAAGAGCAGGAGCAGAGCGCAGGCGAGCATGACGCCGAAACCGGCGAGCAGCAGCGCCCCGAAGAACATGAGCTCGGAGGGGGTGACCATGCGCGTGTAGCCGGCGTCGAGTTGCTCGAGGCCGTCGGAAAAGGCCGTCGCGCCGCGGGTCACGGCCCACGTGCCGGTGATTCCGTAGAGGATCGTCCACGGCAGGGTGACGGCTGCGCCGAGGACGCGCAAGCCGCCTCTCTTCGTGGTCTGCTGAAGCGTGACGGCCGGACCGGCCGCGTCTGTCCCACCCGCAGCCGGCGCGGCCGCGCCTGCCGGCGCCGTCTCCGGACTTCTCGGCCCTTCGTCGCTCATGGCGAGTAGTGCTCCAGACGTCTTGCGGCCGGCGCGAGCCGGCGGACTCGCACCAGGAGTGCCCCGGCGACCGCGACACAGTACCAGACCACCGCGACGCCGGCCCAGCCCTCGGTCGACATGCTCTTCCTCAGGGCGAGGGCGACGGTCACGGTGACGGCGACTGTCAGTGTGAGCAGGAGGACGCCGAGCCACTGCCGCGGGCTGAGTTCGTTGCGCAGGAGCAGCTTGCCCTCCCAGATGCTCGCCGCCTCGATCAGCAGAAGGAGCGCGAGGAAGCCCGCGAGACCCCAAGACGCCTCGAAGCTCGAGACGAGCGACCTGTCGAACGCGGAGAGGATCAGAACGAGGACGACCAGCAGCAGCGCCGGGAGGGCGACCAGGCCCCAGATGATGACCGGCGCCGCCAGAACCAGGCGCAGGGTGTTGCCGCTCTCCACCGCCTCCTTGTCGCAGGCGTGCTGGGCGTTCTCCGCCTCCTGCGCGGGCGTGAGCCGGACGAGATCCTCCTCGCCGGGGACCGCCGACCAGTCGTAGTGCGCAACATACGGGTGATCTTGCTTCTCGCGCATCCCCTCGGGCATGCCCGTCTCCAGTCTCCGGCCCCGTGCGGCGGCCTCGCGCTCGCACCCCACTAGCGTACAATCTCAAGAGGCCCGCAGCACGCGTCCGAGGAGGCCCCGTGAGCGACCGGCTCGACGACCCTCGTTTCGACGATGCCCTGCAGACGGCGGCGCGCGCCGTCGCCCGCTCGGCCCGGCTGGCCGTGTTCACCGGAGCCGGGGTGAGCAAGGAGTCCGGCATCGCCACCTTTCGCGAGCCCGAGACAGGCCTGTGGGCCAGACACGACCCCATGGAGCTGGCCACACCCGGGGCGTACAGAAAGGATCCGGCGTTCGTGTGGAGCTGGTACGAGCACCGGTTCGGGGTCACCGCGTCGGCCGAGCCCAACGCCGGGCACCGCGCGATCGCCGAGCTCGAACAGTTGCTGCCCAGAGTGGTCGTCATCACGCAGAACATCGACGGGCTGCACCAGAGGGCCGGCTCCTCACGCGTCATCGAGCTGCACGGCACGATGTACAGCTTCCGCTGCATCGACGGCCGGCACCGCGGCTTCGCCTGGGACGACATCGCCGGCCAGGAGGAGAAGCCGCCGCGCTGCCCCGAGTGCGGCGACTACCTGCGCCCGGAGGTCGTCTGGTTCGGCGAGGGCCTGCCGCCGGACGCGCTCAACGCGGCCCAGCAGCTCAGCTCGCGCTGCGACGTCATGCTGGTCGTCGGTACGTCCGGCGTCGTCTACCCGGCCGCAGCGGTGCCGCTCATCGCCAAAGAGGCCGGCGCGACCGTCATCGACGTCAATCCGGAGTGGGATGCGCTGGCGCGGAACTGCGACCTCTTCCTGAGGGGACGCGGCGGCGAGGTGCTGCCACAGCTCGTCGCCGCCGTCAGGGAGCACCTCGACGTGTGACGCCCCGAGCCCGCGTCAGCCGCGCGCCCTCCAACACGAGGGTTGGCGGCGCACGGACAGGCACGTCCAGACGTGCATCCAGGAGCACGTTGAAGCCGTTGGACGTACGTCCGACCGTGCCGGTCCCGAAGGGACCGCCCCCGGCGGGGATGGCGCTTGGACGAGCTTGACCGATCCACGGAGGCCGGGCGCGGACGTCAGGTGGATTCGCCCGGCCGGATGCCGGCCGCGGCGCGGCGCACCACATCGGCTACGCGGCGCGCCCGCGTCTCCGGACGCTTGGCGTCGAGCACCCAGTAGATGTACTGACGCCGGTGGCTGGGCGCCCAAGCCGCCCAGTGACCCTGCGCCGCCGGGACCTCGGCGAGCGCCGCCTCGAGGTCTGGCGGCGTCACCTCGAGCCTGCCGGACGCCGCTTCATCCCAGGTCCCGCGCCGTTTGGCCTCCTCGACCAGGGCCATGCCCGCCGGCGTCATGCGCTCCTCGGCGATCATCCGGCGGACGCGCTCGACGTTGCTCTCGCTCCACACGCTGCCGGGCTTGCGCGGCGTGAAGCGCACGGCGTAGCTGCGCTCGTCCCAGCGGTTGACGAGGCCGTCGATCCAGCCCCAGCACAGGGCCTCCTCGACCGCCTCTTCGTAGCTCACGCTCGACTCCTCCACGTGCTTCTTGTGCAGGAGGAGCCAGACGAACGTCCGCGCCGCGTGGTGCTGCTCCAGCCACTCGCGCCACATGGCGCGATCGGCAGCGAAAAGGGTGTCGTCCTCCGCGATGGCGGCCATGGGGGCTACTTTACCCGCAGGCCGGCCGGTCAGTCCGCAGGCACGGACCGGGCCTCAGGCGCGGAACGCCGAGAGGTCCGCCCCGAGCCCCAGTTTCGTGTACGAGCGGCCGCGCGCCCAGTACCGCTCGCGCACGCCCTGGAGCGGCTCGAGGTCCTCGTCCGTCAGCTCGCGAGCCACTGCGGCCGGCGAGCCGATGAGGAGGCTCCGACGCGGGAAGGCCCGGCGCTGCGGCACGAGCGCCTGTGCGCCGACGATGCTCTCGTCTCCGACCTCACAGCCGTTGAGCAGGGTGGCGTGCATGCCGACCAGGCAGCGCGCGCCGACGGTGGCGCCGTGGATGATGGCGCCGTGGCCGATGGCGCAGCCGGGACCCACGCGCACAGGGGTGCCAGGGTCGCTGTGGGCGACGGCGCCGTCCTGGAAGCTGCTGAAGGCGCCGATCACGATCTGCTCCACGTCGCCCCGCAGCACGGCTCCGGGCCAGACCGTGACGCCTTCCTCGAGAACCACGTCGCCGATGACCGTGGCGTCCGGGTGGACGAACACGTCGGGGCCGATGTGGGGTACCTTGTCGCCAAAGGCCGTGATGGACATGCGCGGAGCATAGCGGACCGCGCCGGAGGAGGACCACATGGAGTTCGTGCACGTAGCGACCAGAACGAAGGACCTCGAGGGAGCGATCAAGTTCTACGAGCAGCTGGGGATGCAGTGCTCCCGGCGGCGGGAGTTGACCAAGGGCAAGGCGACGCTGGCGTTCATGGAGCCCGAGGCCGGCAACTTCGCCATCGAGCTCGTCTACAACTGGGGCAAGGACGACGGCTACGACGGCGGTGAGCGCTTCGGCCACTTCGCCTTCGAGATGGAGGACATCGACGCCGTCCTGCCGGTGATCGAGCTGTTCGGCGGCCGCATCACGCGCCGGCCGTTCGTGCTGGAGGGTGGCGACGGCCCGCGCCTGGCCTTCATCGAAGATCCGGACGGCAACGCGATCGAGCTGATCGAGCGCTGAGGACGCGCCCGCGGCCGGCCCGTGTCTCAGCCGTACCGCGGCGCCGCGTTGCGGCTCCACCCCATCTTGCCGGCGGAGAACGCACGCGGGATGGAGATGAGGGCGAGCACGGCGAGGAGGATGTAGTACGAGAGGTTGAGATTGGTCGCGGCGCTGGTGATGGCCGAGGCCAGGAAGTAGGCGCTGGCCGCTCCCGAGAGCACGGCGATCAGCGCCCACGAGCCGCGCCGGGGAGCGGAGCTCAGTTCGAGGATGAGCCCCGCGACGAAGAGCCCCGGCGGGATGAGCAGCAGCGGCAGCGTGGCGAGCGAATCGGCTGACGTCGTGCTCGAACCCACCGACGGCCCCGTGGCCGCGTACCAGCCCTCGTAGAACTGCCAGGCGAAGCCGGCGAGGAGGAAGAGCAGGACGGCCAAGCGGGCGATGAACTGGCGGTCGTGACGTGTCATGGACGGCAGACGGCGGTTCCACGCGCGCGAGCGCCTCCAGGCGCGCACCATGAGCAGCGCGGCCACCGCGAGGAAGATCGGGGCGAGCACCCACGGCTTGGCCGTGAACCACGGGAACCAGCTGAACGGCGCCCAGGTCTGCTCGTGCAGCGTGAACCTGGTCTCGCCGTCGACGGGCACGATCTGCAGGATCTGCGCTCCCTCGGCGAGGACGTCGACGCGCAAGGCGCTCACCTCGCTGGCACGGATGCGATAGGTGCTGGATTCGTGCGGGGCGGCCGGGGTCTCGTCGCCGGAGCGAAGCAGCGGCCACTCCTCGTTGATCGCTGTGGCCTGCGCCGCGCTCCAGCGATAGACGAGCGTCGTGCCGTCGGGCTCGGCCACTGTGCCGCCCCACGGCGTGGCGACAACGGTAGCGTCCTTGCCGGCGAGGACGGCCGCAATGCTCGGGTCGGCCTGCACGGCGGCCTCGGCCGCCACGACCGTGGCGTCCGGCTTCGCCGCCGCCTTGTCCGGCGCGGCCGGCTCGCCACCGTCGCCGGAGGCGAGAGCGGCGGCGGGAACGACCGCCAGACACGCCATCGCCAACGACACGCCCAGCGAGAACACCCATCGCGGGGTGCGGTTCATGAGACTCTCGCCCTCTGTTCACACGGGACGGAGTACGCTCCCCAACGCACCCACTCCCCGTCCGGGTGTCGCGCGAAGACGGTGTAGTGGTAGGGCGCGTCGCGATCGAGACCGGCGTCGCGGAACGTGCCGGTGACGTCCTGGTAGACGAGAGCCTGCCCCTCGCCCGGGCCTTCGTCGGCGGTCTCGGCGGGACCCCGCAGTGAGCGCAGGATGCGGACCTCGAGAAGCGTGCGTCCGGGGTAGTCCCAGGCGATGGTGAAGCAGTCGTCGCGGGCGCGTGCCATCACGCGCCTCCTGTTCACGTCGGTGATGACCTCGTCGGCGTGGCTCACGTGCCTCCCGGGGTGCGGCCGCAGGTCTCCGAACCGTATCATGGGCCGCCGCGCGAGGGGAGCCGCCGCGCCACGGGCTCCGCCCGACGCCGCGGTCCCGGGCGGGCCGCCCATCAGAACAGGCCGTAGCTCGCGACGACGTAGCGGTCGAGGCGGCCGAAGGGGCGCGAGGCGAGCAGAAGGCCGGGCGTGCCGTCGAAGACCAGCCCGGCCTCCCAGAACGCGCGCTGTGCTCCCTCGCAGCCGCCGGTGACGCCGGCGCTGACCTTCTCGACGGCCCCGCGCCGGCCGAGGTCGGCGATGCCGTAGGCCGTGACCGTCTCGATGTCGCGCTCGCGGAGCGCCGCGGCGGGCCCTACACGGCCGTCCTGCCGCACCATCAGGTAGGCGACGGCGCGGCCGCGGCGGCGGAAGAGCCAGCCGCGACGGCCGCCGCCGGTCAGGTAGAACGCGTGGTCGACGGCGCGGTCGAGACCGCTCGCCGCGGCGTCGATCTCGCGCAGCTCCGGGATGGACGCGACGGTCAGCCCTTCCGGCTCGAGCGTACCCAGCGGCGGGAGGCGCAGCCCCTCCCGCGGCCTGCCTCCGAACCCGACGAACACCTCACGCGGAAGCAGACCGCGGTGCGCGTACAGCGTGTTCGAGATGGGCTGCAGCGAATCGGTCACGGTGGCGCGCACCGCTCCGGGAGGCGCGCCCGTCGCCGCGAGCTCGAAGAGCCGCCCTCCGATACCGAGCCCTTGCGCCTCCGGGAGGACGAAGAGGTCGGCGAGAAACCACCAGTCGCCGCGCACCAGACCGGATCCCCAAGCCACGACCTCGCCGTCGCGTTCCGCGACCCACAACCGCTCGCCGTCCTGACGCAGGAGGTGCTCGTACACCGGCTGCTCGTCGTCCTGCTCCAGCACCGGTTCCTGGCCGGCCGGGACGAGGTACCCGTTCAGGGCGGCGCGGTAGACCTCGAACAGGCGCGGCAGATCCGCGCCCGCCGCGCGCCGGTACGAGACTTCGGCTGTCCCTCTTGCCTTGCCCACGGTTCGTAGCCTACAGGCCCCGCGTCGCGAGACGCGACGGGTTTTCCGTTCGTGGAGTCTTGTGCTACCCTTATCCGCCGCTGCCGCTGCGGGCCTCGTCCCGTCGGCTCAGCAGCCCCGTTCTCGCGTGGCGCATTCGTCTAGGGGCCTAGGACGCCGCCCTCTCACGGCGGTAACACGGGTTCGAATCCCGTATGCGCTACCACTCATTTACAGGGATTTCGCCTCCGCGTCCCTCCAGCCAGCCCGCCGGCTGCAACCATTCTGCAACCCGGCGCCACCCACGCCGGCCCCTCCTCCCTCACGCGCTGGACGTTCCCCCTCGTGGGCCGCTAGCTCAGTTGGGAGGGCGCCACCTGTGCACGGCGGAGGATGTCGGGCAGGGTGCTATCGTCAGACACGGAAGCGGGTAGCTGCGTCGGAGAGGATGCGCAGACTACATGCTGCTTGTCGGGCCGACGCTCCGAACGTCAGTGTGACCGGCAGCCAAGCCGTCCGTCAGCGATCTGGCAGGAGGGACAGATGGAACATCTTGCGCGGGATGAGATGAGCATTCCCCGACAGGAGATCGACAGGCGTATCGCCAGTGTCAGACGGAGAATGGCCGGCAGGGGGCTGGAGGCGCTGATCGTCTTCTCTTCGCCCGGCAGCTTGCGGTTCGGACAGCGCGGGCACGTGCTCTACCTGTCCGGCTACGAGCCGTACTTCGGCGACTGCATGATGATCCTGCCTCTCGATGACACTATCGATGCGGTCCTCGTGAAGGATGCGGCCGACCACTTCCCGCAAACGTGCACCTGGATCGCGGATGTCAGGGGGGCAGGCGATCGCGCGAAAGTGGTCGGTGAGTTTCTCTCCGACAACGGACTCGGACGATCCTCCGTCGGCGTGGCAGGTGAGTACTCGGTCAGCCCCGCTCTGTACCAGCGGCTGCTCGAGGAGGTGGGACCTGCGAGGCTCGAGACCGCCTCGGACATCCTGGAGAACGAGCGGTCGTTGAAATCGGAGTTCGAACTTGCGTGCTTGAAGACGGCGGCCGCCATCGCGGGCGAAGGCCTCGAGGCCGCGGCGCGCTTCATGCGGCCCGGCGTCACCGAATCGGACGTCAAAGGAGAGATGGAGCGAGTCTGCAGGGCGCACGGCTCGCAGGCCTTCCCGCACTACACCATGGTGGTGTCCGGAAGAGACGAGGCGTACGCGAGCGGCTGGTGGCACTGCGAACGTCGGACGCTCGAGTCGGGAGACCCGGTCTCCATCGACTTCGGCACCATGTATCAGGGGTATTGCAGCGACCTTTCGCGGCCTTTCGTCCTCGGCAGGGCATCCGAACGACAGAGGGATGTGCTGAAGGTCCTGCTTGAGGCGCATCATGCCGCGGCCGCGGGTGCAAGACCGGGTGCCCGCGTATCTGCCGTCCAGGCGGCAGCCAACAAGATCCTGACGGCCGCATGGGGGGATCAGGACTGGTGGGGTATCGGGCACGGCGTGGGTCTGGAAGTGCACGAATGGCCCTTCATCGGCTACGACCGGATCGTGGACGACGGCGCCTATGGAGACCGTGTCCTCGAAGAGCACATGGTGATCTCGCTGGAGCCGACGATGGCCCTTCCGGACACAGGCGATCTCCAGATCGAGGACCAGTTCGTGGTGACGGGAAACGGCGCCGTCCGGTTGAACGACATCCCACATGAGATCACCGAGGTCTGAGCCGACGCAGGCCCGTCACAGGAGGAGTCGCCATGGATGCCGACATGCCGCAGACGACAACCGGACCACGCGTGCTGACGATCAAAGACTTCAAGTTCAACGGTGTCGACAGATACGTGCCTGGATGCCGGTACACGGAGATCGTGGATGCGGAGGGCTTCGGAGGATTCGGCCTCTACTTCATGCCGCCCGGCGCCCAGACGACGGTCTTCTCTCTCGAAAGTGAGGACGACGGCACTGCGGACGAGTACTACGGGCCCTGCTTCGAGTTCTACTACCTGCTTTCCGGAGAGATCACGATGTACTGGGGAAAGGACGCCGAGAGTCTGAGAAGGGGTGATGGCGAACACCTGCTGCTCGGCGCAGGCGACTTCGGCTGCTGGGAGAAGGAGTGGAAGTTCTCCGCCAGGAACACCGGAGATGTTCCGGCCATGTTCTTCTGGGGGCTGGCCCAGGCGCCGCCTGACGTCAAGGAACGGCTGCCGGTCCTGTAGGCGCGATCGAGAGCCGCCAACGCCGGTCCGGCGGTAGGCAGACCCGAGCCCATGCGCCTCTGCGCCGTCGCCCCGGTGCGACCGAGCCAATGCAACTGACGGAATCGACGGTTCGCGCTCCTCGCTGCGACGTGCCGTGTGCGCAGCCTGCGCGTACTAGCCGGCATCGAAGCACGTGGGGGCGACCTCGGCCACGGCGGCGGGGGCGTCAACCCGCCAGCGCTGCCCGCAGCCCCGCGTCGCTGTTCGCCGCGGCCTCCTCCTGATGCCCCCCTGGACACCCCCGCCGCTATCATTCTGCAACCCAGATGCTCAGCCCGCGATGGCCTTCGTTGGGATGCGCTGGGAAACC
>CAVOVA010000015.1:0-123590 GCA_963699725.1 uncultured Thermoleophilia bacterium
CCGAGCCCCCGCCGCCAGAAGGCTCGGCAGACTGGCCGGGCGCCTCGCCGGCGACACCCGGGTCCTCGCGCGAGCGAACGTCGATTCATCACTCCAGGGCATGCACCCGCGGACGGCGCACCAACGGGCCAACGACCACGAGCGGCAGAAGACGCCCGGAACGTACCGTCAAGCCCGTACGGAGCCGCCTTCGAGCGCAGGGCGCATCGTGGGATCGATGTACCAGGGTCTCGCCGCGGCGAAGGCCGCCGCCGCACGGAAGACGCTGACGTCGTCGTAAGTGCGGCCGACGATCTGGATGCCGAGCGGCACGCCCTCGCGGGAGCGCCCGCACGGCACCACGAGCACGGGGCAGCGGCTGCACATGTTGAAGATCAGGGTCATGCCGTGGCGGTAGATGGCCTCGATGTCGTAGTCGGCGACCGTGGCCTTGAGGGCTGGCACCCCGAAGACGGGCGCGATGAGCAGCTCATGCTCCTCGAAGACGTCCGCGACCCCCGCGTAGATCTCGCTCTCGATCTCGAGCGAGCGGTAGTAGCCCACGTTCGGCTTGCCCGCGTCCTCGGCGAAGGCGATCGCGTAGGTGGTCATGACGTCGCGGTGCTCGGGCAGGGCCTGCCCGATGAGGCTGCCGAAGATGGTCGCGAAATGCGCCCGGGCCGCCTCGCGGACCTCGCCCATGTCGAAGGCGAGGCCGACCTCGTCGACCTCGGCCCCCAGCGAGCCGAAGACGGCGGCGGCCTCACGGATGTTCTCGCGCACCTCGCCGTCCACCTCGAACCCGCCGAGGTCGGCGCTCACCGCGATCCTCCATCCCTCGACGCCCGGCAGCTCCGCCGGGATCGTGAGCTTGGGGCGCAGCGAGACGATGTCTTCGCGGTGCGGCCCCGCCATGACGTTCTCAAGCAGTCGGCAGTCCTCGACCGTGCGGGCCATCGGCCCGTCGTGACAGTAGTGGTCGAGATTGAAGGGCGGCGCCTGCGGCACGCGGCCGTAGGGCGGCTTGAAACCGACCACTCCCGAGAACGACGCCGGGATGCGAATGGAGCCACCGATGTCCGAGCCGGTGGCGAGGCTGGCCATGCCGGCGGCCAGGGCGGCGCCCGAGCCACCCGACGAGCCGCCCGGACTGTACTCGAGGTTCCACGGGTTGCGGGTCACGCCCCAGATCCGCGAGTCGGTGATCGCCGCGCAGCAGAACTCGGGCGTCGCCGAGCGTGCGTGGATGATGCCGCCGGCGTCGATGATCCGCTGGATGCACGCCGCCGTGCGATCGGCGACGTTGTCCTTGAGGATCAGCGAGCCCTCGGTGCAGGACTGGCCCGCCACTTCGACTTCGTCCTTGACCGCGACGGGGAGTCCCTCGAGTGGGCGCGGCTCCGGGCCGCGGCCCGCATAGCGGGCCTCGGCTGCCCGCGCCGCCTCGAGGGCTTCGTCGAACAGGCGGATGGGCAGTGCGTTGACGACCGGGTCGAGCGCCTCGATGCGGTCGATCGTCGCTTGCAGCAGCTCGACAGGAGAGAGCTCGCGGCGACGGAAGCGCGCGAGCGCCTCGCTAGCCGGCAGGAAGCACAGGTCGTCGGTCACCGGATCCCCCTTGTTCGCGCGATGAAGAACGTACAAGGACACAGTGGACCTTCCCCGGGGGGGAAGGTCAAGGGGTCGTCGCGGAATCAGCCGGGGAACCCCTGCTGAGCCGGCGCCCGCGGGGAGATCTCGCGCCTACCGTTCTTCGAGACGCGGCTCGCCAGGGGATTCGGGAAGGCGCTCAAAGGCACGGAGCGGCGGGGGTGTCCCGGAGTGGCGCCGGCCCGTTCGAGCGCCTGCGCCGCGCTCCCGGCGGTCCCCTCAGGCGGTGAGCACGATCTTGCCGAGCTTCCCGCCTTCGGCGAAGCGTTCGTAGGCCGTCGCCGCCTCGGACAGACGGAACGTCTCGAACACGGGCACGACAAGGCGCCCGCCGGCAAGCGCCGGCAGGACGCGGGCGCCGAGCGCGGAGACGAGTCCGGCCTTCTCATCACGGCTGCGAGCCCGCAAGGTCGAGGCAAGGATCCGGGCGCGCCGACTCATCAGCGAGAGAAGGTCGAGTTCCAGCCTGGCGCCGCTGCCGATGCCGATCACCACGACCCGCCCTCTCGTGGCCAGCGCCTCCAGCGCTGACGGGAGGCTGGCGGCGCCGACGAGCTCGAGGACGACGTCGTAGGGGCCGCTCTCCGCGACCTCTTCGGGTGCGACCACCTCAGCGGCGCCCAAAGCCGCGACCGCGTCATGCTGGGCGCGATCACGCACGGAGGCGACGACGCGGGCTCCCGCCAGCGCCGCGAGCTGCACCCCCGCGCAGCCGACCCCGCCGGCCGCACCCGTGATCAGCGCCCGCTCGCCGAGCGCGAGGCGCGCCTGGCCGAAGAGTGCATCGAAGGCGGTGGCGAACGCCTCCATGAATCCGCCCGCCTCAGGCCACGACAACCCGTCGGGCGCCGGCAGGGCGTGCGCCTCATCGACTGTGGCGAGCGTGGCCTGAGCGCCGCCGCCGACGAGCGCCATGACGCGGTCGCCAGGCGCGAACCGAGTCACCAGCCGCCCGACGCTCACGACCTCACCGGCCATCTCAAGGCCGGGGATGTCGGGCGGCCATCCGGGGGGCGCCGGGTAGCGTCCCGCGCGCTGCGCGAGGTCGGCGCTGTTCACCCCCGCGGCTCGCACGGCGACGAGCAGCTCGTGGTCGCCGGTTTGGGGTACGGGACGCTCCCGCCAGGCGAGCCGTCCTTCCTCGATCACGACTGCATGCATCGCGCTCCTCCTGGCTCGGTCATACCCGATCGGCGCCACGACTCGATCGATTCAAGAGTTGTGGGACGGGGGTGCGCGGCGTTCTGACGGCGCGTCGACCGATGGAGGTGACTCTGCCGGCGCCAGCGCGCCGTGGGCTGCGGTGGATCGCGCGTTGGGGCGGCCCGTCGCGCACAGGCCCACGAGCGGTCCGGCGCGGCAGCACTTCACCGCGCGGCGACCGCCGCCTATTGGTCGTCCGAGAGCCCCTTCGGGCGCTGACGCTCGGCGAACACGACCAGGCGCTGGGAGTGGGTCCCGGCGGCGACATCGAAGGAGCCGGTACAGGTGATCAGGTTGAGGCGCCTGCTGGTCGCCGGCCCGAACACGTCGGCGGCGCTGGCGTTGCGCCCGTACAGCTTCTTCTTGCGCACGATGAACACGATCCGCTTGCCGCGCGCGTCCTCGACGTACAGCTTGTCGCCGACCTTCAGCTTGGGCAGGTCGTCGAAGGCCGCCGGCCTGCCGTCCGCGTAGCCGCTGTGGCCGTCGAGCACGGCGTTGCCTTCGTTGCCCGGACGCGGTCCGAACTTGAACCAGCCGACCTTGCCGGGGCCGGACGGCGACGCCATATCGCGGCCTGACGTCAGGCCGACGTTCTCGATGGCGGCGTCAACGCCGATCTTGGGGATGACCAGCCGCTTGGGAAGGGCGTACGTGACCTTGGGGACCGCGGCCGGAGATGCCACCGTCTGGGTCGGATCGGTCAGCGTCGCCGGGTCGGCGGCGAGACTCTCGGGCGTACTGTCCCTGATAACAAGCAGGTAGACGCCCGCGGCGAGGGCCGCGAGGGCGGCAACGAGAAGCACAAGCACGGCCGCCCGCCTGCGGGCGGGCGGCCGTGCTTGTTGCGTGTTCCCTGACACCCTGTCGCTCTGGGTAGTGGGTGGTTCCGAGGGCGTTTCCTCAGTCGTGCCGACGCGCGGCGGCACTGAACTTCCAGGTCGTGAGCAGCAGCGCCAGACCGGCGGCGAACAGGCCGGTGACGAGCAGTCCCGAGGGGCCGCCGCTGCTGGGCGGATAGCCCGTGGCGGGGAAGCCCACAGCCTCGGCGTCCTGGTTGGCGTCTTCGTCGGTCACGCCGCCGGCATCGCCGCCGCCATCATCGGTGGCACTGGGGCTAGGCGTAGGCGTGGGTGTGGTGGTCTCGGTCGGCGTCGGCGTCGGGGTGGGCGTGTCGGTCGGCGTCGGCGTCGGGGTGGGCGTAGGCTCCACGAAGCCGTGGCAGCCGTCAGTCGTGTCGCAGCCGTTGGCCACGTGGGTCGGACCCGCCAAAATGTTGGCCGCGCCGTGGCACGCCGCACACGCGGCTGGCGGCGGCGGATCCGCCGTGTCACCGCTGGTATGACAGACCGTCGTACAACTGGTCGGCGGATCTGCCAGCCCCGCCGCATGAGCCGTGACGCCGTGAATCTGGGTCATGCTGTGACAGCTGCACCCGGCGAACGTCGGCGTGGCGTTCGCGTCCGCAGTCGCAAGCGACGCACTCAGAGCGATGGCCACCAACAGGACGAGCAACACGGCAAGAGCGTAACGTTTCTTCATACTCGTTCTCCCCTCTTCTCCTTGTGTCCCCCTCAAGGAGGGCAATCCTTCAGGTACCTTGACTGTAGATCGCTGGTGGCGCCTCCTTCCTACAGCCGCGAATGGCTCCGCTAGGGTCACAGTACACCACACGGCAGCCAAAACCTCCAACCGCCGTGATGTGCAAGCTCGGCCTCTCCGGACGCACATCGCCCGTCAGGCCAGCTTGCGTTACTTTGGCATCCCAGCCCCGCTGAGTCAACGGTGACCGCAGAATGAGTCGCTCTGGAGCGCAACGCGGCGCTCCGGCTACCCTGTCGGGGGACCGAGATTCGCCACGGGATCGGGGGCGAGGCCAGGCGATCGCGGGCTTCTTGCGAGGGCGCTCCTCCCCACGTTCGCTCCTGACCTGAAGCAGGCCGGCCGCGTCGGGGGCAAGACCTCGTGCAGACGACGCGACAGCCGATCCTCCTGACTGCGCGTAGCTCAAGCAGTGCGGTCGCCGGCCTGCCTGCCCGCAGACGCCCATCCTCAGAGCCGGCGATGCGGCTCAGGTAGCAGCAGGGCCCTCCGCGGCGGAGACGCTCGCCTCCGGCGCCCTGAGCGCTGCCGCCGCCTGGCGACTGCGGCCCGCGAGTTCGGCGAGGCTCATGTCCTGCGCGGCGAGGGAGATGAGCCCGGCGGCGATCCCGACGACCAGCTGCAGAGCCTGCAGACCCAGGGCATAGGCCAGAGCCGGGCCGGCCGCCACGCCGTAGGTCGCCAATGCCGCGACCGCGGCCACCTGGAAGGTGCCGACGTTTCCCGGCGTCGCCGGTATGAGACCGATCAGGTTCGTGAGCACGATGACGAGGGCGGCCCCCCGAATGCCGGCCGCCCCGAGGTGGAACGCTTGGAGCATGGCGAAAGCGGCGGCGAGCTGGGCGATCCAGGCCAGCACCTGCGTCCCGGAGACGAGGACCGCGGCCAGCGGCCGGCTCCAGATGCGCTGGCTCTCGATGAGCTGCGGCAGCCAGCGGCCGAGTCGCCTGACTCGCGGGCCTCCGCGCGCGCAGGCCTCGGCGACGCGGTCCCGCCGGCGATCGAGGACGATGCCTCCGATGACCGGAACGGCGATGAGCGCCGCGCTCACCACCAGCATGTTCATGGCCCAGGCCGGCGCGGACAGCGTGGAGAGAAAGAGGAGCGCCATGACGAGAAACGTGGCGATGGCGAACATCCTCTCGGTGAGCGTGACCCCGAGAGCCGTGGGGAACGGCAGGTGCGCCCGCCTTCGGTGGAGGAGCACGTACAGAACATAGGGAGAGAGCAGGGTCCCGACCTTCACGGGAACCAGCGAATTGGCGAGCAGGCCGATGCTCGTCGCCGAGAACACCTCCCCGAAGCGGGCGCGCACATCGCCCAGCGCGCCGACGATGACCCCGAGCGCCACGCTGCGCAGCGCGAGCGCGCCCATCATGAGCAAGAGGGCTATCGCGCCCCAGCGCCAGTCGGCGTCCGCGAACGAGCGCCCCATGCGAGCCAGGTCGTCGCCCCCGAGCACCGCGGCCGCGAGGGCGAGGACGGCCGCGCCTCCCACCCACCAGCGGCGGCCGGGAGAAAGGACGGTTCTGTGGACGGATCGGGCAAGGTCGCCCGCGCGCCGGGTGAAGATCATGTGGCCGCCTGTGATGCGGATGCGCCCGACGCTCTCCCGATCCGCCGCACTCGGCGACGACCTCGTGGCGTCGGGACCTGTCCACGGAGTATGGGCGCAGGAATAGTGTTCGGCAACCCACTATTTTGCGCGTACCCGGCGTCCTGCTGAGCCTTCACAAGCGCCCGACATTGCCGCTAGTATGGAGAAGTATCGCTCCAGGACCGCGAGTTCCCGGCGGGAGCGACGGCAGACTGAAGACCGGACAGCGCGGACGATTCGCACGTCCGCCGGAAGGGGCGGCCGTGCCTCGTTGGTTCAGCTATGTGGCGATCTTCGTCATCACCGCGTTCGTCCTGCACGCCTTCCTCGTGGTCGTGTCGCTGGCCACGGGAGTCGTCTCCCCGGGGAGCCTGCTCACGATGGCCGGACCCATCACCTTCATCGTCGAGTTCGGCCTGGCCGCCGTGATCACCTGGCTGATCGTCAGGCCTGGGCCCAAGTCGGCGGCCGCCGAAGAAGACGAGCACACGGGCACCGCCGAGCTCGAAGTCGATGCGCGGCGGCGCGTCCAGGCGATCGAACAGGACTACCGGGATGAACAGCGCCTCGAGCGGCTCACGGCAGAGGTGGCCAGGTGGCGCCAGGCGCGCGATCTGCGCGCCTACGCCAGCGAGGCCTTGGCGGACCTCGGCGACGGCGATGTCACGACGGCGCAGGGCGAGTCGCTTCGCGACGAACTGCAGTGGGCGCTCGACTACGCCGACCGCATCGATCCTCTGCACGGCGAGCAGTAGCCCCCCGCCGATCGCCCGAGTCCGCTCCACCGGCGCCGCGCTTCGCTCCGGCTGTAGAGCACGCCGCTGCTGGGCGCCGGAGTCCGCCATGCGGGACGCGAGGCGGTGAGGCCCTGCTCGCCCGCATGCGCGTCCCAACCACTTGTTTGCTGTCTCGAGACGCACTACTGTGGCCTCATCATCCATCTTCACTGTGGGCGCGACGGAAGAGGACCGTCGCCCACCGTCCGGTGCCACGCGTTACGTGCGGATCAGCAGCAGCGACGTGCAGCGGGACGCGAACCAGCGTGAAGACGCGCGCCGGCGTACGCACGATCGGTGCTTGCTGGACACAGCCCTGACGCCCTCTGCCCCGGTGGCCACCATCTGAGCGACCGGGACGGGCAAGGAGGTCCAGCTCATGAGCGGCCACGTCTGGAGACCGCTGCTCGTCGTCCTCGTCCTCGTCGCCGTGCTGATCGTGGTACGGCAGATCTACGTACCGGATGACTTCGGCGTTCACGCGCGCGGCTACACGTACGGCTGGTACCGATCGGGGAGCGTGATCGACTGGAGGTGGATGCCTCTCCAGTACCAGGGCAAAGAGTCCTGCGCAGAGTGCCATCAGAAGCAGGTGGCCCAGATCCGGGACATGCCACACGCGAGCATCCAGTGCGAGAACTGTCACGGTCCCGCCCTGGACCACCCATCCGACCCGCCGAAGCTCGTCATCGACACGTCGCGAGGCCTGTGCCTGCGCTGTCACGCCAGACTGCCGTACCCGTCAAGCGCACGGGGAGGGCTCAGGGGCATCGACCCAGCGACCCACCACCAGGGTCGCGAGTGCGTCGAGTGTCACCCACCGCACCATCCGATCCTCGACGACGTGCGAGCCGCTGGGTCCGCCGGGGGCGACCTGAACGCGTCCTGCAGACCCTGTCACCAGAAGCAGGTCGACGACATCGTCGGGATGCCGCACCAGATCATCTACTGCGAGCGCTGTCATGGCCCCAAGGGCGACCATCCGACGGACCCGCCCAAACTGGCCATCGAAAGGACGCGGTCGCTCTGCCTGACGTGCCACGACGACAAGACCCGGCACAACGCCGGCCGCCCCTGCGTCACGTGCCACGATCCGCACAAGTCCAGCCTGCAGTTCCTGCAGTTCCTCCCTTCATCCGGTGAGGCCTCCCAATGATGTCGAGACGCGACTTCCTGAAGAAGACGGCCCTGGTCCTCGGCGGCGTCATGGTGCCGGTGACGGCGCTGGAGATCCTCAAGCCCGAACGCCTGCAGGCGCTGAGGGCGGACGAGGCGATGCGATGGGGGTTCCTGGTCGACACCTACAAGTGCGTCGGCTGCGGGTTCTGCGTCAAGGCCTGCAAACTCGAGAACGGCGTCCCCTACGACGCCGACGTCACGCGCACCTGGGTGGAGCGCTACGTGCTCACGAAGGACGGTGCATTCCACGCCGATTCCCCCCTGGGCGCGCGCGACGGCTTCACCTCTCCCGAGCTCGACCTCAACGAGAGCGGTCATCTCGCCATCGACCCCGAGCAGATCGACAAGGCGTTCTTCGTCCCCAAGCTCTGCAACCAGTGCGCCAATCCGCCCTGCGTGCAGGTCTGCCCGGTCGGCGCCACCTACCAGACCCCTGACGGCGTCGTCCTGGTCGACAGGACCTGGTGCATCGGCTGCGGCTACTGCATCATGGCCTGCCCGTACGGCGCCAGGTTCTTCCATCCGACGTATCACACGGCGGAGAAGTGCACGTTCTGCTATCACCGCATCCGCGACGGGTTGTCTCCGGCCTGCGTGCAGGCATGCCCGTTCGGCGCACGGCAGCTGGGCAACCTCAAGGACCCGGACGATCCCGTGACGAGAGCCATCGCCACTGAACACGTCGCCGTCCTGAAGAGCGAGTACGGCACCAAGCCGCAGGTCTTCTACGTCGGCCTCGACTGGGAGGTGCGCTGAGATGGTGCCCGAAGCGCTGTGGACGCTGCGCGACCTCTTCGTTCTGCCGAACGAGTACGTGTACTGGACCATCCAGATCGTCATGTACCCCTTCATGACGGGCCTGGTCGCCGGGGCCTTCGTGCTGTCGTCCCTCTACCACGTGTTCGGCATCGAGAGGCTGAAGGGCATCGCCCGCTTCGCCCTGGTGCTCTCGTTCGCCCTGCTGCCCGCCGCGATGGTGCCGCTTCTGCTGCACCTGCAGCACCCTCTGCGCGGCGTGAACGTGTTGATGACCCCCCACTTCACCTCCGCCATCGCGGCGTTCGGCATCGTCTTCTCGACCTACTTCGCGATCGTCGCGTCCGAGGTGTGGTTCGTCTACCGAAGGCACTTCGTCACCCAATCCCTGCTGCTCAAGGAGAAGCCGCACAAGACCTTCGGAGAGAAGTTCTACTCGTTTGTCTACGCCGTCCTGACCTTGGGTTCGTACGACATCACCGAGAAGGCCCTACTGACGGACGAGAAGGCGACGAAGATCCTGGCGGCGCTCGGCATCCCCGTCGCTCTGTTTCTGCACGGCTACGCCGGCTTCATCTTCGGGTCGGTCAAGGCGAACGCCCTCTGGATGACGCCGCTGATGCCGGTCATCTTCATCGTGTCCGCGATCGTCTCGGGCATCGCTTTCTGCCTGCTCGCCTACATCGTCACGATGGAGATCCGCAAGCTCCTGGCGCGCAGGAGACGCGCCTCGGAGGGAGCGGCCGGACATCGTGAGGAGATCGGCGGCGTCGAAGTCGGCGTGGTGAGGATCACCGCCAGGTACCTCGTCATCTTCCTCGTCCTCGCCATCAGTCTGGAGCTTCTCGACGTCGTCTTTCGCAGCTACACGGCGGTCAAGGCGTGGGACGTGGTCAAGAGCGCCGTCTACGGCCACGAGTTCAGGCAGGTGTTCGTCCTGCAGTATGGCCTGGGCAACCTCGTGCCCCTGATCCTCTTGCTGATCCCGCGCTTGACGGTCAGGAGAGCGATCATCAGCGTCATCCTGGTCCTGTTCGGCGTCTTCATGATGCGCTGGAACGTGGTGATCGGCGGGCAGTCGTTCTCGCTGACCCTCGCCGGCTACATGGAATACGTCCTGCCCATCGTTCCCGATTCCTGGGACGCGGTGAAAGAGGGGCTGATCGGCGCCCTTGGCGTCGTCACGTTCCCGCTGGTCCTCTTCTTCTTCCTCTCCCGGGTCTGCCCGGTGTTCGCCCCAACGGAGCCGGGCCAGTCCCGGTAGGAGAGTCACTCTGCGCGCCGGCTCGCGCCCGTGGCGCCGTCAACGACTGAGAGCGGCGCCGTCCAGGGCGCGGCGCAGGCTCTCCTGGCGCTTGCAGAGCGCCTCGCGGTGCCCCTTGATCCCGCGATCCTGGCAGTCGAGAAGGCCGAGCGAAGCCGCGCAATCGATCTCTTCCAGCGCCTCCGCCGGCAGCCCCTCGCGCTTGAGCACGAGAGTCAGGCGATCGAAGATGCGCAACAGGTCGTGGCGCACATCCTCCCGGTCCAGGGGGTCGGCCGCCGACTCCAGCAGTGCGAGGATCGCCTCGCGGTAGAGCGCCGTTGCCCGGGCGGGGTCCGTCTTCTCGTACTGACCGGCCTCGTGCATCGGGAGCGATGCCGCGCGCCGGCGACGCGCCGAGGCATCCTCCTGGCCGCGCGAGGCGCCGTCGTCCCGGCGGACGACCGGCCCGCTCTCACTCAGGCCGCTCTGCGCGGCAGCCGCTTCGGGCGCCGCGGAGGCCGTGGCGGCCGGCGAATCGGCGCGCGCGCCACACACAGTGCAGAAGGTCGCCGCGTCGCCGATGGACAGGCCGCACTGCTCACACGCTCGCATCGCTCCTCCCTGGTCGGGTCGCTAAGACCTACTATCGGCAGAAGTCCGTCCAGCCGTAGAGAGGCGGTGAGACCTGACGAGGCCAGGTGTGGCGCCTCCGGCCTGCGGCGAAGCGGTGAGACCCGTAGCGCGCGATCCCGTGGCGGGCGTGAGGATCGCGCCTGATCGCCCCCCGGGGACGTCCCGCGCTCCCGGACGGCCCCGCCATGGCAGGATCACGCAGCGCCGGTCGCGAGCTTCGCTTCAAGCGCTGGGAAGGCGTGCAGCACCATGTCGACCAGGCGGCCGGTCGGTCGGGTGAGCGCGTCGGTGGCCGGGATGCCGAGCTCGAGCTCGTAGAGGATGATCGCCGCGCTGACCTCAGCGTCGGTCATGTCCTCGTGGTTGATGGCGAGACCGATCACCGGCGTGCCGGCGAAGGCCCGCAGGAGAGCGATCTCGCTCGCCGGGGTGGGCGTCGGCACCGCCGGGAAGTCGCCCAGCATGCGGCGCGCCGGTGCGTGCTGCAGGATGACCGCGTCGGGCCGGGCTCCCCGGAGGATGAAGGTCGACGACAGGTACGCGGGGTGACTCAGCGCACCCTGGCCCTCGATGACGATGACGTCCGGACGCTCACCCTCGAACGCCGCCACGACCGCGGCCTCCATCTCGCCCGAGCAGAACTGACAGGGGATGGCGTCGAGGGCCACCCCGTAGCGTGCGCCCTGGATGAGCCCGGTCTGCCCGGTGCCGACGAGGACCGCCTTGATGCCACGCTCGCCCAGCGCCCGCGTGAGGATGGTGGCGGTCGTCCGCTTGCCGCTGGCACCATCTGTGCCGAGCACGGCGATGCGCGGGCAGGTCACCCTGTCGATGTCGCCGGTGAACATGCGCAGATCCTTCTTGGCGCGCGGGCGGCGCACGTCGAGGATCCGCACGCCGCTGGCCGCCGCGGCCGCCGTGAACTCCAGGTCGTCGTTGAGGAACTCGTGCAGGCCGTTGACGATGCTCATGCCGCGGCGCATCGCGTCGAGCACGACGCCACGCTGGTGCGGAGAGAGCAGCCCGCTCAGGGGCGCGACGCCGAGGATGAAGTAGTCGGGAACGCGGCCCACATGGATGATCGCGTCGGCGAGGTCGGGGCAGATCGGGATCCCGTTCGGGAGGTCGTCGAGGTGCGCGCCGGAATCGGCTCCCGCCTTGGTACTGTCGATCACCGCGAGGATCTCGTACTTCTCCGAGTGGCGCACCAGGCCGTTGGCGGTCTTGCCGTCGGGGGTGCCGAAGAACCCTTCGGAGTAGACGACTGCGGTCGTGCCCCTCATGAAGAACCTCCCGGCTCAGGTCGTCTGCCGCCGTCGAAGCGCGGCGTGTGATGAAGGAGCCCGGAGACGTCGAGGCCCTGATGGAACGTGCCGACGTCCTGGCGCTCGAAGAGGCGCCCGCGGCCGGTGACTTCGGCGGTCTCCCCGCTCACCCGCAGCCACGAGCCCTCGTACAGCGCCAGAACGGTGCAGTCGTTCTCCTCCAGGAACTCCGCGATCCGCTCCTCCCGGGTCTCGCCCATGAAGGTCGAAGCCGGGTCGGCGTCGATGTAGTGGAGGTTGATCTGGAACGGCACCAGCCCTAGCGCGGAGAAGCTCGGCGGATGACAGATCGGCATGTCGTTGGTGGTGCGGATCGTCGGGCAGGCGACGTTCGTGCCGGCGGAGGCGCCGACGTAGCGCGTCGCTCCCGCGCGCACCCGGCGGCCGAGTTCCTCGATGACGCCCAGGCGATACAGGGAGTCGAGCAGCCGGAACGTGTTGCCGCCGCCCATCATCACGACGTCGGCCTCCAGGATCGCCCGGTCCGGGGCGCCGGAGCGGTGGGCGGACACGGCGTCGATGCCGAAGGACCCGAGCGCCGCGATGGCTCTGCCCGCGTAGTCGTCCCAGTCGGCGAGCGCGTACGGGACGAACGTCACCACGTCGCCGGCGGAGACGCCGGCGAAGGCCTCGGCGGCGTGCGAGAACATCGTGCCGCCGTAGTTGGTGGAGTTCGACAGCAGGAGCAGCTCCATGTCCGCCATTCTGGTCGGCCGGCCCCTGAGGCGATCATGAGCAAGCTGTTGCTGGATCCGCGGACGGGTGCGGCGCTCCGCGGCCGGGAGGTGTCGTGCCGGAGAGAAGCGACACGCGATACGAAGTCAGTACCACGCCGCCGGCATCACGTAAACGTGCGGGCGCGTGGCCCGGTCGAGCTCAGCCGTGCCGCCACAGTCCCGACACCGGCGGACCGGGCGGCCCTGCGGGCCGCCCGGCGCATCGCCTTCACGCGGGCGCGTCTAGAGTGCGCTCACCTGCGTCGCCTGCTTCTTGCCGTTCTGGCCGGTGGCCTCCGTGAAGCTCACGGCCTGACCCTCGCTGAGGGTCGTGACGCCCTCACCCTGGATCTCGGTGATGTGGACAAACAGATCGTCGCCACCGTCACGCTCGATGAAGCCGTAGCCCTTGCCGGCGTTGAACCACTTCACTTTGCCGTCTGCCATTGAGTCTCATCCTCTCGCCCCACAGGGGGAAAAACAAAGAGCGACGTGACCTCCACCGCCAGAATGCGGTGTGTCACGTCGCAGTCCCGCGAGCCGAAGCGGCTCGCCTGCTAAAAATATAGCACGTTCTGCGCCGAGAAGCCCCTCTTCGAGACAGGAGCTTCTCTGGCCGTCTCTCACGCTCTCCTTGCGAGCGCCGGACATACAGCGGTCTGGCCCATGTGCATCGGTATCCCGGCGACTCGAGAAGAGGAGGCCGGAACGCGCGCCACCGGCATGGGCGCACGAGTCGGATCGGTGAGAGCTCGATGTCCGGGCGTGTCAGGAGACTCACGGGCTCCTCGAGGCCGTCACGACAAGGATGGTTCACGCAGATCGAGGCCGTGCACGGACTTCGAGCGCGGCTCCGGGACTTGCGCAGATCAGTCCCCGGTCTTGCTCTCCTTGAAGTACTGATGCACGAAGGCGATCGCCATGCTGCCTTCGCCGACGGCGGCGGCCACACGCTTCACCGGCCCCGAGCGGACGTCGCCACAGGCGAAGATACCCGGGACGCTCGTCTCCAGGAGGTACGGGTCGCGCTCAAGCGTCCAGGCTCCGGCTGCGGTCACGTCGGAGCCGGTGAGCACGTACCCCCGGCGATCGAGGGCGATCTCGGGCGGCAGCCAGGCCGTCTCGGCGTCCGCGCCGATGAAGAGGAAGAGCCCACCGGAGTCGAGGTGAGTGGTCTCCCCGGTGACGTTGTTGCGGACGTCGATAGCCTCGAGCGCCGTGTCCCCCCGGGCAGCCACGACCTCGGTGCGAAGCAGCACATGGATGTTGGGCCGGGCCGCGAGCTGGTCGATGAGATAGCGGGACATGCTCTTCTCGAGCCCGTCGCCCCGGTAGAGGATGCTCACGCTCCGCGCGTGAGTGGAGAAGAACAGGGCCGCCTGCCCGGCGGAGTTGCCCGCACCTACGATGTGGATGTCGAGGCCGTGACTGTTCGGCGCCTCGCTGCGAGCAGCACCGTAGAAGACACCCTTGCCGGCGAGGCGCTCGAAGCCCTCGACCGGCAGGCGCCGCCACGTGACACCGCACGCGAGAATGACAGCTCGGGCACGCAGCACGTCGCCGCCGTCGAGACGCACTTCATGCGTCGCCGGGTCGATCCGCGTGATCTCCCGGGTCACGAGGATCTCGGCGCCGAGTCTGCGCGCCTGCTGCAGGGCACGGCTCGCCAGCTCGTCCCCCGAGACGCCCGACGGAAACCCGAGGTAGTTCTCGATCCGCGATGAAGTACCAGCCTGGCCGCCGGGCGCCTCACGCTCGATCACGATCGTCCGCAGCCCCTCCGACGCCCCGTACACGGCCGCCGCCAGTCCGGATGGGCCGGCGCCCACGATCACCGCGTCGTACTCCGCGGCAGCCGGCTCGGTGCCCAGCCCCAGGAGCTCGGCCACTCGGCGTAGCTGCGGCCGCACGACCGTCTTGCCGCCGATGACGCGGATCACCGGGCAGTCACCCTCGTCGGGCAGCGGGCCGCCCCATAACTCGGCCGTGTCCGGCGCATCGGGCGCAAGCAGCCTGAACGATATCTGGTTGCGCTCGAGGAAGTGCCGCAGCTCCGTGCACGCGGCATCGTGCCGCCGCCCCAGCAGGAGCGCCCGGGGCGGTGGCGGCTCGGCCGCGAGACCCTGAAGACCTCGCGCGCCGCTGATCCTCTGTGCTGCCAGCTTGCCGACCTCGCGAGCGAGATCCGGAGCGGCGGCGGCGACGGCATGGTAGTCCCCCGGCTCGATCCGCAGCAGCCGCGACTTCTCCGCGGCCCGGAAACCAGCCGGATGGGCCGTTCCCAGCGTGATCGACACCTCGCCGAAGATATCGCCCGGGTGTCTCACGCCGATGACGCGGTCCACCCCATCGCTTGCCTTGACCGCCTCGATGCGACCCTCGAGCAGCGCGAAGAGCGCGCGCTCGTCGCCCTCCTGCACTACATACTCGCCCGGTGACAGGGTGATGTCGGCCGCGACGCGGGATAGCCACTCGCGGTGGACCAGATCGAGGGCGGCGAAGACACCGATCTGACCTATCTCATCCGCCGTCACCATCGCAAGCACCTCTGTCTCCTGCACGGCGGTCGGGAGTCGGACCGCACTGATGCCTTGTACCGCACACCGGTCCGCGGCAGTCCTCGCGAATCATGACCTGGTCGCCACGCTTGAACGACGTGACGCCCGCGTGCCGCTTCCACCTCTGCGGCCGGTTCGCCTGCCGAGGATGGTCGCTCTGGGTCGGAGAAGACCACTGACGGCCCTGATGAAGAAGGGCTGGGCCCGAAGAGAGCCGCAGTCGGTCCGGTTCACGGTCGTCGCATGGACGCGGAGCAGGAGCTCATCGTCCCTCGGGACGAGCCGCTCCACGTCCATGAGCCGAAGGGCGTCCGGAGAGCCCTACTACGTGTGCACGCTCGCCCTCATGGCTGCGTTCGCCCCCGACCCGCGTCGTCCGGAGCGGCGGGGGCGGTCCCCGTCCTCCTCCGGAGAAAGCGCACGGCCTCAAGCGCCGCGACCTGACCCTCACCCACGGCCTTGGCCGTCTGATACGGCTCGCCCGCGCAGTCCCCCGCCGCGAAGACTCCGGGCACATTGGTCTCCATGTGTCTGCCGGCGGTCACGTGGCGGCCGTCGGAGGCGAGTCCCTCGAGAAGCGTGCGCGGAGAGACGCTGTTCTTGTAGATGAACACCGCTTCGACCTGCAGTTCCTCGCCGGGCAGCGACACCTGCATCTGGCCGTCCACCCGCGTCAGTGCCGTCGGTCGCGCTCCCGCGAGCAGGCGCACCCCCTCCGGGAGGCGGTAGTCGCCCTCGTACAGGGGGATGTACGTGACCTTGACCCCGTAGTCCTCCGCCAGAGCCGATGCCTCTTCCTCGCCCTCGGGAGCGTAGCTGATGAAGGCCCCACGGCGCCCCGCGAACAGCCTGCCGTCGCAGGTCACGCAGTAGCTCACCCCCTGTCCCACGAGGTCCTCTTCTCCTTCGATCTCAGCCTCGCGATACACGCCGGTGGCGAGCACCACGGCGCCGGCGTGATAGACCTGCCGCTCGCTGAAGACCACGAACCCTTCTTCGTCGGGGATGATCTTCGACACCTTCTCCCCGATGAGCGGCACGTCGAACTCATCCAGGTGCCGCATGAACGCCGCCGCCAGATCCTCTCCGCTCGCGGCGGCGAAGCCAAGGTAGTTGGAGATCGCGGGCGCCTTGCTGATGCGTCCCAGCGGCGCCTGCCCGGCCATCAAGGCTACCGTGCGTTTGCGGTTGGCGACGTTGATGGCCGCCGAGATGCCCGCCGGCCCCGACCCCACGACGATGACGTCGTATTCCAGCGACTCGGCCGCAGGCTCACCCATTCGTGCCTTCCTTCAATCGTCTGAACCCCGGTCGGTCGGAGCTCGTGTCAGTCAGAGACTCCCCGCGACGGGCATCCCCGAAAACAGGCGCCCCAGGCCGCGGCGGGCGCGCAGCAAGGAGAGCGCCTGAGCCGAGGTCGGCCCGCCGACCTCCACCGTCCCCGTCCCGGGGGCGAAGGCGGGGTCGACGAAGTCGCTGTCGAAGCTGAGAAACGCCCGCCCTGCGGCGCTATCCACCGCCGCGTCGATCGTCTCCGCCCCCCGCTGCGCCACCTCCTCCCACGGCGCCACGGTGAAGCCCATGTCGCGCGCCTCGTCGTAGTCATGGGGGCGTAGAGGCCGACGCGCAGTCCGAGCTGCGTCGAGCGCGACGGGTCGATGAGGCCCTCCTCGACGGCCCGACGCACGACCGTGCCGTGGGCGTAGCGCTGACCGAGATACTGGTCCCACATGTCCGGGTGAGAGTCGAACTGGATCAGGGCGAGCGGACCGTAGCGCTGCGCGGCGGCCCGCAACTCGGCAAGCAGCACGCCGTGATCGCCGCCGAGGGCGATGGGCGCCACGTCGACGCCCGCGAGGTCGCTCACGTGGGGAAGCCGCAGGAACGTCGAGATTCCCGCGAACCGGCGCATCTTCAACGGATCGGTCGGTGCGTAGCCTTGGGCGTCGTGCTCCTTCGGCCCTTCGTTGCCTGCTTCTGATGGCGTGCGTCTTTCAGAGCGCTACCGGAACGCTGCAACCCACGGCGGCCGTGGGGAACCTTGCTGACCGCGGGCCGAGCGAGGACTGCTCGCCAGTGTGATCCAAGATGTGCCTCCGCATGGCCCCGCGGATGGTCGCCCGCTCGACGCCGATGAGAAGGTGACCCCCCCGTTCGAAGCTGACCAGCTTCGCATCTGGAATCATGGAAGCGGCGAACTCGGCATTGTGGAAGAGCTGGAGGGTGTCGTCCCTGGCATGGAAGATCAGGGTCGGGGCCCGGACCGCGGCGATCCGCTCGTTCGGCAGCGCAGCCTTGTTGTCGAATGCAGCACCGGCGGCGCGCGGCGAGGCCGGATTCATGTGATCGAGGACCTGGTCCACCAGTGCGCGCTGTTCGCGCGTAAGGCCGGCGACGACCGCGCCGTCGGCGCCCATCAACTCCTTGACCCGCCGCTTGAACAGCTTGGTGAGGCCCCAGTACAGCGCGTCGTGCTTGAAGACGGTCATCAGCATGTCGCCTCGCCGGCCCGCCTGCGCCTGGTCTCGCGTGTCTGAAGACGCGACCCCGCAGGAGATGAGCGTCAGCGACGACACCCGCTCGGGGTGGAGCGCGGCAAAGAGAAGTGCCGAAGGGCCGCCATGAGAGAGCGCGACGACCGCGACCTCGTCGACACCCAGGTGGTCGAGCAGACGCGCGTAGGCGTGCGCCTGATCGTCGAAGGTGGCGCCCTCGCGGAACGTCGAACGCAGATAGCCGAAGCGCGATGGCGCGATCCAGCGAAATCGGTCACCCAGCAGCGCCCGCACGAGAAGCTCGCCCTGGTCGTAGCCGCCGCCGCTCCCGTGGATCACCAGTACGGGGGGCCCGGACCCACCTTCGGTGTACTCGATGTCGCCGCAGGACGAAGGTACGACCGTGCTCCTTCCCCGGACCCGTCGATAGGCTCGAACCATGTCGCGGAGGTACGCACCCGCGAACAGAGTCGCCACCGCGGCCGACGCGACCACGCTCCAGCGCAGGATCCTGCTCATCTCCCCGCTCTCCTTTCCGGGACCACCCGGCGTGATGCGCTCGGCCCGCGCGCAACTCTCGCGCGGGCCGAGCGTCTCCCGGCTTCTCGATCCTGCTGTCATGACCTCAGCGCCGCCTGCCCACGCAGGCTGCCGACCGTCGCGTGCCTCACGAACACCGCCCACAGAAGCGCGGCGTCGACCAGCAGCGGGAGGACCGTCCAGCCGGAGAGCCAGACCACCTGCAGCGCGATGGACAGCACGGCCCCGGCGGCGACGAGCCCCCGGAACCACGTCGCCGGCACGAGCCATCCCAGGAGGGCGCCGGCGGCCAGCACGAGGCACATCGCCGCTGCGATCCCGAGCAGCGGCGTGAGCGTGTCGCGCAGGTCGCCTGCCGGCAGGAGCGTGCTCGTGTCGGCGAAGAACGGCCAGAGAAGGCCGCCTCCGACCCACCATGGCGGCGCACCTTGCCCGGCCGCCGCAGGCACCAGCGCGGTCAGGCTGAGGTGGGCGCCGAGCAGCAGGACGAGGATCGAGGCTATCTTGCGCATGGGACTACTCCTTCGTTCGTGGAAACCCATTTCGTCTTGAGTTTCCATGGGGTCTGAAGAAGGCCGCACCTCGATGCGGCCCGACGTGCCGACTGACTGATCTAGCTCACGAACCTCCCGATCCGCTCCAGCAGTTCCGTGTCGCGGTCGTACGATGGGTCCGCATTCACCAGCAGGAGATACTCGACGATCATCGCGGCGACCATCTTCTCGACCAGCGACGCGTCACCGGAGTTGAACTCGCCGGCGTCCATCCCGCCCTGCACCAGTTCGCGCAGCAGGTCCCCACTCGCCTTGCGATACGCATCCGCCGCGACCTCGTACTCGCGCAGCCACTCGTCCTCGCCGGTGTTCGCGATGTGTGCCCTGGCCACGTCGAGCAACGATCTCACGGCCGCCTCCATTCGCGCCGCATAGGTCGGCAGTGGAGCCACGGCGGCCGCAAGCTGCAACTTCATCTGCTGCGCCTGGCGCGCGACCACATGCGCGTAGATGTCGCGCTTGCCGTCGAAGTGCACGTAGATCGTCTTCTTGGAGATCTTCAGCTCGCGGGCGATCTCGTCGAGTGTGGTCTTGTCGTAGCCGTGGGTCTCCACGTGCTGCCCGAAGGTCTCTGCGATCCGCTGTCTCGTACTGCTCATGCGCCCGACCTGCTTGGTTGGAAACTCAATGCGATTGTAGTTTCCACCCTGGGAACTCGTTTGTCAAGCAGTTTCCAAACCAGGCGCCCCATGGCGCGACTCAGGGTTCGACTCGGGCTAGCTCACGTCGGGCAGGTACTCCGCCCTGCCCTCCTCCGGCGGGGCGCCGACGATCAGGACGACGATCTCGGCCTCGCCCTCGTTGAGGAGCTGCAGGGCGGTCTCCTTCTCGACGACGGCGACCGAGCCGGACGGAAGCTCAACGCACTCTGGCGGATCGCCGACGAGGAGCGTCGCGGTGCCCTCGAGGACGACGAACATCTCCTCCTGGACGCGCTCGAGGTGGCGGGCGTTGCGTGAGCCGGGCGGCAGCCGCCAGATGTTGGCGCGCATCTCTTGGAGGGCCCCTGAGAGCGGCGCGAGGCTCCTCCGCTGGTCGCCGCGCTGCGGCGGCCGGAACTGGCGCTCGTCGGGCCGGAAGACCGAGTATCCCATGGCGGCAAGCTAGCCGACCGGCCGCGGAAGCGCAAGGTCCTCGAGGCGATCCGCGCGGGCTCTGACAGGAGTCGACCGCACGGCGGCGCGAACGTGGCCGCGACCTCGTCGCCGGGCGCTTCACCAACGCTCACGAAGTCGTACTCCCCCATAGTCGCGAGCAGTACTCGCGTGGTCCCTCCCATGGATCGCCATGCGTCGATCGCGAAGCGCCGCGGCGTCCACTGCTTCGGCCTCGCCAGGCGGTCGACGCTGGAGCGGGATGACAGCGCTCAGGTCATCGCCTCGCGGTGTGCGAGGCGCGCAACCGTCGCTTACGGGCTGGGTACCCCAGAGCCTGACGAAGAGGGCGTGGGCGACGGTTCGGTCGTCGGCGTGGGGGTCGGCGTGGGGGTCGGGGTCGGTCCGGGCGCCATGTCGTACCGCTTTATCATGCGCACCGTCGTGTCCGAGAGCAGGCGCTGATACTTGACCCTCCCGGGCTCGACGAGGTGGGCGAGGTCGAAGAAGTCGCGGTTCGCGAGGCGCGCCTTGCCCACGAAGTTGACGTAGGGGACGGAGTGTTTCCCGGCCAGCGCGCGACAGCCCTGGTGATAGCGCTGGACGGGACGGTAGAAGGAGTCACGGATGACGACCGTGTTGCGCGGCAGGTCGAGCAAGACGGGGTGGAAGCCGCGCCGCTTGCAGGCGCGGATGAGGCGGTCGAGCTGGCGCAGGTTGTACGCGTTGCGGGCCTTGAAGACCGGGTAGCGGCGCTTGAGCCAATCCCGCACGAGTGCCTTCTTCCGGGCGCGCGTAAGGATGCGGGCCTTGCTGTAGTGGTGCTGCCCGTGCTTGGCGGCCTTCTCCGGGTGAGGCGTGAGCGGGACGTTCTTGGTGGTGTACGGCGACGTGAAGCGCCCCAGGTTGACGCCGATGAACACGATGGTGGGGACCCTGGGGAGACCCTTCACGAGGGCGACGTCTTCGTAGAAGGTCTGGTTGCGCGAGCCGATGTTGTAGGTCACGACCTGGGGGCCGCCACGGCGATCCACCTGGGCGGCCCAGTACGTGTCGCTGACGTTGCACTCGCGGGCGCACGATCCACCGAGGAGCAGGACAAGCGGGACCTCGGGAGGCGTCTTGTTGACCGCGGCCACGACCTCCAGGGCGTGATACCAGTCGGACCCGCCCATCAGCTGCCTGGCCCCGAGGTCGAGGAAGAGCGGCTCGTTCTCGAGGGCGACGGCCGGGCCGGCTGCGCCCGCCGGCCACAGCCACGCGGCCAGCGCCAGCGCGAGCGCCGCCGTCATGGTCAGAGCGAGGCGTCGTCTATGTCGTGAGCGGTACACGTCTCATGCTCCTGTGAGGTCGTCAGCCTATCAGGCTAGCTTCGCGGCGCCGTTCATGAAGCCTCCTCGGGTCGTGCGTTGGTCGCGGCGGCGGGGTGCGCGGCTCCCGAGCCGCCCGCCTCCGGCTCGCGACCATCTCGCCCGCTCCCCGCGGACGCCGCCGCCTCCTCGGGAGGGTTGCCGAGCAGCATCGCCAGCCCGTGCCACTCGGGGTAGACCTCGAAGAGCAGGTCCTTGACGATCAGCGTCATGGGCACCGCGAGCAGGCCGCCGAGCGGCCCCAGGACCCAGCCCCACAGCACCAGGGAGACGAAGACGGTGAGCGGCGAGAGGTTGGTCTCGGTGCCCATCACGTGCGGCTTGATCACGTTGTCCGAGACGGTGTTGATGCCGACGTAGCCGCCGATCACGACAAGCGCCGCGACCCAGCCGCCGGTGATCAGCGCCAGCAGGGCCGGCGGGATCAGGGCGAGGATGAAGCCGACGTAGGGGATGAAGCTGAGGAAGAACGAGAGCAGGCCCCAGAGGAGCGCGTTGGGGACGCCGAGCACGAGCAGCAGGATGGTCTCGAGGATGGCGACCGCGGCGCCCAGGTAGGCGGTCACCTTGACGAAGGCGCGCAGCTCGGTCGTGAGGCGCACGGCGGCGCCGAGGGCGCGACCCAGCATCCCCGCCTCGAGCTTGCGCGCGATGGTGGTCGCGTCGAGCAGCATGAAGGCGAAGACGAAGCCCATCAGGGTGAGCACGGAGAGCAGGCTGGTGAGGCTGCCGATGAGGGCGACGCCGGCCTCGACCAGCGACTTGGGGTCGAGGTCCTTGAGCGAGAACAGGCTGTTGAGGTCGACGCCCAGCGTGTCGAAGAAGCGCACCGCCCAGTCCCAGTAGGGCTGGATCTCGTCGGCGTAGTCGGGCAGGCCGAGGGCGAAGCTGGCCAGCGAGGCACTCAGCAGGACGACGGTGAACAGCGCCGCGAGCAGCGTGACCGTGAGCGTGAGCGCGTAGGCGCTCATGCGCGAGAGCCCGCGGCGCATGAACCAGCCGAGGACCGGTGCGATCGCGACGGTGACCACGAAGGCGAGGATGACGGGGGCGATGACCTCGGCGGTGATGCGCATGCCGATGATGACGACGACGGCGCAGGCCGCGGTCAGCGCCAGGCGGGCGCCGGCGGTCATGCCCCTCTCGTCCGGCATCAGCCGGGCGTCGGCGGCGGGAGCCTGCGCGCCGGGCGACCCCTCTTCGGGAGCGCCCGACGGCTCCCGCTCGCCTGGATCCCCGTGGCTGCCGCTCTTCATCCCGCCTCCCCGATCGCTGATTGGAGCCCGGCCCGTACTGGTATGCGACTCCAAGTGTCTACCAGGGGAGTCGCGGGGAGCAAGGTCGTACAGGTGGAGGGAGCGGCGCGGGCTTGCCGGCGGGGAAGGACCCGGCCCGAGCGCCACGAGCGCAAGCGTATGGTACCGTCGCCTCGCCCAGCGTCGGCCTCAGGCCTCGGCGGGCAGACCATTGGACGAACGCGAGCAAGAGGACGCAGGGTGACGCCCTCGGCGAAGAACCACCCGAAGCAGAGCGACATCAGCAGCATCTTCCGCCCCTGGCGACTGGGGCCGCTCGAGATTCCCAACCGCCTCGTCCGAAGCGCCACCGAGGAGGGCCTCTCCACCTTCGACGGCGCCCCCACGCAGCGGCTCATCGACCTCACCGCCGAGCTGGCCCGGGGCGGCGTCGGCCTGGTCGTCGCCGGCAGCGCCTTCATCTCCCGCGAGGGGCGGGGAGCCACCAACGTCACCGGCATCGACCACGACGCGCTGGTCGAGCCGCTCACCCGGATGTGCGACGCGGTGCACGCGGCCGGCGGACTGCTTGCCGTGCAACTCCTGCACAGTGGTTCTACGCTCCGGCCGGTCATGGTGGCCGAGAAGGACGGGCCGTACGGCCCCTCTGACGCGACGATCGACCCCGTCTGCGAAGCCCCAGTGCGGGCGCTGACGAGGGCACAGATCGCCGGCGTCGTCGACGACTACGCGCGGGCGGCGTCGAGAGCCCGGCAGGCCGGTTTCGACGCCGCGCAGATCCACGCCGCGCACGGCTACCTGATCGACCAGTTCCTGAGCCCGGCCCGGAACCGGCGCGGCGACGCCTACGGCGGCTCGCTCCAGCGTCGGGCCCGCCTCCTGTACGAGGTCTTCGAAGCCGTGCGCGGGGCCGTCGGCCCCGGCTTTCCGGTCTTCGTCAAGATGAGCGCCCACGACGGCTACGCCGGCGGCGTGCAGCCGGACGAAGCCGCCCTGGTCGCCGCCGAGCTCGACCGGCTGGGCATCGACGCCATCGAGGTCAGCGCCGGCACACCCGAGGGCGCCAGGCGCGGCGGCTGGGACCACATCCTGCCGGCGCCCATCCCCGAGGGCAGGTTCTTCGACTACGCGCTGACCATCAAGGCCGGCGTCCGCTGCCCGGTGATCTCCGTCGAAGGCTGGCGCGATCCTCTGAGGATCGCTGAGGCGCTGGAACATGTCGACGCGGTCTCGCTGTCCCGCCCCTTCATCCGGGAGCCCCACCTCGCGCAGCGCTGGCGCGACGGCGACCTCAAGCCCGCGGCGTGCATCTCGTGCAACAAGTGCCTGGACCTCATCGTCGACCGCGGGCTTGGCTGCATCTTCCACAAGGCCGCGAGAGGCCGGTCAGTCCCTCGCGCCTGATGGCGAGCGCCTGAGGGCGCGGCCAAGCTCGTCTTGAGAGCCGGCCCTGACGCCCGTCAGCGGGCCGCCTGGCCGAGCCGCTCATAGACGGCCTGCACCAGACGTCGAGTGAGCATCATGGCGACGATGAGCGCGATGATCTCGACGAAGTGGCCGAGCTCGACGTGATCCCTGAAGACGAAGTTGACCGCTTCGAGGATGAGGAACTTGCTGAAGAACAGGATCGCGAACACCGACACGAGGCCCAGGGCCTTGTTGACGCCGCCCTCCCTGGCGCGGAAGAAGGCCGCGACGCGGTGCTCAACGCCGATGACGGCGTCCAGCAGCAGCTTCAGCAGCACGGCCGTGAGGATCGAGATCCAGAAGGAATCGATCACGATCGTGTCGACGAACTCGACGAAGAGGTTGAGCACGATGATGTAGACGAGGACGTCGGCCGTCCACGAAGCGAACCGCTGCTGGGCTCGCGTCATCACGACGTCTCCGGTGCGCTCCGATTCTGCGGTCATCCCTGCCTCCTGCCGTCGCCGGGAGCCGGAGCCCCCTGCTGATCTGTCGCGCGCCTGCGGAGCCACGGCGCCCGGTACGCAACGCGACCCCCCGGGGACCTGACCCGTTCGCCGCTCCACCGGCCATGGTAGCCCACGCGTCGTTTGCGGCGCAGGAGAGACAGTCCGTCGCCCCGGCTAGGGCGACGGCGCCCTGACCATCTGCGCGAACTCGTGCCAGCGCTGGTCGTCCCAGAACCCACTCGCCGACCCGGCGGTCGACGGCAGCACGTGGAGAGCCGTCGCGCCGACGCGCTCCGAACGACGGCCGTAGTGGACGTCCTTGCGGCGGAGGAACTCCTGTGCCGCGCGCTTGCCATTGAAGCAGAGAAAGCGCGGCTGAAAGCGCATCACCTTCGCGCGCACGCTCTCGGCTCCGCGGGCGTCGAACACGATGTCCTTGTCGGAGCCGGACTGTCCCTTGGCGATGTCCGTGAGCCCGATCCCGAACTCGGGAAGCGACCGGTACTCCGACGGCGCGAGAAGCCGCGGGGTCAGACCGGTCTGGTGGAGGATCCGCCAGAACTTGTTGCCCCGCCCCGCGTAGTACTGCATGACGGCCGCGGACCGTGCGCTGGCCGCAGTGCCGCAGAAGACGACTGACAGGCCCGGCGCAAGGATGTCGTCGAGCATCGCACCTCACCGCCCCACCTTGGAGAGGACCCGCCACGGCGACCTCCGCCATGGACCGGTTCCTGCTCGTGGGACAGTAGCACTACGCGGGCACGCACGGCGTGCCCCTGCGCGTCGTCGGCGTCGCTCCACAAGCGAAGGTGCCCGTGACCGGGGAGGCCGGTGGACGCGATGACGGCTCCCCGATGCGTCGCAGAGGGAGAGCGGCTGCTGGCAGGTCTCCGGGAAGCGGCCGCCGACTGCCAGGCCGTCGTCGACGTGCGCGTCCGCGGCCTCATGATCGGCGTGGAGTTCGCCGAGTCGCGCATCGCCCGGGAGCTGAGCCGCGAGAACTTCGCCGCCGAGGTGTCGGGCGGACACCTCCGCGACCAGCACACCATCACGGCGTTCACGCTGAACAATCTGGCGGTGATCCGCTATGAGCCTCTGCTCGTCGTGAGCGACGAGCAGCTGGACGCGGCGATCGAGGCGTTCCGGGCGATGCTGCGGACGCACGGCGGTTTCGTGCGTGCGGAGCTGCGCGTCGGCGCCGATCTGGTCGGCAGGAAGCTCGGGTTCGGGCACACGACGCCCTGAGGACACCCATGCCCATATCTTCAGGCCCGCCGTGGAGTCACCCATCGCGCTTCGCAGGCTGGCCGAGGATGGGGTGCCCCGCGCCGTCGATCCGCTCGTTCGTGTCTTCGCGCAGGATCCATTCGTCGATTGGCTGGTGCGCTCGGATTCCAGACATGACGACGGGATGCGCCGCTTCACCACGGTGTGCCTGCGACAGCTCACGATGCCGTTCGGTGCAGTCGCCACGGCACGCTTTCTCTGGCAGGCGCTGCGGGCGTTCGGACCCACGAACGTGCCGTCGCGGCTCTCAGGATTCGACGAGATAGAGCGGCATGCTCCGAAGACGCCGTACTACTACCTGTTCTTCGTGGGCATCGACCCCGCCCGTCAAGGCATGGGGACTGGCTCGCCTATGCTCCGGCACATGCTCGATCGCTGCGCTGCTGAGAAGATGCCGGCGTGCGGGGAGGCCACACGCGCGGCGCTCGTCCCCTTCTACCAGGGCCACGGGTACCGGGCACGCGAACCCATCGCGGTCCCTCACGGAGGGCCGACGATGTTACCGATGTGGCGAGTTCCGCCGGCCTGAGTCGAGGACGGCCGGCGGCACGAGGCAGTGCCGGACGCCTCCGCTGGGTGTCGTGACCGATCGGGGACAGGACGAGCTAGGCGAGCTTCAGCGAGACGTCCCTGGCCAGAGCAAGGTTCGTCACGACGTACATGGCCTTCACCGCACCTATCGGCACGACGCAGGCCTCGCAGCATCCCGTCGCCTGCAGCATCTCTCTCGCCAACGCAAGTACGGGGTTCTCCTCCGGACTCAGCGTCTGGATCGCGTCGACCGGCGAGATCTCCCTGAGCTGCCTCTCGAACTCCACGATGATCTCGCAGCCGGTCTTGAATGCAAACGTCACGTGCCTGCCGTCGTCGCTCGTGGCCGTGACGACCGTATCGAACCCGCAGACGCCGGGGTCGATCTCCTCACGAAGCTCCACTGGTATCTCCTTCATCCTCACGACCGCGCCCGCGGGCCATCTGATCGGACGCGCAGCTGGCAGTCCGACGCGGCGAGCCACATCCTGAGTTTGGGCGTCACCTCGTGTCGAGGCGACGCCCGACCCTGCAGATGGAATCACGATCCCACGGACTGCCAAGGGAGTGCAGTCCATGCGTCCCTGCTCGGCGAGAGAGTACCACGCCGGTCGACGCCGAGGACGGACGATGTGGGACGAGCGACGCGTCAGGCTCGAGGCGCGTGCGCCGCAAACGACGCGCCGACGCTTCCCGACGTAGGGGAATCGCCCGCGCGACCAGAGTCTCGGCGTCGCCGTCTGTGCCCGCCGCGTTGGCCCGAGGAAGGCCCGCCCGTCAGTGGTGCCGAAGCACCGGGCGGGCGCCGACCACGTAGGCGACGACGTGAGCGAGGAGCCCGATGCCCCACGGGATGGTGACCCAGTAGGCGTACTCCAGCCCGCCACCAGTCGCGATATCCTCGATCCAAAGGAGCGCGTTCACCGCCGTGAAGATGGCGACATGCGTCAACAACCCCGCGAGCTCGCCCTGCGTCTCGCTCGGCCGCGACTGACGCAGATCCCGCACCGCCAGCGCCACGACGACGGCCAGCAGCACCACGCCGCCAAGCAGCAACCCGAAGCCCCACGCGGCCGCGATGTCACCCACTCGCCACGTGGAACCCACGACGCCCAGGTACTGGTCCTCTCCCGCGAGCAGAACGAACAAGCCCAGGAAGACCGCGATGGCGCCGACGCCTCCCAAGATCCATTCGGCAACCCTCACCATGACCACCTCCTCGTCTCGCGTCACGATAGTCTGGAGACGTACACGGACTGGTCCCCTCAGATTTCTCTTTGCCCGTGCCGGAAGCCCCAAACTGGTGGGCCGTTGCCAGCCGGGCCACGCCCGCGCCGACTCGGGCGAAACGGGCCCGGCCGACGACGGCACCTCGACACCCGAGGGCGCCCGTCGCACATGAGCTGCTGTGGCGCCCGCACACCGCCGATCCGGCGCCCGGGGTCTCCCGCCCGGCGAACCCTTCCGATTCACGTTGTGCATGCCCCGATGTAGAGTCACCGTCAGAGTCCGAGGTGCGCCCACGCAGCGACGGGGAGCGAAGACCCTATGTCCTCTTCGGAGACGACCGCAGCCGAATCTGCCCCACCCAAGCGATCCTTCTTCGTGCGCAGCATCTACGCCGGGCACGACCTCGAGCTCTTCCTGGTCGTCGCCATCGCCACCATCCTCGTCGTGCGCGCCGCCCTGGCGGCCACCGGGTGGCCGCAGCTCGGCGGCGGCAAGATCCACTTCGCCCACCTGCTCTGGGGAGGGCTGGGCATGCTGATCGCCCTGGTCATCCTCATGACCATGAGAGGCCGGCTGTGGCAGCTGCTCGCGACGCTCTCGGCCGGGATCGGCTTCGGCCTCTTCATCGACGAACTGGGCAAGTTCATCACGTCCGACAACGACTACTTCTTCCAGCCCGCCGTTGCCGTCATCTACCTGGTGTTCGTCGCGCTCTTTCTGGTCGGGCTGGCGATCGTCCGCGGGCTTCCTCTCTCGCCGCAGGCGGCCCTGGTCAACGCTCTGAGCCTGGCCCAGGAGGCCGCCATGCGCGACCTGGACGAAGTGGAACGCACCGAAGCACTCTCCCTGCTCGCGCTCTGCGACCAGACCGACCCGATGGTGCGGGACCTGAGGCAGCTGCTCGCTGCGATGCACCCGACGGCGAAGGGTCCTCCGCGCTTGTACCTGCGCCTCAAGGCGCGCCTGCGGACGTTCTACGAGTCGCTCCTCGGGTGGCGCTGGTTCAAGGTGCTGCTCGTCGGCTGGTTCGTGCTCGTCGCCCTGGGAGGTCTCCTCGCAGCCGTGGTCGTTGCCGTCGCCGCCGTCGCAGGACAGTCGGAGTCGCTCGAGCTCAACTTCTGGACGGTCGGTCAGGTCGTCTCGTCCGCGGTCGCCGGCGCCCTGGCCGCCGTCGGCCTCGTGCGCTGGCGCCGTTCGCGCCTGGCCGCCTACCGCTGGTTCGAGCGGGCGCTGCTGGTCACCATCTTCGTCACCGAGTTCTTCGTCTTCTACCAGAACCAGCTCACCGCCGTGTTCGGACTCGTGGTCGTCCTCATCACCTACGCGACGATCAGGCTGATGCTCGGCGAGGAGCAGAACCGTGAGGGGTCCCGGCGACTGCGCGAGCCTGCCGTGTCATCCTGACCGGGCAGGCGACCCCCGGCGCATGTCATCAACCTGGGATGCCGTCCCCCGGGGAGCCTGAGCAGTCCGCGGAGAGTCCACCAACTGCCTGACCACCCCAATGGAGGCGTCAGATCGGCGGGATCACCGAGGCATGCCAGGCGTCATCACCGACCACTCATGCGTCGACGCAGGCCCATCGAGGCATCGACGGCGCGCGTCCTGAGCGGTACGCCTCGTCCTTCCCGACTGATCGTCGGGACCGGGCTCCGCCCGAAATCCGCCTGAAGCCGAGGCGCGCGCGACCGACTCCTTGAGCCGCCGACCTTGGTCTGCGTCGGCGGCTCCCGTCGCCAACGGCGCGACGCGGCCTGCGCCCGCGCACGCACCGGTGTCAGGACCGCGAATCTCTCGCCGATCCGTGCCGAGCCGGGGTCGTAAAGACCCGCGCACTTCGTCTTCAACATACAGCCCGACGGGGTTCGCCTCGTCGCGCGACTCGCCAGACGCAGAGCCCCGTCTGGGTCTAGCGTCGGCACGCCACGGGGAAGACACCTCTGAGCGTCGCGATACCGAGAAAACATCCTTCGGAACATAATGTTGACAATCGACTGTCAGCTGTCTAGGGTCCCGGGTGTGGTTCCTTCGGTTCGAGGTGACCGCCGCATGAGCTTTCGTACGCCCCATGCGAGAGCCGTGCGCCGACGCCTCGGACGACGGTCTACCGCCGCTACGTGGCAAGAGGAGGGGGTTCCTGATGTCTCGGTGTACGACTTCCGGCGTCCGTCGACTATGGATCCTGTGCGGGGTGATGCTCCTCGGGCTGCTGTTGACGGCCTGGACGACGGACGCCCGGGCAGCAGAAAGATGGGTCACCGGCGACCACCACAGCCACACAAGGATGTCGGACGGCGACGCCACGTTTCCTGAGTTGGTCGAACACGCCTTCGACACCGGCGCGCTCGACTGGGTGGCGACCGCCGATCACGGCGGCTGGTCGATGAAGGACGCGTTGGGCGTGAAGCTCTACGAGCCGATCTGGATGTGGCGGATGTTCCTCGACGATCCCGACCACTTCTACAACTTTGGGTGGCCGGTGCTGGAAGGTCAGCGCGCCGCCTATGAGGAGAAGGTCATCGTGCAGGGCCTGGAGTGGGGCGTTCACAGCGCCGATGAGGCCAAGGTCGGCATCGTCGCCGACGAGCCATTTGCGATCAGCGACTTCGAGTACATGTTCGACAAGCTGGACCTCGATATGAGCCGCGCCGGCCAGACTGCGGTGACCGGCGACCTGCTGGTCAAGCAGAACGATACCTGGGAGGGCTCCCTGGCCGCTGTGACCTGGCTGCAGGAGAATTACGCCGGCAGCAGCTACGCGATCATCAGCCATCCGTCGCGCGCGCTGAAGTGGACGGTCGGGCAGTTCCGGGCCTTCAACGACGCCGCGCCCGACGTCGCTTTCGGCTTCTGCGGCATCCCCGGGTCGCAGAAGGAGCTGCCGTGCCGCGGCGGCTACGACGAGGACGAGATCTACGTCTCGAAGAAGGGCAAGAAGGCCAACCGGGACGTCGACTGGGACCGGATCCTCGAGTACGCGCGCACCTACGGCGGCGCGGACTACATGGTGGCGAAGGTCGGTGGTCTCTGGGACGCTCTCCTCGGCGAGGGGCGCGAGTGGTGGATGTTCAGCGACTCCGACTTCCACAATGAGGAAGAGGAGTTCTGGCCGGGCGAGTACTCGAAGGACCACACCTGGGTCGACGAGTACACGGCCGAGGGAGTCGTCGCGGGTCTACGCTCGGGGAAGACGTTCTCCGTCGAGGGCCAGCTGATCGACGAGCTCGACTTCTCAGCTGCCGACGCCAACGGGTCTGCCGGCATGGGCGATACTCTGGCGGTCAAGTCCGGCAAGGCCTACACGATCACGATCAAATTCCGCAGCCCGGCCGTGAACAACAACGGCGACGCCCCGGAGGTCGACCACGTTGACCTCATCGCCGGGGAGGTCGGCGAGCGGTACGACGCAGGCGACAAGGAGTATGAGACCAAGGGCACCAACTCGACGACGGCCGTAGTGGCCCGGTTCGATGCCGACGACTGGACCGCGGACGGCGACTGGAACGTCATCACGTACGATGTCAACAAAGCCGCGACAGACATGTACTACCGCCTCCGCGGCACCAACATGAGTGTCGGCGTGGACGGTCAGACGGATGCGCAAGGCAATCCAGTGGCCGACTACCTCGAGGACGGCGGAACGGCCGAGGAACCGACCCTCAATGACGAATTCCGTCCGTGGGCGGACCTGTGGTTCTACTCGAACCCCATCTTCGTCGACGTGGACTGACCAACGGCGAGAACAGCGAGGGGGACAGGGCCCCGCCCGGCGCTGAGAAGCGCCGGGCGGGGCCCGAATCGGCCTTCGAGCACGTTTCCGAGCGCCGGGAGTCGGGTGTCATCACGATGACGAGACGATTCGGGGACCGGCGAGACGCGGACCCCCAATCTGCTCCCGGCCTGCAGCGCTCAACGCTCCGGCTAGCCTGGCGGTCCGGCCATGTCGCCGTCTGCTCCTCTGGACTCCTTCCACAGCGCCTCGTTCACGAAGGACGAGGGGAGTGCGACGGTGCCGCACCGTCCAAGATCCTGGACCGACCCTGCGCTACTCGGCGCCCGGCGTGCCCGCGGCTTCTCCCTCGGATCCGTCGCGCGGCGCCCGCCGGCCCCACCAGACCCGCCACCAGGGTCTCCTGCGCTCCTCCGCCAGCTCGGCCTCCGTCGCGTCGAGACGGAAGTACGGCACCAGCAGGTCCTCCATCGTGTAGAGGCCGTTGGGCTTGTCCTGCAGGCGTTGGGCGGCGAACAGCACGCCGGTCCCGAACGCCTCCCGCGCGATCGATTCGTGCATGAGTCTGACCGTCTGATACGGGAAGCCGAAGAGGATCTCGTGCACGCCGATGATGCCCCCGGCGCGGATCGACTTGACCGCGTCCTCGGTCAGGTCCAGCGTATCGGCGATCTTCTTCGCCGTACCCGACACCCCGCTCTTGGCCTTGAAGTGCTCCTCGATCACTTCCACGTCCGCTTCCGGCGCGATGTTGCGCAGGATCCGCGCGGCGAGGATGAGGAAGTTGACGCCCAGCGTGATGTTCGGCGAACACAGGACGCGGGTCTCGGTGGCGAGCTGACTGATGTACTCCAGTGTGTCGTCAGGGTAGTGAGAGACGGCGGTGATGATGGTGACGCCCCGCCGCTTCGCTTCCTCGCCGTAGAAGAAGACACCCTCATCGGAGGAGAAGTCCACGATGACATCGACCGGCGAGCGGTCGAGCAACTCCGAGGCTGAGAACTCGCTCGTCGGATAGATGAGTCCGGGCTCCTCGGAGGGGATCCCGAGGAACTCCGGGACGGACCTGTGTTCGAGCGTGCGCGATTGCCGGAGCACCCATTGGAGCCGCGTCGCCTTCGACTCGAGGAGCACGGCTGCCACCGGTCTACCGGCTCGTCCGAATCCGATCTGCCCAACCTTCATCAGATCACCTCCCGACACGCGCTAGCTGCGGTGCCGGCCGTCTACCGCTCCTGGAGTCCCGGCAGAGCCGTGGCCGTGAGCGGTTCGCCGCAATCCCCGGCCTCACCATCCGCAACCACATGGGGCCGAGCAATCGGACTGGTCAGTCGCCGGCTCCCGGCCCGGGTCCCTTCATCCGTAGTATCTCAGCCTGCACCTCGGGCTCCGTCGCTTCCTGCTTGCCGAACGCGAACCAGGCGTGGAACACCAGACCGATACCCCAGAAGATCATCACCCACATCGGCCAGAACGAGACGCGAGGCCCAAGCGCCCATACGAAGACCAGGAGTGCGTTGACCAGGACGTAGGTGATGAGGTGCCAGTAGAAATCGCGGCGCTTCTTGATCCGCGTGAGCGCCATCTGGCGCAACTGCTCTTCGTCTGTCGTCGGCTCGACCACCGCTCTCCTCCCTGGCTGACGCGCTACACGGTGATGACGACCTTGCCCCGGGCGTGACCTTCTCCCAGATACCGGAACGCCTCTGGAGTCTCGGGCAGCGGGTACGTCCTGTCGATGACCGGCGTGACCTTGCCGGACTCGATGAGGTCCTTGAGGGTGATCAGGTCCTCGGTCTTCGGCGTCGAGACGAACGGCCGACCCTGCTGACGCACGAACAGCGAGGTCGCGAACGCCTTGATGATGTAGCCCATGCCGGCATGGCCGCTGTTGGGCACGAGGGTCCCTCGGGGGGTGAGCGCCCGTCTGCACGCGGACAACGGACGGTTCGCCACGTTGTCGAGGATCAGGTCGTAGCGCGGCCCACCCTGCGTGAAGTCTTCCTGGGTGTAGTCGATGACGTGGTCGGCGCCGATCGCTCGGACCATGTCCACGTTCCTCGTACTGCACACCCCGGTCACGTTCGCGCCGAGCGCCTTGGCGATCTGCACGGCGAAGGTCCCCACGCCTCCCGACGCGCCGTTGACCAGGACGTTCTGGCCCGGCTGCACCCTTCCCGCGTCGCGCAGCCCCTGGAGGGCGGCGAGCGCCGACACGGGTACGGACGCGGCTTGCTCGAACGTCATGTTGGCCGGCTTGTGCGCGAACTTGTCTTCGCCGGCGCAGGCATACTCGGCGCAGGCGCCGCCGGGCTCGCCGAACACCTCGTCTCCCGGCTGAAAGCGCGTCACGTTCCTGCCGACCGCCTCGACGTGCCCCGCCGCATCGGCCCCTACGACGTAGTCCTTCTTCGGCTTGGGAAACCCGATGAACAGGCGCGCGACCACGGGCGCGCCCCTCACGCCGAAGTAGTCACCTGAGTGGATGGCGGCCGCGCGAACACGCACCAGAACGCCGTCCTCCTTTGGCACCGGCGTGGCGATCTCCTCCAGCCGGAGGACATCCGGCGTGCCGTACCGATCCTGGACGATGGCTTTCACGGTGTTCCCCCGATCAGTCGCGGATGTGTTCACAGGCGGGTTCACCCCACCATCTTCCGCCTGAACGCGAGGACCCCCAGGCCGAAGCACGCCACGGTGTAGCCCAGGACAGCCAGAACAGCTCGCCCTCCCGAATGGACCGGTCGACACCGTCGACCGCCGCCTGGCCGCCCAACGTCCTGGAGAGACCGCGGGTCTGGATGGCCGGGCCGCTGTCGTTCATCAAGTCTTCGAAGCGCGTCTCATCCGGACTTCTTGATGCGGACTCCCGTTCGGGCACAGCGGCATCGAATCCCTTGGCTCTCAGCCTTATCCCCAGGACTATCTCGTTCGCGATGATCGGAACGGCATCGGTTATCTCCAACGACGATGCCGAGGACGAGGGTGCTCGAGAGGCTGCTCTGCTGGGAGCGGGCGCTGCTGTCCGATCAAGGCGAGCGGGCGCCCCGCCACGGGCGTGAAGAAGCGCGCTCACGCTTCGGTTCGGGAGCGGTGAACGTGCCATCACCAGCTTCCTGGTCAGCGGCCGAAGGAGGGCAGCGAAACGCCGATGAGGCCCCTCTCCTACCTCACCTGCACAGCCCGTGCCTTCGGTGTCGGCGAGGCTCCGGTCGCTCTCGAGGGACTCCCGCAGCATAGGCCGCCTCGTGGTTCGACGGGCAGTATGCTGAATATGTAAGAGCACACCATACAATGGACGCCCGTCAAATTCTCTTTCAGAGGTCGCGCGTGTCCGAATCCAGCACGTCGAGCCAAGGCCGCCGCGAGCCACTGACCAAACAGGGCATCGTCGTCGTCGCCCTGGCGATAGTCGACACGCGGAAGGCCTCCCTGCCCTCAACATGCGCCATCTCGGGGCCGCTCTGGGCTTCAAGGCGATGGCTGTCTACAAGCATTACCCCAACAAGGCCGCGATCCTCGACGCCGTCGTTGCCGCTGTCTTCGACGATCTCGACGAAGCGACCGTTGAGACGGATTGGCGCGCCGGCTTTCGTGGCACGTTCCTCTCGGTTCGCAGGCTTCTCCAGGCGCACCCGAACACGCTCCCTCTCGTAGCCTCCCGTCCCTTCGCCTCTCCCCGACTGACGAAGCGCCTGAAGTCGACACGCGACCTGCTCCTGCGATCGCAGTTGCTCGAGGATCAGGCGCTGCACCTGCTTCATGCCGGCCTCAGCCTCACGCTCGGCTACCTGTGGCTAGAGTCAGGCGGCGTGGGTGAGCCGCCCAACGAACTACCTTTCCTGAGGACCCGCCTCGACACAGTTCTGGAGGCGAGCGTCCACGAGCCGCCCGGCTGGACGTCTCCCTGGAGCCGCGACGAAGACTTCGCGGCTGGCCTCGAACTGCTCCTGGTCGACCCTTCGAGCCGATGGGCCGTCGCTCGTCAAGTGCCCGAGAAGGCGGATCAGACGGCCTCACGACGGGAGGGCCCCGCCGGCGTCAGATCCGTCCTGTCTCGCCGCCCCCCGAATAGGCGCGGGCGACGTCGATCATCTTCTTGACGTTCTCCCGCTTGGCCTCATCGAGGAAAGCGGAGAAGTCCATCATGAAGCCGCCGCCCTTGCCGCAGCTCTCGGCCAGCTTCACGCAGTAGGCCTCGACCTCGTCCACGGAGGCCGTGGCGAGCAGCGAACTGGGCACGTTGCCCTCGATACACTGCGAGCCCGCCAGCACTTCTTTCGCATGGAAGGCGTCGGTGGCGCTCTCGAGGTGAATGAGGCAAGTCCCCGCGGGGATCTCCTTGAAGTGGTGCAGCCGAGAGTCATACTTGCCCTGCGTGAAGAGCCAGACCAGAAGACCCTCATCAACCAGGCCGAGGATGAGCTTCTTCAGCGTCGGCCAGTAGAGCTCCTCATACTGCTCCTCGGACATGAAGCCGTCGGCGCCCTTGTAGAGATAAAGCGTGACGATCGGCTGCCCGAGCGCCTTGGCGCCGTCGATGCCGTACTGCAGCTGCCAGGGAAGCAACCGCTCCATGAGCGCGGTCATCTTCTCCGGCCTGGAGTACATGTCGACGATCGCGCCGCGCCAGCCGCGGTAGTAGTTGCTGATGATGTCGAACGGCGCGTGGGCCATGGGGCCCAGAAGGTGCGGCAGGGCCAGCCGCCCTCCCAGCTCCTGGTCGATGCGGCCCAGGTAGGCGAACCATTCCTGCACAGCCCGTCCGGACGCTTGAAGCGCCTTCATGGCCTCGACCATGCCGGGGTTCTCGGCCGCGGCCACGACCAGGTCCGTCAACCCCTGGAAGAACGTGACCATGTTGCGCAGCGGCGGCAGCTGAGCCAGCGGCTCGAGCTCCGGAGAAAGCCGGGGTAGGTACTTTCGCAGGATCCAGTCCGAGGGGTCGTCGAGATACTCGTCGTACTCCTCGGCCTTCATGTACTCGGCCTCCACGAACTGGAACGACTTGTCGTCGGGCAGGTGGACGCCGGGCAGGCGCACGCGGTTCCAGCGCAGCGCCTCGAACATGCCGGCCGGGTAGATGAACTCCGGACCGACGTAGGCGTCGAAGTCCGTGTCCTCGTATTGACGCACGTAGGCGTCGAACACCTTGTCGAACTCTGTCATCGCCTCCCTGAAGGTCACCGGACCGTAGTCGAAGGCGAACTTCTGGGTGGCGGCCGGAATGACCGGGATCCTGCCTGTGTCCTTGAGCCGGATGGTGTCGATGATGAGCTGCGCTCTGGCCTGGTACTTCTCCCGGACCTCATCGTTCGCGAAGTGCAGGTGCGCCCCACTCACCCAGTCGGCGACGAGGCGGTCTCCGAGCCTCTCCCCTGCCATGCGCTCCATCAGGCGCCTCCGCCGGTCCACTCGGCGGCCAGCCTGACGGCGTGACCCACGTCGTTCCCCCAGCCGTCGGCTCCCGTGTACGCGCGCACGCTCTCGTCCACAGGCGCGCCGCCGACCATGATCTTGACCTTGTCGCGCAGGCCGGCGGCCGCAATGCCGTCGACGGTGCTCCTCATGGCGTCGAACGCCAACGTGAGGAGCCCGCTCAGCCCGACGACGTCGGCGTCGTGCTCCTTGACGGCCGCGATGAAGTCCTCGACCGGCACATCGATGCCCAGATCGTGCACGGCGTAGCCTTCGATGCCCAGCATGAGCGCGACGATGTCTTTGCCGATGTCGTGGATGTCGCCGTGGACGGTGCCGATGACGACCGTGCCCCTGGAGCTCTCCTCCGCAGGCCCGGTGCCGCCCGGCATCACCTCCGTCGTGATGGCCTTCATGATCTCGCCGCCCATGATGAGCTCGGGGAGGAACGCCTCGCCCTCGGCGAAGCGCCGGCCGATCACGTCCATCGCCTCGCTGCCGTTCGCGATGATGACCAGTGGGTCCGTGCCGTCGTCGAGCATACGCTTGGCGAGCGTCACGGCCTCGTCCATGCGCATCCCCAAGATCGCGTCGGTCAGAGCTTGTGACATGCCGCCCCCTGGATTCGACAGTAGCGAAGGTGTATCGTAGCAGATAAGAGCCCTAGTGGTCTAGGGAAGTAGCCAGGAGCATCCGTGAGCAGGCTCAAGCCCATCGACCGTTCGTCGTTCGAGCCGCCCTACGCACAGGTCGCGCGCGGTATTCGCGAGCGCATCATGACCGGCGAGTATCGACCCGGCGACCGCCTGCCCTCTGAGGCGGAGTTGTGTGAGCTCTACGGCGTCAGCCCCATGACCGTCCGCCGGGCGGTGACGCTGCTGGTGCAGGACCAGGTGGCGGTGACCGAACATGGGCGCGGGACCTTCGTCAAGGCGCCGGAGCTCGCGGCGGCGACGTTCGACCTCAGCAGCCTGCGGCGCTACCTCGACGACGCCGCGACGGAGGTGAAGATCCGCGAGGCTCGGATCGTGCCCGCGTCGCCCAGGGCTTGCCGCAAGCTCGCCGTCGATACCGAGTCCCGCCTGATCGAAATCAAGCGCGTCCTCAACAGCGGCGGCGAAGCGGTCCTCTATCACAGCGAATACCTCATCTTCGACCCCAGGCGCCCGCTCGTCGAGGCGGAGCTCGGCGTGACTGCCTTGCGGGACCTCTTTGCCGGCGCAGGAGCGGCCGGCCTCAAGTACGGACGCCTCTCGCTGCACGCCTCCGCACTCAGAGAGAGCGAGGCCGCCTATCTGGGCGAAGCGCCGGGCACGCCGGCGTGGGTGATCGAGCATCTCTTCTACGACTTCGACAGCCGACCGGTGAGTTGGGGGCGGTTCATCGGCAGGTCCGACCGCCTCGATCTCTCGACGACGGTCGGCGTTCCGGACGCAGGGAAGGTGTAGGCGAATGACTCCGCCACCCGAGACCAGCCTGACCAGGCTGATCGTGGAGATGGACGAGCGGGGCACCCTCGCTGCCGTTCGCTCGCGGCTGGCAGCCGGCGAAGACCCGCGCCGGCTCATGGAGGAGTGTCGCGCGGGCATGGAGCAGGTCGGAGGGATGTACGAGAGCGGCACCTACTTCATCTCCGCTCTCATCATGGCCGGCGAGATCTTCCGCGGGGCGGCGGACCTGCTGGTGCCGCTGATGACGACGACGGAACGCCCGCAGGGATCGGGCAAGGTCGTCATGGCAACCGTCAAAGGCGACATCCACGACATCGGCAAGAACATCGTCATCACGCTGCTCGACGCGCACGGCTTCGCCGTAGTGGACCTGGGCGTCGACGTCGATCCGGAGCGCGTCACTCAGGCGGTCGTCGCGGAGCGCCCGGACGTGCTCGGCCTCTCCTGCCTCTTGACCACGGGTTTCGAGAGCTTGCGCGAGACGATCGCGTTGACGCGCGAGCGCGCCGCGGGCTGGGAGCGGCGCCTGCCGGTGGTGATCGGGGGGACGGCGATCGATCAGCGCACGGCGGACTTCGTGGGCGCGGACGGCTGGTGCAGCGACGCAGCCGACGGCCTCGCGGTGGTGCACTCCCTCCTGGGCTGATCCCAGCGCCGAGCGCCTGGCCTTCAGTGCCGACGTCGAGCCGACCTTGCCCCGTGCTTCTTCAGCGGGTCGAGACATCACACGCGCCCGGGCACAGCAGCCGCATAGTCGGGGGAGTCTCGTTTGAGCGTCATCCCGCCGGGCAAAAGAGTCGGATAACAGGAAGACCGGATGCGGGGGGGCTTCGGTGACTGCGATTGAACTGCTGCTCACGCCAGGACTTCTGAGTCTCCTCCTTCTTGACGTACCTCTCGTCCGGACGAGTGGCAGCGCGGCTCGGACATGAAGGGCGCGATGCAGCCGCCCGCGGCCACATCGATCACGGGCAAGGTCAACCATGGATCTGCGACGACGGGGTCGAGTCAGGCCCGGACCAGTCAGAGCAAGGAGGTGGAGCCCCGGACACAGCACAAGATCGCGCAACCGAGAATGCCAAGGGAGAATGGCCATGGTGGATGTTGAGGAACTGAGGAGGTTTGAGCTCTTCGCCAACCTGGACGACAAGGAACTGGCGGAGCTGGCGCAGATCGGCTCGCCCGAGAAGCTTGGTGCAGGCTCCGGGGTCATCGCGGAAGGCGAGTCGGCCTCTACCGTCTACCTGGTGGCGGACGGCAGGGTCAGCGTCACGATGATGAGCCGGAAGGGTCAGGAAGCAGTCATCGACGAGGTTGGCCCGGGGGGAATGTTCGGATGGTCGGCGGTACTGGATGACCGGATCTTCACGGCCGCAGTGAAGACCATCGAAGAATCGACGCTGCTGGCGTTCGATGGAGACCGGCTCAGGCAGTTGTTCGCCGAGGACTGCCGCATCGGGTATCGGATCGTCAACAACATAGCCCGGGTGATCTCCACCAGGCTGACGAATCTCAGATCCAGACTGGTAGATGAGCCCTTCGCTCCGGAGTGGCTCTCGTCGCCAGCTCAGGAGGGACCAGTCGGTGCCCCTACGGCGGGAGTGATGACCGAGTTGAGAGGCATGGCATGTCCAGATTGCGGCTCCGTCAACCGCCCCAGATCGGTGGTGAACGACACCGAACAGTACAGCTGTCACGATTGCGGGATGGTCTACTACACCGCTGTCGGGTGTGAAACACGGGTCGACGATCGCTAGGCGTCCAGAGGCGACGCGCACCAGGTCACCCCTGCCGACACGTTGCGATGCGTCGCTTCGCGGTTGGCCCTGGAGCGGAACGGCCACGTCAACGCCTCAGAGCAGACGGATCACCGCCACGATGCCGACGACCACGATGATGCCGCGCAGAGCCGAGGGGTTGAGCCGGCGGCCGTACCGGGCGCCGATCTGGCCGCCGATGACGGAGCCCACGGCGATGGCTGCGACCACCTTCCAGTCGATGTCGGTGACGAGGATGAAGACGATCGCGGCCACTGCGTTGACCGAGCCGGCCAGCACGTTCTTGCAGCCGTTGAGGCGCTGCAGGTGGTCGTCGATCATGATCCCGAGGATCGAGATGAGGATGATGCCCTGCGCGGCGCCGAAGTAGCCGCCGTACACGCCGGCCAGCGCCACCAGCACCTGCACCCCCAGCGTCGCGTCGTGATGGCTCTCGGGACGCGAGGCCCGCCGGGCGGCGAGCCGCCGCGACAGCGTCGGCTGCACCACGACGAGCACGAGCGCGATGCAGATGAGGACGATGACGACCTTGTCGAAGAAGCTGCTCGGCAGCACCAGGAGCAGCGTCGCTCCGGTGAGCGCTCCGATGACAGACGCGGGCACCAGCCGCCGCAAGCGCGAGCGCTGGCCCACCAGCTCGCGCCGGTAGCCGTGGACGCCCGACACCGAACCGGGCACGAGGCCGACGTTGTTGGACACGTTGGCCAGCAGCGGCGGGTAGCCGAGCGCCACCAGCGTGGGGAACGTGATCAGCGAGCCGGAGCCGACGACGGTGTTGATGGTCCCGGCACCGATGCCGGCGAGCAGGATGATCAGGAAGTCGGTAGCGGACATCTGTAGGCGCCGGTCAATCGGGCGGCGAGACCCGGCGGATGGTGCTCCTGCCGATCTCAGCCGTGTCCGTCATGGCCTTTCCGATCTCGAGATGCCGTAAGGGTGCTTCCCGCCACTTCTCTCCCGACAGACGACTCGCCAAGGCGGGTCTCAGCCCTGTCACTCCGTTGGCCGGGCGGCAGCTCCCGCCGACGCGCAGCCCGGCCCTCCTCGCGAGGGCCAGTGTTGCCGTTCTGTCCCGGCTCGTCACATCCTGCAAGCGGAATGCCGACAGCCTTGCCGGTTCGGAGGCGACGAACGGTGCGACGTCCTCGAACGTGGGGAACGTCGTTGCTGTCCACTTCCGCCACTGAGCGGGGGTGTCAGTGGCATCCCGAGTCGGTCTGTTCGGCGGCTGAGAACGGACGAGGGCAGGGGATGAACCATGGGGCCCGATCCCCGTCAAGCGCTGCAGTCGCGGTGTCCCGGTTCGTACTTCCGCTGCTCATGCTGCTGGTCGCTCTCGCAGCTTCAACTCCCTCAGCAGCCGCAGCAGGTGTCGGCGCATCGCCTCCACAGCCACCATCTCGAACGGAAGCTCTTGTTGCGGACCCGCGTGCGTCCATGTCTCAGCAGCTGGAGTCGGCAAGTGTTCCCGGTCTGGCTATCGCACTCATTCACCAGGCGAAGGTAACCCGGAAGGCCGGTCTCGGTGTGACGAACACCCTCACCGGCGATCCGGTCACCAAGGACAGCGTCTTCGCAGTCGCGTCGCTCGGCAAGCCAGCGGCAGCCCACGCGGCACTGAGACTGGTGGACCTGGGGCGACCTACTCGATGAATGTCGGCGGCCGAGTCCACGAGATGGAGGAATATGGCCAGGCGCGGAGGGCCTCCGTGACAACTGTCGGCAGCCAGTTCGCCGACCCGGCCTCGCTCTGGGGAAACGCCTTCGTCGAAGCGCAACGCCAGGTTGGCCGGCAACGGCGTTATCGTACTTATGGGCCACCGCATGGCTCAGGCCAGCTGTCCGGATGGAGGATATGGGTCCCACGATCTCGGGGGTCCTGCGCCAGTCACCGCACGATCGCCCAGGTCATCGGCCCCTATTCGCAGCCGCCCACCGTCGCCTCGACCTTCCACTCGACGGTCTCCATGCTGCGCACCATCGAGCTGATCGTCGGTGTCAAGCCGCTGACGATCTTCGACGCGACGGCGACGCCCCTGTCGGCGGGTTTCTCGGCGTCGCCGAACCTGGCGACCTGCGACGCCATCATCCCCGGGGCGCCGCTCACGGCGACCCTGGGCGTGCAGATATCCCACTCGCGCAGGAAGTCACGCAGGTCGTCGAACACGTCGTTGACCGAGCGCGACAGCGACTGCCCTGTGACTGGACGCAAACGGACGTCGGGCATGGCCCCACTGCTGCGCGGATGCGGGCGGCGGACCCATGAACAGGCCGTGAGCGGCGTGTTGGGAAACGGCTATCAGGTTCTCGTAGCTCCTCACGCAGCAGGGATCTCGGCCCTGCGCCCCTGAGGGTGGTGCACGAGGGCGGACGTCACTGCTGAGCTGGGACGTCGGGCTGGATCGGGCGAGCCCGCCGGTTGCCGCGGCGATGCCGACGAGCCGCCTGCAGACCGGGTGGCACCGCCGACCGTGGAGCAGCAAAAGTATGTGCAGCAGGGTACGAGGCGCGTCCTCCCCATCAGCTGTTCGGCCGGCCCATGACACGCGGCCGTTCGCGGTGCTACGGTCTAGCTGATCTGGAGTGCAGTCTTCCGCACGGTGAGTAGCTGCACACTGGTTGACGGAGGGGGCAGCCTGTGACTCCGCTCACCACTGAGTTTCACCGGACGACGGCCACGTGAGTACTGCCGTAGGCCGAGGTCATGCGCGGCGTCACCTGCAGTGTGTTCGGGAACGAACTCGTCCAGAAGGGCAACGTGGGAGAGGCGACCCGAGATGGTGCACGCACGGCAGGCTGGGCAACGTCCGGTGTTCCAGCGAGTGCAATCCCACCGGGTCCCAACGCAGCGACGCTAGGCGTCTTCACGCGGGCGCAGCCGCGTCGCTGCCCGCGAGAGCCGTCGCGACGCAGCGATGATCGCCGTCCTCTTCAGCCTCGGCACTGCGTTCAGTTACGCCCTGCAGGACTACCTCATGATGCCGGTGGCACGTGTCACCTCGGTGATCGCGGGTGTCCTCTGGATCCGAGTCGTCGCCGTGCTCGTGCTCGTCGCGACGGTGGCGATCATCGGCGGGCGGCCGACCGGCGGCGAAGAATGGCGTGCCGTCGGCTTCGCCGCCCTCGGCGGGGTCTTCGAGGTCGCGGCCTTCGCTGCGTGGCTGACGGCGCTCGGCCGTGGCCAACTGTCGGTGGTCTCTCCCCTCGCTTCGCTCTCGAGCGCCTTCACAGTCATCTTCGTCCTCATGATCGGCCAGTCTGTGGCGAGTGCCGTCTGGATCGGGCTGCCGCTGGCTGTGGTGGGCTCCGCGCTCACCTCCCTTGAGCCCACCGACGACGGCACGCGTTCGCGATCGGCCGCTGCCGGCACGGGTTGGGCGATCCTGGCGGCCGCGATCTTCGGAGTGATCACCATCCTCTTCGGCGAGGCCTCGGCACTGCCGCCGGTCTCGGTCGCGCTGTTCGCGGGCCTGGCCACGCTTCTCGTGACCGCGCCGCTCGCGGTGGCGCTGCGCGCGTGGCGCATGCCGGCGCGGTTCCGTCGTCGTGTCGGGGTCTGCGGGCTGCTCGACGCCGGAGCCCTGGTCACGTTCGCCGCCGCGACGGCCATCGGGCCGCTGCCAGTCGTCGGCATCACCGTCGCCCAGACCGGCACGATGGCCGTGTTGCTCGGCATGGTGCTGCTTGGCGAGCGACCCAGCCGAACACAGATGCTCGGCATCGTGCTCACCCTCGCTGCCGTCACGCTGCTCGGCGCCGTCTCGTAGCAGGGCGAGGCGCGCTCCCGTATGTCCTGGCCGACGAGGGCTTGGCCCTGTGGATCGACGGCGCGAGCATCTCGGTGTGCAACAACAGCGAGGGGACGTGATGGGCGCCTCGTCGGCAAGATGTCGCGAGCGGAGGCCGCGGGGCCTGATCGCTCCCAGCGGACCGGCAAGGTGACGGAGCCCGGGACGACTCCGGAACGGGGGCACCAGCTCTTCGCGGGCAGGCAACGCGTACCGGCCTTGCCCACGACGGAGGCTCGTGGGAGCATGTGTGAGTGGTCAATGGTGACCAGTCTGCATCCGGGAAGGCTGCATATCTTGAAACGAGTGACCTTCAGCCCCCCGCTTCCTCGAAATCATCGTGCTCACCCCGGGGCCTTGTGGGTCGGCGCAGCATGACGACCTGACGAGGCACGCGCCCGGGGTCTGGGAGGCAGCCATGGTGGACAGTGTCTTTCGTGACAATGTGGTCATCGTCACCGGCGCGTCGTCCGGTATCGGTCGAGCCCTCGCTCTCCGGCTCGCCGATCAGAGGGCGCGGCTCACGCTCGCGGCTCGCCGCGCTGAGCAGTTGGAGGAGGTCGCGCAGGAGTGCCGGCGGCGGGGTGGTGAGGCACTCGTGGTGCCCACTGACGTCGCCGAACAGGGGCACTGCCGGCGACTCATCGAGCAGACGGTCGAGCGCTACGAGCGCATCGACACCCTCGTCAACAACGCCGGTGTGAACATGACCGACCGCTTTGTCGATCTGCAGGACCTGAGCGTTTTCGAGTACGTCATGGCGGTCGACTTCTTCGGGCAACTGTACCCTACCCACGCCGCCTTGCCGTACCTCAGGGCCACCGGTGGCCGCATCGTGACCGTCTGCTCGTTCAAAAGTCTCTTCGCCAACGCGAGAGCTGATGCATACACTGCCAGCAAGCACGCTCTGGTCGGCTTCTTCGGCTCGCTGCGCATCGAGCTTGCGGGCAGCGGCGTCACGGTCACTCTCGTCTACCCGCCATGGGTCGCCACCGAACTGAGAACTCAAGCTCTCGACGAGGAAGGCAAGCCGTGGGGTGGCCTCTCGCGTCACGAGCAGGGAGCCATGTCATCCGACGCCTGCGCCCAGCTGATCCTGAAGGCCGCGGCTGAGCGCAAACGAGAAGCGGTCATGTCGCGACGGGCCAAGCTCGGACGATGGCTGGCGCTCGCTGCCCCCAGCGTTCTCGATCGAATCGTCGCCAAGGAGACCGAGCCTGAGTCGCGCCCCGGCGCCCGGTCCACCGTGCCTCCGACAGGTGCCTGAGACTCCGGCACGCCGCTCGGGCTCCCGGGCGCCGGTGATTCCGGCAGCCGTTTGACAGTTCCGTAGCTCTGCCGGTGGGCCGGCCCTCGCAGCGGACGCCCGCCAACGGCGGCCTCTGGAAGGCTGAAGGGTAGACTGGTCCCACGACGACCCGCGGTGCCCTGCAGACGAGCAGGGCCATTGCCATTCCATACGTCGCCGGGAGAGAGATGAAGGATACCGCGGCCGCAGTGATGGCGAAGTATCTGGAGCAGGAAGGCGTCGAGTACGTCTTCGGTGTACCGGGCGGGCACATCCTTCCCTTCTACGACGGTCTCCACCGCACCACGTCGGTCAAGCCGGTCCTGACGAAGCACGAAGCCGGCGGTGCGTTCCTTGCGTATGGCTACGCAGCGGTCACGGGTCGACTGGGCGTGTGCTGCGCGACGGTGGGCCCCGGGGCGACGAACGCCGTGACGGGCGTCGCGGCAGCGCACATGGACTCGATCCCTCTCCTGGTCATGACCGGCCAGGTGGGCACCAAGTCGTTCGGTCGCAGCGCTCACCAGGAGGCCACGGGCTACGGGCGTTCCATCGACCAGGTCGCGCTCTTCCAGAACATCACCAAGATGAGCGTGATGATCACGGACAAGGACTCGATGTCCAGGACGCTGAGATCCGCCCTGAGGGTCGCTCAGTCGGGACGTCCGGGGCCGGTCCACCTGGCGTTCCCCTCGAACATCCAGTTGGAGAAGATCGATGAGGAGATCTTGCCGACAGCGTCCTATCGACCGCTCGACGCCACGTTCGTCCCGGAGATGGACAGGATCAGAGCGGTCGGCGATCTCTTGCACGAGGCCCAGAAGCCGGCGCTGCTGATCGGCTATGGAGCCTCCGGGCTGGCGATGGACGGCACGCTCACGGAGTTCGTCGAGAGGCTGCAGATCCCGGTCGCGACGTCCGGAAAGGCGAAGGGCGTGTTCCCTGAAGACCATCCCCTCTCTCTCGGATGTCTGGGCATCAGGGGCTCCAAGGCAGCCAATACCTATCTTCGGTCCGACATCGACGTCCTGCTGGTCCTGGGCACTGATCTCAGCGAAATGACCAGTCATGCCTGGGACCCGAAGCTCGTGCCGTCGAAAGCACTCATCCAGGTGGACATCGATGCCAACGAGATAGGAAAGAACTACCCGGTGACCGTCGGCATCATCGCCGACGCGGCCGCGACGCTCCGCTCCATCACTGCCTACCTGAGGACGCTGCCGCCGAAGCCGACGCTTGAACTGGGCGCCTTCAAGCACTCGACGCGCTACTTCAATGAAGAAGAGAGCCTTTCCGACAGCGTCCCCATGAAGCCTCAGAGGCTCATGCGAGAACTGCGCAAGAGCCTTCCCCGGGACACCGTGATCTTCGGTGACATGGGCAACACCTACTCCTGGATCCTCAGGTACTTCCAGTCCTATCCCGAGGGGATGAACTTCCTCCCCTCAGGACTGGCGTGTATGGGATCCTCGGTCGCCGCCTGCATCGGTGCGAAGCTGGGCAAGCCGAGTTCCCCTGTCGTGTGCATATGCGGCGACGGCGACTTCCTGATGACCGGCATGGAGGTGTTGACCGCCGTTGACTACGGCATTCCCGTCATCTGGATAGTCCTGAAGAACAACCGACTTGGATTGATCCACGATGTCCAGGCGCTGTCATACCAGGGCAGGTACTGCGCGTCGATGTTCGGTGATGTCGATTTCGCGTCGATCGCCCAAGCGTTCCGCGCCGTTGGCCAGAGGATCGAACGGCCGGATGAGGTGGCGCCGGCGATGAGCGCAGCGCTTGAGGCGGATGGGCCAGTCGTCCTTGAAGCAGTCATCGATCCGGATGAGAAGTTCCCCCTCACGAGCAGAGCTACCGCGATGAGAGACTCCGTGGGACTGCCGAGGGTGATCGATTCGCTCTCCGTCGAAAGCGCACGCGCGTTGCTGAAGATGTTCCGGAACAAGGAAGTGTAAAAGGCGCCGACGCCAGCCGCGTGGACGGCGCCACGATCCGGATGAGCGCGATGAGCATCACCTGCTGGATCGACCGGCCGCCTCCGCTGCACACGGCGCCGCGACTGATGGCATCGCAGGCGTGTGCCCACCCGCGCCGGTGTCCCTTTCTCGTGGTGATTCGTGTATCTTTCGCGCCATGACCGTTCGACCTGGGTCGCAGGTGCGTGTGCAGCCACCGCGACCACAGGGAGCCGCCCAGCGCTGCGCGGCAATCGCGACGGTCCGGCAGGCGCGCGAGCGCCGTGTCGACCCCAAGCGCCTGGCTACAGGCGATCAGGCGGAGGTGACCCCCGATGCTGAGTGAAGACCCCGACATCCTCAACAGCCGCTGCCACCACAAGTGCGTCGACTGCGGCACCATCTTCCTGACCATCATCGACCGCCTTCTCCCGCGCCCGCGCGAGGAGCAGGACGACATGCCCCTCTGCCTGCGCTGCTTCCAGCGCCGCATGGATGTCGAGCTCCTGGTGTTGTCCGAGCAGCTGCCCAAGCCGGCCACCGGCGACGTGCTGTGATCGCGGGGTAGGCAGCGACGGCGGCGCCTCGGCTTCCGCTCGTCGCGCATCGCGAGCGCGGCGAGCCGCACGCGCCGGAGAGGGACGGTCGAGGGTGATGACCGTGGCGGCGCAACAGGTACTCAAGCGTGTCCGGCGGGAGCTCAGGCTGATCCTGCGCATCCTGAGAGCCGACCGTCTGCAGCGCGAGAGGCGGCTGGGGGAACGGTTGCGGCTCAGGCGCGAGTGGGAGGAGACGGGACGGGCCGGGCCACCACCTCATGCCGTCAAAGTCGCAGCACGGTGTCGTTCCCGTTGCCGCTCGCTTATACCGCCTGAGGTACCAGCCCCAGGCCATGCGCTGGTGACGCTGCCCTAGGGCTTCGTGGCCGTGAGCAGCCACTGCGCCTGCCCGGCGACCTCATGAGCGGCGAAGTCCCGGAGGCCCGCGGCCGAGCACCAGCGGCGATAGTCTTCTTCGGCGTAGACATCTCCAGCGCTCGTCGCCACGAGCATGTTCACGGCGAACAGTGACGAACGCAGGCCCTTGCCCCGGAGGAAGTCGAAGATGGCCAGGGCTCCGCCGGAGCCGAGGGCGTCGGCGGCTGCCTTCACGACGTCCGCGCATTCCTCCGGTGACATGGAGTGGAAGAGGTTGCCGCAGTGGACGAGGTCGAAACCCCGGGCGGGGATGCCTTGAGTCGCGTCGGCCTCGATCGCAGCGATGCCGGCCTCCGCGAGGTCGTCTGCCATCAGGTCGATCACCTCGGCGAAGTCGAGCACCGTCACCTCCCAGCCGTGCTCCCGGAAAGCGCGTGCCTGCGTGACCGGGCCGCCGCCGATGTCGAGCACGGTCTGCGTCGCCGGGAACAGCGTGGCGAGCCGGTCCGCCAGCGGCCGTGCACGCTCGCGAGCCCCGACGCGCATGGAGCCGATGAACGCCTGCAGCGACTCCTCCGTAGGCTCGGCGTGCGCCGGACCGCCGTGGCGCAGGACCTCGGGCAGTTGCACCCAGCGAGCGAGCAAGCCGTGAAGGTGGAGCAGTCTGTCACCGATGAAGGAGTCGTCGTCTGCGTCGAGGAGGGGTCGGACGTCCGGCGCCACGACCACGCCGTCGCCGCCCTCCTCGAGATAGCCGGCGTCGACGAGCACTCGGACTACGCGCAGTGTGGCGCGCTCATCCAGCGCGAGCCTCGCGGCGACCTCCGCCGCCGGCTGTGGCCGCTCGAGGAGCGCCGCGATGAGACCGACCTCGAGCGCCCCCATGAGGACTACTTGCGGCTGCCATGGACCCGGGAAGACGTCAGTGTGTTTCGCCATGCACCATAGCTACCCGGCGCTGCCCCGGGAGAACCGCCGCGTGCAGCCGGCAAGCCCTGCCCAACGGTCACTCACCGCGTCGCGCTATCATCGAACGTGCAACACTGCCGCCGCGCCCCTGAACGCACGGCCCTTCGTCGAGCGGGTCGCGCCATCGGCGCCGTCGGAAGGAGATCGTCATGCAGCCCGACCCGACCGCTATCCTCATGACCCTCTCGATCACCGAGCCGCTCATCGGCCTCTACGACGCTCCCGACCCGGAGCCCTTCGCGCCGCTGATCGAGCCTGCCGGCGCGGAGGAATGCGTCTTCGCCGCCTACGGGCGCTGGCGCGAGGGCAAGACCCTGCACATCACGAGGGCAAAGCACGGCTGCGGCGCCGGGCATCTGCTGGGCCTGGAGAGCTGGTCACGTGAGGAGGCGATCGAGTTCCTCGTCGGCGAGGAGGGCCTGCGCGCCTCCGACGAGCTCATGGACGAGTGGCTCGACGCGGCGCCCGGGTACGAGCCGCGTCACGAGCACGTCCTCATCGGCCCTCTGCACGCCGACCAGTACGACTACTTGCGCTCGGTCACCTTCTACGTCAACGCCGACCAGCTCGCCGTGCTCGTGACCGGCTCGTCGTACTTCAGCCGGCCCGGCGACCCGCCGGTGACGGCGCCGTTCAGCTCCGGCTGCGGGCAGCTCGCCGCCGCCTTCGGCGACCTCGGGGCGCCGCGGGCGGTCATCGGCGCCACCGACCAGGCCATGCGTGAGTTCCTGCCGCCCGGCGTACTTGCCTTCACGGTCACGAAGCCGATGTTCGAGCTGCTGTGTCGCTGGGCGGACGACCCGGCGAGCTCGCTGCACAACAACTTCCTTGCGGAGTGCCTCAAGGCGCGCGGCGGGTCGTTCTAGGCGTCGGGGCGCGTCCGGGCGGCGAACCAGCCTGCCTCCTCCATCGCCTTCGCGGCGACGCGCATGCTGCGCGCGTCGCCTCTGGCGACCGAGACCGAGACCCCCTCGCCAACTGCGGCTGCGACGCCGGCGACGTCCTCATGGGTGTTGCCTGGGCAGAGCAGCACGGAGTGGATCCCCTCCTCGGCGACCATACGCCGGCAGACGTCGAGTGCCTGCTCCTGGTCCTTCACGACCACGGTGAACAGTCGGTAGACCCCCGTGTCGATGAGCGCCCGATCCCGCTCGGGGTCGGCATCGGGGGCGTGTGCGATGAAGAGGGCCGTGAATGCCATGGATCTTCCTCCCGACCGAGGGACTCTTGCCGCGCGGGTCAGGCGTCGAGGGCCCGTTGCCGCAGCTGTGCCAGCGCCCTCTCGACGTCCTCGTCCCACGGCGCTGCACGGTGCGTGGCGAGGATGTCCGCCACCTTCTGTCGCGCCTCCTCGACCACGTCGGGCCTGCCCGCCTCTTCCCACGCCGCACGTGCGCCCTGCGTACCGAGACGGGGAACGAACCACTCGTCGCCGTGCATGCCGCGGCGCGTCGAGCGTTCGCCGAGGAAGCTGCCGCCGGGCCCCACACGCTCGAGCACGTCGTCGAGCCACCGGTCGGCACCGGTAGCGACGCCGTCGTGGGCGGCGCGACACATCCGCCAGATCTCCACGTCGATCACGAGCTGCTCGAGGCCGAACGAGAGTCCACCGGCCAACACGCCTGGCCCGACGAGGACGTCCGGCCACGACAGGCCGGCGAGAAGCATGCCGAACGCCTTCTCGTACGCGGCCTGTGTGCCCGGCGCCCAGGCGTCGCAGCTGAAGGCATGGCTGCAGACGGGCAGATCGTAGTGGCGCGCCATCTCGGTGCCGGCACAGCTCAGCGCCGTCAGCGCCGCGCCGCCCGCGTACCGGCCGCTGCGGGGGTCGACCGAAGCGATGATCGGGGCGTAGACGAACGGCGTGCCCGGCGCAGCCGCCTCGATCAGGCAGAGCATCCCCAGGATCTCGCAGTTCGTCTGGAGGATCGTCGCCAGGCGGCTGCCGGGTGCGGTGGCGCCCATGAGCGGCATGGGCATGACCATGGTGGGTATCTGCCAGTCGCGCATCGCCAGCCACGTGTCGATCACCGCGCCCTCGGCGACCAGTGGTGAGACCGGCGTGAACAGGAACGAGATGGGATGCCGCCGCACCACCTCGTCGCGACCGCCGTGGACGATCGTCAGGGTCTCGAGCCACCACGGCACCACGGCCGGGTCGTCGAACGACGTATTGAGATGGCGAGAGAAGAGCCGCGCGGTCTCTGCGGTGTCGCTCACCGCGGCGGCCGGCGTGCGCTCGGCCGTCCACTCGCCGGTCTCGACCCATGCGACACCGATCTCGGGCAGCGCGTCGACCAGACGGGTGATCTCGACCCAGTCATCGTAGGTGCCGGGTCTTGTCTCGCCGGTCTCGCGGTCGACGATGTCGATGTCCCCGCCTCCGTTGAGCAGCGTCGCCCGACCGGCGTTGAGCGGGAACTCGAAGCCGGGATCGCGACCTCCCAGCGAGAAGCGCCTCGGGGCCAGCGCGAGCGACTCCTCGACGAGTCCGGGCGGGAAGCGCACGATGCGCGTGGACTCACTGACGCGGGCGCCGGCATCCTTGAGGATGCTCCGACCCGCGTCACTGTCGACACGCATCCCCACCGTGGCTCAGCACTTTGAGCGAACGCTCGTGTACCTCGGCACGCTCGTCCGTCGTCAGCACTGCAGCGTCGCGATCATGCCTGCTCTCCGTTCTGTCTTTCGCCCGGTCCAGGCCGACTCCCATCGCCGGAGCGCTACCCGAGTCAGCTCCGTCCAGTCTTCTACCTCTCCTCAGGCAGGCCGACAAGCCCGCCGACGTTGGCTGAGACTCGCTTCACCAACGGAGAGGACTCGTCTGACGACATCTCGGAGTCCGACGGCGGCCCCACGCGGTGCGCTCGAGTTCTGGCGCGCTCGCCCAGTGGTCTGCTGTCGAGATGACAACAGAGAGTGGTCCCCCGGACTGCAGGAGCGCGCCGGCTGAGCGCGCTCCGGCACGAGGCGGCGATCCAGGCCGCGTCTCAGGCCCAGGGCAACGGCATCGCGCCTCATGCTGTTCGCAGCGGAGTAGCATCTCGACTGGGCGAGCCGGAACGCGGCACAGGATCGCCCTCATGCCACGCCGATGCTCCCGTCGCGGTCGCAGAAGCCACCCGCTCTCGGGATCGTCCTGTCGCCGAGAGGGAGTCAAACGATGGACGAGCCTCCGCAATGCTCGACGCATCCAGACTGCAAGTGACGTTCGCGTATGGAGCGCGGCCCGACGGCCCGCTCACTCCGCGAAGGTACACGCTCACGCACTCAGACTTGACCGGCGACCTCTTCCTCACCATCGGCGCGGACTACGATCACCACGCTCTCCATGCGCTGCAGGTGCGGCTGGAGCGTGATGAGGTGCTCGGCGAATGGGTGCTCGGCGCCGACGGGCCACGACTCGACCTGCACATGGCGGCGCAGGGAGGGCTTCCGGTCTTCGGCACGGGCGCGATGCGCTGCAACATCTTCCGCCGCTACCGACCGATGGTGCTCGAAGCTCTGCGCTACGGCGACAGGGTGTTCGCCAAGGCTCACGGTGAGCTCGACGACGCTCCCGTGATCGCGCGGTTTCGGTGGCGGCGCGGACGCGTCGAGAGCGAGCCATGGGGACGATGGGGTCGCACGGAACCCTGACGGCCGCCTGTGGTCGAGAACCTGCTCGACAAGGGCTATCTGGCAGACATGGATTACGGGGATCTCACGGCCCTCCACCATGCCGTCACCCAAGGTCGCGCGTCTCTTCAGCGACTGGACATCATCCGCACTCTCATCCGGGGAGGCGCCGATGTGGATCGGCGCACGAGGAGAGGCTTGACCCAGCACGAGAGCGACAAGCGCTGGCAGACCGCAGTGACTCTGGATGCGCTCATCGACAGCCTCCTCTCTGGCGACATGGGGTTCGTGGGCATCGGCTTCGCGCCGCTTGACCTCACCGCGATGCTCGATGACCGGGAAGCGACAGCACTCCTCATCCACGCAGGGGCTGACGTGAACGCGACGGGTCATGAAGGCGAGACGACACTTCACCTCGCCGTCCTGTACGGCGCCGACAAGACGGCTCGCCTCCTGGTCGAAGCCGGCGCCGACGTGAGCGCGCGGACCCAGCGGCAGGAGACGCCGCTCACGTGGGCCTCGCGGCGGCTGGCCGCGTGGGGTCTTTGCGGCGAGTACAAGGCGAGAGTCGACCCGGCGATCGCAGCCCAGGGCCTGAGATCCGACTGCGACATGCATCAAGCCGCCCTGGGAGGTTCTTGCGCGCGGGGCGGCGCTGCTGCTGGTGCTGCCGAGCAGCGTGTTCGACAAGGTCGCTCGGGCGTGGGGACCGGCGACACCTTCACTCGAGCTCAACGGAGGTCCTCTGGACGGTCTCCGGGACGGCGGGTATCTTGAGCGATGATCCGAGGTCCTGCCGAGACGGTTCCTCTTCCCGACGGACAAGGACCGTGATGCGCTGACGTCACCGACGAGCGACGCCACCGGCGTGTGATCGTCGGGTCGCCGAGCGGTCAGGGGAAGGGCGAGCTGATCGCTGCGAGCGCCGGGCAAACAGAGATATCGGTCTCTCGTCTACCAGGGAACTGGAGGTCCGCCCAATGAACCGTCGTAAGCTCCGCCTCCGTGCGGCGCTGGTCATTCTCGTCGCCGCGTTCGTCTCATTCATGCTCTCCGTAGTGCTGTGGTTCACCGGCCACGAGCTTCAAGGGATCTTCGTCGGCATCTGGGTCCCGTCGATCCTGGCGTTCGGCGCTGTCGCGCTGCAGATCGTGGGCGACCGCGATGAGTGATCTCGAGCTCTTCGTCGTCGGCGTCGTGGTGGCGATCCCCACAGCCGCCAGCATGGTCGCACTCGTCCTCGCCGCGATCGCAGATGGTCGCGCGAACGATCGGGCCCAAGCCCAGAGAGCCAAGAGGAATGGCGACAACGAGTAGCGCGGGAGCGGTCCCGAACAGCCTGCACTCGGTGACGGCGTCACTGCTCGCGGACCACGGGCGAGTCGTCCCGGATCCGGTACCGCCGACGATCCGCCTCAACGCCTGACCCGCGCGGCCCTCATCTACCCGCATCAGCTCTACGCCGAGCATCCGGCTCTGGCCGGTGTCTCGCAGGCGGTGCTGGTCGAGGAGCCACTGCTGTTCAGGCAGTACCGGTTCCACCGTCAGAAGCTGATCCTCCACCGCGCCACGATGAAGCGGTTCGCCGCAGGCCTCCGCAGGCGGCAGGTGAAGGCCCACTACGTCGAGGCAGGCGAACTGGCCGATACGGCCGCCCTCGCGCCTATCTTGAACCGGCTTCGCATCGGCTCGGTGCAGTACGTCGACCTTTGCGACGACTGGCTCTCAGCGCGGCTGGCGGAGGCGCTCAGGCGCCAAGGCATCGAGGCGTCCGCCATGGACGACCCGCACGCCCTGACTCCACTCTCACTCGTCCGCGACATCGCGGGAAGCAAGGATCGCCTGTTCTTCACCGCGTTCTCTATCGCGCAGCGCAAGCGCCTTGGCCTCCTGCTGGGGGAGGATGGCAAGCCGCAGGGGGGTAGGTGGAGCTTCGACCGCGCCAACCGCAGGAAGCTGCCCGAAGGGATCCGCATCCCGGTCGCGCGCCGTCCTGCACAGGACGACGTCATCCGAGAGGCCAGGCAGTACGTTCGAACGCGCTTCCCGGATGCGATCGGATCGGATGAGGCGTTCGGCTATCCCACCGACCACGCCGCAGCTGCGGAGTGGCTCGACGACTTCGTCCTGACCCGCCTGGGTTCGTTCGGCGACTACGAGGATGCGATCAGCGCCGGCCACGACGTCTTGTTCCACTCCGTGTTGTCACCGCTGCTCAACGTCGGTCTGCTCTCGCCCCGCCAGGTGGTCGATGCCGCCCTCGCACAGGCCGACCACGTCCCGCTCAACTCCTTGGAGGGTTTCCTTCGACAGGTGATCGGCTGGCGCGAGTTCGTTCGACTGGTGTACCTGGTCCATGGGCGTCGACAGCGCACCCGCAACTTCTGGGGCCTCACGCACGCCATGCCGACCTCCTTCTACGACGGCACGACGGGGATCGGCCCCGTCGATCACGTCATCCGGAGAGTGCTGCGCACTGGCTACTGCCACCACATCGAGCGGCTCATGATCCTGGGGAACTTCATGCTCCTGTGCGACATCCACCCAGATGCCGTGTACCGGTGGTTCATGGAAGTCTTCGTCGACGCGTACGACTGGGTCATGGTGCCCAACGTCTACGGCATGAGCCAGTACGCCGACGGGGGGTTGATGACCACCAAACCCTACGTGAGTGGCTCGAGCTACGTGCGGAGAATGAGCGACTTCGGCAGTGGCTCGTGGTGCGCCGTCTGGGACGCCCTCTACTGGCGCTTCGTGGACCGCAACGCCGATTTCTTCGCGGCCAACCCGAGGACGGCCGTGATCGCGAGAGCCAAGGACGGCCTCGGAGGCAGGTTGGAGGATCACCTCCGCGTCGCCGACGAGTTCCTGACGCGCCTCCACAGCTGACGTCGCGCATCGCCTCCCCACACGGCCAGGAGGTCGCGTCGTTCACTCCAGAGCGTCGCCGACCGCCCTCTTCTGTTCTCGTCGGCAGTCCTGCCGGTTCGGAAGGACTCCTGCCGAACGCCTCAGCACGAAAGCGCCCAGTGCAGCATCAAAGTGGTGCCTTGGCTGGGATCGAACCAGCGACACCACTTCTGAGGAGCCAGCGGCCTGCGTCACCGGCGATACTGCCGCGTGTGCGCTGGCGCCGGTCGGCTCAGGCTTCTGGGCGGCTTGGAGATCTACCCGCGACCCGTCACGACGGGTCGCGGTGGGCGACCTCGTCTCGGGGAGGTGGCGGCCGTCACTTGACTCCAAGCTCGGTGTCACGCCGGGCCGGCGATCCGCCACGACGTCGAGGGCGCTGCACGGCGAGCAGCCCGCCGACGCACGACGGTTGACGCAACGATGTCAGGGAGCCCGCCGCGGAGCACCCGCGATCGAGACAGGAGGACTGCTATGCTGCCGCCTCGCCCATTGACACGAAGCGCGATGCGTCCGCCGAACGATCGGCAAGCAGGAAGCCGAGGGCGACGTGAATGGCAGCCTTCGAGCCGATCACGTACGAGTGACTCTTGCCGGGGAAGAGGACCAGGCTTCCACGCGGAATACCCTCGGCGGTGCGACGGATGATCTCGGTGGAGTAGATGGAGTCCGCGCCCCCGCCGATGACCAGCGTAGGTGCGGTCACCCGGCCAAGACCGGGCTCGGCATCGAAGGTGTCTTCGGCCGCGGCCACGACGAGGGCGTCAGAAGGGTCGCGCGGGGCCGTCGGGACGCCGTACGCCCAACCGAGAGCGCGCGCGGGGTAGCGCCATACGGTGGGCACCATCGCCGCCATCGCCACGGATGTGGCCCGGCGATAGTCGCCCTCGGCGATCAACCGGGCCATCTCGGCGTTCACGGAACGTCCATAGTCCGAGAACCGGCATGCGGCTCCCGCCAGGACCATGCGCCGGACAAGGTGCGGATGGTCCATGGCCAACTGCAAGGCGATCGAACCCCCCGTCGACACGCCGTGCAGAAAGACCGGCTCGCCGAGGTCATGCTCGATTGCCTCGGCGTAGTACTGCGCGATGTCGGACATGGTGGCCTCCGGCGGCAGACCGGGGGGACCGTTCGCCACATACACGGTGAATTGCTCGGCGAACGGCGACAGCCCCGAGAGCACCATGCGCCGCTCGAACCCGGTCGGGTTCGTGTGCTCGCTCGTCACCAGCCTGACGGCGATGAGCGGAGGTCCTTCACCGAGCCGTAGGTACGGCACCCCGTTCCTGAAGCTGCCCTCAACGACGTCGTGGCGTTTCATCGCGAACCCCCATGTCCCCTTTGGTTTCCTGTTCCCGGGCGCATCCGACCGAACGCCGTTACACTGCCGGATCCGGTCCCCGGACCGGACATCGGCGACAGCTCAGTCACTCCATCCGGACAGGCCGCACGACGACGCGGCGGGACGGTTGTCGAAGCGCGGCTCAGATGACGCCCCGCCCCGGCATCCCCGGTCCGCCGCTACTGCTTGACCGCCTTGGCGAACGCGAGCTTCCCCGCACGGGACATGGAGACCACGGAGAAGCCCGCCTCCTCCAGCATCGTGCGGAACTCGGGCTCGGTCCAGGCGGGCAGCCCCCACTTCTGCTCTTCACTGCGAGCGGTCGCCACATCGCGGTTGTCGTCGAAGCTGAGGGCGACCCGTCCTCCCGGCCGCAGCACGCGATGCATCTCCCGCAACGACGGCTGAGGCTGCGACAGGCAGGAGAGGCAGTTGCAGGCGACCGCGCTGAATCTGTCGTCCTTCCACGGGAGTGCCGCCGAGTCACCCCACACGATCTCGACGGTGCCCGCAACGATACCGTCACGGTTTCGCTTGCGGGCCATCCTGATCTGGATCTCAGAGTGGTCTATCCCGGCGGCGTGCCGCACGTGCGACGCGCGCTTCTGCAGGAAGACACCGGCCCCGCAGGCGACGTCCAGGACTTCATCCTCGGGCCGCAGGGCGAGCAACCCGGCGAGATCACCGCAGTGGGCGTCAGACTGCAGCGGCATGATCCACGCCGCGATCCAGCCGAGTGGTCCGTGGGGGTCGCTCGCCTGAGAAGCCAGCGTCTGCCTGATCCCCATGACGCACCTCCCAGAAAGGGCAGTCCTTCTCTAGGTACCCGGGCTCACAGGACCGATGCCTCACACCTCCGACCCCCCCGCGCCAGAAGGGCGACGGCCGCAAAGAGATGAAGACCTGGGACGAGAAGCAGATGAAGGAGTCCCTCGAGTCGGTCGCCGACGAGCGCCTCGGCCACGCGACCGTCTCGATCACGCTCGACACCTACTCACATGCGATTCCCGCAATGCAGGAGGAGGCGGCAGAGAGGATCGCGGAGCTGGTGGTCAGGGCGAGATAGCGCGTTCGCTTCGTGCCCCGCACCCGCCTGCAGTCACGCTGCGGCCAGCTCTCGCAGCTATTGCCTCCAGACGCCGGCGATGGATATGCTGGGGTCGCAGGCGACGGGGGAGCGGGACATGCGCAGGGTCTCCTTCTATCCAAAGATGCTTGTGCTCGTGTTGCTGACGGCTTCGATGCTGCTCGCGGCCTGTGGCGATCGATCGGAGTCACAGGGAACACCTCAGACTCCTGCCGCGACGTCTTCGCCGACCGAGCGGGAATACGACCTCGACGCGACCGCCAAGTTGGCCGTGGAGGCACTGGGCGGAGTGGGCACGGCCGCCTATGCGGTCCTCAAGGCCTTCGACAGCGGCTACTCCCCTTCCCAGATCGCTCGAGCCATCGACGAGGGGGCTCTCGATGAGTCGGGGGGCGTCGAGGGCGTCGTTCCGGCCTGGCCACCCGGCAACAGCCTCTCCCAGAACGGCGGCGCTGCCCGAGTCACCGTTGCGTCCGCGGCTCTTGCCGGCTCCCTCCCGGCCCTCTTCGCCGACACCGACAACGGCCTCTCCAGCAGCAGCGACTTCGAGCAGATGTTCGAGGATCTCAGGGATCATGAGCAGTCCGTGGGCTGGCTGGTCTGGCTGCTCGGTACGAGCGGGGTTGGCTACAGTGTCGAGCAGATCACAGACTACCTCGAGGAGAACAGGCCGTTCACGGACCTCTCGCCACCTACCTTCGGAGGCGTGCCGATCATCAGGGACGAAGAGGGTACGTATGTCGAGCCCGAACTCCCCTCCGACTGGGCGTGGAAGGGCAGGAGCCACCTCGACCGCCTGCAAGAGGATCCGGACTTCGACAAGACCTACACGGTGCTCGTCATCGGGATGGTGAACGCCGGCTATTCAGAGGAGCAGATCAAGGAAGCCTGGCCGCTGGGGATCGGGTTGTGCTCCACCCAGGGCGGCTCGTCTGGTGGCGAGGCGGCGTTCGCGCCCTGCGCTATCTCAGGCGGAACGATAGTGCCACCGGCCACGACGACCCCTTTCAGCCCAGCGGAGATCGTGATCGAGGATGTGATTCCAAACTGGCCGCCGAAGAACACAGCCAGTCTGGGCAGCCCGGACAACGTCAGCAAGCTGAAGAGCGGCGAGAAGGTCAGCCTCAAGCTGTACCCGGCCCTCGACATCGACTCCCCCGAATGGCCCATCACATCGCACAACATCGTCATGGAGATAGAGCCAACTGAATTCGGCTACAACATCGAGGGCAGTTGGCAGATTGAATTCACCCGCAAGACGGACGACAACTCCTCCCAGGAGTGGAAGAAGGGGGACACCATGCTCCTCGAGGGAGAGTTCCACAGCGAGCACCCGGTCGTTCTCACGTCCAAACTCGATTTGACCACTGAGTACTACGCCGTCACCGTCACCAGGGCCCAGTACGAGGACCTCAACGGCAAGACAGAAGAGACCGACGGCAAAGGTGTCATTATCACGGGCCAGCTCGACGAGGATCTGGAGGGCGACGGCTACTTCGACGGCATCTTCGGCCCATACCAGAGGATCTACTGGGACACCTTTGCGGGAGTCGAAGAATGAAGCCCGCTCCGACGGCTGGCGGCTACAGGCGGACCAGAGCGTGGAGGGGTTCCACACCATGACGTGACAGACTGGCTCGCCGCCACACCCGTGCAGTAAGGGCGGCATCCAGCCCAAGGTCGTTTCCGAGCGCCTCGGACACGCCACCGTCTCGATCATGCTCGACACCTACTCGCACGCGATTCCGGCGATGCAGGAGGAGGCGGCGGAGAGGATCGCTGGGCTGGTGTTCGCCGACAGCTGATCTCGAGCGGGCCGCTGCGATACGCAAGACGACGGCGGCGCTGGTGATTGCCGCAGAGTCGATGGCGACGTCGATATCGGGGTGCTCCAATCGACGGCCAAAGCCATTGCGCAGCAAGTGATCTCGCGTGGCATCGCACTCTCGCCGCAGCGCGTGGGACAGCCCGCCCAAGTGCGCATCTGGGACCACGATCGACATTGCGAACCGCAGACCCCAACGCCATTCGATCCGAACGAAGCGGCGGCCCACGCCATGCAGTGCACCGCGAAGCTCCTGATACCCGTTGTCGACAGGCGAGCTCGTACCGCTCGGATCACCCTCGGCGACGGGGAACGCACGCCCCCACGTCCAGAACAGCATCAGCAGCGGTGCAGCTTGGCCCTTGGTCGCCACCGCGTCGATGACGCGCCGATAGCTGCTGCGTCGCGCGCGATCCCCGGCCTTGGCGTCACATCGCGAATGGGTCGAGGATGATCAGGTCCCGCGAATCCCACCATGCGACGCTGCTCTCGATGTGCCGCTCACCGTCGAAGTCCGACTCGTCCTCGCACTCGGGGAGAATACGGACGCTGACGCCCGGGACTTGCATGGCCGGGGCGTCGAACACCGCCCGAAGCACACGCCTCGTTTCCGGAGAGAGTTCGTACAAATCGAGTTGGCGAGGGCCTCCAGTTGCTTCGCCAAGGCAACACGTTTGCAGGACGGCAGAGCCGCTATACCAGCTCAGATCGGCCGACGTGGATGGCCAGTCGCCGAGCGTAGACTGCGAAGCGCACTGCAGATCGTGCAGCGCGACAGCGGAGTCGGTATCAAAGGGGGAGAACAAGCAGCTCAAGAGTGGCCGGCGTTCGTCTTCGTGGGCTATGGCGTACATACCGCGGCCAGCGTGGCATTCTCGCACCCGAATTTCGGTTGACCATGGCTCGCGCGCCAGCAGGCACCGCAGCGTCCCCGCGTAGACGGCGTGCTTCACGAGGTCGCCCGCGCTCCCGACGTTGCGGTGCTCCGGATTGTCGGGATCGAGCAACTGCTCCTACGACATGGCCTTGGCCTTCCTCGATATTGACGAGATCTCGACCGCGAGAAACCTGCAAAGCGACTCTCTCATCCCGCGAGCGAAGGTAACACCCCTCACACAGCGTGGAGAAGCGGACGAGCGGGAAGGTCCTACGGTCGGCATAGTGATGCGAAACGGGTGACGCATCGGCACCACTGTCCGCTGATGTCGGCAGAATGTCGGCAGTCTTGCCGATGCGGAAGGAGTGCTGACGAACGCCGCAACACGAAAGCGCCCTGTACAGCAGCAAAGGTGGTGCCCCCGGCTGGAATCGAACCAGCGACACCAGGTTTAGGAAACCTGTGCTCTATCCACTGAGCTACGAGGGCATTGTGCCGATTTGCAGGGGTTTTTCCTCTGCGGCGGCCGGACCAGAATACCAGAGTTGCGAAAAAGTTGCGAAACTTGTGGGAAACGTGCGGGGCGGTCCCGCCACGAGGTGACCTCGACCCGGCTCCTGGCGGCGTGCAGGGCTTGCTGCTACCGACCGCGGTGGAGGGGCAATCCGTCCCCGACGCGCGAACCCGGAGACCGCGGTGGACTCCATGCAGGGCGTCGTCGGACACGCCGCCGGGATGGGATCCGGACGCCGTCAGTCCGGCGCTTTGCAGCTACCACAAGCTCCTTTGGAGCAGGACCTTGCCGAGTGCATTCGGGTTGGGGGGGTTGCGGGAGTCGCCGCTCGCCACCAGCGACTCTCCCTGGCGGACGCATCACGTCGGCCCTGCATCCGGGCCCCGGCCTCGCGGCAAGTTTGCACTGGCGTGAAGTTGGAAAGGGTGACGGCACCTCGTCAATCCAGGTACGGAGGGAACTACAACATGGACGTCAGAGTGGTGGGACTCAAGGTAGAGGACAAGAAGCACGCGCAGGAAGCGTGGAAGACGCTCCACGAGAGGCACGAGGCCGGCGAGACCGACTATGTCGAAGTGCTGGGCCTCTGGAAGAACAAGAAGGGCAAGGTCCACGCCAAGTACTACGGCAACCACTATCGCCTCATCGGCACGGTCGTAGGGCTCTACTTCGGCGTGATCCCGGGCATCATCGGCTACTACGTCGGCCGGCACTACATGTTCAAGGGCAAGGTAGAGACGAAGGCCCTGGACGGGCTCGGCGATTTCGTCGAGAACGGCGGCGCCGCGATCTTCGCCCTGGTGCCCGAGGGCGACGCCGAGCCGCTGGTGGCGTGGTTCCTCGAGAACTATCCGGGCGCCGAGACAGAGATCGTCGACGCCGCGGTCTTCAAGACCGACCTCGATGCGCTGCAGGCTGAGGCCGAGGCCGCCGGTCCGGACGAGGAGTAGGCCCTTTCCCGTGCTTCGGCAGTAGGGAACAGCCCAGGCCGGGCGACGGCAGCCTCACGAGCACCATGTGACACGGAGGTCCTTGGGCCGCTTTGCCGAGCCGGGCTGCATCGTCGCCCCAGGTTGCCGATCGGCACCGCACGTCGGCGACTGCGGAGCGAGGCAGCGCATCGCATGAGGAGCACACCGGAGGCAGTGACCGTCGAGACCTCGGAGTCTCATCAGGTACGGCAGGGCGTAGCCGCTCCGCGGATCGGCAGCGTCTATGCAACGGCAATCAGGACGTACCGCCGCCGGTTCGGGGCGGTCGCCCTGGCCGCCGTGATCATCTTCGTGCCTCTGGACGTGCTCACGAGCCTCATGACCCCGTTGGCCGAGAATCTGAACGAGGCGCGCGACGCCACGCACTTTGCGCTGTTCGCGACGGGTCTGGCGATGGGGGCGATCGTGCTCATCGTCGGCAGCACTATCTTCGGCGGCGTGATCGAAGGCCTGGCCGCAGCGGAACAGGAGGGCGACAAGACCCCGCTGCGGTCCGTGCTGCGACGGCGACCCGTCGTCCGGCTCGCCGTCGCCGGCATCCTCGTGGCCGTCCTGGCGGTGGTCGGGCTCGCGCTCTTCATCGTGCCCGGCCTGATCGTCCTGGTCCTCCTGGCGATCGTCGGGCCCGTGCTCGCCGGCGAGCGCCTCGGCGTCTTCGCGGCACTGCGCCGTTCCGTGAGCCTGACGAGGCGCCACTTCCTCCTCGTGGCGATCACCGTGACGATCCCCATCGCGCTGGAAGGCGTGCCCGTTAGGCTGCTCGAGGGCTACTCCTGGTTCGACACGCCGCTGGTCTCCGTCCCGATCGACGTGCTGTCGACGATCGTCTTCGGTGGGATTGTGGGCATGCTCGAGGTGACGCTGACGCACGCGCTTCGGGCGGAGGACCGACGGCGTCTCCTTGCGCGAGCGCCGGCGGCGTCGCCGGCGGACGAGCAGCAGGCCTGATTGCGCGACGCCTCCGCAACGGAGGCCACGCAAAGCGTGTCGGCCCGGCGGGCGGGCCGCGGTGCGGCCGGCCTGGTGTCATCCAGGCCCGTCGCGCCCGGACTCTTCCCGGCGATTCGGACAACGTGGCCGCGACGGCACGACCGGCTTCGTCTGCCCCCGCGCAGCGTGCGCCGGTCCTTCTGCGGTCGGCCACCCAGCGCGCTCAGTGCCGACCGGTCCGGCGGTCGCGCCGCGGGGGCCGTCGAGACTTCAGCGAGCGCGGCTGCGTCGGCCTGCCAGCGCGACGACGTTGTCGAGCGCCGGCCGGGCGTCCTCGAGGACCTTCTCCTCGGCGGCCTCGAGCGCCGCCCGCGTCACCTCGTCAAGTCCGGCGACCGCCTTCGCCCGCGCGGCCGTGGTGAGCCGCACGTAGTGCCGCAGCGTGGTCGCCGGGTCGGAGTGACCGAGCCACTCCTGCGCCTGCTTGACCCCGTAGGTCTCGTAGACCCAGGTGCCGAAGGGGTCCCTGAGGCCGTGGATCGGCAGGTGCGTGTCGATCTTCTGCCGCGCTACCCGTGCCTTGCCGTTCTTCGGCGGCTACTCGAGGAGCGTGCCGTCGTCGTCCCGCCGTGACCACCAGTGCCACCTGCGGGCGAACGGCCGTGGGCCGGATCATGTGCGCTGTCGCCGTCTGGCCTCGTTGACGCAGTAGAGTCCCTCCCCCTGCCGCGCGGGCTTGAAGCAGGCATTGTCGGAATCGCAGAACGCGGGACTCGCGTCGCCCGAGCGCCATCGCATGACAAGGTCGGGCTCGCGGATGAGCGGCCGCGACAGGCAGACGTAGTCAGTGACGCCGTCGGCTACGAGTCGTTCGGCGGTCTCGAACGCGCGGATGCCGCCCACCAGCATCACCGGGAGAGAGCTCCGTTCCTTGAGATCTCGTGCCGCCGCCTCGTAGTACGCTTCGGGCTCGCCCGCTCTCGGCCGCTCCACCCGGCAGAAGCCGAACTTGCCGGACAGGTTGGTGCCGCCGCACAGCTCCCTGGGCAACAGACCTCCGGCGCCGGAGACGATCGTCTTCCCGGGCTTCTCGCTGGCCGACTTCGCACCGCCGACCTCTACGCGGGAGGTGACTCTGGCACTAACATAGGAAGTGGACCGACGAATGGGGGTCCGGTCGAGACCGCCAGCACGGAAGCTGAAGGCGCGGAGAGAGACTCCCCGTGATGCGCTCGCAAGAACCGGCGACAAGGGCCATCGGTGGCTGGCGAGCGCTACAGCGTTGTCGAGCGCCCGGCGGACTCGCGTAGACAGTAGGCGATTGGCCAGGAGCACGGCACCCTGCCCCCGCGGGCGCCGACGGAGGGCCAGGTCGTGTGCGCGATCCTCGAGGCCCGCGCCATCTCCGACGCCTTCCTGCGCCTCGGCCGCGAGGCCTGCCCCCACCTGCGCTGGCGCTGCGAGGGCGTCGGCGAGGCCCTCGATCAGGCCCTCGCCCGCTATTTCCGCGAGCTCGAGGAATGGGCCTCGCGCGGAGTGTCCGGCCGATACGTGGAGCAGCACGGGCGGACTCCTTCGGGACGGGCGCACAGAAGCAAGAGGCCCGGGGGGCGGGGCCTCGTGCAAGGGCATTGGCGCGAACCCAAATCCCGGAGGAATCACCGGAGGCGAAGCCAAGCACAAGTTCCGCGCTTGCTGCACGTTCCCATTTCATCAGATCCACTCCATGACCTTGGCCATGTCTCCCTTCACGGACGCGAGATCTTCCCCTTGACACCGCCGCGCCGAGGCAGCCGCTAAAGGCTGACCCCAGTCCCCCCGGTCGTGTAGTCTTCGCGCAGCACAGCCGGGCTAGGAAGGGGGGTCGACGATGAGTCCGACCGGAAGTCGCGGACGCAGCGAGGAGTTCGTCAGCGCGGCGGAGTGGTCCGCGAGAGGCAAGGCCGCGCGCCGGGATGCGCCGCGCTCGAGCCACGCCGGCTGGAGGCCGGCGGCGGATCGCCCGGACCCGGTGGCGCTGCTGGAGGAGCAGGCGCAGAGCCGCGTCCCCGAGCTCGTCCCCATCCGCCACGGCCGCATGCTCGTCTCGCCCTCGACGTTCTACCGGGGCGCCGCCTTCATCATGGCGGCGGACCTCGCCGGGACCCCGGTCTCCGGCTTCGAGGTGCAGCTCTGCGGCGACGCGCACCTGCTCAACTTCGGCCTCTTCGCCTCGCCCGAGCGCCAGATGCTCTTCGACATCAACGACTTCGACGAGACCCTCCCCGGCCCGTGGGAGTGGGACGTGAAGCGCCTGGCCGCGAGCTTCGAGATCGCCGGCCGCGACCTCGGCTTCGCGGCCGCCAACCGCCGCGACATCGTCACGGCCGGCGTCGGCGAGTATCGCGACGCCATGCGCCGGGCCGGGCAGATGCGCGCGATCGACGCCTGGTATGCCCGGCTCACCGTCGAGGACATCTCGGCCTGGATCGACGCCGAGGTGCGTGCCGGGCGGCTCGGCAGGAAGGAGGCCAGGGAGGCCGGCGCCGTCATCGCCAAGGCACGAAAGCGCGTGCACGACCGCGCCTTCCGCCGGCTCGCCGGAGAGGTCGACGGCAAAGTCCGCATCCTCGCCGACCCCCCGCTCGTGGTACCACTCGACGACCTCGTGCCGCCGGGCACCCAACGTGAGAAGACGGAGTCCTGGATGCGCGAGCTGGTGCGCACCTATCGCGGCACGCTCACTCAGAATCACCACCCGATGGAGCAGTACCGCTATATCGACACCGCGCGCAAGGTGGTCGGCGTCGGCAGCGTCGGCACGCGCGCCTGGATCCTCCTGTTCGAAGGCCGCCAGCGCCAGGCGCCGCTGTTCCTGCAGGCCAAGGAGGCGCAGGCCTCGGTCCTCGAGCGCTTCCTCGGCCGCAGCCGCTACGGCAGCCACGGCCGCCGCGTCGTCGAGGGCCAGCGCCTGATGCAGGCCGCGAGCGACATCTTCCTCGGCTGGCTGCGCCTCGAGGGCCTCGACGGCCAGATGCGTGACTACTACGTGCGCCAACTGCACGACTGGAAGGGCAGCGTCAAGGTCGAGTCCCTCCGTGTTCCTGGGGCCATGCTCTACGCACGCCTCTGCGGCGCCACCCTGGCGCGGGCACACGCGCGTCTCGGCGACCGCGTGGCGATTGCTTCCTACCTCGGCAGAGGCGACTCGTTCGACCGGGCGATCGCCGACTTCTCGGTCGCCTACGCCGATCAGAACGAACGGGACTACGACGCCTTCGCCAAGGCGGTCAAGTCGGGGCGGCTGAGCGCGGAGACCGGCCTCTGAGCAGCCGCGTCACAACGGATCTGATGTGCGTAAGGTCCGGGGGGTTCCTCGCGAGCGCGCGCGTGACGACCTGCCGCCGCACTCGCACGCCTTCGGCGTGCGGCATCGAAGTTGCTAATAAGTTGCTAGTTCTGCTGGAAACCACAGGCCCGACCTGACTCGGGTGGGTCCCCCGCCGCACTCAAATGCCCCCGAATTGACCCCAAACGACCCCAAATTGCGCCCGCGAGTGCGGATCTAGGAAACCTGTGCTCTATCCACTGAGCTACGAGGGCATTGCGCCGATTTGCAGGGGTTTTACCTCTGCGACAGCCGGACCAGAATACCAGAGTTGCGAAAAGGTTGCTAAATCTGCAGGAAACGTGCGACCGGGACCACTTCAGGCCGCCCCGGTCGCATGTCCGAAGGGGCCTGGGAACGCGACCCGGAGCTCGTCGCGCGTGGCCACGTCGATGGACGAGGCCCCGGTGAGCGAGAGGCTTGCGATCACGAGGTCGTCGCTTCACCGCTGCGACCCCCCGAGGGCTCACGCATCCTCACACGCGCGAGACGTCGCTCGCAAGGCCGATGAGAGAACGGTCGCGACGCGAGGGGGCGGTCCTCGACGATCGTCTCCTCGACACGCTCGACCGGCTCTCGTGGTCGGCCTCTTGGGTTCGACTTGCGACGCATCGGGAACACTCGGCCATCCCCGACCAAGCAGGGGGTTCTTCTCCACTATGTATCCTAAGAAACTAGCATTATGAACATCGCTACCGCGGCTCGGCAATGGGCCGCCCAAGGAGTCGATCACCATGACTTCGACCAGAAAGATCTCGCTGACCGCGGGCCTACTCTATCTGCTCACCTTCGTCTCGATCCCGACCCTGTTCCTCTACAACGCCGTGCGTGGGGCGGACTACGTCGTCGGCTCCGGGCCCGACACCAGCGTGTACATCGGGAGCGTCCTGGAGATCATCGTGGCGCTCGCCGGCATCGGCACCGCCGTCGCGCTCTACCCGGTGGTCAAGCGGCAGAACGAAGGGGTCGCTCTGGGCTTCGTCGCCGTCCGCACCCTGGAAGCCGGCGCCATCTTCGCCGGCGTCTTCACCCTCCTGGCGATCGTGACCTTGCGACAGTCCGGAGCCGGAGCAGCCGGGCTGGCCACCGGCCAGACGCTGGTCGGCCTGCATGACTGGACGTTCACTCTGTCACAGAGTCTCATTCCGGCCGTGAACGCCCTGCTGCTGGGCTCGCTGCTCTACCAGTCGCGCCTGGTGCCGCGGATCCTGCCCGTGATCGGATTCATCGGAGCGCCCCTGCTCATCGCCTCCACCATGGCCACGCTGTTCGGCTACAACGAGTATGGCTCGGGGATGTCGGGACTCGGCGCACTGCCGATCGCGGTGTGGGAGTTCTCGCTGGGCGTCTACCTCGTCGTCAAGGGGTTCAGGGCGGCCGGTCTGCGGCAGCTCGGCTTCGAGCCCGTCGACTCGCCGCAGACGACGACCGCACCCAGGAACGAGCTGCGACCGGCGGCGTGACAGGCGTCGGACCGCGCGCCACGCGGACGCGCGTCTTGCCTGCGGCCAGAGAGACGCGTCCAACTGAGGGGCGGCCGAGGCCGGGGGCGTTTGCGAGGCATCCAGCGCCCCCGGCCTCAACCGACCGCAATCCTTGAGTCGATCAGGAGGCGTGCTCCATGCCTACGGTAGAGCAGTCCATACAGGTGAACGTCGACGTCACTACCGCGTATGACCAGTGGAATCGCTTCGACAGCTTCCCCCAGTGGATGGAGGGGGTCGCGTCTGTCGAGCCAATCGACGATAGCCGCCTCCACTGGGTCGCCAAGGTCAGGAGCGAGTTCGCCACGGTCGAGGGGCAGACCCGCGAGTGGGACGCGCGGATCACCGAGCAGACCCGCGACAAGCGCGTCCCCTGGGAGACCCTCGGCGGGACGCCCGGTCAGAAGCCGGATTCGGGCTCCGCGGCGTTCGAGCCGCTCGGCGAGTCGTCGTGCCGCGTCACGTTCACGATGACCTGGGAGCCGGACGGGGCGCTCGAGACGCCGACCGAAGTGCTCGCCGTGGTGAACCAGGTGGTGGCAGCGGACCTCGCGCGCTTCCAGGACTTCATCGAGGCGCGCGCTGAGGGGACCGGCTCCTGGAGCGGCGAGATCGTCGTCTGAGAGAGGTCACCGGCCCGGGGAGGGCTGGCGCCGGCGTGCGAGTGAAACGACGTTGGCGCGAGCCGGTGACGCGGTCGCGGCCGCCCTTGCCAGTGCGCACCAGCACCTCGCCACGTCCCGGCTCGAGGCGGAGCCCGAACCGAGGCGCCCTCTCCCTCCGCCGCCGGCGGCGTCCCCCAGCAGGGGCATGCCGCCGCCGCCGAACTTCCTCCCACAGTTGACCCCGGGTTCAGCCCGCCGGGTGACGACGGGCGGCGGGCGCGGCCCTAGGCTTTCCCCAGGCAACGAACTCGAGGGGAAAGGAACCAATCATGACCATGGACGCCGCCACACTCGCAGTCGCAAGACCCCGTCTCGACGTCGGGCTCTCCTTCAAGGGCGGCTGGAACGCCTTCACCGCCGACATCGTCGCGCTGGTCGTCGGGGGTCTGATCGCCTGCCTGCTCTCCGTCATCACGCTCGGCATCTTGGCCGGTCCGCTCATCGCCGGGCTCTACAGCATGGTCGTCGGCCGCATCCGCGACGGGCGCCCGGCCCGGATCGGCGACGTGTTCTCCTGCATGGACCGCTTCTGGGGCTTCCTCTGGGCGGCGATCGTGCTCGTCGTCCTGATCGGGCTCGCCTCCCTGACCATCGTCGGCGGCGTGCTGCTCGCGACCGTCTGGCTGTACGTGTTCCCGTTCATGGTCGACCGCAGGATGGGCCTGACCGACGCGATGTCCGCCAGCTACCACCAGGTCGTCGACAACGGCTTCTGGGAGCACCTGGTGCTGATCGTGATCGTGGTCGCCGTCGGCGCCGTCGGCAACGGCTGGATCGGACTCCTCACGACGCCCTTCACGATCGCCCTCATCGCCGCCGCCTACTTCGTCTCAGGCGGCCGCGGGGACCTGATCGAGCACCCGCCGGCGCCGACCGCGCCGCAGGCTCCCCCTGCGCCGGCCGAGCTGGCCGCTCCGGCCACAACCGAGCCGGACGCGCAGGTCTGACCGGTCGCACGTGAAGGACGGGCCCGGCGGAGGCGCGCGCGCCTCCGCCGGGCCCGTCCTTGTGCGCCCTCCTTCGCCGGCGCGTGCGTCCAGCCGTTGTCACTCAGCTACGAGGGTATTGTGACCATGTGCACGGGTGTCTTCTCTGCAACGGCTCGCCAGGACGACCAGCGTCGCCAAGAAGCGGCTGAACCTGCAGGGAAGCTGCGGCGCGGCAGCCCGGTGCGACGGCCGCGTGTTGTCGCGGCAGAGCGGGCGGGGTGGCAGGCCATCCCGCCCGCTCTGCCGGCCTGATGCCTCGAAGTCCGTCTGACCTACTGCCGCGCCATATGCGCGCGCAGTTCGGCCTCCGGGTCGTCGATCAGCTCGCCGCTCACGTCCACGGTCACCTCGTGCAGGCTGCCGGTGAACTTGAACGGGCTGGGATAGTCCGGCGTCACCGGCGAACCCGGGTTGGCGCCGCACGTCAGGGCGCCGGGGTTGAGGATGAAGGGCGTGGTCGTCGGCGCTTCGGCGTTGGCGGCCAGCGCGCCGTCGACGTACAGCTGCAGCCGCCCGGGCGCTCCCTTGCCGTGCGGCAGGTCAGGCTGGCCTGTCGGCTCGAACTCGAAGCGCAGCTCGTGCTTGCCGGTGGGCACGTCCGCTTCCGACGTCACCTCGTACAGCGCCCTGCCCACCCAGTTGTGCACGTAGTGGAGCTTGCCGTCCTTGACGTACAGCGAGTACCCTCCCGCCGCGGTGCCCTGACAGAGAAGGACGCCCTCGGCGCCGCCGTCGGGGATCTCGACGCTCGCCGTGATGCTGTGCGGCCGGTTCATCAACCGCGGCGCGGCGAAGAACGGCACCGACTGCCCGCCCGGCCTGTACGTGTAGTTCTCGCGCGGCACGGCGACCAGGGGCTTCTCCGCGATCATGCGCGGCAGACCGCTGCCGTCGACCGGCATGACGTCGTACTTGCCGGCCTCGACGTACCACGTGGCGATGAGGGCGATCAGCTTGTCGCGGTTGGCCCCGGCGACGTCGTGGTTCTCGGCGAAGTCCTCAGCGATGTGGTAGAGCTCCCAGCCCTTGGCGTCGAGCTCCGAGAGCTTCTCGGCCGAGATCGGCTGGCCGAAGCCGACGCCGGCCTCGGCGAACGACGGGCCGGGCCAGGGGCAGACCGCCCGCCAGCCGTCGTGGTAGATGGCGCGATGACCGAGCATCTCGAAGTACTGCGTGTGGTGCCTGCTGGCGGCGGCGCCGTCATCGAGGGCGTGGGCGAAGCTGACGCCCTGGAGGGGTGACTGCGTCACGCCCCTGATGGTCGCCGGCGGTTCGAGATCGAGCAGGTCGAGGACGGTCGGCACCATGTCGATGATGTGCGCGTACTGGGTGCGCACCTCGCCCTTCGCCTCGATGCCCGCCGGCCAGGAGACGATGAACGGGTCGCTGGCGCCGCCGCGGTAGGTCTCGCGCTTCCAGCGGCGGAACGGCGTGTTGCCGGCCCAGGTCCAGCCCCAGGGGTAGTGGTTGAAGTGCTTGGGGCCGCCGATCTCGTCCAGGACCTTGAGGCTCTCCTCCATCGGCTCCTGGGCGTTGTTGAAGAACTGCGCTTCGTTGGTCGTCCCGGTGGGGCCTCCCTCGGCGCTGGCGCCGTTGTCGGAGATCACCATGACTATCGTGTTGTCCAGGAGCCCCTCTGCCCGCAGGTAGTCGAGCAGTCGACCGAGGTGATGGTCAGTGTGGCTGAGGAAGCCCGCGAACACCTCCATCATGCGGCTGTAGAGCTTGCGGGCGTCGGCCGGCAGAGAGTCCCAATCGGGGACGTCGGGATCGTGACGCGAGAGCTCGGCGTCGGCAGGTACGATGCCGAGCTCCTTCTGGCGGGCGAAGGTCTTCTCGCGGTAGGCGTCCCAGCCGTCGTCGAACTGGCCGGCGTACTTGTCGGCCCATTCCTTCGGCGCGTGGTGCGGCGCGTGCGTCGCGCCGAAGCAGAGGTGCAGATAGAACGGCTTGTCGGGGTCGATCTGCCTGGCGTCGGCGATGAACTCGATGGATTTGTCGACGAGGTCAGGGGTGAGGTGGTACCCCTCCTCCGGCGTCGCCGGCGGTTCGACCTGGTGGTTGTCGTAGACGAGGTCGGGATACCACTGGCTGGTGTCGCCGCCGAGGAAGCCGTAGAAGCGCTCGAAGCCGCGCGCCAGCGGCCAGCGCGTGTAGGGACCGGCCGCGGTCTCCTGGTTGCTGGGCGTCAGGTGCCACTTGCCGACCATGTAGGTGTTGTAGCCGTGTTCCAGCAGCATCTCGGAGAGCATGCCGTTCTCGAAGGGGATCACGCCGTTGTAGCCGGGGTAGCCGGAGGCGAGCTCGGTGATGCAGGCCATGCCGTTGCTGTGGTGGTTGCGCCCGGTGACGATGCAGGAGCGGCTGGGCGAGCACAGCGCCGTGGTGTGCATGTTGTTGAAGCGAAGGCCGTCGGCGGCAAGCGCGTCGAAGTTGGGTGTCTCGATGGGGCTGCCGAAGCAGCCGAGCTGGCCGAAGCCGGTGTCGTCGAGGACCACGAACAGCACGTTGGGCTTGCCCTTCTCGGCGCGGATCGGCGCCGGCCAGGCCGGGCTCGACTCGTCGGTGGTCCGGCCTATGACCCCGGGGAAGGCCGCGCCCTCTGGATACTCGATTACCGCCATCATGACCTCCCATGCGTGAGTGACGCGGTCCTTCTGCGCCCCGGATGCGAAATCCGGCGCGCACTATGGATGCCGCGTCCGGATTCTAGCCGAACGGTGCCTGGCACTGTTGCCTTGGCACCGTTCCTGACCCATCCCTCAGCAAGGCAGAGAGCGACGCGATCATCAAGACCCTCGGCTTCGCGTTCGCGCTCGGCGTGTTCCCAGATGCACTCCTGGTGCGCATGACGTTCGGGCCCACGGTCATGTCCCTGCTCGGGAGCCGCGCCTGGCGGCTGCCGCGCTGGCTCGGGAGCCTCCTGCCGAACGTGGATGTGGAGGCGGCGGGGCTGGCCGGATGTATCCGACGCGCCCCTTCCCTGGTGGCCAGGAAGCTGCGGGATCTGCGGGAAACCGCAGACTCAGTTGCCAATGAGTCGCCAAGACTGCGGGAAACCTGGGGCGCGGCTCCGGTGGAGGCTCAGTCTTCGATCGCCTCGACACCCTGTCGCCTGAGTCGCTCGAGGTTGTCCTTCATGGCCTTGAGCGCCTCGGAGGAGTGCCCGTGCCAATCGGTGAGCTCTCCCGTGACCCGCAGCGGCTCCCGCGAGCGGTATGACCTGGTCGGATTGCCCGGATACTTCTTGTCCGTCAGATTGGGGTCGTCCTCGATCGGGCCGGTCGGTTCCACCGTGTAGATCCTCCCGGGCCCTTCTCCGAGCGCCAGCTCTGCCCCCCAGGTGGCTGCGTCCAGGGTGCCGGTCAGGTAGACGTAGCTTGCCTGCTGCCCCCTGCCGAAGTTGGAGCTGTAGCCGGGCTCGATCAGGTCTCCCGGCTTCAGGGCGGCCTTCGTGCCGTGGTAGAAGCGCTGCACCCCGGTGCCGTGACACGTGGGGCAGGGCTGCTCGTTGACGGTGCCCTGCCCGTGGCAGACGGGGCATGGCTCCGACACGACGAATGGGCCCTCGTTGATGGGTGCCATCGGCTCGCTCCTCTCCTGCTGCGCGGCTGCGCGCCGAGGCAGGCGGGCCGGCATCGGCAGCACACGCAGTTCGAGACTCCTGTTTCCGTACATCCCGGCTTGCGGCCGTCGATCATGCGGCACGACCCGGGATAGGAGGTGCAAGCCGCCGAAAAGGCGAGCTCGGCGACGCAAGGACTCTAGTACTCGCCCTTGATCACGAAGAACGAGCCGCGGATCGTCCCGGCCAGCTTGGACTTCTGCCTGGCGAACTTGAACTTCCCTTCCAGCTCTGCCGGCACCTCCATCCCTTCCGAGAGCTTGAAGCCGACAGCCCGCTTCTTGGGGTCGTCGATCGTGTACAGGACGTTGACCTCAAGACCACTCTGATAGAAGACGTAGGCCCAGCGGATGTTCTCCACCTGGAAGCGTGAGGTCTCCAAGGGCGTGGCGGCGAACTCGATACCGCGTTCTTCCTTGAGGACCCTGTTGACGTAGTCCAGCGTGTCCTGACTTTCGCCGGCCGCTGTGACCGTGAACGCGTGCTTGTACTTGTTCATGAAGTAGCGTGCTTCGTTTGCCCGCAGGCCGGCAAGCGCTCCTGCTACAGGTGACGACTCCAAACCGGCCGTGGACACCTCTTCGAAATCGACGACTGTGGACACTCCCATCCTCCTCGCGTCAACACCCTCGCTCGTCCTTCTGGGAACCTGCGCTCTTCACTGCGCTCCGAGGCACTGTGCCGGGCCCGCACGGCTCGTCCCTGTGCGTCGGTCTCGGCGCGGACGACTCCGCCCTGCATATACCCTCCGGAGCGGTGGGTCCCCACAGCTTGGGGAGAAGTGGAAGCTCGAGCGGCAGGTGTGACCGGCGAGGCTACGGCGACCTCGTGGAGAGAGGACTGCTGACCTGCATGAGCGGGTGATTGAAATGCCAAGCAACATCTATCTGGTGCTCTATGTTCTGGTGTTGATAGCCGTCATCGTTGGCGTGGATCTGCTGTTCTTCAGGCATCAATTCTGGGCACGACTGATAGTGAACATCGGCATTGTCCTGGTGTTCGCAGCCTTCCATGTGAGATTCCTGAGGAACCTGTGAGCCAGGCGCCGCGGCGGCGGTAGATCACCTGACACGCACATCGCGTGCGACGGCCCACCCTTCCGCTACGCTCCATCGCCAACCGCGGCTCCTGTGCAACGGCAGGCCTTGGAAGTACAGAGAGGAGAGCACGATGAGCGACGAACAGATGGCGCCTGAGACACATGGCGTTGCGGTGGAGCTGCTCGCGACGGTTGACCTTGGTCCTGAGATCGAGGGCATGGCGGGGCGCGAGCTTCGAATGCGTATGGTGACCATCGCGCCTGGAGGCGTCTTCGGCCCGATCCACGACCATAAGGGCAGACCAGGCACCGTCTACGTCCTGCAAGGAACGATCACCGACCACCGAGATGGAGTCGCTACGGACTATGGGCCGGGAGTGGGCTGGCCCGAGGACAGGAACACCACGCACTGGCTTGAGAACAGGGCAACGATTCCCGCGGTGGAGATCTCGGTCGATATCGTCAGGCAAGAGTAGGCTCAGGCCCGACTTCTGACACGGTCGGGCCTGACACGTACGTCGACCGGACGCGCTTCAGTCGGCTTCGCCTCCTTTCGCGCTCCGGCTGGCAAAGACGTCGGGCGGGGCGGGAATCCTCCGACCGCCGCCGCGAGAGCCAGCGGGCGAGAGGCGCCACGGGTCGTCCCCGGCATCTTGCCGAAGAGTCACCAAATCTGCGGGAGACGCGAGACTCGCGATCGGCCGGAGGGGCCGGCCTCTGCACTTCAATGACCCCGAATGGCCCTCGAACGACCCCGAACAGCACCCGAGAGCACGCCTTACACAAACCTGTGCTCTACCCACCGAGCTGCGAGAGCATTGTGACGATTTGCAGGGCTTTTCCTGCTACGGCGACTCGGCAAGAACACCAGAGTTGCTGACAGGTTGCTGGATTTCCAGGGAGCGTGCGGGCAGGTGGCCTGGGCGGCTGAGCCCGGCTGCACTCAGGCCCAGCCGCCCGGTCAGACCAGCTACTTGCATGGGCACTACGTCGGCCGCCGCTCCGGCGTCGGCACCACACCGACCTGTTGCAGCATCCCGAGCCTGTCCGCAACGCCCCAGTGCTCGATCATGAGCCCGTCGCGGAACCGCGCGATGTCGATAACGTCCACCTCAATTCGGCGGCCGCTCGGGGGGCGTCCCGCTACACCACCGGTATCGGTGCCCCGGCCGCGCGCCCGGACCCACACGATGTCCTCGCTGGCGATCGCGTCCTGGATCTCAACCGTCAGATCGGGGAAGGACGCGCGCAGGCCCGAGGCGGTGCGCCGCACCGCCTCGGGCCCGATGCCCTGACTGCCGTTCTGATGCTCGATGAAGTCGGAGGCGACGAGTCCTCCGATCACCTCGTAGTTGCCCTCCGAGAAGACTTGCGTCAGAAGAGTCCGCACCTTCTCAATGTTGTCGCTGCTGGACATGTCGTCCTCACTTTGGTTACACTTATCATGTAATGACTACAGTATTACTGTTACCCATCGGGAGGTAACGTGAACCAGCGCCGCCCCTATCGTTCACCTCGACGGGAGGAGCAGGCGGAACAGACCCGGCTCCTCGTGCTCGCCGCGGCCAGGAAGCTCTTCGAAGAGCGCGGATATGCGGGAACCAGCATGAGCGCCGTCGCCGACGAGGCCGGGGTGTCTCCGGAGAGCGTCTACGCTCACTTCGGAAGCAAGCGATCGCTGCTCGGCGAGCTCTTCCGCAACTCGGTCCGCGGTGCGGACCCGGCACCAGTGCCGGAGCAGGACGTCCCGCGGAAGCTGGCTGCGACCAGGGACCAGCAGGAGCAGCTCAGGCTGTTCGCGGCAGACATCGTGCCACGTCTCGAACGTGCGGCACCGCTCGTCGCCGTGCTCGCCGCCGCCGCACAATCCGATCCCGAGCTCGCCCAGCTGCTCGCCACGCTGCACGCCGACCGGCTGAAGAACCTCCAGGTGCTCGTCGACGCCCTCGCCGCCAACGGGCAGCTCCGCCCTTCGGCCGGCGACGCGCTCGAGACAGTCTGGGCGCTGACGAGCCCCGAGCTGTATGAGCTCCTCGCCCGCTTGCGCGGCTGGACGCCCCGCCGCTATGAGGAGTGGCTGGCCGAGAGCCTCAAGGAGCTTCTTCTGCCGGAACAGGACTCGAGCCGTTCGTAGCGGCGCGGCGCTCATCCTCGCCTTCACGCACCCGGTGGCCTGCTGAATCCGCAGAAGACGCGGGAAGCGTCCAGGTCGGACCACCGGGGCTATCGGCGGGTACTCGAGGAGGCTGCCGTCGTCGTCCCCCTCGACGATGCGGCTGACGGTGACGAAGCCGCGCGTGAGATCGAGGTCGGACCAGAGCAGTCCCGCGATCTCCCCCACGCGCAGATGAGCACCTTGCGGGCGCGACGATCGGGCTCCGAGTCACAGACTTCCTCTGCCTCGTCGCCTGTCCTTCGCGGGATCCTCCGCCCTAAGCGATGACGGTCGCTCTGCCGTGCACCGTTGCAGCCGCCGCACCGAGGCGGCATACCGCCATTGGGCGCACCGCTGGGTACCCGCCGCCCCGCCCTCCCCCTTCAGCGCCGGCGGCGTCCCCCCGCAGGGGCATGCGCCGGCGCCGAAGTCCTCCCACAGGTGACTCCCAGTTCCGCCCGCCGGGAGACGACGGGCGGCGGGCACAGCCGTAGGCTCTCCTCAGATCAACGCGCTCAACAGGGGGGCTGCTGTGATGAAGGACATGGGGACGAGACTCTCAACGCTCTGGGTCGTGGTCATGTTCAACATGGTCTTCGCGGACATCCTGAGCTTCATCAAGCCTGGAGTTCTGCAGGAACTGTGGGCCGGACAAGCGGGCGTGCAGGTCACTGCAGGGGTGCTCCTGGTGTTCGCGATCCTCCTGGAGGTCCCGATCGCGATGATCTTCGCGTCTCGCGTCTTGAAGCCGGGGCCCAACCGCTGGGCGAACACCGCCGCCGCGGTAGTCACCACCGCGTTCGTCGTCGGCGGCGGGTCGCTGACTCCTCACTACGTGTTCTTCGCGGCCGTAGAAGTCGCGTGCATGGCGCTGATCGTCTGGTCCGTCTGGACGCGGCGTAACCCAGTAACCGTTTGAGGAAGGGCGGCATGGCTCTCAACGACTACCCCATCGATATCCGCGCTCACTACCCCGAACGCAGCTCACGCGGGTGGGCCGCGCTCACGATCCTGCTGGTCAAGTTCATCGCCCTCATCCCGCACTTCTTCATCCTCATCTTCCTCGGCATCGCCCAGTTCTTCGTGGCGCTGGTCGCGCAGGTGGCGGTGGTCATCAACGGCGAGTATCCGGCCGGCATGTTCGCCTTCGTGACGGGGGTGCTGCGTTGGGGCACCCGGGTCTGCGGCTTCATGCTCTCGCTCAGCGACCGCTACCCGCCGTTCACCCTGCAGCCCGTCGACGACTATCCCGTGGACGTGGTGGCGGAGCGGCCGGCGCAGAGCAGCCGCCTCTACGCGCTCTTCACCGTGATCGTCGAGGTCGTCTTCATCGCGGCGATCATCGCCTTGACCGTGTACTTCGCGCGGGACACGGGTGGGGGTGCGTCCACGGGACGTGGCTACGACTTCTCGAGCAACGCCGGGGCCGGCCTGCTCCTGCGGCAGATCGCCGCACTGCCGCACTTCTTCATGCTGCTCTTCCTGGGCATCGCCGTCTTCGTGCTCTGGGTCGTCGTGCAGTGGGTGATCCTCTTCAGCGCCAGGTTCCCGCGCGGCATGTTCGACTTCGTCGCGGGTGTCGTCCGCTGGCAGACGCGGGTCAGCGGCTATGCGCTGGGGCTGAGCGACCAGTACCCGCCGTTCACGCTCGAGGCGCCGACCACAGGGCCCGAGCCGTCGCTCCCGCCCGCTCAGTGGTACGCGGACCCCACCGGCCGTCACACGCACCGCTTCTGGGACGGCGGTCAGTGGACTCCGCAGGTGGCGGACAACGGGGCGACCAGCGTGGACGCGATTGCCGGTCCCGGTTCAGCCCCTCCGGGCTGAGCACGCGGGCGCCACGGGCTCCTGAGGGACCCCCTCGGGAGTCTGTGTGCGCCCGGCCGGCATCGGCAGGACCGGCGTGGGAGAGAGGCACATCCTCGGGTATGCTCTCTACCGTGAACGACGGCCCCGGATCCGGCAATCGCCGCGGCCCGGCGCGAGATGCTTGCTGCAGGCGCGCCGGGCCGGAACACTCCTGTCGTGGGCGTGCGCCCAGTGAGCCCGCATGACAGAGGCGTTCCGCATCGCCGGCGCTCTCATCCTCGTCGGGCTCAACGCCTTCTTCGTCGCGACCGAGTTCGCGATAACGCGCGTGCGCCTGAGCCAGGTGGTCGAGCTCGAGAAGCAGGGCAAGCCGGGCGCCAAGGCTGCGCGCCAGGCCGTGGAGCAGATCGACGCCTACCTGGCGGCCTGCCAGCTCGGCATCACCATCGCGAGCATCGGCCTCGGGGCACTGGCCGAGCCAGCCTTCGAGCACCTGCTCGAGCCGCTCCTGGGCGCCGTCGCCCCGACGGTGGCCGCCGGCATCAGCTTCGTCTTCGCCTTCGGCCTCGTCACCCTGCTTCATGTGGTGCTCGGGGAGCTCGCGCCCAAATCGCTGGCTATCGCTCGGACGACGCCGACAGTCCTGTTCGTGGCGCCGCCGATGCGCGCCTTCTACCTCATCACCAAACCACTCGTCGACGCCTTCAACTATCTCGGCAATCTGGTATTGAGGCCGTTCGGCATACCGCCCGCTCGCGAGGTCGGCCACGCGCCCCACACCGAGGACGAGCTGCGCATGCTCCTGGAGCAGAGCGTACGCGAAGGCCTGATCGAGACCTATGAGCGCGAGTTCGCGGAGAACGTACTCGTGTTCGGCGACCTGCGCGCCCGCCAGGTCATGGTGCCGCGCGGCGAGATCGACTACCTCGTCGTCGGTGAGACCATCAGCGAAGCGGTGCAGCGGGCGAGCGGTAGCCTGCACACGCGCCTGCCGCTCTGCGAGGCCGAGGACGGACTCGACGACCCGGTCGGCGTCGTCAACTTCAAGGAGCTCCTTCGTCTCGCCCTCGGTGGCGTCGAGACCGACCTGAGCGAGCTTGCCCGCCCGCTCACGCGGGTCTCCGAATCGACCCTCGTCGATCAGGTGCTGCGCGAACTGCGACAGAAGCGCCAGCACCTCGCGCTGGTGGTGGATGAGTTCGGAACCACCGTCGGACTCGTCACCCTCGAGGACATCCTCGAGGAGATCGTCGGCGAGTTCGAGGAGGAGGAAGACGGCGAGCACGACGTCGAGATCCGCCGTGAGGGCGACACGCTGGTGGTGGCGGGGACCGCGCCGCTGGGGGACGTCGAGGACGAGCTCGGCATCGAGCTGGAGAACACCGGCGAGGCCACCATCGGCGGGCATGTGGTCGATGTGCTCGGGCGCGTGCCCCAAGCCGGGGAGATCGTCACCGTCGAGGGGCGTGTGGTCACCGTGACGGCTGTCGATGAGGCGCGCATCGTCGAGCTGCGGTTCCCGTTGGAGACTCCCGCCGCTACCGACGACTGACTTCCCGGGACGAGTCGGCGCAGCCTCACGCAAGTTGCCGGAAGACCGCTGGATCTGCGGGAAGCGCGGGCCGGCGTTCCCGCAGGCGACCGCAGCGGCATCGTCGTCGATCACCACGTCGCTGGCGCTGACATCGTCCAGCCCGGCCGCCTTGCGGAGCTCGGGGTCCATGGCGAGCTCGTAGCGTGCTGCCCGGCGTGGATCTGCTCTGTCACGAGACCCGGTGGGACGGCGACTCTTCCACCGGGAGGCTGGTCTCGCGAAGACGCTGGCGGGCACATGGCAGCCCGCGCCAGCCGCTTGGTACATCCGTCTAGCGGCCCTCGCATGACCCCCTTCGCAGCCGATACATCTCCCTGAAGCAGAAGTGCCTTTGGGTCCGATCTCGAGCGACGCGTGACGCGAGCAGACGGGACATTCGGCAGGGTTCGAGCGAGCCGACCGGGCGAGTCAGGCTGTGAGGAGATGGGTGAGGACTACGTGGGCTATGGCAGTGTCGGCGCCAACGCCAAAGAGCTCGGGGACATCGACGAGCTGCTTGCCCTGACTGATCAGCGCAGGTGCGAGGCGAAGCGCGCGCGTCAGCGTAGGAGGGTCGGCCTCGGGGCGATGGAGACAGCGCTGTGAGCACGATATCCCTGCAAGAGCGCGCTATCTGGTCTTCTGTCGATGAAGCCCAAGGGGCCTTTGCCCCGAGAGAGGAGCGCAGATGAAACGCCTGGTTCTCGCCATCGCGATCATGCTGGTGGCCGCGTCCGTGCTTGTGGCGGTGGCGGTAGGGCCCGCTGAGTCTGCGGGCGCCAATATCAAACTGAGGGCCTCGACGACCTCGTGCAAGGCCAAAGCCCGTGTCAAGTTCACGGCGACGGTGACGAGCAAGACGAAACCGTACGCGGTCCGCCTCTACAAGAAGGTGAACGGATCGTGGCGGAAGGTCGCCACGGCCTCGCAGGTATCAGCCACCCGGTACGTCGCCTACGCGACCTCGAGCCGCAGGGGCAGGGTCGCCTTCAAGGTCGGCTTCGTGAACAGCGCCGGCACCGTACGCGCCTACAGCAACGTCGTCGTGGTCAGATTCAAGTGATGAGCCGATCGCCGGCAACGAAGGCGATGGCTCGCGGGTCGTTCTGCTGGTCGGCGGCGCGCCATTCCGAGCGGGCCGAACCACGATGGGTCGGGGCATGCACATCAGGCCACTGAGTCTTGGGAGCAAGTTCGTCCTGGCGCTGGTCGTCTGCGCCCTCGTGCCCCTGCTTGTCTTCTCCGCCGTCAACTACCTGCGCACGTCGGCCGGCCTCACCACCATCCAGAACCGACTGGTCGCGGACTCCACCACGGCCGTCGCGAGCGACGCGGCGCAGCAACAGGCGACCGGAATCGCGCCGTTCACCGTCTCGACGGACTTCGTCCGCTCGGTCTCGAGCGGCGACCGGCGAGCTCTTGCGGCCGCTGCTCAGCTCATCCTCGAGAGCCGCAACCTGATGCAGGTCGAGGTGCGCGCGGCAGACGGCAGCCTGTTGGCGCGAGCCAGCATGCTGCAGGCGCCCCGGCGCATCGGCGTCGGCACGAGCGGGTACGCGTTCCAGTCATCCTTCGGGAGGCCGTGGGTGATCTCGTCGGTCCCGGTCACGGCCGCAGGACACAACGGGCAGCCGATCGGCACGGTGGTCGCGGCGGGACAGCTCGATGACGACGTCCTGCAAGCAGTTGCACAGCGCACGGGCACACCGGCGAGTGTGTACGTGGACGGCCGCCTGGCGGCCTCGTCGGTGGTCGGCGCCGCGCGCCTCGACCAGCTCTCCACCGCCGAGGGACAGCGCAGCGTGGGCGACCGCACGACCTACTTCAGCTCGCTGCGCGACGCGCAGGGTCGCCGCGTGGCCACCATCGCGGTCGGTGTCCGGGTCGGTGCGTTCTCGGCGATCCGCGCCTCGATGCGCACGACGTCCACGCTGGCGCTCGCGCTCGCGCTCGCGGCGGCACTTGCAGCGGCCCTGTTCCTGGCCCGGCGTGTGATACGTCCGCTGCGAAGCCTTAGCTCTGCCGCCGAGGCCATCAGCGGTGGGGAGCTGCGGCAGCGGCTTCCGGTCAGCGGCGAGGACGAGGTAGCCGTCCTGGCGCGCTCCTTCAACTGCATGTCGGAGCGTATCGCCGATACGGTCGCGGAACTCGCGGAGCAGATTCAGGCTCTCTCTCGTGCTCTCGCCGACCTCTCTCTGGTCGGTGAGACCCTCGCCCAAAGCCCGGACGCAACGACCGAGCTCGAGGTCGTCGCCCAGCGCGTGCGCATGATGACGCGCAGCGATTTCTGCGGCATCCATCTGCTCGAAGAAGCACAGCTTCGGGAGGGCGTCTACGCGGGCACCGTGAACGGTTCCATGATGGCTGTGGAGGAGCTCGTGCGCTGGACGAACGAGGTCGACATGGTGGCGACTACCGAGAGGCTTGCGCACGACGAGCGCCTGTCGCCGCTGGCGGCTCGCGGGGCAACCGGGATCTCCAGCGTGATGGTCGTGCCCGTCGTGCACCAGGGACGTGCCGTCGGGGCGATCAGCGTCGGTCGTGCGCGCCTGCTCGAGTACTCCCCCTCCACGGCGGCCCTGCTCTGCACCGTCGCCAGCCAGGTGGCCACGGCACTGCGCCACGCGCAGACGTACAAGGAGCTCGAGGCGAGCTACAGACAGACGGTCGTGGCGCTGGCCGCGGCCCTGGAGGCCAAGGACTCATATACGGCCGACCATGCCGACACGATCGCCAGGCTGGCGATGGCGGTCGGGCGCGAGCTCTCCCTCTCCGAGCCGGAACTGCGCCGCGTCGAGTATGCGGCACTGCTGCACGACGTGGGCAAGATCGCGGTCTCTCCCGTGATCCTCGACAAGCCCGGACCTCTCTCGAGCGAGGAGCGCTCGATCGTGAACCAGCACACGCTGATCGGCGAGCAGATCGTCCAACGCATTGACTACCTGCGTCCGCTGGCCCCGCTCGTGCGCGCCGCACACGAGCGCTGGGACGGCCGCGGCTATCCGGACCGGATTTCCGGCGACGTGATCCCTCTGGAGTCGCGCATCGCGTTCGTCTGCGACGCGATGCACGCGATGACCTCCGACCGCCCCTACCGCGCACGACTCAGCGACGAAGAGGCCTTGAAGGAGCTCGCGGCCAATGCCGGCAGCCAGTTCGACCCCGCCGTGGTCGCGGCCCTGCTCAAGGTCTGGCCGCAGAGCGTCGGTTGCGCCCACAGTCTCGGGGAGACCAGGCAAGAGGGCGGCAGGGAGCTCCAAGCGACGGCCGATCGGCGCTGACCATGCCCGCCCCCGAGCGCGCTCGGGCCCGAGCATGGAGTCGCCGGCCCCACCAGCAGTCTCCATGCGACGACCACCGTGCGGCACGAATCGGGCGACGCCACGGCTTCCGTGCAAGCGAGACCACGATCCATGCCTTGCGCAGATGCTCCGAAAGCCCTTGTGGGGCACGCACCCACCCCCTCCTCGACGATTTCTTCTGACACGGCGGCCGCTTCTCACGCCAGTGGAGTCGGTGTTGCCCCACTTCCGCGGCCAGTTCTCTGCCGGCGATGCCGGCCCCCTATGAGGTCGCCACAGTGGCGACCAGTCCGTGCTCTGCCGTGCTGACGTTGCCCGGCATCGAGGGCTCCCACCGACCAGCCAGATGAGCCAGACCACGTGCGGGTTGCCCCGGAAGTCTGCGGGGTCCTCACGGACCACGGAGACGTGCACCTGGCCGGGGACGAGCTGCGACGCCGCTGGGGATGGCACGTCGCAGCCGGCGCGGGTCGCACGAGGAACCGGCCGGCAGCATGGATGTTCCGTACCGCATGGAGCGCAAACCAGGCCCGCGCGCTAGTCGCACCCGTGAGCCCGCACGGCAGCCAGCTGTGATCCGGGTGTAAGAACCGCCGCCCGTCCGTGTTCCAGCGAGTGATAGGACACACCACGGAGCGGGAGCAGTCATGAAAGTACTCAAGACCATCGTCGCCACAGCGGTCGTCGTGTTCGCCATGACGACCGTCGCCATGGCGGGCGTGCAGCACTTGACGAAGGCGCAGGACGAGCAGGCGGTCGACAAGACGCCTGCCCGCTACGCGGTCACGCTCACGGCCAGGCAGATGGCCCATCTGGGCGACCAGTCGGGCAGCCACGTCGGCGAGGCGCAGCGGACCAGGACGCACGCGCGCCACGTCCGTCGTGAGCACACCCAGGCGCAGCACAGGGCACAGCAGGGCGCACGTGAGGCCGAGGCGCATGAGGCTGAGGCCCAGCATGTCGACCGCATCCGGAGCAGCGTGCAGAGCGGTTCCGGCGGCCAGTCCGGCTCCCATCACTCCGAGACCCGCCACCAGACGTACACCTCGGGCAGCGGGCACGACAGCGGGCACGGCGGAGGCCACGGCGGTGACTGAACGATCGCCCGGGAAGCGGCGAGGGCCGGCAGGCGGCCGGCCCTCGCATCGCGGCAGATGGTTGAACCCCGCCCGGAAGAGAGTAGCGTTACGCTCGCGACCTTCAGCCTGATGACCTCACCTCCCGCCACAGCCCCCGACCTCGTGCGCGGCCTCCGGGCCGGGCGTCGTGACGCTTTCGAGCGCCTCTACGGCGAGTACCACGCACCCATCTACAACCTCTGCGCGCGGGTCCTCGGCGACCGCGAGGAGGCCAAGGACGTGACCCAGGAAGTCTTCATCAAGGCGTTCGACCAGCTGCCCGAGGCGGACGCCGAGTCGTTCGGGCTGCGCCCCTGGCTCTACCGGGTGGCCACGAACGCCTGTTTCAACCACCTGCGCTCGCGGCGCAAGCTCGACGGCGGCGGCGACGCCGGTCTCGAGCACGCGGCCTCAGGGGTCGACGAGTTCGAGCGCGCGCAGACCGTGGCGCTCGTCGAGCAATCACTCGGTGAGATGAACGAGCGCTATCGCACCGCCCTCGTGCTCAAGGACCTCCAGGGCCTTCCGCCTGAGGAGATCGCCGAGGTCATGGAGGTCTCGCGGCCGACGGCAGACGTGCTCGTGCATCGGGCGCGCGCCTCGTTCAAGACGGTCTTCGCCAAGCTTGCCGGCTCGGACGCCGCCGCCCCGGCCGCGCTCGGCCTCGTGCTTCTGCCCCTCAGCTTGCCGGCGGCGCTCCAGGCGATGCCGCCGCTGCCCACCCACCTCGCGCCGTTGCACGCGCTGCCTCAGCCCGACATCTCCGCGGCCGCCGGCCCCGCCGGCGCCGGGCTGCTGGCCAAGATCGGCGCTGCAGTCACGACCAAGGCGGCGATCACGGCCGCCGCCGCAACCGTCGTCATCGGCGGGGGCGTGGTCGCGGTCAAGGAGGTGCGCCACGGTGGCCCCGGACCTGCGGCGGCCGCGATCTCCGCGGCTCCGGCCGAATCTGGACACCGGTCCTCGCCGGCGATCGGCGGTGGTCATGATGGCCGCCGCGCCGGCCATGGAGAGCCGCCGGGCGAGCACGCGCGCAAGGCCGCCCACCACGCCGCGTCTTCCGAGAAGCATGCCGGCGATCACTCCGGCGGCGGGACCCATCAAGCGGCAACGCACGATGCCGATGGCGGGGGCTCCACGGCGGCGGCGACCCACGACGGCACGCCGATGAGCACTGCCCCGACCGCCGACCACTCGACGACCACGCATGACGGTGGCGGCACGCCCGGCAGTCACGAGGGCGGTTCGGGCGACTGACGGCGCATCTCGCGGCGCGACTGTAAGAAGCGCCGCGCTCGGGTGTCTCCAGCAGTGACAGCATAGAGCGACTGCGAAGGAGTCCCGTGCGATATCGATCCGCAAGTCCTTCACCATCAAGAAGCGAGGTGGCCCGCATGGCTGAGGACCACGCACCTCTGACAACCGAGACAAGGGATGGTCAACGCATGACAGGCAAGTCCAAGGCAATGTTCACGGCCCTCGCAGTCTTCGTGCTCGGCGCCGCTCTGCTGGTGCCGATCGCCGGCGCCAGCGGCGCGGGCACCTCCAGCGAACCGAGCGGCATGACGGGCGACGCCGCCGGCCACGACTCCTGGTGTGGCGGCGGCGAGTGGACCGGCTCCGGATCATGGGGCGGCACCGGCCTGTGGGGCACCGGCTCCGGCGCCGGCTGGCTCGCCGACAACCCGGCGGCCCGTGAAGCCTGGCTGCTGCTCAAGGCCGATCACCTGGGCGTCATGCAGACCTGGCGCGACACCTACAAGGCCGACCTGAGGAGCCCCGAGGCCCAGCAGGCGCTGCACGAGCTCTGGACCAAGTCCTGGGACGACATGAAGGCTTTCTACGAGCAGTACGGAGGCGGCGCCGCCTGGACCTGCCCCTCAGATGGCATGTGGGCCGGCTGGGACGACGGCACGATGGCGGGCCACCACGACTGGGACGCGCGTCACATGTGGGGCGCCGGCCACGGCGCCTCATGGATGGCGAGCCATCCCGGCGCCCTGCGCCAGTGGCTCACGATGCGGGCCAGGCAGACTGCAAGGGCGACCGCCTGGCAGCACCGCTACGGCGACCATCCCCGCAGCAGCGCGGCGCGGACGGCTCTGAAGACCCTGCGCGCCCACCAGCGCACGCAGGTCAAGTCCTTCTACCGTCATCACCACGTGAAGGTGACCAGCAGCCGCATGCGCGACGGCGCCGGCGGCTGGATGGGCCTCGGCGGCATGTGGGGCGGGTTCGGCTGGTAGACCCCGCGCTCAGGGCCGCACGAGCGAGCGCGATCCAGCGACCCCGGCCGGGAGCTTCCATCCCCCGGCCGGGGTCGCAACGGCTTCGCATCAGGACTCCGAGGGAAGACTCATGTACTACGATGGTAGCAATATGAGAGAGGTGCTGCCCGCATGATGTGGGACGGTAGCGGACACTGGGGCTCGGGCGACTGGGCGACGCTCGCACTCATCGTCATCGCTGTGATCGCCGTCGTCGTGGCGATCGTCTTCCTCGTGCGCTATCTCGGTGGAACCGGCGGCACATCGTCCACGGCGGAGGTTCCGCCGGCATCCGCGAGCCCGCAGGAGTCACCCAAGGACATCCTCAAGCGCCGCTACGCCGCCGGCGAGATCGATCGCGACGAGTACCTCCAGAAGCTCGGCGACCTCTAGCGTGGCGCGCTCGCGCCGCAGGGACCTTCTGATCGTCGCCGCCGCGCTCGCGGGCGGCAGGCTCAGCGGATCTCCATGAACTCCGCGGCCTCACAGGCTTCCAGCATCATGCGGATGTCGTCGTAGGAGGAGGGCTCTGCCGCAACGAAGCGCTCGACCATGCCGAGGGCCAGGCGCTCGCGCATCTCGCGGCCCTCGTGCATCGTCGTCAGGACCTGCTGCAGTTCGGCGCGCAGCTCGAGTGGTACGCGCTTCGACACGGCGACCGGCTGGATCGTGGAGGGGCCGAGGGCGTCGATGACGCGCAGCGAGCGGGCCAGTGAAGGATCGTCGCGCAGCGACACGGCCAGCACCTGGGAGTCGATGGCGGAGGCGTCGACCTCACCCCCGGCGACCATGCGCAGCGCCTCCTCGTGAAAGCCGGCCGCGACGACCTCGCCGAAGAAGCCGTGCGTCTCGCCGATCTCGACGAGGTGGTAGCGCGTGATCCCGTAGCCCGAGTGCGAGTGCGGCTCGTTGTAGGCCCACGAGTGGCCACGCAGGTCGAGGAACGAGGTGAACCGGCTGTCGCGGTGGACGACGACGTCGGAGAAGTAGATCGGCCTGCCGGCGTACCGCTCGCCGGCGAGCACCGGTGCGGCGATCGGCACCGCCGGCGCGACGCCCTGGCGTTCGAACTCCACGTAGGGAAGGCTGCAGACGAAGCAGACCTCGTTCTCGTCCCGCGCGCAGGCCGCGTAGTCGGTCTCGACGACCAACTCGGTCTCCAGGCCGAGGCGGCGCCCGATCTCATCGGTGACCGCCTGATAGACCGGCATGATGGCGGGCGCGAGGAAGGTGCCGAAGCGGAGGCGGTTCATTCGCGGAGCCTCCCTCGTGATCTGCGGTCCACGGACAGGACCTCGGTGAGTCGCTCCACCAGGATCTCGACTTCGGCGTGCGTCGTCATACGCCCCAGGCTGAGGCGTATGGCGCCCGCGCCGACGTCGAGGGGCACGCCCATGGCCTCCAGGACCGGTGAGAGCGTGACCTCATCGGCGTGACAGGCGGAGCCGGTGCTGGCGGCGACCTCCGGCAGCGCGGCCAGGATGTCGGCGCCGCGCCTCCCGACGAAACTCACGCTGAGCGTGTTGGGTAGCCGCCTCGTAGGGTGCCCGTTGAGGACCACGCGGTCGCCCCACGCTTTCTGCAGTTCGGCCCACAGCCAGTCACGCTGCTCGCGCGCTCCCCGCGTCCAGGCGAGGTCGGCGGCGAGCTCGGCGGCGGCGCCGAAGCCGACGTCGAGCAGGACGTTCTCGGTGCCCGCCCGGCGGCCCGACTCGTGCCCGGCGCCGTGCAGCAGCGGCTCCAGTCTGGTTCCCCCGCGGATGTACAGGGCCCCGACGCCCTTGGGACCGTAGAACTTGTGCCCGGCGAGGGAGAGCAGGTCCACACCGAGCTCGTCCACCTTCGTCGGCACCTTGCCGACCGACTGGGCGGCGTCGCTGTGAACGGGGACGCCGGCCTTGTGCGTGACGCGGGCGATCTCGGCGATCGGCTGGATCGTGCCCACCTCGTTGTTGGCGTGCATGACCGAGACGAGGATGGTGTCGGGCCGCAGGGCCGCGGCGATGTCGTCGGGATCGACGAGGCCCTGCGCGTCGACGCCGACGTACGTGACCTCGGCCCCCAGCCGCTCGAGGAAGCGACAGGGCTCGATGACGGCGGGGTGCTCGAGGCGCGTCGTGACGATGTGGCACCCGGCCCCGCCCCCGGCCCAGAACGCCCCTAGCAGGGCGGCGTTGTTGGACTCGGTGCCGCCGCTCGTGAACACGATCTCGGCGGGCGAGCAGCCGAGGAGGTCGGCGACTTGAGCGCGAGCAGCGGCCACGGCCTGCGCCGCCGGAACGGCTGCCCAGTGCCCGCTCGAGGGGTTGCCGTAGTGTCCAGCCAGGAAGGGCGCCATCGCGGCCTGCACAGCCGGGGCGATCGGCGTGCTCGCGTTGTAGTCCAGGTAGATCATCGGTCAGAAGACCAGCACCTTGTCGGCCTCGGCGGTGCGTGCGGTGAGCTCGCTCATGGAACTGCGCCGCGCGCCGTCCGTAATTTCATCTTCTCCCATGCCTCGTGCGTCCAAGCAGGTCCCACAGAGGAGGACGTCGCCGTTGCGCACGATCGGCTTCAGCATACGCTCGAGGTTGTTGTAGCCGCCCGGAGTCTTCTGGCCGGTCTTCGCGCAGCCGACCGCGTCGCCCACGAGGAAAGACCGTGACCTCAGCGTCGGGCTCCCGCGTCAGCAGGTTCATCGCCAGGCGCAGGCCGTTGTACCTGCGCTCGGTGCCGTAGGCGGAGTCGTTGAGGATGACAGGTACTTCACAGAAGGGTTCCTTTCGGTCGGCCAGCCATCGAGATTGGGGGAGACGGTGGAATCGGAATCAGCGCAGAATCGAGAGCACATGCCGCGTGTGCTCCCGAGTGGCCGCGCGTCACCTGGATGAACGTGCCAAGGTCTGCCCCGATCCGACGCTCGACGCGCGGCCGGTTCTCAACGAGATGGCTTCGGGAGACGCGCTCGAGGTCGTGTCTGACTACCATCCCACCAAACAGACGATCCCGATGCCGATGGCCGAGTTGGGATGCCCTCGTGAACTGGTGGACGCAGACAAGGCCGGTGACGGCCGTCACCGTGCGGCTCTGCTGAGGCGGCCGATCTGCCGGGGTGTGATGACCGGATCCCCGTGGCGGAGCCGCGTTTGGGCCTGCTTGGCACCGTAGGTCCGCAGGCCCGCGTGCTGAGCGCGTCGCCCAGGCCGTGGATCGGCAGGTCCGGGCGGATCCTCTGCCGAGCCACCCAGGTCCACCACTGGCGCCTCGGCGACGACGGGGCGCTCTGGATGCCGTCCGTCCCGGGGACGGCCCTCCCCCGTCGTTCCGCGCCCCGCCGTTCGCAAACCGTCACACCTTCCGCGTCGTGGGCGCGGCAGGAAGCTCGTCATCGACGACCGACGCCGGCGGCTCGACGCCGCAGACGACCCACGCCTTTGCACACGAGCCGAACAGGGGTATTATGAGCATATGCTTGTAACTGGCGTGTGAGGGACGCTGCCGCACCGTTCTGGGAGCGTACGACGTGAGATCCCGGTAGCGGAGGGTGCCACGCCGCCTCGCGACAACGGAGGTCCAGCCATGACGCCGGCGCGGAGTCATCTCATTCCCAGCGACCGGGGCGGGTACGAGGCCGTCGTGCGCGATGCCTGCCACGTACGCCGCTTTGAACAAGAGCCTGTTCCCCGCGCGGACGTCGAGCACATGGTCGCACTCGCGTCGTGCGCGGCCAGCCCCTGCAACTCCCAGGCTTGGCGTCTCATCGCGGTCCAGGATCCCGAACTCCTCGCGGACATGCGGGGCGCGGTCATGGGTCGCTTCGAGGAACTTGCGCTGCGCCCCCAACTGGCACTGAAGCAGCAGAAGCGCGCGGCGGCGCTCAAGCAGGCCCTTCTTTTCGCCAAGGCGCCGCTCTGCATCGCCGTGCTGGCCCTGCCGCCTACTTCGCCGATGGAGGAGCTCATGGAGTTGGCCGGCGTGAGCCCGGAAGAGCACGACCGACTCTGCGCGCGGCCGGAGTTGCAGAGCGCCGGCGCGGCCGTGCAACTGCTCTCCACCTCGGCCCACGCCATGGGCTATGCCGTCTGCTGGACGTGCGCGCCGATCGTGGCCGGCGAGCGCCTGCAGGAGATCCTCGCCGTCCAGCCGCCGGCTCGGCTCGTGGCGCTGGTGGCGATCGGTCTCCCGGCGGAACTGCCGACGGCTCAAAAGCGGCTACCGCTCGAGCAGGTGCTCAGCTTCCGCTGAACACAGGCCTGCACCTGCATGGGCGTTCGCGCCGTGGTCCGGGGATCGCATCAAGCCGCGGCCGGCAAGACCGTGCCACGCGTCACCAGAGAGTAGCCGGATCTTCGGCAGCGGCGCGCGAGACGGCTGGGCTCTCCCCCGGATTCACCTGCATCCGTGACGCCAAGGCACGACCCAAGCGCCCGGGCCGCCTTGACCGCTGGGATAGCATGGTGACTCTCTCGGCATCCGTGAAGTGGATCGAGCTACGTGAGCGGCAAGCTGCAGGCCCTTATCTTTGATGTCGACGGCACCTTGGCCGACACCGAGCGTGATGGCCATCGTGTCGCCTTCAACAGGGCCTTCGCCGCCGCCGGGCTGGGCTGGGATTGGTCGGTGGACGTGTACGGGGAGTTGCTCAAGGTCTCCGGTGGCAAAGAGCGCATCCGCCGGTATCTCCACGAGCACCGGCCGGATGTCGAGGCGAGCGGCGACACCGACGCCTACGTCGCCGATCTGCATCAGGCCAAGAACCGATTCTACGGGGAACTGGTGGCGGCCGGCGATGTGCCGCTGCGGCCGGGCGTCAAGCGCCTCCTGCTCGAGGCGCGTGTGGCGGGTCTGCGACTCGCCATCGCAACGACCACGTCGATGGAGAACGTCACCACGCTCCTGGAGCACTGCATCAGCCCCGGGGCGTCACGCTGGTTCGAGGTGATCGGCGCCGGCGACATCGTGCCCGTGAAGAAGCCGGCGCCAGACATCTATGAGTTCGTGCTGGAGGCTCTGCGTCTGCGTCCCGGACAGTGCCTGGCGCTGGAGGATTCGGGCAACGGGCTGCGCGCGGCGCGGGCCGCGGGGCTGCCGACGCTGGTGACCGTCAGCGACTACTCGAGGCACGACGACTTCCGAGGCGCCGCGGTGGTCCTGGATCACCTGGGCGAACCCGGGCTGCCGGTGCGCGTGGTGGCCGGCGATCTGGGCGGCGCGCCCTGCGTGGACGTGGCCGCGCTGCGCGCCCTGCACGCTGGTCAGGGTCAGGCGTGAGAGTGCGGAAGAGGCTCCAGCTCAGGACGTCGCCGAGTTCGTCGCCCTTGAGCGCGTCTGGCAGCGTGGCGGGACTAGGTCCACCGTGCGACCAACTGATGACGTGACGTCGACGCCTGGCCACGTCTGCCGATCGCCCGGTCGCCGGTCTCGGGTTGGAGGCCCGGTTCGTCCCCATTATCATGAGAAACATCGAGAGAATGCATCGAGTTTGTCTACTCGTGTCGCGACGAGTGCGCCGATCGCCGCGTCGCCGATGGCCAAAGTCCACCCAAGGAGACCGTCCACCCATGTACTGTCCCGAATGCGGTCACGACGCCGCGGAAGCGAAGTTCTGTCCCGAGTGCGGGACTGACCTGACCACGGCCCGCCAGGCGCTTCGCCGACCGGCGAAGAAGCCGGCGGCAGGCCCGCCGGCCAAGACGCAGAGGCCGCGCACCGCGAGACGGGCGGCGGAGCGACGCGGGGAGCCGGCGCCGGCGGCCGCAGCCCAGTCGCACTCCGTCCGCTGGATCTGGCTCGGCTTCGCCGCCACCGCCGTCGTGGTCGTGGCGCTCGTCGTCGCCCTCGGCAGCCAGTCGGGAGAAGACGCCCCGTCAACGGCGGCAGCGCCGGTCGCCGCCGACACCTCCGGCAGCTACTCCGAGCTCGTCGACAGGGCCAACGGCCTCTACGATCAGGGCATAGCCGCGTTCAACAAGGATGACTCCGCCGGCGGAGTGGAGGCCTTCGGAGCCGCGGCCGAGGTGTATCGCGCGGCGTGGAAGCAGCAGCCCGGCGACCCCAATGTGGGCACCGACTTCGCGGTCTCTCTCTTCTACTCACAGCACCACGACGAGGCCCTGCAGCAGGTCGACGTCGTGCTCAAGGCGAACCCCGACTTCCAGGCCGCCCATCTCAACAAGGGCATCTTCCTGCAGACGGAGGCCAACGAGGCCAAGGACAAGGCCGAGGCGGCCGAGTTCCTGGCGCAAGCGAAGATCGCGTTCAAGAAGGCGGCGAGCATCGATCCCGCTTCCGACGCGGGCAAGTCCGCCGCCTCGTTGCTGCAGAGCCTGTAGAGCCGCTCCTTCCACGGCGTCGCAGCACGCCGCGGGAGGCAGGAGCGTCAGCGCGCGTAGAGGGCAGGCAACGGCCGGGGCCGGGGCGCACTGCGCCCCGGCCCCGGCCGGAAACCTCATGACACGGCCCGCGCTCGCGGGCCGGGTGACTCCTACTTGCTCTTGCCGATCTTGAACATCTTGGTGCCGCACTCCGGGCAGATCCCCTGCGTGGCGGGCTTGCCGTTCTTCATGGTGACGGCCTTCTCGTCCTTCATCGTGCGCTTGGTGCGACACTTCACGCAGTAAGCCTCAGTCGCCATCCGGTCTCCTTTCGGGACACATCGCGGGCCCAGTGCCCGCCCCCCTGATTTAGCGGGCAGCATACTCCCTCGCCCGAGCGTATGCAATGAGTCCGCGTTGAGCCTGCGTTACGCTCGCGCCGCGCTCGCGCGGAAGGAGGGAGCCGCCGATGCCGTGGAGAGGGCCTCCGCGACGACCGGCTGAACTCGCAGAAAGTGGGCGGCGAGGTCGTCGGGCTCGGCCAGGAGCCGCCGTGCCGTAGCGCTGCCGGTGCGGTCGGCGTGGTCCCGGAGAAGCGCCGCGAGCTCGGCGACCGCGGCGCCGTCCATCCCCGCGTCCCCCACCGTCTCGTGTCCATCCAGCCAGGCAGGAGGCGCGTCCACGAGGAAGTAGGCCGTCCCGCCGGTCATGCCGGCGCAGGCGTTGCGGCCGACTGGACCGAGCACGGCGACGACTCCGCCGGTCATGTACTCGCAGCAGTGGTCGCCGGCGCCCTCGACGACGGCGATCGCCGCGGAGTTGCGCACGGCGAAGCGCTCGCCGGCGCGGCCGGCGGCGAACAGGCGGCCGCCGGTCGCGCCGTAGAGGCAGGTGTTGCCCGCGATGACGTTGTCGGCGCCGCCGAGGCGAGGCTCCGGCGGCCGCAGCACGATCTCGCCGCCGGCCATGCCCTTGCCGACGTAGTCGTTGGACTCGCCGGTGAGATCGATGACGAGGCCATCCGTGAGGAAGGCGCCGAGGCTCTGGCCGGCGGAGCCGGCAAGCCCGAGGCGCAGTTCGCCGCGGAAGCCGCCGTCGCCGTGCGCGACCGCAACGGCGCCGGCGAGGCGCGCGCCCACGGCGCGGTCGCGCGTGACGACGGACGCGCGTCGCGTCACGCGGCCTTGACCGGCGATCGCGGCCGCGACCTCCGGATCGGCAAGAAGCCGGTCGTCGAGCGTGTCGCAGGGACGGCCGGGAGACACCGGCGGCGCACAACCACGCACGCCCCCGACGGCGGGGCGAGGCGCGGCCGGCTGTGGCCGCCGCCGGGCGGCGGCCTGGCCCGGCCCGCCCGTCCCGGCCGGCCCCTCGAACCAGTGTCTGTCGAGCCCGTCGGTCTTGAGCGCCGCCGCATCGGCGAGCTCGAGGAGATCGGCGCGGCCGACGAGCTCTTCCAGTGAGCGCAGCCCGAGGTCCGTGAGCAGCCCACGGACCTCCTCGGCGACGAACGTGAAGTAGTTGACGATATGCTCGGGACGCCCGGCGAAGCGCTTGCGCAGTTCCGGGTCCTGGGTCGCGACGCCGACAGGGCACTTGTTCTGGTGGCAGACCCGCGCCATCACGCAGCCCTCGGCGAGCAGCACCGCAGTGCCGAAAGCGAACTCGTCCGCGCCGAGCGCGGCCGCCACGACCACGTCGTGACCGGTGCGCAGATCGCCGTCCACGCGCAGACGGACGAGCTCGCGGAAGCCGGCGATGGCGAGCGCCTGATGGACCTCGGCCAGACCGAGCTCCCACGGCATACCGGCGTGCTTGATCGAGTTGAGCGAGGCCGCAGCAGTGCCGCCGGCGGCGCCGGAGACGTGGATCACGTCGGCGCCGGCCTTCGCGACACCGGCCGCGATGGTACCGATCCCGGTGCCGGCGACCAGCTTCACGGAGATCCCGGCCCGCGGGTTCACCATGCGCAGGTCGTAGATCAGTTCCGCCAGATCCTCGATCGAGTAGATGTCGTGGTGCGGCGGCGGCGAGATGAGCATCACACCGGGGGCGGCACGGCGCAGCTCGGCGATGTAGGCAGTGACCTTGTCGCCGGGCAGCTCGCCGCCCTCCCCCGGCTTGGCTCCCTGAGCTACCTTGATCTCGAGCTGCTCGGCGCCGGCGAGATACTCCGTTGTGACGCCGAAGCGCCCGGACGCGACCTGGCGGATCTGCGAGGCGGCCCGGTCGCCGTTCTTCAGTCCCTTCAGGTGCGGGAACCGCGACGAGACTCCCATCCCGTCGACGTCGTCGATCGGGGCGTCTCGCTCGGCGTCCTCCCCGCCCTCGCCCGAGTTGGCGCGGCCGTGGATCCTTGCCATCGCGACGGCGATGGTCTCGTGCGCCTCGCGCGAGAGCGCGCCGAGCGACATGCCACCCGTGCAGAAGCGCGGCAGGATCGCGGAGGCCGGCTCGACGTCCCCGGGCGGTCTCGCGCCGGCCGGCTGCGCTGCGCCGGCCGGCTTCCCGCCCTCCCCGCACAACCGCAGCAGGTCGCGCAGCACCGTGGGCGGCCGCTGCGCGAGCTTCTCGCTGTAGCTGCGGTACAGGTCGGGCAGCCCCTCGACGCAGGCGCGGCGCAGCATCTTGGCGGCCTCCGGGTTGTTCAGATGATACTCGCCCCGCCGCCGGTACCGCACGAAACCGTAGTCCTGCAACTTCTCGGGAGTGAGCTCCGGGAACGCCTGCTGGTGGATCCAGACTGTCTCCTGGGCGAGCTCCTCGACGCTGAGGCCGCCGATACGCGACGGTGTGCCGGAGAAGCCGAGCTCGATGAGATCCGGGCCGAGTCCGATCGCCTCGAACAGCTGCGCCCCGTGGTAGCTCGCGAGCAGCGAGATGCCCATCTTGGAGAGGATCTTGAGGAGCCCCTGCTCTGCGGAGATCCGATAGTGGCGGAGCGCCTCCTCGAGATCGCCCGGGTCGGCCGACGCGGGCGCGCCGGCCGCGGCGGATCCGGACGCCTTCTCATCCGTGAGCCGGCCACGATCCCAGAGATCGCGGACCGTGTCGAAGGCGAGGTAGGGGTGGACGGCCGAGGCGCCGTAGCCGACGAGGCAGGCGAAGTGGTGGACGCTCCAGCACTGCGCGGTCTCGACGACGAGCGAGCTGCGGCTGCGCAGGCCTCGCCGGATCAAGTCGTGGTGGACCGCGCCGACGGCGAGCAGCGGCGGCACATGGCCCGCGCCGGCGCCGACCGGGGCAAGGCGGTCGCTGAGGACGACCACCTCCGCGCCGTCCCGGACCGCGGCCGAGGCCTCGCGGCACACCCGCTCGACGGCCTCGCGCAGTCCCCACGGCCCGCTGGCGACCTCGTAGGAGGTCGAGACCTGGGCGCTGCGTAGCCCCAGCTCGGGCAGCGCCGCCATCTCCGCGTCGTTGACGATCGGCGACGGCAGCTCGACCTGCCGCGCGTGCCCGGGCTCAGCAGTCAGGAGGTCGCCGCGCGCGCCCATCTTGACCGCGAGCGACATGACCAGCCGTTCGCGCAGCGGGTCGATCGCGGGGTTCGTCACCTGGGCGAAACGCTCGGTGAAGTAGTCGTAGAGCACATGAGGCTTGCCGGAGAGGATCGGAAGCGGCGCATCGTTGCCCATCGAGAAGCGCGGCTCCTTGGCCTGACGAGCCATCGGCCGGACGATGAGCTCGACGTCCTCGGCGGTGAAGCCGGCCGCCGCCTGGCGCAGCAACAGGCCACCGGGCGCGCACGGACCCCCGGCCGGCGCAGCGGCCCGGCCCGGCACAGCCTCTGCCGGCGCCGCGACGTCAGCCGGCGTGCCGACCTCATCCGGCGCGCCGGCCCCGGCCGGCGCCTCGAGCTCACCCGGCGCGGCCACCGCTGAAGGCGCCGGGTCGAACGCCTGCGGCGCCAGGCTCCTGCGTTCGGCCAGCAGCCAGGCGCCGTACGGGCGGCGGGACGCGACAGAGGTCTTGACGACGTCGTCGCGCAGCAGCCGCCCGTTGTCGAGATCGACGGCGATCATCTGGCCGGGGCCGAGCCTGCCCTTCTCGACGATCTCCTCGTCCGGCAGCGCGACGGCGCCGGCCTCCGAGGCGAGCGCGAGCAGGCCGGAGCGGGTGCGCGCGTAGCGCGCCGGGCGCAGGCCGTTGCGGTCGACGCAGGCGCCGGCGTGGCGGCCGTCGGCGAAGGCGACCAACGCCGGCCCGTCCCACGCCTCCTGAACGCCGGCGTAGTAGTCGTAGAAGTCGGTGACGCGCGGGTCACCGGGTGTCGCCTCGCCCTCGTAGGCGGCCGGCATCGTCATCATCAGCGCTTCGAGGGAGCTGCGGCCGCTGCGCACGAGCAATTCGACGAGCTTGTCGAGCGCCCCCGAATCGCTGCTGTCGGCGTGCACGGGCGGCAGCAGGTCGGCGATGCGCGCGCCCCAGACCGGAGCGGCCAGCTCCGGCTCGCGGGCGCGCATCCAGGCGAGGTTGCCGAGCAGCGTGTTGATCTCGCCGTTGTGAGCGAGCAGCCGCATCGGCTGCGCCAGGCTCCACTTGGGCGCCGTATTGGTGCTGAAACGGCGGTGCAGCACCGCGAAGGGACTGACGAAGCCCGGATCCTGAAGGTCGGGGTAGAAGTCGGGAAGGACGGCGGACGTGACCATCCCTTTGTAGACGATGGTCCGCGAGGAGAGCGAGCAGAGGTAGAGGTCGTCGAGACGCCGGATGATCGGCTGGCGGAGGAGCGCCCTGCCGACGGCCCTGCGGGCCAGGAGCAGGGCGCGCTCCAGTTCGTCGCCGGCGAGCATCGGAGACGTCGCCACGATCTGCTCCACCTGCGGGTGACGCTCGCGGACGCTCGGAGGCAGCGCCTCAGGTCGCAGCGGCACCGGGCGCCAGCCGACGACCACGAGGCCCTCGTCACGCAGAGCCTTGGCGACCAGCTCACGGGCGAGGTGCCGCTTTCCCTGCTCCTGCGGCAGAAAGACCATGCCGACCGCGGTCGAGAACGGCCGCGGTTCGGCGACGCGCTGCTCGGCCAGCCATGGCTCGAGCACGCGCCAGGGAATCGCGGTGAGGATCCCGGCGCCGTCAGAGGCCTCGCCGTCGGCGCCGACGCCGCCGCGATGCTCCATCGCGGCCAGCGCGGCGAGGGCGAGCTCGACGACCTCCCGAGACGGCTCGCCGGGTATCGACGCGATCAGACCTACGCCGCACGCAGCGTGCTCGCGCCGCTCCAAGAGTGCCTCTGCCGCGAAGCCTATCGCTCTGGATTTGTACAAGAAGTCCTAACGAATGCCTACTGGTAGGACATTGTAGCCCACGGACACTGACGTGACCACTATGGGCTCAGCCACCATCGGCGTGGGCACTGTCGGCGCGGCGCGAGGACGCGCGCATGCCGGTGTGTCGGCCTTGGTGCCGCCCATGGCGCCACCGGTGATGCCGGGTGGCACCGCTGATAGTACCGCGTGCGGCGCCGTGCGCAGCGCCCGGCGGTGCCGTCTGCGATGCCGGCGGCAGTGCTTGGAGAAGGCGAGTACCTGCACGGTCCCAGAGACGCACCGCGGTCGCGAGCGCGTCTTGCCTCCCCGCCACGAAGTTGGCACAATCAGCGCTGTCCATACGGCGCCCCGCGCCGCCATACCGATAGGCCTGAAAGGATGACTACTATGAATCAGCGCCAGGCCACGATCGAGAAGCTCGTCAAAGACGAGAATGTGAAGCACATTCAGTTGTGGTTCACGGACATCCTGGGGAACCTCAAGATGGTCGAGGTCCCCGACCGGCAGCTCCCGAGCGTCATCGAGAGCGGCGCTGCCTTCGACGGCTCTTCCATCAGCGGCTACGCCGAGATCGAGGAGAGCGACATCGTCGCGAGGCCCGACTGGGACACCTTCACGGTGCTGCCCTGGGCCTCGGGCAGCGAGCGTACCGCGTTCGTCTTCTGCGACGTGGTCGACCGCAACTACAAGCCCTTCGAGGGCGACCCGCGCTGGGTGCTCCGGCGCCAGCTCGAGCGCGCCATGGAGATGGGCCTGGAGTTCTACGTGGGCCCCGAGCTCGAGTACTTCTACTTCAAGGACTCGGTGACTCCCGAGCTCACCGACGACGGCGGCTACTTCGACGTGCTGCCCGCGGACCTGGGCAACGACCTGCGCAAACAGACGATGCGCACGCTCGACAAGCTCGGCATCCCGATGGAGGCGAGCCACCATGAGGTCGCCCCGTCGCAGCACGAGATCGACCCGCAGTACGACAAAGCCCTCGCGATGGCCGACCGGGTCATGATCATCCGGCTCATCGTCAAGGAGGTCGCGGCCCACAACGGTGTGCACGCGACCTTCATGCCCAAGCCCATGCACGCGCAGAACGGCAGCGGGATGCACGTCCATCAGAGCCTGTTCCGCGAGAAGACCAATGCCTTCTTCAGTGAGACGGATCCCGACCACCTCAGCGACATCGCAAAGGGTTTTATCGCCGGTCAGCTCCGCCACATGCGCGAGTTCACGTCGGTGCTCAACCAGTACGTGAACAGCTACAAGCGCCTGGTTCCCGGCTACGAGGCGCCCGTCTACATCAGCTGGGCGCACCGCAACCGCACCGCGCTGATCCGCGTGCCCCTCTACGTGCAGGGCAAGGAGAGCACCGTGCGCGCCGAGCTGCGCAACCCTGACCCGGCGGCCAACCCCTACCTCGCTTTCGCGGTCATGCTCGCCGCCGGCCTCGAGGGCATCGAGAAGGGCTATGACTTGCCGTCGGGCGTCGAGCCGAACATCTACAAGATGACCGCCGACGAGCGCGAGACGCACGGCCTCGGGGCGTTGCCGAACAACCTCTACGAGGCCATCGGCGAGACGCAACAGAGCGAGCTCGTGCGCCGCACACTCGGCGACCACGTCTTCGAGCGCTTCGTGACCAACAAGCTCAACGAGTGGTACGAGTACCGCGAGCAGGTCACAGATTGGGAAGTGCGCAAGTACTTCTCCAAGCTCTGAGCAGCCGCGCGACAGTCTGACGACCCGAAGACCCCGGATGGGGCGGGCGCCTCACGGCGCCCGCCCCATCCGCCTTCTTGTCGCGAGGCCGGCCGGCGGGCACGCGCTCCCTGCCGGCCCGCAGCGCGTACGGTACACTTGCCCTTCCGGAAAGGACCCATGGACCGACTCGCCGCACATCTCACCGACTGGATCGCCACCGAGGTGGGCCGGGCGGGCGGCGCCGGAGCCGTCTACGGCCTCTCCGGCGGCATCGACTCCGCAGTCGTGGCGGCGCTCGCCAAGCAAGCCTTTCCCCATCACACCCTGGGTGTCATCATGCCCTGCCACAGCGATCCCCGCGACGCCGAGGACGCGGCCGTGGTCGCTCATCACTTCGACGTGCCGGCGACCACCGTCGACCTGGGGCCGGTCTACGATCTGCTCGTCGAGACGCTCGGCGCGTGCAGCACCGACATCCCTGAGAGCCGGCTGGCCTGCGCCAACCTCAAGCCGCGGCTGCGCATGACCACGCTGTACGCGTTCGCCAATCAGCTCGACTACCGCGTGCTCGGCACCGGCAACCGCAGCGAGCTGGCCGTCGGCTACTTCACCAAGTACGGGGACGGCGGCGTGGATCTGCTGCCGCTGGGCAGCCTGGTCAAGGGCGAGGTCCGCGACCTCGCCCGCCACCTCGGCGTGCCCGAGCGCATCCTCGACAAGCCGCCGTCGGCCGGCCTCTGGGCCGACCAGACCGATGAGGCCGAGATGGGCCTCATCTACGAGGAGCTCGATGCCTACTTGCTCACGCGCGAGGCGTCGCCCGCCGTCAAGGCCCAGGTCGACGCCATGAACGCCGCCAGCGAGCACAAGCGCGCGCTCCCCCGTATCGCCCCGAAGCCCAGCGCCTAGGGAGGCTGCCGCCTGGTCGGGCGGCGCACGCGCCGGGTCCCGTCTGCTAGACTCACTAGCCGTCTTTTTCGGAGGTACATCGTGTCTGTCGTCGTCCAGAAGTATGGTGGCACGTCGGTCGCCGACGCCGCCCGGATCGGCAACGTGGCGCGGCGCATCGTTGCCACGTTCGAGCAGGGCAACAGCGTCTGCGCCGTCGTCAGCGCCCGTGGCGACACCACCGACGAGCTCCTCGAGCTCGCCCGCGAGATAACCCCCGAGCCGCCGGAGCGCGAGATGGACATGCTCCTCTCCGCCGGCGAGCGCATCAGCTGCGCACTCCTGGCCATGGCCATCCATCGCCTCGGCTACGACGCCGTGAGCCTGACCGGCTCGCAGGCCGGCATCGTCACCGACACCGTGCACATGAAGGCGCGCATCCTCGACATCCATCCCATGCGCGTCGAGGAGGCGATGACGGACGGCAAGATCGTGCTCGTCGCCGGCTTCCAGGGCGTCAGCACCGCCAAGGACGTCACCACGCTCGGCCGCGGCGGCTCGGACACGACCGCGGTGGCGCTCGCGCACGCGCTCGACGCCGCGGTCTGCGAGATCTACACCGACGTCGACGGCGTCTACACGGCCAACCCGAGCCTGATCGCCAAGGCACGCAAGATCAATGTCATCTCCTACGACGAGATGCTCGAGATGGCGGCCAGCGGCTCGCAGGTGCTCGCCCTTCGCTCGGTCGAGTATGCGCGCAAGTACGACATCCCCATCCACGTCCGCTCCAGTTTCACGGAGGCCGAAGGCACGTGGGTCACCGACGGAGGCCACCACATGGACATCGAGCAGCAGCTGGAACAGCCCATCATCCGCGCCGTCAGCTACACCACCGACGAGGCCAAAGTGACGCTTCGCGGCGTCCCCGACCGCCCCGGCGTGGCGGCGCGCGTCTTCACGGCCCTGGCCGAGGCGCACGTCAACGTCGACACCATCATCCAGAACACCAGCGAGAGCGGCCACAGCGACATCTCGTGCACGATCCCGGCCGAGGACATCCCCGCCGCCGACAAGACGCTCAAGGAGATCACGAAGGAGCTCGGGGCGCGAGAGTACGACACCGACGCGGACATCGCCAAGATCAGCCTCATCGGCGCCGGCATGCGCAGCCACCCCGGCGTCGCCGCCAAGATGTTCCAGACGCTGGCCGATCTCGGCATCAACCTGGACATGATCGGCACCTCCCCCATCAAGATCTCGTGCGTCATCGAGAAGAAGCACGTCGACCAGGCGGTGCGCGCGCTGCACTCGGTCTTCGAGCTCGACGAGGAGTCGGTCGCGCACGAGCCCGCCGACCGGGGGAGCTGCTGATGGCCGGCGGCGAGTACACCGTCGCCATCGCCGGCGCGACCGGCGTCGTCGGCGGTACCGTGCGCGCGATCCTCGAGGAGCGCTCCTTTCCCGTCGGGGAGCTCCGCCTTCTCGCCAGCGCGCGCTCAGTCGGCCGCAAGCTGCCGTTCCGGGGCGCCGACGTCGAGGTGCAGGAGCTCGGGGCCGGCGCGTTCGCCGGCGTCGACCTCGTCTTCTTCGCCGCCGGCGGTTCCGTGAGCAAGGAGCACGTGCCGCAGGCGGTCGCCGCCGGCGCCACCGTCATCGACAAGTCGAGCATGTTCCGCCAGGACCCCGGCGTCCCGCTCGTCGTGCCCGAGGTCAACGCCGAGCACCTGGCGGCGCACACGGGCGTCATCGCGACGCCCAACTGCTCCACCATCCAGATGGTCGTCGCGCTCAAGCCCATTTACGACGCCGCCGGCATCGAGCGCGTCGTCGTGAGCACCTACCAGGCCGTCTCCGGCAGCGGGCAGGGCGGCATCGCCGCTCTCGACGCGCAGGCGCGGCAGTGGGCGGCCGGCGAGCCGGTCGAGGAGCAGTTCTACCCGCACCAGATCGCCTTCAACGTGCTGCCGCACATCGACAGCTTCCTGCCCGCGGGCAGCACCAAGGAAGAGCAGAAGATGGTCGACGAGACCGTCAAGATCTTCGCCGACCCGGAGCTCAAGGTAACGGCCACCTGCGTGCGCGTGCCCGTGTTCGGCGCGCACAGCGAGGCCGTGAACGTACAGACGAAGCGCAAGCTGAGCGCCGCGGAGGCGCGCGAGCTGCTCGCCGCGGCGCCGGGAATCGAAGTCGTCGACGATCCGGCAGAGCTGCAGTACCCCATGCCGCTGCCGGCCGAGGGCAAGGATCCGGTCTACGTGGGCCGCATCCGCGAGGACGCGACGCTCGCCAACGGGCTCGACATCTGGGTGGTCTCGGACAACTTGCGCAAGGGCGCGGCCCTCAACGCCGTGCAGATCGCCGAAGAGCTCGTGGCTCGCGGTCAGCTCTGAGCCGCGCCGGGTATACTCCCGCTGATCCCGACCCCTGACGAGGAACGATCCATGCCAGAACCCATCAATGAGAGCGGCGCCGACGTGCTCGACGTCGTCATCGTCGGCGCCGGCCCCGCGGGGCTGACGGCCGGTATCTACTGCAGCCGCGGCCGCCTCAGGACGGTCATCCTCGAGCGCAACATGGCCGGCGGCCAGATCGCGCTCACCGACCTCGTCGAGAACTACCCGGGCTTCCCCGAGGGCATCTCGGGCTTCGACCTGGCGACGAAGATGAAGGACCAGGCGGTCAAGTTCGGCGCCGAGATGCGCGAGATCGAGGCGGTGAGCGAGCTGCGCAAAGGCGCCGACGACTGCTACGTCGTCGTCACCGACCGCGAGGAGGTCCGGGCGCGCGCCGTGATCCTTGCGCCGGGCGTCGAGCCGCGGCGCTCGGGCATCCCGGGCGAAGCCGAGTTCATCGGCCGCGGCGTCAGCTGGTGCGCCACCTGTGACGGCGCCCTGTACCGCGGCCGCACGGTCGCCGTGATCGGCGGCGGCGACTCCGCCGTCGAGGAAGGCATGTTCCTCACCAAGTTCGCCGACAAGGTGTACCTCGTGCATCGCCGTGACGAGCTCCGCGCCGCGCCGATCGCCCAGGAGCGCGCGTTCGCCAACCCCAAGTTCGAGTTCGTCTGGGACTCGGTGCCCAAGCAGATCGACGGTGACGAGCTGGTCGAGGCGCTCGAGGTCGAGAACGTCAAGACCGGAGAGGAGCGGACGCTGCCCGTGAACGGCGTGTTCATGTACATCGGCCAGATCCCCAACACAGCTTGGCTCAAGGACACGGTCAAGCTGACCGACATGGGCCACATCGTGACCGACGACCTGCTGCGGACGGGGCTGCCCGGCGTGTTCGCCTGCGGCGACGCCCGCGCCAACCCCCTCAAGCAGATCGCCATGGCCATCGGCGAAGGCGCGCTGGCGGCGGTGCAGGCCGAGCGCTACATCGACGAGCTCGAGGCCCCGCCGCCGGGAGCGACGAACGCGGCCGGCGACGGCGGCGCCTCGGCCGGAACGCAACGCTGACGCACCAAAGCTGGCTCAACGCCGCCGGCTCACCGGCGCCGACCTACCAAAGCTGACAGGAGGAAGTACGTGGACGCTGTCTCGCAGGACAACTTCGAAGCCGAGGTCATCAAGGCTTCGGGCAAGGTGCTGGTCGACTTCTGGGCCGAGTGGTGCGGACCCTGCCGCATGATCGGCCCGGTCCTCGAGGAGATGGCGGGCGACTACCCTGACGTCAAGTTCGTGAAGCTGAACGTTGACGAGGCGCCCGCCGTGGCCCAGCAATTCAGCGTCATGAACATCCCCACGATCCTCGCGTTCGAGGCTGGAGAGGCCAGGCACCGCATCGTCGGCGCTATGCCCAAGGCCAAGCTCGTCGAAGAGCTCGGGACGTTTCTGGGCTGACCACGGACTGACGCGGACCGCGGCGCAGCGCGCAGCCCGCGCCCGAAAGCAGCGTCCCGCTGCCGCCCGCTCGCCGGCAGCGCGGCTGCGACCCGCCCGTCAGGCACCGCCCAGCGCCCGCCGGGCGCCGTCCGGCGTCCACGGGTCGGTGTGCGTCGCCGTCCGACGCCCAAGGGCCAGCTTCCGGCGCGGGGCGCAGGGTCACGTGCGTGCCGCCGGCACCACGGGGAGTGCCGCTTCCGGTGCCGGGAAGAGCCGCCAGCAGTGACGCGAACGGTGCTGCCAACGGTGCCGAGCGGTGCCACCAACGACATCGTTCGTGGTGCCACGGCAAACAGCAACATGTTGCCTCGACCGCTCCTGGGCGGTCAGCGATCGGCGAGCTTGGCATCACCCGCGGGCGCGGCAGCGCGGATTGTCCCAGCGTCACCCTCGCGTCGCGATCGCGAACCTTCCCACAGCCGCGACGACCGCTACCATCTTGCCCATGGATACGTCGCCCGATGTGTTCCCCATCACCGCCTTCCGGCGAGACGCCGCGCGCATCATCGGTGGGCCTGTCGCCTCCGGCACGCCCGCCTACATCACTCAGTGTGGATACGTGACCGCCGTCGTTCTATCGCGTGAACGATATCGGGAGCTGCTTCACCGGTCCGACCTTCTGGCGGCTGCGACCGCCCGCGTCGTCGAGTCGACCCAGCAGCTCGCGGGATCGGTGGAGGAGGTCGCGAGCGCCCTCGACCACGCCGCGGTCGAGCGCGCTCGAGAGGATCTGGCCGCGGCCGCACGCAGGCGCCGGGAGGGACTCGTTGACACGCGGTACGGGGTCATCGACGCGGAGACCGCGGATTTCCTCGAGGCTGAGGGTTTCGCCGTGGAGTAGGAGGGCTGCCGCGATCCGTCGCGGCGGCCCGCCTACGCCCGCTCGAGCCGCAGTCCCGCGACGTCGAAGCTGAAGCTGATGGCCTTGTCGGAGAAGACCACATCCATGCACGCCTGCACGTCCACCGGCAGTGACTTGAAACGCCCCCGGATGAGGTCCGCCTTCGGCCGCGGCACCGCGGCCGCCTGCAGCCAGTAGTCAAGGTCGATGGTGCGCCGCACGGTGTCGTGCCGCTTCACGACGAAGCCGGCGCGCTCGACGATCGCGTCGAGCTCCTGAACGCGATAGTGACGCCGGTGCGCCGGCTCACGCAGCCGGGCGATCTCGTTGAAGGCTTTGTCCGTCGTCTCGTCCACTACGGGATCGAGAAGGACGACGCGCCCGCCGGAGGACAGCACGCGCTGCATCTCGGCCAGCGCCGTCGCCGGCTCGGGCAGCAGGTGCAGGGCGTTCCGACAGACGATCAGGCTGAAGGAGTGGTCGGCGTAGGGCAGCGCGTACAGGTCGACGAGTGTGAAGGCGACGTTGATGAGTCCGAGCTCGGCGGCAAGGCGCTGGCCTTCCTCGAGCAGGTCGGGCAGCTCGTCGGCCGCCTCGACGGCGGCCACGTCAGGGGCCACGGCGAACCCCGCCATGCCGGCGCCGGTGGCGTAGTCCAGCACGGTGTCGTGAGGCGCGGGGCGGGCGAGGTCCACGAGCAGGTCGAGCGATGCTTCTCGCATCTGTTCCACGGCTTCTCCCTTTGTCACGGGCGGGCCGGCGGTCAGCCGTACGTGACGGTGAAGATGGTACCCGTCACGCTCAGGCCGATGCCGACCTCGCGGCCGTCGACCCTGGCCGTCTCGCGATGATCGCCGGCCGCTTCGCCGAGGGCCAGCTCGCTCGCCAATGTCTCGGCCATGAGAGTGGCCCGGTGGCGCTCGGCCGGGTGGCGAAGCTCCTCCGGCACGTCCAGCGTCAGGCTGATGGTGTCTTCAATACGAAGGTCGGCAGCTTTGCGCGCGAGCTGAACCGCATGGATGAGCTCGCGCGCAAGGCCCTCCTCGCGAAGCGCTTCGTCGACGTCCGTCCTGAGAGCGACCACACGGCCGGCTTCGCTCTCCACCTGATACCCCTCGGGCGAGCCTGTCTCGATGAGGAGTTCCTCGTTCACGAGGCGGAGCTCGCCGTCCGCCAGCTCGATGGCGACGGCGCCGTCGGTGCGCAAGGCGGCGACCAGCGCGGCCGCGTCGGCCTCCTTCAGCGCCGTCCGCAGCGGGCCGATGCGCTTGCCGAGCTTGGGCCCGAGCACCTTGAGGTTGGGCTTGACCACGTAGGCGACGAGCTCGTCCTCCCCGCCGGCGAGACGCAGGTCCTTTACATTGAGCTCGTCGAGCACGACGTCACGCAGGCGCCCCACGGCGCGCGCCTCGGCATCCGGCAGTGCGATCACTACCTCGGCCAGCGGCTGGCGCGTCTTGACGGCCGCGGCGTTGCGGGCGGCGCGGCCCATCTCGACGACGCGCCGCGCCACCGCCATGTCGAACGAGACGCCGGCGTCGATGACCTGCTCGTCCGCGACCGGCCAGGCGCAGAGGTGCACGCTCTCGGGCGCCGCGGCGTCCACCGAGCGTACGAGGTTCTGGTACAGCTCCTCGGCGACGAACGGCGTGAACGGCGCGAGCAGCTTGGTCACCGTGACGAGCGCCTCGTGCAGGGTGTGGTAGGCGGCCAGCTTGTCCGCATCGCTCTCGCTCTTCCAGAAGCGACGCCGGCTGCGCCGCACGTACCAGTTGCTGAGGTCGTCGACGAACTGCTGGATGGCGCGGCAGGTGCCGGTCGCGTCGTAGGCCTCGAGGCCGGCAGTGACGTCCTGCACCAGCGTGTTCAGCTCTCCGACCAGCCAGCGGTCGAGCAGCGGCCGTTCCTCCACGGGCACGTCTTGCGCCGTCGGGTCGAACCGGTCGATGTTCGCGTACACGGTGAAGAAGCTGTAGGTGTTCCACAGGGTGAGCAGGAACTTGCGTACGACTTCGTCGACCATCTCGGGACCGAAGCGCCGCGGGCTCCACGGCTGCTGGCTCGCGAACATGAACCAGCGGAGGGCGTCCGCGCCCTGGTGGTCGAGGATATCGTCCGGCTCCACGACGTTGCCCTTGCTCTTGCTCATCTTCTGGCCGTCGGCGTCGAGGATGTGCCCGAGGCAGAGCACGCGCTTGTACGAGCTGCGGCCTTCGATGAGGGTGGCCACAGCGATGAGGCTGTAGAACCAGCCGCGCGTCTGATCGATGGCCTCGCAGATGAAGTCGGCGGGGAAGCGCTCGCCGAAGGTGTCGACGTTCTCGAAGGGGTAGTGCCACTGGCCGAACGGCATGGAGCCGGAGTCGAACCAGGCGTCGATGACCTCGGGCACGCGGCGCATCTCGCCGGCGCAGTCCGGGCACGTGAGGACGACGTCGTCGACGTAGGGCCGGTGGAGTTCCAGATCCTCCGCAACGGGACCGGCCGCCAGCTCGCGCAGCTCCGCGACCGAACCGACGCAGTGGACGTGCCCCTGCTCGCAGTGCCAGATGGGCAGGGGCGTGCCCCAGTAGCGGTCGCGGCTCAGAGCCCAGTCGACGTTGCCGGCGAGCCACTCTCCGAAGCGCCCGGTCTTGATGTGCTCGGGGTGCCAGACGACGTCCTCGTTCGCCGCGATGAGCTCGTCCTTGACCGCCGTCGTGCGAACGTACCAAGTGGCCTTGGCGTAGTAGAGCAGCGGCGTGTCGCAGCGCCAGCAGAAGGGGTAGCTGTGCTCGTAAAGCTCGACGCCGAGCAGCAGGCCACGATCCTTGAGGTCGGCGGTGATGGCCTCGTCCGCGTCCTTGACGAAGACGCCGGCCCACGGCGTCACTTCGGCGATGAACTTGCCCTCGGTGTCGACGGCGTTCACGACCGGCAGCTCGTTCTCCATGCCGACGCGCATGTCCTCCTCGCCGAAGGCCGGGGCGATGTGGACGATGCCCGTGCCGTCCGTGGTGGTGACGTAGTCGCCGCCGATGACGAAGTGCGCCCGCTTGTCCGGCGTCATGAAGTCGAACGGTGCCTCGTAATCGAGCCCGAGCAGCTCGGCGCCGGCGAACTCGCGTTCGACGACGGCCTTCTTGCCGAGGACCTTCTCGGCGAGATCACTGGCGAGCACGAAGCGCTCGCCGCGGCTCTCGACCAGGGCGTAGGTGACCTCGGGGTGCACGGCCGCGGCGACGTTGCTGATCAGCGTCCACGGCGTGGTGGTCCAGACGGCGAGCGAGACGCTCCTGTCGGGCTCGCCCGTCAACCGTGCCGCGGCGACATCCGTCAGCGGGAAGCGGACGTAGATCGAGTCCTCGGTGATGTCCTTGTAGCCCTGCGCCACCTCGTGGCTGCTGATCGCGGTGCCGCAGCGCGGGCAGTAGGGCACGACCTTGTGGCCCTGGTACAGCAGCCCGCGGTCCCAGATCTTGCGGAGGATCCACCACACGGACTCGATGTAGTCGTTGGTGAAGGTGTAGTAGGCATCATGAAGGTCGATCCAGAACCCGATGCGCTCCGTGAAGCGCTCCCACTCCTCGAGATACGTGGTGACGCTTTCGCGGCACAGCTGGTTGAACTCGGCGACGCCGTAGGCCTCGATCTGACCCTTGCCGTCGATGCCGAGGCGGCGCTCGACCTCCAACTCGACCGGCAGGCCGTGCGTGTCCCAGCCGCCCTTGCGCGGCACGCGGTAGCCGCGCATCGTCTTGTAGCGCGGGAAGAGGTCCTTGAAGATGCGCGAGATGACGTGGTGCGCGCCCGGGCGACCGTTGCCCGTCGGCGGCCCTTCATAGAACACGTAGAGGGGCGCGTCGTCGCGGCCCTCGAGGCTCTTCTCGAAGATGCTGTGTTCTTTCCAGAACGCCAGGATGCGCGCGTCGAGCGCCGGGAAGTCGACGCGCGCCGAGACGTCCTGGAACCGGGGCTGACTGTCGCTCACGTGACTCGCTTTCTGCTGCTGCGGACCGGGCTGACGATTCTACCAGACGCGGCCGCTCCGCCACGTCACGGCCGCCCTGCTTGATCGCGGCCGGTCCCCCGTCACAGCCGCCCGGCCGCGCAGGGGGACGCAGGCGGCGAGCTCGCCCGCGCACGTGTACACTTTCGCCATGACAGACGGACCCCTGCAGGCAAACGGCGCTTCATTCGCGAATGCGGGCGGCCAGCGCCTCCTCGCGCTGCTCGACTACGACGGCACGATGACGACGCGCGAGTGCAACGAGATCGCCCTGCAGCCGTTCGTCGGCGACGAGTGGTGGGAGCTGGAGGAGGAGGCCTACGCCGACCGCATGAGCCACGCGGAGGTCTTCGACCGCCAGGTCCGGCTGATCCGGGCGCCACGATCGGAGCTCATCCGCCGTCTGCTCGACGTTTCCGAGCCGATGCCCGGCCTGCGCGACTTCTTCGCCGCCCTGCAGGTCCGCGACGGCCACTCGGCGATCGTCAGCGCAGGCTTCCGCGAGGCGATCGAGGCGTTCTGGCGCCGTGAGGAGCTGCCGCCGATGCGCCTCTTCGCCAGCGAGCTCGTCGGCGAAGGGGCGGACGACGGGCCGCCCTTCCACCTCGAGCTCAGCAGCGCGCTCGGCGACTGCCCACGCTGTGGCCTCGCCGGCTGCAAGGCGGCGATCCTGCGCACCCTGCGTCGCCCGGGCGATGTCGTCGTGGTCTTCGGCGACGGCCCGAGCGACCTCTGCCCGGCGCGAGAAGCCGACATCACCTTCGCCCGCGGCCACCTCGCCAGGCGCTGCGAGGAGGAGGGGCTCGAGTGGAGACCGCTCACCGACTTCAGCACGGTGATCGGTGAAGTCGACGCATGGCTGGCGGCACGGTGACGGAGGCGCACGCCGCGGCGCCGGCCGGCGCAGCCGCGCCGGCGCTCCTCGAGCCCGTCTCCCGTCCCGGCGGCGAGACGGCGCTCATCGTCATCGCCGCCGTCGCCTTCCAGGCCGTCGCCTGGGCGGTCCTCATCGCGCTGCTGCGCGACGGACGCATCTGGTACGGCTTCTTCGACGTCTCGGACATCGTGGTCTACCTCGACTACGCGCAGAAGGTCGCGTCCGGACAGGCCGTCTACCGGGACTTCTCGTTCGAGTACCCGCCGCTGGCGCTGCCGCTGTTCACTCTGCCGCCTCACGGCGACCCCGCGGCCTACCCGAACTGGTTCGCCGCCGAGATGATCCTGCTCTGCTCGGCGGCCGCCGCCCTCACCGGCGCCACGGCGGCCGCGCTCTGGCGGGGGCTCGCGCGCCCGCTCGCGGCCGCCGGCGCCTACGCGGCCGCGGTCCTCGCGGCCGGGGCGATCACCGCCAACCGCTACGACGTGGCGGTGGCGCTCACGCTGGCCGCCGCCCTGTTCTTCCTGGCGCGCCGCCACACGACGGCGGCCGGCGCGGCGCTGGGCGTCGGCGTGGCGCTCAAGCTGACCCCGGGCCTGCTGCTGCCGCTCGTCCTCATCGTCGCCGAGACGCGCCGGCGCGCGCTCTTCGCCCTCGCCGGCTTCCTCGTCTTCGCCGCGGCGCCGTTCCTGCCGTTCCTCGGGCGCTTCGACGGGCTCACCAACATCATCACCTACCACGCCCAGCGGCCGCTGCAGATCGAGAGCGTGCCCGGCACCCCCTACCTGATCGCCGGGTCCATGGGAGCCTGGGGCATCGGCACCGGCAGTTCCTTCGGCTCCCAGTCCCTTGCCGGCCCCGGCAGTGAGCTCGTCGCCAGCCTCTCGGTGTGGGTAGGGCTGCTCCTGGTCGCAGGCGTCTACGTGCTTGTCTGGCGCCGCCGCGGGCTTCTCCGCACGGCGCCCCAGTACATAGCGGTGGCCGCGCTGGCCTGCGTGCTCGCGTTCACCATCTGCAACAAGGTGCTCTCACCGCAGTTCCTCGTGTGGACGCTTCCGCTGGTCGCGCTCGTCGTCGTCGGCAAGGGCCGCTGGCAGCGGATCACCGGCGTGCTCACGCTGCTGGCCATCGCGCTCACGCAGGTCGAGTTCCCCGACCTCTACTGGCGCATGGTGGACCTCGAGCCCGGACCCGTGTACGTCGTCGTCGCCCGCAACGTTGTGCTCGTCGCCGCGGCGGTCACCGCCGCCCTGGCTGTGTGGCACCTCCCCGAGTCGACCCCGGCGGATGATACCGTGCCCGCCGGCTCCGGCCGTACCCCTGCCAAAGCCGCTGCCCCCACGACCTGACAGGCACCGGCACCCCGGGCGGCTTCGCCAGTCGAGGGGATAGTCTCAGCATCTGTCTCGGTACCACGAACGGTACCGCCGACGGCACCGCCAAGCACCAGAATCGGCACGATGCGCGGTACCGTTGGCGACCCTTCGCGGTACCGGACCCGGTACCATTCGCGGTACCGACGCCATGGACATGATCGTGTGCAGTTCTGTGACGCTCGTCCTCGACGCGCGGGGGCCGGCGCGGCGGGCGTGCGCCGCCGGGAGGGGCGGACGCATCGGCCGGGGCCGCATTCGGACGTGGCGGTGGCGGGCAGGAACTGGGGCACGCGCGCTACCGTGCTGCGGAGCGCACCTCTTCCTTGATCCGCTGCACGTGCCCGCGGCCGAGCCCCTTGACCTCGCAGCCGAGCTCGAAGTACCGCCTGATCACGGCGTCGCTCAGGATTCCGAAGCAGTCGACCACGGCGATCGGACCACCCGCCCTCGCGACGACGTCATCCGGTGAGAGCACGAGGTACGGCGCGTGTGGCACCGCCAGGATCAGCGCCTCGGCGCCCCGCAGAGCCGCGACCAGGTCCTTCTGCACGCGCAGGCCGGCGAGCTGCTCCTGGTTGCGGAAGAACCGCGACAGGGAGTGTCCCGGAGCGGGGTACGTGTCCTGCTTCTCGAACTCGTGCCAGTGCTCCACGTAGGGGTCATGGACGCGCATCTCGGCGCCCATCTCCGTGAGCTTGCGGACGATGGTCTCGGACCCGCTGTAGCGCGTGTCTCCGACGTCCTGGCGGTAGCTCGCGCCGCAGATCAGCACCTCGGCGCCGGCGACTGAGCGGCCCATGTTGCGCAGCGCATCCCGCGTCAGCGTCGCCACATGCAGGGCGCGGGTGTCGTTGATGTCGATCGCCGCGGTGCTCATCCGGAACACCTCGTCGCCGTCGTCGAAGCCCAGGATGTGCTTGTAGGCCCAGTAGCCCAGCCCTCCGTCCTTGGGCAGACAGTACCCGCCGATGCCGGGCCCAGGGAAGATCATGTTGTCGTGTGTCGGACGCTTCTTGATGGCGTCGACGACCTTGAGCAGGTCGACGCCGTTCCGCTCCGCGAAGACGCTCCACTCGTTGAGGAACGCGAGGATCGTCGCGCGATAGGAGTTCTCGACGATCTTCGCGGTCTCGGACTCGATCGGCCGATCCATGACGGTGAGCTCGTACTCCTCGGTGTTCAGCACGTCCCGCAGGAAGCGCTCGACGCGCGCGCGGGCCTCCTCGGTGCAGCCGCTGCACACGCGCCAGAAGTCGCGGATGCTGGCGACGTACTCGCGGCCCGGCATCACGCGTTCATAACTGTGAGCGAGCAGGGGTGTGCCCTGCAGGCCGCGGGCGGCGAAGGCCTTCTTGAGGATCGGCCAGGCGACGAACTCGGTCGTCCCTGGGGCGACCGTCGTCTCGATCAGCACCAGGCAACGCTCGGGGATCCTCTCGCCGATCGTCCTCAGCGTCGCCTCCAGGGCTGCCATGTCGGTCTGACCGCTGCGCATGTTGCCGAGCTCCTGCTTGACGTAGTCGCACTGGACGTCAACGACCACGCAGTCGGCAAACTTGAGGCAGGCGCTGTTGAACGTCGCGGTGAGCGTCTGCTTCTCGAGCACGCAGCGGGCGATGACGGCATCGACCTCGGGGTCCTCCGCCTTGATCGGGGAGATGCCTCGGTTGAGAAGCCCGATCTTCCAGTAGCTGCGGACGCTCGGGCGCTGGCAACCGATCACGAACTTCGTCGGCTTGCCGTCCGCGTCGGTCGAGTCCGCGACGATGGCGGCCATCACCGCGCCGACGAAGCCCAGCCCCATGACGACGACCACCTCCATGCCGTCTGTGCGCGCCTGAGCAACCAGGCGCTCGAGGCGCTGGTGCTCGGTCGCGTAGTCTTCCTCCGCGGGGAGCGGACCCTTCTCGCCACTGGGGCTCACTGAGTACTCGGTCATGAAGCGATCCCTTCCTGCAGAGGGGCCTTTGACGTGCGTCGCGCCATTATCGGGCAGGAAGGGCGTTCACGCGAGGCCCCGCCGGTTTCCGCGCGCTCCGGGCATCGCGTATCATGGCGGCGGTCCTGAGGCCGCGCGGCCGGCGCTGCGGCGCCGCGCGGCCGTCCTTCCCACAGCATCAGGGTGAACCTTGAACGCACGCCTTCACAAGAGTGGCAAGCAGTTCGTCAAGTTCGCCTTCGTTGGCACGGTGGGCACCGTCGTCAACCTCGTGGTGCTCAAGACGACCCTGTTCCTCTGGGGTCGCCTCATCGGCGATCCGACCTTTGGCGTCGAGGTCTTCGCCAGCGGCCTGGCGTTCGCCGTCGCGGTCGTCAATAACTACCTGCTCAACCGCTGGTGGACGTTTCGCTCCACCGGCACGATGGGCGGCGAGTTCGCGAAGTTCCTCACCGTGAGCCTCGCCGGACTCGGTCTGAACGAGCTCGCCTTCTGGGTCTTCCGCGGCGAACTCGGCATCGACGTCCTCGTCAGTCAGTTGATGGCGATCGCCTGCGTCCTCCCCTTCAACTTCATCGTCAACAAGCTGTGGAGCTTCCGGGGCTCGTGAGCGAGCCGACGCAGATGCAGCCGCCTGTGAGCGGCTCGGCCCCGGCGCCGCCGAGCCGAGACCACGCGGCGGCGCCGGCCCCCGATGCGCCGCGGCATGCGCCCAACAAGCTCCTCGCGATGCTCACCGCGGCAGTTCTCACCCTGCTCGTACTCGGCGTGCTCTTCCCCAACCTCTGGTACGGGATGCGCGACATCACCGACCTGCCCGTGTACTACGGCTACGCCGAGCGCATCGCCTCGGGCGAGGCCCCGTTCACGCCCTCCTTCGAGGTCGAGTACCCGCCACTGGCGGTCGCCCTCTTCCGCCTGCCCGGGCACACCGACAGCGAGAGCGCCTACGGCATCTGGTTCAACGTCCTGATGGGGGCGATCGCCGTTGCGACCGCGGCGGTCACGGCCTACGTCGCCTGCCGGCTCTGGCCACGCGGCGGGCGGGCCTACGTGGCCGCCGTCCTCTTCCCCGTCGGCGTGGCGCTCATCGGCACGATCGTGATCAACCGCTACGACGTCGCGGTCGCGCTGCTCATCGCCATCTTCCTTCTCTGCCTCGCCGCCGGCTGGTACACGGCGGCCGGCTTCGTCATCGGCATGGGTTTCGCCCTCAAGCTCACGCCGTTGGCGCTCCTGCCGTTGGTGCTCCTTCTGGCTGGGCCGCCACGGCGCTGGGCGTGGCCGCTGGTGGCGTTCGCGGCCGCGGCCGTCGCGCCCTTCCTGCCCTACGTGCTCAGGTCGTGGTCAGGGGTGTGGCACGTGTTCCAGTACCACCTGGAGCGGCCGCTGCAGATAGAGAGCGTCCTCGGCACGCCGCAGTTGTTCGGCCAGCTGGTCGGCGCCGACTGGGCGGCGTGGGCGTGGAGCCACGGCTCGCACTCCCTCGTGGCCCCCGGCGTCGGCTTCGCCGCCGACATGTCCGGCGGCCTGACGATGCTCGCCGTGGCCGTCGTCTACCTCTTCGCGTGGCAGCGGCGCCGGCGCCTGCGGACGGTCCCGGCAGACCAGGCCCTCGTGGTGCTCGCCATCGTGCTCGCGATCGTGACCTTCGGCAAGGTCCTCTCGCCGCAGTTCTTCATCTGGATCCTGCCTGCGTGGGCACTCGTCGCCGCGCGCGACCGCTGGATCGCGATTCTCGGCGGCCTGACGCTCGCGCTCACGCACGCCGAGTTTCCCGCGCTCTACTGGCGGCTCCTCGACATGCAGCCGGACGCCCTCGCCGTCGTGGTGGCGCGCAACATCGCGCTGCTCGCGGTCTTCCTGGTCACGCTGCATAGGGTGTACAGCATGCCGGAGCGCGGGAAGAGCTGACCGAGCGACTCTGCGGCGCCCCGTCGGCCTACAGGATGAGCTCGAAGGCGTCCACCTCGACCGCTCGGCCACCCTCGGCGACGATGAGAACGGCATCGAGGCGCACCGGCCCTTCCGCGACCTCGAACGCCTGCGGGAGCTCAGTCGTGAAGCGCCGCAGGATGATGTCGGTGCGCACGCCGATCACCGAGTCCCTGGGCCCCGTCATGCCCACGTCGGTCATGTAGGCGGTGCCGCCGGGGAGCACGCGCGCGTCGCTCGTCTGCACGTGCGTGTGCGTGCCGAGAACGGCGGTCACGCGCCCATCGAGGTAGTGCCCCATGGCGACCTTCTCACTGGTCGCCTCCGCGTGCAGGTCGACGACGATGGTCTCGGCGAGCCCCTGCGCCTCCTCGACCAGGCGGTCGACGATGCGAAACGGTGACATGCCCGTCTGCAGGAAGAGCTCGCCGGCGAGGTTGATCACGGCGACCTCGGAGCCGTCCGCCGCCGGCCGCACCGTAAGGCCACGCCCGGGGGCGCCTGCGGGGTAGTTGGCCGGACGCACGATGCGATCGTCCGTTGCCAGGAATGAATACACTTCCTTCTGCCGCCACACGTGATTGCCCGTGGTGATGACGTCGACGCCCTCGGCGAGCATGCGGAGTGCGATCTTCGAGGTGATGCCCGCGCCGTTCGCGGCGTTCTCGCCATTGGCGATCACGAAGTCGACGGCGCGCTCCTGGCGATAGCCCGGAAGCCAGCGCTGCAGCGCCTCCCGCCCGGGCTTTCCGAAGACGTCGGCGACGAAGAGGATATTCACGGCCTCAGTCTACCCGACGACACTCGTCCACGTGACGGCGCCCCCGTGCCCGCTGCGCCCACTTGGAGGATACTGTTGAGTACGATGACGGAGCGCGCCTGCCCATACCTCACGTGCCAGAAGACGGCCTTCCGGACGAGCCTCGACCTTTCGAGTCCGGCGGAGGTCCGCGTCATCGTGACGTGGTACTGCGAGCACCCGTTCCACGGCCTGCGCCTGGAACTCGGCGATGCGCGCGTGGACGTGGAGCAGCAGTGCGCGGCTTGCCCGCTGCCGCGCCCGAGTGACGAACCGGACGGAGAGGACTGAAGCGGCGGCGGTGATGCGCGGCGGCCAGGGCCGCCCCGGAGCGGCTCAGACGCCGATCAGCACCCGCACAGCGCCCTGCGCGGCGTCCAGCAGCGGCCCGGGGAACAGTCCCACGAGCACGACGCCGAGAGCGGCGATGGTGACGGCGGTGATGACGCCGGCGTTGGACGCCTCCGGCTCGGCCTCGACCTCCACACCTTCCGTCGCCTCACGGAAGTACATGTACCAGACGACGCGCAGGTAGTAGTACGCCGACACGGTGCTCATCACGACCGCGATGATGACCAGCCACGTGCTGCCTGCCTGGACGACGACGGTGAACAGCTTGAACTTCCCCCAGAAGCCGACGGTCGGCGGGATGCCCGTGAGCGACACCATGAACAGCGCCATGAGGATGGCCGGCCACGGCATGCGCCTGCCCAGGCCCGCGATGCCCTCGAGCGAGTAGTCGTACTTGCGGCGCGCACGGATCCAGATGAGCACGCCGAACGCGCCGAGGTTCATGAGCGCGTAGGCGGCGAGGTAGAAGAGGATCGCGCTCATGCCGAGCCTGTCGCCGCTCTTGCCCGCGGCGATGATGCCCAGCGTGATGTAGCCGGCGTGGGCGATGCTCGAGTAGGCGAGCATGCGCTTGAGATTGCGCTGTGGCAGCGCGAGGACGTTCCCGACCACCATCGTGAGCACCGCGAGGACGATCACCGCGTTGCCCCAGTCGGCCCAGTCGGCGCCACCGGCCATGAAGAAGAGCTTGGCGAAACCGATGAAGGCGGCGGCCTTGACGCCGGTGGCCATGAAGGCGGTGACCGGCGTGGGCGCGCCCTCGTAGACGTCCGGCGCCCAACTGTGGAACGGCACGGCCGAGATCTTGAAGCCGAAGCCGGTCACGACCAGCACGAAGGCGACCATGAGGAACCCGTCCGGGCTCGTGCCGCCTTGTTGGAGAACCGCGAGGCCGGCGGCGATGCCCCCGTAGCTCGTCTGTCCGGTCGCACCGTAGACCAGCGCCAGGCCGAAGGCGAGGATCGCCGACGAGAACGCGCCGGTCACGAAGTACTTGAGCGACGCCTCGGTCGACCTCTCGTCGCGCCAGATGTAGCCCGCGAGCACGTACGTCGGCAGCGACATGAGCTCGAACGAGACGAAGAAGGCGATGATGTCGGTGCTGAGGACCATGCCGATCATGCCGGTGATGATGAGGAGCAGCAGGCCGTAGAACTCACCGCGCGCCGCCCCCCGCTTCGCGAGATAGGCGTCCGACAGCAGGATGGTGAGGACGCCGATGGCCGCGAACAGCACGACGGCGAAGAGCCCGTAGCGGTCGTCTCCGATCATCCCCGCGAAACCGACGACAGCCTCGCGGCCTCCGAAGGCGAGCCCGCCGTCGACGACCTTCCAGACGGCGAAACCGGCGGTCCACTGTCCCCACTGGCCGATGGCGACGGCGGCGCCGGCGAGCAGGCCGGCGACGGCGATCCACGCCAGCGCGCCCTTGCGCTTGAGGAAGAGATCGGCGGTGAAGACCGCGATCGCGGCAATGGCGATGACGACGCCCGGCAGGATCACGGAGATCGTGTTGTTGGCTCCCATCTAGAACAGCCCCCTGGTGACGTCGAAGAGCTGCGCCAGACCGTGAACGCTAGCGCTCGCGTCCTGCAGCGACGGTAGGACTCGGTCGAGGATCACCTGCACCGGCACGTGCAGGAACTGGAGGAAGGTCTCGGGGTACACGCCCAGCCAGATGACGAACACGACCAACGGCGCGAGGGACGCGATCTCGCGCGCGCCGAGATCCTTGAGCGGGAAGCCCGGCTTGACCTCGTCGTCGCCGCGGTCGTTGAACATCGTGCGCTGGAACATCCACAGGAGGTACGCGGCCGCGAGGATGACGCCGAGAGCGGCGATCGCCGCGAGCCAGCGCGAGTACTCGAAGACGCCGAGGAGGCTGAGGAACTCGCCGACGAAGCCGCTCAGCCCGGGCAGACCGAGGGAGCCGAAAGCGAAGAACAGGAAGAAGCCGGCGAGGATCGGCAGCGGCTTCGCGAGCGAACCCATATCGGCGATCAGCCGCGTGTGCGTGCGCTCGTACAGGAAGCCGACCATGAGGAAGAGGGCGCCCGTGAGGAAGCCGTGGCTCAGCATGACGAGGATCGCGCCCTCGATGCCGGCGGCGTTGCCGGCGAGAGCGATGCCGGCGAAGATGCCGGCGGTGACGAAGCCCATGTGGCTCACGCTCGAGTAGGCGACGAGCTTCTTGAGGTCCTTCTGCATCATCGCCACCAACGCCCCGTAGACGATGGCGACCACCGAGAGCCCGACCACCCACGGAACAAACGTGATGGCGGCGTCCGGGAAGAAGGGCAGGCAGAAGCGCAGCATGCCGTAGCCGCCCATCTTGAGGAGGACGCCGGCCAGGATGACCGAGCCCGCCGTGGGGGCCTCGACGTGCGCATCCGGGAGCCAGGTGTGCACCGGGAACATCGGTACCTTGATGGCGAAGGCCACGAAGAAGGCGAGGAAGGCCCAGAACTGCAGGTGGTACGAGTACACCATCTTGCTGAGCGCCTGGATGTCGAAGGTGACCGCCCCCGTCGTGTCCCTGACGTAGTACACGACCACGATGATGGCGATCAGCATGAGCAGGCTGCCGATCAGCGTGAACAGGAAGAACTTGATCGCCGCGTAGACGCGCCGCGGGCCGCCCCAGATGCCGATGATGAAGTACATCGGGATGAGCATGGCCTCCCAGAACACGTAGAAGAGGAAGAGGTCGGTGGCGCAGAAGACGCCGACCATGCCCACCTCGAGAAGGAGCAATGAGATGAAGAAACCCATCTCGCGGTCCTTCACGTAGTTCCAGCTGGAGATGATGACGATCACGCCGAGCAGCGTCGTGAGGAAGACGAGCAGCGCGGCGATGCCGTCGACGCCCATCCCGTACTTGATGTTCAGCGCTTTGATCCAGGTGACGTTCTCAGCGAACTGCATGCCGGGCAGCTTGATCTTGAAGGCGAAGAGCATCCACACCGAGAGGGCGAAGGCCGCCAGCGTGACGATGAGCGAGATCATCTTGTAGACGGCCGGCTTGCCGCGGCCGAAGAGCAGGATGAGCAGCACGCCCGCCAGCGGCAGGAAGGTGATGAACGAGAGCAGCGGGAAGCCGATCTGGTCGCTCCAGCTCATGACGCTCCCTCTTCCGGCGTACACGAGCGGGACAACGTAGGCATACCGCTCACGTCAGCCCCCCCACACCCAGGAGACGACCACGACGAGCACGATCATGCCGCCGAACACGTACATCGCGTAGTTCTGCACGTGGCCGGTCTGGATGGGCCGCAGCTTGTCACCGAACCAGCCCCAGAGCCAGGCGAGCCCGTTGACGGCGCCGTCGATGACCTTGACGTCGAAGAAGGTCCACAGCCAGTCGGCGAAGCCGAGCGTGGCGCCGACCGGCGCGACCGCGTAGAGGTCGTCCATGTACACCTTGTTGAGGCTCGCGCGGTAGACACCCGGCAGTCGCTCGGCGACGCGGCCGGGGACGTCGGTCTGGCGCACGTACAGCCACCAGGCGACGATGAGGCCGACGATCACCGTGACGAGCGAGGCCAGCGTGAGCAGGCCCCCCTCACCGATGAGTCTGAACGTCTCGTGCTCGACGTCGAAGAAGACCGGCTCGAGGAAGGTGTGCACCCAGCCGCCCTCCGGCGGCATGCCGATGATGACGCCGAGGAACGTAGCCGGGACGGCCAGCAGCACGAGCGGCACGGTCATGACCGGCGGCGACTCGTGAATGTGCGCCTGCACCTCGGCGTCGGCGCGGTTCTCGCCCCAGAAGGTCATGAAGATGAGGCGGCCCATGTAGATGGCGGTGAGCAGGACGGTGATCATGGCCACCGCCCACACCACGTACTCGCCCTTGACGAACTGGGCGGCGACGATCTCGTCCTTGGCCCAGAAGCCGGCGAACGGGATCATGCCGACCATGGAGAGGGCGCCGGCGAGCATCGTCCAGAACGTGATGGGGATCTTCTTGCGCAGCCCGCCCATCTTGCGCATGTCCTGTTCGCCGCCCATGGCGTGGATCACCGAGCCGGAGCAGAGGAACAGGAGGCCTTTGAAGAAGCCGTGCGCGAACAGGTAGAAGATGCCGGCCACCCAGGCGCCGGCGCCGAGGGCGACGAACATGAACCCGAGCGACGAGATCGTCGAGTAGGCGATCACCTTCTTGATGTCGTTCTGGGTGATCGCGATGTAGGCGGCGAGGATCGCCGTGAAGATGCCGACGATCATGACCACCGTCATCGCCGACTCACTCTGGATGAAGAGCGGGTACGAGCGCGCGACCATGTAGACGCCGGCGTTGACCATCGTGGCGGCGTGGATGAGAGCGCTGACCGGAGTCGGGCCCTCCATGGCGTCCGGGAGCCACACGTGCAGCGGGAACTGCGCGCTCTTGCCGATGGCGCCGGTGAAGAGCAGCAGGCAGATCCAGGTCATGGTGCCGGCGGCGATGTCGCCCTTCTCCGCCGCCTCGAACACGCCGGTGAACTGCAGCGTGCCGGTCACGACGAAGATGAGGAACATCGCCAGCGTGAAACCGAAATCGCCCACGCGGTTGACGATGAACGCCTTCTTGCCTGCCTGGCTGGCGCTCTTCTTGCGGAACCAGAAGCTGATCAGCAGGTAGGAGCAGAGGCCCACGCCCTCCCAGCCGAGGAACAGCAGCAGGTAGCTGTCGGCGAGGATGAGCACGAACATCGCGAACATGAACAGGTTGAGGTAGGCGAAGAAGCGGTAGTAGCCCTCGTCGCCGTGCATGTAGCCGATGGAGTAGTAGTGCACGAGCATGCCGATCACGCCGACGACCAGCAGCATGATGCCCGTGAGCGTGTCGACCTGGAACCCCCAGGGCACGGTGAAGTTGCCCGCGGCGACCCACGTGAAGGCGTTCCAGACGAAGGTCTCTTCCTGGTGGCGGAAGGCCCACTCGAAACCGTAGATGGACAGCACGGCCGAGATGGTGACCATGGCCACCGGGAAGATGTGCGCGTGCTTGCCCATCCGCTTGCCGAACAGCAGCGTCACGATGAACCCCAGCAGCGGCAGCAGCGGGATGAGCGCGACGGCGATCTTCATGTACTGGGTGCCCTCCACGTGCGCTTCCTCGCTAGCCCTTGAGCTCGTCGTAGGTGTCGGTCTGCACGGTGCTCCTGTTGCGGTAGTTGGCGATCACGATGGCGAGGCCCACCGTCACTTCGGCGGCCGCCAGCACGATGATGAACAGGGCGAACAGCGTGCCGGCGCCGCGCGCGCCGCCGCGGAAGTTGGCGATCGCGACGAGGGCGATGTTGACCGCGTTGAGCATGATCTCGAGGCTCATGACGACCAGGATGATGTTGCGGCGCGCGAGCACGCCGAACGCACCGATGCAGAAGAGCAGAAAGGCGAGCAGCAGCCACCAGTAGAGGGCGTTCATCGGCGCTCCTTCTCGCGAGTCGCCAGGACGATCGCGCCGATCATCGCCGCGACGAGCACGAGCGAGACCAGCTCGAACGGGAGCACGTAGCGGTCGAAGATGAGCTTGGAGAGCGGGCGCAGGCCCGGCGTCAGCGACTTGTCGCCGATCGGGCCGATGTCGGCGGAGAGTGAGACGATCGCGAGCACCGCGGCGCCGATGAGCGCCGCGGCCGCGGCGACGGCCGTCTGCCGGTTGAAGAACAGCTCGTACCCACCGTGCTGTACCTCGGTGAGCATGATGGCGAAGATGATGACGACCGAGATGGCGCCGACGTACACGAGGATCTGGATGATCGCCACCAGGGGCGCGTTGAGCAGCGCGTAGGCGAAGGCGACGCCGAGGAAGCAGAACACCATCGAGACGGCGGAGTACATGATCTTCTTGAACAGGACGACGCCGAGGGCGCAGACGAGCACCCACGCAGCCACGACGACGAAGAACCAGGGATGGAAGTCGCCGCCGGGCATCAGCTCACGTCCTCCGGGTCGTCGAGCGGGATCGGATCGTCCTTCATGGGCTGCCACACCCAGCCGCGGCCGAGCTCGGCGTCGCGCACGTGCGGAACGAGGTCCTTGACCGTTTCGCGCAACGGGTCGACGGGGCGCGGCTCACGCACGTACAGCGACTCGCGCGCCATGGCCGTGCGGCTGTAGCCGGCGAGCTCGAAGAAGTCTGACTGCTCGAGCGCGTCGTACGGGCAGACCTCGACGCACTCGCCGCAGAAGATGCAGCGGCTCTCGTCGAGGTCGTAGCTGCCGAGGATGCGCGGGTTGGTCTCGATGGAGCCCGTAGGGCACGTCTCGGCGCACTTGCCGCAGCTCACGCAGCCGACGAGCTGCAGCGGCAGGTTGTCGGCGGTGCTCACGATGGTGTCGAAACCGCGGTCCATGTTGTCGTAGCAGCTCGATCCGACCTCCATGCGGCAGACGCGCACGCAGCGGCCGCAATTGATGCAGCGGTTGGGCTCGCGCATGATGAAGTCGTGGCGGAAGTCGGCCGGGTAGTCGTGGGCGTCGCCGCCGTGGAAGCGGTTCTTGAAGACCTCGTACTCGATGCCGTAGCGCTGCAGGTCGCACTTGCCGCTGGCCGGGCAGTAGCAATCCAGGCAGAGCTCGGCGCCGCGCACGGCCTCTTCCTCGCTGAAGCCGAGCTCGATCTGCTTGAAGTTGGTGCGCCGGTCCTCGGGCGGCAGCTTGGGCATCTCGGCCGGCGGGCTCGGGTGCGTGACGTCGGTGGTCATGTCGATGAACACGGGCGGGAGCTCGGCCATGCGGGAGATCCGCGGGTCGAGGTCGGTCTTGGCGCTCAGCGCGTGGAAGAACGGCGTCGCCTTGAGCTCGGCGAGCGACTGCGATACCTCGGACATGTCGGCGCCGCGCAGGTAGGCGTCCATGCTCCAGGCGGCCTTCTTGCCCTGGGCGACCGCCTGGATCACCGTCTGCGCGCCGAGCACGGCGTCGCCGCCGGCGAACACGCGTGGGTCCTCTGTCTGGAACGTCCAGTCGTCCACCTGGATGGTGCGCCACTTGGTGCGCTTGACGCCCTGCTCCTCGCTGGTGCCGTCGAGCTTGGGGAACTGGCCGACGGCGGCGATGACCTGGTCGCACTCGATGATGAACTCGGAGCCCTCGATCGGCACCGGCCGGCGGCGGCCGGAGGCGTCGGGCTCGCCGAGCTCCATGCGCTGCATCTCGATGCCGGTGACCTTG
>CAVOVA010000016.1:0-76029 GCA_963699725.1 uncultured Thermoleophilia bacterium
CGGCGCCAATGTCTCCGGCGGGCAGCGGCAGCGCCTCGCCATCGCTCGGGCGCTCGCGAAGCGAGCCAAGATCCACATCTACGACGACAGCTTCTCGGCCCTCGACTTCGCCACCGACGCGCGCCTGCGCGCCGCGCTCAAGCGCGAGACCGAGGACGCGACGGTCATCATCGTCGCCCAGCGGGTGGGGACGATCATGCATGCCGACCGCATCATCGTGCTCGAGAACGGCTCCATCGCCGGCATCGGAACCCACGACGAGCTCTTGACGACCAGCGAGACGTACCGCGAGATCGTGGCCTCCCAGCTCGGCGAGGAGGGCGCGGCGTGAGCGCGCAGAAGTCCGCGACGCCGCCCGCCGGCCCCGGCCGAGGGCCCGGCGGACCCGGCCCCGGCGGCCCCGGCGGCCACGCCCTGGTGATGCCGACGGCGAAGCCGAAGGACTTCAAGGGCGCCCTTCTGCGCCTCGGCGGCCTGCTGCGCACCGAGCGCCTCCGCATCGCCGTCGTCCTCGTGCTGGCCGTGATCAGCGTCACCTTCATGATCGTCGGCCCCAGGATCCTCGGCAACGCCACCGACATCCTGTTCGACGGCGTGATCAGCAGACAGCTCCCCGCCGGCAGCACCCAGGCCCAGGCCGTCGCCGCCCTCAGGGCAAAGGGCCAGGACACGCAGGCCGACATGCTCTCGAGCATGACGATCCACCCCGGCAAGGGCGTGGACTTCGCGGCGCTCGGACGCACCCTGTTGCTGCTGGTCGCCGTGTACCTGCTGAGCGCCGCATTCGCCTGGCTGCAGCAGTACATCATGGCCGGAGTGGCCCAGCGCACCGTGTACCGGCTGCGGCGGCAGGCGGACGAGAAGCTCGCCCGCCTGCCGCTCCGCTACTTCGACGATCACCCGCGTGGCGACGTCCTGAGCCGGGTCACCAACGACATCGACAACATCTCGCAGTCATTGCAGCAGAGCCTCACCCAGCTCATCACGGCGCTGCTCACAATCGTCGGGGTGCTCATCATGATGCTGTCGATCAGCTGGATCCTGGCGCTGATCTCGCTGTTGGCCGTGCCGCTGTCGGTTCTGCTCACGGTGATCATCGCCAAGCGCTCGCAGAAGCAGTTCGCGGCGCAGTGGGAGCGCACCGGCGAGCTCAACGGGCACGTGGAGGAGATGTTCACCGGCCACAATGTGGTCAAGGTGTTCGGCCGGCAGAAGCAGGCGATCGCCACCTTCGACGAACAGAACGAGCGGCTCTACGAGGCCAGCTTCAGGGCCCAGTTCATCTCGGGGATGATCATGCCGGTCATGACCTTCGTGACCAACCTCAGCTACGTCGCCATCGCCGTGGTCGGCGGGCTCCTGGTGGCCACCGGCCGCATCTCGCTCGGCGATGTGCAGGCCTTCATCCAGTACTCCCGGATGTTCACCATGCCGATCACGCAGACGGCCAGCATCATGAACGTCCTGCAGAGCACGGCGGCGTCGGCCGAGCGCGTCTTCGAGCTTCTCGACGAGGCGGAGGAAGAGCCCGACACCGCGACGCCGATCGTCCTCGGCCACACGCGCGGCCACATCGCCTTCGAGGACGTGTCCTTCCGCTACCTCCCGGAGACGCCGCTCATCAAGGACCTCGACCTGGACGTGCGCCCCGGCGAGACCGTCGCCATCGTGGGGCCCACCGGCGCCGGCAAGACGACGCTGGTCAACCTGCTGCTGCGCTTCTATGAGATCGACCACGGGCGCATTCTCGTCGACGGCGTGGACGCGCGGCAGATGACGCGCAGCGACCTGCGGCGGCTCTTCGGCATGGTCCTGCAGGACGCCTGGCTCTTCAGCGGCAGCATCAGCGAGAACATCGCCTACGGACGCGAGGGCGCGACCGAGGAAGACGTCCGCGCCGCCGCCAAGGCGGCGCGCGTCGATCACTTCGTGCGCGCCCTGCCCGACGGCTACGACACCGTGCTCGACGACGACGCGACCAACGTCTCGGCAGGCGAGAAGCAGTTGCTCACCATCGCCCGTGCCTTCCTCGCCGACCCGGACATCCTCATCCTCGACGAGGCGACCAGCTCGGTGGACACGCGCACCGAGGTGCTGATCCAGGAAGCGATGGCGCTGCTGATGAAGGACCGCACCAGCTTCGTCATCGCCCACCGGCTCTCCACCATCCGCGGCGCCGACATCATCCTCGTGATGGACAAGGGCGCCATCATCGAGCAGGGCAGCCACGAGGAGCTCATGGCCGCTCACGGCTTCTACTACGACCTGTACGCGAGCCAGTTCGACGAGGCGCTCGACGAGGCGTCCTGACGGAGCTCTTCCGCCACGGGGTCCTGAAGGAGCGCGCGTGTGCCGGGACGGCCACGGCGGAGCGGCCGCGCCGCTGCCGTTCCCCTACTGCCGCCCGAGCAGCGTCCGGTCGAAGAAACCGATGACGCGGCGCTCGTACTCCTCCGGCTGGGCCTCGATGCCGCCGGTGTGGCCGGCGCCCGGCACCTTCCAGATGGCCTTGGGCGGGAACGCGGCGTCGTAGTACACGGGGTTCACGGCCTTCTCGATCTCCTGGCCGTCCTCACCGTAGATGAAGAAGACAGCCTGCGGTGCGATCCGCGCCGCCGCCTGCGGGAGCGGCGGCGGCAGCGTCTCGTCGTCGAGCAACCAGACCGAGACCGTCTGCGCGAGGTCCTGCGGGTACTGCAGCGCGAGCTCCAGGGCACTGGTGCCGCGGCGCCAGAACGCCTCGTGCACGGAGCGGATGCCGGCTCCCTCGCTGACGATGGCTTTGAGACCCGAGTTGCGGGCGGCGGCCTCGATCATCTGCTCGCCGCCCATCGAAAGGCCGAGGCCGCCGATGCGCCGCCGCCCCACGTCGTCTCGGCGGCGCAGCCACGCCACGGCGGCGTCGATGTCCGCCGCCGACCCCCAGCCGTAGGCGTTGGGGTCGCCCTCGCTCTCGCCGTAGCCCCGCGGATCGACCATGAGCACGCCGTAGCCGTTCTTCACCAGCATGCGCGCCTGCTCCACGGTCCAGGCGCGCGGGAACGTGACGATCGCGGCCTTGTTGAGCGGCGGCACGTACCACGCGCTCAGCTTCACGCCGTCCCGCGTGATCAGCGACACGTCCTCGTGGCCCCGGCCGAGGTCGGCCTGCGCGACCGCGTCACGCGGCCGCTCCGTGGCGATGATGGCCATGCTCACCGGCAGGACGACCCAGTAGGCGACGAGCAGGGCCAGGAGCACGAGGAGGGCGCGGCGCACCACCGTCCACCACAGCGCACCGCCACGCTTGCGGGATGCCCACAGCAGCCACACGCCGAGCCCGACGAGCATGGCGCCGGCGACCAGCGGCAGGACGCCGGCGACACCGGCCGCCACGTAGCCCTCGGCGCGGATGCGCGCCGCGGCGACGATGCCCGTCACGACGGCGAGTGCGCCGAACCCGAGCGCGAGAGATGCGCGCAAGCCGGCCGGCATGCGGTGCCACAACTCGGCGCACAGGGCCAGGATGGCCGACGGCACGGCCACGGCGAGCACGTGGTCCACCCATGAGACGCCCGGTCGCAGGAACACGAAGTAGTTGAGGATCAGATAGGCGACGAGGGCGACGACGCAGGCGTGCAGCGTCAGCAGTTCGCGAGGTCCGGGCCGGCGGGCGCGCGTCGGAAGCCTGCCCGTGACGCCGTTCCCGGCAGCGCCGCTGCCGACGACGGCGCCACCGTCGCGCGAGGAGGTCTCAGCGAGCGTCGTGGTCGGGTTGGACGTGTTCACACCGACCCTCCCAGGCCGCTCGCCACTGATCCCGCGCTAGCCTACCGAGCCCGCGCGCGCGACGCATCCGGCGCCGCAACGGCCGCGACGGCCGCAGCCGGCAGCGGGGCCTCCAGGCCGCGGCGGCACCCCTGTCGCCGGGGCCTCGTGCGGTCCTCCTGTTCAGATCGCGACGACGACCAGCCCGATGGTGCCGGCGGCCAGCGCCAGGCTCGCCGCGGTGAGCACCCAGATCGTCCAAGCGTCCGTCGGCAACGGCCGCTGGGCGGCGAGCGCCGCCCGCACCCGCTGTGCGCGGTAGGCGGACATGAGCAGCAGGAAGACGCCGAGCGCCCCGTAGCCGATGCCGAGCAGCCCGAAGGCCACGTGCTCGGCGTCGATCAGCGCCGGCAGCAGCCTCCCCACCGCGAGCGCGATGCCCAGCGTGCCGAGACCGGTGCGCAGCCAGGCTAGGTACGTGCGTTCCGCGGCGAGCCACGTCCGTCGCGGAGCGGAGTCCGAAAGTCCCTCATCAGGTTTGGTCAGATCACTCATCTCCCGGCATTCTAGTCCACGAGTCGAGGACCTTGCCCGGTGGTCGGGTTTGGGCGGCTCTCAGCCCTCGAGGCTGCGGAGGTAGGCCGAGACGGCGTCCAGCCCGCCCTCGAGGACGTCCCGGGCACACGCGTAGCCGAGACGGAACGAGTGCTCCTCGCCGAAGGCGCTGCCCGGCATGACGAAGGCGCCGTTCAGGTCGAACATGCCCTGGCAGAAGTCGACAGAGGGCACCTCGTAGTCGTAGCGCACGAGCGCCGTCGTGCCCGCCCGCGGCCGCACGTAGCGCAGCCGCGGCTCTCGCGCGATCCAAGCGTCGACGACGGCCAGGTTGCCGCGCACGATCTCGAGGCTGCGCTCGAGCACCGCGCCGACGTGCTCGAGCGCAACGGTCGCCAGCGCGTCGTCGAGCACCCCGGCGCTGATCGTCGTGTAGTCGCGCACGTCGAGGCAGCGCTCGATGACCTCGCGCGGGCCGGCGACCCAGCCTGTGCGCAGCCCGGCCAGCGAGTAGCTCTTGCTCATGCTGCCGCTGCTCACGCCCTTCTCGTAGAGATCGGCGACCGACGGCGCCGTGGTACCCGGTTCGTGTTCCAGCCTGCGATACACCTCGTCACAGACGAGCCAGGCGTCGCACTCGCGGGCGACCTCGACGATCTCGCGGAGCAGCGGCTCGTCGATGAGCGCACCGGTCGGGTTGTTGGGATTGTTGAGGACGAGCAGCCGGGTGTTCTCGTCCGTGAGAGCGCGGAGCGCGTCCACGTCGGGCAGGTAGCCATCCTCCTCACGCAGTCGCAGCTCCCGGACCTCGGCGCCGAGCGACTCGGGCACCGAGTACAGCTGCTGGTACGTGGGCTGGACGCTGACGACCGTCGTGCCCGGCTCGACCAGCGCGTACAGGGCGAGGAAGTTGGCGCCTATGGCGCCGTTGGCGGTGAGCACGTGGTCGGCGGTGATGCGCGCGCCGTACAGCGCGGCGATCGCGGCGCGCAGACGCGGCGAGCCGGTGATGTCTCCGTAGCCGAGCCAGGTCTTCCTGAGGCGACGCAGCACGCCGTCGGCGTCGCCGCTGAGCTCCAGCAGTTCGTCCAGCGACAGCGAGTGCACACAGGTCTCGGCGATGTTCCACGTGGCCGTCGTCTCGTGGGCGTTCATCCACTGCTCGACGAAGAACGGTTCGATGCGCAAGCTGGCCTCCGGGACCTCGGGTGCGGGCGGCAGACGCCGCTCGCTGCTGTGAAGGCATCCTCCCCCGGCCGGCGCGAGGCGGCAACCGCGGCGCAACACGGCGACGGTGAGACGCTGCGATGACGCGAGTAGGATGACCTCGGAATGACGCAGCGGTTCATCACTCACCAGCAGGCACGGCGGTTCTACGATCTCATCGGCCGCGCCCAGGACGCGCGACCCGTCAGCGAGCGCCGCGCCCTCGACGCCCTTGCGACCCACGGCGCCTTCGCGGAGGCCGCGGTGGTGCTGGAGTTCGGCTGCGGCACGGGCCGCTTCGCCGCCCGGCTGTTGCGTGACGAGCTGCCCGCGGACGCCACGTACCTTGGCCTCGACGTGAGTCCGCACATGGTCGGACTCGCTCACGCGGCTGTGGCGCCGTGGGCCGGCCGCGCGCGCATCGAGCTCACCGACGGCGCGATCCACCTGCCCGTCGCCGACGCCTTCTGCGATCGCGTGCTGAGCACCTACGTCCTCGATCTTCTCAGCCCCGCCGACGCGGCGGCCTTCGTGCACGAGGCGCGCCGCGTGCTGCGGCCCGGGGGGCTGCTCGCCGTGGCGAGTCTCGGCCCGGGCCGCACGGCGCCGGCGCGCCTGGTCACCGCCCTCTGGCGGGCGATCTGGCGCCTGAACCCCGCACTCCTGGGTGGCTGCCGCCCCCTGACGCTTCGCGGCCTGCTCGATCCGGAGCAGTGGGACGTGCGCGCAGGCATGAGCGTGACGGACTGGTTCCTCAGCTCTGACGTGCTGGTCGCGCGGCGTCGCTGAGCGCGTGTAGGCTTGCCTCTCGACCGACGAGGGAGCGAAGCCATGGACCCGAATGAGTTCCGCAGGCTCGGCCACGAGCTGATCGACTGGGTCGCCGACTACCGCGAGCGGATCGGCGACTACCCCGCGATGAGCCGCGTGCGACCGGGCGAGGTGGCGGCGCAGCTGCCCGCCGAGCCGCCGCTGCGCGGCGAGGGGCTCGGCGACATCGTCGCCGATCTCGACCGCATCGTGATGCCCGGCATCACGCACTGGAACCATCCCGGCTTCTTCCACTACTTCCCCAGCAACAGCGACTTCGCCTCGGTGCTCGCCGACCTCGTCTCGTCGGGCCTCGGCGTGCAGGGCATGAGCTGGCAGACGAGCCCGGCGGCCACAGAGGTCGAGGACGTCGTCATGGAGTGGCTGCGCCAGATGGTCGGACTGCCCGAGACCTTCACCGGCGTGATCGCCGACACAGCCAGCACGTCGACCTTCTGCGCGCTCCTCTGCGCCCGGGAGCGCACCTCGGCCTTCTGCCAGAATCGCGGGGGCCTGCAGGCCGAGGACGCGCCGCTCGTGGTCTATGCGAGCGACCAGGCGCACAGCTCGGTGCCCAAGGCGGCGCTCCTCGCCGGGTTCGGCGCCGAGCACCTGCGCCTCATCGGGACTGACGACGAGCACGCGCTGCGGCTCGACCTGCTCGAGCGCGCGGTCGCGGACGACATCGCCGCCGGCCGCCGGCCCTGCGCCGTGGTCGCGGCTGTCGGCACGACCGCGACCACCGCGCTCGACCCGGTGGCCGGCATCGCCGCGATCGCCGCGCGCCACGACATGTGGCTGCACGTCGATGCGGCGCTGGCCGGTTCGGCGATGATCTGCCCTGAGTACCGCTGGATGTGGAACGGCGTCGAGCACGCCGACTCGCTCGTCTTCAACCCGCACAAGTGGCTGGGCACCGGGTTCGACCTCTCGGCCTACTACGTGCGCGACCCCGAGCACCTCGTGCGCGTGATGAGCACCGACCCGAGCTACCTGCGCACTGCCCAGGACGGCCTCGTGCGCAACCTCCGCGACTGGGGCATCCCCCTGGGCCGCCGCTTCCGCGCGCTCAAGCTGTGGTTCCTCATCCGCGAGTACGGTGTCGAGAGACTGCAGGCGCGTATGCACCGGGACATCGAGAACGCAGCGTGGCTGGCGGCCGAGGTGGCGGGAGCGCCGGAGTGGGAACTCCTCGCGCCGGCGCCGCTCCAGACGGTCTGCCTGCGACACGTTCCCGCGGCGCTTGCCGGCGACGACGACGCGATCGCGGCGCACAACGCCGCCATCGCCGAGCGCATCAACGCCGCCGGTCGCTACTACTTTGGGACGTCGGTGGTGAAAGGCACGCTGCTCCTGCGCGTCTCCGTCGGCGCCGAGCCCACCGAGCGCGAACACGTCGAGGGAGTGTGGACGGCGCTTCGTGAAGCGGCCGCCACCGTCTGACGCTCGGGCCGCGGCCCAGGCGCGGCAAACGACGCGCTGCGTGCGACGGCCGGGACGGGCGCTCCTTGCGAGCTCCCGCCCCGGCCGCTCCGCCGCGCCGTCCGACCGGCCGATCTGAGTCAGCCGGCCGGTCGGCCGGCGGTCTTCACTGCGGCTGCGCCGTGATCGGGCTCCCCGAGGGCGCCGGGCCCACGCGATACGGCCGCATCATCTCGTTGTCCTCGTGCTCGAGGATATGGCAGTGCCACACGAACAGGCCCGCGGTGTCGAACCTCGCCTTGACCCGGGTCAACTCACCGGGGTAGACGATGACCGTGTCCTTGTAGCCGCTCTCCCACCTCTCGGGTTTGAGTACGGCGCCCTGCCCGAGCCTCCCGTGGGGCGACAGGCTCGCGTCCGTCACCACACGTTTGATCACCCGGAACTGGACGAGGTGGATGTGGATCGGATGGGCGTCCATGGTGAAGTTGCGGAGGTTCCAGCTCTCGACGGCTCCCACCGCGGGATTCTCCGTCACGCCGTCCATCCACAGCAGGGGTTCCGGACCTCCCGCGCTGGTCCATGTGCCGAGCGCCGCCTCGCGCGGTGCGAACGGCTCGCCGCTCGGGTCCAGCAGCACGTTGTCGTCCTCGTCCTCGTCCGCCTTGACGGTCGACGACGCCAGCTCGTTGAGGCTCACGTTGCGCACCACGTCACCCCTCGGGAGCGCCTTGATCGCCGGCAGACCGAGTCGTGAGGGCCGCGCGCTCCTGTCCCGGGACGTCTTCGCCCGCACGCGGAACTGCATGACCTGGCCGGTGGTGCCGGGATCGGCGATCTCGAACTCCTCGCCGACCTTGCCCCCGCCGAACGGCTCGTCCGGCGCGAGATTGCGCAGCACGATGCGCGTGCCCCGCTTCACGTTGCTGAAATCGATGAGCACGTCGGCACGCTCGGCCGGCGCGATGAGCAGTCTCTTCAGACGCACGGGCTCGGGCAGGTAGCCCCCTTCGCTGCCGATCTGGGTGAACGCCATGCCGTTGCTCATCCTCAGGATGAGGAACCGCGAGTCGGCGCCGTTGAGAAAGCGGAGGCGATAACGGCGCTGCTCCACCCTCAGGTACGGCCATGTCTTGCCGTTCACGACCATCGTGTTGCCGAAGAACTCGGGGTTCCACTGCGGCGAGATGTCGCTCATCTGGCCGTCCAGAGCCTCATCCGGCGTGAGGGGGATGCGGAGCTCCGGCGCGCCGGGGAACTGCTGCGGCCGCCCCGGCACGTTCAGGCCCTCGAAGAAGGCACGGTTGTCCGGATAGAACAGGGAGCCGTCGGCGTTGAACGACCGGTCCTGGATGACGATGGGGATCTCACGATACTTGGTGCCCGGCCTGTCGCCGCGCCTCGGAGCGGGGCGCGGCAGCCGCTTGGCGACCCGGTCACGGTCGCTGCGCACCAGGTAGAAGCCCGCCGGACCGGCGTAGACGTTCAGCCGCGTCATACCGAGGGTGTGGTCGTGATACCAGAGCGTCGTCGGCCGCTGGTCGTTGGCGTACTGGAAGACCGACGTGCCCGGCTCCCAGATCTGACCCCAGCGCGCCTCGAACTTCTGCTTGAACTGCTGGTAGAAGGTGCCGTCGGTGGCGTAGTCGGCCGGGATGTCGTTCGCCGCCGGCAGGTACCAGGCTTCCGGGTAGCCGTCGCTCTCTTCGGTGGTGTGTGCCCCGTGCACGTGCGTCACCATCGGCACGGGACCGGTGTACGGGATCGCGTCCAAACCGTGCGAGTCGGTGCCGCCCGGTCCGCCCGGCGGGTTGGCCCAATGCAGGGTCTGGTCGACGGCGAAGAGGTGCGGCAGGTAGTTCCCGCTCTCGTCCACGAGCCCGTTGATCCACTTGACGCGCACGGGCCGGTTCTTCTTGGCCTCGATGGTCAGCGCCGGGTAGTTGAGCGTGCCGCCCTCGGCCACCGGCCTCAGATCGCGCATCGATCCGTAGCTCCACACGGTGCTCGGCCCGATGGCGTTCGCCGCGGACCACGCCTCCGGCAGGATGAACTGTTGGAACTGCTTGACCGCTATCTCGTAGTAGTCGATCTGCCTTCCTCGGGCGTTGATGACCTGTGTGCGTGGCATGGCCGGCGGGATCACGAGAGGCTCCCGGTATTTCGGGATGGTGGTCGGATCGAGTGAGCCCCCGGGCAGCGTCTCAGCGCCCGCCGGGGCGGCGGTGAGCGCGAGGACCAGCGCGAGGACGGGCAGCAGCAGCGCCGCCGCAAGCCCGCCGGTCCAGTGCGGACGCTCGACGATCGAGGTCTTCATCGTCATTCCTCCTGTATCTCGTCCGACGGCCCCTCGCGAACGGCTGCCGAGCAGGGACGGCGGTCGCGCCCTCTGACAAGCTATGGTGAGGCGTGAATACCCAGTTCGCACGGACTGAACACCACTTCATTGACCTTAATAGTCAAGAATCACCCGGAAGGTGGCGCCGTGCACGTCACGCGCTACGCTCGGCGAGGGATTCGCCCTCACGGCGCGAACGACCGAGCTGCAGGCCGGCGCGGAGCCGGGCCTGTCCAGCGGTCAAGAAGCGCCCGATCGAGCCGATACCCCGAAGCAGAGAGCATCCGAGCAGCGACATGACCGGAGACAGGTCCATCCTCCCCACGAGCCACCGCAAGACCAAGCCGCACCGCGCCCTCGGCGCGGGCGCGACGCTCCTCGCGCTGCTCGTTTCGACGCTCGCGATCGCGGCCGCCGTGGCCGCTGCGCCGGCTGTGGCCGCCCCGTCGCTCTTCGACCTGCAGAAAGAGGCCAAGCGAACGCGCGCCGAGATGGAGAACATCCAGGCCGAACTGCAGACCGTGGGCCGACGCCTCGTCAGGGCGCAGGGAAGTCTCGACGAGGTCAACCAGCGGCTGCAGCTCTCGCGCCGCGAGCTGGCCCGCGCGGAGGATGGCCTGGACCTGCAGCGCGAGATCCTCGCGAAGCGGGCGTCGACCATCTACAAGACGGGCGAGCTGAGCTGGCTGGACGTCCTGGCCACCATCGAGAGTCTCGCCGACATCGACACCCTCCGGTCGCTCCTGCGCGACATCGCCGACGAGGACCGGCGCGCCGAGAACGAGGCCCAGCGCCTCGCACGCGAGGCGCGCCGCCTCGAGCGCCGGGTCGAGGGCGAGCACGAAGAGGCCGTGCTCGCACAGCAGGAGGTCCAGGACCAGAAGATCGAACTGGACCAGAAGCTCGCGGAGCGCTCCGCGATCCTGCAGGGCGTCACCAGGCGCATCAAGAAGATCCTCGCCAGAGGCGGCCTCGGTGCGGCGCTGGCGATGGCCAAGGACGGGCAGTTCAACCAGTTCACGTGGGCCAGAGCGTTGCTCGTCGCCATGCGCTTCCCGGTGACCGCCGACAACGTCGCCGCCGTCACGGCCTGGGAGATGGCCGAGGGCGGTCACTGGTACAACACCGCCTACTTCAACCCGCTCAACACGACGCAGAGCATGCCGGGCGCCACGGTGTTCAACTCGGTCGGCGTCAAGGCCTACACGAGCTGGAGACAGGGCCTCGAGGCGACGATGATCACGCTCAAGAACGGTTACTACGGCGCCATCCTCGATGCGCTTCGCCGCGGCAACGACGCCACCGGCGTCGCCGCGGCCGTCGGTGCCTCTCCCTGGGGCACCGGCAACTTCAGCCGCCTGCTGTGAGTGCCGCGGCGCCCGCTGTGACGCGGCCACGGGCGCCGGGTATCACTAGAGTCATGTACCGGCGACGCGCACCTCGTCCTCCCGAACACGACCCGCTCGTGATCGACCGTCACGGCCGGGTCGTCGGCGTGCGCACTGCGCCACCGCGACAGCCCGAGGAGAGCGAGGCGAGCCGTCGCTGGCTGCGCCGCCGCAATCTCTCCGTCACGGGCGAGCTGCGCGCGCAGGCGGAGCTCCGCAACCAGGTCGCCACCTTCCACGTCGACCCCGGGCCGTCGCTGAGACGCTGAAAGGAGGGGCATGGGCTCCTGGATCCTCCTCGTGGTCGTCGTCGCCCTGGCGCTCCTGTGGGGACTGCCGAGGCTCTACCGCGTGCGGCGCGACCGCCACCGGCGCGACCTCATCCGGCGACTCGAGCAGCAGCGCGACTCACGCGTCATCACGCTGATCCACCGGCAGGAGACGGTGAGCCTCCTCGGCCTGCCGTTCGGTCGCTACATCGACATCGACGATTCCGAGCAACTGCTCCGCGCGATCCGTATGACGCCACCCGAGATGCCGATCGACCTGCTCCTGCACACGCCGGGTGGGCTGGTGCTGGCCAGCGACCAGATCGCCTACGCGCTCAAGCGGCACGGCGGCAAGGTGACGGTGATCGTGCCGCACTACGCCATGTCGGGCGGCACGCTCGTCGCCCTGGCGGCGGACGAGATCCTGATGGACCCCGACGCCGTGCTCGGCCCCGTCGACCCGCAGCTCGGCAGCCTGCCGCGCGGGTCGTGGCCGGCGGCGTCGATCCTCAAGGCGCTCGAGCAGGACAACCCCAATCGTGATGACGAGACGCTGATCCTCGGCGACGTCGCGCGCAAAGCCATCGACCAGGTGCGCGACACAGTGCGGGAGCTGCTGGCCGGGCGCTTCGAGGACCCCGAGGCGGAGCGGCTGGCCGCCGTGCTGAGCGAAGGGCGCTGGACGCACGACTATCCGATCCGGCTGGAGGAGGCGAAGGAGCTCGGGCTGCCCGTCTCCGACGCCGTACCCGAGCTCGTCTACGAACTGATGACGCTCTATCCGCGGCGCAGCCAGCGGCGCCCGTCGGTGGAGTTCATCCCGACGCCGTATCGCGCGCGCGGTCACGAGGGAGACGACGCGTGAGCCCGCCGCAAGCGAGGAGCCGGCGGGCCGCCCGATGAACGACGACGCCGGACAGCGCTACCTGCGCGAGACGCGCCACACCCGATCTCATCTGGTGGGCGGGCGCATGGACTGGTCTCACCAGCCCGACTGGTTCAAGACGTACCCGGATGCGCCGCGCGTCGCGCTGCCGAAGCCTGCACTCGACGAGTGCGGGCTCTTCGACGCGCTCGCCCGGCGACGGAGCCTGCGTGCATACGCGCCGCCGCCGCTCGCGCTCGGCGAGCTCGCGGCGCTGCTCTGGGCGGCCGCCGGGGTCACGGCTCGGCAGGACGGCTTCGCCTTCCGTACCGCGCCGTCGGCCGGCGGCCTCTACCCCATCGAGCACTACGTGGTCGCCAACGGCGTCGAAGGACTCGAACCCGGCCTCTACCACTACGACGTGCTCGGCGAGGCGCTCGAGCGCCTCGCGACGGGCGACCTGCGGCTCCCGATCGCGCGCGCCGCACTCGACCAGCGCATCGCCGCCGTCGCCCAGGCGGTCTTCGTCTGGACGGCCGTGCTGGAGCGCTCGCGCTGGAAGTACGGCGCGCGCTTCGCCCGCTACGTACTGCTCGACGCCGGCCACATCGCCGGGAACGTCGCTCTCGCGGCGACCGCCCTCGGCCTGGGGAGCTGCCAGATCGCCGCCTTCTACGACGACGAGGCGGCTGCCCTGCTCGGCGTGGACCCAGACCTCGAGCCGGTCGTCTACATGAGTACCGTGGGACGGCCGCGCGGCGCGTAGGGCCCCGGGTCAGGAAGCGGCGGCGGCGCCGGCCGCGCCGCCGGGCCGGACGAGCCCAGGCGCCCGCTCAGCCGGTGGCCGCCTCGGGCAGGAGCTCGGCGAGCCAGGCCGCGACATCGACGAAGACCCGCTCGCGCTCGGTCTCGTTGAAGAGCTCGTGGTAGAGCCCCTCGTAGTGGAGCCGCGTCTTCTCGGTCGCCCCGGCGGTGGCGAAGAAGGCCTCGGAGAACGCAGGATCGGCGACGGCGTCCTCGTCGCCGTACAGCAGGAGCAGCGGCAGCGTGACGCGCGCGGCGCCGGCGAGGGCGGCGTCCTGGGCCTTCAGCAGCTCCGCGGCCCAGCGTGCCGTGGCCACATGGTGCACGAGCGGGTCGGTGACGTAGGCTTCAACGACGGTCTCGTCGTGCGAGAGATCGGCGGCGAGCAACGTATTGCCGATGTCGCGCGCGGGCCAGAGGACGGAAAGGACCCGTGCTCCCAGGAGCTTGGCCGGTGGCACTTCGGTGGCGAGCCTGAAGAACGGCGACGAGAGGACGAGCCCGAGGAGGCCCTCGCACCCCTCCTCCACGAACCGGGCGCAGATCAGCCCGCCGAGACTGTGCCCCAGCAGCACCACCGGCCTGCCGGGCTGCCGCCGGCGCACCTCGTCGAGAAAGACGGCGGTGTCGGCCAGGTAGTCGTCGAAGCGGTCGACCTGCCCGCGCACGCCCGAGGATTGGCCGTGCCCACGCAGGTCGTACGCGTACACCGCGTAGCCTTGCGCGGTCATCGCCTCGGCGAACCAGGCGTGACGGCCGCCGTGCTCGCTGTAGCCGTGCACGAGGGCGATGGTCGCGACCGGCTCGGGAGCGGGCTCCGCGAGCGCGGCGGCGGCCGGCAGCCACGCGTGCAGGTGCAAGCGCATCCCGCCCGCTCCCATGAACTGTGCCGACGCGTGACGACAGGCCGGCGCCACGTCCGCAGCCCCGGCCGGTGCGAACCTGACCGATCCTGATGTCATCTCGTCCTCTCTCATCGCGTCAGATGGTGAGCGCTGCCCGGATCGACCCGGAGATGGCCGCGAGGCCGCGCTCCAACTCGTCTGGCAGCGGCCACGCGTAGCCGATGCGCATGTGGCGCCTGTCCTGCTCGAACCAATGCCCGGGGCCGACATAGGTGCCGTGCACCTCACCGAGCACGCGGTAGAACTCGTCCACGTCCACGGGCACCTCCGGCTTGATCCGCGGGAAGCAGACCACACCTCCCGAGGGCTCGACCCACTCCATCATCTCCTCGCCGGCCATCCACTTCTTGACGACTCCGAGCTGCCGGGCGATGAACGCGTGCAGTTCCGGGAGCCACGTGCCGCGCTGCGCGAAAGCGCGTGCGGCGATCTCCTCGTCGACGACGCTGCCGCAGATGCCGATCTGCTCCTTGGCGGCGAGGAACGTCTTCATCAGCTCGCCGTCGCGGCACACCAGCCAGCCTGTGCGGATGCCCGGGATGCCGTAGGTCTTGGACAGCGAGCTCACGCTGATCGCCCGCTCGCTGAGCGTGGCGGCGACCGGGAGCGGAGCCCCGGAGGTCATCTCCCGGTAGGTCTCGTCCACGAGGAGGCGGCAGCCGGCGCTCTCCACCTGGGCAACCAGGCACCTCAGGTCGGCGTCGCTCATCATCACCCCGGTCGGGTTGTGCGGCACGGTGATGCTCACATACCTGGTACGCGGCGTGACCCGTGCCATCAACTCCTCCGGGTCGATGCGAAAGCCGTCCGAGAACGCGAGGTCGAGATAGGTGACCTCCGCCTCGATCGCCCGGGGGGTCTCGATGTTGGTCGCATAGTTGGGGCGGATGACGACGACGTGGTCGCCCTTGTCGAGCAGCGACGTGGCGATGATGAACAGCGCCTGGGCGGCCCCGGCCGTGATGAGTATGTCGTCACGGCTCACGCCGGACGCCTCGCCGCCGCTCTGCTCCGCGACGAGGTCGCGGAAGGTCTCGTTACCCACATGATCGCCGTACAAGAGGAGCATGTCGCCCAGGTCGATCCCGAGGTCGGCCAGCGAACGGTCGCGCACCGAGCTCTCGGTGAGATTGCAGCGGATTCGGTCATAGCCGAACTGCTCGGGAGACTCCTCCTCGATCGGCATACGGCGGTACTTCAAGGCAGCGACCTCCTGGCGGCTCAGCGGACTGCCCGGCAACCTTACATCCGCCGGGGCGGGCACGCATCACAGCCGCCGGACCGAGCTCGGCGGTCGGTGGCGGAGGCGCGCCTCAGGCGCGCCGGATGCGTCTTCCGTGCTACAGTCCAAGTCCACGTTCAGGAGGGACCCATGGTCGCCAGCCATCGTCGCACCGTCAGCCGCAGCCAGCAGCCCGAAGCACACGCCTGCGGCCGCGTGCGCCCGGACACGGCCGCGCTGCTCCTCGTCGCCCTCGTCCTTGTGGCCGCGCTCGTTGCGGCCTGCTCGGCGGAGGCGACGGTGGGCGCGTCGGGCTCCGTCAGCCCCGACTCGAGCAGCGTCGCCGGCGAGGCAGAGGCCGGCGTCTTCTCCGGCGACGTGGGCGCCAGGGCCGCGGCCGGCTCCGACTGGGCGCATACGCTGCAGGTGGTCGCCAACCTGCGCGCAGACCCGCCGGTCCAGCCCGTCGTCGTCCTGCTCGGCGGGTCGGCCGCCCGCGAGTCCACGATCAGCGACCGCAGTTGGCGCGCGCAGATCGAGACCAAGGGTGGTCCGGCGGCCGCGGCCTACAACCTGGGCTCCCGCAACCGCACGCTCGCCCAGAACGTCGCCCTCGTGCAGGCCCTTCCCGAAGTGCCGACCATCGTCCTCATCGGCGTCAACCTCGGCTCGTTCACCTCGGCGCAGAAGACGGCGAGGATCTCCCTCCCCAAGCCGGCCGCGACGCTCCCGCCCTACAAACAGCACGCCTACAGCCGCAGTCGCATCCTGACGAAGGCGAACAAGAAGATGCTGGTGGCAGCCTGGCTCGCCGACCGCTACCCGGTCTTCAAGCGCAACTTCAGGTCCAGTTCGGGCGTGCTCGAGAAGCTCGTCAAGGTGTGCCGCACCCGCGGCATGAAGCCCGTGCTCTTCGAGCTGCCGCGCAACACCGCCGTCATCGGCAGCAAGCTCAACACGCCGACGAAGAAGTACCGCGACAAGTGCAGGGCGCTGGCCAGGAAGTACGGCGTGCCCTACGTGAGCCTCGTGGCCGCGGCGAAGCTGCCCAACTCGAGCTTCTATGACCTGTGGCACCTCGTCGAGCCGGGCCGCAAGGTGTGGCAGAACCTCTTGAGCGCCAAGACGGCCGCCCTGCTCAAGCGGTACGGCTACGATGGCGGCGGCTCGTAAGGCGCTCCGCCGCATCGGCTACCACGTGGACGCCTGCGATCTCGGCTCCAAACACCTCCCGTACGCGCAAGATCTCGAGCGCGTGAAGCGCCTGCCCAGGGGCGTGCCGCCACAGTCCGTCTCGCCCTCATCCTCGACATCGCCCCCCGCGTCCGCTTCGGCGGCGCCGGCACACTGACGCCCGAGCGCTCGTGTCGACGCTGACGCTCATCGGCATTGCGATCGGACTCGCCATGGACGCGTTCGCCGTGGCCATCGGCGCCGGGCTCCAGCTGTGCCAGGTCACCAAGAGGCAGACCTTTCGTCTCGCCTGGCACTTCGGCCTCTTCCAGGCGTTCATGCCCATCCTCGGGTGGCTGGCCGGTCTCACGCTGGTCGACTACATCGCACCGGTCGACCACTGGATCGCGTTCGGCCTGCTGGGCTTCATCGGCGGCAAGATGATCTACGAGGCCTTGAAGAAGGAGGAACGGCCCGACCGGTGCGACCCGACGAAGGGCTGGACGCTCGTCATGCTCTCCATCGCCACGAGCATCGACGCGCTGGCCGTCGGTCTCTCCCTGGCGGTCCTCGGTGTCGACATCTGGTATCCGGCGCTGGTGATCGGGGTCGTCGCCGGCGCCCTCACGATCGTGGGCCTGGAGCTCGGGACCCGCTTCGGCGCTCTGCTCGGCCGCCGCATGGAGATCGTCGGCGGTGTCATCCTCATCGGGATCGGCCTCAAGATCCTCATCGAGCACCTCACCGCCTGATCGCGCGTCATTGTCCGTTCCCACCCTCGAGTCGTACCGCATCGACAGGCTGCTCGGCTCGAAGCTGCGCCTCGTCACGCTGCTGGCCGTGACGGCGGTCGTCTTCGTGCACGCCTACAACCTGAACAGCCGCTTCGGATTGAGCGAGAACGCCGCGCCGACCAGCGGCGCTCCGGGAGCCGTCGGCTTCATCGAATACCTGGTCTCGCAGGCGCTGGCGAGGTGGCCGGCGGCCATGCTCTTCGCCATCTCCGGCTTCCTCTTCTTCCACAACCTGCAGCCGCGCTGGGCCGACTACCGCAGGAAGTACGCGGGCCGGCTGCGCACCGTGGTAGTCCCGTTCCTGCTGTGGAGCGCCCTGGGCCTGGCTCTCTACCTCGTCCTCCAGGCGCTGCCCCAGTCCTCGGCCTACTTCTCGCGCGACTTTCTGGGTGAGGCCAGCCTGGGGCGGATCGCCGAGAAGCTCCTCCTGCATCCCGTCGCCTATCCGCTGTGGTTCCTACAGACCCTCATCGTCTGCTTCGCGCTCGCGCCGCTGCTGTACTGGCCGGTGCGCGTACTCCGCTGGCTCGCGCCGGCGCCCTTCGCCGTGCTGTGGATCCTCGGCGCCACGGCGGCGAACTGGAACGACTGGAAGGGTCTCACGTTCTTCACCCTGGGAGCCGTCATCGCCCTCGAGCGGCGGCGGGACGTGGACCTCACGCCGCCACGCTGGTTCGGCAGGATCCTGTTCCCGCTCTGGGTGGGCGCCTGCGTGCTCTTCACGGCCTTCCTCCGCGACGACGACGTCTTCTGGGCACACTCCCTGCACAAGGGGCTCATGTGCATGGCGGTCGCCGCCGTGTGGTTCGGCTACGAGGCCTACGTGCGACCGCTCGACGGCCGGCGCCTGACGAAGCTGCTGCTGCCCTTCAGCTTCATCATCTTCGTCGCCCAGGAGCCGCTGCTGATGATGCTCAAACGCGTTGGCCTGCGCACGCTGGGGACGGGTCAAGCGGCGATGCTCATCGTGTACTTCGCCGCACCGCTGCTGACGCTGGCGACAGTCGTCGCAGGCGGCGCGGTGCTCAGACGCTACACGCCGCGCCCCTACTCCTGGCTGACGGGCGGGCGCTGAGACCTCAAGGCGGGAGTCTCGCGGCGGCGCCCTCGCGCGCGAAGGCGCCGCAGGGATGTCCTCTCAAACGTGGCAGCTGAAGCCGGCGTGCTTCGCGAAGTACTTCTGGTGGTACTCCTCGGCGCGCCACCACTCGGGCGCAGCGACGATCTGGGTGACGATCGGCCGCTTGAAGACGCCGCTCTCCGTGAGCTGTCCGACGGAGGCCCGAGCCGCCTTCTCCTGCTCGGGGGTGTGGAAGAAGACCGCGGAGCGATATTGGTCGCCGAAGTCCGGTCCCTGGCGGTTCAGCTGTGTCGGGTCGTGCATACCGAAGAAGGCCGCCAGAAGCTCCTCGTAGCTGATCCGCTCCGGATCGTACTCAAGGCGCACGGCCTCGGCGTGGCCGGTGGCGTGTGAGCAGACCTGCTCATAGGTGGGGTGCGGCGTAGTACCGCCGGTGTAGCCGACCTCAGTGCTGGTGACGCCCGGCAGCCCGGCGAAACGCTGCTCGACGCCCCAGAAGCATCCGGCGGCGAAGGTGGCTGTGGCCATGGATCCATCCTGTCGTCTCGGTTGGCGCGCGCCGCTCAGGCGGCGCGCCGTACAAGACGACTGTTCCCCGAGCGCGCCGGTGGCACGCCCGGAGGTGGGCGGGTGGAGGAGCAGGATCGCCAGTACAGGGGCGCGGGCGCCGCCGTGACTACGCGAGCGGCGCCTTCTCGGCGACGCCGACCCTCGTGGGCGGCGCCTGCTGCGGCGCCCACGCCGGCTTCGGAGCCCAGGCCGGTTCTGGCGCCTGCGGCTTCGTGCGGCTCAACTCGCGCAGGCGCTTCCGCTGGGCGCGGTTCTTGGCGGAGGTCCACCACGTGCGTGAGTAGTACCAGAGCCAACCGTATTCGCGCATCCTGTCCCAGCTGTACTGGTCGCGATGCCAGAACCAATGGTTGAACTTCAGCACCGGCCGCCACGCGCCATAGAACTTCTTGTTGGCGCGGATCGTCTGCTGCAGGAGATGGAGGGGCGACATCTGGCGCGGCCGGAAGACGACGTGCTGGGCGTCGTAGAACGACCAGTCGCGCTCGATGATGCGGCCCTCGGCCTCGAGCTCGGCGAACTGCTGCGTGCCGGGCAGGGGCGTGAGGATGTTCAGCATCACCGTGTCGATCTTGTTCTTGAGCGCGAACTTCACGGTGTCGCGGACCGAGCGCTCGGTGTCGTGGTCGGCGCCGAGCACGAACATGCCGTGGCTGCGGATGCCGTAGTCGTGAAGGATCCTGATCGCCTGCTCGATGTCGCCGACCGTCTGCGACTTCTCGAAGCTGTCCAGCGTGTCCTGGTTCACGGACTCGAGGCCGAGGGCGACGAAATCGGCCCCCGAGGCCCGCATGAGCTCCAACAGTTCGGGATCGCGCACGACGTCGGTGCGCACCTGAGCGCCCCAAGGGACCGTGATGCCCTCGTCGATCATCAGCTGGAGGAGCCTCTTGAGGCGCTTCCTGTTGGCGGCGAAGTTGTCGTCGTAGAAGAAGATCATCTTGGGCTGCTTCTCCTTGATCTCGGCGACCACGCTCTCGGCGCTGCGGAAGCGGTACTTCTTGCCGAACATGGCGGTCACCGAGCAGAAGGTGCAGTCGAAGGGGCAGCCCCAGCTGGTCATGATCGGCGTGCTGGTGATGCGTTCGTGACCGTCGATCAGCGTGAGATCGGGGAAGGGCAGCAGGTCGAGATCAGGGCAGGCCTCGTGCAGGGGTGCGTCCACCCTCTTGCCGTCCTCGCCGAGGTAGGAGATGCCGACGACGGAGTCGATCTCGCGGTCGCCGGCCAGCGCCTCGGCGAGCTCGACCATGATGACCTCGCCGCCCTCGCCGCGAGCGACGTAGTCGGCGTGCCGGAGCGCCTCGTCCACCATGAAGGTCACGTGCGACCCACCGATGGCGACGGGGATGCCTCGCCGGCGCACCTCGTCGGCGATGCGGTACGACTCGGGGATGGTCGATGTGGTGCTCGAGAGGCCGACGAGGTCGGAGCTGAACACGTCGGCCCAGTCGATCGGCGCCAGTTGCGGATTGAAGATCCGCACGTCGTGGCCGGCCTCAACGAGCGCGGCGCCGATCATGGGCAGGCCAAGCCGGACGAAGTACGATTTCGACCAGAGGTGGCGGCTCGGTGAGATGGGTTCTATCAAGCGGATCTTCATGGTGTGGGCGTCCTCGTGCGGGGTGGGTCCGTCAGGGTTAGTGTGAGTCTTCGACGTTTTCGGGAAAAGAGCAACCTCTTCAGAATACAGGACAATATCGGTCCTGTCTTCCTCCCGAGCGTACGGGCTCGCTCCCGGGCGCCCTTCTGCTAGCCTGTGCGCGTGGACTTCGACTTCGACGCCCCCATCGAACGACGGGGCACGGCCAGCTACAAGTGGGACCTCTACCCCGGCGATCCGCTGCCGCTCTGGATCGCGGACATGGACTTCGCCTCGCCGCCGCAGGTGGTCGAGGCGCTCGTCGCCCGCGCCGCGCACGGCGTCTTCGGCTACCCGCTCCTCCCCGACTCCCTGATCGACGCGATCGTGGTCCACCTCGAGCACCGCTACGGCTGGCGCATCGACGGTGAGTGGATCGTGTGGCTGCCGAGCGTCGTGCCGGGACTGAACCTCGCCTGCGACGCCTTCGCCGCCCCCGGCGACGCCGTTCTCACCGTCACGCCGGTCTACCCGCCGTTTCTGGAGGCGCCCGGCGGTCGCGGCCGGCGACTGGTCACCGTGCCGGCCGAGCTCAGGCAGGGATGCTGGGAACTGCCGCTGGAGGGACTCGAGGCGGCGGCCACTCCCGACGCCCGCGTGCTGCTCCTGTGCCACCCGCACAACCCACTCGGCCGCGTCTGGCGCCGCGATGAGATCCGGGCGGTCGCCGGCTTCTGCCGCCGGCACGACCTTGTGCTCGTGAGCGACGAGGTCCACTGCGACCTGGTACTCGACGATCTGGCGCACGTGCCGGCGGCGCTCGCCTGCCCCGGCGATACCGACCGCATCGTCACGCTCATGTCGCCGAGCAAGACGTTCAACCTCCCGGGCCTCAACTTCGCCTTCGCGATCGTCGAGGACCCGGAGCTGCGGCGGCGATTCCAGGCGCCCGGCGAGGGGCTCCTGCCCTTCCCCGGCTGTTTCGCGGTCACCGCCGCGGAGACGGCATACCGCAAGGGCGGCGCCTGGCACGCCGGCTTGCTGGACTACCTGCGCGGCAACCGCGACGCGCTCGAAGCGTTCGTCGCCGCGGAGTTCCCCAGCGTGCGCATGACGCACGTCGAGGCCACCTACCTCGCCTGGCTCGACGTGCGCGGCCTTGGGCTCGACGACCCGGCGGCGGCGTGCCGGGCCGCCGGGGTGGCCCTCTCGGCCGGGGCCGCCTTCGGCGACCCGGCCTGCCTGCGCCTCAACTTCGGCTGCCGCCGCGAGACGCTCGACGAGGCGCTGAGCCGCCTCTGCACGGTCTTCGCCTGATGCCCGGCGGGGCCGCGGCGCCCCGCGTGTGGGAATCATCCCAGCGTCCCGTTTGCTACACTCGCCCACCGTGAGCAGCCCCCATCGCACGTCGCATCCGACCCAGCGCCGGCGCGTCCGTCGGGCGTACAAGTCGCGCGTGTACCGGCGCCGGCGCCTTTTCGCTCTGATCGCCGTGATCGCGATCGTCGCCGTGCTCGGTGGCGTGATCTGGTCGGCCCTCGGCGGCGGTGCCGCAGGCGGCGCGGGCGACGGCACGACGAGTTCCGCCGGCTCCGGCGGCGACAAGGACACCGCCGAGGTCAGGACCACGCCGTCGCCGAGCCCCACCGCCTGGACGGGCCCGCCGTCCTCCTCGCTCAAGCTCAAGCTGCGCGAGACCATCGTGAGCTCGGACATCGCGCCTAAATCGGTGGTGAGCACGGGCACCGGCTACGTCTTCGCCCAGAACATGATGTACAAGCACTCGATGACGGTGTACGACGCCAGGACGCTCAAGCTGATCGAGACGATCCCCGACGAGATCGACGCCGGCAAGTTCCGCATCAAGGGGCACGGCGAGACGATCCAGGGGTCGCCCGTCGAGGCCGCCGCCATGCCCGACGGGCGCTTCATGTACGTCTCCCAGTACTCCATGTTCGGAGATGGCTACACCGAGGGCCAGGACGTCTGCGCGCCGGGCGACGGCACCGACAAGAGCTACGTCTACCGCGTCCCGCTCGACACGCTCGCGGTCGACAAGGTCATCCGGGTCGGAGCCGTCCCCAAGTACCTGGCCGTCACGCCGGACCAGAGGTACCTGCTGGTGAGCAACTGGTGCTCGTACAGCCTGAGCGTCGTCGACATCCACACGAGCAAGCAGATCGAGAGCGTCGACCTCGGCCCGTACCCGCGCGGCATCGCCGTCTCGCCCGACTCGAAGACGGCGTACGTCGCGGTGATGGGCAGCAGCGACATCGCGGAGGTCGACCTCCAGGACTTCTCGGTGTCGTGGATCCGCGGCGTCGGCCGTGGGCCGCGACACCTGTGCATGGCTCCCAACGGCAAGTACCTGTACGCGACGGTGAACGGTGAGGGTACCGTCGCCAAGATCGACCCGAAGACGCGGAAGGTCGTCGACAAGGTCGCCACAGGGGCTCAGCCGCGCAGCATGGCCATCGCCCCCGACGGCAGATCGCTGTTCGTCGTCAACTACGACTCGAGCACGATGAGCATGGTCCGCACCAGCGACATGAAGGTGATCGACACGGTGAACACCAACGCCCTGCCGATCGGGATCACCTACGACGCGCCGACGAAGAGCGTGTGGCTATGCTGCTACAGCGGCAGCATCATGGTCTTCAAGCAGGTCTGAGCTCGCGCACGCCATCCGACTCGCCCACCAGCACGACGTCCGCCCGGCGGCGGGCGAAGACTCCGCACGCCACGACGCCGGGGATGGTTTCGAGCTCGGCCTCGAGCCCCCCCGGATCGCTCAGATCGAGGCCGGCGACGTCGAGGACGAGGGCGCCGTCGTCTGTGAGGTAGCCGGGTCGGGTGGCGGGGTCGCCGCCGAGCGCGCGCACGCGCCCGGCCACGAACGCCGCCGCCATCGGCAGCACAGCAAGGGGCACCGGAACGGCGGAGTTGCCGCGCGCGCCGGACGGGTCACGCGGCCCGCCGCCCAGGCGTTCTACCAGTTTGGTCTCGTCGACGATGCAGACGAAGTACGCGGCGGCGCTCGCCACCACTTTCTCCCGAGCGAGCGCCCCTCCGGCGCCCTTGATCAGCCGCAGCCGCGGATCGACCTCGTCGGCGCCGTCGACGTAGAGCGGCAGTGACGGGGTCTCGCCCAACCCGACGACAGGGATGCCGGCCGCGCGCAGCGCGCTCGCCGACGCCTCCGAGCTCGCCACGGCGGCGGCGACCAGGCTCGGCTGCGCCGCCAGCGCAGCGATGAAGAAGTCGGCCGTGCTGCCGGTGCCGACGCCGATGATCGTGCCCGGCGTGACGTACTCCAGGGCCGCCTCGGCGGCGACGCGCTTGTGCTCGTCGCGGGTCATAGACTAGACATGCCCGGGGACGCTCCCGCCGTCACGCGGCCGGGGCCTGCGCCTCGGGACGAGCAGTCCTGCAGCGACCGCGAGGAGGGGCGATGGAGAACGTCAACGTGTATGCCGTGCGGACCGTGGCGGATCCCGGAGATCCGCCGGGCTACGTGGCGCCGCGCGCCACACTCGGTCCCATGATCGGCGCCGCCATGATCGGCGGCAGCGTGTACGACCTCGAACCGGGCGAGAGCGTCTGCCCGTATCACTGCGAGTACGGCAACGAGGAGTGGCTGCTGGTCGTCGAGGGGCGGCCGACGCTGCGTCGGGCCGCCGGCAGCGGTGAGCTGGAGGAGGTCCTCGACCCGGGCGACGTGGTCTGCTTCCCACCCGGGCCCGCCGGAGCCCACAAGGTGAGCAACGGCAGCGAGGCGCCCGCCCGCGTCCTGCTGCTCTCGACCATGGTCGACCCGGACATCACCTACTACCCGGACAGCGAGAAGTACGGCGTGTGGCCCGGCGGAGACGAGGACGGGTTCCTCGTGCGTCGCGAGAGCGCGGTTGACTACTACGACGGCGAGCTATGACGGCTGAGGCACGCTGATGACCATGCACGAGCCGTCTCACGAAGACGCGGCCGCCGCGCGAGAGACACTGGAATGGGCGATGGCGCGGCTCGCCGAGCGGCGCTCGGTGCTGCCGCCGGCCCCTCAGGGCGGGCCACTGCCCGCCCTCACGCCCGCCGGGATCGGGACGGAGGCCGCGCTGCGCACGCTGCGCGATGCCGTGTTCCCGACGGCGATCCCGCCAGACCACCCCCGCTTCTTCGCCTTCGTCCCGGGCACGTCCACCGTGGCCGCCGCGATCGCCGATATGGCACTCCCGGCGGCCATGGTCTTCGGCGGCAGCCGCCTCGAGGCAGGAGCCGCGGCGGACGCCGAAGACGCCGTCGTGCGCTGGCTCGGCGATCGGGCCGGCTTCCCGTCATCGGCGGGCGGCACCTTCGTCAGCGGCGGCTCCATCGCCAACCTCAGCGCGCTCGTGGCGGCCCGCGGCGAGCGCTTCACCGCGCCGCGCCGCCAGGCCATCGTCGCCGGCGCCTCGGCGCACGCGTCGATGGCGGCGGCGGCTCGCACGATGGGCTGCGACCTCCTGACGGCGCCCGCCGCCGACGAGCACGGGCGCCTCACCGGCGGCGTCCTCGAAACGGCGCTCTCCGGCCGCGACCCGGTCGACGTCGTCGCCGTGGTGGCCACCGCCGGGGCGACGAACACCGGCGCCTTCGACGACCTCTCCGGCGTGGCCGACGTCTGCGGGACGCACGGCCTGTGGCTCCACGTCGACGGCGCCTACGGCGGCGCGGCTCTGCTCTCGCCACGGACGCGGCCGCTGCTCGACGGGATCGAACGCGCCGACTCGTTCATCGTCAATCCCCACAAGATGCTGTTCGCGCCGTTCGACTGCGCCGCCGTCCTCTACCGCGACGCGGCGGCGGCGCGACACGCCCTCACCCAGGAGGCGGACTACCTCGATCCCATCAGCGATCGCCACCGTGGCAACCCGTCCGACCTCGCCATCCATCTGACACGCAGGGCCCGCGGCCTACCGCTCTGGGCGTCGGTCCTTGCCTACGGCACCGACGCCTACGCCGCGGCCGTCGACCACTGCGTCGAGATGGCCGGATACGCCGCGGAACGCATCACGGCCTCGGCGGCGCTCGAGCTCGTGATCGAGCCGGCGTTCACCGTGCTGCTGGTGCGCCGGCTGGGCTGGTCTGCCGAGGACTACACGGCGTGGTGCGCCGACGCGCTCAGCCGCGGCGTCGCCATGCTCATGCCGACCAAGCACCACGGCGAGACCGTGCTGCGCTTCTGTTTCGTCAATCCGCTGACGACGCGGGAGGACATCGACCTGGTGCTTGCGGATCTCGCCTGAGCCTGTCCCCGCAGAGCCCACGCCGGCCCCGACCCGTCGCCGGTCAGCGGCGCGGCCGCTCGCCGTATCCCATGATCGCCTTGACCTCGAGGAAGTCCTCGACGCCGAACCTGCCCCACTCGCGGCCGTTGCCCGACTTCTTGTAGCCGCCGAAGGGCGCGCGCCCGTCCGTCGGCGCACCGTTCAGGTGCACCATGCCGGTGCGCAGCCGGCCGGCCACTCGCCGCGCCCGCTCGACGTCGGCCGATTGAACGTAGCCTGAGAGGCCGAACTCGGTGGCGTTGGCCAGCTCGACTGCGTGCTCCTCGTCCCGAAACGGAAGCATGCACAGCACCGGCCCGAAGATCTCCTCGCGGAAGATCCGCATGTCCGGCGTCACGTCGGCGAAGACCGTCGGCTGCACGAAGAAGCCCCGCTCGAGGCCGGCGGGGCGGTCCAGGCCGCCGGCGACCAGCCGGGCGCCCTCCGCCAGCCCGGCCTCGATGTAGCTCCGCACCGTCTCGTACCGCCTGCGGCCCGCCACCGGACCCATGAAGGTGGCGGGGTCGCGCGGGTCGCCGACGGCGACGCCGGCGGCGGTACGCGCCGCGACGGCCACCGCCCGCTCGTACACGCCTTCGGCGACGAGCATCCGCGTGGGAGCGTTGCAGGTCTGGCCGGAGTTGTGCATGCACCCCATCACGCCCTGGGCGACCACCCTGTCCACGTCGACGTCCGCGAAGATGATGTTGGCCGACTTGCCGCCGAGCTCCTGCGAGACCCGCTTGATGCCGCTGGCGGCCGCGCGGGCCACTGACCCGCCCACTGCGGTCGAGCCCGTGATGGACACCATGTCGACCAGCGGGTGCCCCGCCAGCTCGTCACCGAGAGAGGCGCCCGCGCCGTTGATCATGTTGAACACGCCGGCGGGCAGGCCGGCCTCGTCCACAGCCTCGGCGAAGAGGAGCGCCGAGAGCGGAGCGAGCCGACTCGGCTTGAGGACCATGGTGCAACCGGCGGCGAGCGCCGGAGCCACCTTGGCCGTCACCTGGTTCATGGGCCAGTTCCACGGCGCGAGCAGCGCGCAGACGCCGACAGGCTCGCGGACGATCCGAGTAGAGCCCCAGTCCTGTTCGAGCGGGTAGTCGGTGAGCACTTCGATGGCCCTCTGCAAGTGCCCCACGCCGGCCATCACCTGGCCGCCCTGGGCGAGGCCGCGCGGGATGCCGACCTCGGTCGTCATCGCGGCCGCGATCTCCGGCATGCGGCGGCGATACGCCTCCAGCAAACGCGCCAGAAGCTCAAGGCGCTCCTCACGGCTCGACCGCCCGTAGCTCGCGAAGGCGGTGTGAGCGGCGCGGACGGCCGCGTCGACGTCGGCGGCCGACGCTGCCGCCACTCGCGCCACCTCGACCTCGGTGGTGGGGTCGGTGACGGTGATGGTCTCGCGCGGACCGACCGGGTCCACCCAGCGCCCGCCGATATAGAACTGCGACTGCTTCTCCACGTGATGCTCCCCGCTCGCTTGCCGAACGCATGGTAGAACGCGACACCGTGAATCGTCGAGGTCCTGTACGCTGTGCCGATGACGCGTCCGAGCCCAAGGGTGACTGAGCGGTGCTGACCGCCCTCCTCTCTCTCGCGGCCAGCTTCTCTTGGGGGACGTCGAACTACCTCGCCGGCGTCGAGAGCCGCCGCCGCTCCGTGTGGCGCGTCACCGCGCTGAGCCAGATCGCGGCGGCCGTGGTGGCCGGCTTCCCGTTGCTCTTCGCGCCGCAACCCCCGCCGGGCACCTGGGACACAGTCGTGCTCGTGCTCGCGGGCGTCACCACGGCGGTCGGTCTGGTCGCCTTCTACAGGGCGCTCGCCATCGGTCCCATGAGCATCGTGTCGCCGATCATCGCCGGCGAGGTACTGATACCCCTCGCGGCCGGGCTGATCGGGGGCGAGCGGCCCGGTCCGCAGGCCTACCTCGGCATGGCGCTGGCCGTGGGCGGGATGGTGGTCCTCACCCGCAGGCGACGTGGCGCGCGCGATCGCGTCCACCTCTCCGCCGTCCTCCTCGCCGTCCTCGCCGCCGCGTGCTGGGGCTTCCTGTTGATGGCCTTCGGCGTGAGCGGTCAAGAGAGTCCGTACTGGGCCGTCTTCGACACCCGGGTCGTCTCGGCGGTAGTGCTCGCGATCTACGTCGTCGCCACGGGTCGGGGTCTGAGCCTCCGGGCCCAGAACATCCCTGCGCTCGTGGCGATCGGGCTCCTTCTCACCGTCGCCAACATCCTGTTCACCGTGGCCACGGGGTTCGGCGATCTGAGCGTCGTCGCGATCCTGGGATCGCTCTCACCGGTGGTGGTCACTGCCTATGCGCAGGTGCTGTTGCGCGAACGGCTGACGACGCGGCAGTGGGCAGGCTTCGCGGCGGTCTTCGCCGGCGTTGTGCTGCTCTCGCTCTAGTGCGACGGCGCCTCAGGCCTCGGCTGCGCCGCGCTTCTCGAACTTCTTGCGCTGCTCCGTGCTGAGGATGTGCTTGCGCACGCGCACGGTCCTGGGCGTCACCTCGACGAGTTCGTCGTCGGCGATCCACTCGAGCGCGCTCTCCAGCGTGACCGGGCGAGGCACCTTGAGGCCGGCGTCGATCTCTTTGGTCGACGACCGGTAGTTGCCGAGCTGCTTGCGCTTGGTGGGATTGCAGAGCATGTCGTCGCTGCGCGAGTTCTCGCCGACGATCATGCCCTCGTAGACCGGGGTCATGTTGCCGACGAACAGCGTCGCGCGCTGCTGCAGGTTCTCGAGCGAGTAACCGGCGGCCTCGCCCGCGGTCTGACTGACCAGCGAGCCGCGCTCACGCCCGGGGAGCTCGCCCCTCCACGGGCCGTAGCCCGTGAAGCGCGAGCTCATGACGCCCAAGCCGCGGGTCTCGGTGAGAAAGTCGTTGCGGTAGCCGATGAGCCCCCGAGTCGAGATCGTGAACTCGAGGCGTACGAGTCCGGTCCCCGTCGACTCCACGCCGATCAGCTCGCCCCTACGCAGGCTGAGCTCCTGGATGATCGCGCCCTGGTACTCCTCGGGCACGTCGATGATCAGCTGCTCCATGGGTTCGAGGAGCTTGCCCTTCGAGTCGCGATGCGTGATGACCTCGGGCCGGGAGACGCAGAGCTCGAGGCCCTCACGGCGCATCTCCTCGATGAGGATGGCGAGGTGCAGCTCGCCGCGACCGGACACCTTGACGCCGTCCGGCCGCCCGAGGTCCTCGACGCGGAGCGCGACGTTGACGCGCAGCTCGCGCTCCAGCCGGTCCTTTATCTGGCGCAGGGTGGCGGCACGCCCGTCCTGACCGGCGAACGGGCCGTTGTTGACGAGGAAGAACATGCTGACCGTCGGCTCCTCGATCTCGAGCGGCGGCAGGGCTGCGCCGGCCGCCTCGAGCTCGGGCGACGCGAGGGTGTCGCCGAGCGTGATGTCGGCGGGGCCCGCGAGCCAGACGATATCGCCCGCCGAGGCCTCTTCGACCTCGCGGTTCTCGAGGCCGCGCGTGACCCAGAGGTGCGTCACGCGCGCGGCCTCCGTCCCCACCAGTTCCCAGCCGGCGTCCGGGTCGCCGATCTCGAGGTGCCGCGTGTTGATGCGCTGCAGCTCGTCGCCGACCTTGAGGCCGCCGGCGAGAACACGGCCGCAGCCGATGCGGCCGATGTAGTCGCTCCAGGCCAGCGTGCTGACCTGCATGCGGAAGGGCGCGTCCTGGTCGACCTGCGGCGCCGGCACCTCGGCGACGATGGTCTCGAAGAGGTCGTTCATACCGGCGTCGGCGAGCTCCCTGAGGAGCGCGGGAGAGAGCCCGCCGCCGTCCGCGAGGTGCTCCTCGCGCTCGTGCTCCTCCTTCTTGTACTCCTCGATGTCATTGACGATCCAGCCCTCGAGACCGGATCCGTACAGCACCGGGAAGTCGAGCTGCTCGTTGCTCGCCCCGAGCTCGACGAAGAGGTCGAAGGTCTTGTCGAGGGCGCCCGAGGGGTCGGCGTTGGGCCGGTCGGCTTTGTTTACGATGACGATCGGCCGCAGCCCGAACCCGAGCGCCCGCATGAGCACGTAGCGCGTCTGCGGCATCGGACCCTCGTTGGCGTCCACCAGGAGCAGGACCGAATCGACCATGCTGAGCACCCGCTCGACCTCGCCACTGAAATCGGCGTGGCCGGGAGTGTCGATGATGTTGATCAGGTAGTCCTTCCACTCCACCGTGCAGTGCTTGGAGCGGATGGTGATGCCGCGCTCGCGCTCGAGGTCGTTGCTGTCCATCACGCGCTCGTCGACGTGCGCGTTCTCACGGAAGACGTGAGCGGCGCGGAAGATGCTGTCGATCAGGGTCGTCTTGCCGTGATCGATGTGGGCGATGATGGCGAGATTGCGGATGGTGGAGGCGGCGTGCACGGTGGGTTCTCTCTGTCGGGGTGGCTGGTGATGGAGGCGGGGCCGGCGGCTGCGGCCTGACGCCCGAACGCCCGGCAGGGCTGCGCCGGCCGGGCGGACGTCCTTAGTGTACACGCGCGGGGCCACTACGTCGCCCGCGCGCCTCGGACTCCCCGGCGAGCCGCTGTTCGCGATCTCTAAAGGTAGAAGATGATAGCGACGGCCGTCGCCACGGCCGGGGGCACAGCGGTCCACAGGAACGAGAACCCGGTCGCGAGATCCTCCGCCCGCGCCTCGGCGTCGATCTCGGGGTCGGGATGGAGCGCGTGCTCCTGCGCCGCCAGCGTGTCCGGATCCATCGGCCCGGCCCACCGCGCGGCGGAGACGCGCGCCGGTCCGGGCGGCCGCCGTTCGTCCGCCCCTGTCACCGAGCCTCTGAACAGGACCAGCAGAAGGACGGTGAGCGCCCCGTTGGCGATCGCGAACCACGTCCACTCCCAGCCGATCAGCAGCAGGACGACCGTGACGATGACGACGAGGCCGCCGCCGATCGCCAGCGGCACCAGCGCTCTCCTCATGGTCTCCTCCCACGTGGGCGTGGCGACGGAGTCCTTCGCGGACCCGCGTCCACGACCGTCATCATACCGCCGGCGCGCAGCGCGGTGAACACCGCGTAGCCGAGCAGCACCCCGGCGAAGTTGAGCAGCACGTCGTCCAGTTCGGTGACCCGGTACGAGTAGCCCAGCACGAGCGAGATGGAGAGCTGGCTCAACTCGACCGCCGGCGGGAAGAGGACCGCCGCGGAGGCCATGCGGCGCCAGGTCGCGAGGCCGGGCGCCGCGAACGGCACCAGCAAGCCGAACGGAGCAAGCGTCAGAACGTTGCCGCCGATGATCCACGACTGCGCGAAGCGCGAGCCTTCCCGCACGACCTCGCGGATCGAGGCCAGCGGCACCAGTCCCCGGCTCGCGCCGCGGCCGTCGGCTTCGAGACGGACAATTACCGCGTTGACCGGCAGAGGGAACAGCGTCGCCCCGACGACCCACCCGAGGTAGAGCACGAAGAGGACCCTCATGGCCACGACGAAGCCGGGAGATCGCGGTGTGCGTCCCGAACACCGACGATGGTCGCCACGAAGAGGGCGAACGGGTAGACGAGCCAGCCTTCGAGCATGGGCCTCCGAGTCCAGGAGCAAGGGGCCCAGCGTACCGCGCCGAAGCCGCCGAAAACGGCAAGAACACGGTTCCAGCGACCTTACGCCCGTACGGGCGGGAGCGCCCGGCATCACCCGTACGCAGTGAGGGCCGGCGCCTCGGCGCCGGCCCTCACGTGATTCCATTCTGGTCTTCAGATCCCGGGGGCGCCCCTGTCTGGTGATCGTCCTCCCGACTCTGTGCCGGGGTTCTTCCCGGCCGTCGGGAGAGCTACACCTCCGCGGTTGCGCGCAGACTCTCGACCTCGATGAAGATGCGACTCACCTCGGGATGCGAGTCGGTGATGCGTTCCTCGATGCGGTGGACGGCCGTGTGGATGTCCTCCGCCGGCAGGCCGGACGTGAACTGGACCTCGATGTTGAGAAGCACGTCCTCCGGGCCGAGGTGCATGGTGAGCACGACGCCAAGGCCGGTCACCGACGGGTCGGCCAGGGCGATCTCCCGAACCGCCGCGACCAGCTCCGGGTCGGCGGCCTCGCCCACCAGCAGGCTACGGCTCTCGTACGCGAGCCAGAGGGCTGCGACGACGAGGATAGCGCCGATGGCGATGGAGGCGGCTCCGTCCAGGACCGGCTCGTTGAGCCGGTGACTCAGGAACACACCGACGAACGCGACCACGAGGCCCAGCAGGGCGGCAGTGTCTTCGAAGAGCACCGTGAACAGGCTGGGGTCCTTGCCGTGGTGGATCGCCGCCAGCGTCCGCCGCGACCCGCGGGACTTGCGAAAGACGCGCCAGGCGACGCTGAACGAGAAGCTCTCGAAGACCATCGCCACTGCCAGGACGATGTAGTTGATGGTCGGGTCCTCGAGCGGGGCCGGGTGCTGGATGTGCGTGATGCCCTCGTAGATCGACATGCCGCCGCCGACGCCGAAGATGCTCACGGCGACGATGAGGCTCCAGAAGTAGACCTCCATGCCGTGGCCGAAGGGGTGGTGCTCGTCGGCGGGTCTGGCGCCCCGATTGAGGCCGTAGTAGAGGAGCCCGCCGTTGCCCGTGTCCACGACCGAGTGGATGCCCTCGCTGATCATCGCCGAGCTGCCGGTCATCGCCCCGGCGATGAACTTGATGACCGCGATCGCGCAGTTCCCGACGATCGCCGCCACGACGGCCTTCTTGGATTCGGCTGCCATACGCCCAGTCTACTTCACCTGCTCGTGCCTACCGGGTCTTCACCCGACTGACCTTTGAGCCGGAATGGGTAAGACTCTTGATGTGGCTACTTGAAGGGAGTGCCCACGATGTCTGCACGCAGCGAGTACGAGTGTGGTGAGTGCCGCCACCGCTTCCGCGCACCCGAGGACGCGCCGCACGACACGCGGTCTCTCATGTGCCCCGCCTGCGGAAGCATCGACCTGAACCGCACGGACGTCGTGCGACCGCGGCCGGTCGTGCTGCGCGCGCCCGCGGGCGCGCCTGCCGGCGACTGGCGGTCGCCGCACCAGACCAAGGTCTCCTGACAGGAGTCGGTAGGGGGCTCGCACTCTCGCCCGACGCGGGCGGGCGTGAGCGCTGTCGCTGCACGACGTCTGGTACGCTAGGCTCATGCTGAGGGCCGTCACCTTCGACTTCTGGAGCACCCTGTTCGTGGACGCGCACGGGCGCGAACGGGAGAAGCTGCGCGCCGGCATCCTGAGGGATACCCTGAGCGCTGCCGGCCTCGAGGCCACCGACCACATGGTCAGCGAATCGCTGCGCGCCAGCTGGGACTACTTCGAAGCTGTCTGGTTGCACGAGCACCGCACGCCCCCGTGCTCGGAGCTCGTCGAGGCGATCCTCGCCTCCCTCGCGGCGACACTCCCGCAGCCGGTCTTCGACGAGCTCGTCGGCCGCTTCGAGCGCCTCGTTCTCGAGCTGCCGCCGGAGCCCACGCCGGGCGCCGTCTACACCATGCCGCAGATGGCCGAGCGCTACCGGCTCGCGATCATCTGCGACACCGGCTACTCACCGGGGGCCGTGCTCAGGGAACTGCTCGAAAGCCACGGCTTGCTCGCGTACTTCGAGTACACGTACTTCTCCGACGAGCACGGCATGTGCAAGCCGGACACGCGTGTCTTCGTGCACACGCTCGAGGAGCTCGGAACGCGGCCGACCGAGGCGGCCCACGTCGGCGACATCCAGCGCACCGACGTCGCCGGAGCGCAGGCTGCAGGCATGGCGGCCGTGCATTTCGTCGGCGCCAACAGCGCCGACGCCGGTCGCTCGACCGCGGACGTCATGGTCCGTCACTTCGACGAATTGCCGCAGGCGCTCGGCGGCCTCATCTGTGCCGGCTGCTGACGGGACAAGCGCCCGCGACCGCCAGCGCCGGCTGTTCCTGGTCGCTGCGATCGCCGCCGCGCTCGTCTTCCTCGTGGTCGCGGCGCTCGTGCGCGGTGGTGACGGCAGCGTCGACGACAGGATCCTCGTCTGGGTCGCGGAGCACCGCCGGCAGCCGCTCACCGCCATCGCCATCGCCGTCAGCTGGCTGGGCACCTGGTGGGTCTTCGGCATCGCCGCGACCGTCCTCGTCGTTCTCCTCTGGCGGACGGGGAGGATGGTCCAGGCGGTCTACCTCGCCGCCACCGTCGCTGCGGCGATCGTGATCAACCCGACCCTCAAGCTCGTGTTCGAGCGGGAGCGACCGGACGTTGACCCGGTCGTCGAGCTGGCACACTACGCCTTCCCCAGCGGACACACGACGACGGCCACCGCTGTCGCCTCCGCCCTCGCGATCATCGCCTGGCCGACGCGCTGGCGCTGGCCGGTCATCGCGGCGGCCGTCCTGTTCTCGCTGACCATGGCGTGGTCACGGGTCTACCTCGGGGTGCACTGGCCCTCGGACGTCGTCGCCGGACTCGCCCTCGGGCTGTCCATCGCCCTCTTCGTCCGCCTGCTGGTGCCGTGGCCGACGCTTGCCGAGTCGGCGGCGGTGCAGGGAGACGCGCAGGCTGCCGCGCCGGCCGCTGGCGGGCGCGGCGCCGGAGCCACCGTCCCGGGCTCCACCGGTCAGGCGATCGACGTGGTCTTCCTCGACTGGGGCAACACGCTGATGGTCGACAGCGGCATGCGCGAGGGACCCATGAAGGATTGGGAGGAGGTCGAGGTAGAGCCAGGAGCGCACGAGGCGCTCACCCGTCTGCGCGCTCGCTACCGCCTGGTCGTGGCCACCAACGCCGATGACTCCCCGTGGAGCCACGTGCGCCTGGCCCTGGCTCGCGTCGGCCTCGACGAGCTTGTCGACGACGTCATCTCGTCGGCGGACGTTGGCGATCACAAACCCAACTACGCCTTCTTCCGCGCGGCCCTGCTCCGCGAAGGCGACGCCGGTGTGCCGCTCGACCCGCACCGGGCGATCATGGTCGGGGACGGGACCACCAACGATATCGCCGGGGCGCAGCGCGCCGGGATGCGCACGGTCTGGTACAACCCGACCAAGCGCCGGTTCCCGGAGGGAGCGCAGCCCCCGGATGCGGTGATCCGCAAGCTCGCCGACCTGCCGGCAGCTGTCGACCGCCTCGCCGGCGTGACGGCGGAGAAGCGCTCGCGCCGGCAGCGCCAGGCTGACGCGACCGCGGCCGCCGCCGTGGCCGCCGATGCGGCGGCGGCGGCGGCCGCCCTGCGGGCCGCGACCACCGCCGAGGACGCGGCGGCCTCCGCCGCCGCGGCATTCCCGAGCCGGCCGGCGGACGACGTCACGCCCTTGCCACCGGGGACCGATGCCCAGTTCGACTCACCGGCGCCCGACGTCGCGCCCGATCCGCCGGCCTGATCCGCCACCCGGAGGTAGCCATGGAGCTCTCACACCCCGATCAGTGGAGACGCCGCGCCGTCCAGCTGGGCGCCGACGCGGCGACCGTTGTCGAGACGGATCGCGTCGTCGCGGCTGAGTGGGTCCGGATGAAGTGCCTTTTCGGCTGCGACGAGCCAGGCGTGCACAAGACGTGCCCGCCCAACCTGCAGCCGGTCGCCGTCACGCAACGGCTGCTCTCCGAGTACCGGCTCGCGATCCTCCTCGAGGTGGGCCCTATCGTCGGCCCGGAGGCCAGCGATCCAGAATCGCGCCGTCTCAACGACGCCGCCCTGGCCCTCGAGCGCGACCTCTTCCTCGCCGGTCACCACAAGGCATGGATGATGGGCGCCGGCCCTTGCGACCTCTGCGACGCTTGCGGGAAAGGCAAGGAATGCCCTTCGCCCGAGAAGGCCAGACCGTCGATGGAGGGCTGCGGCATCGACGTCTTTGCGACCGTGCGCAACGCCGGGCGCACCATCGACGTCGTGCGCGACGAGGGCGACGAGTACCGGTACTTCGCCCTCGTCCTCGTCGACTGAACGCCTAGGCGGCCCGCCCCGCCCGCGGGACGATCGGAAGCTCGGCGGCGCGCCGGCAGAGTTCCTTCCCGCCGCCCTGCTCGAGCCAGCCGGACAAGGCGTGCAGCTGCGGGTAGACGCCGCGCAGCCACTCGATGTCGCGAACGGGAGTCGTGGCCTCCTGGTACAAGAACACACCCTCGACCTGGGTCTCCTCGTTGCGCACCGGCTCACCCAGCTCGTCGGCGAGCCGGGCGGCGATCTGGAGCGGCGTCACGGTGTCGCCGGCCACCTCGATCGTGCGGCCGGCAACCTCACCGGGACGGGCCAGAGCCAGCGCCGCCAGGGCGCCGACGTCGTCGAGGGCGACGAGCGGCAGATGGCTCGTGGCCACGAACGGCGTCGCCAGGGTGAGCTCGCCCCCGAGCCGAGTCAGCCAGTACCACGGGATCTCCTCCATGAACGAGGCCGGGCGCAGGACCGTCGTCACAACGTCCAGCTTGCGCAGGTGCCGCTCGAGCTCGGAGCTCACGTCGCAGGACAGCCGGTGATGATCGGGGCCGGTGGCGGCGGCGAAGACGATGTGACCGACGCCGGCGCGCACCGCCGCCGCGGCGATGAGCTTTCCGTGGCGCAACCGCTCGGCTGGACCCGTGTCCGGATGTTCAAGGACGAGGAAGAGCGCGGCGGCGCCGCGCAGGGCGCGCTCCAGCGACGCCGGGTCGTCGAAGCGCGCGAGGCGCGTAGCGGGCTCGGCCCAGAGAGGGTCGCGCAGCCGGCGGGCGTCCCGCTCGTCGAAGAGCGCGTGTGCCTCGAGGCCGCGCGCCCGGAGATGACGCAGCGCCGCACCGCCCTGGTGGCCGGCGGCGCCGACGACGTAGACCGCGCCGGCGTCGGTGGTCACGACACTCACCCCGTTTCCGTGCTCGGGAAAGATGGATTCGCTACGTGGGTTCTTCCCGCGAACGGTCCTCCTCAGGAGCGTTGTCGATGGCGGGCTCCGCGACGGCGCCCGTGGGCTCACACATTGACGCCGCCACGCTCTCCGCGCGATTCTTCTTGTCTCAGCCGGACACGCCACGGGAGGCCACCATGAAGCCGGAGTGGGAACGCTCGACGCGGGTCTGTCCATCGATCGACCTGCAGACCGATCTGCTGCAAGCTCTCCGCGAACTCGTCGAGGCCAGGGAGCTAGGCCCCGTGGAGGCGCAGGCGCTCGTGTGCTTCGAGACGGCCTCCCGGCGCACGAAGAAGGCCGGCTTCCTGATGCGGATGGGAGGCGCCGGTCACAAGACCATGCTGCAGGCCGTCATCGTCACCCCGACGCGGATCGTGTGGGCGCAGCGCGCCGACGACGGCGCCCCCAGCGCCCATACGCAGCTTCTCTCCCGCCTCGACGTGGCCGACTACGAGAAGGGACCCGGCGCTCAGGTGATTCCGGACCACGGCCTCGAGGTCCACGGCATAGAGGCCATGGGAGGCACGATCGGTACGCTCTTCTTCGGGCTGGGCGAAGGACCCGACGCCGACCACGCCCGGCGTGTGGTCAAGGAAGCCGTCCGTGCGTCGCACGGCGAAGGACCGGCTCCGGGTGCACACACGCCGGCCGCCGGCTAGAGCAGCGCGGCCGCCTGCTCGAGCCGCGCGACGGCGTTGTCGCGGCCGAGCACCCAAAGGCTCTCGAAGAGGCCGGGGGTGACGCTCTGGCCGCTCATGCCGAGGCGGAGCGCGGCGAACACGGCCTTGGGTTTGAGCTCGAGCGCCGCCGGCAGCTCGCGCACCAGCGTCTCGATGGCCGGCACGTCCCACGGCTCGAGGGCGCGCAGGAGGGCGGCGGCGGCCGCGAAGGTCTCGGCCGCGCCCGCCACGCCCCGGAGCCGCTCGAGCGCCTCCGGCGCGAACGCGAGCGGCCGGAAGAACCAGCCGGCCATGGGGATGAAATCGGCGAGCACGTCGATCTTCTCGTGCACGAGCGGCGCGACCTCTCGGGTGAGCGCCTCCTGCTCCTCGTCGGGGACGACGGGCGGCACGTACTCAGCCTCGGCGCCCTCGAGAACGGCGGCGAGCGCCGCAGGTCCCTGGGCGGCCAGCTCGCCGACGCCGCCCGGGTCGCCATAGAATCCAACGCGCGTCAGGTACTCGACGAGGCGTCCGCCGAGCCACTCGTCGGTCATGGCGCGCACGTAGCGGCCGTTCATCCAGCGAAGCTTCTCGGGGTCGAAGATGCTTGGGCTGGTGCCCAGCTTGGTGACGTCGAAGTCCGCCACCAGGTCGTCCAGCGACCAGGTGATCATGCTCTCGTCGAACTCGGCGCTGAGGAAGCACAGGTAGTTGCGTACCACCTCGACGAGGTAGCCCTCGGCGGTGAGCTGCTCCAGCTTGGTCGCGCCGTGGCGCTTGCTGAGCTTCTTCTTGTCGGTGCCGAACAGCAGGGGCATGTGCAGGAACTCGGGCACCGTCACGCCCAGCGCCTCGTAGATCACGACCTGCTTGGGTGTGTTGCTGATGTGGTCGTCGCCGCGGATGACGTGCGTGATCTCCATGGTCACGTCGTCGACGACGACGGCGAGGTTGTAGGTGGCGGTGCCGTCAGAGCGCTGCACGATGAAATCGCCGATGGTGTCGTTCTCGAAGCCGACGTCGCCGCGCAGGATGTCGTGGAAGACGGTGCGGCCGGCGGGCACGACGACGCGCAGCGTGTACGGTTCTCCGGCCGCCCGGCGGCGCTCGACCTCCTCCGCCTCCAGCTCCCGGCACTTGCCCGAATACACCCAGGCGCGGCCCTCCTGCTGCGCTGTGGTGCGCTCGGTCTCGAGCTCGTCCGGCGTGCAGAAGCACGGGTACAGGTGGCCGGTCCCGAGCAGGCGCTCGACGTACTCGTGGTAGATCCCGTCGCGCTCGGTCTGCCGGTATGGCCCGTGAGGGCCCGGCACGCCCGGGCCCTCGTCCCAGTGCAGGCCCATCTCCTTCATCGAATCGATGATCTGCACGATCGCCTCGTCCGTGCTTCGGCCGACGTCGGTATCCTCGATCCGGAGGATGAACGTCCCCTCATGTCGACGCGCGAAGATGTAGTTGTAGAGTCCGGTGCGTGCGCTGCCCAGATGCAGGTAGCCGGTGGGCGAGGGTGCGAAACGGACGCAGGGATGCGCGGTCTCGGTCATAGGTCGACCATGATATCGCATGGCGGTCTGGCATAACGGCACGACTGGACTACACTTGTTGGGTGACCACGTTCTCTGACAAAGCACGCATCACCGCCTCGCGACCGGCCGACCACGTCGTGACCATCCATATCCGCCCCGGCGACGTGGTCGGTGTCGGGCACCGCAATCAGCAGTACCCGGAGTTCCTGTGGTGCGCCTCCGAGGATGGCCACCAGGGGTGGGTCGCGGAAGCTTACTTGCAGATGACCGGTGAGAAAGAAGCCGTCGCGCTGCGGGAGTACCACGCGGCGCAGCTGACCGTCGTCGAGGGCGAGCTCGTCGATGTGGTCGAGCAGCAGGGCTTCTGGATCCTCTGCCGCAACGCCACCGGGGCCCAGGGCTGGGTGCCCTCGAGCATACTCGAAGACGCCGGCGCAGCCGGATAGTGACGAGCGGAGACCATATCGATCCACTCGACCGGCGTGTCCGCGTCGTCACCTCATGTGCTCGTGAACACATCCAGGACATCCGCATCCGGGAGGGCGACAGTCTGTCCGTGGGGCACCGCAACCAGCAGCACCCCGCCTTCGTGTGGTGCGCCACGGAGGACGGGCACCACGGCTGGGTGCCGGAGGAGTACATCGAGATAGGGGTGGGGCGCAATGCCGTGGCGAGGCGCGCCTACGATTCGGCGCACCTCACCGTCATCTCCGGCGAGGTCCTGGAAGTTCTGGAGCAGGCGGGAGACTACCTTCTGTGCCGCAACGCCCGCGGAGTCGAGGGCTGGGTGCAGGAGGCGTGCGTCGAAGAGACGGTGGAGGAGCGATGAGCGACCTGCCCGAGCGCGTTCGCGTGACCGAGCCGCACGTGACGAGCGATCCCAACCCCGTGCGCTTCCGCGCCGGAGACACGCTCGGCGTCGGACATCACGACCAGGTGTGGACGGCCTACGTGTGGGCTACGGACCAGGCGGGGCGATCGGGCTGGGTGCCGGACCAGTACCTGGAGCTGACCGGCGAGAAGCAGGCCGTCGCCCTTCGCGACTACGACGCCACCGAGCTCTCCGTCGGCCGCAGGGAGATCCTCGACGTGCTCGACGAAGCCGGGGGCTGGTATCTCTGCCGCACGCGATCCGGCAACTCGGGCTGGGTGCCGAGCACCTCCGTCGAGGCCGTCTGAGCGCCACTGCGCCACGGAACCGCCGGTATCGGAGATGCGGCCGGGCGGCGGCAAAGGACCCGCGAGAAGCGCGCCCGAGCGTGCGGGTGGCGCGCAAGCCGTGCGTGCGCGGGAAGTGGGCATCTGGTAACCTTCCGGGTTCGTGAACGTGCTTCCCCACACTCCCATTCCCTCGACTCTGGACACCTGACATGCCCCAGCTGCGCATCGTCGTCCTCGTCAAACAGGTCCCGGACACGGCCAACGTGACCGGCGAGGCCATGAAGGAGGACGGCACCATCAACCGGGCGGCGCTGCCGGCCGTGTTCAACCCGGAAGACCTCAACGCGCTCGAAGAGGCGCTCAAGCTCAGGGACCGCCACGACGCGCGCGTCACCATCGTGACCATGGGTCCGCCGGCGGCCGTGCAGGTGCTGCGCGAGTCGCTGTACCGGGGCGCCGACGAGGTCATCCTGCTCACCGACAAGGCGTTCGCCGGCGCCGACACGCTCGCGACCAGCTACGCGCTGGCGCTCGCCGTGCAGAAGCTCGGCGGCGCCGACCTCGTACTCTGCGGCCGCCAGGCGATCGACGGCGACACCGCCCAGGTGGGTCCGCAGACGGCGGAGAAGCTCGGGTACCCGCAGATCACCTGCGTGAGCCGCATCGACGAGCTGGTCGCGCCGGACGGCGACGCCGGCGCCGTCACCGCCACGAGAAGCATCGAGGGCGGGTTCGAGACGCTGAGCAGCCCGCTCCCCTGCCTGCTCACGGTCACCGGCGAGGCCAACGACCCGCGCCCGGCGAGCGTCAAGCTGGTCATGACCTACAAAGGCATCGCCGCCGAGGCGTTGCCGGAGTACGACGACAGCTATCTCGACCCGGAGAGCGACGAAGCCGAGGTCTGCATGCTGGGGCGCGACGGCAAGCCCGTCTGCCGCGCCAAGGTCGTGCAGTGGGACCACGAGGCGCTCGCCGCCGACCGCGAGGCGCTCGGCCTTCGTGGCTCGCCGACGCGCGTCAAAGAGATCGAGAGCGTCGTGCTCGCCCAGAGCGAGGCACGCATGGTCGCTCCGGATGAAGCCGGCATCGGCGAGCTCGTGCACGAGCTGATCGAGGAGCACATCCTTGGATAGCCATCGCAACGACGTCTGGGTCGTCGTCGAACAGCACGACGGCGTGGCGGCCGAGGTCAGCCTGGAGCTGCTCGGCCGCGCCCGCGAGCTGGCCGACCGGCTCGGCGTGCAGGTCGGCGCCGTGCTCATCGGGGCCGGCGCCGCGCTCAAGGACATCGCGACCGCCCTGGTCGCCCACGGGTCCGACACCGTCTACTTCGTCGCGCACGGCGACCTCGCGGACTATCTGGCACAGCCGTACACCGCCGTCGTCAGCAGCCTGATCCGCGAGCACGAGCCGCAGATCGTGCTGTACGGCGCCACCACGACTGGTCGCGACCTGGCGCCGCGCGTGGCCAGCGCCCTGCGCACGGGTCTCACCGCCGACTGCACCGACCTGCGCATCGGCGACCATTCGCTGAAGGGCGAGGAGTACAAGGACCTGCTCTACCAGATCCGTCCGGCGTTCGGCGGCAACATCATCGCCACCATCATCAGCCCGCTGCACCGGCCGCAGATGGCCACGGTGCGCGAGGGCGTCATGGTCATGCCCACGGAGGACCGGCGGCGCGACGGCAGGATCATCGCGGTGCCCGTGACGCGGACGCCCGAGCCGATCGAGGTGCGCCAGGGCGTGGCCCTCTCCGACGCGGACTTCCGCGTCAAGCTGGTGAACCGCGTGCAGGAGGAGAAGCGCGTGGACCTCAAGGGCGCGCGCATCGTCGTCTCGGGCGGCGTCGGCGTCGGCTCACGCGAGGGATTCGCCCTCGTCGAAGAGCTGGCGCGCACGGTCGGCGGCGTCGTCGGCGCCAGTCGCGCCGCCGTGGATGCGGGCTGGGTCGCCCACGATCACCAGGTCGGCCAGACGGGCACCACCGTGCGCCCCAAGCTCTACATCGCCTGCGGCATCAGCGGCTCCGTGCAGCACCGTGCCGGCATGGACCAGAGCGCCCGCATCCTTGCCATCAACGAGGACCCGCTGGCGCCCATCTTCAGTGTGGCCCACTACGGCATCGTCGGCGACCTGCACAAGGTCATCCCGTTGCTGATCCAGGCCTACAAGACCAAGGGCGCGGGCGGCGACGCCGCTCTCGTGGACGGAGGTGCGTCGTGAGCAACTTCTACAGCGACAACGCCGACCTCCAGCGGACGCTGCGCAGCCTCGACCTCGCGCGCACCGTGCGCCTGCGCGAGGACGACTACGCGCAGGCGCGCGATTTCGCCTACGCGCCCAGGGACTTCGAAGACGCGGTGGACTCCTACGAGCGCACGCTGCAGATCGCCGGTGACCTCGCCGGCGAGTACATCGAACCGCGAGCCGAGGCGGTCGACCGCGCCGGCAGCGAGCTCATCCAAGGCGAGGTGTGCTACGCGCCCGGCATCGCGGAAGGTCTCGAGCGGCTCAGGCAAGCCGATCTCATGGGCATCACGCTGCCGCGCAAGTACGGTGGCCTCAACTTCCCCGTCTCGGTCAGCGTGATGATCGTCGAGATGGTCAGCCGCGCCGACCCGGCGCTCATGAACATCTTCGGTCTTCAGGACATCAGTGAGACCGTGAACAAGTTCGCCGACGACGAGATGAAGGCGGCCTACCTGCCGCGTTTCGCCAGCGGCGAGGTCACCGGCAGCATGGCGCTCACCGAGCCCGAGGCCGGAAGCGACCTGCAGAACGTGCAGCTCAAGGCGACGGAGCAGCCGGACGGCACCTGGCGGCTGAACGGCGTCAAGCGTTTCATCACCAACGGCTGCGGCCAGATCAGCCTGGTGCTTGCCCGCTCCGAAGAGGGCACGACCGACGCGCGCGGGCTCAGCATGTTCCTGTACGAACGCGACGAGCACATGCGCATCCGTCGCCTCGAGGACAAGCTCGGCATCCACGGCTCCCCCACCTGCGAGCTGCAGTTCGACGACGCGCCGGCGCTGCTCGTCGGCGAGCGCCGGCGTGGCCTCACGACCTACGTCATGAGCCTCATGAACGGCGCCCGGCTCGCCATCGCGGCGCAAGCGCAAGGCATCGCCGAGGCGGCCTTCCGCGCGGCGGCCAAGTACGCCGCCGAGCGCATCCAGTTCGGGGCCCCGATCGGCGAGCTGACCGCCGTCAAGGGTCTGCTCGCCGACATGAAGGTGGGCGTCGAGGCGGCGCGCGCGCTGCTCTACGACACGGCGCTCATCGTCGATACGAAGGAAGTGCTCGAACACCGCATCTCGCAGTTGCAGGCGGCGGACAAGGCCGGCGATGCCTCGCCGGCCGGCCCCGACACCGACCTCAAGGAGCTGCGCGCCGAACTCAAGCACTTCACGAGGCTCGCCGCGCTCTACACACCGCTCGCCAAGGCCTGCTGTACCGAGATGGCCAATCAGGTCGCCTACGACTCGTTGCAGGTACACGGCGGGTCCGGCTACATGCGCGACTTCGCCGTGGAGCGGCACGCCCGCGACGCGCGCATCACCAACATCTACGAGGGCACCACGCAGTTGCAGGTCGTCGCGGCCATCGGCGGTATCCTCGGTGGCACGCTCGCCGGCCGTCTGGACGAGTACGATGCCGGGGACTTCGCGGCGACCCCGGAGCTGCTGGCACGTGTGCGAGCCGCTCGCGCTCGCCTCACGGCGGCGATCACCCGCGTACGCGAGCTCGACGACGTGCGCTTCCGCGACTTCCACGCCCGTCGTCTTGCCGAGATGGCCATCGACGTGAGCTGCGGCTACCTCCTGATGCGGGCGGCGCAGACCGACGCTCGCCGGCTGCTGGCGGCGGAGTACTTCATCGCCGCCATGGCGGCGCGGGTCGAGGGCGCCGCCACCCAGGTCCTGGGCGGCGACCCGGCCATGCTCGACGCACTCACGACGCTGGCCGCCGGCTGACCCACCACCGATCGGCGACGAGCCGGGCACTTCGGCCCGGCTCGTCGCATCCTCCGACCGGCGCACGACGCTCCTACCCCCGGGCCGGATGGTCCACGGCGCAGCGGCGCGATCCCGCAGCCCGAAGAGCGTAGCGCCCGGCATCGGATCCACCGGGCTGCGCCCTGGCGGCGGACCTCAGGCCGGCTCATGCTCCGAGACGTCCCCCGCACCCTCTGGCTCTCCCTCTTCCGGCTCGGGCGGCGGAGGCTCGATCCGATCGCCCCCCGCGGTGCGTGCTCGCGCGAGCATCGCCTCCGCAGCCGTCACGAGCTCGTCGGCGTCTTCCGCGCCGTCCGGGAAGCCCGCGATGCCGAGACTCATGGTGAACCGCCCCAGCGGGCCGAGCTCGTCGTCGACCAGTCGTGTCTCCGCGACGGTGCTGCGTACTCGCTCGGCCACGAGGCCGGCGGCCGAAGGTCCCGACGGCGTGTTGGGGAGGAGCAGCGCGAAGCGACCGCCGCCGATACGGCAGGCCACGTCGACCTTCCCGCGAAGGCTGGTCTCGAGGAGCCGGGCCATAGCTATGAGTACGGCGTCGCGCACCGCCGGACCGCGCGACTGGGCGAGGTCCTCTTCTCCGTCGAGCTCGGCGACCACAAGCGCGAGGGGCTGGCGATAGCGACGGGCGCGCGCGACCTCGGCGTACAGCCGCTCGTAGAAGTACCAGCGGCTGTACAGGCCCGTCACAGTGTCGGTGGCCGACCGGCTCTCGAGCGAACGAAAGACCCGGGCACGGTCGATGGAGGACGCGGTCTGATCGGCGAGAAGCATCGCGAGTTCGACCTCCGGCTCACGGAACCGCCGCTGCAGAGCGGCCGTGAGCTCGAGGTAGCCGAGCGAGCGGCCGGCGGCGACCAGCGGCAGGATGAGACGCGCGCGACCATCCGCGGTACGTGCCTGCTCGGGGCGGCGCAGTTCCGCCGCCTGGCGGGCAACGGCGTCCGCGCGCCACGGGCCGGCTGCCGCTTCGGAGGCCGCCGGCTCGACCCGCGCGTAGGTCCCATCGTCCTGGCGCAGCACCAGCTCCGTCTGACACGCTACGCCGGAGAACAGGCGGGCGGCCTCGTCACGCGCTGTCGCGACGGTCGCCTGCACTCCAAGCGCCGCGGTCATCCCACGGCCGGCGTCCAGAAGACCCCTCAGCCGGCCGGCTCGCTCACCCTCGTCCTCGTACAACTCCGTGAGACGCAGCACGACTGCGACGAGGCGAGCGAACACTCCCAGGCGCTCACGCTCCTCGGCCGAGAGCCGGCGCACGGCGCGTGTCTCCGCGAGACTGAGGACGCCGAGCACTTCCGCGCCGGCAAGGAGCGGCACGTCGATCCGCGTCGTGAAGCCGCGCTGGGTGAGCGCCGCCGCGTCGGCAGGAGAGAGCTCTTCGTCGACGTGCCGCTCGACGGACTCGGCGCCAAGGACCAGACGGCGCAGGTCGTGGCTCTGGTCCAGACCGACCACGGCGCCGACGCAGTCGCCGGTCTCCGCCGCGGCCGCGTCACGACACCAGAAGGCACGGCACGCAAGCGTGTCGGCGTCGCCGCTGAACGTCCACACGTCCACCGACCAGAGATCGAGGGCCTCGCCCACCTCGGCGGCGACGGTGTGGAGCAGGTCGGAGACGCCGCGGACGGGCACCGCGCCCAGCCTGCGCACGGCGGGGTCCGCCGCAGCCCGCACGTCGGCGTCCTCGCCGGGAGTCATGCGCCGCTCATCCAAGCGTCGCGGCGACATGCCCGGCGGCGACCGACGGCGAGCTCGCTCCGGCGGGCGCCCGCGGGGTGCGGGAGCGCGGCCGCGGCCGCGGCCGCCCGACGGTACCGCTCGCTGCCGGCCGCCGGCGTCACGCCTGCGCCCGTGGCCCGGCCGGACGCGGCCGCGCCGGTCGGTAGCGATCACGCGCCGCCAGCAGCCCGCAGAGCAGAGCCGCGACCTGGCACTGAACGAGCGCGCGGATGGGGGGCGCCTCGATGCCTCCGGCGCTCGCGAGACGCTCCGCGCGCGTGCGCACCTCGGCGACGGCCTCCGCGTGCAGAGCGCGCAACACGTCGTCCTGCTGCGCCTCGGCCGCGAGCATGGCGGCGAACTGCCCGATGCGCTCGAGCATGTCCAGCTCGCGCAGGTAGACCATGTCGAACAGCTGGGCGACGGTGGCCTCCTCGCCGAACGCCGGCTCGGTCTCGGCCTGGACGCGCTCCGCACGCAGGTCTTCAGCGATCTCAGCGAGGTACGCGTGCACCGTGCGTCGCCAAGGGGTCTCCGCCTTGAGGTGGGAGCCCGCGCGAACGTAGCGGTCATGCAGCCAGGCGGCCAGATGCTGCTGGACTTCGAGGCCGCGGAGCTTGGCCTCGCGCCGCGTCATGCCGGCGGGACTCGAGTCGGCGATCCGTGGGCTGGTGAAATACGGGACCTCGGCGACGAGGGTGAAGCAGTCCCAGACCGCCTCGGCATAGGCATCGCTGGACGTGCCGCTCGTGAGCGCCACGGTCGGATCGGCGCCGTAGGCCTCGTAGAAATCGTAGTCGTCGGCGAGCGCGAAGGCGCGGAACATGCCCGGCGCCAGCGTCCGCAGATACGGCACTTCGGGCTCGCCGCAGTGAGGCGGCAGTCCGGCCGCCGTCATGACGGCGGCGAGCTGGCGCTGGAGCTCCGCGTCCTCCGCGGAGAGATAGAAGTACGCGCCGCTGAAGTTGCTGTTGTGCAGCGGCATGTAGAAGTCGAGTGGCCGGCGGCCGATCACCTCCATCACGGCCGCAGCCTCCGGCAGCGGCCGCGTGAACGCGTAGCGCTTGTAGCTGACCGGAAAGGTCCACTCGAACTGGTCGTGCAGCGGCGGCCGGTACACGCGCAGCAGGAACCCGGTCAGGTCGTACGGCTCCTCGAACCACGGCTCGTTGATGAGCGTCGCGTCGGGGTCGCCCGCCTTGACGACGGAGAAGTTGAAGCCCAGCTCCGCCGCCAGGCCGTCGGCGAGCAAGGGGAGGAGGTACTCCAGGGCGAGCGTGCCGACGGGCTCCTCGGGGTGCGGCAGACCGACGAGAAGCGCCTGCGATGGGCCGCCGGGGATCTCGAGGCAACGGATCGAGTGCCCGGCGCGCGACACGCCGGGTGACCACACCTCGATCTCGGGATGGGCGGCGGCGATCCGATCTGTGGACGCCTCGAGCTGGGAAAGCCGCAGGTAGCCGTCGTGCTCGGGTACGCCGGCGACGATGTCATCGAGGCACGGGAACACGCCGACCTCCCAGTCATTGCTGAATTCCGTCGGCGTAGCTTACCAGACGGATTCCCAGCCAGGACGGCCGGCGCTCAAGCTTCCAGCGGAACTGCCGATACTCTTCTCTGGTACCCCCTTCAGAGGGCCGGATCGGCGCCAGGCGCCGCTCCGGCCCTCATTTCTTGCCGGCGGCGTCTGTCCCCCATCCGCCGGCTCCGCCGACCCGGATCGCATGCCCGTTGACAGTGGTTCGGACGAAGGGCATGTGCTACCGTTGCCGCGAGCAAAGGGGAGACCGCGGTGATCTATTGCGTCGTACCTCCGGAGCTCGGGGAGGACGCCTTCCGGCGCCTCGTCGAGCACTACCGGGACAACCCGAACGTCAAGGTCATCATGGACCGCCGCCAAGGCGAGCGCCGCAGCGACCGGTCCGGCGGCGGCGAGCGCCGGGACCGCGACCGGCGACGGCGGCGCGTTCCCGGCAGCTACGACATCTGAGCCTCCCACTCACCAGGTGACTCCGTGAACGAACCCCTGCCGCGCGGCAGCGAGACCAGTCTCGTCCTCACCCACCAGATGCAGCCGATCGACGCCAACTTCATGGGCAACATCCATGGCGGCGTGATACTGAAGCTCATCGACGAGGCTGCCGGCGCCTGCGCTTTTCGCTTCTGCCGCACCCGCGTGGTCACGGCCGCCATCGACCGCATCGACTTCCATCATCCGGTCCAGATCGGCAACCTCGTGCGCTTCATGGCCAACGTCAACTTCTCCGGATCCAGCTCGATCGAGGTCGGCGTCCGCGTTGAGGCGGAGGATCTCACCACGGGGATGACGACGCACACCAACTCCGCCTACCTGGTCTTCGTGGCGCTCAGCGACAGCGGCAAGCCGATCCCGGTGCCCCGCCTGACGCCCGAGACGGACAAGCAGAAGAAGTGGTGCGCGGAGGCTGAGGAGCGACGCCGCAAGCGTCTCGCCGAGCGCTCGCGCACGAACTGACGATCCTCACCAAGGACGCGAGGACTTCCGGAGCGCGCACCCGCACGGCCAGCTGACCCTGGCGGTCAGAGGCTCAGGCGGCGGGCGTCTCGCCCTCCAGCCGCATCAGTTCACGCAGGGCCATGTCGGCCACGTCCAGCTGCTCCTCGCTGGGCTCGCTGGTCGTGAACAGGCGCTGCATCTCGATCCCCGGCCTGCCCAGCGTCCGCGCCAGCGGGTGGTCCTGGTGGCGCGACATCCAGGCGAAGAGCTCCATCGCCGTGCCGATGCTCACGAGCCCGGCCACGACCGTCGCCACCGGCTGCCGCTCCCTCCCCGCCGCGCGCAGCAGCAGGTTGGTGGCCAGGCTGGTGACGACCATCGGCGCGACGAGGTTGGAGCCGCAGCGCGCATGCTCCTTCTCCGCCGCGGCGGCGTCACCGCCGCTCTCGTAGGCGGCGACGCTCTTGTGCTCGGCGCCGTGATACCGGGAGAGGCGGGAATCGCGCAGCGCGAGGAGCGCCGGGGCGAGGCTGACGCCGGCCACGGCGACCTCGCGGAGCACGGGCGAGCCGCGCCCGACGGCGCGCAGCGCCATCGTCGTGGCCGCGCCGGCCGCCGTCGCCGCCAGGAGCCGAGGATCCTCGTGCGGCAACACCGGCATCCCGGTGGCCCGGCGGACCGCCGGCAGCACCGCGAGCGCTTCGCCCAGCCGTACGAGGCCGCGGACGACCGGTACGCGCCCAAGCGCCTCGCGCGCCGGCATCTGGACCTTGGGGCCGGAGACCAGCCTGACGCCGCCGTCGGTGTGACGAACCGCGGCGGCCCAGAAGCCGTCGCTCTGCAGGAGCACTCCGTCCCTGAGGGCCATACCGCCGAGCTGCATCGTCATCGTCTCCTCGCCGAGTGTGTCACGGAGCGCGGGCGGAGCATCGCGCAACCACGCATCGCCCCAAGAGTGGCGCAACCGGTCGCGGTTCTCAAGCCGGGCCGGCCGCGACCACCCTGCCGATACCGCGGACCGCCTGGCGGATGCGCTCCTCGTTCTCGACCAGGGCGAAGCGCACGTGGCCGTCGCCCGAGAGCCCGAAGCCGACTCCCGGGCTCACGGCGACCTTGGCCTCGGTCAAGAGGACTTTGCTGAACTCCAGCGAGCCGAGTTCCCGGAAGCGCTCGGGCACCGGCGCCCAGACGAACATCGTGCCGCGCGGCCGGTGCACCGGCCAGCCGATGCGATCGAGGCCGTCGCACAGCGTGTCGCGACGTCGCTGGTAGACCGACGCGAAGCGCGCGGGCACGTCGGCGCACTCGTTGAGCGCGGTGATCGCGGCGATCTGGATGGGCTGAAAGACGCCGTAGTCGAGGTAGCTCTTGAGGCGTTGCAGGCCTGCCACCATCTGCGCGTTGCCGGCGCAGAACCCCAGTCGCCAACCCGACATGCCGTGGCTCTTGCTGAGCGAGACGAACTCGACGGCGACGTCCTTGGCGCCCGGCACCTCGAAGATGCTCGGCGCCTTGTAGCCGTCGAAGACGATCTCCGCGTAGGCGAAGTCGTGGACGACGGCGACCTCGTTCGTCTTCGCGAAGTGCACGAGCCGTTCGAAGAAGTCGAGATCGACGCAGTGGCCGGTCGGATTGTGCGGGAAGCTGACCAGCACGACCCGCGGTCGCGGCCAGGTACGCTGGTAGGCCAGCGTCAGATCGGCGAAGAAGTCGGCCGTGTCGTGTGTCAGCGGGACGCTGTTCACCTCGGCGCCCGCGAAGATGCAGCCGAACTGGTGGATGGGATACGAGGGCTCGGGCACGAGGGCGGTGTCGCCGGACCGCAGGAGGATCCACATGAGGTGCGCCAGACCTTCCTTCGCACCGATCGAGACGAGGGCCTCGCTATCGGGGTCTATGGAGACCCCGTAGCGGCGCTCATACCAGTCCGCGATCGCCAGGCGAAGCTTGGTGATGCCGCGAGATGCCGAGTAGCGGTGGTTGCGCGCGTTCGCCGCGGCCTGGGACAGCTTGTCGACGATCGGCTGTGGCGTCGGCAGGTCGGGGTTGCCCATCCCCAGGTCGATGATGTCCTCGCCCGCACGCCTCGCCTCCATCTTCATGTCGTTGACGATGCTGAACACGTAGGGCGGCAGACGATCGATGCGGCGGAGCTCCATCAGTGCAGACTCCCTCGGTGAGCGATCCTCGCGCATGGCGAGCGGAAGAAGTGCATCAGTATGCACGAGGCCGGAGGCGAACGAAAGCCGATATCGCCGTTGGGCCGGTGCGGGCCTCGGCATCCGCCGCACCGCGCTTCCCGCGCGCCGCGATCCTCGTGCGTGATCGTGGTGTCGGCGGTCCTGCTCGCCGTGCTGCTCTCCGCACGGAGACGACAGCCTGACGACAGGCGGTCGGGGTCTGGACGCGGGCGCGCCCAGACGACAGACTGTGCGACGATGACTCAGGCGACGACGCCGGCGCGCCCAGCCGGCGCAGACAAGGAGGCGGAGATGGGATTCTTCGACACGGTCAGAGACAAGGCCGGCGCCCTCGCCGCCGACGCCGAACGCGCCGGCAAGGTGACCGCTGCGCAGGGTCGCCTGGTCGTGCTTCAGAACGACCTCCGCAGGGCGGAGCGGGAGCTCGGACAGGAGGCCTTCGCGCTCATCGAGCGCGGCGCCCTGGACCACCCCGAGCTGGCCGCCGCCATCGAGCGCTTGCGAGCGACGACGGCCGAGGTGCGCGCCAAGGAGTCCGAGATAGCCTCGCTGCGCGGTGCGGGCGAGGAGTCATCGAGCCCGGCGGCGGGAACGGGAGAGGCCGCTCCCACGCCCGCCGCCTCCGCCGCGACAGAGCCGGCGCCCGCGGCGAACGCGCCGGCGGACGTCGTCGTACAGGAGACGGCCTCGCTGCCGGTCGAGGCGGCCGCACCGGAGGCGACCGCGGCAGAGCCGGCGCCCGTGGAGCCCGTTGAGGCGACTGCCGCGAAGAAGGCGCCGGCGCGCAGGCCATCGGCCAAGAAGGCGAGAGCAACGAAGAACCCCGCCAAGAAGCCGGCCGCGAAGAAGCCGGCCGCCGGAAAGCCGCCGGCGAAGAAGCCCGCGACGGCCGCCAAGGTCGCCCCGGCCTCCAAGCCACGGGGCGCGTCCAAAGGCGGGACCGGCGCCCCTGCCGGCACCACGCCGAAGAAGGCGGCACGGCCGTCGTCCTCCGGCCCGCGGCCGGCCGGCAAGAAGAAGCCGACGGGTCGCTGATCCAGGGCGCAGTCGCGGCTGACTGCGGACGCCTGACCCGGCGTGCCGGCCGGGCCGCCGTGCCTGCAACGTGAACCGCGTCGTCATCGTCCCTCGTCCGGGCCGTCTGGTACCCTTGCCCGGACCAAGGAGAATCCCATGACCGATCAAGTCAGCTTCCCGGGCGCCGTGGGCGCCCGCGTGCCCATCGCCGAGCTCACCAGCGGGCAGACCGTCGACGGCGTCTACGCCTGCTCCGAGAAGACCGCCGCTACCGATCGCAACGGCAAGGCCTACCTGCGCCTCAAGCTGCGCGACGCCAGCGGCGAGGTCGCCGCCATCCACTTCGACCCCTCGGACGAGGCCCTCGGCGTCAGCGCCGGTGATGTCGTCGTCGTCGGCGGCGCCTACAGCGTGCACCCGCAGTACGGCGCGCAGATCCAGATCCGCCGTCTGCGCCTCGCCGAGAACGAGGAGTACGACGCCGGCGATCTGGTCCCTGTGTCGCCGGTGGGCACGGCCGAGCTCGCCGAGCGCCTCCACGCCCTTATCGACTCTGTCGAGGAGCCGCACATGCGGGCGCTGCTCGAGCGGGCGTTCGACGGCTCTCGCGAGCCCGGCGCCACCTTCTCGGTTGCCCCCGCGGCGGTGCGCAACCACCACGCCTACCGGCACGGTCTGCTGGAGCACTCGCTGATCGTCGCCGAGGCGGCCGCCGACGTAGCGTCGCGGCTCGACTCCGTCGATCGCGACCTGGTCGTCGCCGGCGGCCTGCTCCACGACATCGGCAAGACTCTCGCGTACACGAGCGGCGGTCTCGCCCCGCAGATGACCGACGCCGGGCGCCTGCACGGTGAGATCGTCATGGGCCACGACATGGTGCGTGACCTCATCGACGAAGACCCTGAGCTCCCGCCTGAGCTCGCCCTCCGGCTCCGGCACATCATCGTGTCCCATCACGGCATGCGCGAGAAGGGCAGCCCGGTGGTGCCGCAGACGCGCGAGGCCGTCATCGTCCACTATTGCGACGACATGACGGCGCGCATCGCCGCCATCGACGACGCAGAAGCGGCGACCCCCGTTGGCGAACGCTGGTCCAGCCGCATCTTCATGATCGACGCGCCGGCATACATCGGACCGCGCGGCGAGACGGATGACGAGTAGTCCGTAGACCCCGACGGCCGGCATGCCGACACACGTGTCGGCCGTCGCGAGCGGCGGCTGCGCCGCCGCTCAGGCAGCCTCCTGGCCCCAGAGCTCCCTGCAGTCGGCAAGCACCTGTGCGGCGTGACCCTTGGCCGTCACCTTCGGGTAGATCTTGCGCAGCGTCCCATCGGGCTCGATGAGCCACGTGGTGCGCTTGGCCACCCCGACCATCGGTCGCGCGACGCCGAACGCCGCTGAGACCGTATGGTCGCCGTGGTCGCTGATCAGCGGCATCTCGAGGTCGTACTTCTGTGCCCAGCGCTCGTTGGCGGCGGGCTTGTCGACGCTCGCGCCGACGACCTGCACGTCGAGGGCGGCGAACTCTTCCAGCAGGCCGTTGAACTCAACGGCTTCGGTGGTTCAGCCGCCGGTGTTGGCTTTGGGATAGAAGAAGAGGACGGTGCGCCGTCCGGGCGCGCCGAGATCGAAGCTGGTGCCGTCATACGAGACGCCGGTGACCGCCGGCGCTTGGTCGCCTTCTTTGAGCATGGGGCCCCTCCCGTGCGATCTTGGAGCGCGGCGCCCGAGCCGCCGCGGTGTCCCTTCGGCATCGTGCTTGCCCTTCGGGCTGCGCCGTGAAACGACCGGCCAACCCGCAGCGGCCGCTGCCACGCCGACGATGGACACCCGGCGCCATGATACGCAAGCTTCGCGTGAGCGTGGACTTGCAGCGCATCTCGCGCGTCGGCGTCTGTGAGCAGGTCTGCCCCAAGGTCTTCTTCATGAGCGACGAGGAGCTCTCCGACGTGCTCAAAACGGAGCCGCACGCGACGTTGTCGGCGGCCGTAGCGCGCGCCGAGGACGCCTGCCCTGAGAAGGCCGTGATCCTCGGGTGGGTGGAGGAGTGAGCCGAGCGGTTGGCTGGGTTCAGCCGGCGACCTCGGCGTCGCCAACGGCCGGCGTGGCCGCGACGGCAACCTCGCTCACGCTCGCTCGAGCGGGAGGATGGTGACGGGGATGCGGCAGCGATCGCGAAACCGCTCGGCGTCGCGGACGTCCCCGATGACCTCGCCATAATGCATGGGCACGGCGGCGGCCGCGTCGATCAGCTCGCACGCCCCGGCCGCCTCTTCCGCCGTCATGGTGAACTTGCCGCCGACCGGCAGCAGCGCGACCTCACAGTGGACGTCGGCCATCTCGGGGACAGCATCGGTGTCGCCGGCGTGGTAGTAGCGCACGCCGTCGAGCGAGACGACGAAGCCGACCCCACCGGCCTCGCGGGGGTGATACGGTGCGCCGGGCGCCCGGAACTTGTCCACGTTGTACGCGGGGACGGCCGTGACCTGCACCCCGCTCACGTCCGCGCTCTCGCCCGGCGCCAAGGTGACCGTCGCGACAGCGTCGACCTGCGCGGTCACGGGGGCCGGGCCGATCAGCACCGTGTCAGGTCCGGACACCTTCTCGATGTCGGGCAGACTGAGATGATCGAAGTGATCGTGGGTGACGAGGATGACGCCGGCTACCGGCTGACGCGCCGGCAGCTTCCAAGGGTCGATGTACACGGTCACGCTGCCGTCGAGTCGGAAGGAATCGTGACCGAGCCAGTGGATGTCCTCGAGCATCATCGCCTCCCGGCGAAGGTCGCTTGTACCGCGTTCTGCACGCCGTGAGGAAGAAGACGACGGGCCGGCAGCCGGATCCCGTGCGATCCTCCGGCGGCCGGCCCGTCAGGAGCTCAGAGCCTGCTCAGGCCTCTTCCTCGACATCGATCCCGGCCTCTTCTTCGACCTCGACGTCGATCTCGTCCACGACGACGACGTCGCCGGCCTCGTCCTCGACGACCTCGACGGTCTCCGTGGTCTCGACGACCTCGACTGTCTCCGTGGCCTCGACGACGTCGGCCGCAGGAGCCGCCGCGGCGCTCACGGGCTTCACATTGGTCGCCTGCGGACCCTTGCGGCCCTGCTCGACCTCGTACTCAACGAGCATGTCCTTGTCGATGGCGGTCACGCCGTCGGCAAGGCCGGTGACGTGTACGAAGATGTCATTGTCGTTGTCCTGCTCGATGAAGCCGAAAGCCTTCTCCGTCGAGAACCACTTGACTTTACCCTGAGGCACTTTCTTTCTCCTTTGATCTTGAAGCGCGTCGCCGCCGATGCTCGGTGAGGACGTGGTGCGCTCCTTGTGCCGCTCGCGCCGGTCTCTGAGACGCAGAACGTACCGGTAGTGTACCCGCGAATGGATGGACCCGAAAACCGGTCGCCATTGCACCGGGAAGCGGCGGCGAGATGACGCCGCGGTCACGCTGGCGGCCGAGGGCGCACCGCCCCCTAGCAGCGGCTGACTGCGAAGATGGCGATCCGCGCCAGCAGGTTCGGGGCCAACACACGCACCGGTGGCGGCTTCTCCACAGAGCCCAGGTACAGCTCGTGCTCGATACACAGGCCGTCCTCGCGGCAGAGGGCGCGGAAGTCCTGAACCGTGCAGAGGTGGATGTTGGGCGTGTCCCACCACTGGTACGGAAGGTCGCGCGAGACAGGCATGCGCCCGCGGAGCAGGAGCTGCGCGCGGGGGACCCAGTGAGCGAAGTTCGGGAAGCTGACGATGGCGAGCCGTCCGACACGGACCATCTCGCGGACGATCATCCGCGGTCGCCGCAGCTGCTGGAGGCTCATGCTGAGGATCACCACGTCGTGCGACTGGTCGGAGAAGTCGGCGAGGCCGGCGTCGAGGTCGCCGTGGAACACGGAAAGGCCGCGGCGGATGCACATCTCAACGGCGGCCTGGTCGATCTCGACCCCGCTCCCGCGTACGTGCTTCTCCGTGGTGAGCTCGTTGAGGAGCTCGCCGTCGCCGCAGGCGAGGTCGAGAACGGTGGCGCCGTCCGGCACCAGGTCCTGGATCAGCTTGTAGTCGATGCGCCGCACGAGGCCTATCCTACGTCGTGCGGCGCCCGCTCACGGGGCGCTTCATTGTTCGTCGGGCTTGATCGGCGCGTACGTCCGCGCCCCGCTCGCCAGGAACGCGCCGATGATGCCCTCCATCTTCTCGCGCTCGAGCAGGAAGGCGTCGTGGCCAAAGTGGCTCTCGACCTCGTAGTAGCTCACGTGCTTGTGGGTCGCGCGCAGGGCGGAGACGATCTCCTTGAGCTGGTACGGGGGGTGGAGCCAGTCGCTGCTGAAGCCCATCACGAGGAAGCGCGCCTTTACGTCGGCGAACGCCTTGACGAGCGTCCCGTGCTGGCGCGTGAGGTCGAAGTAGTCCAGCGCGCGCGTGATGTACAGGTAGGTGTTGGCGTCGAACCGGTTGGTGAAGGACAGCCCCTGGTGACGCAGGTAGCTCTCGACCTCGAAGTCGGCCGAGAAGGTGAACGAGTAGTCGTGGATGTCGCGCAGGCGGCGACCGAACTTCTCCTGCATCGCCTCGTCGCTGAGGTAGGTGATGTGGCCGACCATGCGTGCGACGCTGAGACCCTTGGACGGCGACTTGTGCCCGTAGTAGTGACCGTCGCGCCAGTTGGGGTCGGCCATGATCGCCTGACGGCCGACCTCGTTGAAGGCGATCGCCTGGGTGGGCTGGCGCGCCGCCGTGGCCAGCGGCACGCAGAGGTGTGCGCGGTCCGGGTGTGAGATCGCCAGCTCGAGCACCTGCATCCCGCCCATGGAACCACCGACGGCGGCGAGCAGCTTGCCGATGCCCAGGTGGTCGAGCAGCATCATCTGCGCGTTGACCATGTCGCGGATGGTGATGATGGGGAAGTCGGTGCCGTAGGGCCGGCCGGTCGCGGGGTCCTCCGAGGCCGGCCCGGTGCTCCCGGTACAGCCGCCGATGACGTTGCTGCAGATGACGAAGTGCCTGTCGGTGTCCAGCCCCTTGCCGGGGCCGATCATCATGTCCCACCAGCCCGGGCGCTTGTCGCTGGCGCTGTGACGACCCGCGACGTGGGCGTCGCCTGAGAGGGCGTGCGTGACGAGGACGGCGTTGTCCTTGCGCTCGTTCAGCGTGCCGTAGGTCTCGTAGGCGAGCGTGAAGGGAGCCAGCGTGCCGCCGCCCTCGAGCGCGAGCTCCTGACCGGGCTGGTCGAAGGTCGCGCGTTTCGTGCGCACGACGCCCGCGGACCCGGCGTCTTCGCCGAGGCCCATGGCGACGTCGCCGATCTCCTTGCGCTCTGAGGGCTTCTTCTCAGTCATAGCCGGACGATTCTAGCTCAGGCCTTCGCCAGAGCTTGGTCGATGTCGGCGATGATGTCCTCGAGCGACTCGATGCCGATGCTGAGCCGCACGAAATCCTCGGTGACGCCGGTCTCGAGCTGCTGATCGGCCGTCAGCTGCGAGTGCGTCGTCGTCGCGGGATGGATCACGAGCGACTTGGCGTCGCCGATGTTGGCCACGTGCGAGAGAAGCTGGGTGCTCTCGACGAAGCGCCGGCCGGCCTCGCGGCCGCCGGCGATGCCGAAGCCGATCATCGCCCCGAACAGACCCCGGTAGTGGTACTTGCACGCCAGCGCGTGCGTGCGGTGACACTCCAGACCCGGGTAGCTGACCCAGGTGACCTTGGGGTGCTCCTGAAGATACGTCGCCACGCCGAGGGCGTTGGTGCTGTGCCGCTCCATCCGCAGGTGCAGTGTCTCCAGGCCCTGCAGGAAGAGGAAGGCGTTGAACGGCGAGAGCGCGGCGCCCACATCGCGCAACAAGCTCACGCGCAGCTTGACGATGTAGGTGAGCGGCCCGATCGCCTCGTAGAACTTGAGTCCGTGATAGCTCGCGTCGGGCTCGACGAGGCCGGGGAACCTGTCGTTCTGCGACCAGTCGAAGTCACCCGCGTCCACCACGACGCCGCCGATGGACGTGCCGTGGCCGCCGATGAACTTGGTCGCCGAGTGGACGACGATGTCGGCGCCGTGATCGATCGGACGGACCAGGTACGGGGTCGCCATGGTGTTGTCCACGATCAGCGGGATGCCCGCCTCGTGGGCGATCGCCGCGACCGCCGCGATGTCCAGTGTGTCGAGCTTGGGGTTGCCGACGGTCTCGGCGTACAGCAGCTTGGTGGTCGGGTTGATCGCGCGGCGGAAGTTCTCCGGGTCGACGGGGTCGACCAGGTCGATGTCGAGGCCGAAGCGTGGCAGCGTGTGCACGAAGAGGTTGTGGGTGCCGCCGTAGAGACTGTTGGCGCTGACGATGTGATCGCCGGTGCCGGCGATGTTCAGGATGCTGAACGTCACCGCGGCGGAGCCCGAGCTGAAGGCGAGCGCTCCGGCGCCGCCCTCGAGCGCCGCGACGCGCTTCTCGAAGACGTCGCTCGTCGGGTTCATGATCCGCGTGTAGATGTTGCCGGGCTCGCGCAGGGCGAAGAGGTCTGCGGCATGGTCGGCGCTGTCGAACGTGTAGGCAGTCGTCTGGTAGATCGGCACGGCGCGCGCATGCGTCGTGGGATCTGGCTCCTGGCCACCGTGCAGGGCGAGGGTCTCAAAGCCCTGCGCCGCCGGCGTGCTTGCCTCGCTCATGCTCTCTCCAGTCAGATGTAGTACATGGGGGCCTCAGCGGCCCTGGCGGCGGCGTCGGCGATGGTAGCCGAGCCGAGGATGGCGCGCGTGCACGCTCGCACCTCGCGCCAGACGGGAGCGACCAGAGCCTCGGCCCGGTCGCCGCCGCGCATTCGCCCTTTGCCGCCGTTGGAGGCAGGGGACCCGGCGCGCCCGTCGGCGGGGCCGGCGCGCCGGCCGTCGATCACGTCGATCACGTCCGCGAAGCTGATGCCCGACGGATCGCGGGCGATGACGTAGCCGCCGCCCTTGCCACGACGGCTCTCGACCAGTCCGGCCTGGCGCAGGTCGTGCATCACCTGCTCGAGGAACTTGGGCGGCACGCCGGCGAACGCCACGATGTCGCGGCCCGTCACCGGCGCGACGCCGTCGGCCATGGCCAGCCGGACCAGCGCCTTGATCGCATAGTCACTCTTGGTGGAGAGGTGGATCACGATGCTCCCGAAGATGCCGCGTGTAATTCCTACTTCTCACTGGGATTTAGGACTTTATGACCGGCGTGGCGCGCTGTCAATCCTCCGCCGCAGCGCGCCTGCTACGATTGCCCCATGACGACGCCTGTCGATCCCAGCATCAGCGACGTGCTCCGGCGCGAGCTGCCCGGCCTCGATGAGGCCGTTCCCCTGGCGCCGCTGACGGCGTACGGCGTGGGCGGCGCCGCGCAGTTCCTGGTGCGCGCCGGGACCACCGGCGTGCTGGTGCACGCCGTGCTCACGGCGCGCGAGCTCGGGCTGCCGGTGACCGTGCTCGGCCGCGGCACCAACGTGCTCGTCGGGGACATCGGCGTGGCCGGTCTCACCGTGCTCGCCCGCAACGAGGGCACGACGCTGCACGGTCACGTCCTTCGAGCCGAGGCCGGCGTCGAGTTGCCCGGCCTGGTCGCCGACCTCGCCGGGCAGGGTCTCGCCGGCCTCACCTTCGCGGCAAACATCCCCGGCTCAGTCGGGGGCGCCGTCGTCGGCAACGCCGGCGCCTACGGCGAGTCGGTGAGCGATGCCCTCCTCGACGTCCACGTCCTCGAGGAGGGGAAGGAGCACGTCGTCGAGCCGGACCGGCTCGACTTCGGCTATCGCACCTCCCTGCTCAAGTCGCGGCGGGACATCATCGTCCTCTCGGCTTCCTTCCTCCTGCGCCACCACCGGCGCGACGAGCTGCTGCAGCGCATCGCCGACGACGCGGCGCTGCGCCAGAGCAAGCACCCGCTCGAGTACGCCAGCTGTGGCAGCTACTTCAAGAACCCGTCGCGCGAGCTGCCGGCTGCCCGGCTGATCGAAGATGCCGGCCTCAAAGGTCTCCGCGTGGGCAACGCGCACGTGAGCGACAAGCACGCCAACTTCCTCGTCGCCGAGCCCGGAGCGACGGCGGACGACATCACGACCCTGGCGACCGAGGTCGTCCGCCGCGTGTATGAGCAAAGCGGCTACGAACTCTGTGAGGAGGTCCGCCGCCTCGGCTTCGCGTGACGGCGGCGCGCGCTGGCCCCGGCCGGACGTGGGGGCTGCTCGCGCTATACTGCTCGCGTCCGGCGCGGCGAACCCGCCCGGCTGCACCGGCGTCTCTCACCTGGGAGGAAGGCAATAGAGGAACTGCCGCACGGTCTGGTCGACCGCCTGCGCAGGGGGCAGCCCGAGGCGCGCGCCGAGCTCTTTCGGCGGTACGCTCCTCAGGTGCGGCGCATCCTCTACCTCCAGGGGTTCTGCGAGGAGGTCGACGACGCCGTGCAGGAAGTGTTCATCAAAGTCTACCGGGCCGGAGAGCTCCCGCGCGAAGAAGCGTTCCTCGCCTGGTTCTACCGGGTCATCCTCAACACCGGCCGCGACCAAGGTCGTCGGCGCAAGACCCGCTACGGGCTCATGGACAAGCTGCAGCAGGTCGCGCCCGAAGCTTCGGTGGACCCGCCTTCTGACCCGGCCGACCCCGCGCTCCGGGCCGCCCTGGCGACGCTGCCCGACGAACTGCGCGAGTGCGTCGCGCTGCGGTTCTTCGCCGACCTGCCGCTGGAAGACATCGCCCGCGCCCAGGAGATCCCGGTGGGCACGGTCAAATCGCGCCTGCACGGCGCGGTCAAGAGGCTGCGCGCCGCTCTGGATGAGGGCGGCTACGAACGCAATGGATAGAGCCGACGATGACTGACGAGCGCACAGAGGATTGGATGCGGCCGGGCGTCTTCGATGACGACCGCCTGCTGGCCTGCGCCCTCGGGCTCGACGACGATCCCGAGCTGCTGTCCGTGGCGGAGGACGACGCCGTGCTGGCCGCCCGCCTCGCCGCGATGCGCGCCGACGTCGCGAACCTGGCAACGCAGGTCTCGGCGGCCGTACCGACGCCGGATGAGACGTACGCCGACCTCGCCGACGACCGTTGGAGCGGCCTCAAGGAGTACCTGGAACCGGCGGCGAGCGCCGCGAGGCCACGCCGCGCCGGGCGCAGGTGGCGCGTCGCGGTGCCCGTCGCGGCGCTCGTCGCGCTCGCGCTCGTCGTGGGCATCGTTGCCGTGGACCGCGGCTCGCAGCCCCAGGTGGCCGGTGACAGGTCCGCCGCGATGACGGAGTCGGTGGCGACGAACGTCACCGAGCCATCGTCGGACAGCGCCTCCGGTGCGCCCAGCCCCGCGGAGAGCCTCGCCGCCCAGCTCAACCGCTTCGCCGTCGTCGTGCTCGCGAGGGCGCGCGCCGCGAGCGGCGCCCTGCAGCGTTTCACGGTCCTTCGCATCTTCAAGGGAGAGGCGCCCAGGACGGTCGAACTCGTGATCGTCGGGCAGCCTGCCGATCCCGGGCGGCTCCACCTGTTGATGCTGGACCCGGTCGCCTCGGGCACCGAGGACGGCGGCACACCCGAGGCCTTCGGGGGACAGCCCCCCGCTACCACGCGCGACGACGGCGGCCCCCGCAAGGTCCTCATCGCGACCTACACCTATCATGGAGAGCCGACCGTCGTCCGCGAGCTGGCCGCCGATACCGACCCAGACAAGGTCAGCCTTCCCATCCCCTGACCTGCGCAGCGCGGCCGCTGCTATGATGCGGCAATGGACCCCCGAGACGCCGCCGCCTCCGCCGTGCGCCTGCCCCTGCGCTACTTCAGCGATGCCAAGCCCGCGTTTCTCCAGCTGATCGACCCGCGCGGGCTGCGCGTCCTCGACCTCGGCTGCGGCGGCGGTCACAACGGCGCTCTGCTCAAGAAGGCAGGGGCGCGCGAGGTCGTGGGCGTGGAGCTCGATGCCGGGGCCGCACGCGAGGCCCGCAAGCGGCTCGACGCCGTCGTGGAGAGTGACCTCACCGACCTCGATCCGGCGCGGCTCGGCGACGAACCGTTCGACGCGATCCTCGCCAGCGACGTGCTCGAGCACCTGCTCGATGCCGAAGACGTGCTCGCGAAGGCGCTCACGCGCCTGCGTCCGGGAGGCGCCGTCGTCGTCTCTCTCCCCAACGTCTCCAACGTCTACGTCTTCGCGAATCTGCTGTTCAAGACGTGGCCGCGGCGCAGCTCCGGGATCTTCGACCGCACCCACGTGCGCTTCTTCGCCAAGCGCGACATGGTCCGCCTTCTCGAGGGAGCCGGCCTGACGGTGCTTCGCGTCGAGCCCTACTTCACGCGCTACCGAGCGATCAGGTTCGCGTCGCTGGTCCTGTCGCTCTACGTCTTCCGCGACTACTGGGCGAGACAGTTCCTGCTGCTCGCCGTCAAGCCCGACTGACAACGGGAGGGACCGTGACCGGATTGACTGGCGAAGCCGGGTCGACTGAGGGGGCACCAACGAGCTCGGGAACCGGCTCGGATGTCGCAGACCAGGCGCACCCTCTGCTCCTCGGCGGCAAGCGCTTCGTCGTGACGGGCGCCGCCAACTCGCGCTCGATCGCCTGGGCCGTGGCCCTGGCGGTCAAGCGCCACGGCGGCGCCGTCGCGCTCACGTACCAGGCCGACCGCCTCAAACGGCGCGTGCAACAGCTCGCCGACGAGCTGGGCGGCGCGCCGATGATCGAGCTCGACGTCAGCAGCGATACCGCCGTCAAGCGCGCCGTCGACGAGCTGGCCGAGCAGATGCCGGTGCTCGACGGCCTCGTACACAGCATCGCCTGGGCGCCGGCGCACGACCTCCAGGGCAACTTCGTGGAGACCACGCGCGACGGCTTCGCCCAGGCCAACGACATCAGCTCGTACTCCCTGATCGCGACCGCGCGCGAGGCGCGCCGCCTCATGACGGCGGGCGGCGCGATCGTCACGATGACGTACGCCGGCTCGTGGCGGGTGGTGCCCAACTACAACGTGATGGGCCCGGCGAAGGCCTCGCTCGAGAGTGCCGTACGCTACCTCGCTGCCGATCTGGGGCCGGAGGGGATCCGCGTGAACGCGGTGTCTGCCGGCCCCATCGCCACTGTCGCGGCGCGCACGATCAAGGACTTCAGCGGCATGCTCGACCTGCTCGAGAGCCACACGCCGCTGCGCCGCAACGTGACCACGGAAGAGGTCGCCGATGCGACCGTCTTCCTGCTCAGCGACCTCAGCCGGGCGATCACCGGCGAGATCGTGCACGTCGACGCCGGCGCGCACGCGACGATCTGAGGCGGGGGGCGACGTCGCCCCACCGCGCGGCGCGGATTCCAGCCGAGACCCGTCGCGCGCGGTACGATCGCGGGCGATGATCGCCCACGTCGCCGGGTAGTCGACGCGGCTGCGCGGCCGCCACCGGGGTGGCGCGCGGCGGCCGGCGCCCGCTGTTCACCCGGCCGGCCGCACCCCGAGTCCCGGCTCGTCGGACGCCGTCAGCAGGTCGCCGTCCACGGCGATCCCTGTGAACGGGTCCTCGTCCAGAAGCAGCGCCCCGTCCAGGTCGATGTAGTCGGCGAGACCGGCGATCTGAAGCGCCGCCGCGATCCCCAGACTCGACTCGACCATACAGCCGAGGAGCACCTGCAGGCCGCGCCCGGTGCACGCCGAGATGAGGGCGAAGGCGGAGGCGATGCCTCCCGCCTTCGCCAGCTTCACGACGACGCCGTCACAGGCATCACCCACGGCGTCGAGATCGTCCAGCGAGAGCACCGCCTCGTCGACGAACAGCGGGATGCTCGTTCGCTCCTTGAGCCACTCCATGCCCTCGGTGTCCGCGGCCGGCAGCGGTTGCTCGACCAACTCGGCGCCGAGGCCCTCGAGGACCGCGAGAGATGAGGCGGCGCGCTCGCGGTCCCACCCCTCGTTGACGTCGTAGCGAAACGTCCGCTCCGGCAACTCGAGCTTGAGCCGGCGCGCCAAATCAAGGTCGCCGTCGAAGCCGAGCTTGACCTTGAGCGTGCTGAAGGCGGAGGCGGCGCGCGCATGCTCCAGCATCTCCTCAGGCTCGCCGATGGCGATGGTGTACGAGGTCCGCACCGCCGGCCGTGCGAGTCCGAGCATGCGCCAGACGGGCTCGCCGGCCTGCTTGCCGGCGAGGTCCCAGGCGGCGGCGCTCAGGCCGGCCCGCAGGGCCGGCACACCCTCCGCCGCAAGCACCTCGCAGAAGGCCTCGACGCCGGCCGCCCCCCGCAGGTCTGCGATCTCCGGAGCCAGGGCGGTCAGCAGCTCGGCGTCACGCTCCCGATCCTCGCCGTAGCGCGCGTTGGGCGCCGCCTCGCCGAGACCTGAGGCGTCGCCCTCCCGCAACTCGACCACGAAGCGGGCGAAGTCGCTGTGCGTCCAGCGCGAGATGCCGAACGGCCGCGCCGTGCGCAAGTCGAAGGGCCGCATGGAGACGTGTGCCATACCGATCATCCTTCCCGGAGACCATGAAGACGTCCTCCACTGGGCGAGAGAGCGTCGCGGCGCATGAGACATGCCTACCAGCCTGTCGCGCACGCGTCAAAGGACGCGCCGGGCTGGAGCCTCGCTTGTTGCCGGGTCTGGCGATAGACTGCCTCTTGTATGAGCGTTGACGGCAACCCCTTCCTCCGTCTGACCGAGCTCACCGTCGACTTCGCCTCTCGAGAGGGCACCGTCCAGGCGGTGAACCACGTCGACATCGAGGTCGCGCCAGGAGAGCTCGTCGGCATGGTCGGCGAGAGCGGCTGCGGCAAGGGCAGCACCGCGAGGGCGATCATCGGGCTCACCGGCACGATTCCTGCCGTCGCCGTGAGCAGCAGCATCGAGTCAGACGGCAGGGGCCCGATGACCGAGGGCCTGGAGCTGCATCCCTGCCTCAGCCACGGCGACGCCCCCAGGAGGCACACCTGACGCGTCGTTCGCACAAGCAGGCTGCGGTCACCGCAGCCTTCCTGCTGGGGCTCGCCCTGTTCCTCGCCCTCGGGCTCGCAGCCTGCGGCGCCGGCACCACCGAGGAAGCGAGCAGTCCCTCGTCCTCCGACACACCCAGGCAAGGCGGGACGCTCACCCTCTCGTACCTCGCCGAGCCGTCGAGCCTCGACCCCGCAGTGGCGTGGAACGTGATCGAGCGGCAGATCGAGCACGACATCTATCAGGGCTTTCTGCGGTACGCGAACGAGCCGGGCGCAGCCGGCACGAAGCTCGTCCCGTGCCTCGCCACCGAGGTCCCGAGCACGGCGAACGGCGGCATCTCCGTGGACGGCAAGGTGTACACCTTCAAGCTCCGTGAGGGCGTCAGGTTCCAGCCGCCTGTGAGCCGTGAGGTGACCGCATCCGACTTCAAGTACAGCTTCGAGCGCATGATGAAGGAACCCCGCGCGCCGGCGACGTCCTTCTACCTGTGCGTCGTCGGCAGCGGCGCCTTCGTACGGGGCAAGGCCCAGGAGATCACCGGTTTCAAGGTCGTCGACGACTTCACCGTCGAGATCACGCTCAAGAGCCCGGACGCCTCCTTCCTCAACGCCGTGACCATGGACTTCTGCGATGTGGTGCCCAGGGAGTGGGTCGAGAAGTGGGGCGAGGAGTTCGGCCGGAATCCGCTTGGCACCGGCCCCTACGTGCTCCAGAGGTGGACTCCGGGGCAGGAGATCGTGCTCACGCGCAACCCCGTCTACTGGGAAGAAGGCAAGCCGTATCTCGACACGATCGACTACGAGCTCTCGTTCGACCCATCCGCCGCGCTGCTCAAGCTCGAGCGCGGCGAGGTTGACATTCTGGGCGACGGCGTCCCGGTCGCCGACATCCCACGCGTGCAAGCCGACCCCGAGTGGGAGGCTCAGGTCTTCTCCCAGCCGATGGTCGCCACCAGCTACCTGTTCATGAACGTGGAGATGAAGCCGTTCGACGATGTCAAGGTCCGCCGGGCGCTCAGCTGGGCGATCGACCGCGACAAACTGGTGACACTCCAGGCCGGCCAGGCGATGCCGCTCTGGCAGTTCTACCCCAAGGGCATGCCCGGCCACGAGACAGGCAAGGTCTTCTACGGGTTCGACCCGGCCAAGGCCAGACGGCTGCTCGCCGACGCCGGCTACCCCGACGGATTCGAGACAACGCTCTCTACCGACAACGTCGACCCGAACCCGAGGCTGTGGCAGTCGGTGCGGGCCGACCTCGCGGCGGTGGGCGTCAATGCCCAGCTGAAGACCATGAGCAACACCAGCTTCTACGTCCAGCGGACCACCCCCATGACGCTCGCCGCCGGCAGCCGCGACTGGTGGATGGACTTCCCTGACCCGAGCGACTGGATCGCACCGCTGTTCAGCAAGGCGAGCGCGGTGGAGGGCGGCATGAACTCGAGCTTCTGGTGGAGTCCCAGGATCGAGAAGCTGTTCTCCGAGGCGCAGAAGTCGACCGACCCTGTAGCCCGCATCGCCAAGTTCTCGGAGATGCAGCACTTGATCTCGAAGCAGGCGCCGTACGTGCCCTGCTACCAGCCGATCCAGACGACGATGTGCTCTGAGACCACCGGGGGGTTCTACCTGCACCCGGTGTACCAGATCGACCCGACGCAGTACTGGAAGAAGTAGGGCCGAGAATGCTGGCAAGCAGACGGCGGGTGAGGCGATGACCGGGGCACGGCGAGAGGTCGGCGAACGCACCATGAGGGGCGATGGCTCAGTACGTCGTCCTCAGGCTCCTGTGCCTGTGGATGGCGGTAGTGCTCTTCGCGGCGCTGCCCTCAACGCTCGGCAGCTTCGTGGTCGACGTCGCGTACAGGTGGCTCGATCCCAGGATCGAGTGGAACTGACGCCGGACTCGCACCCGGATATCGTCTGACCATGGCCCACACCCGACCCGCAGACGCCTACGGCCCCGTCCGCTCGCGGCTCCTCGCTATCGCCGCGTACCTGCGCGCGCGCCCGATCCAGCTCTTCGTCGCGGGCGCCATGGTCATCGTGGCGTCGCTGACGCCCTTCCACTTCATCGACTGGCAGACGCAGCTCATCGGACTCCCGGCGGCGCTCGTCTCGCTGACCGTCTCGGCCGGCGCCGTCTCCGGCGGACCCCGGGTGGGCATCGCGCTGGCGATCGTCGGCGGCGTGATGTACGACATGCTCGCCGTCTCGGACCTCTGGCTGGTGCAGGGGGCCACGTCGGCCGCCGTCATCATGCTGTGGCTGGCCGCCGGCTTGGGGGTCGGACTGCTCGGAGACCGGTACCGCGGCCAGGTCGCGCGCTCCCTCGACCAGGCGCACCGCTCGCGCGACGCCCTCGACAGGGTGGTGGGAGCGACACCGCTGTTCCACGCCAGGGGCAGCGCCGCGTCGGTGGCCCGAGCGATCTGCGACGGTGCGCGGGAGACCTTCGAGTGCGATCTCGTCGCACTCTTCGCCATCGAGAGCGAACGGCTGCGCCTGCTGGCCCGTTCGCCCTACCTCCCCAACACCGGCGACCGTCTGATCATGGAGCCCTCGCGCGAGCTGCAGGCGGAGCTCGCCGACAACCTGCTGCCGACCTTCATCGCGGACATCCGCGAGCCGGGCGGCCCACGGATGCCGCGCGCCATCACGGCCGAGACCGGCCAGGTGTCCGCGGTGCGCGCGCCGGTGCTGCTCGACGACGAACCCGTCGCGCTACTGGCCCTGGGCTGGTCGCGGCGAGTCCCCGAACCGGAGCAGGGTGACCTCGGCGTCGTGCAGCGCTTCGCCGAGCACGCCGCCGTCGCGCTGGCCCAGGCGCAGCGCGCGCAGGCTCAGCAAGAAGTGGGGGCGCTGTACCGCCGCTTCCAGGCCAGCCTCTCGCCCGCGGTGACCGTGGATACGCCCGGCATCGGCGTCGCCACGCTCTACCGTCCAGGCGAGCGTCGCATGCTCCTCGGCGGTGACTTCATCGACGCGGTGACGCGCCCCAACGGCGCCGTGGCCGCCGTGATCGGCGACGTCACCGGCCACGGCCCCGACGCCGCCGCCCTCGGTGCGAGCCTGCGCGCCGCCTGGAGGGCGCTCGCGCTCCGCGGCGCCTCGCTGCAGGCGATCATGAAGACGCTCAACAGCCTGACGCTCGACGAGAGCGACCGCGCCGAGCAGGGAGAGCTCGGCCTCGGGCTGCTGGCGACCGTCTGCTCGGTCGAGATCGACGCCGCCGGCCGGCATGCACGCTTCGTGAACGCCGGCCATCCCCAGCCGCTGCTGCTCAGGCGGCGAGTCGAGCCGCTGGAGCACACCCCGGACATGATGCTGGGGGTGGAGCAGTATGGCGACTGGGCGCCGCACGAGGTGACACTGCCTGACGAGTGGGGGCTGCTGCTCTACAGCGACGGCATCGTCGACGCGCGCACGGCCCCGGGGTCGCGCTCGCGCCTGGGCCTCGCCGGGCTGCGCGCCGCCGTCGCAAACCTCTGGGAGCGGCGCGCCACCTCCACGGCCGACCTCGAGACCCTCGTGGACTCCGTCCAGGGAGGGCAGGAGGCCGTCCTCGACGACGACGTGACCATGCTGCTGCTCACAGGCACAGCGACCGCCGAGGGCGACTGAACGTCGTCCCCGCGCGGCCGCCCGGCCTCGTCATCCTGGGCGCGAGCCTCCGTGCAGGTCCGATTCGAGCAGCTCCGGCAGCGAGCGCTGAAGCATGAACTCCAGCACGGCGTAAGCCCGCCGCGTGTCGAACCCGTCGTCGATGGCCTCCTGGATGGCCAGACCGTCGACCACTGCGGTCATGAGTTCGGAAAGCCCGAGCAGACCTTGCTTCTGGGACGGCGCCGCCCGGTCCTCCGCCCTCAGCCAGTCGAGCTTGATCCTCCGGTACCAGTCGTACGCCCGCGCCATGCGGCTGCGGAGCCCCTCGTTGCGCAGAGCGTAGGGCAGCACGTCGAAGAAGACGCGGAACGACCGCGACGAGCTGATCGTGCGCAGGCCGTCCACGAACCTGGGCAACCGGTCGTCGCTCGTGACCGTGCTCATGGCGGCGGCCGCATCCTCCTGGTCGTCACGGAAGACCGAGTCGATCATCGCCTTGAGCAGGCCTTCCTTGTTCCCGAAGTAGTACTGCACCATCGCGGAGTTCTCTCCGGATTCCTGGGCGATCGCGCGCAGCGTCAGCCCGGAGAAGCCCTTGGCCACGAGCACCCGCTGCGCGGCCGCGAGCATCTTGAGGGCAGGGGCCGGCATGTCTTGCCTGGGATCGCGACTGAGCGAAGCGACGGCCGCGCGGCCTTCTGAAGCCGCGCCCGCCACGGCGACGGAGGCCGGGGGATTCGTGTCACCCTGGATGGGACTCGAGGACACGCCTGCCACCTCCTCCCGGTGATCCGGCCCGTCTCTTCGTGAGACAGTTGAGATTAATCATTCGATTGATTAGACTCCTTCCCGCCGCACCGAGCAACCCCGAGATCGCGATGAGAGGAACCGCAATGGCGACAGTCGAGAAGACAGACGTGCAGATGCTGAAGTACTGCGTCGACGGCGAGTGGCGCGAGTCGACGACCGACACGTACATGGACGTCACCGACTCGAGCACCGGCGAGGTATTCGCCAAGGCGCCGTGTTGTACGGCCGCCGAGGTCGAGGGCGCCATCGAGAGCGCCCAGAGGGCATTCGAGACCTGGTCGACCACGCCGATCCAGAAGCGCACCCAGGTGCTGTATCGCTGGAAGGCTCTGCTCGAAGAGCACGCCGAGGAGATCACCTACCTCTGCGCGCGCGAGCTCGGCAAGAACCTCGACGAGGCGCGCGGCGAGGTCATCAAGATCATCGAGGGCTGCGAGGTCGGCGTCTCCGCGCCGATGACCATGAAGGGCGAGTCGCTCATGAACGTGTCCACCGGGCACGACACGGTGAGCTACCGCGAACCGATCGGCGTGTTCGCCGGCATCGCGCCGTTCAACTTCCCGGGCATGATCCCCTTCGGCTGGATGCTGCCGCTCTGCATCGTCACCGGCAACACCCTGGTCCTGAAGCTGGCCAGCATGGTGCCGACGACCGGCATGCGCCTGATGGAGTTGCTCATCGAGGCCGGTCTTCCCAAGGGCGTCGTCAACGTCGTCACCTGCTCGCGCGTCGAGGCCGAGATCATGATGACCCACCCGATGGTCCGTGGCGTCAGCTTCGTCGGCTCGACCAGCGTCGGCAAGCACGTCTACTCGCTGGCCGCCGCCCACGGCAAGCGCGTCCAGGCCCAGACCGAGGCCAAGAACCACGGCCTCGTGCTCGCCGACGCCGCGCTCGAGCGCGCCGCCGCCGGCATCATCAACTCGACCTTCGGCTGCGCCGGCATGCGCTGCATGGCGCTGCCCGTGATCGTGGTCGAGAACAAGGTCGCCGACGAGTTCATCGGCTACATGATGAAGTACGCCGAGCAGCGCGTCGTCGGCTGCTCCTACGACCCGAAGACCGAGCTCGGCCCGGTCGTCAGCGCCGATCACCAGGCCTTCGTGAAGAAGTGGATCGACAAGGGCGTCGAGGAAGGCGCCGACCTCCTCCTCGACGGCCGCGATCTCGTGGTCCCGGGCTTCGAGAACGGCTTCTTCGTCGGCCCGACGATCTTCGACAACGTGACCGAGGACATGGAGATCGGCCGCGAGGAGATCTTCGGCCCGGTGTGCTCCATCAAGCGCGTCGACGACTTCGAAGAGGGAATCACGATCATGAACGACAGCCGCTTCGCCAACGGCTCCTGCATCTTCACCGAGAGCGGCTACTTCTCGCGCGAGTTCGCCAAGCGCACGCACGCCGGCATGGTCGGCATCAACGTCGGCATTCCGGTGCCCGTGAGCTTCTTCCCGTTTGCCGGCCACAAGGAGTCGTTCTTCGGCGAGAGCCACGTCTTCGGCCTCGACGGCATCCGCTTCTTCACCGAGAGCAAGTGCGTCACCACGCGCTGGTTCACCGAGGTGGAGAAGAAGGAGAAGAAGGTCGGCACCTGGGAGGGTACCGTCAACAAGCAGTGGTGACGGCGCTTTCGGCGGTCGCCTCGCGGCGGCCCCGGCTCAGCTGACAGTGACCGTCGAAAGGGCGGGGTGACCGACGTCACCCCGCCCTTTTCCTCGCGAGGATGGCGGGCGAGCCAGTCTGTCCGTCGCCCCCATCCTCGTTATCGAACGCGGCGACCGGGTAGGAAGGTCCGCGAGACTCGACCAAAGGAGACGACGTGGCTCACCAGTTCCCTGAGACCGCGGCCTACGGTCCGGCGCTCCGGTTCGCCCTCGAGGCGGAGCAGGCGTGCGCGGATTTCGCGGCCGCCGCCGGCGTGCTGGCGCCGACACTGGAGTGGCAGGACAAGCTCGAGGAGATCGTCTGCACCCACGATGACCGCGTGCAGAAGCTGATGATCACCCAGCAGGAGGCCGCCGAGCGGCTGGCGGCCCCGGTCGGCTCCCTCGACGGCGCCGACTACCTGGGTACGCTCGACGCCGAACCGCTCACCACCTGGCCGGGCGCCGTCGAGCAACTGATCCAGGCAGAAGAGGACGCCGCGCGCTACCACGAGGAGTTCGCCGCGAAGTGCGCCGGCCTGCTGCAGTTGCGCGCCCGGGCCTTCGACAAGAGCGCGCAGCAGGACCGCGCGGCCGCGGCCGAGCTCAAGGAGATGCTGGGCTAGCTTCCGCGTGCGAGTCGGCACGGCAAGAGGCGCGACTCGAACTGGTGACGGGCGGCGAACAGCGGCACGACTGCGATCCCGCCTGAGGCGGAGGGCCGGGCCGGGCGCCGCGAAGCGTCGCGCCGGCCCCGTCACCCTACGTCGTGACCCCCGGCCCGCCCGGCGTCCCGCCGGGCTCTGCGGGAGCGGCCGCCACGTGCGCCGTGGCATCGCCGACGATCGGCGCGTGCCCAGATGCCGGTGCGCCGCGCTCGCGCACGGCGGCGAGCAGCGCCTCCTCGTCGGCGAAGAACTGCGCGCCGCCGGCGGTCAGGCCGTCGACGACGCCGGCGAAGTCGTTGGCGCGCACACCCTCGTCGACCCAGACCGGCGTACCCGCCCTGAGCGCCTCGTGCGCGGCCTCGACGTTGCGCGCGTTGCCGTGGCTGACCGGCACGGCGCTGATCACCACGAGGTCGGCGGTGCGCATCAGCTCGAGGTTCTCACCGTGCGCCTCGTCGCCGACGGGCGAGAACGGCGCCTCGACCGCCATCGACAGGCCGAGCTCGCGACCGGTCTCCTCGTCGGTGTCGAGGGCGTTGAGGACGCCGGCGGTGACCTCGTATCCGGCGTCCACAAGCTCGCGCATGAGTCCGGAGCCCGTGCCCCCGCCGCAGACCAGATGCACGCGGCCGCGGCGCTCACCGCGGAGCCGCGGAGAGAAGGTCAGATACGTCCGCCCGGCGTGCCGGTGCAGGTAGGCGCGCACGCCGTACACCGTGTCGAGGATCTCCGGCCGCAGCACCTGGTCGGGAGGCCCGAACGCCGCCACCTCCCCGTCGCTCAGCACCAGCAGCTTGTCGAAGTAGTGCAGCGCCAGATTGAGGTCGTGCAGGATACACAGCACCGTGATCCCGTCGGCGTTGAGCTCCTTGAGCAGGTCGAAGAGCCGCAGCTGGTGCGAGACATCCAGGGCCGAGGCCGGCTCGTCGAGCAGCAGGAGCGGTGCCTGCTGCATGAGCGCCTGCGCCAGCACCACGAGCTGCTTCTCGCCGCCGGAGAGCTCCGAGAAACGGCGGCCGGCGAGCTCGGCGGCCCCGAGACGCGCCAGCGTCGTCTGCGGGTCGCCGTACGCCTCCGGGTCCTTGCCGCGGCAGTACGCGCCCATCTCGACGACCTCGCGCACGTCGAGGTCGAAGTCGAGGTCGAAGTGCTGCGGCACGAGCGCCACCTCCCGCGCCATGTCCCGTCGGCGGTAGCGGCGCGTGGGCACGCCGTTCACCAGCACGTCGCCAGAGACCGGCTGGTGGATGCCGTCGATGAGGTCGATCAGCGTCGACTTGCCACTCCCGTTGGGTCCGACGATCCCGACGAATTCGCCGGCCTCGAGCGCGAAGGAGATGCGCCGGAGCACCGGCCGCTGGTCGTAAGCGAAGTCGACGTCCCTGAGCGCAACGAGAGGCATCAGACGCGCCTCCCGCGCCGCAGCAGGTAGACGAAGAGCGGCGCGCCGACGAACGTCGTGACCACACCGACGGGAATCTCGTTGGGCGCGATGACGACGCGCGAAAGCAGGTCCGCGACGACCATCATCGAGGCGCCGACGAGCAGGGAGACCGGCAGCAGCCCGCGATGCCCGGGGCCGATCAGCAGGCGCACGATGTGCGGCACGACGAGGCCGACGAACGCGATGATGCCGCTGACCGAGACGGCGAGGGCGGTGAGCAGGCCGGCAGTGACGAGCAGGAGGCGCTTGGTGCGCTCGACCTCCACGCCGAGCTCGAGCGCGCGCTTCTCACCCTGCAGCAGGATGTCCATCTCCCGCGTGAAGAACAGCGGCACGATCACGAACGGGATCGCGATGAGGGCGATCTCGACGTCCGGCCACCCTCTCCCCGAGAAGCTCCCCATGAGCCAGTAGATGATCGCCGTCATGTCCTCGTTCGCCTTGATCATCAACACGGTGACGACGGCGCTGGCGAGGTACGAGATCGTGACGCCGGCGAGCAGGAGCACGAAGATGTCGATGCGTCCGCGGCGGCGCGCCGCCATCCACACGATCACGAGCGTTCCGAGCCCGCCGACGATGGCGAGCACGGTGACCCAAGGCAGGTTGGCGAGGTGGAGGACGATGCCGATGGTGGCGCCGAGCGCGGCGCCCGACGACACGCCGGTCACGTAGGGGTCGGTGAGCGGGTTGAGGAAGAGGTCCTGGAGGATCACGCCGGCGACGGCGAGCGCCGCGCCGACGAGCGCCGCGACCAGCACTCGCGGCATGCGGATCTGCCAGAAGATGGCGTTCTCGAGATCGCCCTGGACCGGCCCCGCGAGCATGAGGTGCCAGATCCGTCCCATGGACAGCGAGACCGGTCCCAAGGCGAGCGCCAGCACGAAGGCGACGACGAGGATGCCGCCGGCCAGGAGGATCCCCGGCCACGCGCCTGTGCGGGCGAGTTTGGTCATTCGGTGGTCGAGGCCTCCGGATGGATCATCCCGGCGAGCTGCCTGAGCCCCTCGGCGAGGCGCGGGCCCGGCCGGGCGATCAGGTTGTCGTCGATCACGTAGACCGTCCCACCTTTGACCGCCGTGAGATCCTTGAATCCGGCGCGTTTGGTGATGTCGCCCGGCTCGCTCATGGAGCCGGAGTCGGCGATGTAGACCTGCGGGTCATCCTTGACCAGCACCTCGGTGCTGAACGTCGGGAAGCCGTCGCCGGCCTGGGCGCCGATGTTCTCGCCGCCGGCGATGGTGATCATGTCGTCGATGAACGTGCTGCTGCCGGCGGTCATGAGCGGCTTGCTGTAGATCTCGAGAAAGGTCGTGGCGGGCGCCAGCCCGGAGACCTTGGCCTGCACCTCTTCCCTGGCGGCGGTCATCTCCGCAGCGACCGTGGCCGCACCGTCCTCGACGCCGGCGAGCTTGCCGATGTTCTCGACGGTGGCGACGACATCATCGTAGGACTTGGGGTCGACGACGTAGACCTTCATGCCGAGGTCCTCGAGCTTGTTCTGCAGCTTGGCCTGGATGCCGCCGGCGGCCAGGACGAGGTCCGGCGAGTACGAAGCGGTCTTCTCGATGTTGGGACTGTTGAAGTCGCCGATCTTGGGCAGGCTCTTGGCTTCCTCGGGGTAGTCGTCGTAGCTCGTGCCGGCGACCATCTTGTCGCCGGCCCCGATGGCGTAGACGATCTCGGTGTTGGCCGGCGCCAGGCTCACGATGCGGGTGGCCGGCTGATCCAGCGTGACCTCGGCGCCGGAGTCATCGGTGACGGTGATGGGACCGGCTGCGGCCGGCGAGGGCGAGCTCGCGGTGGTGGCGTCGTCGCCCGAGCCGCAGGCTCCCAGGGCGACGAGGCCCAGCGCGAGGACTGCGGCCAGGAGGAGCGCCGCGGTGGATCGGCCTATGCGGATGCTGGTCATGATGGTAGTGACTCCCTTCGAGACGTGACTAGACGGTGGTGGACGGAGGCGCCGGCGGGGACGCGGGCTCCGCCGCGTCGCCGGGGTGGACGTAGCGCAGAACGTAGTGACCGTCGTGCTCGTCGATGCCTTCCCAGACGAGCGGGACCGGCCGTGTGAAGAGTGGGGCCGATGTGACCATGGTGTGGTACTCGCCGTCCTCGCCGCAGGCGTCGACGCCGGCGGCCTCGAGGCGGGCGATGACCGCGTCGTCGAGTTCGAGGCCGAGGAACTCGGCGCCCAGCTTGGATGAATCCACGGCGACGATGGTGGCGCGGGAGCCGCCGGCGAGGAACTCATCGAGAAGCCGGCGGCGCGGCTCCTGCCAGAGCGGCAAGTGGCACGTGAGCCCCGCGACGCCGCAGACGCCCTCGACCCAGTCGCGGTGCCCCTGCAGGTCGATATCGCCGAACACCCCGGCCTCGACGCCCTTCGCCGCCAGCTCGTGCAGGACGGAGACGTAGGTGGCTTCGTAGCCGTCCCACGTGGTCGCCCGGGTGACGAGCGTGATGCCGAGCGACGCAGCCTGCTTCTCGAGGAGCGCGAGCGGCAGGCCATGGCCACGGCTCACGCGGCCGTCCTCGTGCAGCATGCAGACGAGGGCGGCCGGACGGCCGCGGCGCAGCGTCGCCCGCTGAAGCGCGAGATAGGCGTCCTTGCCGCCGCTCCACGAGCAGAAGAAGCGCCGGCCGGCGAGGGCGCCGCCTCCTTCACCAGGTCGGGCGGCGAGCGACGCGCCGTCGAGCCGGCCGTTGGCGGACGGTACGTCGGCTCTCGACGCGTCACTCGCCATGGTCGCCCTCCCTGGCTGCCCTGCAAGCAGGGCAGATCCCATACACCTCGAGATGGTGGCCGTAGATGGTGAACCCGGTGGCCTCGGCGAGCTGCGCCTCGAGCGCGCTGACGTCGCCGTCGCCGTCGAAACGGATGACGCGGCGGCAGGCGCCGCAGATCAGCGGGTGGCTGTGGCCGATGGGCGGCGCGATGAAACAGCTGTCCCCGCGGCCGTCCTGGACGCGTGCGAGGAGACCGAGATCGCTGAGCAAGGTGACGGTGCGGTACACGGTGGCCTGGCCGACGCCGTCGCTCCGCAGAGCGTCTGCCGCCTCACCGACGGTGGCAGCGCGGTCCGCGCGGGCGAAGAAGTCCCAGATGAGCCGGCGCTGGCGCGTGAACGGAATGCCCTTCTGATGAAAGACGGCCTCGATGTCGTGCGTCGGCTGCGGATCGGTCAAAGAGGTGCTCCCCACGCTCCAGTTGAGAACTGTTCTCAACAATGTTGAGAAAAGCTATCAACCGCAGGCGCCGCCGTCAACCCCCGCCGGCTGCGTGAGCCTTCTCTCGCCGAGACCTCGGCGCGACTGCCTCGGGACGTCTTCACCGAGAGC
>CAVOVA010000017.1:0-27863 GCA_963699725.1 uncultured Thermoleophilia bacterium
CCTTGTGACGAATGAGCACGGCCGAACCCGCCCTCCGCGCTTCGTCACTCCTGCTGTAATCCGCGGATCAGGGCGACCAGGCCGGCGACCATCCCGAGCGCGGTGCGTGGTTCGTCCTTCAGCAGACTCTGGAAGGCGTTGCGCGGCAGGCGGGTGACGGTCGTCTCCTCGTACGCCGTGACCGTCGCCGCCCTCGGCGCCCCGTCGATAGGCGACAGCTCGCCGAACCACTGTCCGGGCCCGAGCTCCTGTGTCCTCGCCCCGGTCTGCTCGATGCGCCCCTTGCCGCCGAGCAACACGAAGAAGCTGTCCCCCGGGTCCCCTTCGTGGACGAGTACACTGCCGTCGCGGTAGTGCCCCACGGCGAACAGCCGGGCGACGCGGCGCAGGTGTGCTTCGAAGAGCGGCGCAAACAGCGGCACGGGACTGGACCGAGATCGCCCGTGACCAGCCGATCGCTCAGCCCACGACCGCGTACACCCGCCACCGTTCCGGCACCCCTTTGAGCGCGTGCTCGCCGCGGTTCTGGAAGGCGAGGCCCGCGCCGGCGACGAGATCCTTGACGGTGGAGCTGACGAGGACTTCGGAGGGCCCGGCGAGCGCCGCGACGCGGGCGCCGATGTGCACGGCGACGCCGGCGACCCCCTCGCCGACGAGCTGGATCTCGCCCGTGTGACAGCCGGCCCGCACCTCGGGCCCCAGCGGCCTCACCGCGTCGCAGATCGCCTGGGCGCACCTGACCGCCCGCGCCGGCCCGTCGAAGGTGGCGAGGAAGCCGTCGCCGGCGGTGTCGACCTCCGTGCCGCGGTAGCGCGCCAGCATCGCGCGCACGACCTGGTGGTGGCGCTCGAGGAGCTCGGTCCACCTGCGGTCGCCGAGCTCGCGGGCCCTGTGCGTCGAGCCGACGATGTCGGGGAAGAGGACGGTGGCGAGCATGCGGTCGAGTTCGGCCTCCTCGTGCTGGACCGACTCGATGAAGGCGATCATCGCGTCCGCATACGCCTCTTCCTCGTCGAAGAAGGGGATGACGGCGGCCCCGGGTACTGGGATCAACCGGGCGCCGGGGATGAGCGACGCACAGTGCTCGTTCTCTTCGACGGGGTGCCACTGCTGCTGCCCGCTGCCGCCCAACGATGGCCGCCCAGGTCTGGTCAGCACGGCGGCAGGGACGTGGATGGTGCGGGCGACGTCACGCGCATCCGTCTCGTACTCCGTCTGCGTGAAGGCGAGGAAGCCTCCGGGCGTGGTAGCGAAGCGGGCCAGCCTGGCGTGGACGCGCACGAAAGCCTCATCGTGCCAAGGGCCATCCTCGGGACGCTCACCGCAGGTGAGCTGTCCAATCTTGAGGGCGTGCTCGTCCTGGCCCCAGATCTCGTAGATGCGGTCGACCCATTCCTGCTGGTCCTCTGGAGTTGTCCCCCACGGGTAGTCGGGCGCCCACTTCAGCCTGAGCGGGCCGTCGAGGAGGACGGCTAGGGTCTTCTCCGGGTACGTCGCGGCGAACAGCGCTGCAAGCGGTGCCGCCTCTCCCCAGCCGTAGATGGCGGCTCGATTTACGCCTGCGGTGGCCAGCACGGCGCTGATGTCGTCGAGGCTGTGCTCGAGCGTGGGGTCGTCGGCGACACGGTCGGACATGCCGGTGCCGCGGCGGTCGAAGTGCAGCACCCTGAAGCTGGTCGCCAACCGCTCGACGAATCGCGCGAACTGCGACCACTCCTAGTAGACCTCGATGTGCGAGTACATGCCGTTGATCAACACCAGAGCTATCGGACCATCGCCGACGTCCTGGTAGGCGATGTACAGCCCGTCGACGGTCTTCGCGTAGTGGATCGGTGGTGCGGTGGTCATGATCGGTCTCCAGGCATCACGGCAGCGCCGCGTACAGCCGCAACTTCTCCGGCACGCCCTTGAGCGCGTGCTCGCCACGGTCCGCGAAGGCGAGCCCGGAGCCGGCGACGAGGTCTTTGACCGTCGAGCTGACCAGTACCTCCGATGGTCCGGCGAGCGCCGCGACCCGGGCGCCGATGTGCACGGCGATGCCGCCGACGTCCGCGCCCATCAGTTCGATCTCGCCGGTGTGGCAGCCGGCGCGCACCTCGAGCCCGAGCGGCCGCACCGCCTCGCAGACTGCCTGGGCGCAGCGCACCGCCCGCGCGGGCCCGTCGAAGGTGGCGAGGAAGCCGTCGCCTGTGGTCTCCACCTCGGTGCCCCGGTAGCGGGCGAGCAGGCCTCTGACAACTGCGTCGTGCCGCCCGCGTAGCTTCTTCCAGTCAGCATCCCCGACTTCCGCAGCCTTCTTCGTCGACCCTACGATGTCGGTGAAGAGGACCGTGGCCAGGACGCGGTCGAACTCAGCTTCCTCTCGGCCCACAGAGGCGAGGAACCCGTCGATCGCTCCGAACACCTCCTCCTGATCGCCCATGTACGGCGGGTAGTCATCGCCGTGCAACACCGCGACCGAGGCGCCCGGTATCAGTCCGGCGAGGTAGCGAGCCTCGTCCGGGAAGGCCCTTGTCGTCACAAGTGTCGGCACGTGCACGGACGGCAGTATGCCGCGCACGTCGAGCGCGTACCAGGCCTCATCCACCCGTCGCGCCTCCGCCGGGGCGGCACAGTACCGACACAACCGGGCGAACCAGTGTTGCAGTTGGGTGTCCGCCGCGATTGAAGCAAGGCCGACGTTGCGCATCAGCCCGGCCGCCTGGTCTTCGTCTCCCCAGGCATCCCACGATTGCCCGCCCTGGGAGGCCTCTTCCTCGGTACCTGCCCACGGGTAGTCGGGTGCGGACACGCCGCGCGCGCTCGCTCCCCACCAGACGAAGGCCCGTACACGCTCGGGGAACGTCGCCGCATATACAGCGCACGCGCCTCCACCCATGGGGCCGAACCCGAGCAACAGCGTCCGCATCGAGTCGGCCGCGTCGAGGACGGCCCGCAAGTCATCCAACATCGTCTCGAGATCAGCGACGGGGGTCCTGCGCTCCGACAGGCCCCAACCGCGCTTGTCGAAGGTGACGACTCGGTGCTCGGCGCCCAGGCGTCGCATGAAGCGGGCGTAGTGCGGCAACTCCCACATGATGTCAAGGTGGGAGAAGGCGTTGTTGAGGTACAGGAGGTCGGAGTCGCCCTCGCCGAAGACCTGGTAGGCCAGGCTCGTACCGTCGGCGGCCTGTGTGTACTGGGTCTTCGGCACGTCCATCGCAGGCCCTCACGTGCCCGTGGGCGACGTCGCCGCGTACAGCCGCCACCGCTCCGGCACGCCCTTCAGCGCGTGCTCGCCGCGGTCGGCGAAGACGAGCCCGGAGCCGGCGACGAGGTCCTTGACGGTGGAGCTGACGAGGACCTCTGAGGGGCCGGCGAGCGCGGCCACCCGGGCGCCGATGTGCACGGCGATGCCGCCGACGTCCGCGCCCATCAGTTCGATCTCGCCGGTGTGGCAGCCGGCCCTCACTTCGAGGCCGAGCGGCTTCATCGCGTCGCAGATCGCTTGTGCGCATTTCACCGCTCTGGCTGGGCCGTCGAAGGTGGCCAGGAATCCGTCGCCCATTGTGTCGATCTCCGTGCCGCGGTATCGCGCCAGCATCGCGCGCACGACTCGGTGGTGGCGCTCGAGGAGCTCGGTCCACTTGCGGTCGCCGAGCTCACAAGCCTTGTCCGTCGATCCAACGATGTCGGTGAAGAGGACCGTGGCTAACATGCGGTCGAGCTCGGCCTCCTCGTGCTGGACCGACTTCAGAAAGGCGATCACGGCGTCGGCGTAGGCCTCCTCCTGGTCGAAGAAGGGGATCACAGCTGCTCCGGGCACGGTGACGAGCCGGGCGCCGGGGATCAGCGAGACGTTGTACTCGGCAACTCCACGGTTGGACAGCTCTGCCGACGCGGCGCCGGCCGACGAGCCCTTCGCGGGCTGCCCTAGAGCGGCGCCGTAGCCCAACCAGGAAGGACTGATGCGCTCCCTCACCAGCACGGCGGCCGGTACGTGGATGGTGCGGGCGACCTCGCGGGCGTCGGTCTCATACTCGGTGCGCGTGAAGGCGAGGAAGCCGCCGGGGGTGGTGGCGAAACGGGCCAGCTTGGCGTGCACGCGCACGAAGTCCTTATCGTGCCAGGGGCCATCCTCGGGACGGTCGCCGCAGGTGAGCTGGCCGATCTCGAGGGCGTGCTCATCCTGGCCCCAGATCTCGTAGAGTCGGTTGACGAACTCCTCCTCCTCATCGGGCTTCGTCCCCCACGGATAGTCGGGGGCCCATTTCCCTCTCAGGTCGCCGTCGAGCAGGACGGCCAGCGTCTTCTCCGGGTACGTCGCGGCGAACAGCGCAGCCAGCGTCGCCGCTTCTCCCCACCCGTAGATGGCGGCTCGTTCGACGCCGGCCGCCGCGAGTACCGCGTTGACGTCGTCAAGGCTGCGCTCGAGCGTGGGCTCGTCTGTGACGCGGTCGGACATGCCCGTACCGCGGCGGTCGAAGTGCAGCACTCGGAGGCTCGTCGCGAGACGCTCGACGAAGCGGGCGAACTGGGGCCACTCCCAGTAGACCTCGATGTGCGAATACATGCCGTTGACGAGAACGAGGGCCGGCCCGCTGCCGACGTCCTGATAGGCGATGTACAGGCCGTCCGGGGTCTTCGCCCAGCGGACTGGCGGCGCGGCGCTCACGGGTGCCTCCTCAGGCCACTGGTGCGGCCGCCTGCTGCAGGTCACGCAGGATCGCCACCATGCCGTCGAGCAGGCCGACGGCCATCGCGGGCTCGGCCTTGAGCAGCTTCTGGAAGTCGGCGCGCGTGATCCTCGCCGTGGTCAGCTCGCCGAGCGCCGAGACGGTCGCCGCTCGCGGGGCGCCGTCGATGAGCGCGAGCTCGCCGAAGCAGTCGTCCGGGCCGAGCTCGCGCGAGTGTCCGCTCGGAGTACGCACGCGTGCGCGACCGCTCAAGATGACGTGCATGGAGTCGCCCCGCGTGCCCGCCGCCACGACGGTCTCGCCGTCGGCGAAGCGTTCTACGGTCACGTACTTCCCGAGGCTGTGGAGGTGCCGTTCCGAGAGCGCCGCGAAGACGTCGACGTGGCGCAGGATCATCAGCCAGCTGAGGGCGTCGACGCCCTCAAGAGCCTTACCTTCGGCTTCCATCGGTGTGGCGTCTCCGCGTTCTGGCCGTTCGCCGACGCGCCCGTGGTCGGGAATGCGCTGCGCGTCGGCTCGCAGCAGATCGCGCGCGATCACCGCGACGCCGGGCAGGAGGCCGACGGCCAGGGCGGGCTCGTCGTCGAGGAGCGTGCGGAACGCAGAGCGGTCGATGCGGGCCGCGGTGACCGGACCGGCGGCGGTGACAGTCGCCGCCCGAGGCTCGCCGTCGATGAGGGAGAGCTCCCCGAAGTACTCGTGCGAGACGAGGAGTCGCTCGTCCCCGGCGGCAGGTGCGACGAGGGCGTCTCCGCTGAGGATCACGATGAAGGAATCACCCGGATCGCCCTCATGCATGATGACCTCGCCGTTGCCGTAGCGCTTCACCACGGCCAGCGCCGCCACCCGCTTGCGGTGCCGCCGCGGCAACGTCTGGAACAGCGGCGTGCGCTCCAGCGTCTTCAGATCGGCGGATGTCATCTCGCTCATCGTCCCTCCCTCCGTGATCGCCGGACGGAGCCGGTGATCAGGTTGTGTGCTCGTTGGACTGGGCTGCCAGGGCGTAGAGGTGCCAAGCCTCAGGAAGTCCCTTGAGGTGGCGCTCGCCGCGGTCCTCGAAGGCCAGTCCGGAGCCGGCGACGAGGTCCTTGACCGTCGAAGTGACGAGTACCTCCGAGGGGCCGGCGAGCGCCCCTACCCGGGCTCCGATGTGTACGGCAATGCCGCCGACGTCGGCGCCCAGCAGCTCGATCTCTCCTGTGTGGCAGCCGGCCCGCACCTCGAGCCCCAGGGGCTTCACTGCGTCGCAGATCCCCTGGGCGCACTTCACCGCCCTGGCGGGTCCGTCGAAGGTCGCAAGGAAGCCGTCGCCGGTCGTCTTGATCTCCTTCCCCCGATATCTGGCGATGAAGGCCCGAACGGCGGTGTTGTGATCCTCGAGCAGGCTTGTCCAGCTGGCGTCACCCACCGAACAGGCCTTGTCCGTCGAGCCGACGATGTCGGTGAAGAGGACCGTGGCGAGCATCCTGTCGAGCTCTGCCTCCTCCTGGCGGACCGAGGCGATGAACTGCTCGATGGCCGCCACGATCGGCTCGGGCTCGGGCACCCAGATGACCTCCGTCGTGGTGGCGACCGGGACCGCGCGTGCTCCGGGAATCAGGCTTGCCTGGTGGCGAACGTAGTCTTCGTCATCCGGATCGTCTGCGGCGAAGAAGCAGGCGGTCGGCGCGGAGATCGCCCGCAGGCTCGGGCGGACGTCCGTGCTGAACCACATCCGCGAGAATTGCTCGTAGCTCGCCGGCGTCGCAGCATAGCGAGCGAGTTTCGCGTTCCACCTGAGAAACTCCGGGTCGTTGTAGGGAAACGAGTCGGGGGGATTCTCGCCGTAGCCGCTGCGCACGAAATCGGCGGCTCCCGGCTCGGTACCCCAGGATCTGAGATCACGGGTCAAGCCTTCCTCGAAGCGCTGCGGGCTCTCTCCCCACGGGAAGTCAGGCTCCAGTCGTTCGTGGATATAGCCGAACAGGGTGAGGCACTCGGTGCGCTCGGGGTAGGTCGCGGCGAAGAACGCGGCGAGTTCCGGCCCCGGCCCGCCCCAGCCGAGCAGGGCCGCCTTCTCGACGCCGGCGGCGTCCATGACCGCGCGCACATCGTCGAGCAGGACGCTGAGGTCTGGGGTCCCGCTCACGCGGTCCGACATGCCGACACCGCGCTTGTCGAAGACGAGCACGCGCATTGTGCGCGACAGACGCTTCAGGAAGCGGACATAGAGCGGCTGCTCCAAATAGACCTCAAGGTGCGACACCCAGCCGTGAATGACGACCAGGGTGACCGACCCCTCGCCGAGGTCCTGATAGGCTATGCAGGCGCCGTCGACCGTCCGGGCCCAGCGGGTCTCGGGGACGTTCGTCACGGCGTGCTCCAGCACGAGGCAACCTTCACCGCGTAGCCCCTTCGATAGACCGCGCGGTGCCCTGCGGATTCACAATAGTGACGCCGAGGACAAGTGGCAATGCCGAGGCCGTTGGTCGGCTCGCAGGCCTGTGGGTGGCCGCTTCGCATCCTTGACGCCGCCTGTGCGTCTGGCTAGCGTACGGAGCAATCATTGCGGGTGCGCCGCGGTCCTCTCGCGGGACGACGGCGCCTCGGACGGAGGGGGGTCGCGCTTGAGCGGTGAGGCGGTCAGGGGCACCGGCGCCGGCGGGATGTCGTCATCTCGATATCGATGTTGGTCCGGCTCGCGGTCCGCGCCGTCGGAGCTTCGCTCGAGGCCGAAAACAGCGTGCCGCCGCCGGCAGGCGACGCAGTGAAACTCCGTCTGGGCCGGGACGAGAGCCGGCTCAACCTCAGCTCGTTCGTCGGCTACGGCAATCCGTACGAGGTGTGGGTGCTGCGGCGCGCCCGTGGCAAGGCGGTAGAGGAGTGAGCGCGACGCAGGACCTGACGGCCGGGGCGGTCGAGGAATGACCGCGCCCGTCCTCCCCGGGGATTATCACGTCCACACCACGTGGTCGGACGGCACGGGAAGCGTGGAGGAGTGCGTGCTTCGCGCCGCCGAGCTCGGCCTGGCGGAGATCGCGATCACCGACCACGTCACTCCCAAGCCGGGCTCGGGGGAGGTGTGGTGGGTCCCTCTCGAGCGCCTGGCCGCGTACGTCGAGGACGTCCGCGAGGTCGCGGCGCGTTGCCCGGAGATCAGGGTGCTTCTCGGGCTCGAGGCGGAGTACGTCGCCGGACAGGAGTCCGAGCTCGACCGGCTCCTCGATGCCTGGCCGTTCGAGCTCGTCGTACTCGGCGTGCACGTGGTCGAGGGCTTCGAGTTCGACGACCCGGACCTGCGCGACCACCCCCGCTGGGACGACCCGGACGCGCTCCTCGCGGCCTACTACCGCACCATGCGCCGGGCCGCCGAGTACGGGCGCTTCCATATCCTCGCCCACTTCGACTACATCAGCCTCTGGGGGCACGAGCCCGGCGCGGCGGCTCTGCCGGAGATCGACGCCGCGCTGGACGCGCTGGCCGCCTCCGGCGCCGCGCTCGAGCTGAATACCGACCGTTTCAGCGACCCGGCCGGCGTCATGTATCCCTCGGTCGCCATCATGAGCGCAGCGCGTGAGCGCGGCGTGCCACTGGTGATCGATTCCGACGCGCACGAGGCCGCTCACGTGGGCAGGCTCTGGGACGAGGCCATCGCGCGTGCGCGCGCGGCGGGCTACCGGGAGACGCTGCGCCTGTCCGACCGGACCCTGGTGCCGCTGCCCTCGCGGGGCTGAGAAGCACCGGCCGCCCGGCGGCCCGCCCGGCGGGCAGGTCCTCGCCGACCGCGACGACCGGAATGCCGGTGTCGCCGGCCGTCAGCCCCTACGGCCTCAAGCCGCGCCGTCCGTAGTATCGTTGCCACCAGGTGCGTTCACGACATCGCGACGGCGGGGTGGATCATGGAGACCTGCAGGAACCTGATCGGCGGCGAGTGGGTCGGCGCGAGCGACCACGCCCGCTTCGACACGAGGAACCCGGCGCACGCTGATGAGGTCCTCGCCACGTTCCCGAGCGCGAGCGCCGCGGACGCGGCGCAGGCGGCTGCTGCTGCGGCCGACGCCTTTCCGGCCTGGGCCGCCACCCCGGCCCCGGCGCGCGGCGCCATCCTCTTCCGGGCGGCCGAACTGCTCACGGAGCGACTCGATGAGGTCGCGCGTACGCTCACGCGCGAAGAGGGCAAGACGCTCGGCGAAGCGACGGGGGAGGTCGTCCGTGCGCGCGATATCCTGCGCTACTACGGCGGTGAGGGCTGGCGTCTCGGCGGGGACGTGCTGCCGCCGAACGCGCCCCACGCCCTGCTGTTCAGCCGCCGCGAGCCGCTCGGCGTCGTCGCCGCGATCACGCCCTGGAACTTCCCCATCGCCATCCCGGCCTGGAAGATCGCGCCGGCGCTCGTCTACGGCAACGCCGTCGTCTTCAAGCCGGCGTCGGCGACGCCGCTCACGGCGCTGCGCCTGGTCGAATGCCTGGTGGACGCCGGGCTGCCGGCCGGTGTGCTCAACCTGGTGGCCGGCTCCGGCGCCGTCGTCGGCGGTGCTCTCGCCGGGGACCCGGTCGTGCGCGGCCTCACGTTCACGGGCTCGCACGACACGGGGGCGCGAATCTACGCGAGGGCCACGGCGCACTTCGCGCGTGTCCAACTCGAGATGGGCGGCAAGAACCCGACGATCGTGCTCGACGACGCCGACCTGGATCTGGCCGTCCGCCTGGCGGTGATGGGGGGTTTCGCCCTCACCGGCCAGAGCTGCACGGCCACCAGCCGCGTCATCGTCGAGGAGGGCATCGCCGACCGCTTCGTCGGCGGTCTCGCCGAGGCCGCCAACGCCCTCACCGTGGGCGACGGCCTCGAGGAGGGGGTGCAGATGGGACCGGCGTCGAGCGAGGAGCAGCTCGCGACCGACCTGGACTACGTGCAGATCGGCCGCAGCGAGGGCGCCGACCTGCTCGCCGGCGGGGGCCGGGCCGGCGACGGCGGCCACTTCATCCGCCCGACCGTCTTCGACGGTGTCGACGTCCGCAGCCGCCTCGCCCAGGAAGAGATCTTCGGACCGGTGATCAGCGTCATCCGCGCGCGTGATCTCGACGACGCGATCTTCAAGGCCAATGCCGTCGGCTACGGGCTTGCCGCCAGCGTGGTCACCAACGACTTGCGCCGTGCCATGACCTTCGTCGACCGTATCGAGGCCGGGGTGGTCAAGGTCAACGAGCCGACCACGGGGCTGGCGCTGCAGGCTCCCTTCGGCGGCTTCAAGCAGTCGAGCGCCAACACGTTCAAGGAGCAGGGGCCGGCGGCGCTCGACTTCTACACGCGCACAAAGACTGTCTACGTCACGTACGGCTGATCGGCCGGAGTGTAGTCTGACGTGGCTACGCGGGCCGAATTGGCTGCTGCGTGGGCGGGGAAAGACTGACAGTATGGACGACGGTATCGGCACCACCGCTTCGCACGTACTCATCGTCACAGGGCCGCAGCGGGAACGGCTCTTCCGCCGCTTCTCTTCGCTGTTCGCCGGACGCGACGACGTCGCGGTCATGATCGACCGCCGCGTCGCAGAGCGGCGTCGCGCCGAGCGCGGTCCTCGGAGCGGTGAGCGCCGCCTCGGCGAACGGCGTCACAGGCAGCCGGACTGGATCGTTCCCCCCTCCTGAAGCCCCGCCGTTCCATCCCTCCGGGCCGTTTCTTGGCCGCGGACGCATCGCATATACTCTCCAGATGTCCGTCCCGGGTATTCGTCATGGAGGTTGTCCAATGCTGTTGATGGGTGAATCGATCAACGGGACGCGCAAGCAGGTCGCCGAGGCGATCCAGGCGCGCGATGCCGAGTTCATCAAGACCCTGGCCACTGACCAGGTGGAGGCTGGGGCCTCCGTGCTCGACGTCAACGGCGGCGTGGCCGGTGGTGACGAGATCGCCGACATGACATGGCTCATCGAGACCGTGATGGACGTCACCGACATGCAGCTCATGGTCGACTCGGCCAGCGCCGCGGTGCTGGAAGTCGGCGTGCAGCTGATCATCGACAAGGGCGGCAAGGTGCCCTTCATCAACTCGATCAGCGGCGAGCAGGCGCGCATCGACGCGGCCCTTCCGCTCGTGGAGAAGTACAAGACTCCCGTCATCGCGCTGTGCCTCAGCGAGGACGGCATCCCGCCCACCGCCCAGGACCGTTTCGACGTCGCCAAGCAATTGCACGACTTGTGCACCGGCGTCGGCCTGCCCGCTGAAGACGTGTGGGTGGACCCGCTGGTCCTCTCGGTGTCCGCCGACGGCCAGGCCGCGGCGATCACCATGGAGACCCTCAAGATGGTCAAGGAGCAGCTCCCCGTGCGTACCACCGGCGGCCTCAGCAACGTGAGCTTCGGCCTCCCCAATCGCCCGCTGCTCAACCGCACGTTCGTGGCGATGTGCGCGGGCCTCGGCATCGACGGAGCCGTCCTCGACGTGCGCAACAAGCAGATGATGGCCACCATCAAGGCCATCGAAGCGTTGCGCGGCGAGGACAACTTCTGCGGCGGCTACCTCGTGGCTCACCGCGCCGGCATCCTGGAGTAGTAGCGTGACCGAGCCGGCACGCTGCCGTCTGCGCGACCTCGGCGTCGCCATCGGCAGGCTGCCGGCCGGACCGCTCAACGCCGTCACCGACGTGCCCGGCGTGCGCGTCGGCCACTGCACCGTCTCGTGGGGCGGGCCCGAGTTGCCGCACGGCAACGGGCCCGCCCGCACGGGTGTCACCGCCGTCTTCCCCCACGCCGGCGACCTCTGGCACGAGCGCGTCGTCGCCGGCGCGTTCGCCGCCAACGGCGTCGGCGAGGTCATCGGCATCAGCGCGATCCGCGAGTGGGGCATCATCGAGACGCCGGTCCTGCTGACCAACTCACAGAGCGCCGGCGCCGTCTACGACGCCACCGTGCGCTGGATCGCGGACCGCGAGCCGCAGGCAGGCATCGAGGACGCGGTCATGCCGGTCGTCGGGGAGTGCGACGACGGGTTCCTGAGCGACATGCGCGGCATGCACGTGCACGAGGAGCACGTCCGCGCCGCACTGGACGGCGCCGGCGGCGGCGGCGTTGCCGAGGGCTGCGTCGGGGCCGGTACGGGCATGTCGTGCTTCGACTTCAAAGCCGGCATCGGCACCTCCTCCCGCCTCGTCACCGCCCACGGCCGCCCCTGGACCGTGGGCGTTCTCGCGCTCACCAACTTCGGCGTCCGTCATCGCCTGAGCGTCGACGGCGTGCCGGTCGGCCGCGAGATCACAGACCTCATGCCGGTCGAGAACCGCGAGGGCTCGTGCATCGTCGTGCTTGCTACGGACGCGCCGCTGAGCGCACGGCAATGCGGGCGCATGGCCAAGCGCTGTGCACTGGGCCTCGCCGTGACCGGCTCCTACGCCTCCGACGGCAGCGGCGAGATCATGGTCGCGTTCACGACCGCGCATCGTGTGCCCCGCGTCGCCGCCGAGCCGCTCGCCTTCACCAGCGTCGCAAACGACCAGATGACGGAGCTCTTCGAGGCGGCGGTCGACGCGACCGCCGAGAGCGTCCTCAATGCGCTCACCGCCGCGACCACCACCGTCGGTCGTGACGGCAATGTGGCGTACGCCCTGCCTCTCGACCGTCTCACCGAGGTCATGCGGCGCTACGGGCGCATGGCGCGGCTGCCCGGTGCGTAGCCCCGAGCCCTTGCCGCGCCTCGTCGCGGCGTCTACGATGACGGTCTAGGCCGGTTCTGCCGACTGCGGCGACCGGCCCGACAAGGGGGATCAAGACGCGCACGACGTCAACAACCTTGCATCCTGCGATTCCGCCGGCCGGGGCTTCGCCGGGCCGACGGAATCGCGAGTCGGCTTCGTCTAACCTCCCAAGACCCTGTTCGGGGTCGTCCACCGAGTCAGCACACCAGGTGTCAGGGGTCCGGCAACCACGGATGTGAGAAGGAGGCAAGGGTCCGCCCGCGTCCGAGTCCGGGCGTGCGGCGATCCGTAGAGCAGTGGACAAACGACGGTATTTCCTGCGCAAGATCATGAACGCAGTTCTCACGATCATTCTCGTGGCCTCGTTCAACTTCGCGCTCTTCCGGATCCTCCCGGGCGACCCGGCCCGGCTTCTTCTGCCCAAGGGGAAGACAGACCCATCCGTCATCGAGAGACAGCGCAAGGTGTTCAACCTCGACAAGCCGATGTGGCAGCAGTTCATCTACTACTGGCGCGATACGGTGCAGGGCGAGTTCGGCATGTCGTTCGCCGAGAAGCGCCCCGTCACCGAGGTCGTCACCGAGCGCATCTGGCCCACCGTCCTGCTCGTGGGGGTGGGCACCATCTTCGCAACCATCGTCGGCATGATCATGGGCGTGTTCGCCGGGTGGCGACGAAACGGCACGTACGACGTCGTGTCGACGAACTTAGGGATGGTGTTATACGCCATGCCCACGTTCTGGTTCGGCCTTCTGATGATCATGCTGTTCTCCACCAAGCTGCGCTGGTTCCCGACGGGGCGCATGGAGGAGCCGGGCGTCGAGCTGAGCGGCTTCGCCGCGTTCGAGTCCTTGATCAGGCACCTCTTCCTCCCGGCGTTCACCTTCGCGATCGCCTACGTCGGCGAGTACCACCTCATCATGCGCAGCTCCATCACCGGTGTCATGAAGGAGGACTTCGCGCTGACGGCTCGCGCCAAGGGCCTCAGTGAGAACGCCGTACTGTGGAAGCACGTCGTGCCCAACGCGATGCTGCCGACGGTGACTATCGTCATGATGAACCTCGGCTTCGTGATGTCGGGCGCCATCCTCGCGGAGAGCGTGTTCAACTGGCCCGGTCTGGGGTTGCTCTCCTTCGACTCGATGCAGAAGCGCGACTACCCCGTGATGCAGGCGGTGTTCCTCATCGCCAGCATCGCCGTGATCCTCGCCAATCTCATCGCCGACATCATGTACTACTACCTCGACCCAAGGGTGCAGGCATGATCCCCCGTCGTTTCAGGAACTGGGTCATCTTCTGGTCGATCATCGTCTGGGTCGTCCTCGAGTTGCTCACGTATCCCAAAGACGTCCCCATCACCTCCGGATTCTCCGAGATCCTGGCCGGGTTCTTCTCCGCCAGCATCGCCGACTATCCGGCCTGGATGCTCATCCTGATAGGCGTTGTCTGCCTGGTCGCGGGCGTGCTGGGCCTGGTGCGCAAGGGCAAGGCCAAGGTCTTCAATCTCCTCCTCGTGGCCGAGGCGGCCGTATTCTGCGCCTGGGCCTACCTCGCGGGCACCGGGGGGTACTCCGGAGGGTGGTCGGGCAGCGCCAACGGGATCTCCTACAACTGGGCGCTGCAGACCGTCGCCATCGTGGTCGCCGGCCTGTGCGTGTGGTTCTGGGCGGTCGGCAACCCGGAGCGCGCGGAGCTGACCACCTGGAACACCCACCAGGTCTGGAAGCTCTACCGCGCCAACTGGCAGGGAATGGTCGGCCTCGGCATCCTCGTCGTGTTCATGCTCATGGCGCTGCTGGCCCCGTTCCTCGCCGACCACGACCTTCTCGACCCCAACGCGCAGATCAAGGACCCGGCGACGGGCGAGCTCTACGGCCCGTATCACCCGCCGACCACCTACTACTACAACTGGTTCGGGACCGACCAGGTCGGCCAGAGCGTGCTCGCCCAGTTCATCTGGAGCTCGCGTATCTCGCTCATGGTCGGTCTTCTCGCCGCCTTCATGTCCACCGTCCTCGGGGCCGGCATCGGCATCGCGGCCGGCTTCTACGGAGGCTGGCAAGGCGAGGGATGGATGCGGTTAACAGACGCGTTCCTGGTCATCCCCTGGCTGCCGCTGGCCATGGTCCTCGCGGCTGCCTGGGGGCAGAACTACTGGATGATCATCCTGATCATCGGCATCACCAGCTGGCCCGGGACGGCGCGCGTCATCCGTTCGGACACGCTGCGCGTGCGCGAGTTGAACTTCATCGAGCGCGCCAAAGCCATCGGCTCCAGCAACGGGCACATCATGCGCAGACACGTGCTGCCCAACGTCATGCCGCTCATCTTCGCGAACCTCGTGCTCGTCGTGGCGATCGCCATCCTCTCGGAGACGACGCTTTCGTTCCTCGGGCTCGGTGACCCGCTCAACTTCAGCTGGGGCACCATGCTTCACTACGCGTGGGTGAACGGCGCTGCCGGCCTGCCGGCGTGGTGGTACCTCCTCCCGCCGGGCATCGCCATCATCCTCGTGGTGCTCGCTTTCACCTTCATCGGCACGGCCTACGACGAAGTCCTCGATCCCAAGCTGCGCAAGCGCGAGGACAGCACCGGTGAGAGCCGCTTCACCGCGCGCGGCGAGCCGGCAGTCGCTGCCGCCGGCGGCGCCGGCGTCGGCGGTGGCGGTGGCATCTACACGCCCGGCCAGCAGACCGACGACGCCATGCCCGACTTCAACAAGCCGGCCGGCGGGACCATCGGCCGCCCGGAGGGCGGCGGCTGGGTCGGCGGCAAGATAGAGGACGACGAGAAGGGGGGCGAGTGATGAGCAAGTCGGCCACCAAGGCCACGGTCGCCCCTGAGAAGAAGCCCGTCGAGCGCATCGAGCACGAGGGGCTGCTCGACGTCCGTGGGCTCACCACGCGGTTCAGGCTCGGTGTGGGCGACGTCAAGGCCGTGGAGGACGTAAGCTTCAGGCTCGAGCCGGGCGAGAGCCTCGGCCTCGCCGGCGAGTCCGGCTGCGGCAAGACCACCGCCGCGCTCTCGATCCTCAAGCTCCTGCCCGAGAACGGTCGCATCGTCTCCGGCGACGTCCTCTTCGACGGCAAGAACCTCGCCAAGCGCACCGAGTTCGGCATGAGCAAGATCCGCTGGAAGGAGATCAGCATCATCTTCCAGGGGGCGATGAACGCGCTGAACCCGGTCAAGGAGACCGGCAAGCAGATCGCCGAGCCGATCCAGCTTCACGAGGGTGCCTCCGAGGCCAAGGCGATGGTACGCGTCAAGGAGCTCTATGACCTCGTCGGCATCAGCGAGAAACGGGTCATGGACTTCCCGCACCAGCTCTCGGGCGGGATGCGCCAGCGCGCCATGATCGCCATGGCGCTGGCCTGCAACCCGAGGCTGGTCATCGGCGACGAGCCCACCACGGCTCTCGACGTGATGGTGCAGGCGCAGATCCTCGAGCTCATCGGGCGACTGCGCAGGGAGCTCGACCTCTCCTTCATCCTCATCAGCCACGACCTCTCGGTCATGGCCGAGACGTGTGACAAGGGCGTCGTCATGTACGCCGGCGAGGTCGTCGAGACCGGTACCACGGCCGACATCTTCAACAACGCCACTCATCCGTACACCAGGCAACTGATCAAGGCCTTTCCCAACATCCACGAGAAGCGGGAGATGGTCAGCTCGATCAAGGGCGACCCGCCGGATCTCGTGAACCCGCCGGCGGGCTGCGGTTTCTGCCCTCGGTGCGACGAGAAGATCGCCAGTTGCGAGACCGATCATCCCAACCTCGTCGAGGTCGAGCGCGGCCACTTCGTGCGCTGCGTCCACGCGAAGAGCCAACGGAGTGACGCTTTCGTCGGGGGCGACGAAGCTGCACAGGACATGAAGGGAGTGTGACGATGGCCACCACCGAGAGCACTCCCGCACCGACCGACCTGTACGAGAAAGGCACGGTGCACGCCGACGACCTCTCGTCGGCGACCGTCAAGGACGGCGTCCTCTTCGACGTCAAGGACCTCGAGGTCTATTTCCCGATCCACCAGGGGTTCTTCAAGAGCATGGTCTCGAGCGAGAAGCAGTACGTGAAGGCCGTCGACCACATCAGCTTCCAGGTGATGAAGGGCGAGATCCTCGCGCTGGTGGGGGAGTCGGGGTGCGGCAAGACGACGACCGGCCGCACCCTCCTGCGCCTCGAGGAACCCACCGGCGGCCACATCCTCTACAAGGGCTTGCCGGTCGAGAAGTTCAGCTCGAGGACTCTGCGCGCCTACCGCAAGAAGGCGCAGATCATCTTCCAGGACCCGTACAACTCCATCAATCCCAAGCAGACCATCTTCGACATCGTCGCCGAGCCACTCGAGGTCAACAACATCTGCCCGACCGAGCGTGAGAAGGAAGAGAAAGTCATCGAGGCGATCAGCGAGGCCGGGCTCCGGCCCGCGACCGAGTACCTGTATCGCTACCCGCACGAGCTCTCCGGCGGGCAGCGGCAGCGCGTCTGCATCGCGGGCGCCACGGTGCTCGACCCCGACGTGATCGTTGCCGACGAACCGGTCGCGTCTCTGGACGTCTCGATCCGCAACGACATCCTCAAGCTCATGGTCGAAGAGAAGGAGAAGCTCGGCGTCACGTACATCTTCATCACGCACGACCTCTCCCTGGCCTGGGTGATCAGCGACCGCATCGCCGTCATGTACCTGGGGCGCATCGTCGAGATCGGCGAGACCGAGGAGGTCGTCGGCAACCCGCAGCACCCCTATACCAAAGCGCTCATCAGCGTCATCCCCGTGCCCGACCCGCTGTCCAAGCGCGAGCACGTGATCCTCAAGGGGGAGACACCGAATCCCGTCGACATCCCTTCGGGCTGCCGCTTCCACCCGCGCTGCCCGCAGGCGATCGACGCGTGCAAGGAGACGGACCCCGAAGACGTGCACATCCGCGGCGATCACTACGCCGCCTGCATCAGGATCAAGTAGCGAAGGATGGCCGGCCGGGGCGGTGGGGCCGTAAGGCGCTCACCGCCCCGGCCGGCCGCTGTGGCCCGCGCGTATCCGGGAAGCCTGCGCGGACGAGCCGGCCGCCGGCCGGCTCGCTCCCGGAGCACGCCCACCGGCGCCGGGCGCAGCGCGCTCGACAAGGAGACGAGACGATGAAGCGTGCGCTCATGGGGACGGCTCTGGGCGTCGCGGCGCTGTGGCTGCTCGCCGCGACCGCCGCGGCGGTCGCGGCTACGCCCGCTCCCTCGGCGGCGCCGGTCACCTACAGGATCGGCATCACCCAGGACTACGACGGGATGAACCCGTTCAGTTCGTGGAGCACCATCACCTGGGAGAGCTTCCGGCTCGGCTACGACTTCCTCACGTGGTACGACGAGGACTACAAGCCGGCCCCCGACCTCGCCACCAGCTGGGACACCTCGCCGGACGGCAGGACCTGGACCTTCACCGTCCGGGACGGCATGACCTGGCACGACGGGGTACCGCTCACCGCCGCCGACATCGCCTTCACCTACAACCTCATCCTCGACACGGAGCACTGGGCCTACATCCAGTACCTGACCGGCGTCACCAGCGTCACCGCGCCCGACGCGACGACGCTCGTGATCGAGACGCGCAAGCCGAACGCCGGCATGCTGGCGCTGTACATCCCGATCCTGCCGGAGCACATCTGGAAGAAGGCCGATCCGGAGAACCTGGACAGTTTTCGGAACACGCCGTTCGTCGGCTCAGGACCCTTCAAAGTGGCCGAACTGAAGAAGAGCAAGTGGGTGAAGCTCGAAGCCAACCCGGACTATCCGGAGGAGCTCGGCGGCGCGCCGACCATCGACGAGATCTACTACATCATCAGCCAGAACACCGACTCGATGGTCGAGGACTTCAAGGCCGGCGCGCTCGACGCCGTCGTGGACTTCCCCGCCACGTACGAGAAGGTCCTCGCCGGGGTCCCCGGCGCCGCCGCGGTCGCGTCGCCGGCCATCGGCTTTCATGAGCTCGCCTTCAATTGCTGGACGAGCCCGAAGAGCAAGGGCAACCCGCTGCTGCGCGACGCCGCCATTCGGCAGGCGGTGCACTGGGCGATCGACAAGGACGCGATCAACGCGACAGCCATGGCGGGTCAGGCGGTCGCCGGGACGTCCGTGATCTCACCCGCGCAGGACGTTTGGCACTGGGAGGTGCCTGAGGCCGAGCAGTACCACTACGACCCCCAGAAGGCCAAGCAGATCCTGGAAGACGCCGGCTACAGCGACAGGGACGGCGACGGCGTGCGCGAGAACGCTGGGGGTGACAAGCTCGAGTTCCGCTTCGTGGTGCTCAACGAGTATCCGGAAGACCAGGCCGCCGGCAGGATGATCGTGAGCTGGTGCAGGGATGTCGGCATCAAGTTGAACCTCGATCAGAAGGACGAAGGCGCCTTCGGTGACGAGGTGTACGACGATGCGGACTACGACCTGTTCATCTGGAGCTGGGGCGGCGACATCGATCCGGGCTTCATGCTCAGCACGTTCACCACCGAGCAGATCCTCAACTGGGGCGACAGCCAGTACTCCAATCCCGACTACGACGCGCTCTACGTCGAGCAGGCGGAGGCGGTCGACCCGGCGGATCCCGAAGACCCGTCGCTGCGCAAGGCCGTGACCGACAAGATGCAGAAGATCCTCTACCGCGACAATCCCTACGTGATCCTGTGGTACAACGTGAACCTGCAGGCGTACCGTACCGACAGGTGGACCGGCTATCACCTGGTGCCTGCCGCGGATGGGGCGCCGTTCTGGAACTACATGCGCTCGACCTACATCGACCTCGCGCCGATCGAGGCGGCCGCGACGGACAGCGAAAGCGGCTCCGGCCGGGTGTGGATCGCCGTCGCCGTGGCTGTGCTCCTGGTCGTTGTGCTCGTCGCCGTGCTCATCAGGCGCCGGCCGCCGGCCGTTGAGGACGCGTGAGCGACGGCCACCACCGACGAGAGGACGATCGCCCATGACCGAGCTGCCTGGGATCTGGCCGGACGAAGCCATCGAGGCCATGCATGAGGCAGCGCTGGCGCTTCTGAGGCGGGCTGGGGTGCGCGTGCGGTCGGAGGCAGCGCGGGAGCTGCTCATCGCGGCGGGGTGCACACGGCTCCCCGACGATCGACTGGCGATCCCCCGAGGCGTCGTGGACGAGGCACTGGCCGCGTGCCCGCGTGAGTACGTCCTCGCGGCACGCGACCCCGAGCGCTCGCTCGCCATGGACCCGGACCCCGGCGTGACGTACGTGCACAACATGGGCGGTGCGCGCGACGTCGTCGATCCGCGCAGCGGGGCCGGGCGCCGCGCGACGCTACGCGACCAGGTCCTCTCTGCGCGGATCATGCACAACCTCGTCCACCAGCAGCAGGTCACCTCGCTGTGGCAGCCCGAGGACGTGCCCGATCTGCTGGAGCCGCTCTATTCCTATCTGATCCTCGCCCACGAGACCGACAAGGCGATCGGCGGCCCGGGCATCTCCTACCCGTTCCAGGCGCTGTACCTGCAGGAGATGGCCGCGGTCGTGACCGGTGCGGACGGCGGCGACGGGGCGTACCCGATCGACCTCGCCTTCTCGCCGGTGAGCCCGCTGATCCTCGGCGGCGACGTCGCCGACGCGCTCGTCGAGCAAGTCACCCGCGGAGGGGTGGCCGTCGAGATCCTGCCCTGCCCGGCCGCGGCCACCACGGCGCCGGGCGCGCTCTCGGCGGCGATCGCGCAGCAGCACGCCGAGGTTCTCGCCGGGGTCGTCCTCACGCAGGCGACCGCGCCGGGCACGCCCGTCTACTACGGACCGCGTCTGAGCGCGGTCGACCCGCGCAGCGGCGTCGTCGTCAGCGGCACGCCGGAGACGGGCGTAGCCTCCGCTGCTGCTGTGCTCCTGGCCCGGCGCTGCGGTCTCGCCTGCGACTGCTACGGCCCGTGCAGCGACAGCAAGGTCGTCGACGCCCAGTTCGGCTACGAGCGGGCCGTCAACGCCCTCCTCGGCATGGCGCCGAAGCCGCGCCTCCTCTCCGGTATCGGAGAGGCCCAGACGGGCGTCGCGAGTTGCCTCGAGGTGCTCGTCATCGACGACGAGGTCTTGAACAACGTGGTCTACGCGCTGACCCCGCGGCCGTGGGACGGCGGCGCCCTCGACGTCGACGCCATGGTCGACGGCGTGGTCTCGGGGCGCGGGTTCCTCGGTTCAAAGCACACGCGCCGTTACATCCGCGGGGAGTTCGTCAGCCCGCTGCTCAGCTACCGTGGCGGGCTCGGCGAGTGGCTCTCCTCCGGACGCATGGGGCTCATCGACCTGGCATCGGACAGGGCCGCAGAGCTCAGCGGCCGCGAGCCGGTCGGGCTTCCGGGAGACGTCCTCGACGAGCTCATCGCCCTGATCGACCAGTGCGCCGCCCAGCTCGGCCTCACGGCCTACCCAGACCCACGCTCACTCCTCGGCCTGTAGACTGCGCGCCATGGGGATCCCGTTTGTCCACGTACAGGCGCGAGGGTCGTACCGCGAGCTGGGGCGCGCCGTGGGCGAGGCGGCGCGCGAGCAGATCCACGCGTCCGTCGACTTCTTCCGCGAGAACTTCGCGTCGATGACGGGCGGGCGTCTCACCTTCGCCGAGGCGGAACGCCAGGCGCTCGCCTACGGCGCGGAGGCGCGCCGCTGGCTGCCCCGGCACGTGGAGGAGCTCGAGGGGCTGGCCGAGGGCGCCGGTCTGCCGTTCGCGCGACTGCTCGTCCTCAATTGCGGTGAGGAGTTCACCTCGGACGAGCCCGTGGGGGACGGCCGCGCTCTGTCGCCGGGGTCATCGCGGTCCGGCGACCACTGCACGGCCGTCGCCATCGCCGCCGGAGGGCGTCACGTGGTGGGCCACAACATGGACTGGTACGTGATCGACGCCGTGAACAACGTCCTCTTCGATCTCACGGGGCCGGACGGCACGCGGGTCATGGGCCTCGCCGGCGCGCCGTACCTGCTCATGCTCGGCATGAACTCGCACGGCGTGGGCAACGTGAGCAACTCCGTGCACTCCAGCGACAACCGGATCGGCGTGCCCAACGTCTTCGTGCGGCGCGCCACGCTCGAGGCGCGCACGCTCGAAGTGGCGCGGGAGCTCGGCTTGCACGCCGCCCGCGCCCGCGGCACCAATCAGTTCTTCGCCGACACGTCTGGGCGGCTCTGGGACGTGGAGAGCTCGGCCACGGCGCACGCCTTCATGGACCACACGCAGGCCGGGTCCATGGCGCACACCAATCACTATGTCTCCCCGGCGATGAAGCCGTACGAGGGTGCGGCGCACGAGGAGTCGGTCGTGCGCCTGGCGACCGCCGAGCGGCAGCTGTGGGAGGGCCTGGAGCGCGGCGACGACCCCGTCGACCTCGTCGCCCGGGTCCTCTCCTGTCATGACCCGTCCGCCGACCAGGCGATCTGCGGGCATCCTGACACGAGCGAGCCGCTCGCCGACCAGGGCATGACAGTGGGCAGCATGATCTGCGACCTCGACGAGCGCCGCCTGTACGCGTGCGCCGGACCGCCGTGCGAGAACGAGTACCTGGTCTTCGAGATGGGCGACGCGTGACGACACACGACCTTGTCATCGCCGGCGGTCGCATCGTCGACGGCTGCGGGAACCCCTGGTACCACGGCGACGTCGGGGTCCGCGGCGCGCGGATCGTCGCCATCGGGGCGCCGGGGACGCTGCGCGGCCACCGCGTCGTCGACGCCGCGGACCGCTACGTGACCCCCGGCTTCATCGATCCGCACACGCATTCGGACATCTCGATCCTCCTGCACCCGGGGGCCGAGACGGCCATCCGCCAGGGCGTCACCACGCACGTCACCGGCAACTGCGGCATGTCCGCGGCGCCGCTGAGCGTCGCGCATCGCGACGACGCCATCCAGAGTTGGGCGCACTACGCCTGGGGTCTCGATGGCGTCGCCTGGGACTGGCGCACGTTCGGCCAGTACCTCGCGGCGCTGCGCCGCTCCGGCCATGCGATCAACCTCGCGCCCCTCGTCGGGCACGGCGCCCTGCGGCTCGCCGCCGCGGGCTTCGCCGAGCGAGCCGTCACCGAGCGCGAGCTCGCCCGGATGGAGCGGTTGCTGGACTCCTCGCTGCGCGCCGGAGCGCACGGCATGTCGAGTGGCCTCGTCTACCCGCCCGGCTGCTTCGCCGGAACTGAGGAGCTCCTGCGCCTGTGCAGGGTGGTAGCCCGCCACCAGGGCATCTACACGACGCACGTCCGGGGGGAGCGCGAGACCATCATGGCCGCCGTCGCCGAGGCGCTCGCGCTGGGGCGTGCGGCCGGCGTTCCCGTCGAGGTCTCGCACAACGCCCCCAAGTGGGGCGCCCCCGAAGATGCTTCGGCCAATCTCGCGCTCATCGAGCAGGCCCGGCGTGACGGGCTGGATGCGACCACAGACAACGACGTTCACACCGAACTGGCGCCGCGCTTCTCCCGCGCGCTGCCGCAGCCCGTGCTCGACCTCGACCACGACGCCCTCATCGCGCTGCTGTCGGATCCCGAGGCCCGCGCGGCCCTGCGCCGGGAGGTGCTCGAGGATGCCCTGCCCGGGGCCGGCTACGCCGGCGTCGTGCGGCACGGCCGCTTCGACCGCGTGATCGTGTTCCACGCCGGCCGCCACCCGGAGCTGCGCGGCCGCTCTGTCGCCGCCATCGCCGCCGAGCGCGGCGCCGACGGCTTCGACACCTTCCTCGACCTTATCGTCGAGGAGGGCGACGACATCGTCGGTCTCTTCGACTACATCGAGGAGAGTAACATCCGCGCCCTGCTGGAGAGCCCGCTCGCGATGATCTCGTCCGACGGGCTGGTCATGGCGCCGCCGGACGAGCTGCACGACCCGTCGCTGTACTGGCCGAGCAGCTATGGCGAGTACCCCGGCATCCTGGAGCGCTACGTACGCGACGAGCCGGTGCTGCGCCTCGAGGAGGCCATCCGCAAGATGAGCTCCTTCCCGGCGCAGCGCTTCCGCCTCTTCGACCGCGGCGTCGTGCGCCCCGGAATGCATGCCGACCTCGTCGTACTCGACCTCGAGGCGGTACGTGACCGGGCGACCAACCTGTATCCGCACGCGTTCCCCTTTGAGAACGTCCCCCACGCGGCGCCCGAAGGCATCGACTGGGTGGTCGTCAACGGCGTCCCCGTCCTCGCCGACGGCGTGCATACCGGCGAACTGCCAGGCCGCGTCCTGCGGCGCGCCTGACCGTCGCGGCGCTCGCCGCCACAGGCCCGGTTGCCAGAACGTACAAGGGCCTATCGGCGTTGATGGTCCAGACCCTCGCGCTCTGTTTGGACAGCGTGTAGAATCCGGGCGATGATCACGGTCCAGGACATCCTCGAGATCCCCGAGCTCGATCTGAAGCTGCTGGCGGGCGCCAAGTCGACGAGCAATCCGGTCCGCTGGGTGCATATCACCGAGGTCCCCGATCCCACCAAGTGGCTCAAGGGCGGGGAGCTGCTGCTCACGACCGGGTACAGCTTCGTCGGCGACGAGGCGCAGCAGGTCGCGCAGATCAAGCGGCTCATCGATCACAATATCTCGGGGCTCGGGTTCGGCACGGGCTTCAGCTTCGACAAGGTCCCGCCGGCGCTCGTCACCGTGGCCGAGGACTACGGCTTCCCGCTCTTCGAGGTGCCGTATCACGTGCCGTTCCTTGCGATCACCGAGGCCGTCGCCTCGAAGATCGTCAACGAGCAGTACTCGTTGCTGCAGCGCAGCCTCGCGGTGCACGAGAAGCTCACCAAGATCGTGCTGGAGGAGAAGGGCCTCGACGCCATCCTCTCGACGCTCTCGGCCCTCGTGGGCTGCTCGGCCGTGGTCTTCGACTTCCACGGCGTGGTGCTCTGCGAGGCGGCGTACCGTCGCAACATGGGCGCCGAGCTCGTCGCCGACCTGTGGCGCATGATCAGCGACCGCCGTGCAGACCGTCAGAACTTCGCCCTGAGCATGGAGGGCGTCGGCTCCGGCGTGCAGGTCTATCCGGTGGTCGCCTCGCACCGCATCGGCGCCTTCCTCGCCGTGGTCAAGGACAGCGGCGACTTCAGTGAGTACGACCGCATCATCCTGCACAACGTCGTCACGGTCACGGCCCTGGAACTGGTCAAGAAGAAGGCCGTCGCCGAGACCGAGAAGCGTCTTGCCGGGGACTTCTTCGACGAGCTCATCGCCAGCGACCTCTACGAGGAAGAGATCGCGCGGCGGCTTGCCTTCTTCGGTCTCGAGCCGCAGTCCCCGCACCTGATCGTCCTCATCGACATCGACGAGGCCGACGATGGGGCGGCGACGGGCGATCGCACGGAGGTCGCCGTCCAAGACATCAAGGAGCGGCTGCACTGGACGGTGGACGAGTTCATGGCCCGTCGCGACGTGCTCTGCATCAGCGCTTCTCGCAGCGACTCGGTCGTCGTTCTCGTGCAGCCCGGCAAGATGGACGCGACGGAGGTGATCGGCCTCGCCGGTGAGCTTCAGGCGGTGATCAGCGAGATGCTGCCCGAGGTCTCCGTCTCCCTCGGCATCGGCCGTCCGCACCGCCAGCTCATCGACCTGCGCCAGAGCTACTACGAGGCGAGCTACGCGATCAAGATCCGCAGGCTGAAGGGCGAGACCGGCGTGATCGCCAGCTTCGACGACCTCGGTTCCTACGGCCTGCTGCTGGGTCTGCAGGACACGCTGTCGCTCGAGGTGTTCTACGACAGCGTCCTCGGCAGGCTTCAGGGGTACGACGAACAGAACTCGAGCGACCTGGTCAGAAGCCTCGCCTGCTTCCTCGAGGCCAACGGCCACTGGGGCGACGCGGCCGACAAGCTCTACGTGCACCGGCACACGCTGCGCTACCGCATGAAACGGGTCGAGGAGATCACGGGCCGTGATCTCGACCAGTCGCAGGACCGCATGGAGTTCTGGCTGGCCTTGAAGGCCAAGGAGCTCATCGACCAGTCCAAGAAGGGCAAGTCGGCCCAGACCTGAGGCCTCCGGGCCGGCGCCGCCTCGCCGGCCGGCCCCGCGGCGTTCCGCCGACGCCGACCCGCTAGGACATCACCAGTGAGCCGTTGTCGACGGCGACGTTGACTCCAGTCACGCCTTCTGTCTCGAGGCAGAATCGCACGGCCGCGCCGACGTCGGCCGGCGTCACGAGGCGCTCGACGGCGACTCTCGCGGCGGCACGCAGCGTCGCCGCCCGGTGCTCGTCATCCTCGAGGTCCACCGGCCCGGGAGCGACCCCGCAGACGCGCACGCCATCAGGCGCCCAGGCCCGCGCGAGCTCCTTGACGAGGTGGATCTCGGCGGCCTTCGCGGCGCCGTGCGCGGCGAACGTGGCCCACGGTTGCACGCCGAGGTAGTCGGTGATGGCGACGATGGCGCCGCCCGGTGCGAGCCGCTCGCGGGCGGCGCACGCCGTGAAGAAGAAGCCTTTGGCGATGGTGTCCAGCGACGCGTCCCAGGAGGCCTCGTCGATCTCCTGCGGGGGCTGCGGCGTGAACGGACCGCTGGCCGCGTACACCAGCGCGTCGAGCCCGCCGAGGGCGGTCTCAGCATCGGCGACGAGGCGCGCCGTATCGGCCGGGCGCCGCACGTCGCCGGCGATCGCCGCTGCGCCCGGTGCGCCGGCCGAGCGCAGCGCGGCCACCTGGACGTCGGCCGCCTCTCCCGCCGTGCGCGAGGAGACGGCCACCGCGGCGCCGTGGCCCGCGAGGTCCAGCGCGAGGGTGCGCCCGAGGCGATGTACCCCGCCTACGACCAGGATACGGGCGTCGGCGACCTTCACGCCGGCTCCCCGAGATGCTCGTAGAGCACGGCCGCGATCGCCGCGATCGCCGCGTCGGCGCGGCCCTGGGCTTCGCAAGACAGGCCCTTCCAGAAGACGACCATGATCAATGGTGCCCCGCATGGCGTGAAGGCGATCGCGACGTCGTTGCTGGTCCCGCTGACGCCGCCGGTCTTGTTGGCGACGAGCAGTCCTCTGGGGAGGCCCGCCGGGATCTTCTCGCGCCACTCCTGCCGGCTCATGACCTCGATCATGAGCCGGCAGGAGGGCGCCGAGGCGCAGCCGTCCTGGGCGATCAGCGCGAGGAGCTCGGCCATATCGCGGGGCGAGCACTGGTTGTCCAGGGCCTGGTCGACGACGAACGCGTCCTCGTAGCCGAGCGAGTCGTCGCGGCCCCAGCGGCGGTCGTAGAGGTGGAGGAAGCCGGCGCCGCTGAGACGCGCGTTCTCCGCGAGCACGCGCCGGAACGCGTCCTCGCGGTCACCGCGTGCCTCGATCTCCCGCCAGCGCGCCACGATCTCCGGGCCGGTGAGACCGCTCCACTCATCTCCGGCGCCCGACTCGATGAGGAAGTACTCGCGGTTCGGCATGCGGCAGTCGATCGTCTGCAGGCCCAGCAGCCGCATGGTGTCGTTGACGGAGCCGAGGCCGACGAGCCTCCAGAGCATGTCGGTGGCGGTGTTGTCGCTCAGGGTGATCATCAGGTAGAGGAGGTCGCGTACGCTCGGGCGCAGGCCTTCTTGGCAGTGGAGCAGGGTGCTGCCGGGGCTCTTGTCGCTCTCGTTGAGCGTGAGCCGGTCGTCCAGCCGCAGCGCTCCCGAGTCGACCTGCCGCATGACCTCGACCATGACGGGGATCTTGAAGCAGCTCGCCATGGGGAAGAGCTCGTCGGCGGCGATGTGCGTCTCCGCGCCGCTGGCGAGGTTGCGGGCGGCCACCCCGACCGCGCCTCCCAGCCCGGCGGCGATCGCCGCTACGCTCTCGTGGACGCCCTTTGAATCGGTCATTCGCCGGCTCCCCTCCCGTGGGTGACCTGCCCCACGATATACGAGCCGCCCTGGTATGGGCCAGAGCATCCGCCCGTTGTCGGGCATCGGGGAGTCGGACGGTGGGCCGTGAGGCTCCGGAGTCTCGGCACGTCATCCAGTTCTGGTGCGGCATCGCAGGGTGCGCGACGCTCTGCAGGGGAGCTGGGAGGCAGATCTCCCGCTCCGTTCAGTAGTGGTCAGTTTCTTTGTGTTTTGGGCTTTTCTGCGCGCTTCTGACTTGGTACACTGCCAATCCGTGCACAGGTGTGCGCGCAAGACCGTGTTCTGAACCCAAGCATGGGCCCTGCAGCGAGGAGGAGTCATGATCGTCGGTTGTCCTAGGGAGATCAAGAACGAGGAGTACCGCGTCGGCATGACGCCCAACGGCGTCAAGGACTTCGTGAGTGCCGGCCACAAGGTCATCGTCGAGACCGGCGCCGGCGTCGGCTCGGGCTTCAGCGACAAGGAGTACAAGGCGGCCGGCGCCACCATGGCTTCCGCCGCCGACGTCTGGGACAAGGCCGACATGATCTACAAGGTCAAGGAGCCCCTCCCCGAGGAGTACGGGAAGTTCAAGCCGAACCAGATCCTGTACACGTACCTGCACCTCGCGGCCGCCTATGCCAAGGACCTCACCAAGGGCATGCTCAAGGCCGACATCCGCGGCATCGCGTTCGAGACCGTCGAGTTGCCGAGCGGCGCCCACCCGCTTCTCT